>DATBIA010000046.1:0-17107 GCA_036557165.1 Bryobacteraceae bacterium
TAGGTGCTGGCGAGCATGATATAGATCGACGATCTGAATCGCGCTCGGAAAATGTTCCTGGGCCAGATTCCAGATCCACTCGGCGCCGTCCCCTATCACCACCTTGTTTTGCGCGCGGCTCCAGCCGCGTTTCCACGCTTCCACGTACAGCCTCCGGCCGAACTCCTCGGCGCTTTCCATGGCACCGGTATAAGTGGTGGAATCGGGATCGCGAATAGGGTAACCCTCCTCATCCCATTTGGTTTGCGTGAATACGCAGCCCAGCTTGGCCTCGCGCGTATGTGCTGGTTGCCCGGCCCGCTTGCCCTTGCGCCCCTCGGTTTCCTTCTTCACCACCGGCACTCCGGTCCCGTCCATCTGCACGTACAGGATGGGAACGGGCTGGCCCAGCACCATGGGCAGGTCCAGTTGCACGGCCTTTTGGATCTCCCGCTGCTCGTGCGCGGCGATGTCCTCGCCGATCGCTTCCGCCACGCGCTCCACGGCTTTAGTTGTTACTTCTAGGCCAGCCAACACCTTCATCTGTTCGCGGCCTTGCTCGAACGGCGCTTGCTGGCCGACGAGAGCGTGCATCCGTCGCACTCCTGGAGAGAACTCAGTGTTCTCGACGTCCAGTTCGGCATCGGCGGGGCATTGGCCTTGATGACAGTGCGGGCACAGGTAATAGGGGCGCGAGACGGTCACTTCGCCGACCGCAGTCAAAATGGTCTTGGAGCGCAGTTCCCGATAATGCGCCTGCTTGCCGCAGGAGCAAGCCACGCTTCGCCGATCCTCGCACGGAGTCTCCAACTGCAACAACTGGGTCAACGCCGCGGCCCCGGCGTCATGCAGGCCCGAACGCACCGCCAGTTCCATGGACTCCAGGGCTGGGCGTCCCGTCCTGCGCCACTCCTGGAACACGATGCGTAAAACCCGGTCTACCTCCCGGGCGACTTCCCGGTGGACCGCCTGCGCCGTTTTTTTTCCTGCGGCGTCAAAGTCTCCTCGACCGAGCGCGCCCGGCAAATCCGCTCATTGATCTCCACCAGGGCGCGGCTGAGCTGTTGCCATTGGCGAAACGCCTCGATCTCGCGTTCCGCTTTGCGCTGCGCGCCGGCACTGGAAAAGCTCTCCGTGACCGTCTTACGATTCTTCTTATAGGTCAGCCGTGGATGAAGGTGGTGGCCCGGATCTTTCGGGCGATGACAATGGCAATTCCGATTCCCGCACCGCCCGCCGGTCCCGGTGATCGAGCCTGCGCGGAAATCTCCCAGATCGCAGATCTGCTGGAGCAGGGCGGCTCGCTGCTGCTCCAACTCGGCTAGAGATGGCATGGGGTGCCTCCATTACCGAGCGTATCACATACGCTCGGTTACAGGCACCCCAAAAAGCAACGAACAAAAGCCCCACTTTGATGTCGCGCACCCTGGGTCAACCTGCCTATTCCCCAGCCAGGATCCCCGTGAGATGATAAAAGACGTGCGATAGAAGTTTGCCCAGGAGCATTCATGAAGCTCTCCGTGGCCTGCTTGATTGCGTTCGCAGCGTGGCTTGCGCCCGTGGCTTTTTCCCAGGACGAGCCGGTCGTCACTTTCGGAACCACGGTGGTGATTCCCTCCGGCTTAAGCGGCGCGGTTTACCACATCCCCCGCGATACGGCCAAGCTTCCCGACTTCACCAAGTTGAAGCCCGAGGGAACCATCTACACGACATCGCTCAATGTGCCTCTTCGACGTTTCGACGTTGGGTTTCCGGGCGTGACCAAGCGATTCGAGTGGTTTGCCATCGACTACACGGGGAAGTTCTGGATCCAGAAACCCGGACTCTACCGCTTTAGGCTAACCTCAGACGACGGAGCGCAGCTTTACATCGACGACGAGCTCGTTGCCGACAACGACGGAATTCATTCCGCCGAGACGGTGGAAACGAGCGTCGAGCTCGCGGGCGGAATTCACAGGCTCCGCGTGCCTTATTTTCAAGGCCCTCGCTTTGAAGTTGCCCTGGTTTTGAAGATCGCGGGGCCCGATGAAGAGTTGCGCGTGTTCAGCACGGACGAATTCAAACCTCCCCCCAATCCGGCGACCTGGACTTTTCCGACCGAGGAACCAGGCAAGCTCTAGGCCTGCCCGAAGCGGCGAAAACAACGACTCGCAAGCGTAAGCGGCGCACGGTCTGGCTATTCTAAATTGACAATGCTCGGAATCGACCGGCGCGCCCTTCAGATCGCCTGGACTTTTTTCCTTATTGCGATCGTGCTCATATTGTTTTACGAAATCGGACGGACGCTGATCGTGTTCGCCCTGGCCTTGTTTCTTGCCCATCTGCTGTCTCCCCTCGTGGACCTGGTGGAGCGATTCTTCCCCGTTCGCATTAATCGAACGCTCTCGTTGGCGATCGTCTATCTCGCCTTCATTGGCGGCCTCGTATCGGTAGCCTTCTTTCTAGGCTCGAAAATCATCGAGCAGGCAGCCGCCCTGGCCGTCAAGCTTCCGGAGGCGCTGAAATCCAACCCGCTCGATCGCCTTCCACTACCTTACTGGCTCGAACCGGCGCGCGCTTCGGTGAGTCAATTTTTGAATGAGCGGCTGCAGCAATTGGGGTCGAACCTTCTTCCCACTCTTGGTCAAGCGGGAAAGCAGATCATCATCGGCATCAACGGTCTTTTGCTCATCATCCTGATTCCCATTTTGAGTTTTCTATTTCTACGGAACGGGCGGGAGATCCGGCTCGCCATCGTGGAGCTGTTCCCGGAAGGCAGGCGCCCCCTGGTGGACGGAATTCTGCGTGAGCTGCACGTCGTTCTTTCGCAATATGTGCGCGCGCTGATTTTCCTGTCCCTGGCCACGTTCACGTCGTTCTCGATCGCGCTTTCCGCGCTCGCCGCGCCGTACGCCGTCCTGCTGGCCGGATTCGCGGCGGCGCTGGAGGTGATCCCCGTCCTCGGTCCCCTGGTCGCCGCGCTCACGATTCTCATGGTGGCCTGGCTCAGCGGTTATTCCCACCTGCTGTTTCTGGCGATCTTCCTCGGCCTTTATCGCATCTTTCAGGATTACGTCCTGAATCCGTACCTGATGAGCGCAGGAGTCGAAGTGCCCCCTCTGCTTATCCTGTTTGGCCTGCTTGCCGGAGAGCAATTGGCGGGCATACCCGGGATGTTCTTCTCCGTGCCGATGATCGCGGCTGTAAGGGTGGTGCTTGCGAGAATGAGAAGGTCGCCGTATGTGGTTTAGAGGCGCCTGGTTGTTGCCGCTTGCGCCCGCGCTCTACGCCCATGTGGTCAGCATGAGCACGGGCGAGCTTCGCATGGATGGGCCCACGGCCGTCTACGAACTCCGGATTCCGGCATACGAAGCGTCGCACGCCGCCAACCCCGAGAAAGACCTCCTCGACCATATCCGCTTCGCGGACGGCCATCGCACGCGCTCCTCATGCCACGAGGAAGACGGCACATACATCTGCCGGGCCGAGTACGAATTTCCAGGTCTTCATCCCAACGCCCTTGACGTGGAGTGCACTTTGTTTCAGGTGACCGTACCCAATCACGTGCATCTGCTTACGGCGGTCCAAGGCCCCAACACCGACCAACTGGTCTTCGACCGTACGTTCACCGAAGGCGAGGCGCGTTTTCATCCGCCATCGCGCGCGGAGGTAGTCGTGCGCGAATCGTCGCGCGCAGTGAAGAGGACGTTTCAGAATGCGGCGGGACTATTGTTCCTGGTGGCGCTCGCGCTCGCTGCACGAAGCCGGAACGAAGCGATCGTGCTAGCGGCGGTCTTTTTGGGAAGTGAATGGCTGGCGCGGCCCATTGGATCGCGGATTCCGGTTGCGTTTTCCGCGCGATTCTTCGAAGCTGCGCTGGCGCTGACGGTCGCGTACCTAGCGGTGGAGATTCTTCTGCTGCCGGAGGGGCGGCTGCGCTGGCTGGTCGTGGCTGTGCTGGGATTGTTCCACGGGCTGTCCATGGCCGCGTTCCCGCCGATTTATCAGGCGGGAGGCACGGCGGCGCAGGCCATCGCGATCGCTCCGCTCGCCGCAGGAGCCATCCGGTTGCCGAAAGATTGGCGGATTCCGGCGGCGGCGCTGGTCTTGGCCGCCGCGCTGGGATGGTTCGTCTTTCGCTTGATGAAACCGTAAATTACGCCGGGTCCAACAGCGTATTCAAAGTCATCTCCGCCGCGCGCTTCCAGGTAAACGAACGAGCCCGCTCGCGTCCCTCGTGCGCCAGCTTGCATCGCAGCGCTTCGTCGCCCGCGATGCGATCCACCGCCGATGCGATTGCGTCCTCGTCCAACGGATCGAAGAACAGCGCCGCCCCGCCCGCCACTTCACGAAGTGGAGGGATATCGGAGCAAGCCAACGGAATTCCAGCCGCCAGCGCCTCCAGGGCGGGCATTCCAAAGCCCTCGAACGAGGAAGGGTAGACGCATGCCCAAGCGCGGTCATACAGCGCGAGAAGTTTGTCCCTGGCGAGCCAGCCTGTGATTTCAACACACTCGCGCAGATTCAAATCCGCAATCAACTTTTCCACGGGCCGGGTATGAAAGCCGCGCATTCCAGCAAGAATCAGCCGCTGGGCGCGGGGTTGGCGCGCGTAGGCGCGGATCAGGCGCTCGATATTTTTGTGAGGATGCAGAGTTGAGACGCAGAGAAGAAAAGGGTCCGGGTCCGGCTCCGTCCGTTTCAGATCGAAGAAATCCGGGCTTACGCCGTGAGGGATCACGGCGATCCGATCTCGCGACACGCCATAGTAATACACCAGATCGGCGCGCGTGTTTCCGGAAGGAGCAATGATGCACCGCGATTTGCGCGCGGAGGCCCAGAGCAGGAATCGCCAGAATGGCAAATCGAACCAGCGGAAGTATTCAGGGTGGCGCTTATGTTGCAGATCGTGAAACGTGGTCGCCTGGCGGCAAGTCGTGAATAGCGGCGCCGTAAAGCCGGGATTCAGCATCGCATCCAGGCGGTAGCGGGCGGCTTCCAGCGGCAGGGCGATCTGCTCCCAGAGAATTCTGCCTGGACGGAAGGTCGCGCGCACCGCTTGCGGCTTCCAAATGAAATTCGCCTGACGAGGAACCAAATCCGCGCCTGTTTCCAGATTCGTGAAGACGAAATATTCGTTCCCGGAATCGATGCCGGCCAGCGCCGCGAGCAGCTCGCGCAGATAAATCTCGGTGCCGCCCACGCCGCCCGGAATCAGATACAGCGCGTTTACGCCGATGCGCGCCATCGGTCAACGGTTTAGCACGCGGCCCAGCGCTTCGCGAACCGGCTCGTTATTGGGATCCAAATCGACGGCCCGTTGATACTGCGCCCTGGCGTTTGCGAAATCGCCGATCGATTCGTACACGTTTCCGCGAACGGCGTACGTCATGACGTAATTGGGATTCAGACTCTGCGCGCGCTGGAGCGAATTCATCGCCTCGGCCACGTTGTGCTGCTCGCCGTAGACCATGCCGAGCAGCGCCCAGGCGTGAGGGTCGGTTTCTTTCATTGTTGCCTCGCGCAATTTCTCGATGGCTTCCCGGGGCTGGCCAGCGCGATCAAGCGAATAGGCCCAATCGACTAACAGCGAATAGTCCGGAGGCGCAAGCCGGGACGCAGCCTCAAAATTCTCCGTCGCTTTAACGTAGTCCTGCTGCTCGTAATAAGCAAAGGCGAGCTGGAAACGCGGACGCACCTTCAGCGGCGACTTGTTCGTGGCGTCCTGCCAAAGCGTCAGCGGCGTTCCCCAAACGGCGCTTCTTTGATACGTCAGGATAAAAAGGGCGAGCAGCACCGGCGCCTCGATCATCGCGCGCTGCCGCAATGGCCTTCGGCGCAAGAATTCCAGACAGATCAGCGTGAACCCCAGGAACGGAAGATAGACGCGCCGCTCCGCCAGCGGGTCTTGAATCGGAACGATAGACGAGGTAGGCGCGAGCAGCAAAATAAAAACGAAAACGCCGAAGCAGGCCAGCGGCCAACGCTTGCGGAACAGCCAGGCGGCAAAGGCTAGGGCCACAATCGCGAGCAATCCGAAGATGGCGCCATGATCGAGCGGCGTCCGTGAAATGGCAATGTCGGGGTCCGCATTTTGGCCGAATGGCAGAACGAGCAAGCGTAGATACATCCAGAACACGCGGCCTTGCGTGTATAAATAGTCCAGCGGAGTCAGTCCCGGCACATGAAAGCCGGCTGTGTTCGCGGCGCGCAGGACCCGCCATACCCCCACTCCGCCGGCCACGCCCGCCACCGCCAGCAAGCTGTAGAGCAGAGCGTTGGCGCGGACGCCGCCCTTGATCCAGTAGAGATCGGTCAACAACAGGAGGATCGGCAACGTGAGCGTGTGTTCCTTGGTGCTCGCGGCGGCGCCGAACAGCGCGGCGACCGCCAGCGCGCGCCATATCGTAATCCGCCCGGTTCGCCGGTACAGGAACACGCAATAGGAGCCATAGTAGAAAAACACGCTCAGAACTTCCGACCGGCTGGCGACATAGGCGACCGATTCCGTTTGCATCGGGTGAAGCAGGAACAGCGCCCCGGCAAAGATCCCAAGAGTGGGCTTTGAGCGGCCTTCTTTCACGCCCGCCAGCTCCAGAAGGCGCATGGCGATGAATGCCACCAGGACCGAATTGAAGAAGTGCAACAGGACGTTAGTCGCGTGGTAGGCGAATGGCTGTTCGCCGCTGTTTGCGTAATTTATCCAAAAGCTGAGCATGAGCATCGGGCGCACGGTCGAGATCCAGCTCCACAGCGGCAGATGCTGGAGACTGGGATTGAAGAACGGCAGGTAACGGTCGTCCAAAACGAAAGCGCCGTTGAGCGCCGGCGCGTACGCCTCAAAAGCGGCAAACACGGCCGCGAGCGCGGCGGCCCACGGCCACCACACAAATTTTCGCGGCGCCGCTTGAATCGCAGCCGTCGATGAAGCTTCAGCCTGCCGCGGCCGTTTTGACTTTTTCATGAAGACTTTCTAGCCGGTATTCCAAAATCGCCACCCGTTGCGCCAGGGCGATGTTCGAGTCCTTTAGATCCGAAATGCGCAGCGAGGAGCGATACAACACCACAACGAAAATGCAGCCCGCCACGATCAGCAGCGCCGCCGGAGCGTCGGAAACGCCCAGAAACCCGCCAATCCGCCGCAGCGGAACGTCCGACACGGATAGGGCCAGCAGCACCACCGCCGCCAGCAGCCAGCTCACTGAGTACTCGACGCGAATGTGGGCCCGGCGCACCGAGGCGAGCACGCCCACAATCATGGCGAGACTGAAAACGCTCAGCGCGGTCAGCAAACGAGCCATATTTCATTTTCTCCGTCTTTCAAACTTCAGCACATTGACGAACACGCCCAGCAGCACGTGCATGATGTAATAAAGCGACTTGACGGCGGTAATGGTGCTGCGGCCCGCTTGCCGCGGACGCATGTGGCAGGGGACCTCCACGAAACGGAAACGCCGCCGCTGAAGCACCACCAGCGCTTCGATTTCCGGATATTCCAAGGGAAAGCTGCGGGAAAAAACGGCCAGCGCGGTGCGATTCACGCCCACAAAACCGGACGTGGGATCGTGAACCTCTTTGCCCAGAATCGGCCGCAGCACAGCTCGGAAAAACGTGATGCCCGCCGCCCGCATGATTCCAAAATTCGGTCCTTTGCCGTTCAGATATCGCGATCCGATCACCATTTCGCAGCCTTCCTCCCGAAGCGCCTCAAAGATGGTTGGGATATCGCGAGGATCGTGCTGGCCATCGCCGTCTACGCGGATCACATACTCGTACCCTAGCTCGTAAGCCAAGCGATAGCCGGCCTGGACGCAGCCGCCCAAGCCCAAATGATGGGGCAGCTCGAGCACGCGCGCGCCCGCCTCACGGGCGCGAAGCACCGTGCCGTCCGCCGAGCTATCGTCCACCACCAGCACGGGCGCGTCCGGCATTACTGCGTGAACCTCGCGGACGACATCGCCGACCGCGCCCTCTTCGTTAAATGCCGGGATCAGGATCAGCAGCTCGTTCACAGCGCCGCTACCTGCCGTAAGGAGATTCGATGCCGCCCGAGCAGGCGCTGGAACTCTTCCGGCGCGATCCGGCGCGATGCGGCGATCCGCCTGCGCTCCCGAAACAACCGCGGCAGGCGAACCAGCGCCGCGGCGTGCGCGCGAAGAACCAGCAATGGCAGCCAGGCGGGGGAGCGCCCTTCGCGCCGGAACTCAGCCGCCTTTCCGCGTCCTTCCGCCAATGAAATCAGATGCCAGCAGTAACGCGAAGCCGACGCAAATAATGCGCGCCAGAGAAGACGCGACGGAAAGTTTTTGACGATCGCGTAGAGCCGGTTCCGCTCCACATAATAGGCTTTCAGCGGCGAGGCCGCGCCAGCGGAGTGCGAGTAGCGATGCTCCACCACAGCGTCCGGAACGTAACGGCACTCCCAGCCGGCCCAGCGGGCGCGCAGCCCGAGATCCGTGTCTTCGCAATAGAGAAAGAAAGATTCGTCGAACAGCCCGATCTGTTCGAGCATCTCGCGCCCGTACATGGCGGCCGAGCCGCTAGGAAACAACGCTTCGGCAGCCGCGCCAAAACTCTCCGGCGGCTCGCCATGGCCGCGCTGCTTGCTCGATCCATCGGCCGCGATCAGCATGCCCGCCGAATCGAGCCGCGGCCCCATGCGGACCTGGCTCGCGAACATTCCCGCTCGCGGATTGGCGGACGCGCATGCGACCAGCGACTCCAGCCAATGGGGGTCGGCTACGGCATCATCATTCAAGACCGCCAAATATGGGGCCTGAGAAGCGTGGAAGGCTTGATTTATCGCCGCGCCGAAACCGATATTTCGATTGTTGGAAATCACGCGCACGCGCTCGCATTGCAAAGACGCCAGATTCGCCGCGCTATTGTCGATGACCACCACTTCGAAATCGGCCAGGCTCTGAGATTCCAACGAGCGTAAACACTCCGCCAAGGCATCGTCCGCGGCCAAAGTAGGCACGGCGACAGTCACCTTGGGAATTGGCAAGGAACGATTCTAGCAAGGGTTAGCGCCGACTTCGGCGCGATCAAAGCCCGAACGCCACGGGATAACGCACCTTGCCTCGAACTCCGTCTAATGCGCTAGGGGCCAATTCCAGCGCCATGAATGCCTCAGGAGGGAATGGGCTTGCCAAATCGCACGCTTTCCTGGGGGAAAAGCCGAACCGGGGATAGTAATGTTCGTGTCCGAGCACGATGACGATGCGCTCGCCACAGTCGCTGAGGCGGTCCAGCCCGCAAAGGATCAATCGACTGCCGATCCCGCGCCGCTGATGGTCCGGCAGAACGGCCAAAGGCGCCAATGCAACTGCGCCTACATTTCCATGCGCCGTCTCTATCGCCATTCGACTGAACAGAATGTGACCCACGACAAGGTCCTCCGACTCCGCTACGAGCGAAAGCAGAACGTCTCCGCTTGCTCGTAAATTATCGACCAAATCAGCCTCATCGGAGCGCCCGAAAGCGGCTTCGTTAACTCTTCGGACCTGTTCCCAGTTGCCAGCCCGCTCGTCCCTGACGAATGCGGTTACCACAAATTGTAGTATCCGTCGCGCTCCGCCAAGTCCACGGGCAAGCCGAACAATTCCGAAAGGCGTTCCATGGTGAGGACTTCGTGCTTCGCCCCATCGAAGGCCACCCGGCCGCGCCGCATCAGAATCACGCGGCCGATCTCAGGGATCAGATCGGAAAGGTGATGCGTCACCATGACGATTCCGATGCCGGATTGCGCGAGCTTACGGAGAATCCGCCGCAGCTCGTGCTGCGCGAATAAGTCCAGGGCCGTGCTCGGCTCGTCGAGGATCAACGCGCGAGGTTCGTGGACCAGCGCGCGCGCAAGCAGCACCCTCCGCGCTTCGCCCGACGACATCTCGTCCGTGGAGCGCCCGGCGAGGTGCGGCACCTCAAGCTGGTCCAGCGCGCGTTCGGCGCGTTCCCGCATCGCGTTCGTCACGTGGTGATGCGGCCAGATTCCGATGCTCGAAAAGAAGCCGGAGAGCACCAGATCCAGGCCCGACAGATCGCGCGTGCAGTAGGCCATCAGATCGCTGGACACGATTCCAAGCAGCGTTCGCAGCTCGAACACGTCCCAATGGTCCTGCCCCAGAATGTTGAGCCGCGATCCTTCGCGCGACAGCGGATAACACTCGCGCGTGATCGCTTTGATGAAGGTCGATTTGCCGCAGCCATTGGGCCCGATGATGGCCACGTGCTCGCCCGCGCCGATGCGCAGAGAAATGTCGTCCAGGGCGAGCGTCGAGCCGCGCATCACCGAGACGCGCTCGAATTCGATCAGCGGGCACGCGGCGGGCATGGAATCCTCTATCTTAAGGGAGGATGCCGAGGGCAATGACGCATGAGATCTGGTTGATCAGACATGGCGATACCGAATGGACTCGCTCGGGCCAACACACCTCGCGCACCGATCTCGCTCTCACGCCGGAAGGCGAACGGCACGCGCGATGCCTGGGAAAGCTTCTGGACGGCCGGAAATTCGCGCTGGTGCTATCGAGCCCCATGCAAAGGGCGCGGGAGACGTGCCGCCTGGCCGGCTTGACCCCCGAAATCTCCAACGATCTCAAGGAATGGGACTACGGCGAATACGAAGGTCTCACGACCGCACAAATCCGGCAAACCGTTCCCGGGTGGACCATCTGGACGGCTCCGCCGAAGGGTGGGGAAACTATCGAGCAGGTGAGCGCACGGGCCGAGCGCGTGCTGGGGCGCGCGCTCCAGGCCGACGGCGATGTGGCTCTATTCGGCCACGGCCATATGCTGAGGGTGCTAGCAGCGCGGTGGGTGGATCGCCCGCCGGTTTGCGGCCAGGTTTTGGCTTTGGCTCCCGGATCGCTAAGCGTGCTGGGATGGGAGCGCGAAACCCGCGTGATCCGGCTCTGGAGCCAGATCGCATAATGGAATTTGCGCCGCAGTTTTTGGCTTTGGCCTAATCTACTGAGCCTTGACGCGCCGCTGGTAGCGGTGCTCTGGCAGATTCTTTTCGCGCGCTGCTTCGGCATTCCCGCGGGCATCGCCGCGGCGGCGCTGCTTGTGGCGGCGGTATGGCTCATCTACAGCGCCGATCGAATGCTGGATGTATGGCGCGGCGCGGGCAAGCTGCCGCGGCATCAATTCTACCGCCGTCATTGGAGGGTGGTGCTGCCGGTGTGGGGCGGAGTGTTTGCCGCCGCCGCATGCTTTTCCTGGTTGGCTTTGCCGCCTCTACTGTTCGAACGCGGTCTTCTGCTGCTCTGCATGGTGGGCGCATACCTCATGGCGGTTCACGCCGCGCCGAAGCAAGTCCTCAGCGGCTGGCGGAAAGAGGCGCTGGTGGCGATTCTGTTCGCCCTTGGCGCTTCCGCCGTGGCTTGGAGCGATCTTCTAAATTTCCCGGAGCTGCTCGCCGTCTTTTTGTTCTCGTGCCTCTGCTGGATCAATTGCACCGCAATTGAGCAATGGGAAAACGGCGGGGGCCGCTTCCCCGTCGGAATCGCGGCGGCGTGCGTGGGCTTGGCCGCCGTCCTGCTTTTGCGCCGTCATCTCCCGGTTCTGTGCGGCGCCGAACTCGCCAGCGCTCTTGCGTTCATGCTGCTGGATTCGCGGCGACTGCGTATTTCGCCCGATGTCCTCCGCGTGCTGGCGGACGCCGCGTTGTTAAGCCCGATTTTCGTTCTGCCGATTGCCGGCATGAGGATCTGAGGTGATGCGGATTTGAACTGCGATCCGATCGCCGGCTGCTACCGATGGCTTGAATACTTGAGTTTCGGCCGCGCCCTGGAGCGCCGCCGGTTCCGGTATCTGCCGAACGTCGCGCACGCAAGCAGCGCGCTGATCCTCGGCGGCGGCGATGGCCGGTTTCTCGCGCGCTTGGCGCGTCACCACGCCGGGCGGAAGACTCGAATACATTACATCGATTCCAGCGCGCGAATGCTCGATCTCGCGCGAAGAAGGGCCGGAGACAACCGCATCCATTATCAGCTCGCCGATGTCCGGCGCGTTCCGCTCGGGCACGCTACGTTCGATCTGATCGTGACTCATTTTTTCCTCGATTGCTTCAACGAGGGCGACGCTTCCAACCTGGTGGAGCGAGTTTCACGCGCAGCCCTGCCCGACGCGCGATGGCTGGTTTCCGAATTCCGGCCGGTTCGCTGGGCGGAACTTTTGCTGAGAGGTCTGTATTTCTTCTTTCAGGTGACGACAGGGCTCAAAACATCGCGGCTGGTGGATCACCATGGACTGCTTGCCCGCCACGGGTTCCGCCTGGAACGCGAGGAGCGTTCGTGGTTTGGATGGCTGGCCTCGGAGCTGTGGGTGCGAACACCCGATAGCGCATGACAAGATTCCGATGCATAATAAACACGGATCATGGCACGGGCATCTTTCCATCGCACACAACGCGCTGCGCGGGCTGCCCGCTCAGCATTGTGCGCTCTGTGGACGATGCAGGCCGCGTTAGCGGCCGATGCCCTCTCCAGCCCGCCGAAAATTGTACACAAAGTCGAACCCGAATACACTCGCCCGGCGCGCCTTGCCACAGTCCAAGGGACCGTGTTGGTAGAGGCCACAATCGACGCCACAGGCGCCCCAACAAAACTGACCGTCGTCAGCCCGCTCGGCTTTGGGCTGGATGAATGCGCGCTCCGGGCCGTCGCGCAATGGCAATTTGAGCCGGCCAAAAACGACGGGGTTCCCGTGGAGGCCACCACCATCGTTCCCGTGGACTTCCGCCTGTTCCATCGATGGTTCGATCCCAAGCCCGAAGAACATCGCACGTCGTTCAATCTGGCGGTCGCCGCGATCCAGGAGCGAAAGCGGGACGATCGGACGCTGGAAACCATCAAGGAACTTGCCCACGAGAAATACCCACCGGCGATGTATCTTTACGCGAAGCTGCTCGAATCCGGGGACGGTTTTCCGCAAGACCGCGAGCTTGCCCTGCGCTTGACACTCGAAGCCGCTAACCAGAACTATGCCGCCGCCATGTACGATACGGGCCGGATGATGATGGAAGGACGGCGGCTTCCCATCGACACGGAAAAAGGGTTGGAATTGATGCGCAACGCGGCCGTGCTCGGACAGAAGCGGGCCCAGTTCCATCTCGGCGTGGCGTTCGAGACCGGCGACGGCGTTCCGCAAGACCTGAACGAAGCCCGGCAGTATTTCCGGCTCTGCGCCGCGGCTGGCGAGCCGCCCTGCCAGGTGAAACTGGCGAAGCTGCTTCTCGAACGTCCCGGCCGGCAGGAACGCGATTACATCCAAGCCATTGCGTGGCTTCAGCTCGCCGCGGACCACGGCAGCATGCACGCGCGAATGATGCTGGAAGAGCAGCATCCCGATCTGACGCCGAAACAGATTTCCTGGATCGAAAAGCTCAAGACGCAGTTTGTCCGAAAACGGCAATAGAGGTATGGGCCGCATCGCGCGATGCTGTTTGGCGGGGGTCTTGTGCGCCGGTTTCGCCGCCGCGGCGGGAGCGAAACCGGAACCGCAGAAGCTCGAATTGCGCGGCCGCATCACGGGATTCGGGCGAATGCGCATGGCCCGCGTCACGCTGTTCGGCGTGGATTCTCCCTTTGCCGAATCTACGGTGACGGATTTGGGAGGCGAATTCCGTTTTCATTCGCTCCAGCCGGGAACCTATAGTTTGGCGGTCTCCAGGCGAAGTCTAGGGGAGGTCCGCCGGACGGTTGTGGTGAGCGCAGGCCTAGCCGACCGGAAGGGCTCAGTCCACGTTACGATTCGGTATTCTTCGACTGAAGCGATGGCGGATAAAAGCGCCGGAACGATATCCCGCCAGCAACTCGCGGTACCCAAGCGCGCGTGGAATGAATTTCTGAGCGCGCAGAAAAGACTCGCGAAGCGGGACGCCGATGGAGCGAAGCAACACCTGGAAAAAGCGGTGGCCATCGCGCCTCAATTCTCAGCGGCCTGGAATAGCCTGGGCGTGATGGCGTACCAGAAGAGCGATCTGACGGAAGCGGAAGCCGATTTTAGAAAAGCTCTTGCCATCGAGCCGAATGCCTTCGAGCCCGCGGTGAACCTGGGCGGCGTACTGCTCGGCCGAGGCCGCCTGGAGGAGGCGCTGCAATATAACCGGCAGGCGGTTGCGGCTCGACCGCGAGATGCGCTGGCCAACGCGCAAGCGGGGATGACATATTTCCAAATGGGCGACATCGATCGCGCAGAGCCGCTGTTGATCGCAGCCCAGCGCGCCGATCCGTCCCACTTCTCCCGCCCACAGCTGTTTCTGGCGATGATCTACATGGAGCGCGGCGATGTGGACGCTGCGCGGCGGGAACTGGCGGATTGCATTGCACGGCATCCCGACGATCCCGATACGCCCCGCATTCGCGGCCAGCTTCGCGATCTCGCTGCGCGGGAAACTACAACCGCGCCTTAAGCGGTAAGGGTCCGAGTTTGACTCGACACGACAGCTTCGGGTTTCGGATTGAGTCGCGCGCGAAGGCTTCATTCTTGCGGTGGATACAATTTGGGTGTGGGCCGCCTGTCGCCGGCGGGCCCGTTAGTTCGAATGGGAGGATTCAAATGAAGCGTTGTTGCCTGGTGGTTGGACTTTTTTGTGGGGCTATGCTGGCGTTCGCTCAAAATCCCTGGGTGTATCGCGACCATCCCAGATGGGATCGTTCCTGGAACGAACGTCCGTTCCCTCGCGACGGCGCCTGTTTCTTCAGAGATCCTGGATTTCGAGGAGACCGGTTTTGCGTGACGAGAGGCGACCGGCTGGATAGCCTGCCCGGCGATTTCGGAGATAACGTTTCATCGATCCAGCTCTTTGGCAGATCTCGGGTAACCGTCTACAACGACCGCAATTTTAGGGGAGGCGCGCAGGAGTTTCGCGGCAGCATCTCGGATCTTCGCACGCAAAAATTTCGCGACGGCCATACCTGGAACGACCGTATCTCGTCCATCGCCGTTCGTTAGCTTTGGGCGGTTTCGGGGTGGATCGGCGCTTGTCCGCACCGCGTAAATCCGCAGGTAGGCGACCTGCCGTCCAACTGGTGCTCGATCGAATGGGAGAAACCATCCAAGGCTATTCGTACCTCAGCGCCACCATGGGATCCACGCGCATAGCCCGGCGGGCGGGGATGTAGCAGGCCAGCAAGGCAACGGCGGCGAGGAGCAGCGATACTGCCACGAATGTCAGCGGGTCAGAGGGCCTCACACCATAAAGTAAGCTCGAAAGGAACCGCGTGAGCGCAATCGCCCCGGCGATACCCATTACGATGCCGAGGAGTGTGAGCCTGAAACCCTGCCCGATAGCCATTTTGAGCACATCGTTTTTTTGCGCCCCCAACGCCATGCGAATTCCAATCTCGCGCGTCCGCTGCGCAACCGAATAGGCCATCACCCCGTAAATTCCGATACATGCTAGCACCAACGCAAATCCGGCGAAGGCAGACAGCAAAAACATCATAAATCGCGATCGCGCCACCGAATTGGCGACAAGCTGGTCCATGGTGCTGATTCTCGCCATGGGCTGGTCTTTGTCCATCCGATGCAACGCCCCGCGAACGGCGGGAACCAGCGACAGCGGTGGGGTCGCCGTTCGCACAACAACGGTCATGGCCTTGTACGGCGCCTCCGGATAAGGCAAATACGCCAGCGGGTCGGGCGCAGCGGCCAGGGTCGATTCGTGAACGTCGCCAACTACCCCGACAATTTCGTCCGGCAGGTCAGGCTTTCCGGTTACCCCAACCAGATGGAGATTGATTTTTTGGCCAAGCGGATTTTTTCCACGAAAATAGCCGTCGGCAAAGACCTTGTTGATCATCACGACATTCGATTGCCGGGAGAATTCTCGTTCGTTGAACGTACGGCCACGCAACACTGGAATGGCCATCGTGCGGAAATAGCCAGGCTCGATGACCCGCACAAGGGTCCGAAGAGCGTCTCCGGGAGGCTGCGGAGCCTCCCCAAGGATCGAGGCCAACGTAGTGAGCCCGAGACCATCGAAAGGCGGCGCAACGTCAGCGGTCGCTGATATTGCGCCCGGAAGCGTCCGGATCTCATCGAGAAACTGCGAAAAAAATGCAGCGCGCGCCGTTTCTCGCCCATATCTTGAATCCGGCAGTGTCAGTTGAAAGGTCAGCAGATGCGCAACATCGAAGCCGGGATTGACTTCAGTCAGCCGCAAGAAACTCCGAATTAAGAGGCTGGAGCCAGTGAGCAAGACCAGCGCCAGGCTGATTTCCACGACCACGAATGCGTTCCTTGCCGCGAGGCTTTGGCGCGAGGCAGAAGCGCGGCGTCCATCGTAAAGCGCGGAGGCGGCTTTGCCACGACCGGCCATCAACGAGGGCGAGAGTCCGGCGAGTAGCCCGGCAAATAGCGTCACGCCGGCAGCAAACACAAGGACGCGCCAGTCAACGGTCACAGCACCCAGATAATTAAGGCTTCCCGAACCGACACGAATTAATGCGTTGGTGACCCAAACCGCAAAAAACGCGCCGGCCACACCGCCAAGAACGCCGACCAGAAGGCTCTCCATCAGAAGCTGCCTGGCGACGCGGCTCCGCGATGCTCCAAGAGCGAGGCGAATGGAAATTTCGTTCCGCCGCCCCCAAGCGCGCGATAGCAGAAGGCTGGAGAGATTGGCACAGGCAATCAGCAGAACGAGGCCAACGGCCCCCAGCAACACGAAAAGAGGCGTGCGAAGCGTGCCTGAAATCTGGTCCCGCAATGAGACCAGCGTCACGCCCAGGCTTTTGTCGTATTCGGGGTAGCGCGCCGCCAAATTTGCGGCCACGACGTTCATCTGTGCTTGCGCTTGCGAGAGAGAAATACCGGGACTCAGCCGCGCAATGACACGCAAGTAATTGAAGGTGCTTTTAGACCGCTGATGCCACTCGGGGGGCACTTCGAGAGGAGCCCAGAGCTGCGGCGGTTCGCCAAGGGGGGAATGCTCGCGGACGTAAAAGTCGAATTCCGGGCCGGCAACACCGACGACCGTGACCGACCGCCCATTGAGCTGAATTGTAGTAGTCAGAACTTGATCTGACAAACGAGATCGTCAGGCGACGGCCGCAGTGGCCGGAGCCTCGCGATCCAAAATCTTATCCCAGGCCAGCTGCCGGGAATCCAAGAAGGTCTGCAGGGGCGTCTTGCCGAAGCA
>DATBIA010000047.1:0-40325 GCA_036557165.1 Bryobacteraceae bacterium
GCGCTTTTTCGGCTACGACGCGGAGAACCGGCAGGTGCAGGCGACGATCAACGGAACGTCGGCGGGGTACGCCTATGACGGGTTGGGGCAGCGGGTGACGAAGACGGTGAACGGGCAGACGACGGTGTACGTGTACGACGCAATGGGGAATGTGGCGGCGGAGTACGGCGTGCCGGAGGCGCCGGCGTGCGGGACCACGCCGTGTTATGTGACGTGGGACCAGTTGGGATCGACGCGGATGGTGACGGACAGTTCGGGCAATGCGCAGCGGCGATACGATTATTTGCCGTTCGGACAGGAGATTCCGGCGGGGCTGGATGGGCGGGGGGCGGGGTATTTGTCGAGCGCGGACGATTACAATCCGAAGTTCACGGGGCAGATGCGGGATCAGGAGACGGCGCTGGACTGGTTCAATGTGCGGCACATGAGCGGGGCGCAGGGAAGGTTTCAGAGCGCGGACCCGGGGAATGCGGGGGCGGATGTGGGGGATCCGCAGACGTGGAACATGTACTCGTATGTGGGGAATAATCCGCTGAGCTATACGGACCCGAGCGGCGAGAGCTTCTGGAGCGTGCTCGGAGGGATCTTCTCCGGGCTCGGTGCGTTCCTCGCCACGGGAAACCCCGTTCTTGGGGCCGAAGTAGGTCTGGGCGTCGATAATACCATCGACAGCATCCAGAATGGCCAATTCCCATCCGCGGGGCTGTTGGGGCTCGCTGGGGCAGCTGGCGGCGGTGTCCTCGGCAGCGCGATCGGAAGTGCGAATACCGGTCCCTGGAGCGAGGAGATACCGGGTCTTGGCTCCGGTTCGATCAATCCCGGCGGCGTTTTCGGTAGCGGCAACACAGACCCGTTCGTTTTCAATGCGCAAGGGGGATCGTCCTCAACTTCATCCTTTGCTGCGGACCCCCTCGGAGCCACTTTGCAAGCGCTCGGCACTTTTTCGTCTGGGGCAGCGGATTTCCTGACGTTCGGGCTGACCAAGAAGATCAATGAATGGGATGGTGGCGCATCATCCATTAATTACAACAGCAAGATCTACACGGCGGGGAAAGTTACCGGCATTAGTCTTACTGCGGTTTCGGCTGTCGCGGGTGGGATAACGGCAGCGGCTGTGGCGAACGGGAAGAACGGTGCTTATTTCGGTCGTGGCACGGCTTCGGTGTTCAACACCGGAAAGTTCCGCTTTGGCTGGTATTGGGAGATCAATCGGGACGCTATTGGCCTGAGAATCGGAGCTGCACGTGGAACGTCCTGGTACAGCCATATTCCGTTCTGGTACCCGAAATGAGCGCGGGATTGAATTATAGCGAAGTCGCGGACATTATTGAGCGATTTGTGAATGGGGCTGGGGAAGGCATCGAGTGGGATGCGTATACGATGGGGATGAAGTTCGAGGACCCGTTTTTGCGTTCCATGCAAGACCGATGTCGTGCGTTATGGATAGAGTTTCCGCCAACGGAGAGGGGGCAATACACTAGCGCTGAAGGATTCGCAGTCCTCAGGGAACTAGTGAAGGAGCTTCGATCCCGCGCTGGTGAGACTTGACTGATGTCGGCAACAATCCATTGACCTTAGCGACCCCGTGCCCGGACGGGCTGGGGCGTATGGCTTCGGTGACCGACGGTGGCGGGACCAACCTCTACACCTACGACGGGCTGGGGCAGCGGGTGACGAAGACGGTGAACGGGCAGACGACGGTGTACGTGTACGACGCGTTCGGGAATGTGGCGGCGGAGTACGGGCAGCCGGAGGCGCCGGCGTGCGGGACCACGCCGTGTTACCTGACGTGGGATCAGTTGGGGAGCACGCGTCTGGTGACGGACAGCTCGGGCAACGCGCAGCGGCGCTACGATTATCTGCCGTTCGGACAGGAGATTCCGTTTGGGGTGGATGGCCGGGGCGCCGGGTATTTGTCGAGCGCGGACGATTACAATCCGAAGTTCACGGGGCAGATGCGGGATCAGGAGACGGCGATGGACTGGTTCAACGTGCGGCACATGAGCGGGGCGCAGGGGCGGTTCCAGAGCGTGGACCCGGGGAATGCGGGAGCGGATGCGGGGGATCCGCAGTCGTGGAACGGGTATTCCTATGTGGGGAACAATCCGCTGAGCTATACGGACCCCAGCGGCGAAAGCTTCTGGAGCGTGCTCGGAGGGATCTTCTCGGGGCTCGGTGCGTTCCTCGCCACCGGAAACCCTGTGCTTGGGGCTGAAGTAGGTCTGGGCGTCGATAATACCATCGACAGCATCCAGAGCGGCCAATTTCCACTCGCAGGACTGTTGGGGATCGCTGGCGCCGCGGGCGGCGATGTCCTCGGCAGCGCGATCGGAAAGTGCGAACAGCGGTCCCTGGAACGAGCGGATACCGGGTCTTGGCTCCGGTTCGATCAATCCCGGCGGCGTCTTCGGCAGTGGCCACACCGATCCGTTCGTGTTCAGCTTCGGGGACGGTAGCGCAGCGACGGGGCAGTGGGTCACCGATTATAAGGGGGCCCTGGTTTGGATCGAGGGACTACCATCTCGCACGGCCAAATTTTCGTTTCAAGGAACTGCCTTGAAGGCCGCGCCGCGGCGCAGCAGTCTCAGCGTGGCTGGGAGTTGCATAGTGGACGCTTTTAAGGAACATATGCTTGGAATCGGGATAGCTACGGCCCTTAGTCCTTTGCCAAAGCAGTTGCTCGGCGACAGGGTGATCGGCTCCAACTATACTAGCTTGCTCTCGAAACTAGGACGATATTTCGATTTTCAAGGCCCGGCTATTTACGGGCCCATTCCGAGGCGCACCGTCAATCTTCTTGGAGGCGCGGGAAGGATTCTGGTAGGGGCGGGTGTTGCCCTTAATGCAGCGCAGATACTAAAAGCGGGTCAAGACGCGGCGGCCTGTTATAGCATCTCGCATTGACGATTGTATGAGTGGGATTATTCAACTGACGGGCGGATGGTTTCGAGACCTTTTCCGTTACACACGCGGAGGCGATCCGGTGCCAGAAGCGCTGGACGCACAGGCACAATTCCTATCCAACAGAGAGGATCTGTCATCTGAAAAGTGGGTTGCGGAGGTCCTTGCATCGGTCGACGTGCGCCCCGAAATCGCTAGCTTCGCGTACGAGTTTTTTTCGGGCTTCAACATTCCCATTGGTAAGATCCGTCCCAGTGATCGGCTCAAACATGATCTCCTCTTGAAAGAGGCGCTTCCAGATGACTGCGATGAGGACCTTGCTGACGAATTCAAGCGACGCTTTAATAAGCGCCTCCGAAGGTGGCCGCATATCGTGACCGTGGGGGATTTGCTCTTGTTTCTGGACCAAAGGGCGTCAGCGGGTTGATGACAGGTCGCTGCAACCAATTCTCACACCTATTGCCCGGACGGGCTGGGGCGGAGGCTTCGGCGGCGGACGGCGGCGGGACCAACCTCTACACTTACGACGCGCTGGATAATTTGATCGGCGTGCGGGTAGTGGGGCAGCTCAACAACAACTGCACGTCGGGCGGCATCGGCCAGATGCGGTGCTTCGCGTACAGCTCGCTGTCGCGGCGGGGCTCGGCGACCAATCCGGAGAGCGGAACCACCAATTACGTGTACGACAACAACGGCAACATGACCAGCCGGACTGACGCGGTGCTCAACGTGACTACGGTGAGCTATGACGCGATGAACCGGCCGCAAGGGGCTTCGGGAGCGCCGGCGGTGGTGTACACGACGACGGGGAGCACGCAGCCGACCGCGGCGATCTGCTACGTCTGGGATCTGGATTTCAAGGGGGCGCTGCGCTCGGTGAGCACGTCTTCGAGCAACACGAGCTGCGCGACGGCGGTTACCTCGGACAGCTACACGCACGATCAGCTCGGGCGGATCGACAGCAGCGAGCAGTTCACGTTGGGGCAGTGGTATCAGTTCCGCTACGGGTATAGCTTGGAGGACCGGCTGAATTACGAGAAATATCCGTCGGGGCGGCAGGTGAAGTACACGCTGGACACGGCGCGGCGGGTGAACGCGGTGCAGAACGGGACGACGCTGGCCAATTATGCGAGCGGGATCGGCTACGTGGCAGCGGGCGGGTTGAACGGGCTGACGCTGGGCAACGGGGTGACGCACTCCTGGAGCTGGAACGACCGGTTTCAGCCGGTGGGGATGACGGCGAAGAACGCGTGATATAAAGGGGCCCATTCAACGGAGAAATCGACTTGCGCGAAAACCCGCGCGGCAGCAATGTAAGCACGAAAAAGAACGGCGGAGGGCGGTCATCAGCTTTCACGCCCTCCGGGGTTCGCCTTGCCCGCCGAAGCAGCAACCGCGCGGCGCGGCCGCTTCTAAAACGACGCGCTCACACATGCGATCTGCGCGATAGGGAAAAGACGAGCGAAATCAGGAACAACACGACGAAGATGACGAATAGGATCTTCGCGATTCCCGCAGCCGCGACAGCCACGCCCGCAAATCCGAAGATCGCGGCGACGATGGCGACGATCAGAAAAACCAGAGTCCAATAGAGCATCTAAATCCCTCTATTTCTATGAGCGCCGGGCGTCCGCGGTCTGTTTCAAGACGCGCGCCAGGAAACATGGCGCCCGAATCGCGCATCTTCCAACGAGAGGAGATGACGCAGGCGGAAAAAATCGCCGCGTTCGTTAGCAAAGTCCAGTTCGAGGATCTCTCCCGCTTCGCGCAAGAGCAATTGAAGATTCGGGCGCTCGACGCTCTGGGCTGCGCCATTGGCGCGCTCGGTAGCGCCACCACCGAGGCCGTGCGCGAGCAGACCGAGGACTTCGGCGGCGCGGGTCTATGCACCACGATCGGCGGATCGCGAACCTCGCCCGACCGCGCTGCGTTTTACAACTCTGCGCTGGTACGCTACCTCGATTTCAACGATAGCTATCTGGCGAAACACGAGACGTGCCATCCGAGCGATAATCTGGGCGCAGCGCTTGCGGCCTGCGAATATGCGGACGGATCGGGTGCGGATTTCCTCGCGTCCCTAGCCGTCGCCTACCAAGTGCAGTGCCGGTTGAGCGACGCCGCTCCGGTGCGCGCAAAAGGGTTCGACCACACAACTCAAGGCTCCTACGCGGTCGCGGCCGGAGTTTCCAGGGGTTTGAGACTGGATGCGCGGCGCACGGCTCATGCTCTCGCGATTTGCGGAACGGCGTTCAATGCGCTTCGCGTCACCCGCACCGGAACACTTTCCAATTGGAAAGGCCTCGCTTATCCGAACACCGCCTTCTGCGCCACGCACGCCGCCTTTCTTGCGATGCGCGGCATCACGGGACCGCTGGAGGTGTTCGAAGGCAACAAAGGTTTCATGGAGGCGATCGCGGGAAAATTCGAAATCGATTGGGCCAAGGAAGACCTGGAGCGCGTCACGCAAACGATCGTCAAACGCTACAACGCCGAGATTCATTCGCAATCGGCAATCGAAGGAATTTTGGAGCTACGCGGCCAATTCGATTTTTCCGCTTCCGGGATTGAAGAGATCGTGCTGGAAATTTTCGACGTGGCCTTCAATATCATTGGCGGCGGCGAGGAGGGCGACAAGACCGTCGTTACGACCAAGGAGGCCGCGGATCACAGCCTTCCCTATCTGATTGCCGTCGCGATCCTGGATGGCGAGGTCATGCCCGAGCAATATCTGCCGGAACGGATCAGCCGCCCGGACGTTCAGACATTGCTGCGCAAGGTGCGGGTGATTCCGGCAGCCGATCTGAGCGAGCGCTTTCCACGAGAAGTCCCCTGCCGGTTGACGGTCCATCTTGCCGGCGGGCGCACTGCGCGGATCGAAAAAAGAGATTACGAAGGCTTCGTGACGCGCCCGCCCACCTGGGAGAACGCCCAAAGCAAATTCCATCGCCTGAGCGGGCCCCATACGACCGCAGCGTTGAGAAACCGGATCGTCGACGCGGTCTGGAGTCTGGAGAAGATGCGGGTGCGCAGTCTGACGGAGCTTCTCCGGCAAGTCCAAGCCTCGGCGCCGAAGCGAGAAGAGGAGGTGTTGCACTATGGTGGGACATGACGGGTCGGCACATGACGCGGCGGATCGCGCATTTTCTTTTTTGCGCGTGAATCGTCGTCCTCCCAAGCCGCGGAAGACCGGAGTCACCGAGATTCGAGGACCTTACTACACGCCGGTCGGTAAACGCTATCTTCAGGACGTTTTTGAAACCATGGGGGCGTACGTGGATTCGCTCAAGTTCGCGGGGGGTTCGTTCAGCCTGATGCCTCGGCAAGCCGTCAAGGAAATCACGGAGCTTTGCCATCGCCACGACGTTCTGGTCTCCACTGGCGGTTTTCTCGAATACGTGCTCCGGCAGAGTCCGGAGGCTGTCGGTTGCTATATTCGCGAATGCCGCGAACTGGGATTCGACATTATCGAAATTTCCTGCGGCTTCATCACCATTCCCACGAGCGATTGGCTGCGCCTGGTGGAGCAAGTGAGGCAGGCCGGCATGAAGCCGAAGCCGGAAATCGGAATTCAATTCGGAGCGGGTGGCGCGACCTCCGCGGAAGAGTTGGAAGCCGAGGGATCGCGCGATCCGGGGTGGGCCATTCAACAAGCAAAACGCTTGCTGGAAGCCGGCGCCGAGATGATTATGGTGGAATCCGAGGGGATCACGGAAAGCGTCAAGAGGTGGCGCAGCGATGTGGCGGCCCGATTCATTGGCGAATTGGGCATCGAGCGGCTGATGTTCGAGGCCGCGGATCCGGAAGTCTTTACCTGGTACGTCAAGAATTACGGGCCGGAGGTGAATCTATTCGTGGATCACAGCCAGATCGTCCAACTGGAATGCCTTCGCTCGGGAATCTGGGGAACGAAAAGCGTTTGGGGACGCATCATGACATATGAGGGAGGGTAGTGTGAAACGAATTATCGGATCGTTCGCTATATTGCTCATGTGTTCATTTTCGGCTGCCGCGCAAGGACAACGGGAGAAAGGCGGAACGCCACCGGCGCAGCCAGAGCACCCAGCGCAGCAAGCGCGGCCGCATGTGGGACACGTTCCAGCCCATGGTCCCACGCCGCAGCCTCGGGCCAACGTCCAGCAGCGTGCCCCGGAACAGCGCCAGCCGGAACAGCGCGCCCCCGAGCAACACGGTCAAGCTCAGCCCGCACAGCAGCGCCGCGAAGCGCCCCGCGTAACCGAAAAAGATGAATGGCGTGGGCACGCTCCGCGGGAAGAAGCCCGCTTGCACCTTGATCATCCGTGGGCCCACGGCCGTTTCACGGGAGGCTTCGGGCCGGGCCACGTCTTTTACCTTCGCGGCGGAAATCCACAACGCTTTTTCCTGGACGGCTTTTATTGGAACGTGGCGCCTTATGATTACGACTACGTCTCCGATTGGGATTGGAATAGCGACCCGATCGTCATCTACGACGATCCCGATCACCCCGGCTGGTATCTGGCCTATAACACCCGGACCGGCGCCTACGCTCACGTGATGTATCTGGGAGCGCAGGGCTAAACGTCTCGAGAAACGTTCCGCGCGGAGCGGAATCTAACCTGTGCCCGGAGCTAGGGCCTGTTTCGGCAGGACCGGGCTCCCTGACTGCGGACGATGACAGGCGGAGACATTGAAATGAAATCTTCCACGCTGGTGAACGACGTATCGCAAGAGAACCGAACGGGCCACCCCGTTACGCAACATCTTCAGCGAGAGGTGGCGAACGCTTTCGTGTTGTATGGAAACTACAAGCACTACCATTGGCAGATGTACGGCCCGCTATTTCACGACCTGCATCTGATGTTCGACGAGTTCGCCAAAGAAGTGCTCGAAAGCGTCGACGAGCTGGCGGAGCGCATCCGGATGATTGGCCAGGATATTCAATCCGTACAGTTGAAGCAGATGCAGGACGCGGCCTCGGTCCATTGCGCCCAGGCGGGCCAGACGCCTCGCGAAATGCTGGAAGAAGCGGCCGCGAATTTGCTGGTGGTTATCAAAGGCATGCGCGAGGCCGCCAAGGCCGCCGACGAACACGGCGATCCGGGATCGGTGGATCTATTCTCCAAGACCGTCCGGATGCACGAGAAGCACGAGTGGTTCCTGCGCCAGGTTTTGAAGAAGAAGGACGGGCTGACGGCCTGAGGCGTTAAGCGGCGGCTAACGTTCCTTGCAGGGGTTTTCCGAACAGCCGCCGCAACTCCCGCTTAGCTTGCTTCAGAGTGCGCTTCTGCTTGTCCGGCAAACCGCGTCCCGCCCGGTTGATGTAGAAGTTCAGCATTGACATGGCGGACTGAAATGGCGCGGCCTTCCGGCGCTTGCTCATCTCTGCCGAGCGTTTCAGCGATTCGGCGATACGTTTTGGGGTCTTCAGCTTAAACACGCCTGGCTCCAAGTCGAGCGCGTTGCTGGTTTCCATCACATGTTGCGACCACCGCCTAGAAGCAGGGGTCTGTTTGGATTTGGCCTTCATGCCCGGATGAGTGCAAGTCCGGAGCCATTCTAAGGGTTATTCGAACAGAGACGCGAGGGAAACTTCTAAATCCGGGTTCGTGGTTCGAAGCACCCCATCCTTGGCTTCGCGCATGCCTTCCGGCGTGAAATGATAGCCGCGGCGGCGCAAGGGATCGACAATCCAGACGTTTGGCACGCCCATGGCGAAGTAATCGTCGATTCGTTCCATGATGCCGGGCATCGAGTCGTCTTTGGAGAGAATCTCAACGCAAAGGAATGGGGGATGAACGGTAATTTCTTCGCGTGGTGCGCCCGGCGCCAGCACGCATACGTCGGGAATGCGGAACCGAGTTGGCTTGACCTGAACGCGTGGGGATAGCAGCCCTGTGACTCCGTACTGTTTTTCTTGCGCAAGCAACGCCATGCCAACCAGGGCCTGTGTTCTTGCGTGCGTGAATTCGCCCAGGTGCCGCTCCACCACCTCGCCATCCACGTAGTCGCAATCCGGGCGATACGTCGTGCTCAGGTACTCTTCTACCGAGATCTTACCGGACGCAGGCACAGGTTCAGTATAAAGCCGTGCTGCGCGCGACCTTGCTACGCTTGAATACTACGCATGCCCGAGAGCAAACTGCAAGTCGTCCCGCTGGGAGGCTTGGGCGAATTCGGAATGAATTCGCTCGCCCTCCAGTACGGAGACGACATCATCGTCATCGACGCCGGAATGATGTTTCCGGACGCCGAACTGCTGGGCGTCGACATCGTCACGCCCGATTTCTCCTATTTAGAGAAGAACGCCAGACTGGTTCGGGGCCTGGTGCTCACCCATGGCCACGAGGATCACATCGGCGCGGTTCCATTTCTGCTCTCGCAAGTAGCCATGCCCGTCTACGGCACGCCCTTTACGCTCGCGCTGGTCGAACGCCGCCTAGAAGAGCACGAGATGCTGGACGAGGCGAAACTGAATCGCATCAAGCCCGGCGACCGCATCGAACTGGGCTGCTTCTCCATCGAATTTATTCACGTTACGCATTCGATCGTAAGCTCAGTCGCGCTCGCGATCACGACGCCGCTGGGCGTCGTGATTCACACCGGCGATTTCAAAGTCGATCCCACGCCCACCGACAACGTTCTTTTCGATCTCCACACTTTGGCCGACTACGGCAAACGCGGCGTGCTGCTGCTGCTCTCCGATTCGACCAATGTCGACCGGCCCGGCTACACCGAAAGCGAACGCGCCGTCGCGCCGCGCCTGGAGGATCTGTTCGTCCGCTCGCCGCGCCGTTTAGTCATCACTTGCTTCAGCTCCTCGATTCATCGATTGCAGCAAATCGTCGACTTGGCCAACGAATATGGCCGTAAAGTCGTATTCCTCGGCCGCAGCATGATGACCACGACGGAGATCGCGCACGATCTCGGCCTACTCACGATTCCGAACAATCTCTTGCTGCGTCCGCAAGACCTGATGGCCACAGCGCCCAGCAAAGTGGTCGCGATCGTTTCAGGCACGCAGGGCGAGCCGATGTCCGCGATGTCGCGCGTGGCCCGGGAAGACCACAAACACCTCTCGATCGAGCCGGGTGACACCGTGGCGCTCAGCGCGCGCATCATTCCGGGCAATGAGAAGGCCATCTACCGGATGATCAACCACGTATCCAAGAGGGGCGCGGACGTCGTTTACGGCACCATGAATCCGCCGGTCCACGTCTCCGGGCACGGCAGCGCGGAGGAGCTGCGCCTGGTTCTGAATCTCGTCCGCCCGCGCTATTTCGTCCCGATTCACGGCGAATACCGGCAGATGGCCAAGCACGCGCAATTGGCGCATCATCTAACTTACGCGGGCTTGAAAGAGACGTTCATCCTGGAATCCGGGGAGACGCTGGAACTAGACCGCGAGGGGGCACGAAAAGGCGAGCCCGTGCCGGTGGGGCGGGTGTGCATCGATTCCGGCAGCTTGGACGAGATCGTTGAAGATATCGTCATCCGCGACCGCCGCCATCTTTCTGAAGACGGATTCGTGCTTCCGATCATCGCGATCAATCGCCACACGGGCCGCAGCGAGACGCCGCCCGAAATCGTCAGCCGCGGCTTTATGTCGATGGAAGAGAGCGCGAGCGTGTTGCAGGAAGCCCGGCAGGTGGTGATGAAGACGCTCGATGGATCGACCACTGAGGAGCGCGGAGATTGGGGCGTCATGCAGGAAAAAATTCGCGCGGATCTGAAGCGCTTTATCAGCAAGCAGACCTCGCGGCGGCCGCTGATCATGCCGGTAATTCTAGAGGTCTGACGTCGTTGGTCGCAGCTAAATTTGCGCTCCTGGCGCATAGCGACTCAACGCCTTTCGGCTTCTTGGATTCCGGGCGCAGATCATCGAATGGAGGTAGGGCCAATACTCCGAAGCTTGGAGCGCCTTGCCCTGCATGTTTCTTCGAACAAATGAAGCCGTGCGCAGATATCGGTGGTTCCGCAGGTCCTCTAAGAATATGGGCGAGGGAAGCGCGCAGACGCGCGCTATGCGGCCATAGTATGCCTCTCCGTCTCTCCACTCCGCCTGCCCGCGCCTAAGTTCGTGGCCGGTGAACCGGAACACATCGGTAATTGAGCAATACGGATAGCCGCGATACATCAGCAGCAGATCACCGTGGCTAGTCTGAGTGGAGAGCGCCCAATCCAGCACGCTCGCGTCGTCGAGCTGTGGACACTGACTTTTGATCGCAACTTGAACCCACACTTTGAACGAAACCCCAAAATACCGTTTCAGCTCGATGACTTCGAGATTACCTGGTACGCCGGGCCAATCGTGGTGCCAGCATACGATGCAATCGCACTGTTTACAATCGTGCCGGTGCGACCGGAAGGAACTGGAGCGAAATTCGAATTCGATCCGCACGCGCTTCTCTCGATCACCCGAATGACGATATGCGATGCAATCCGGATAGGCTGAACGGATCTCCTCGATACGGAATTGCAGACGCCGGGCGATTCTAGAGAACAGGAACACTACGCCTAATTCGTTGACAGGAGCGTACTGAAGCGGGGCATTCTTGAGCGGGAGTGGTCGTTCTAAATGCGTCATTATTTCACTCATGCTACCAGTCGGTTTCGGACGCGCTTCCTGGGCATCGCATGAATACAGACGAGACGGAGCACCGGTCAAAGGCCGATGGACACTGGACGGGCGGTTAGATAATGTCCGCAGTGCAGTGATCCACGATACTCGGCAAGCGGAATTGAACGGGCGACAACCTGCCGAGGAAATCTTTTTCGAGTGCTAACATTACAGGTCATGAGCGATAGGAGCGCAGCAGCTCGCAAAGCATGGAAGAGCCGCAAGAAAAAAAGGACGAAAGTTGTGGCCCAGCTCCCGGTGTCCGTTGATTTGACAAAGCGCAACAGCGGAGGCGACCTCCGCTTCACAGTCAAGAGCGGAGGTGTTACCCTCGGCACGCTTATCATGGGGCGCGGCAGCGTTCAATGGTGGACAGCCAACGCAAAGAAGGCAACCGGACGATGGAGTTGGATTCAGTTCGCCAGTCTACTTAGCCCCCAGGGAAGGTGACCACGGCTGCATGCCAAGAAATTTTGAAGTTTCATCGCCCGTAATTCTAGAGGTGTAAAATGATCGGAACGAAAGGAGCGATCGGCATGAAAGCACTCGCGATTGGCGGCGCATGCGGACTGGCGGCTTTTCTGGGCATGCTGGCGGTGAGCGCCACGGCTCAGCAGCAGGATTTCAGCAAGGTGGAGATTAAGGCCACCAAACTCACCAACAACTTCTATACGCTTGAGGGACAGGGCGGGACGATCGGCGTCCTGACGGGGCCCGACGGCGTCTTCATGGTCGACACAGAGTTCGCTCCCTTGAGCGATAAGATCATCACTGCAATCAAAAGGGTCTCCAACAACGAGCCTGTTAGATATGTCGTGAACACTCACGTCCACGGCGATCACACCGGCGGCAACGAGAACATGGCCAAAACGGGCGCGGTGCTTCTGTCGCGAACGGAATTGCGATATCGGCTTGCACATCCAGCCCCAGCCGCGAACGGAACGCCCGCTGCGCCGGCGCCGAAGGGCGCGCTGCCCATGATCACCTACGACGGTCCGGTGACTTTTCATATGGACGGCGAGGAAGTGGATCTGATTCCCATTCCGCACGCGCACACCGACGGCGATACGCTGGTCCGCTTCGTCAACGACGACATCATCATGACCGGCGACTTTTACCGCTCCATTCAATACCCCAATATCGACCGCGCCAACGGCGGGAGCCTGAAAGGCATGCTCGACGGGCTTGCGCTCGTCATTGGACTTGCGGGACCGAATACGAAGATCGTTCCCGGCCACGGCGAGATGGTGAATCGCAACGCCGTCATGGCCCATCGGGATATGATTCTGGCGATCCGCGACAAAATCGAGCCTCTGGTGGCGCAGGGTAAAACGCAGCAGGAGGTGATCGCGATGAAACCGACGGCGGATTTCGACTCGAAGGTTCCGAACGCCTCCACTACGTCAGAGCGGTTTGTCACGCAGGTTTACCAGGAATTGAAGGAAGGGAAGTAGCGACCGGTAGGAAGCCCCGCAGGCCAGGAGCGAGGCTCAAGCCTCGCGCGGGCTCAAGCCCGCCTTCCGTTCGCGCAACTCAGGGCTGCGCTGTGTTCAAATAGTAGTTGCCCCCACTCGACCTTCACGCCCGCGCGGACGTGTGGACTGAAATGAGGAGCCCATCGCATTGAACCCAGCAATGCTCGCCCTGGAAGACGGCTCCGTCTTCGAGGGCCAAAGTTTTGGCGCGCCCGCCGAACGCGCGGGCGAAGTCGTTTTCAATACTGCGATCACCGGATATCAGGAAGTCTTCACCGATCCCTCCTACGCCGGCCAAATCGTGGTTCTTACGAATCCGCAAATCGGCAATTACGGCGCCAACGATTCCGATAACGAATCTGTCAAGCCCTTTATCGAAGGTCTGGCCGTGCGCGAATTCTCGCCCCTCTCAAGCAACTGGCGAGCGGACGAAACCGCGCAGGAGTTTCTTGCCGCATCGGGAGTGCCGATCGTGACCGGCATCGATACGCGCGCGCTGGTTCGGCATCTGCGCTCGCGCGGAGTCATGCGCGGCGTTCTTTCGGCGCGCTCCACCGATCGCGATGAGCTCGTCGAGAAGGCGCGGAAATCGCCGTCCATGGCGGGGCTCGATTTGGCAACAGTCGTTTCCACGAAGGAACGCTACGAATGGAGCGCGCCGGTCGATCCATGCTCCCCTTCGGAACATGTTCGCCAACTCGCCGAGCCGCGCTTTCACGTCGTCGCCTACGACTTTGGCATGAAGCGCAACATCCTGCGTAGGTTGGTTCAGTGCGGCTGCCGCCTGACGGTCGTGCCCGCAACCACGTCCGCCGACGCTGTGCTCGCGTTAAAGCCGAACGGCGTGTTTCTTTCCAACGGTCCCGGCGATCCCGAGCCACTTGCGCGGCAGGCCGCCGAGGTGAGCAAGCTCATCGGACGCGTTCCCATTTTCGGAATCTGCCTCGGTCACCAGATCCTCGGTCTAGCGCTTGGCGGCAAGACCTACAAGCTGAAATTCGGCCACCGGGGCGCCAATCATCCCGTGCTGAATAAAGTAACGAATAGAGTCGAGATTACATCGCACAATCACGGTTTCGCCGTCGATCCCGATTCGCTCAACCTGAACGAAATCGAGATCACTCACACGAATTTGAACGACGAAACTCTGGAGGGTTTCCGCAGTCGCAATCACCCGGTCTTCTGTGTCCAATATCATCCCGAGGCAGCGCCCGGGCCGCACGACTCGCATTATCTGTTCGACGATTTCATTAAGTTGATGAGCCAATAGATGCCCCGCCGAAACGACATCCATCGAATTCTGATCGTCGGCTCCGGTCCTATCATCATCGGCCAAGCCTGCGAATTCGACTATTCCGGCGCCCAGGCGTGCAAAGCGCTGCGTCAGGACGGCTATGAGGTGATCCTGATCAATTCGAATCCGGCCACCATCATGACCGATCCGGAACTCGCCGACCGCACCTATGTGGAGCCGCTCAGCGTCGACTACGCCGCCGAAGTGATCCGCCGCGAGCGGCCGGACGCTCTGTTGTCCACCGTCGGCGGCCAGACGGGATTGAATCTTTCGGTCGCGCTCGCCGAAGCGGGAGTGCTCGAGAAGTACGGCGTCGAATTGATCGGCGCGAAGCTCGACGCGATCAAGAAAGCCGAAGACCGCCTGCTGTTCAAAGACGCCATGCGCAAGATCGGCCTCGATCTGCCGCAATCGCAACTGGTGAACAGCGTGGATAAGGGCCTCGAATTCGCTAACAAAATCGGCTATCCCGTGATCCTCCGGCCCAGCTTTACGCTGGGTGGCACCGGCGGCGGCATCGCCTACAATCGCGAAGATCTGGCCGAAATTCTCGAAAGCGGACTCGATCTTTCTCCAGTCCACGAAGTGCTGATCGAAGAGAGCGTGCTCGGCTGGAAGGAATTCGAATTGGAGGTGATGCGCGATCTCGCCGACAACGCGATCATTGTCTGCTCCATCGAAAACTTCGATCCGATGGGCGTCCATACGGGCGATTCCATCACCGTCGCTCCCGCCCAGACGCTTACCGACCGCGAGTACCAGATGATGCGCGACGCCGCATTGGCCTGCCTGCGAGAGATCGGCGTGGATACGGGCGGCTCTAACGTGCAGTTCGCCATCAATCCCGCGGACGGGCGGATGGTGATTGTCGAGATGAATCCGCGCGTTTCGCGCAGCTCGGCGCTCGCGTCGAAAGCCACCGGCTTCCCCATCGCGAAGATCGCGGCGAAGCTGGCCGTGGGGTATCGGCTTGACGAAATCAAGAACGACATCACTCGCAAGACCCCTGCGTGCTTCGAGCCGACCATCGACTACGTAGTCGTCAAAATCCCACGCTGGCAATTCGAGAAATTTCCAGGCGCGGAGCCGGTGCTTGGAACGCAGATGAAAAGCGTCGGCGAGGTGATGGCCATCGGCCGGACGTTCAAGCAGGCTCTCGGCAAAGGCATGCGGAGTCTGGAAACAGGCAAGTCGGAGGCGGCGACGAAATACGATGACGATCTGATCGAGGCGCGCCTGATCACTCCGAATCCCGAGCGCCTCGGCTACATCCGGTACGCTTTCTCACGCGGTTTCACGCAAGAGCAGGTTCATTCCCTCACCGCGATCGACCCGTGGTTTCTCCGGCAGGTACGCGAGATGGTGGATTTGGAGAAGGAAGTGGGACAAGCTTCCGCTTGTCCCGCCGATGCCACCCGTGACATGCTTGTGCGCGCCAAACGGGACGGCCTTTCCGATGCCGCTCTCGCCCGGGCTTGGAACACGACGCCGCTCGCCGTGCGCTCACGACGCAAGGAGCTCGGCGTAGCCGCGGTTTTCAACCGCGTAGACACTTGCGCGGCGGAATTCGAGAGCTTCACGCCGTATCTGTATTCCAGCTACGAATCGGAGTGCGAAGCCGAGCCGTCGTCCCGCAAAAAGGTGATGATTTTGGGCAGCGGCCCTAATCGGATAGGGCAGGGAATCGAGTTCGATTATTGCTGCTGCCACGCCTCTTTCGCGCTGCAGGGATTCGATGTCGAGTCGATCATGGTCAACTGCAACCCGGAGACCGTCTCCACCGACTACGACACCAGCGACCGCCTTTACTTCGAGCCGCTCACGCTCGAAGAAGTGCTGAATATCTACGACACCGAAAAGCCGGACGGTGTGATCGTTCAGTTCGGCGGGCAGACGCCCCTTACTCTCGCGCTACCGCTGAAGCAGGCCGGCGTGCAGATCATTGGGACCGATCCCGAGAACATCGATCTGGCCGAGGATCGCAAACGGTTCGGGAAATTGCTCGACGATCTCGGCATTCCGGCGCCCGCCAACGGATCGGCAACCAATGTGGACGAAGCCTGCGATGTCGCGCGTTCGATCGGCTATCCGGTGCTGGTGCGGCCCAGCTACGTCCTCGGCGGCCGCGCCATGGCGATCGTGTACGACGAGGACAGCGTCCGCCGTTACATGCGCGAAGCGGTCGTGTTCTCTCAAGACCGCCCCGTGCTGATCGACCGGTTTCTCGAAGACGCGACCGAAGTGGATGTGGACGCCCTCGCGGATTCCTCGGGCGCGGTGCTGATCGCGGGCATCATGGAGCATATCGAGGAAGCCGGCGTTCACTCCGGCGATTCAAGCTGCGTTCTCCCCGCCACCTCTCTCGCACCGGAAACGCTGGCCACGATTTGCTCCCACACCGAGCGGCTGGCGCGCGCTCTCAACGTTATCGGCCTGATGAACGTGCAATACGCGGTGAAAGACGGGACCGTGTATGTGCTCGAAGTGAATCCGCGGGCTTCGCGAACCGTGCCCTATGTGAGCAAAGCCACGGGTGTCCCGCTCCCCAAAATTGCCGTCGGGGTGATGTTGGGCGGAAAGATATCCGACTTCACGAGCGCCACGGGCGTTCTCTCCGTTCCCCAGTATTTCGTAAAGTCGCCGGTGTTTCCGTTTAATAAATTCCCGGGGGTCGATCCGGCTCTTGGACCGGAAATGCGATCCACGGGCGAAGTTATGGGCGTGGGCGAAAATTTCGGCGAGGCGTTCGCGAAGGCGCAGTTGGGCGCCGGCGCGCCGCTGCCCGACAAGGGGCGCGTGTTTATCAGTGTGAACGATCGCGATAAAGCCGCCGCTGTTTCGCTGGCGAGCCGTTTCGCGGAACTAGGGTTCGAGATCGCAGCGACCCGGGGGACCGCCGATTCGATCCGAAAGGCCGGCGTCCCGGTGAAGGTCGTGTTCAAAGTGAACGAAGGGCGCCCCAACGCGGTGGATTTGCTTAAGGCGGGATCGCTCAGCCTGATCGTTTATACCGGCGCCGGTGGCGCGCATGCTTTCGCGGACGAGAAGGCCATCCGCCGCAACGCGGTGACGCATCGTATTCCTTGCATCACCACCATGAGCGGCGCCCGTGCGGCTGTCGAGGCGATCGCTTCGCGCCGGCGCGATCCCATTCGCGTGTGGAGCTTGCAGGAAATTCATGCTCAGAGAAATCGCACTTCGGTGCGATAGTAAAGTTTTGGCGGTTATGTTCGCCTTGATCGCGTCATTCCATTGAGTTCTTTGCGAGCGGACCGGCAGGGACAGCCAGCCGAAACAACTTCGATTCTCCGGCGCCGTGATACAATCGTCCTTCCCCCGGCAACCTCGCATGGAACGCGCTGGACGCCTCATTCGGAAAATGGATCTTCCCCCGCAACTGGCCGATGCGGAAACGCGCGTCCGCGCGGCTTGGCCCGTGGCGGCGGGAAAAATCATCGCAACTCATACGCAGGCGCGAAGCCTGGTGCGCGGCACTCTGATTGTCGACGTCGAGGATCGCGTCTGGCAGCGCCAGTTATGCGCGCTGCGGCATTTCCTTTTGAGCAATCTGGCGAAGGAACTGGACGAGGCGCTGGTGACGGAGATCGATTTTCGCCCGATGCCGCGGAGACGCGAGCCGCAAAGGGCATCGACGGCGCGGCGCGATGAGGCGGGAATTGAAGATCCGGTGCTGGGGCTGCTCTACGAAAAATCGCGAAGGAGCGCGAGTTGAGAATCAACGAAGAGGAAGTGCGGCGCGTGGCCGAGCTGGCGAATCTGGCGCTGACCGAGGAGGAAATTGCGCGCATGGCGCAAGATCTGAGCGGCATTCTAGCGCACGTCGATAAACTCAACGAGCTTGATACGAAAGATGTCGAGCCGATGTCTCAGGTTTTGTACAATGCGGATGAGTCCGGCACGCTGCGGGAAGACCGCGAACGGCCCACGCTCGATAACCATGAGGCGCTGGCGAGCTCCCCGCTTGCCGGGTCGGGTTATTTCAAGGTGCCGAAAGTGATTGAACGGTAACGCGGGGCGATGCCGCACACGATCGATTCCATCCGCCAGGGTCTGCTGAAAAAAGAATTCAGCGCCGAGGAGTTTGCGCGCCAGACGCTCGCCTTCGCCGAAGCCGAAAATCCGAAGACTAACGCCTACATCACCCTTTCGCCCGAGCGTGCGCTCGCGCAAGCCCGGCGCGTCGACGATATTTTGGCGGCCGGCGGCGATCCCGGACCACTTGCCGGCGTCCCCGTTGCCATTAAAGACGTGATCCTCACGCGCGGCTTGCGAACCACCTGCGCATCGCGCCTGCTCGCGACCTACATCCCTCCCTACGACGCGACCACCGTGACCCGCATCGAGCAAGCCGGAGGCGTGATCGTCGGCAAAACCAATTGCGATGAGTTCGCCATGGGATCGTCCACCGAGAATTCGGCATTCGGTCCCGTGCGGAATCCAGTGGCGCTCGACCGCGTTCCTGGCGGTTCGAGCGGGGGCTCGGCGGCGGCGGTGGCGCAAGGAACCGCCGTTTTGGCGCTCGGCTCCGATACTGGCGGTTCGATCCGCCAGCCCGCCTCCTTTTGCGGCGTCACGGGCGTCACGCCCACTTATGGACGCGTTTCGCGCTACGGATTGACGGCGTTCGCCAGTTCGCTCGACCATATCGGACCTTTTTCGCGCACGGTGCGCGATTCGGCAACGCTGCTTCAAACCATCGCGGGCCGCGACGAAATGGATTCCACTTCCGCTTCCGCTCCGGTCCCGGATTACGCGGCGGCGCTCACTGGCGACGTTCGCGGAATGAAGATCGGGCTGCCGAGGGAGTTCTTCGAAGGACTGGCCAGCGATACCGGCAATTTGATCATGGCGGCGGTGGCGGAACTACGAAAGCTCGGCTGTGAAGTGCGCGACATCCAGTTGCCGCACACACCTTACGCCGTCGCCTGCTACTACGTGATCGCGACGGCGGAGGCCAGCTCGAATCTGGCCCGCTACGATGGCGTGAGATACACGGCTCGCGCATCGTCCGCATCGACGCTGGCCGAAATGTATCGGCTCACGCGCGACGAGGGATTCGGACCGGAATGCAAGCGCCGGATCATGCTGGGAACCTACGTTCTCAGCGCCGGTTACTACGACGCCTATTATTTGAAGGCGCAGAAAGTGCGCGCGCTGGTGGCGCGCGATTACGCGCGGGCTTTTGAACAAGTCGACGCGATTGTGGGGCCGGTTTCTCCCCTTCCGGCGTTCCGCCTGGGGGAGATGGTGAACGACCCGGTCGCCATGTACCTCGCCGATATCTATACAATTACAGGAGACCTTGCCGGAATTCCGTGCATGAGCGTTCCGTGCGGAAAAACCTCGGAAGGCCTGCCGGTGGGATTGCAGATTCTGGCCCGCCACTTTAACGAGACGGTCATGTTCCGTCTGGCCGACGCATATCAGCGTGCAACGTCGTATTAAAAAATTTATCTAACAGGAGAAGGAGACGAACCTAATGCCGTTTAGCTTGCCTGCTTTGCCCTACGCTCCCGAAGTATTGGAGCCGCACATCGACAAAACCACCATGGAGATTCACCACGGAAAACATCATGGCGCATACGTGACGAATCTGAACAAAGCGCTGGAGTCGGCGCCGAATTTGCAGAGCATGAGCGTGGAGGAATTGTTGGCGAACAATTGCGCCGCCGTGCCGGAGAACATCCGCACAGCCGTCCGGAACAATGGCGGAGGACACGTGAATCACAGCATGTTCTGGCAGATCATGGCTCCCGGCGCAGGCGGATCGCCCGTGGGTAATCTGGCGAAGGCGATCGATTCGACTTTTGGCAGCTTCGAGAACTTTAAGGAGAAGTTCGCCGCCGCGGGAGCCACCCGGTTCGGATCGGGATGGGCGTGGCTGCTCAAGACGTCGGGCGGATTGGAGATTTCATCCACCGCGAACCAGGACAGCCCGCTCATGGAAGGTAAGCAGCCGGTGATGGGACTTGACGTGTGGGAGCATGCCTACTATCTGAAATATCAGAATCGCAGGCCCGAGTATATTGGCGCGTGGTGGAACGTGGTGAACTGGCCGGAAATCGAAAAAAGATTCAACAGCTCGAAGTAGGACAAGTTTCAGCTTGCCCCTTCAGTTCGGACACCACCGAACCGCTTCCTTGCGGTCGCGGCTCAGCCATGATTTCCGAGCCGCGACCGCAAGGGAGCGGGGCAGCCGCGTCATTCCTGGCGAAGCGACACGAGCGGATCCGCCTTTGCCGCGCGCCGCGCCGGAACATAGCTTGCGCAAAGAGTCACAGCGCCCAACACCCCCGCGACCGCGGCATACGTTAACGGATCGGTGGGTTTCACCGCAAACAACATGCTCGTCAGCAGGCGGGTTGCAATCGCCGCTCCGATCAAGCCGATCAGCACTCCCGCGCCTGCCAACGCCAAGCCCTGGCCCAGCAGCAGCCGCGCGATTTGCGAAGGACTTGCTCCCAGCGTCATCCGCAGTCCGATTTCGCCCGCTCTCTGCCCGGCCACGTACGACATCACCCCATAGACTCCCGCCATCGCCAACGCCAGCGCGAGACCGGCGAAGACGCCCAGCAGGAACGTGCGGAAGCGCGGCGCGGCAGTGTTTTCCGCGAGGGAAGCTGCCATCGTAGTGAAGCTGACGGAGACGTCGGGCGAATGTTGTCGCACGACGCGCCGCAGCGTGGCTTCCATGTCTTCCGGGCGGGCGGCGGTTCGCACCACCACGCGTAGAGTGTCGTTGTTGTACCCGTGCTGCTGGTAGGGGAGGATGCATTCGGGCATCACGGGCTTTTGCGGCCCGTACTGGTGAATGTCGCCTACAACGCCCACGATTTTGGACATACGGCGATCCAGGGAGTCGAACGGGCACCAGATCATGTGCCCCACGGCGTCGCCGGAGGGAAACGACGCTCGCACGACGGCTTGATTCACGATCGCGACCGGGGGGCCGTCCGCGGAATCGCCGTCGTTAAAGTCGCGGCCGCTCACCAGCGGAATGCGCAGAGTCTGAAACACGCCGGGCGAGTCGATCGAAGTCGTGTCCGCGGTACCGGTGCTGACATCGACCTTCTCGGGGATGCGATCCACCCAGTAAGCGCCGCCGGACTCAACCCATCCGGGCGGGCTGGAGGTCGCGCCCGCCGCGACGACGCCGGGCAACGCGTGGATATCTTGCAGCAAATTCGCAAAGAACGCATGCATCTGCGCGGGTGGCATGGGCGCGGTGGTCTTCATCGTAAGAACGTTCTCCGGGCGGAAGCCGAGCGCGACGTTATTGAGCGCAACAAAACTTCTAATCAGAAGCCCCGCCGCGCAAACCAGCATCACCGAGAACGCGACCTCCGCGACTACCAGCGCCGCGCGAAGCCGGCCGGTTTTGCCGCCGATGGTGGATCGCGCCGCGCTCTTGAGCGCTTCGTTCAGATCGACGCGAGAGGCGTGGAGGGCGGGCGCGAGGCCGCTGAGGAGCGTCGCCAGCACGGATGCGGCCAGGGCGAATCCGAAGACCCAATGGTCGACGCCGGCGTCTGCGAGGCGTGGCACATCCGAGGGAGCGAGCGCGACCAGAGCCGCGGAAGTCCATCCGGCGAACAGCAACCCCACGGCTCCGCCAAGCAGCGCCAGCAACAGACTCTCGGCCGTCAATTGGCGAACGATACGCAGGGGACTCGCGCCTACGGCGGCTCGAACGGCGATTTCGCGCGTCCGGGCGCCGGTCCGCGCCAACAGCAGCGTTGCGGTATTGGCGCAGGCGATCAGAAGGATGACGCCGGTAGCCGCGAGCAACAGATAGAGTGTGTCGCGGACGCCGCTCACCATGTCGTCGCGCAGCCGTGTCACCGCGACCGAGCGGTATTTGTTCGTGTCCGGGTACTGCCGCTCCAGGCGCGCGGCGATGGAGGTCATTTGCGATTGCGCTTGCGGAAGGCTCACGCCCCGCTTCAGGCGGGCGACAGCCTGATAATTGAGCCCGCCGCGAAAGACATTTTTGTCCACGGAAGGCGAGTGCAGTAGGCTCCGGTAATGCTCGTATTCCGAAGCGGCGTCGGTCAAGGTCCAGAATTCGGTCCCGTCGGGGAAGGCGAAGCCCTGCGGCATAACGCCTGTGATCGTCAGCGTTCGGTCGTATGCTCGAAACGTCTGGCCGAGAACTCCCGGGCTGCCTCCGAAATGGGTCTGCCAAAAGGCGTAGGCGATGAGCGTCGAGTCGCGTCCAGCGGCCGAGCCGCGTCCGGCCTGTGCTCCCAACATTGGATGAATCTGAAATACCTGAAGGAATTCCGGACTGATTTCGGCGCCGCGGGCATATTCGGCGGCGCCGCTCACGCTCACCGGAATTTGCGCCGTATTGTAAAACGCCATGCCGTCGAAGGCGCCGCTTTGCGCGCTCCAGTCCTCGAAATCGGGCAAAGAAACGAAGCGCCAGGGCCCTTGCCTTTCGCCGCCGGACTCCCATGCCGTGGTCAGTGTGACGATGCGGTCGGGGTCGCGATAAGCGAGCGGCCGTAGCAGCACGGCGTTCACGACGCTGAAGATCGCCGTGTTCGCCCCGATGCCGAGAGCCAGCACCGCGACCGCCAAAAACGCGAATCCCGGGTTCTTTCGCAGTGATCGCAATCCGATCTTGAGATCCATCACCACCGGATCTTAGCAGGCCGGGCGCCAAGCGGCGGCTCGAAGCAAGACCATTAGATACATCGATTTCGACGGGCTCAATGATCGCTTGGGACGCCGCTGATGTCCGATTTTGGGATCGAATAAGCGGTTACTTGATCGTGAGCTGCACCGGAATACTGCAAACTGGCGCGCCGCCCTCCGCTGTCCCGCACACGTATACACTAGTGGTCATCGAAGGCAAATCGGCCGGAATCTTCAGGTTAATCTGCTGAACGCCCACAAAGCCCGGCGCGGGACCCGCGTAGTCGGGATTGTCGATATCGCGGTCGTGAATATGGCCGATGATGGTCCCGGTCCCCGACAACCCTGTCGCGTAGATTTGAAGCACGCTGCCGGCAGCGGCGCCATGACTGGAGCTATTCACCGTCCAATCCTGATTGAGCACGGCGCCCGAAAAGATCGCCGGCGCGAAGGGCGCGATGTTGACGCTTGCGGGAGCGCTGCTCGATCCATCCACCGTAACCACGAGCTGCGCCGTGGATTTCGACACCAGAGCGGAAGGGACCATCAAATTAATCTGATTGCCGTTCGAAAAAGAGATGGGCGCGGGCGTCCCGTCGAAGCTGGCGGAAATGCTTTTTCCCGCGAAGTTAGCGCCCCAAACGGTGCTAAGAGACCCGGGCACGGCAGGCGCCGTGAGCAAGCTCGCCGAGTTGACGACGCTGCTCACCGCCGGCGCCGGCGGAGGCGGAGGCGCGGTGACCGCGAATGTGACTGCAATGGTTTGCGTTCCGGCGTACTGGCCTCCGTTGATCGTCAGCGTGCCAGCGTATGTGCCGGGCGTCAAACTCTTCGGGTTGGCGTAAACGCGCACGGGGGCGTCGTTGACCCCTTGCGGAGGATCGACGCTGAGCCACCCCGTGCCGTTGCCATAGGCGATGGAAACTTGCCAGTTCATGGCGCCTCCACCGGTGTTGTGGATCACGAAATAGCCTTGCTGCGTCGCTCCTGTCGAGCCGCCGCTGAACTGGATCGAGTTTCTATCCAGGCTTAGCGAGGGCAAATACGTGGAGCAATCTCCGACAATAGAACAGTCCGGCTGCGGCGCAATTGAGACGAAGCGGGGCACTGGCTCCGTTGCCGAGGCGGTCGATACCGTGGATTGCGGCGCGAAAAACACCGATGCCGAGGTCTCGCTCGCTGGACGATTGCCATCGGGCAGAAGGCCCAGGAACGTCGGAAACTGGGCGGATTCGATTGCGGCGTTGTTGGCGTCCACGACCTCGTAGACGACGTAGGCGCCACCATTAGCGATGGTCAACTCGGAGACGTTGTTGAAGGCGACCGTCCCCGACCCGATCGCGCCCGGCATATAGACGGGAGTTCCGCCCGAGCCTTTTGCGGAAGCCCCGGCCACTCGCGCCAACAGAAGCGAGCCCTGGGCCGACGGCGCGTAAGCTCCGCCCGAAGCGGGGATTTCGAAATCGCCGCCGGCCGTCGGCTGAACGGCGTCCGAGCCGGCAATCACGTCGGGAACGAACAATCGGGCGTCCTGGGGAAATCCCGAATAGAAGACGATGATGCGCTCGCCCGTGTCGGCGTTAAAATTGGCGACTCCGGACAGCGGCTGGAACGCGTCGGCGAATCCTTCCGTGACTCTGATGCTGCTGAACGCCGTATTGGCGTGGATCAGGCTTCCAAAATCGAGGGTAGAGGGAAGGGGAGATCCGTTCTGAGCACAAACCAGCAGCGACGAGTACCCAGCATATAAACCCGATTCGGGCCGGCCCGTCACCAATTGGCTCATGGTGAGCGGAAGACCCGCGCCGTTGATTCCGATGGATGCGACTATGGCGTTATTCACCGGAATTCCGGTCGCATTCACGCGGATATCCGCGATGCGCAGCGCCACCGAACCTTGCGCGGAAAACGGCACCGAGACGCCATTGAACACCAGCGTGTTCTGATTGAGCAGCAGCGGCTGCGATAGGACCGGCTGCGGGCCGGACCCGCTATCCACCGTAAACACGATTCCGGTCAGCATATTCGCGGTCGATATGCGGTTCGAAACGTTCGTATTCATCGCAATGGTGAAGTTGGCGCTGAGCGTCGCGTTGGACGCGCCGTTGCAAACAATGTCGATGTCGCCGATCCGCTCGGAAAGCCCCTCGGCCCGCACGATGGGCGGCACGGCGCTGGTGGTGCAGATAACGGGTTGGGCAGAAACGATGCCAATCGATCCGGCTAGAGAAAGAAACAAGGAGACACGAAAAGCTAGGGACATTACTTCGACTTTCTAAGACTGGCGGGCGCGGTGCTTTTTATAATACCTCACGGCCCGGCGAGCTTCAGTTCGCCCTATGGCTTGAGTTGGCAGCGGCACGCTGTTCACTCACTCAGCGGCCAAAGGCAATCCGGCGCGGCGGGAGTTAGCCGAGAGGAGTGACGTCCGGTCCCGCGCCGGACGCTGTGCGTTGATGCGTGCGCCAAACTAGCGAGCCGTTGGCTTGGCTCCGAAGAGCGAAAGATCGATCGAGTCCGCCATCGCCTTGTATCCGGCGTCGTTCGGATGCAGGTGATCGCGCAAGTTGTAGTCCGCGCGGAAGGTTTTGGGGTTGTTCGCATCGCGCGTCACCGCGTCGAAGTCGATGACGCCATCGAACTCGCCGCTTGTACGGATCCACCGGTTCACCGCCTCGCGGACTTCTTCGCCTCTGTCGCTGTAATAGGCCGCTCCTTCAAAAGGCGTCAGCGTCGCGCCGATGACTTTGATCCCGTGCGCATGAGCGCGGTCGATCATCTGGTGGATCACAGCCGTCAGATCGTCGGCGGTGACGGCGTCGGCCGCGGGCGCGTTGGCGCGCAGTCCTTGGCCGATATCGTTGATGCTTTCCATGATGACCAGCCATTTCACTCCCGATTGCGCAAGCACGTCGCGGTCGAAGCGCGCCAGCGCGCTCACACCGGCTCCGTCTTTGAGGACCCGGTTTCCGGAAATACCTTCGTTCACTACGGCAATATGGGCCGTGGAAGGATTGGCCAACAGACGCTGCGCGAGCTGACTGGGCCAACTGCGATCGGTATCGGGAGTAGACGTTGCGCCATCCGTGATTGAATCGCCGAAGGCGACGATGGCTGCCGCGTCCGCGGGCGCGAGAACATCGATTCCGGCCAGCAGAAACCATGATTGCGTCGTCGTGGCTTCTGCGATCTCCGGCGCGGCGGCGAAATCTCCTTCTTTGGAAATGTAGCTGGTGTGCAGGCCGGTGCCGTGATAGGTCGCGGGGCCGGTTTCGCCGGGCACGTATACGCTCACCGCCACATCGGCGGATGGCGGCAGATCGAGATCCACGGGGTCGCTGATCGTTTCAGCGCCCGCCGGAATGGTGCAGGACGATTTTCCGCTAAACAAAAGCGCGTGCCCGGAGCCGGGAACGGTGGCGGATTCTTTGCTTCGCAGGGCGACCTGCGCGGCTCCGATTTTGAGCGGCGCGGCGCCGAAGTCGTTCGACAGGCGCACGCGCAGCCGACGTCCTCCTATCGTGGTGTGGACGATCAGCCGGAGCGTCTGATTGTTAAAGCCGCTTACCTGCGGAGCCCGCGGCGGACCGTTTTGGGCCACCGGAGCCGGCGCGTTGGCCGGCCGCGCTGGAGCAGCCGCGCGAGCTTGCGGTGAGGCGGCCCAGGTAGTCACCCAGTGGTCGCCAACGGGAGCTTGAGCGAAAACGAGGCCGGTGGCCATCGCGGCCGTCAGGGCGAAACGTATATTCATGGCGCCTCCAAAAGTTAGGCTCCCATGAGTATATCGGATGCCGCGTGTCCGGCTATTCCTGCCGCAGCGCCACTGCCGGGTCCAGCTTCAACGCGCGGCGGGCCGGAAGAAAGGCGGCGACCGTCTCTATCAGAATCAGAGTGGCCAAAAGTCCCCCGGCAACGGCCGGATCGGCGCCCCCGACGCCGTATAGCTGAGATTGGACATAGCGCGCGAGGCCCCAAGCGACCGGCAGCGCGAGCAGCGCCCCGGCCGCCACCAGTGCCAGCGCTTCCCGCAAGACCATCCAGGCGACCGCCGATCTGCCCGCGCCAAGCGCGATCCGAACGCCGATCTCTCGCGTGCGGCGCGCCACGGCGAACGCCATCAACCCGTACAATCCGGCCGTCACGAGAGTCGCGGCCGTGAGTCCGAATGCGGCGGTCAGGCGCGCCACCAGGCGCTCCGTCGCGAGATTGCGCGCGACCTGATCCTTTAATGTGAGCATGTCGGAAACGGGCACATTGGGGTCCACGGAGTGAACCGCTTCCCGCAGAACGGTGAAGGCGTTCTCGGGGGCCGAACGCATCTTCACGTAAACGTTGGACGCGATCGGGTCGTCGTGCTCGTCGAAATCCACGTAGATCTCGCGCGGAGGGGCGTCACGCATTTTCTCGTATCTGACGTCGCGGACCACCCCGACGATTTCGGGCCGGGCCATTGGCCCCGACTGGTACAGCGTCAAATGGCGGCCAAGCGGGCTCCGATTCCCAAAATAGCGGCGGGCGAACGATTCACCGACGATGACGACTCCGCGCCCGCTCCGAGCGTCGGAGGTTTGAAAATTGCGGCCCTCCAAGAGAGGAATGCCGAGAGTTTCGAAGTAGTCCGGGGTCACCATGTTGAATGCGGACATCGTGTTCTCGCCGGGAGCGGGCGAATAGCCGTCGATAGCGACCGAGCCGCCCCACCAGTCGCCATTTACAACGCGAATCGAGGCCAGGGCCGCCGATTCGACGCCGGGAACCGCGCGAATGCGTTCCAGCACTTGGCGGTAATACTGAATGGCGCGCTCTTTGCGGTAGCCGTTCAACTCCGGGGATATCGTGAATGTGTCCACTTGCGCCACGCGAAAGCCGGGATCGATAGTTTCCAGATTCCCGAGCGACCGTAAAAACACGCCCGCGGCGAGCAGAAGAATGGTCGAGAGGAAAACCTGCGCGGCCATTAATGTTTTACGCAAACGCGGGCTCGCCACGGCCGAGCCGGATTGTTCTCTGATCGCCGAGGAAAGCTCGACCCGCGAGGAGCGGAGCGCCGGCAGCAAACCGAAGATCAAAGTCGTTGCAAGGCTTACGGCCAGTGTGAAGGCAAGGATGCGCGCATCGGGGGAAGTATTCAGATGGAGCGGGGCGTCGCCCGCGGGAATGAAGGCCAGGATCGCGCGATCCAACCAAGCGGCCAGGAGCAGGCCCGCTACACCGCCGAGGAGGGCGAGCATAGCCGCTTCGGTGAGCGATTGGCGGATCAGGCGCGCGCCGGAGGCGCCGATCGCAAGCCGGACAGCCGTCTCGCGGCGCCGGGCCGCCGCGCGGGCGAGCGACAGGTTGGCCACATTCAGCGCGGCCATTAGCAACATCACTCCAACCAGCGCCATCAGCACGCGGAGCGGCGTTCGGTAGCGTTCGCGGAGCGAGGAAGGGCCTTGCGCGGCTGGCAGGACTTGTAACGTCGATTTTAAAAATTGCCGGCGAGTGTAGTTGCGCTGTTGGCCGGTGTGCATCGGGTACACGGACGCGTCGAAGTTCTGCGACTGCGCTTCGGCCTCCAGAATCGACTGGAATAACGGGACCAAGGAGGCTTGAGCCTGCTCTCGCGCGATTCCCGGCGCCAGGCGAGCGAACACATCCAACCATGCCGCGCGGCGGTTGCTCAAGGTCCAGACGTTCCCGAAAAATCCCATGAACTCCTTGGCCATGGCGACGGGGATGCGAATCTGCGGACGCGTTCCGAATTCCACGCCATCGAAGCCTTTGGCGCTGACGCCGATCACTGTGAGTGGGAAATCGTTCACCAGAATGGTTTGTCCGACGACGTTGGGATCGGCGCCGAATCGCTCGGTCCAATAGGCGTAACTGAGCACGGCGAGAGGATGGCCGCCGGCGATGCGATCGTCAGCGGGAGTGAAGACGCGCCCCAGCGCGGCTGAGACCCCGAGCACCCGGAAGTAATTTCCCGATACGAGTTCTCCGCCGGCGCGCTCGGTCTGTCCGCTGTGTGCGACGCTCAGCCCCACGGGGAAGCGGCACACGACTCCGCTGAAAACACGATTGAGATCGCGAATGTCGCGATAAGCGGGATAGGAAAGCGTTCCCGAGCCAATGCTCGCCGCGTTGCGCTCGCCGCTCCATTGGAGCTGCACCAGTTCTTGCGGATTTCTGACGGGCAGCAACCGCAACAGCACCCGATCGAGCAAGGTGAAAATGGCCGTGTTCCCGCCGATGCCGAGCGCTAGCGAGAGAACCGCGACGATGGTGAATCCGGGATTTCGCCGCAACTGGCGCGCTCCGTAGCGCACGTCCTGCGCGAGACGATCCAGCCAGGGGAGCCCGCGGCGGTCTCGATACCGTTCTTTCGCCAGATCCACTCCACCGAGCTTTAGCAGCGCTTCGCGGCGGGCTTGCTCATGGGTCATTCCGGCGCGCAAGTTATCGTCGATGTGCAGTTCGAGATGGCTCCGGAGCTCGTCGTCCATTTCGCGTTCGGAGCGCGTGCGGTGGAGAGCGCCGGAAAGCCGGGCCACGAACGCTTTCAACCGCCTCATGACGCCTCCTCGCGGGGGGAAAGGAAACGGGCCATGACAGCGGAGGTCTGCGCCCACTGTTTTGCTTCCCGTTGAATCTGCTTCCGGCCGGCGCGCGTCAAGGCGTAGTATTTGGCCCGGCGGTTGTTGTCGGAGATTCCCCACTCGGAAGTTACGTAGCCTTCCTGCTCCAGCTTCAGGAGGGCGGGGTAGACGGTGCCATAGTTTACTTGCAGCCGGGCGCCGCTGGTTTGCTCGATGCGGCGCGCAATCCCGTAGCCGTGCAGCGGTCCTATGGTTTCGAGCGTTTTCAGAACCATGAGGGCCAGCGTGCCTTGCCAGACGTCGAGTTTGTCAGCCATATTGGATCCCAATATGACATAGGACGTATGGGAATGCAATAGGAATGTGGGGGAAGGCGCACGCTTTAGCGTGCCGCCGTGGGCTTTCCGGTTTGCGGACCCCCGGGGTGCGGGTCCGTTCCGGAAGTTCCGGCCAGCCCACGGTCCAGATACGCCGAGCTGAAGCTCGCCGCTGCGCGCTAAAGCGCGCGCCACGTCTAATTGCGGAGTTCGGCGGCGATTTCGTGGGCGGCTTTACGGGCGGCGTCCACGGCGCCGATCTCGAAGCTGATGGCGCCCACTCGCGGGTGGCCTCCGCCGCCGTAGCGCTCGCAAATGGACGCCAGATTGTAGCTGACCGGCTTGCGCGCCCAGGGATTCGATCCCACCGAAACCTTCGTCCGAAAGCTGGAGGTGCTGAGGGAAACCGTGTAGACGGACTCCGGAAACAGATAATACGGGATGAACTTGTTGTAGCCTTCCAGATCCTGGCCGATCAAGTCGAAATAGATTACGCCATCCTCGCATTGCGCCTGTTTGCGGATGATATCGACGGAGCGCAAATGGCGTTCGTAGAGCGGCTTGTAGACGCTCAGGATTTCCGGGTCGGCCGCGATCTCGGCCAGCTTTTGGCTCCGCATCATGCGGATAATTTTCTGAACGGTTTCCGACCCGCGCGCGCCCTCAATGACCAAAGTGAGCCGCATGGCGGGCTCGCCCAGATTCACGGCTTCTTCGGCGCTCGCGTACTGGGCGCCGTCGACGATGTCGGCCCATTCCACCAGTTCGCTCAGATCGGGCGCCTGGAAGCCGAATCGCTCGCGCGCGATGGTGGCGATGTACATGGTGCAGGAGCGGAAGCTCGGATCGTACATCTTGCGGCCGCTGTCGTCGTGGCGGAAATGCTCGGCGTCTTCCGGAGTAAGAAAGGCGCTTTGGTGATGATCGAACCACCAGGTGAGGCGCGGATCGGTGGAGTACTTGAAATCGACGATGGCGTTGACCTCTCCGTCGAACAGGCTTGGCTCGAACAACTGCGACGCTTTATGAGCCAGCCCGGTAAATTCGAACCGCGCCTGTGGATGGAACTTTGCCTCCAGGAACCGGCTGAAGAAGGCGGCGGAAGCGGCGCCGTCGAAGCAATGATCGTGATAGAGAATTCTGACCCGCATGCCGGAAAATCGATGGTTGAAAACCTGCTAGTGTCTCGCAAAAGGAGCATCCGGCGCAAGTGGCTCAACCCGCGCGCGGGGACAGACCGACAAAGTAAACTTAAGAATAGCTCACAGAGCTTGCGGAATCCATTCCTCCCCCGGTAGAATCAATGAGTTTGAGGTCACCGCGCAACCGGTCGCGCGTTGGAGGGACGACGCCGCGCCGGCCGGGCGCAAAAGTTCCCTCTTCGCCGGGTGGCCTCTCCGCAGTGAGTAGATGGGAGACAATCTTCTGGAGGATGCATGTCCGTTGAACAAAAGGTCAAGCAGATCATCGTCGAGCAGTTGGGGGTCGACGAAGCCCAAGTCGATCTCAGCGCCAGCTTCGTCGATGACCTCGGCGCCGATTCTCTCGATATCGTGGAGTTGGTGATGGCGTTCGAGGAGGCCTTCGACATCGACATCCCCGACGAAGACGCCGAAAAGATCGCTACTGTCAAGGACGCCATCGATTACATCGAGGCGAAGAAGAAGAAGTAAACCGCTTGCAACGCAGAGTCGTAGTTACCGGAGTCGGCCTGCTGACTTCGGTGGGAACCGGCACAGATCAGTCCTGGGACGCGATCAAGAAGGGCACGAGCGGTATTGGGCGGATCGCCGCCTTCGACGCGTCGCAGTTCAGTTGCCGCATCGCGGGCGAAGTTCGGGACTTCGATCCGGCGCTCTACATCGAAAAAAAAGAAATCAAGAAAATGGGGCGCTTCATTCAGTTCGCCATCGCGGCGACGGAATTCGCGCTCCAGCACTCGGGTTTTCAAGTGAAGCCCGAGGACGCCGAGCGTACGGGAGTGATGATCGGCAGCGGCATCGGCGGGTTCGAAGTAATCGAGCGCGAGCACAAGATCCTGCTTGAGCGAGGCCCCAGCCGCATCTCGCCGTTTTTCATTCCGGCCACCATCATCAATCTCGCGTCGGGTCAGGTTTCGATCCGCACAGGCGCGAAGGGGCCGAATTCGGCGACTGCGACCGCCTGCACCACCAGCGCTCATGCCGTGGGCGATTCTTACCGTTTAATTCAGCGCGGCGACGCCGACGTCATGATCTGCGGCGGCACGGAGGCGGCTGTCACGCCCATGGGCATCGGCGGATTCGCCGCCATGCGCGCGCTTTCCACCTGCAACGACGAACCCTGCCGCGCTTCAAGGCCGTGGGATCGCGCGCGCGACGGCTTCGTAGTGGGCGAAGGCGCGGGCATCCTGATCCTGGAAGAATACGAGCACGCCCAAAGACGCGGCGCGACGATTTTGGCCGAGCTGGCCGGCTATGGCATGAGCGCCGACGCGTACCACATCACGTCACCTTCCGAAGACGGCGACGGCGCCTACCGGGTGATGCGCAATGCTCTGGCGGACGCGGGCCTGGAGCCTCATCAGATCGACTACATCAACGCGCACGGCACTTCGACTCCCGTCGGCGACCGCATCGAGACCACGGCCATGAAGCGCGCTTTCGGCGATCACGCGTACAAGTGCGCCGTCAGCTCCACAAAGTCGATGACCGGGCATCTGCTGGGCGGCGCGGGCGGATTGGAGGCAGGCATTTGCGTGCTGGCGATTCGCGATCAGATCGCGCCTCCGACGGTCAATTACGAAATTCCCGACCCAGAATGCGATCTGGATTATGTGCCGAATCATGCCCGTCCCATGCGCATCGATTATGCGCTCTCGAATTCATTCGGCTTCGGCGGCACCAACGGCTGCCTGATCTTTAAGAAAATCGAGCCATGAAAATCCTGGCGGCGATCAAACAAGTTCCCGCGCGCGACTCCCGTTTGCGGATGGACGCCTCGGGCCGCTGGATCGACGAAGCCGATTTAACCTTCGAGATTAACGAGCCCGACGCGTACGCTCTGGAAGAAGCGCTCCAACTGAAAGAGAAGCACGGAGGCGAGGTGGTGGCGCTGTGCGCCGGTCCTGCGCGCGCGCAGCAGTCGATTCGCGAGGCGCTGGCCAAAGGCGCGGACCGCGGGATACACATCGAGGAAGAGAATTTAGCCGCGCTCGACGCGCTGGGCGTGGCGAAGCTGTTGGCCGCGGCGGCCAAATCCGAGGCGCCCGATCTGATCCTGACCGGGCTGCAATCCGACGATATGGGGTACGGGCAGACGGGCGTCGTCATGGCGGAGTTGCTTGGGCTGCCGCATTCCACGATCATCATGAGCGTGGAAGCGGCGGGCGCGGTCATCCGCGTCAAGCGCGAGTTGGAGGATGGATGGTTCCAGCACATCGAAATGCCTCTGCCCGTGGTGTTGACGATTCAAAGCGGCATTAGCAAGCTTCGCTATGCGACGTTGATGGGAATCAAGAAAGCCAGGACCAAGGAAATCAAGCGGCTTACGGCCTCCGAACTGGGCGGAGCGGCGCCGGCCATCGCGGTGATCGAGCGAGTCGACGTTCCCCGGAAGACCAAGCAGACGCAGATTTTCGAGGGCGACGCGAAATCTTCCGCGGCTCAGCTCGTGGAGAAGCTCCGTTTCGAGGCCCGGGTGTTATGAGCAGGGTGGAGCGGGCTTTAGCCTGCAACGGAGCCTTCAGCCTCCGTCCGCTGCGGGGACTAAAGTCCCCGTTGCAGGCTGAAGCCTGCTCCACCACGTTATGAGCGTCCTTGTCATTCTCGAGCAGCAAGCCGGTGTCTGGCGGCGGCTGTCTTGGGAGACCTTCGCGGCCGCTCAAGAGATTGCCGCTTCTCTGAGCACGGACCTCGCGGCAGCCGTCGCGGGCCGAGGCACCGCCGGCCTGGCCGCGGAACCGGCCACCAAACAAGCTTCGAAAGTCTGGGCCGTCGAGCACGATTTACTCGAAAATTACACTGCCGACGGCTACACCGCGGCTTTCGAAGCGCTGATCCGCCAGACCGAACCCGATCTGGTGCTCTTCCCGCACACGTATCAGACCCGCGACTTCGCGCCAAAGCTGGCCACCCGGTTCAATCGAGTGCTAATCCCGGATGCAGTAGCGGCGCGGGTGGAAGGAGGCTCGCCGATTTTCGTCCGCCAGCTGTTTCAGGGCAAGCTGAACGCCGACGTTCGGCCACAGGGGCCGGGGCCGCACTTCGCATCGCTCCAGGCGGGGGCGTGGCGGGCCGACGCGATCCAAGCCGGCTCCGCGCCGGTTGAGACATTCGCACCCGCACTAGAGGCTTCCCAAATCCGGCAGAAGCCCGAGGCCCCATTCCGCGAATCTGCGCGGGCGGTGGACCTCGGCGCCGCGAGCAAGATCGTTTCTATCGGCCGCGGCATAGGCGAGAAAGAAAAAATCGGCGTCGTCGAAGAGCTGGCGCGCGCGCTCGGCGCCGAATTGGCCGCCTCGCGCCCCATTTGCGACGCGGGCTGGCTGCCGATGGAGAGGCAGGTGGGAAGCTCCGGACAAACCGTGGCGCCACAGCTTTATGTCGCGGTGGGCATCTCCGGCGCGATTCAGCACCTGGTGGGGATGAAGGGATCGAAGACCATCGTCGCGATCAACAGGGACAAGGACGCGCCAATTTTCGAGGCGGCCGATTACGGGATCGTGGGCGATCTCTTTGAAGTGGTTCCCGCGCTGGTCGAAGAGATTCGGAAAACGCGTTCTTGAGCCGCTTCTTCGATCCGCCTCTTCCTTTGATCCACAATCCGCGTGAGCCGCGCGATTTTCCGCTAGGCCGGTGGAACTTGTACATTGGCGGGGCGGGGCGGCGCGTCCCGGGCTACGTGAATCTCGACATTCTTCGCGTTCCTGGCGTGGATGTCGCGGCCGACGCGGAGTGGATGCCGTTTCCGGCGGACGCGTTCGCCCGTGTCGAGTGCGATGCGGTGCTGGAGCATGTCCGCTCGCCCGAGCGAGTGATCGCCGAAATCGAACGCGTGCTCGCTCCCGGAGGCTACGCGCATCTGGTCACTCCGTTTTGTCATCCATTCCACGAATATCCGCGCGATTTCCGCCGTTTTACGCTCGATGGCTTGAAGGAACTGGCGGGCGGCAGATTCGAAATCGTCGCCGAAGGCTGGCGCACCGGTCCGACCGCGACGATGCTGGTGTTCACGCTCGAATACGTGAAGCTTTGGCTGCCGTGGCGGGCCTGGCGCGCGGTGGCGCATGGGGTGCTGGGTTGGCTGCTCTTCCCGTTTCGTTATTTGGATTTGCTGTTCGTGAACGGCTCGCGCGCGGGGCGCATTGGGAATCACTGCTACTTATGGCTGAAGAAGCCTCTCCGATAAGATCGGCGGCGCCGGGGCCGATGTTGTAAAACGCGTCTCCACCGAAGCCGCTACAATGACTAATTCGGGACCAAGCATGAGCAACGTGATCGTTCTCGGCGCCCAGTGGGGCGACGAGGGCAAAGGTAAAGTTGTGGACCTGCTCGCCGAGCGATTCGATATCGTCGCGCGATACCAGGGGGGCCATAATGCCGGCCACACCGTCTTCATTGGCGAGAAAAAGTTCGTCCTCAAGCTGATTCCCAGCGGGATATTGCGGCCGGGCGTGTTGGCTGTGATCGGCAACGGCGTGGTGGTGGATCTGGCGGCCCTGCTCAGCGAGATGGACGCGCTCCAGGCGGCGGGATTCGACGTCCGGGCGCAGCTTCGCATCAGCAATCGCGCGCACGTGATCTTCCCATTTCACCGCCTGGTGGAAAAAATGTCGGAAGCGAGGGAAAATCGCATTCCCATTGGCACTACGGCGCGCGGAATCGGCCCATGCTACGAGGACAAAACCGGACGACGCGGAATTCGGATCGCCGATCTGTTCGATTCCGACAGTTTTCGCGCGCTCTACGATACCTTGGCTGAAGACAAGCGGACTCTCGCCGCCACGTTTCATCTGCACGAGCCGATCGACTACGCGGCGATCCGGCAGCAGTGCGAAGAGTACGCTGAGCGCATCCGGCCGCTGGTGTGCGACACCGCGATGCTGCTGCGCGACGCTATGGCGCAAGGCAAGCGCGTTCTGTTCGAGGGCGCGCAAGGCGCCATGCTCGATGTGGATCACGGCACCTATCCGTTTGTGACGTCCTCCAACGCGACCGCTGGAGGCGCTTTGACGGGGACTGGCGTTCCGCCGACGCGAATCGGCGGCGTGATCGGCGTCTCGAAGGCGTACATTACGCGCGTTGGCTCGGGTCCGTTTCCAACCGAAAATTACGGCGACGGCGGCGAACTCCTGCGGCGCGAAGGCAACGAATATGGCGCCGTCACAGGCCGGCCGCGCCGCTGCGGCTGGTTCGACGTGCCTCTGCTCGTGTACAGCTCCATGGTGAACGGGTTCGACACGATCATGATGACCAAGCTGGACGTGCTCGACCAGCTTGCTGAGATTCCCGTCTGCGTGCGGTATCGCCTGCACGGCGTGGATATCTGCGAAATGCCCGCGACTTACCGCGCGATCGAGGCCGTCGAGCCGGTTTATGAGACGTTGCCGGGCTGGCAGACGTCTACGCGCGGGATCTCGCGCTACGAGGCGCTGCCGGAGGCGGCGCGCGCCTACGTACGCTTCCTTGAAGAGCGCACAGGGCTTGAAATCGGCGGGATTTCCACGGGTCCCGAGCGCAATGAAACCATCATCCGCGCCGGGTCCGAGCTGGAACGGCTGATCGCAGGCTGAAGACTGAGAGAATGAAGGCATCTTCACGCTTTAACCCGTAACCCCCTGATTTTCCCGAGCATCCCACGAGAAGACAATGGTATTTTTAGGCGGAGAAAAGACATGACTCGAACATTGCTGGTAAGCGCGTCCGCATTGGCTCTGGTTGCTTCCATCGCTTGGGCCGACGACGACGATCCGCCCGGACGGGCGGCGAGGCTCAGCTATATCTCGGGAACGGTTTCGTTCCAGCCGGGAAGCGTTGAGGATTGGGTTCCGGCGACGCTGAATCGCCCGATGACCACCGGCGACCGGCTCTGGACGGAAGCGGGCGCTCGCGCGGAGATGAATTTTGGCTCCGCCGCGGTGCGGATGGACGGCCGGACGAATCTCGCGGTTATGAATCTGGACGACCGCACCGCGCAGCTTCAGATTTCCGCCGGTACGCTCAGCGTGCGCCTGCGGAGGCTGGCGGACGATGAAACGTTCGAAATCGACACGCCGCAGATGGCGCTGACGCTGCTCCGGCCGGGCGAATATCGGGTGGAGGTCAACGAGCAGGGCGACGCCACGATCGCCGGCGTGCGCGGAGGCGAAGCGGAAGCGAACGCAGGCACCCAGTCGGTCACTGTTCATCCGCGCGAGCAGCTACGGGTGATGGGGGCGGACCAACCCGTGTTGGACACGCGCACTATTCCGCCCGCGGATCCGTTCGATAATTTTTGCGAAGAACGCGACCGGCGCGAAGATATGTCGGTATCGGCGCAGCACGTCTCGCGCGATATTCCGGGATACCAAGATCTGGATGGGGCTGGAGTTTGGCGCGAAGATCCCCAATACGGCTGGATCTGGGGGCCGCGAGCCGTACCGGTCGGCTGGGCGCCGTACCACTACGGGCATTGGGCGTGGATCGCGCCATGGGGCTGGACCTGGGTAGACGATGCGCCCTGGGGCTATGCTCCGTTCCATTACGGGCGATGGGTTTTCGTGGGCGGAGGTTGGGCATGGGTTCCGGGGCCGGTGGTCCCTCGGCCCGTGTACGCTCCCGCGATGGTGGCTTGGGTGGGCGGAGGAGGCTTCAGCGTAGGCGTCGCGCTGGGCGGCGGACCCGCGGTCGGCTGGTTTCCGCTGGGGCCCCGCGAGGTGTGGGTACCGGCGTATCACTATAGTCCGGTTTACATCGAGCGCGTCAACGTCACGAATACCGTGATTGTGAACCGGACTGTGTTCAACAACGTGAACGTGACGAGGGTGACGTACGTGAATCGTAATGTGGCGGGCGCCGTGACGGTGGTGCCGCAAAGCGCGATGACGGGCGGACGTCCGGTGGCGATTTCCGCCGTGCGGGTAGCGCCGGAAGTAGTGGCGCGGGCGGAGGTGCGCAATGTGGCGGTCGTCGCGCCGGAAAGGACGGCAGTGCTGGGCGCGCGGGTTCAGGCGTCGGCCGCTCCGCCTGCCGCCGTGATGCGCCGGACGATTGTGGCGAGAGCCACGCCGCCTGCGCCTCCCCCATCGTTTGCGCAGCAGCAACAGATCCTGCGGCAGAATCCGGGACAGCCGATTCCCCGAGCGAGAGTCGCGCAGCTTCAACAGAACAGCCAGGCACAGCCGGGCGGCGCGGCGCAGCGGCCTGCGATCCGGCAAGTTGGACGGCCGATAGGCGCCCAAAACGGAGGCGGCGGAGCCAGTCCGGCTGCCGCGAGCCCCGCGGGAGCGATCAATCCGCCGGGCGGTCCGCCGCCCCGAGGTGGACCAGGACCGCGATCGATTCCGAGTGATCGATCCACGCAGGCCGCGCCTGCGCCAGCCGCGCCTGCGCAAGGCGCTCCTCAATCCCAGATCCGCCGGCAGCCGCCGTCGCAGGCTCCGGAGACGCCGGCGCAGAACGCTCCGGAATATCGGAGGAGAACGCCGCAGCAGCCCGCGGCCCAGCCGTCCGCTCCGGCGCCGAGAACCGAGTCCACACCCGCCCAGCAGAATCAGCCGCAATTGCGACGCAATGCTCCCCCGTCGGGTGGGTCGCCGAGAGGGCCGGCCGCTGAACGGCCGAACCAAAGGCAAAGGGAAAAGGAAACGGATCGCGAGAACCGCGGGAAGCAGGAGAACAGGCGGCGGGAAGACGACCGCTGATTAAACTTCGCCTTCCGGGCCGCGCTCCACCAGTTCCATCAGCATCCGATCCAATCCTCTGAGCCACGCGATGCGGCGGCCCTGGAAGGCTTCGGCGCGAACGGGAGGCGAGATGAGAAAGCAGCCCATCGCTCCCAACCGATCGCACGCCGCTTCGATCTCCGCCGTTGAATAGCAAATGTGGTGCAGGCCAGGGCTTTTTCGAAGCGCGTTGGAAAGCTTACTCTCCGGGCCATCCGGCGCGATCAACTCCACATAGGAATGGTCTCCCGGCAACTGGAAAAACTGCACGTAAGCGGTCTGGATCGGATCGCGCACAATCGCGGTCCTCGGCCGATATCCCAAGTCGATATATTGCGTGGAGGCTTCGCTTATGTCGGCCACCAGCACGCCAATATGATGCAGATTCATTGGCTCCATTTCGTCATCGATCCGAAAATATGTTGGCAAGAAACGTGCTTCAGAACGGAGAAGTCGGCTCCGACGCATGATAACATCTTCCTTTTGGGCCGCGGAGAAACGGATAACGATGCCGGCGACAAAACCGGAAATCATGGAGATTCTGACGGGAATCTTTCGCGACGTGCTGGACGATCCGGCGCTGGTGCTTCAAGAGAAGACGACGGCCGCCGATGTTGAAAACTGGGACTCTTTGAATCATATCGACTTGATCGTCGCCGTGGAGCGCAAGTTCGGAGTGAGGTTCACCACCGCCGAAGTCACCTCGCTTAAAAACGTGGGCGAGTTGGCCGAAATAACGGAACGGAAGCTGGCAGTTCGGAAGTGAGTTTCGACTCTCTAGGCTTCGTCCTCTTCGTGGCGGCGTCATACTGCTTGTACCGCGTCTGCCCGGCGCGGTGGCGGGGCTTGGTGCTGCTGGTCGCGTCCTACGTTTTCTACTGCACTTGGAACGCAAGGCTGGCCGCTGGCTTGGCGGGCGCCACCGTATTTGCGTTTTTCGCCGGAAAATGGGCCGGAAATATGGAATCGCCGCAACGCGGCCGCGTGACAGCGCTCTTTGCGACGGCCATGCTCACGGGGTATCTCTTCTTCTGGAAGACGGTCGCGGTCGCGGCTCTGCCGGGAATCGGGCGCATCGCTTTGCCGCTCGGCGTCTCTTATTACACATTCAAGCTGATTTCATATGTGATGGACATCTACTACGGGAAGAGTAAGCCCGAGTGGCGCTTCATCGCCTTTGCCTCCTACGTCGCGTTTTTTCCGCAGATCCTCGCGGGTCCCATTCAGCGGCCGGATGATTTTCTGAGTCAAATGCCGCCGGCGCGGACCGCGCTAATGGATGGCGCGGCGCGCATCGCCTGGGGATTAATCAAGAAAGTTGTGGTGGCGGATCAACTTGCGCCCGCGGTCAATTATGTCTATTCCCACATGTACGGTATGCATGGAACGGAAATACTGGCCGGCTTTTATTTATTTCCTCTGCAACTCTATGCCGATTTTTCTGCATTGACGGATATCGCGATAGGAACCGGCCGTTTGTTCGGGATCGAATCTCCGGAGAATTTCGACGATCCCTTCACCTCCTCCACTATCACCCAGTTCTGGCGGCGCTGGCACATGTCTCTGACCGGCTGGCTGGGCGACTACGTATTCACGCCGCT
>DATBIA010000048.1:0-45703 GCA_036557165.1 Bryobacteraceae bacterium
CAGGCGCTCCGGCGAGCGCAATGGTCCCGTCCAGAACTGCGATCGCAGGTTGTGCGAGAGCACGCGTTCGCTCGCGACCGTCCCCGTGCCGCCTTTCCTGCCGCCGACGTTCCCTGTCACATACGACGGCGCGATGTTGAGGTTGTTGGCATAGCTGGTCGGGTCGGGCGCCGGGGATCGAGGCGTGAACGCCTGCGGCTCGAAGCCGGCGAGGAACCCCGTGATGACGTTGCCAGGGGTGTTGTATCCGGGACGGCCTCCGAGGCCCGGCGTCCAGGCTTCGTAATCCCACGCGATGATGGTGCCGCTGGCGTCGACGCCGACGCGCTGATCGATCACATACGACGTGCCGTAGTTCTCCCAGGCCATCTCGTCTTTGCGCGTAAGTTGCACGCGGACCGGTTTCCCCACAGCCTGAGAAAGCAGCGCGGCGTCGTAGGTTACGGTGTCCGCGCCGTTCAAGCCATAGCAGCCCGATCCGCGCCGGAAAATTACGTGTACGTTTTCCGGTTTCAGACCCAGCAGCATTGCCGAGGTGTTCTTCTGATACCAGACTCCTTGCGTCGGCGAATAAATGGTGGCGCGGTCGCCCTGAACGTCCGCCACAGCGCAAGAGCTGCCCATGGAGCCGTGCATCTGATACGGATGCCTGTAAGTGGCTTTCAAAACCGTCGCGGCCTGCGCGAGCTTTTGCTCCACGTCTTTAGAGTCAGTCATCAAGGTGTCGCGCGTTTGCTTGTCGGCGCGCATATGATCGTAGAAATCGGCATGGGCGGGCAACCCCGATCCTCGGCTCCATTCGACTTTGAGTTTGCTCGCCGCCTGTATCGCCTGCCAGGGCTTCTGCGCCACTACGCCTACGAAATTTTTCCTGACGACGACCTTGACCACTCCCGGCATACTCTTGACCGAAGATTCATCGACGCCGACCACGGTCGCGCCGACAGCGGGAGGCCGGACCACGCGCCCATGCAGCATTCCAGGCAGCCGCACGTTGTGGACGAATTCGAATTGCCCAGTGACCAGCGCCGGCAAATCCGGACGCGGCACGGGTGTTCCCAGCACCGTCCACTCATCCGGCGTTTTGCGCTTGGCGTTGGGATCGAGCGGCAGATTAAACCTTCTACCGCCCACCAGCTCGCCGTATCCGATTCTCCGCGAAGAGTCGTTCTTAGACGCGATCGCTCCATCTTTCACAATGAGTTGCATGACGGGCACGCTCAGCCGCTCCGAAGCCAGCTTCATCAGCGCCTCGCGCGCCGTGGCCGCTGCCTGCGCCAGATTGGCGTGATTGAAATTGGCGGGGTGCGATTGGCTCCCCGAGGTGTAAGCCTGATCGGGAGTTAGGGCGGTATCGCAGTAGATTAGCTTCACGCGATCGAACGAGACACAAAGCTCTTCGGCGACCAACTGCGCTTGCGCCACCGAAATCCCTTGGCCGAGCTCTTCCTTTCCGCTATAAGCGGTGACGCTTCCGTCGGCGGCCACGGCGATCCATGAGTCAAGCCGGCTCATCACCGGAGCGCCGGGTGTAGGTCCGCCTTGAGCGAGCGCCTCGTGAAGCCCGCCGATGCTAAACCCCACGATCAGCGCGCCGGAGCTCTTGAAGAAATCGCGCCGCGAAACCGGATTCATCGGGCGCTCCTTTCCGCGGCCATCCGCTCGCCCGCCCGCTTGATCGCGCGCAGCATCCGCACGTTGGTGAAGCAGCGGCACAGCACGCCGGACATAGCCTGCTGAATCTCCGGCTCCGTCGCTTTCGGATTGCGATCGAGGAAGGCTTTGGCGGTCATGATGACGGCGTTGATACAAAACCCGCACTGCGCCGCTCCTTCCTCGATGAACGCCCGCTGAAGCGGATGCGGCTCGGCCGGCGTGCCGATCCCTTCGAGCGTCGTAATATCGTCGCCTTCGACGGATTTCACCGTTGTGATGCAGGAACGGATCGCCTGGCCCTTTACGATTACGGTGCAGGCTCCGCACTGCCCGAGCCCGCAGCCGAATTTGGGGCCGTTCAGCGCCAAATCGTCGCTGAGAGCGTACAGCAGGGGCGTCGCCGGATCCAGATCGAGCGCGTGCGTCCGGCCATTGACCTTCAGTGTGATCGGCATGGTTCTAAAAATAGCGTAGAACCACCGGACGCGCCGTTCAAGCGGGCGATAGAAGACGATCCGCCGAGCTCGATGAATCTAAAGCGTGAATCAATCGCGAAGGACGCAGCGGCTTAGTCGCCCAAAGGAACCCTGCCGCGGTAAGGCTGGCGTCGGCGTGCATTCCCAGCGAGGCGAGCATCACCAGCCTGGTCCCCTGGCTTCGAATGCGATCGTCCAGACGGCTTCTAATCTCCGGTCCGCATTCGTGCCAGAGCCTGTAATCGAGGATGATCAGATCGAGCGGATCGTCGCGCTCCAGCGCATCCGTCATTTCCCTCGGCGCGCCGGCGGTTTGATGTAGCACATGCCAGCCGGAGAGCGTCTCGCTCAGAGTCCGCCGGCTCACCGGTTGGTTGTCGGCGATCAAGACGTGAACGTGCTGGAGCGCGGTCGTGGAAACAGTGTGGTCCCTCTCGCCAGCGATAGGCAAGTGAAGCGTGAACCAGAAGGTCGAGCCCAGGCCCGCCTTGCTTTGCACCCCGATCTCGCCATCCATCAGTCGCACCAGCTCCGAGCTTATGGCAAGGCCCAGGCCGGTCCCTCCGAATCGCCTGGTGATGGAAGCGTCGGCCTGTGTGAATCTTCCGAAAACGGACTTCTGAGCTTCTTCCGGAATCCCGATCCCGGTATCCTCCACCGCGATTCGGACCGTCATAGAATCGGCCGGGCGCCTGGCGCCGTGGGCGCAGTCCACGGAAACGATCACGTGTCCGTGAGCCGTGAACTTCACGGCGTTGCTCACCAGATTCATTAGCACTTGGCGGATCCGGCCCTCATCGCCCAAAAGCGCGCGTTGAAGATTTTCGGGCGCTATGCTCCAGCGCACCGCCAGTTCCAGCCCCTTCTCGGCGGCGCGCGGCGTCAGTAGATCGGCCACGCCGGCCACCAGCGGCTCCAGGTCGAAAGGCCGCGGCTGCAGCTCGATTTTGCCGGCCTCGATCTTGGAAAAATCCAAAACGTCGTTCAGAATTTCTAGAAGGGACTCCGCCGAGTACTGAGCCGTTTCCGCCAGATCCCTCTGCTCCTCGCTCAGCGGCGTGTCCAATAGCAGCGCCGTCATTCCAAGAATTCCGTTCATGGGCGTCCGGATCTCATGACTTACATTGGCGAGAAAATCCGATTTTGCGCGATTGGCCGCATCGGCTTCGTCCAGCGCCCGCGCCAGGTCCGCTGTCCGCTCGGCGGCCAGTTGCGAAGCCCTCTTCCCCGTCGACTGAAGACTCATCACGAGCCCGGCCAGCAGCAGTGACAGCAGACTGGAGCAACCCGCGACCCATGCGGAAGGAGTCTTGCTCAAAGTGGGAAAACGCGCAGTCCGGTTCCAACCCAGAACCCATGTGCTGCCCGCGGCCGGAAGTTTGGTGACGCGCTCAAACCGTGCCGCCGGCCGGCCAGCATGCGGAAAGATAATGTTTTCCGGGGCGGGCGGCCCGTCGAAGGCATGCAGATCCACCGTCCGGCCGACCGCGTCCAAAACGGGCCCGAAGAATTGGTCAGATGCCATGGCGAACGCGGCCCAAGCGATCAGCGCTTGCCGGCGCTCCGGCGTTGTCGAGACGCTCGCCCCCGCCCGGTACACCGGATAAAACAGGATCATGCCTTGAGGAGCCCGTTCGGCGCCGCCTAAATGTATCCGCTTCGTAAAAACAGGAAGGCCGGTATCCCTGGCGCGCTCCAGCGCGGCGCGGCGCTCCGGCTCCCCAGCCAGATCGTGGCCCGCCGCTCCGCCATCCGGATCGCAGTACACGACAACGTAGTGCAACTCCGTTTCGGGCCTCGGCCCCGCGCCGGGCAGCGGTCGAATCGAGAATTTCGGCGCGCCGCCGAGTCTCTGCCGGACAACGACGCGGCGCACCTGATCGTCCTCGATCGGCAGGATCACGCCCATTTGCAAGCCCGGATAACGCCGGCCAAGGTCCAGCGCGCCCGCATAGGTTTTCCACCCGCCCGGGCTGAGATCCCCGGCGCCGGCCAGGAATCCCGCCGCGCCGCGCAGCATGTTCTCGTAAATCGTGAGGCTCTGCCCGATCTGGCCCTCCGCCGCCGCCACCAAATGATCGAGCCGGACTTCATCGTAGCTCCGCCGGTCCTCCTCGATGGATGCGAACAGCCATCCACTTAAAGCCCACCCGCCGATTAGTACGGCGCCCGGCAGCAACAGCGAGCCCGCGAGGCGAAACGCTCCCAGCGCCATACCCGTGAACGAAACCGCGATCAGAAACAGATCCAGATTCAGCAAATCGGCGCGCACAGTTCCGCCGGTGAAGAGGCCGGAGCCCAGGTGCGTGGCCCAAACCGCCGCGCCCGCGGCCACCAGAGCCGACAGGCGCGCGGACAGCGGCCCCGCCCATGCTGCTCCGGCGAGCATCAACACGAAAACGGCGAATAACAGGCGCTCGCCTCCGGGACGGAAGAACACCAAATTGCATGCGGCCGCCACCAGGCTTAATTGAAAAAGCGTTTTCGCCGCGGTGCTCGCCCGAATCCCGAGATGGCCGTTCACAGCCGCTCGAATCAGCGCCAGCAGAACCGGAGCTACAGTTAAGATGCCCAATGCGTCTGAGATCCACCACCGCGCGAAAACCGTGCTCCATTGAGCCGCGGGAAAACGCCCTCCCAATACCAAAAACGACGAGCCGAAGGCGGAGGGTAAAACCGGCGCGGCCAATCCCGCCGCTGCCACGGAGGCCAGATCCGTAAAATGACCCAGACGCTCCTTCAATCGCGTGACCTGTGTGAACAGCCACACGGCGATCAACGTCCGTGCCAGACCCGCCAGCGCCACCGCCACCGACGGCGCTACAGCCACGCGCCGTTGAAGCGAGCTCAAGAAATAGGCGCCGAGTAAGACCGGCCAATATCGAGCGCCGAACAACAAAACCAGGGCCAAATCTAGACCGGCCTCCGGCCACACTGGAGTTGTCTGGCGACCGCCGGAGATGAGGAGATATCCCAGCGCCGACGATCCTATGTGCAGCGCCAGAAGAAGCGCCGCCACTAGCGCGTACGGCAATTTCGGAATCTTCGAGAGTGGCCCGCTAGCTTCGTCGGCAAAGACGCCAAGGAGGGGCGTTCCCCAGAGCCGGCGCAGCCAGTTTCGCGCCGCTATCTTGAAATTTCGGGCTGCCATAAAGAATTTCGCGCTTTCCGGCGGCGGCTCTGACGAAGACCCCTCCTCACGGCCCCAAACCCATGGCGACCGCGTTCAGAATTGGCTCACGGAGACCGATGTGGGCTTCTAAAGATATTTATCGCCACTTGTTCTAAATGGCTCGCGATTTTCTTCCTTAATAAGGCCCCTTTTTCGGTACTAAGGCTAGGAAAAAGGCGGCAGTGCGGCGCCGTCACGTGAGCTTACTGGATGTCCACCGTAACCGAGTTGGAATTCTGCCCATCGACGGTAAGCACAACGTTCGACTGGCCCGCGCCGCGAAGCTGAAGCGTGAGCGGCACGTTCACCTGATCCAGGCCGGCGAAATCCGGCTGTGGTCCGGCATACAAAACCGGCACGGAGATCCCATTGATCGTCACCTGGACGCTCGCAAGCGAGCTCCGGTTGCGGATGCCCGTTCCATACAAGCTCAGGTAGACCGGAGTATCGACGCCGAGTTGGATTGGAACCGCCGTGCATCCGGACGCTCCACACTGAAAAACGGGAACCGGATTCTGCAATCGCGGATCGCCTGCGTTCACCTGAATGGCGGAAGCGGCCGCTACTCCCGAGCCGGTTCCATCGGCGCTGAACAAGGCTGGCGCGACAGTCTGAACCATCGCCGTCGTGGTCGGCCCGGAGGACCCGGGCGGCGCCGCCGCAAAAGCGGCTGGACCGGCTGCGGTTCCGCTCGGTACCACGAAATTAATCTGCCCCGGAGAAACGTAAATTAAAGGCGCGGCGCGCTGCTGGCCATTAGAATCCGTCACCTCGAGCGATATGCCGCCCAAGTTCGTCGGAAGCGGCAGCGTTCCGGCCTGCGCGATCCCCGGCGCCAAATTCGTCCCGTACAGCGAAGCGATCGAATCGGGCGCGATCGCGTTCCCCGGCGCGGCCGCTGGCTGCACTGCGGAACTCGAGAACGCTCCGCATGAGCGACCCATCCAGTACGGAAGAATGTAGTCGATGCCCGCGCTTTCAATAGTCCCCGAGAGCCCGCCCATCAACTGAAACGGGTCGCGCTGCCACAGGAAATCGGTCGGAGGACGGAGGGGCACGGGAACCGGCTGGCATGCTTCCGGCCCGCAGACCTGGACGGTGCTCGACAGATTCACATAATTGTCCCGCATCGGCCTTGCCAGCCATTCCTGAAGAAGTATGCCGGCTTCCGCGTCCCGCGCCGCACTGGGGCCGTTTAAAGCGCGGTCGATCAGGTCGAAGAAGGCGTTCCGATGGCCTGCAGTGTAACCGCGAATAATCGCGTACGCCGCGTTATATAGCGGATTAGAACTCGGTTCCAACCGGATAAGATTGTAAAAACTTAGGTAGTCGAGATTGAACTTGAAATAGGAGCTATTGCTCAGAACGTCCACGGCCGCTGGGATGGAAACCGTGGCTGCCAGAGTGGCCCGCTCGCTGTTATAAGCAAGGGAAAACTGGCTCGGATTGACGTGAGCCGCCACCTGAAGCAGTGTCAGCAGTTCTTCGGGGCGGATGAGGAAACTATCGGTCGGCGTACCGTTCGGCATCGCGATCGTCCAGCCGTGGTCCATCAGAAACGCAACCATTCGCGTGACGAGAGCGGCCACATCGCTTTGAGAAACTGCGCCTCCCGCGAAATCGTAGGCGATGGCCAGACCGAATATCGCGCCCACGTATTCGTCGCGAGAAGTGTTGCCGATCCAAACGTTCGGTGGGCTTTGGTAAACGCCGTTGGCGGCTTCCTCGCTCTCGATGCCTCCGGCGAAGGGTGAACTAACAGGCACGATGCAGCGAGCCAGAAGGTCGTTCCCGGTGACGTCCACCAGGCTTTTTAGTCCTGTGAACGCCTTCTGAACGTTAGAGCTCGCGTCGGGAGATCGCGTGACGTTATAGCGGAACGATTCCGCCGCCAAGTACGCGCCTGTCCACAGAGCCGAATCGCCGCAGCGAGTATATCCGGCGATTTGGCTGCTGCCGGAGGACGCGTAAATCGGATCCAGAACGGTCCCAAACGGCATGTGCCGCGCCTGAATATTCGCGGAGATGCCCAGAGCGTCGCTTTCCGCTGCGCGAGCGGGAAACGTCGCTGCGAAAACGATCAGGAGGGGCATCGCTTGCCGGAGCGATTGCATAACGTCTTGGACTCGGAAAGCTCGGATCGCGTTACAGACGATTGAAGTGGACCGGTTTTAGCCGGTTTTAGGCTGCTCTGCCCTCCGGCTCAAAACGGTAGCCGATATCGCGGATAGTTTGGATATAGGCGGGTTGGTGCGGATCGGCTTCGATTTTCGCGCGCAACGTGGCGACGCAGCGGTCGATGCTGCGTGGCGTCACGATGGCGGAATATCCCCAGACCGCGTTCAGAATGGCATCGCGGGCGAGCGCGCGGCCGGGGCGCGCCGCGAAATGAGCCAGCAGCTTGAACTCTTTCGCGGTCAACTCCACTTCACTGCCGTTGCGATACAGCCGGCGAGAGATCAAATCCAGCTCGAACTCGCCGAAACGGCAGATATCGGCTTGTTTCCTGCTCCGGCGCAGGAGCGCGTTCGCGCGGGCGTGCAGCTCGCCGAGGCGGAAAGGCTTGACGATGTAATCGTCGGCCCCAAGGTTTAACCCAAGAACTATATCTTCTTCCTGGCCTTTCGCCGTCAGCATCAGGATCGGCATATCCAGGTTTTGCTCGCGGATCGCCCGGCAGATCTCGAATCCGTTCAGGCGTGGCAGCATGATGTCGAGCAGAATCAGATCCGGACTTGCGGATAAGGCGAGATTCATTCCGGCTTCGCCGTCGGCGGCGGCGAGCACTTCGTAATTTTTCCCCGCAAACGAATCTTTCAGGCCACGCATCAGCGCCGGTTCATCCTCCACGATCAGGATCCGTCCGCGCTTCAGCACGGCAGGCGGACCAGGAACGTGCTGCCGGCGCCGGCGCGGCTCTGGACCTGGACCGAGCCTCCATGCGCGCGCACGATGTAATCCACAATGCTGAGGCCGAGTCCGCACCCGCCGGTTTCGCGCGCCAGACGCTGGTCGACTTGATAGAACTTGCGAAAAATGCGCTTCTGATCGCGCGGAGCGATGCCGATGCCGTTGTCTTCCACCGCGAAGACCATGCTGGCGCCCTCGGAATACGTACGTAGGGAGATGCGCTTTTCGGAAGGCGTGTATTTATAGGCGTTGTCCAAGAGATTCAGGAGCACCGTTACCAGCGCGTCCTGGTCCGCGTAAACGGAAGGCAGGCTCGCCGCGGTTTCCACCTTCACCGGGACGCGCTCTCGCACTGCCAACGCGGCGGATTCCACCACCCGCTTGGGTTCGATCTCCGCGAATTCAAAGCGCTGACGATGGCGTTCGATCCGCGAGAAGGCGAGGAAGTTTTCGATCAGCCGCGTGAGCCGAAGGTTTTCGCCGGAGATCAATTGCAAATATTCGCGCGTCTTGCGCGGATCGGGAGATTCGTCTTCAAGGAGCCCGTCGACCAGCACTCGCATAGATGCCAGCGGCGTCTTCAGCTCGTGAGAGACCGCGGCGACCAGATCCGTCTTGAGGCGCGTGAGCCGAAGCTGCCGCCGGAAATATTGGCCCGCGGCGAGGCCAATAAGGACGATGGCGGCCATCGCTATGTAGCCGATCCAGAGATACGTCGCCATCTTCTGCCGCCCCAGGGCTTCGATCGCGGTCGCATCGAGCAGGGAAAATCCGATCTGCCAACCGGGCATGTTCGCCCCCGCCGCTATCGCATCTTCACTGGCTGCCGCGCCGGGAGGCGCAACGGCGAAATTCACTTTCGCCGGCGAGTTCGACGGCGCAAGCAATGACCGCATCGCCGCCAGCACCGTATCGGTACGGAAGAGCGCGACGCCGCGGCGGTTTGGAAACGCAAGCTGCCAGACATCCGGCAGGCGCGTCTTCTGCAATAAGGGATCAAGCGAATATGCTCCGCGAGCTTCGACAAAGTCGGCGGCGAGCCGCTCGGCATCGTAGGTGGGGAAGATCGTATCGGGCGCGATCTCCCGGACGGCATCCATCAGGAACAGCCGGTGCGGCGACGCCATCGGTGCCGAATAATCGTCGATTTGTGCGATCAAACGGCCCAAAACGTCGCGAGATTTCGTCAGATGCAGCAGAAGCAGCCGCTCGTCTGCCGCGATCGGGCTGTTGCCTTTGAAGTTGTTTTTGATGGCTTCGATAGCGTTCTCTTTCTTTCCGCTCTGTAGCAGCGAGCGAACCTGCTCCTGCGCCCTCTGCTCCGGAGTGGCGGGCGTATTGGGCGCAAAGGGCGGCAGAGGAACCGGATAAGTGAGGGACCCATCCGCATTGAGAAAGACCACGGAGTCCGTGCCTCCCTTTGCGATCATGCGCCTGAAGTCGGCGGCAGCTCGCAGGCCGGAGCTTTGCTGCAAAGCCGATGCGCGATCGTCCCAATAAGAATCGATTCGGTCGCGGAGCAGCCGAATCTGACCGCGATACGCCTCCGTCACGCTGCGCTTGGCGGATTCGGCCTGGCTCCGCGCCGCCTGGTTCATAAACCAAAAGATGCAGGCCGTTGGTGCGGCGACGCCGGCCAGCAGAAAAGCCGCCGCCAGCGCCCCGCCGCTGCTCAAGCTACTGCGCATTTGGAGCCGTCGCCAGACTGGCGCGGTTGAAGACTGGCTTCCCATCCACCAGAATCGTACCCGCTTGCACGTTCATCGAACCGTCCTTGGCCGGAGCGCCCGTGACCGTCACCTCCATGGCCAGTTGGAAAGTGTTGCGAGTCAGGCCCGCCTGTACCATCTGGTTCGGTGAAGCAAGCTGAACGCGGTACGTCCCGGCGCTGGTTTCGACCCAGAGCCAAGCCCGCGGATTGACCCACTCGGATCGCACGACTTTCCCGCTGACCATGGTGGTCTTCGTCATATCGAACTCGCCCGAGAATAGATCCACCTGATTCGCCTGCGCGAGCGCTTTCTTCAGATCCTCAAGCTGTGCTTCGGCCTTTTTGACTTCGGGATGATCCGGCGAGTACGTGGTCCGCAACTGCGCCAATCTGGCCTGGAGCTCCATAACGCGCGCGGCTCGTTCCAGCGAGGGCGATTGCGCCAGGTTGAATTTGAACGTCCCCGGCCGTATTTGCCCGGCCAAGGAGCTGACCACGCTGCCGTAATCCGCGTAATCGCGGGCCAACCTGTCGAACTCCTTCGAAGCCTCCGTCAAATTTCCCTTCTGAAGCAGCGACTGCGCCAGACGGTACTGCGCTTGCGCCCCGACCTCGCGCGGAGGCGCCGAATTCACGACCTGGCGGTAAATCTGAATGGCGTTGTCGAGATTGCCCGCGGTCTCCTGCTCGTAGACGCCTTTTTGCAACAGTTCGGCGGCGGTCTGCGCGGAGCAGGGGAGGCCCAACAGCAGCGCGGCGGCGATCCATTTAGCTTGCATATTTTCTCCTTGCCGGAGTCCCGGCTAAGAAGAGGCTACAGGGCCAATGTTACCGGATTGTTACCGCGTCGGTCCTTTTTCAGCAGGGTTCGCCGGAGCGACCCGCCTCAGTCATTGATGAACGCGATGAGGGCCTCGATTTCAGCGTCCTTCAAGTTCGGGTTGGGCATCGCGTACGGCGCTCCGCAGTAGGATCGATCCCGGTTGCAAACCTCTTCGGGGACCGATGTAATGCTCGGGTCCGCAAGAAACCGCTTTAGGTACTCCGAAGCGAATCGCTTGCCCGTCAAGTCCGGACCATAGACTCTGCCTGCCTCGTCGCGAAGGTGGCACGAATTGCACCCTTTGGCGGTAAAGAGGCGCATGCCGCGAGCCGCGGCCGAAATTGGCGTTGGCGACGGTGTTCCCGGCGCGACGACCTTGAGCGGCGGCAGCGTGGAAGCGCCCGCGTATTCAGTGTTGATCGTAACCATCCAATCGCCGGGTTCGGGCAAGATCAGCTTGGCGGTGTATGCTCCCGTCGCCGCGCCGGCCTTCACGCTTGCTTTGGCGGTAAGCCGTCTGTTCTCGGTTGCGCTACAAGGACCGGAGCAAATGGTTGCGCGGACTCTAGGTTGCAAATTTGCAAGCGGCTCTAACGACGGCGCCCACACCGTGAAACTCAGGTTTAGCGCCTGTCCGGCCACGGCGAAATCCGGGAAGTCCTTCAATGTGACGATATCCCAACCGCCGGCGTACGTAACAGGGGCGAGGGAGAGCAGGGCCACGAATAAAAGCGTGAATCGCGAAGCCGATGGGTTGTTCATGTGCAATTTTCTTTCAAGGATCGTGACATCGCTGCAACCGAGTGTATCGTAGCGGAGCCTGGAGCGGGGCCAAAGGAATGTTCATTCATCGAGCAAACCGGTAGCCACGCGTCCAGTCGCGGGGTACGATGCGGAAGTGCCCCATTTTGCGACGCACTCCGCGGAAGAGACGATCGATCTCGGCCGGCGAATCGCGCGCGATCTTCCGCGGCGAGCAGTGGTGTTGCTGATCGGCGATTTAGGCGCGGGAAAAACTACGCTTGCCAAGGGCATCGTGAGCGGCCTCGGAGCCGCGGCGCCCGACGACGTTTCCAGCCCCACGTTCACTCTTATCCACGAATACGGGAACGGCCGCGTTTATCACATCGATCTGTACCGGCTCGACCGGCCGGAAGAAATTGCATCCCTTGGCCTGGAAGAAATCTTCGAACATGACGCGATAGTGCTTGTCGAATGGGGCGAACGGTTTATCTCGCTGATGCCGCGACGCCGCATCGAGATCCGCCTTCTAGCGGTGGACGGCGACACGCGACAAATCGAGGTCGTGTTTGTAAATGATTGATACTATGATATTTATAAAATAGTCTTGTCACTCCCACCACGAGTGTGCTAATAATGTGTTCTGGGCCGGGAGCGCTCGTCCCAAACTCCAATTTAAGAAGTTTTTTCGTAACAAATCCAGAGGAGGCAACTATGAATATTCGACCGCTTCATGACCGGATCGTGGTCAAACGGATCGAGGAGGAGACTGAGAAAACCGCCGGCGGGTTGTTCATTCCGGATTCCGCGAAGGAAAAACCGCAGCAGGGCGAAGTGGTTGCCGTGGGCAACGGCAAGCGTAACGACAAAGGTGAGCGGGATGCGCTGGATGTGAAAGCCGGCGACCGCATTTTGTTCGGCAAGTATTCCGGCTCCGATATCAAGATCGACGGAGTGGAGTACTTGATCATGCGCGAGGACGAGGTATTGGGCGTTCTCGACAATGCAAAGAAAAACGCGAAGGCGTAAACGAGATCCAAAGGAGATTGAGATATGGCAGCAAAGCAGATTGTCTATAGCGAGAATTCGCGCCAGGCCATTCTTCGCGGCGTGAACCAGTTGGCCGACGCGGTCAAGGTCACCCTCGGTCCGAAGGGCCGCAATGTGGTGCTGGAAAAGAAATTCGGCGGGCCGACCATCACCAAGGACGGCGTGACGGTGGCGAAAGAAGTCGAGTTGAAAGATCCGCTCGAAAACATGGGCGCGCAGATGGTGCGCGAAGTGGCTTCGAAAACCTCCGACGTAGCGGGCGACGGAACCACCACCGCCACGGTTCTGGCGCAATCGATTTTTCGCGAAGGCGTGAAGGCCGTCGCGGCGGGCGCGAATCCGATGGCGCTGAAACGCGGCATCGAAAAAGCCGTGGACGCGGTGGTGGACGAAGTGAAGAAGTTCTCCAAGCCTGTGTCCGGCGACATGATCGCGCAGGTGGGTACGATTTCGGCGAACGGCGACGAGACCATCGGCAACACCATCGCCGAAGCGATGAAGAAAGTCGGCAAAGACGGCGTAATCACGGTGGAAGAGTCGAAGACGATGTCTACCGAGCTGAGCACCGTCGAGGGGATGCAGTTCGACCGTGGTTATCTTTCCCCCTACTTCATCACCGATCCGGATCGCATGGAGTGCGTGGTCGAGGACCCCTACATCCTGATCCACGAAAAGAAGATCAGCAACATGAAGGACCTGCTGCCGTTGCTGGAGCAGATCGCGCGCTCGGGCAAGCCTCTGCTGGTGATTGCGGAAGAGGTGGAGGGCGAGGCGCTGGCGACGCTGGTGGTAAATAAGCTGCGCGGCACGCTGAATGCCTGCGCGGTGAAGGCTCCCGGCTTCGGCGATCGGCGCAAGGCGATGCTCGAAGACATCGGCATCCTGACCGGCGGCAAAGCCATTATGGAAGAGACCGGCATTAAGCTCGAAGGCGTCCGCCTGGACGACCTGGGCCGGGCTAAGCGCGTCACGGTGGACAAAGACAACACCACCATCATCGACGGCGCCGGAACGCAGAAGAATATCGAGGGCCGCATCAAGCAACTGCGCGCGCAGATCGACGAGACAACGTCGGACTACGATCGCGAAAAGCTGCAGGAGCGGCTCGCGAAGCTCGCAGGTGGCGTGGCGGTGATTAAGGTCGGCGCCGCGACCGAGACCGAGATGAAGGAGAAGAAGGCTCGCGTGGAAGATGCGCTGCACGCGACGCGCGCGGCTGTCGAGGAAGGCATCGTTCCCGGCGGCGGCGTGGCTCTGCTGCGCGCGGCTTCGGCGCTGGACAATCTGAAAGTCGAAGGCGACGAGAAGATCGGCGTCGACATCGTGCGGCGGGCCTGCGAGGATCCGGTGCGCAACATCGTCGCCAACGGCGGCTGGGAAGGCGCCATCGTGATCGAGAAAATCCGCGGTAATAAGGACGCGACCTTCGGCTTCAACGCCCAGAGCTCCACTTACGAGGATCTGGTGAAGTCGGGCGTCATCGATCCAACTAAGGTGACGCGCTCGGCGCTGCAAAACGCGTCGTCGATCGCGGCGCTGATGCTGACCACCGAAGCCATGATCTGCGAGATCCCGGAGAAGAAGCCCGCCCCCATGCCGGGTGGCGAGCACGGTCCGGGAGGGATGGACTACTAAACCGTCCATATCGGCTATAAGGCAAGAAGGCCGCCCTGCAACGGGCGGCCTTTTTCTTCAACACCCGGCGCTTCAAATCAGGCCGCGCGCCGCCGGCGCTTCGTCGATGGCGCCCGAATCAGTATCTCGGCGGGAATCCCAAACTTCTCGTGCAAGCGGCGGATCATCGCCAGAGACAGCGGCCGGTCTCCGCGCAACACTTCGTAAACGCGCGAGCGGCTTCCGATCACCCCAACAAGTGCGCGGTGGTCCAGTCCCTGCTGCTCGAGCCGAAAACGGATCGCGTCAATCGGGTCGGGAGGATCGATCGGGAAGCGCTTGCGTTCGTAGGCCTCCACCAGCGAAACAAGGACGTCGAGACGGTCGCCCCGCGCCGTTCCTTCTGCGGCGCCCCAAAGCCGCTCGATCTCGCGCAGGGCGCGATCATGATCGTGGTCGTCTCTGATAGGTCTGATCTCCATACTGCACTGTCCTCACATCGATGCGATCGTAGTCGGCATGCGAGCCGAGCCACTTGACGAATAAGGTCCGCCGGGGATAATCGATCGCGGCAACCAAGCGGTAGCTGTTTCCTTTGATGTTAAAGACCACCCGACCCTCGCTCACGATGCTCGCATTGGCATACGTTTTCTTCACATCCGCCGGAGCGCGCCAATCTGCTCGTTCAACCTCGTGGAACCAGGCATCCAGAGCCGCTCTGACAGCGCTGGCTTCCCTGATTCCTGCAAGCGTTTGCGCAAATCGCACGAGTGTGGATCGAGCGACGATGCGCATCCGTGCCCAAGCATAACATGTTCCCAAATCGGGCACAACGGGCGAAACGGCAATGGATCTCGTCGCGAAGAGATTGAGCAACAGCGGGCGAAGCTCGCTCGCGACGAGCCATGAGGACCGGGTGAAACCGCTCGCCGCCGAAAACTCCGTCGTCGAATCCGTCCGGCGCCAACGGGCGGCGTTGGTTCGTGCACAAGGCTCCCCTCTCCCGCCCGCTCTGAACCGGAAAAGGCTTGGCGGCATGTAACGGTTCTCCGTCCCCCGTTCTCTAAACTTTGCCAGGCAAGTGCCGAGCGAGCGCTCCCTCCTTGTCTGGACACAACTCGCCAGAGAGGTCCGGGGATCATGGCCAAAACAGCATCCGATGTATTGATCGAAACAATCCACAATTGGGGCGTCGATGTGGTTTTCGGCATCCCCGGCGACGGCATCGACGGAATAATGGAGGCGCTGCGAAAGGCGCAGGACACCGTTCGCTTCATCCACGTGCGTCATGAGGAAGCCGCGGCCTTCATGGCCTGCGCGTACGCCAAATATACGGGCAAGCTCGGCTGCTGCCTCGCTACGTCCGGGCCGGGGGGCCTGCATCTGCTCAACGGCCTCTACGACGCCAAGCTCGACGGGGCGCCGGTGCTCGCCATCACGGGCATGCAAGCTCACGATCTTTTGGGCACGCACACGCAGCAGGACGTCGCGCTCGATCGCGTGTTCATGGACGTCTGCGTTTACAATGAGCGCATTATGGGCAAAGCGCACGTACACAACGTGGCCGAGCTGGCCTGCCGGACGGCGCTCGCCTACCGAGGCGTCGCGCATATCACCATCCCCATCGATTTTCAGGAAGAAACCACCGACGACCGTTCGCCGCGCAATCTGCCCCACCATGTCTCCGACACGCTCGCGCTGGGCGCCAGGGTGCCGCACACGGGCGATCTGCGTCGCGCCGCGGATGTGTTGAACCACGGAAAGAAAATTGCGATCCTCGCCGGCGCGGGCGCGATCGGCGCGGGCCAATTGCTCGAGCAGGTAGCGGAGCTTCTCGGCGCGCCGATTATCAAAGCCCTGCTGGGCAAATGCTGCGTTCCCGACACAAGCCCGTACACCACCGGCGGCATCGGCCTGCTCGGAACCGAAGCTTCCCAGGACGCGCTGGAGGAATGCGACACGTTGCTGATGGTCGGCACCTCTTTCCCGTATATCGAGTTTCTGCCCAAGCCCGGCCAGGCTCGGGCCGTGCAAATCGATATCGATCCGGCGCGGATCGGCCTGCGCTATCCCGTCGAAGTAGGCGTGGTGGGCGACGCCACGCGCTCGCTGGAGCAGCTTATCCCGCTGCTGAAGCGCAACAAGCGCCGCGGATTTTTGGAGGACGCCCAGGACGCGACCAAAAAATGGTGGAAGCGCATGGAAGAGCGCGGCACTCGCACGGACAAGCCCATGAAGCCGCAGGTGGTGGCCTGGGAGCTGGGCAAGCGCCTTCCGAACAACGCCATCGTCTCCTGCGATTCCGGCGCCATCGCCACCTGGTGGGCGCGGCAAATCCCGGTCAAGCGCGGCCAGATGCACTCGCTCTCCGGCACTCTCGCCACCATGGCGCCCGGCCTTCCGTATGCAATCGCGGCGCAGGTCGCCTATCCGAACCGGCCGTCGATCGCTTTCGTAGGCGATGGAGGTTTTTCCATGTTGATGGCCGAGTTCTCCACCGCGGTGAAATACAAACTTCCGATCAAAGTTTTCGTGATCGACAACCTGGTGCTGGGGCAGATCCGTTGGGAGCAGATGGTGTTGAACGGCAATCCCGAATACGGAGTGAAATTCGAAGCCATCGATTTTGCAATGTTTGCGCGAGCATGCGGCGGCAAGGGCTTTCGTTTGGAAGAGCCGGAGCAAGCAGGCCGCGTTATCGACGAGGCGTTGAGCGCGCCCGGACCCGCGATTGTCGATTGCATTGTCGATCCGTTCGAGCCGCCGTTGCCGGCCAAGGTCACCACGCGGCAGGCTCGCAAATTCGCCGAAGCGCTGATCAAGGGCCAGCCGAACAAGATGCGGATTCTGGAAACTGTCGGCAAGGACAAAATCAGAGAGATGATCTGAGGCGGGCCCAATTGAGGCCGCGGCGCAAGCTCTACACTGGCATTGATGGAGCAGCTAGCGCTGAGTTGGGAGCCGTCGCGCCGCGCGTTTACGGTTAGCGAGCTTACCGCCGAATTGCGCGCCGTGGTTTGCGGCGAATTCCGCGATATTTGGGTCTCCGGCGAGATCTCCGGCGCGAAATTCCCCGCCAGCGGTCATTACTATTTCACTCTGAAAGACGAAGGCGCGCAGCTCCGTTGCGTCTGCTACCGGATGACCGCGCGCTATTTGAAATTCAAGCCGCAAGACGGCGTTCTCGCTCTGGCGAGAGGCCGCCTGGACGTCTATGACGCTCGCGGCGAAGTGCAGATGATCGTCGAGACGCTGGAGCCGCAAGGCCACGGCGCGCTCCAATTCGCCTTCGAGCAGCTTAAGCAAAAGCTGGCCGCCGAGGGACTCTTCGATCAGGCCCGTAAGCGCCCTCTGCCTCCGCTGCCGGAGCGCATCGGCATCGTCACGTCGCCCTCCGGCGCGGTCATTAACGACATCATCCAGATTCTGGAGCGCCGCTGCCCCGGCCGTCACATCCGCCTTTTCCCGGTCCAGGTGCAAGGCGAGAGCGCGGCGATGCAGATCGCCTCGGCGGTCGACTACTTCAGCCGGAGCGGCTGGCCCGAAGTCGTGATCGTAGCGCGCGGCGGCGGCTCGCTCGAGGACCTGTGGGCTTTTAACGAGGAATCCGTTGCCCGCGCGATCGCCGAGTCGCGCATCCCCGTCATCTCGGCCGTGGGCCACGAGACCGACTTCACCATTTCCGATTTCGTCGCGGATCTGCGCGCGCCCACTCCTTCCGCCGCGGCCGAGATGGTGATCGCCACGCGCCAGAGCCTTCTGGATCGTCTGGATGGCTGCGAAGGAAAGCTCCGCCAGGCCGCGCGGTTAACACTGGCGATGGCGGCGCGGCGATTCCACGCGGTGGAATTCGATCCGGCGCGGCTGCATCGCAACGTCGGAAGGCGAATGCAGCGCGTGGACGAACTCGATTACCGTTTGCGTGAGTCGATGCGGGCAAATCTCGACCGGCGTAAGCGCACCCTCGACGCGGCGGTTTCGCGGCTGGCGCGGCTCGACGTGCGTCTGCGCATCGCCGAATCGCGCCGCAGGCTGGAGGCGTGCGAAGCCAAAGTTCAGCGGGAAATCCGCCTCAGGCTCAGCCGCGCGCACGCGGCACTGGGGCCGCTGGAGGCGCATCTGGCGCAATTGAGCCCGCTCAAGATCCTGGAACGCGGCTACGCTATTGTGGAGCGCGAGGGCAAGCTGGTGAAGTCTGCGCAAGACGCGCCGGTCGGTTCCGATCTCCGCGTGCGATTGGCGCGTGGCGAGCTGGGCGCGAAAGTGACGCGAGTCTCCTAGCGGCACTGGAGGGCGGGCTTCAGCCCGCGCGAGGCTTTAGCCTCGCACTTCTACAAGCTTGACCTAGCGCTGCAAAGTAGGCGGCTTGGGCGGAGCCGGCGCAAGCCGGCGCACCTCTTCCTGGAGGCGCGCAAAATCTCCCGATGCCGCGTAGCTTTGCGCGGGCAGGGCCTGAATCGCTCGTTCGATGTTGCGCACTCGGTCGGCGCGCGGAGGAATTCCGGAAAGCCGCGGCTGAGGCCCATCTTGTTGGACGCGGCCAACGTAGCGCGCCAACCCCTCGGGGTCGTATCCGGCAGAGGACGTCATTTTCACCGCCAGGGCATCGGCTTCGGATTCCATGGCTTTCTGGAATTGAAGGAAGCCGACAGGCAACATCTCAGCCGCGTTCTGATTCGCCCCATACCCGGCAAATCCGCCCCAGTAAATCAGCGGAATAGTAGCCAATTGAGCGATTTCGCCTTTCGTAGCCTCCCTGGTTCCATGCCGGGCCAAGACATGCGCCATCGCGTGAGCCAGCGTTCCCGCAAGCTCCGCTTCGTCGTTCGCCGCAAGCATCAATCCGGCGGGTACAAAAATATATCCGCCGGGCAACGCTGCGGGATCGAGGAACGTGCCGTTGAAATCTTGCATTAACTCAAAACGGTATTGGAATAGAGACGGCTGCGGCATCGTGCGCGCCAGCCGCTCACCCATTTGCTGGATGTAATCGCGAGCGGCGGCATTATCCAGCGCCAAATGATCCCGGCGAAAATCCGCCGCAAGCTGAGCCCCCAGCGCGGCTTCTTTTTCCGTGCTGTAGAAATTCACGCCGCGGTCTGGGCGCGGAGCCGGCTGATTCTGAGCGTTCAGTACCAGCGCAGCCGCCAAGATTAACGATACCCGTAAGAGCATAGTTGAACCTCATACGGTAGACGCGCGCCGGAGGAACGGGTTCCCCCCGTCATCGCGACGCAGCCGCCCCCGACCCCACCAAATCCCCGCGGCGCGAGGAAAGAAACTCTTCCACGCTCGTCGGCGCGCGGCCCGTCAGGTCCTTCACCGTCGTGCTCGCCGGCCCCATTTTGCCCTGAGCCATCGCCAACTGCGAAGAGACCATGATTTCCGCGACAGGCGCCGGAATCCCAGCCTCCACAATCTGCCGCTTGCGCTCGTCCGGCGTCACGGAGACGTACTGAACGGACCGCCCCGTGATCTCGCTCGTCATGCTTGCGAGCTCGCGGAAGCTCACCACCGCGGGACCAGTAACGTTGAGCGTGCGGCTGGTCGCATCCTCGGCGAGCAGCGCCGCGGCCGCCGTGCGCGCGCAATCCTCGCGAGTGACATAAGCCGCTCCGCCTTCACCGGCCGCGGAATACAGCTTCCCGCTGGCGGCGGCCTGCGCCAGTCCCGGAACCAGAAAGTCGGTGTACCAGTTGTCGCGCAGGATCGTATAGGTCATGCCGCTAGCGGCGATCGCTTGCTCCGTGCCGAGGTGATCCGGCGCGAAAATCACCGGCGACGTCTCCGGATTCGGCATGGAAGTGTAAACAATATGCTGGACCCCGGCGCGTGCCGCCGCCTCTACCGCGTTGCGGTGCTGCTGGATCCGGCGGCCCGGCTTGTCGATGGCGTCCGTGCTGATCGCAAGCATCCGATTCGCGCCCGCGAAAGCTTCGGCCAGGGTCGCCGGTTCTTCAAAGCTCCCTTTGCGGACCACTGCGCCTCGCTGACCGAGATCGGCGATCTTCTCGGGCGTTCGCGTGACGGCTATGACGCGCGTCGCGCCCGCTTCCAGCAGCAGCGCTACAACCCGCCTGCCAAGCTGCCCCGACGCCCCCGTCACCAATAATGCACGATCCCGGCTGCCGCTCATGAAGTCTCCTTCCCGCTCTGGCTGGCTGTTACAAAACGCGTTCAACCCGTCGAATTCCCAAGCGCCGTTTTGCGCTCCTACCATGCTAGACTAATGTTGTCTTTGCCCGCTTCCGTCTCGCCGCGAATGCCTGCCGTCGCGTTGAATCCGAGTATGGTTTCCGGCACAGTCGTTGTTTAGCAGTCAAAAAGGAGCAAGGCAGTGGTTAATATTTTCGTCGGGAATCTGAGCTATCAAACGACGCAAGAGGAGCTTGAACAGGCGTTCTCGCAGTACGGCGCCGTCGAGCGAGTCAGCATCGTAACGGACCGGGCAACCGGTCAACCGCGCGGGTTTGCCTTTGTCGAAATGACCGAGCAAAGCGAGGCGGAAAACGCGATCTCCCAATTAAACGGCGCCGAAATCCACGGCCGGGCTTTGAATGTGAACGTGGCGCGCCCGAAACCGTCCGGTGGAGGCGGCTTTGGTGGCGGTCGCCGCGAAGGGAACCGCCGGGGTGGCGGCGGCGGCGGCCGCGGCTCGCGCTGGTAATCCCTCCCGAAATCGAAAGCGAGGTGAATCTGATTGGCCGAAATCCGTCTTCAGGACGGCGAAACTCTGGACAATGCTCTCCGGCGTTTCAAGCGAAAAGTTCTGCAAGAAGACATTATTAAAGAGATTAAGCGGCACTCGTTCTATCTGAAACCGGGCGAGAAAAAGCGGATCAAATCCGCGCTGGCGCGCAAGCGAAATCGCAAGCGCCGCACGCGCGATACCAGCATGGATCAAGCTCGCTAGGTGGAGCGGGCTTTAGCCTGCAACCGAGGCTTCAGCCTCGGCTCCGGCACTAATCTTTCGCTGGGGAATCGGCTCGCCGGTTCTCCAGCGCTACCTTCACGTTCCTCATAAACCCGGCGTATTTGGGCCTCGCCAGAGGACTGCCGCGAGCGAATTCGCGAAATTCTTCCTCGTTCATTGTAGAAAGCTCCTCCAGCGGCGGCAGATCGCGGCGCTCGAACGCCCCCTCACTGCTTAACGGCGCCCGCGAATTCCAGGGGCAAACTTCCTGGCAAATATCGCAGCCGAAAACGTGTTCGCCGATTCCCGCCGTCAGCCCTTCCGGAATTGGGCTGCGCAGTTCGATCGTGAGATAGGCGATACAGCGTCTGGAATCCAGTGTGAAGCCCTCGCCTTCCGGCACGATTGCCTGCGTCGGGCACGCGTCGATGCATCGCGTGCACGTCCCACAGCGGTCCGCAGGCGGCGCATCGATCTCCAGTTCAAGCGACGTAAGAATCTCGCCGAGGAAAAACCACGACCCGAGCGGCTCGTTAATCAGGCAGGTATTCTTGCCGATCCAGCCCAGACCAGCCATACGCGCGTAGCTCCGCTCGAGCAACGGCGCCGTGTCGACGCAAATCTTCCACTCGAATTCTTCGATCGCGATGAGCCGCTCCACCATCTTCTCCAGCCCTAACCGGACCACGTCGTGATAATCCTTCCCCCATGCGTAGCGGGAAATAGCCGGGTCGGAATTCTCCCGCGTCGTGTTGTACAGCTTTCCGATACAGATGACGCTTTTCGCGCTGGACAGCAGATCGCGTGGATCGCGCCGAAGCGCTGCGCGGCGATCGATTAGATACCTCATCTCGCCCGCCATGCCTCGCTGAAGCCATCGTTCGAACCGGTCGAAATCTTCCACCGGTCCGGCGGGAGCCACGCCGCATAGCTCGAATCCGCACTCGCGAGCGACGCGCTTGACGGTTTCCGCGGTCACAAGCCAATCGTAGCGTGCTGGCAGTCGGCTCAAAAGCAGTGCGGCGTTGGCGCCCAGCCCTGGCCGTAAGGCCGGGGACCTGAGCCGCACAATGCGGTACAGCGTGCAACGGGATCGGCGTATCCCACACAATAGAAGCGCATGCAACAGTCTTTCCGCGTCGGTCTGGTGCAGATGAGCTGCTCGCCCGATCCCGCCGAGAATCTCGCCAAAGCCGAATGGAAGATCCGCGAGGCCGCCGGGCGGGGCGCGCAAATTGTATGCCTGCCGGAGCTGTTCCGCTCGCAGTACTTCTGCCGTGAGGAAAATGCCGATCTGTTCGCGCTCGCCGAGCCGATTCCGGGACCATCTACCGAAGCGCTGGGTAAAATCGCGAAGGAATGCGGCATCGTGATTGTCGCGTCGCTGTTTGAACGGCGCGCCTCGGGTCTGTATCACAATACCGCCGCGATTCTCGACGCTCGCGGCGAGATCGCGGGTTTGTACCGCAAGATGCACATCCCCGACGATCCGCTCTATTTCGAAAAATTTTATTTCACGCCCGGCGACCTGGGTTTCCGCGGCTTCGACACGCCGTTTGGACGTATTTCGGTGTTGGTGTGCTGGGATCAGTGGTATCCCGAGGGCGCGCGCATCTCCGCTCTGGGCGGCGCGAATATTCTCTTCTATCCCACGGCCATCGGCTGGCATCCCCGCGAGAAGGCTCAATATGGCGCCGCGCAGCTTGACGCATGGCGCACCATCCAGCGCTCGCACGCCATCGCGAACGGAGTTTACGTGGCGGCCGTCAATCGCGTTGGCTATGAGGGGCCGCCCGAGCGCGGGCTGGAATTCTGGGGGTCGTCGTTCATTGCGGATCCTTTCGGGCAAGTGATCGCGGAGGCGTCTACCGGCGCCGAGGAAACGATCGCCGCCGAATGCGATCCGCGGCGCGTCGAGGATGTCCGCCGCAACTGGCCTTTTCTGCGCGACCGCCGCATCGACGCGTATTCACCGATTCTGTCCCGATGGCTGGATCGCTAAAGACCCCCCGCGGCTTCCGTATGCCCGCGGAGTGGGAGCCGCACCAGGCCACTTGGCTGGCCTGGCCGCATGAAAAATCCGACTGGCCGGGCAAATTCGCTCCGATCCCGTGGCTGTATGGGGAGATCGTGCGTTGCCTCGCCCAGGTGGAGCGCGTCCGCATTCTGACGCAGAGCCCGGACGAGGAACAATCCGCGCGCCGCATTCTGAGGAAGTGCCACGCAAATCTGGACGCCGTCGAGTTCTTCCATCACCTCACCGACCGGAGTTGGATTCGCGACTACGGTCCAATCTTCCTCAAAAACCAAGCGGGAGAAATCGCTATCGCGCATTGGGGCTTCAATGGCTGGGCCAAGTACGAAAATTTTCACAACGACTGCCGGGTTCCGCAATTCGCTGCGGATTGTTTGTGCCTGCCGCGCTACGAAACGGGCTTGATTCTCGAAGGCGGAAGCATCGATGTCAACGGCGCCGGCAAATTGCTGACCACGGAAGAATGCCTGCTTTCGCCCGTGCAGGCGCGCAATCCGGGAGTTTCGCGGCGCGATCTGGAGCGCGCCTTCAAAACATATCTAGGCGTCAATGATGTAATCTGGCTCGGCAGCGGCATCGTCGGCGACGACACTCACGGCCATATCGACGACATCGCCCGCTTTACCTCCCACGACACCGTCGTCGCGGTATACCAGCCCGATCGACGTGATCCGAATTACCTCCCGCTGAAAGAAAACCTGGAGCGGCTCCGGGCGCGAAAGGATTTGAACATAGCCACGCTACCGATGCCGGAGCCGGTATCCTTCGCCGGGCAGATTCTTCCCGCCAGCTATGCCAATTTCTACATCGTGAACAGGGTCGTGCTTGTCCCGCAATTCAGCGATGAAAACGATCTCCAGGCTCTGCGCACTCTCGCGCGATTGTTCCCGAACCGCGCGGTGATCCCCATCCCTTGCCGGGATCTGGTGTTAGGATTGGGAACGCTGCATTGCATGACCCAGCAGCAACCGCTGTAGTTAGCGGGGGGAGCAGGCTTCAGCCTGCAACGGGGGCTTCAGCCCCCGTCCGCGACTTACACGCTGACCACGGGACAAGGCGACTGGCGAATAATCGAGTAAGCGTCCGCTTCCAAGCGTCCCAGAATCCCAGGCTCGGCGCCACGCCCGATCACCAGCAGGTCCGCGCTCGATTCCGCGGCAACGCGCGCCACCGTCTTCGCCGGCTCGCCCCGCTCCAATCGAACAGCCGCCTTGGAGCCGATCGCCGTTCGCAGATCCGCCAGCGCCTGAAGCGATTCCGCCGGTCCTATGTGCAGCAAAGTCAGATCCGCCTGGTAGCAGCGGGCGAAACTATCCGCCCATTCCAAAACCCTGCGGCTGTGCGGCTTCAGATCCACGGCGCAGCAGATGCGATGATGGCGCACTTCGTCGAGCGGTGGCGCGTACTCCAAATGAGCCGTGGTCCACACCGGGCAGTCCGCGTCGTGTAGAACCTTCGCGCTGGTTGAGCCCAGAATCAGGCGCCGGTAAATGCCCATGCCCTGAGTGGGGATCGCGATCAGGTCGGCGCGACGCAGCGCGGCGCATTCCACGATCTTGCGCGCCGCCTCGCCATGCTCCACAATGCGCGTCACGCGAATTCGTTTGAGCCGCGTGCCCAGAAATTCGTCGAATCCCTCCGCGCGCGCGCCTTCCCAGTCTGCGAGCGAGGTGTTGTAAGTGGGCGGCTCCACCACGTGAAGTAAAATCAGCTCGGCTTGAAAATGGGACGTCAGCGTCTCCAAATAGCCGACAACTCTTAATGCACGGTCCGAAAAATCGACCGGGAAGAGAATACGCTCAAGCCGGAACATGCGCTTTTAGCCGGCCGCGAGTCTGATTCACCAGCGCGATATAGCGATGGGCGAGTTCCTTGATCCAGCCTGGTTCCCGGCGATGCACGGCCTCGGGCCGGATGAGATTCGTGCCGATGCCGACGGCCGCCGCGCCCGCGAGCAGAAAATCCGGCAGCGTCTGCTGGTTCACGCCGCCCGATGCGATCAGCGGCACCTCGGGGAACGGAGCCTTCAGCGCCTTGATATAGCTCGGCCCGCCCACTTGCGAGCAGGGGAAGATCTTGACCAGATCCGCGCCCGCTTTCCACGCCGTCATGACCTCAGTAGGAGTAAGCGCCCCCGGTATCGCCGCCAACCCGTGTTTCAATCCGAACTCCACCATTTCAAGATCCAGGCCCGGGCTGGTTATAAACGCAGCCCGCGCGTCGATGCACTGTTTGGCTAGCTCCAGATCGAACACGGTGCCGGCGCCCACGAGTATCTCCGGACGCCTTTGCGCCAGTTCCCGGATCACCCCGACGGCGCCAGGGACGGTCAGCGGGATCTCCACGATCGGGATTCCGCCGCTGGCGACAGCTTCGGCGCCGAACAGTGCGTCCGTGGCCGAATGCAAGCGAACGGCGGGGATAATTCCGATCTCTTCTATGCGGGCGAGAACTTCGAGTTTTGTCATTTTTGGGTGCGGGCCGAAGGGATCGCGGGCTCTTGCTCTTTGAGCACGATGATATCCCCAAAGCCGATTCTTAAATAAAGTTTGTGGGTGCCGGCCGGCGCCGTTCTCACAAATGCGTGGCCGTCCACCAGCTTGAGCCGTTGCCGCCCGGCAAAATCGGAATCGATCGCGCCCACTTTGCTGCGGGCGTCGATGGCGTATTGGGCCGTGCTCGGCGCGTAAATTGTCAACTCTCCTCGCCCATTAGTCGCGCGAATATCCCCGTTCATAAGTTGGATGTGAACCTCGCCGGATTGGTGCTCGATCTCCACCCTGGCGTTGCGCGGGGCCTTGATGCGGTATTGAAGCTGGATCGGACTCATCCCGCCCCGGAACGGTCGCGCCAACAAAAAATGCTTGGGATAAACCGTGTCGACCACGATCGCGTTTCCTTGACGTCGCGCGGTGACCCGCACGCGGTTGAGCCATTTTCTCGCGTCTTCCTCTTCGTAGCCGGGCTTAATCGATTTGACCGTCTCGATCGCTACTCGAGGCTCGTTCCAGCCCTCAATGGTCAGCTCGCCGATGGATCGGTTCAAACGCAGCGCTCCTCCCGCGGGAAAATCCAACGTCTGCGTGTTGGTGGTTTGAGCCTGGGCGGCGAGCAGCGAACCGCCCAGGATCGCCAGCGCCGCCGCGCTAAGACTCCTCATCGGCCCCCTCCGGCGCCGGCAGCGTATCGCCCTCCCGCGCAAACCATGCGTAAAGCGTAGGCAGCATGAAAATGCTCATCACCAGCACTGACATCAGCCCGCCCACGATCACAATCGCAAAGGGCCGCTGCGAGTCGGACCCGATCCCGTGAGAGGTGGCCGCCGGGACCAGCCCTAGCGATGCCACCAGCATCGTCATCAGGATCGGACGGAACCGCAGAACCGCGCCGTCGCGCGCCGCATTCACGATCGTTTGCCCTCGCGCCCGAAGCTGGTTCATATATTCGACCATAATGACGCCCGTCTGCACCGAAACGCCGAACAGCGCCAAAAAGCCGACGCCCGACGACACGCTGAAATTGGTCCCGGTCAAAAGTAGAGCCAGCAATCCGCCCCCCGGCGCCATCGCCACGTTCATCAAAACCAAGCCGGCCCATTTCACCGACGTGAACATCGTGTAAAGGATGAAGAAGATGATCAGCAGCGTCAGCGGAATAATAATCGCCAGTCTCCGCTGCGCCCGTTGCTGGCTCTCATATTCGCCCGCCCAATTGATCACATATCCGTCCGGCAGCTTCACTTGGGCGTTCACCTTCTTCATGGCTTCTTCCACCGTGCTCCCCAAATCGCGCCCTCGCACGCCGTACTTGATCGCGACATAGCGCTGGCTGCCTTCGCGGTAAATCTCCTCGGCGCCATCCACCGTATCGATCTTGCAAAGCTGCGCCAGCGAGACGCGCTCGCCGCTAGGCGATAAGAGCCTTATATTTTCGATCGCCTCTTTGGTGCTGCGGTAATCGGCGAGATAACGGACCACCAGGTCATAGCGTTCTTCGCCTTGCAGCACCTGACCGACCGGATTGCCGCCCACAGCGGTTTGAATCGCGTCTTGCACGTCCGCCACGTTGATTTGGTAGCGGGCTGCCTTCGCCCGATCCACCGTAAAATTCAGGTTCGGCTGGCCGATCACCCGAAACAGGCCCAGGTCTTGCACGCCTGGGACGGTGCGCATCACGTTGATAATTTCCTGGGCCGTGCTCTCCAGGACGCGCAAATCGGTCCCGTATAGCTTTACCGCAAGCTCGCCCTTCACGCCGCTCACGGCTTCCTCCATGTTGTCCGCGATCGGCTGCGAAAAATTCCAGATGACTCCCGGAATTTTCTGCAGCTCGCGGTCCATCGCGGCGATCAGCAGCTCCTTATCCTGGTGAAAAACGGGCCTCCACTGCTCCTTTGGCTTCAAATCGACGAAAAATTCGGTATTGAAAAAGCCGGTTGTGTCCGTGCCGTCGTCCGGCCGGCCCACCTGGCTGGTGCATTGGGGGACTTCGGGAAAAGAGCACAGCAGAATCCGCGCCTGGTTCGCCACCGCGATTCCCTGCGTCTGCCCCGTGCTCGGCGCAAGAGTGCCGCGAACCCAGATCGCGCCTTCGTCCAAATGCGGCAGGAACTCAGATCCAATCGCTCGGCTGAGAACGATTGTGCCTCCGAGAAACAGCACCGCCACGCCCGCCGTTACCCATTTCCAGCGAATCGCCGCGCCTAGCGCCTGATCGTACCTCCGCGTGAGGTAGCTCATCAGCGGATTGCGCCACTCTTTCGTGCCCTTGGGGAAGACCACGTCCGCGATCACCGGCGCCACCAGCATCGAAAACAAGAGCGCGCCCAGCAGCGCAAACGTCACCGTCCAAGCCATTGGTTTGAATAAACGCCCCTCGACTCTTTGAAGGGTGAAGATCGGCAGATAAGCGGTGATTATAATCGCGATGGAATAAAAGACGGGTCGCTGCACTTCGTGCGCCGCCCTTTTGATTTTCTGCTTGACCGTCTCGCCGGGGTGGACGCCCGGATGCGACAGCAATCTCACGATGTTTTCAACCATCACCACCGCGCCCTCGACGATCATCCCGAAATCGAGCGCGCCCAGCGACAGCAGATTGGCGGGAATGTTACTCAGATTAAGGCAAATGGAGGCGAACAGGAGCGCGAAGGGAATGGTGAGCGTAACGATGAGCGCTCCGCGGATGTTGCCCAGAAAAATAAACAAAATGAGCGAAACGAAAAAGATTCCCTCGGTCAGGTTGTGGAGCACCGTATGCGTGGTGAGGTGCACCAGATCGCTGCGGTCCAGGAAAGGGACGATCTGCACGCCGGGAGGCAGTAGCCCGTGGTTCATTTTGTCGATCTTGTCGTGCAAGGCGACCAGCGTCGCATCGGAGCTGGCGCCCTTGCGAAGCAGCACGATGCCCGAGACCACGTCCGGGCTATCCACTATTTTTCCGTTGGAAAGATGCCGTGCGCGAGCGAACTGCCCCAGGCGCACCTTGGGGCCTTGTTGCACTACCGCGATATCGCGGATGCGCAGCGGCGTCCCGCTCTTTGCCGTGATCACCGTGCTCTCGATATCGCGCACGTTGTCCATCAAGCCGACTTCGCGCACGTTGATCTGCTGCAATCCTTCTTCGATGAAATTGCCGCCCGCGTTCACGTTGTTGTTCCCAAGTTGCTGTTCCACCTGTCCGACCGTCAGGCCGTAGGCGACCAGCTTGGAAGGATCCACCCGCACCTGATATTCGCGCGTGGGGCCGCCAAAACTCGCCACGTCGACCACATCCGGCACGGATTTGAGCTGCTTTTCCACCACCCAGTCTTCGAGCCTCTTCAGCTCCATCACGTCGTATTTGGGATTCGTGCTGTGCAGCGTGAAGAAATAGATCTGGCCTACCGGGCTCCAATCCGTTCCGATCTGCGGCTGCACGCCCGGGGGCAGCGAGACTTGCGTGAGCCGCTCCACTACCTTTTCCCGGTTCCAATCGTTTTGGGAATCGTCGTCGAAGATCATCGTGACGCTGGAAAGGCCGGCCAGGGATACTGAGCGCAGATTCGTCATGTGCGGAATGCCGTTCATGACGATCTCGATGGGAATCGATACTTGCTGTTCGATTTCCTCCGCAGCGCGGCCCGGCCACTGGGTGATCACGGTCACATAATTGTTGGCGACATCCGGGTACGCTTCCACGGGCAAATTGTGAAATGAAATGGCGCCCCAAATCAGCAGCAAAAGCGCCGCCGTCAGGATCAAAAACCTATTTTTGAGCGAGAAATCGACAATCGCGTGAATCATTGTTCCACCGTGCTTTGCAGCACCAGCGCATTCGCGACGACTTTCTCGCCCGGCTTCAGCCCCGATGTCACTTCCTGCATCCCGTTGGGAAGCATGTCGCCGGCGACTACTTCCACACGCTTAAAATGCCCTTCTTGGGCCGGAGTGTAAACCCAATCGCGATCGTGCAGGTGCAAAATCGCGGTCGATGGCACAGTGGCGCGCCGCTGCGCCTGATCGCCGTGAAATGTCGCGTTCACGAACATCCCGAAGCGCATCAATCCCGGATTCTCAAGCTCCAAACGGACTTTTGCGGTGTGTAGATTCGGATCCAATATCTGCCCGATATTGCCGATCCGGCCTTTAAACACGCGGTCGGGATATGCGTTGAGCCGGACCTCGGCGTATTCGTCCATGCGCACCTTCGCGAGATCGTTCTCGTATACGTCGCAAAGGATCCAGACATGCGACGTATCGGAAATTGTGAACGGGTTCGGCGGCGTGAGCGCCTGCACACCCGCGCCGTCGGCGATCTGCTGATCGGTGATGACGCCGGAAACGGGCGCATCGATCTCGACGATGCCGCTCATATGTGCCGGGTCCGCGCCCAGCACGCGCAGGCGCTCAAGTGTGTTTTCGACGTCCACCTTGGCGTTGTCCTCGGTGGTTTGGGCGATCTCCAACAAACTCTTGGCGACCGCGCCTGCATCGTACAGCGTCTGTTGCCGATCAAGCTGAGTCTTCGCCAGCTTTTCGTTCCGTACTGCCTGTTCATAATCCCGATAAGCGCTCGCCACGTCCGCGCTGCGAACTTTGAACAAAAGCTGCCCTTTCATCACTTCGTCCCCCAGCCGCGCGGCGATTTCCACCACGCGCCCCGAAGCAAGCGACGGCACCGGCCTCTGCCGTGAAACGTCGGGGCTCACCACTCCCGTCACATTCAGTTCCGGCGTGGCCATCCGCTCGCCCGCCGTCGCCAGCGGGAATTGCTCCGGACGGTCCACTTTGAAGTTGCTGGCGTCCATGTCCGGCTCAACGACTGCCGGAGGCGGGCCTGTGTTGGCGGAGACTTCATCGGGTTTTCTGCCGCACGCGGCCAGAACAAGAATCGAGAGGAAAAGGAAGGCGGGCTTCAGCCCGCGCGAGGCTTTAGCCTCGCATCGGCCGGTGCGGGGCTGAAGCCCCGCGCGGACTAAAGTCCGCCCTCCGGCAAGCGCCCGCTGATTCATTGCATCACCTCGCGTCCCACAGCCATATTCATTTGGGCCGCGGCGGTCAAATACGAGCCAACCAGGTTGATGAAATTCAGACGCGTATCGCGGTACGCTTTCTCGGTGTCCAGATAGTCGAGCAGGGAAGCCCCCCCGCTCATATACGAAAACCGCATCGTGTTGCGGTCGCTCTCCGCTAGCTTCAGGTACGCTTCCCTGGTCCGTAGCAGATCCAAGGTGCTGGCCAAAGTCCGGTACGCTGTCTCGACATCGCTCAAAACGGTCGCCAAAACCGCATCCCGCAAGCTTTCGTTTCGTCCGATGTCCAACTGGGTCCGTGCCTTCTCTCCCTGATTACGGTCGTTGATGCGCAGCGGAATGCTGATGCTCCCGCCGATCGTATTGTTGGCAAACGGATTACTGAACGACGGATTGTGTGAATACCAGCCGCTGAAAGTGGGGTCCGTGGAGCCGTTTGCGATTGCCAGCAAATGGGTGGCCCTTGCGAGTTCGACGTTCTGGCGGGCTGCCAGCAGATCCGGCCTGGCGGCCACGGCGGCGTCCTGGAATTGGCTCAGCGGCATCAGTTGGGACGCGTAATCGTATGTCCCCGTGACGTCGAATCGCTCGATGGGAGTGCTGTCGTTCAGCAGTTGGCGAAGCTGAATCTTGGCCGTCTGAAGACTCACGGTCGCGTTTTGCAGGTCGGATTCGAATTGGAACCGTTGCAGCTCCAGCCGGTTCAAGTCCACCTGGGCGATATCGCCGGCGTTGAGCCTCCTCCGGTTCACCATCAGCTCGCGATCCCAATACTCCAGGTTTTCGTGGGCGTTTTGCAGAACGGCCTTCGCCTGCAAGGTCTGCACGAAGGCGCTACGCAGTGTAAAAATCATGCCGCGTTCCTGGTCCAAATATGTGGACTCCGCGACGCCTGTAGTTTGTTTCGCGGCCTCGTATCGCAGGTTCCTCTTGTTGCCGCGTTCGAGCAGATAACTTACGCCCGGCGTCACCACCACGCCGCTTAGCGGACGCCAGATGCCCATATTCGAACTGACTTGAACGCCATCCGCCGACAAACTCACATCGGGATTGGGCCGCAAATGAGCTGTAATTTCGCCGGCGCGCGATTCGGCGATACTCGTCTGCGCGGCCCTCAGCGTGGGATTCGCAGCCTCGAACTTATCTTTGACCTGCTGCCAGGTAAAGGCAGTTTGGGCGCGTGCATTGGGGAGAAGCAACCCCGTTGCCAGGAAGAATCGCAAATCCAATCTCATGAAAACCCTCATTGCGGCAAAGATGCAGCCGCATCATCAACACTTGCAAGAATCGAAAAGAGAGAGGGCGATGCGCAGGGGATGGCGGAGCCAAATAGACGGGAATGCGGCTATTTCTACGCCGCCGGTCCTACGCGAAAGAAAGGGGCGGCGCTCTTCCGAGCGAGCTGAAGGGAAACCACCTGACCGCCGCCGGTGGTTCGACGCGGACGATGGAGAAAAAGGTTCCTGCCATCGCAAAGACCAGTGGGGCGACGGTCTGACCGTGCTCGGGATCTTCGAGAATCGGGAGAAGAAGGCCGCCGCCGTGAGCGCGAGCCAATTCCACCTGTGTGACCGGAGCGGAATCCAGATCGCCAAGCCGCATGCGATCGTCGCTGGCCGAAATGCACGGAAACAGAGCGACCGCGGCGATCAGGACGGAAAGCGTCCGGCGCAGGCGCGCGGCATGGGTCTGGGACCCTTCGCTGAAATAATTCCTCCAAAAGTGAAAGCCGAGACCTCCGGCGCATACGAGAAACCAGAACAGGTTCAGGAGCGCTTCGGTCTTCGTCACGGTTATCACTCACATGATAACTCGCGTGTCGGGATCATGTCCCCGCTCCTGTAACAAAAACGATCCGTCGCGTGTTTTAAAAGCGCGAACGCGGCCAATGATGGCGACTCGTCTCTTACCGAGCCGGTGGCGCCGGAGTCCCGTTTTGCGGAGCCGGCGGAGCAGCAGGCTTAGGCAGCTCAGCCTTCCCGTCCAGGGTAAACACGAACAGCATGGGAGCATTGTCCGCCGGGGCATTCGCCGCGGCTCTCCCGCCGCCGCCCACCCCGCGCATGCCCATACCGCCCATCAAGGCTACATACTGTTTGCCATCGATTTCGTAGGTGATCGGCGGCGCCATGCCGGTCCGCCCGGTTTGGATCTCGAGCAGCTTCTCGCCTTTATCCGCGCTGTATGCCATCAGGCGTCCATCCTGAATCACGTGGAATACGAGGTTCCCGGCTGTGGTAACGGTTCCTCCACCAATGCCGCCGCCGCCATCGGCGCGCCAAACCAGCCTGTGCTTTACCGGATCCCAAGCCTGCAAGCCGCCTCGAACTCCATCGGGAGCCGCTGGGCCGATCGCCGGAGCCTTGATCTGGCGTGGCTGAACGGTCCCGCCGCGCGTGGTGCCCGAAGTGTTCGGTTTATATTCCTCGTCCGCTTGATATGTGTAGCTCGAATAAGAGGCGGGAATGTACACCAGCCCCGTATTCGGATTGAAGGACATCGGAGCCCAGTTGTGAGCGCCGCCGCCGGTTGGATACACTGCTACCGGCTCCGTATCGTAGTAGGCTTCCGGATTCACCATCGGACGCCCGCTATCGTCGAGGCCCTTAGCCCAGTTCACTTTCACAAAAGGCGCTCCGGAAACGAACTGCCCCGAGACGCGATCGATTGCATAGAAGAATCCATTCTTCGCCGCTTGCGTCAGAACCTTACGCTGGCGCCCATCGATCGTAAGGTCGAGCAGCATCAACTGCTGGACGCTATCGAAATCCCAGTTGTCGTTCGGCACCGTCTGGAAATACCACTTAAGCTGGCCGCTGTTCACATCGACGGCCAGGATCGAACAGGTATATAAGTTATCGACGTTCTGAGCGCCGCGGAACTTTTGGGTCCACGGTTCCGCATTGCCGGTGCCGACGTAGATCAAGTTGGAGTCAGGATCGTAGGCGAACCCATCCCACACGGCTCCGCCGCCGCCCTTTTTGTAGAAGTCGCCGCCCCAGGTCTTGGCGGCCACGCGCATGGCTTCGTTTTCGTAGGGCTGGCTCGGATCGCCGGGAACCGTATAGAACCTCCACGACCGCTGCCCCGTGGCGGCGTCGTAGGCGTCGAAATAGCCGCGATTCTCGCCGCTATCCCCGCCGGAGACGCCTATGATCACTTTGCCGCCCGCAATCCGTGGCGCCATGGTCACGTAGTGACGGTCTTGAGTGTAGGCGACTCGACTTTCCCAGATCGGTTTCCCCGTAAGAGCATTGAGTGCAAACAGCCGTCCGTCGAGGCTGGGCGCGATGATCATCCCGTTGTACAGCGCAAGGCCGCGATTCGCGGTTATGCCCTTCGTGGTTGCCTGATTGACCTCGGGATCCCATTTCCAGATCTCCTTGCCGGTGCGGGCGTCCAAGGCGAATACTACGCTCCAGGTAGTAATCCCGTAGATGGTGTTGTTCCAAACCAGCGGAGTGGCTTCCTGGCCGTACCCGCCGGGGCCCGCTACATACGACCAGGCCAAGCCCAGCCGCTTCACGTTCGAAGCATCGATCTGTTTCAGCGGACTATAGCGCTGCTCGCTCTGCGATTTCCCATAGGTCAGCCAGGAGCCGGGGAATGAGTCCTTGGGCGTTCCGGCATTCTTCAAGGCCGTCAAATCGATTACGGGCGGCTGCTGCGCATCCAAGCCAGCGCAACCCAGCACTGTCAGAGCGAGGAGCAGCCTGGTGTGAATTCTTCGAAACGTTTGCATGAGCATCTCCCTTCAAACGACCTGTCGGCTGCACGAGCGAAATGCCAGTGCATGCGGATTCCACCCAAGGCAGCCGCAAGTACGCGTGTCCGATTCTACTGCAATTCGGCTTCTGAAATCATCCCGTCTATCAGCCGCAGTAAGCACAGGAACAACAGCTTTGTTCATACTTGCGGAGTCAGTCGTCGATGACCAGGACATCGATCCGGCTCAGCCATGCGAATAGGCCATGCAAGATGCCGCCCGTTGGCGCCATTGGCAAATGGCGGAATGGTTCCGGAAGGATAATTTCGCCAGCGCCGCCGTCCAGGGGCCAGTGGCACGCGACAACATGGCAACCGGCTGGCATCAAATCGAAAACAGGAATATACTACTCTCGGGTAAAGTTAGGTAGTAGGGTGCTAAATGCAACCTGAACCAGTTCTTTCGTCTCAGGACCCACTCAATGCGCCAGGCGCTCTAATTATCGGGGACGGCACAGGACCCGGATTAGTAATCGTCCCCCGGTATTTGCTCCGGCAAATCATCTCGCAAATAGATCTTGGTGCTGCCGTTGGTCCGGCCGAGGCATCTGGATTGCTGCTTGGTCCCGATCCTCAAAGCGACGATGTTCTTATAGAAGAAACTATTCCTCTCGGCAACGAACAGAGCCTCCTGCGATCGCCGGCCAAATTGGTCGCCGGTATCGAATCGGTACAGCCGAAACTGGCAGAAGCTGTGCGAAATCGATCTCACACTATCGTCGGGTTGTATCGAATCGTTTCTCCTCGCCAAGACGAGGGATTCGAAAGCAGCCTTGAGTTCCTTGCGGATGGCAGAAGACAGGACCCCTCGCTTTCCAGCCTTCGTTGTGCGTTTGAATTTGTTCCTTTATCTGTTTCCGAAACATCTCTGCGCGTACTGATGCGTCAAGGCGGACGGTGGGCGCAAGCTCCGGAACTCACACTGCGGTCGGGGCCGCCTATTCCAGCATTACGCCGAAAAGCCGCAGTCATGAAGCCCACTGATTTTTCGCCACAACGTCTGGTTCGGAAAGCCGCCCGAGTGCTGGAGGATATTCTTTCCACCTATCGACTCTTCGTGGAAGGAGCAGTCGTCACATTGCTCTTGCTCTTGTTGATAGTGAACGCTTTCGTTGTCTCGTCCGTCAGACGCATCCAGCGGGATATGATAAACGTGCAGGCGCTTACGGCTCAAATTAGGGAGCTAGCCGCGGACGTTTCCGAGCTTCAGTCTCCTACTCTTCCCCGGGTGCCCCCTGCCGGTCCGGAGAGTAATCGACGACAGGCAAACGCGCATGTTGCGCCGAAACAAGTTTCAGCCCCGCCCGCCGCCAAGCGTAACCTGATGATCCCGGCGAAGCCTTTGATCGTGAGGCCATCGGAAGTTTTTCAGTTCAACGTGAAAGGTAATCCGACGCCTGAGGTGGCATGGTCTTCCGAAGGTCCCGGTTCGATAGATCCGGTCTACGGGTTGTACCGGGCGCCTAACCAGTTCATAGGCGAGGCAACGGTGAGAGTTACCGCATCCAGTTGGGCTGGGTCGCAATCGGTCACCTTTACATTGAGGGGCGCGCGCAGGGAAGAAAAGTGATGAGAGACAAAGCTGGCTTGTTAATCGATGCGGCATCCCTGGTTCGCCGCGGCTCATCTGGCCACCGACTCGCATCCTTTCCTGGGAAAGCCCGTGTCATCCACGAACCGACGCCACTGGATCGCGGCGCAGCATTCGCTAATATCACAAAATCGAGACAGCGATTCCGGAGAATCTAAGGACACTTCCTAGTCGTGTTCTCCGTTTATTCGCCGCTGTAACTGATGGGCTAGCCTAAGTGTTTCAGATGGATAGCTCAAAAACATTGCATCCACGAAACACTAGAATCCGTTTCAATCTCTTGTTGACTGATGGATTTGACCGCGCACAACGCGCCTTGGCCCCAGCCGCTGCGTGTGCTGATTTCGACGATAGCTTCTGACGCAGATGTTACCGATGATGGGCCGCGGGGTTGGTCTAAACCGCCCGCCCCGCATGTTCCCTGGATCGGGAGTCCCATGTCTTTGGTATTGGTGAACATTCGCAACTCTTGTTGCTTGTCGAGGAGGAGAAACCATGCTCCGCGCTCTTGCCGCACTGTTAGTTAGCGCTGCAACCAGCATTGCCGCGTCTTCTTTTATCGGAGATATGAAAACGATCAAAGCCCATGCTTCGACCGTGCCGGCCAACGGTGACGTGAACCCCTACGGCGTCGCGGTGGTTCCTTCAAGCATAGGCAACCTCAAATCGGGTCACGTTCTTGTCAGTAATTTTAACGACTCGGCGAATACGCAAGGCGCCGGCACCACGATTGTTCAAGTGTCCCCCGGGGACGGCAGCGTGAAGTTATTCGCGCAGATCAGCGACCTGAACTGCCCTGGGGGAGTGGGTCTGACGACGGCGCTTGTCGTTCTACGCGCCGGCTTTGTGATCGTCGGCAGCCTGCCGACCGACCCCAATACCGGCGCCCTGACCGGAGCTGGTTGCCTGATCGTGCTGAACAGCTCGGGCCAGGTGGTGGAAACGTTTGCCGATAGCAACATTAACGGTCCTTGGGACATGACCGCGGTCGATAGGGGCACGAGTGCGGCGTTGTTCGTCACCAACGTCCTCAAAAACATCGGCAGCGTCGCATCACCGAACGGCTTTGTTTCACGAATAGTGCTCTCAATTCCGCCGGGTGGTATGCCCTCGATTAGTTCTGAAGCTGTTATCGCGACGGGTTTTAACACCCGCACTGATGTGGCGGCTTTGGTCATCGGGCCTACGGGCGTAGGCTTAGGGGCCGGTGGCACTCTCTATGTCGCCGATACGCTGGATAACCAGATCGTACCCATCCTTAACGCTCTCACCAATCCCAGTATTGGCACGCCGTTCACCACGACCGGTCTGAACGGCCCCCTTGGCCTGGCAATCGCGCCCAACGGCGACATCATCGTTGCCAACAGCCTCGACGGGAATATGGTCGAGATCACTCCGGGCGGTACGCAGGTCGCCCTCAAGTTCGTTGACGTTACTGGAATGGGCGCAGGAGACTTGTTCGGCCTCGCCATCCGGAACGATCAGGGAGTGTATTTCGTCAACGACGGCAATAACACCCTGGATCTCCTGCATTAAATCGCCGGGCGCTCGCGTGGCATGTCGCGTCTTTCAAACCTGCCCGAACCTTTGAGCGGCTACCGTCCGCACCGGGCGCCACGGTCCACTTTGATTGCTGATCACGTAATCAGGACTCATCGTTCCTGATCGGTCATGAAAGCCGTAGCTAACGGATCAACGGGCTGTCCCACACGCGAGCGAGGATCTCTTTGAGCTGAGCGAAATCCTTAGATCCTAGCGCCGCGCTCCATTCGCGCTCGACATCGCGGAGTATGTCGTGGATTTTGGAGTACGCGGCGTGGCCGCGTTTCGTAAAACGGACCACCCGCGCACGGCCTTCATCCGGTGCATCTGCCCGGACGAGATACCCGGATTCCTCGAGGCTCCCGAGGAGCCGGTTCATGGCCTGCTTGCTCATGCCCGCGCGCTCGGCGAGAGTGCCCGGGCGAACCCCATCCGGACCTGGAAACTGGAGCACCGCGATATGGGGCATGCCTAGCTCTTCGAAGCGCGCCGCATTGAGATCTTTGATAATACGGCGATGGATTGCCTGAGCCGGAACACGCAGCAGTGCGCCGATGAGCATATCACTGGTCTTGAGCGGCGTACTTTTTTTCGATGAGGGCATTGACATATTTAGTAAACTAAGTTTACCATAATAGTCAACAGAGTTTACTAAAGGAGAAGTCCACGTTGACACAGCAAACCGTTGGTCCTCGCGTCAATCCTTCGGACGAAGCGATTCGTTTGGGGCCACTCGCAGTCCGCTTTTTGATTGCTGGCGACAACTCGTCCGGCAGCATTGCGGTTTTTGAACTTACAGTCCCGGCCGGGCAACGCCTTACGGCTCCAGCCCATAGCCACGACCATTACGAGGAGACAATCTACGGCATCGACGGAGCGTTGATCTGGACGGTGGATGGACAACAAATCGACGTCGGGCCCGGCGAGGCGCTCTGCATTCCGCGCGGCGCCGTTCACCGGTTCGATAACCATGGAAGCCGGGATGCAAAGGCGCTCTGCGTAATCACGCCGGCGGCAATTGGTCCGCAGTATTTCCGCGAGTCGGCCGAGGTAATCAACGCGGCGGCTGGTGGTCCTCCGGACCGGGTGAAGATGGTCGAGATCATGCGCCGGCATGGCCTCACGCCTGCCCTGCCTCAGGGAACCAGATAGCCTTTGGCTCGATGTACGCAGGTGCGGGCCAGCGTGGGCTCCGCAGACCGGCCTCGTTGACTTACGTGTTGGCGTTAATAGCGTATAAGCGCGCCGCCGCAGCCGGCGCGGGCGAACGCCCGGGTGCGACGAATCGCATTAGATCCCGGCAGCCGCTTGTTGTTCATAGTAGTAAAAGACGATATCCGTCGCGGGTGGCTTTACCCCAAGCTGGCGGAGCATGCCGACGATTTGGCCGCGGTGCAGCGTGCCATGATTTACCACGTGCATCACGATCTGCCAGGCGGGAAGGCCGGCATCACCAACGAAGCGGGATTTGAAAGGTACCTGCCGGGCAATATCGGCGTCGGTGGCTGCGTCGGCCCAGGCTTCCCACTTAGCCTGCAGGCGAGGCCATTCCTGAACGACGAAATCGAGGGAGGGGAGCGCCTCGTGGGATGGCACGGGATAGCGGGGATCGGCGATGCGCGAATACCAGATGGCGTCGCCGAAATAGATGTGAGCGAGCGTTTTCGCGATGCTTTCATGGGAGACGCTCATCGGCTTAGCCCGGTCCTCGGGCGATAGCGCGAGCGCAGCCTCCAGCGCCTTACGCGAGGCCCAGCCGGAATATCGAATGTGCGTGCGAGCTTCTTGGGCAGTCATGTGTGTTCACTTTATATCGCATGCCGAGCCTTGCGCGCTCGGCGCCACTGAACACTGTTTACATTCGGATCCTGCGCGCTGGTGGAAGCGAGAGTCTCTACCAACCGAAGTTACCCGGCATCATTTATACCTGCCTTAAACCGATCCGGCTACCGGCGAAACAGAGATAACGGCCACCATGCCCGTCACGGACACTCGTGAATTACCTGGCGGCGCTATGAGCGTTCACTGCCGCGGAGTGGGTGTTCGAAGCGGTCTCCGGCTTCTTGTTCTCCGGCTTCTTGTTCTCCGGCCGAAGAATGTCGATGCCGCCTTTGAAATACGCGCCATCTTCAATCACGATCCCCGCGGTTTTAACGTCACCCACGATGCTGGCGCCTTTCATAATGGAGATCCTCTCAGCCGCTTCCACATCTCCTTGAATCGAGCCCGAGACCACGAGTTCTTGCGCCTTAACGTTCGCCTTGACTTTTCCGTTGGGGCCGATCGTTAGACGATGGCGCACCTCAAGAGTGCCATCGATCTCGCCGTCCAGGTACAGTTCTTCATCGCAGTAGATTTCCCCCCGGACCCGCATGGTCTTGCCGAATACGGCAGTACCCTTGGGTGTCTGTGCAACTGGCGCGGGGGGAACCGGGGAACGTTCCTGCACCGGCGTCGAAGTCGCCTCTGGTGTAGCGAGAGGCTGGCGGTTTCGTTCTATGGTTTTTGCCCACATGATGAATCACGTCCTTCCGCGAATGATTTGATAATGAGTGTTCCGGCGTGCATGCGGTGGGCCAATCATCAAGAGCTTGATTCTTAAAGACGCCCGGGCATCTTGGCCAGAATCTTCTACTGTGCAGTCTGCAGAAACTACCTGTTTGGCCCTCATGGGATCTGTGATCGGCCGTTAAAAACAATCTGTCCAAGAGATGTTTTTTCCCGTGATAATTTTTAGGCCCAGTTCGCGCCGCCGGCGCTCTTTATGCGGACCCTACCCGCTCGTCTAGTCCGAGGCAGCTCCCAACGGATCATGTCCATACGGTTCCGACGCGCGAATATCAGAGTGATCAATCGTTGCGCGTGCCACCGGGCTGTCATCGGCCCCGCCGTCCCAAAAGCGAAAGACGGTTGCCCCCGAACACCGCCGCCGCCTACGCTCCGCTTTGCTGGGCTCCGCTCCGGCTCCAGCGGCTCACCTTTGTTCTTCAACTCTTGAACTTATCGCTCCCTATCAAAACCGGGACTTCCTATTTGGCACGGAATAGGAACTTTCTATTTGGCGTTGACAGGCGAGGCGGCTTTCCGGCGGCTGAGGTAATGTATATCAGATGCCTGGGTTTAGTCACATTCTCTTTCCCACCGACTTCTCAAAGCAATCGAAAGCGTTTCGCCCGTTCGTTCAGCTAGTGGCGCGGCAGTTCCAGGCCGATGTTACGGTGCTGCATGCGGTTCCGGTTCCGAGCGGCGATTATGGCGATCTTGCGGGATTGTTCCCCTCACTAACCGACTTCACGGCGCTGGAAGAGAAAATGAGCAGCCTTATCTGGGAATTTTTCTCCAGCGCGGATGCGGCCGGCATCCCGGAAGTAAGCCGGGAGGTCGCTTTCGGCGATCCCACTGTCGCGATCGGCGACTATGCGCGCCGACACCACGTGGATTTGATCATGATGACGACGCATGGTCATGGGCGGTTTCGAAACCTGCTGGTGGGATCGGTCGCGTCGAAGGTCCTCCACGACTCGGAATGTCCTGTGTGGACCGCGGCTCACGCCGAAGATCCGGTAACTCTAAGCCATTTGGGGATCAAGAACATTCTCGCGGCCGTGGACCTCGCGCCGGATCAGATCGATGTGATTCGCCGGTCGGCGGAGTTGGCGCGCGAGTTTGGGGCGTCCGTGCGGCTGGTGCACGCCATCCCGTCCGCCGCGCACACGCCCGGCGAGCCGGGAGGAGAAGAATTCCAGGACTACCTGCTTCGCACCGCTCGGGAGCAGATCGAGAAGGCGCAGAGTGAAGCGGGGACGAATTTCGAAATGCTGATCCAGCCGGGCGGCGTGGCCGAGGCTATCCGGGACGCGGCTCTGGAAACAAGAGCCGATCTGGTAGTGCTCGGGCGCGGAGTCGTACACGAGGCTTTCGGCCGGTTGCTGAGCAAATCGTACGAAATCATCCGGCTATCGCCATGCCCGGTGCTGAGTTTGTAAATGCGGTCCACCCCGCCGCCCGAGATTCAATTTTGATATTGTACTGAGTTAACGAAGGAGGTCCCATGAAAGCCCGCCTGTTTTTGTCAATCGCATGTCTCGGCGCTTCTCTTGGCGTCGGGGCGCTGAGCTCCGCCGCGTTCGCCGCCGACCTGGGAGGACCGGTCCCCGAGATCAAATTCGATTCCGTTCCCGATTTCTTCAAGTTCCCAAACGATCTGCATCTGGGAGAAGCCTCCGGCGTGGCGGTGAACTCAAAGAAACACATTTTTATCTTCAGCCGCGGCAACACCACCGGGCCGGCCTACGCCGCTACGGCCGCGCAGGTGCTCGAATTCGACCAAAACGGCAAGTTTGTGCGCGAAATCGGTCACAATTTGTACGCTTGGTCGTTCGCGCACACGGTGCGGGTGGACAAGGAAGACAACCTCTGGGCGGTGGATAAAGGCTCCGATATGATCGTCAAATTCAATCCGGAGGGCCGAGTATCGATGGTTTTCGGGCGCAAAAAGGAGGCCTCGGACGAAGGCGGACCGTGGACGCGCGTGAATCCGCCGCGCCCCGCTATCGATGGCCAATTCCGCCAGCCTACCGACGTCACCTGGGATCCGGAAGGCAACATCTTCATCAGCGACGGTTATATCAATTCGCGCGTCGCCAAATTCGATAAGAACGGCGACTGGGTGAAGCAATGGGGCATGCCCGGCAACGGCCAGAGCCAATTCAACACTCCACATAGCATCGCGGCGGACGCGAAGGGCAATATTTACGTGGCCGACCGGGGCAACCGGCGGATTCAGGTATTCGATCACGACGGCAATTTCCTGAAAGTCATCACCATCGACGTTCCCGTGCCGCCGGACGCCCATCCCTGGTTCGGCAACCAGCCCAGCGCGCAGGCCGCGACCGCGCAGAGCGGCGCTCCGTGGGCCATTTGCATCACGCCCGGGCCGGGCACGCAATACCTGTACAGTTCGGATGCGTTCCCCGGACGGATCTATAAGCTGACACTGGACGGGCAAGTGGTGGGAATGCTGGGGAAATCCGGGCGGCAATTGAAGCAGTTCGGCTGGATTCACGAGCTGGCCTGTCCATCGGAGAACGAAATATACGCGGCAGAGATCCTCAACTGGCGTGTGCAGAAACTGTCGCTGCATCCGGGAAAATAGCTCTCGCGGGTTTAGACGGCCGCCGCATCACATTTACGGCGAACCAATAAGTTTTTGAGATTACGGCGTTTGCGAAACGGGCGCGCGTCCGCCGCCACGATTCGGCGCCTAGACTGAAGCCGCTTGGAGGCAAGCGGATGATCAGTCAGAAACGATTTGCGCTGGCGGCGCTCATGGCGGCCTGGATTGCGCCTTCGGTGGCGCGTAGCCAGCCAGCCCTCACCACGATTCAGGATATTCTCTACCGTGCCGACGGGACACGCTTCAACGGAACCATCTTTATCACATGGAGCAGTTTCCAATCTGGCGGCGGGGCGAACATCGCGACGGCGAACCTGACGCTGCCGATCGTCAACGGGGCGCTGCGCGTGCAATTAGTCCCGACAACCGACGCATCCGCGGGAGCGCAATATAACGTCACCTATAGTAGCAATGGAGTGACTCAGTTCACCGACGTCTGGGCCGTGCCTCCCAGCGTCCTTCCGCTGAGCGTGCGCAATGTGCGCGTTTCCAGCGGGACGGTGGTGGGTCCACAACCGGTGACGAGCCCGATTCTGATCTCCGATGTGACTGGCTTGCAGAATGAGTTGAATCTTCGGCCGGTGCAAGGAGTCGATTTCGCGCCGGGGCGGACCGCGGTGATCGACAACGCGGGGATGATCGATGCGGCCGTGGGCAATTTGAGCGATTGCGTGCGCGTGGATGGAACGTCGGGGCCGTGCGGGTCGGGCGGCGGCCTGGCGCCAAGCTACTCCGATTCCGAAATCCCCTCGGGCTCCATCGACGGCGTAAACGAGGCATTCACGCTGCTGCACGCGCCATCGCCCGCAGCGGGTCTGGAGCTGTATCTCAATGGGCTGCTGATGCAGTCCGGAGTGGACTATCAGCTCCTGGGAAATGCGATCACATTCTTTGTAGGCTCGACGCCGCAGCCCGGAGACATCATGGTTGCCAACTACCGTTATGCCAATCCGAACGATCCGCTGGGCAGCCTGACGGCCCCGCAAGTCGTGTGCAGCAGCAACGGGTCGCAGACCGCGGCGACGAGCCTCACCAGCCTTGGAACATGTACGCTGCCGGCGGGGCTGCTGGAGACCGGAGACCGGTTGGAGATCCAGTTCCAATACGCGCACACGGGATCCGCGAACGGATTCACGGGACAGATTCAAATCGGCGGCACCACGCTGCTGACTAGGAGCGGCGCTTCGAGCGAGACCGCCTTCGCGGGGCGCGCGACGTTTGGCCTTTATTCGGGCGGCCAGCAGTGGGATGCGGAGAGCTGGGGCGGAACGCTCGCGTTCCAGACGGCAGTGGGAACGGCGAGCGAGAATCCGACGCAGGCGCTCACCGTGAACTTCCTCGGAGACCTGGCTGCGGCGGGATCGGACAGCGTTGTTTTGCGGAATTTCACGGTGATCCGGTACCCCGCGCAGGTGAATCCCTAGCGATTAAGGCCTTCGCGGACCGAAGTTGGCGGACAGATAGTCGAGAATCGTCTGGCGGTCCGATGGATTCAATTGTCGGCCCGCGGGCATCCAGCCCGACATTTTATTTAGCTCGCGGTCCCACTGCGCGCGGGTCAGGCGCTGCTGGCGGATCATGTCCTCGTCATGGCAGACGAGGCAAGCGGATCTGAGCTGCGGAGGAGCGGGCGGCGCGGCGCTTTCCGTAGCGGGCGCGGCGAGCGCGGGCTGAACCTGTTTCACGACATCCACGCCGACGCTTGAAACGACGTTCCAGAGATATCCCGAAGGATTCCACTCCTGAACCAGCGGCTGGGAATCTCCGCTCGCATCTCGCGCGCGAGCCATGAGCGTGTAGTAGGCCTCGCTCGGAGGAGTCCACGAAAATTCCCATTGGCGCCAGCCGTAGCGAGTGACGGGGCTAGTCAATCGCGCAGCCCGCCACGAGCGGCCGCGGTCCACGCTCACATCGACACCGACCACGGGCCCGCCTTCGCCACTCCAGGCCGCTCCGCGGATGACGACCGGCTTTCCGGCTTCGATTTGGGAACCATTCACCGGCGAGTAGATCGCGCTTTTCACCCGCAGGCTCTCCAGCGGATGCATGACGTCCTGAGGAATCGAAGATCCCGGCGCGACAGCCTTGCCAGGATGGCGATAGGCGTTTTTCATCCACCAGCCGTCGAACTCTTTGTCCAGCACGCGAACCGTTGTGACCCATTTCACCCAGGAGTCGCCTGGCCATCCAGGAACCACGGCGCGGAGCGGAAAGCCGTGCTGCGTGGGCAATGCTTCGCCGTTCAGATCGTAAGCCAGGAGCGTATTCGGATCGAGAGTTTTTTTAATAGGGATGGTGCGCTGGAAGTCGGCCATTGCTCCCAACGGCACATCCGCTCCGTCGAACAAAATCTGCGCACCCGAGGACTTGATGCCGGCTCGCTTCAACACGTCGGCCAATCGCACCCCGCGCCAGCGTCCATTGCCCACAGCGCCCGTGGTCCACTGAACGCCGGCGACAGGAGGATCATAGAACGAGCGGCCATTTCCGGCGCACTCCAGCACGCCGACCACTTCGGACGCCGGGAGCGCCCGCAGATCGCCGATCGTGAGCGTTAGGGGAGAAGACACCTCGCCCTCTACTCGCAGCCTCCAGTCGCCGATCTTCACGGTGGGAGCGTAGACGTGAGTGCGCACGAAGAAATGTTCGACGGGGGTGATGTAAGCCGAAAACCCGGCGATGGGCATCTCAAGGTCCTGGGGACGCACCGAGCGCACAATCATGTCGCGCTTGGCGGCGCTTGTGCCCTGATCCTGGCCGGAAGCGCGAAACCAGAAAGCTCCGCCTAGCGATGCCGCAAAGAACGATCTCCGCGTAGTCATAGTTACTACGATTCTATTTGCTTTGCGCGAGCCGCAAGGAATCTTCCACGTTCCGTAATCCGTCCGTAAGCTTGCCCCCGCCCTCACGGGCGGGGCTGAAAGTGGGCACGACGGTGTTCCAGCGTTCGCACCCAGCCCCGGCCGTAAGGCCGGGGATAAGCGCCGGCTGAATACCTATCGACGGATTACGGAC
>DATBIA010000049.1:0-2947 GCA_036557165.1 Bryobacteraceae bacterium
AAGCCGCCGGGCGACCTTCCCGGTCGCGTCCATCAGCGCCGCGGCGATGGCCGGAGCCGCGAGGGCATTCGCCGCCTCCGATCCACCGCCGTAATATCCGACTTCCGGCCGATTCAGGAGCACGACCTCGATCTCCGGAAGGTCGGCCATTTTCAAAATCGGATACGTTCGCCAGTCGCGGCTGGTGATCCCGCTCTCGTCGAATTGCAGCTCTTCGAGCAGCGCGATGCTGACGCCCATCACCGTGCCGCCTTCCACTTGCCGCTTCAACTGCATCGGATTGACGACGATGCCGGGATCGACCGCAACAGTGACTTTTTCCACCGTTATCGCGCCCGTGGAAGGAATGACAGCGATTTTACTCACGCACGCCCAATAAGTTCCCGAGCGGAACATCACCGAGACGCCTTGTCCACGCACGGGAGCGTTCCCGCTTGATGCGGCCTTGGCGTGCGGCGCGGGTCGAGTTTCCCATCCCGATTTCTCGCGAACAGCCTTTAGAACGCCGATCACGCGCTCTTCTTTCGCATGATCCATGCGGAACTGGATCGCGTCGGCACCGGCCAGCGCCGCCGCCTCGCTCACGGCCAGCTCGCGCGGGAAGTTCTGCTGAAATTGGCCCGGGGTCCGCATGCTGTGATCGCGCAAGCCCACCACAAGAGGCGACGCCTTTTGCCCGACCTGGAATGTGCCGTGGCCGCGCTCGATCACGGTTGCGGCGCCGTCGTAGATCCACGGGTCGGAAATATCGTTCACCGTCGAGCCGATGAACACACCCTTCTCGTTGGGAGCGGCCATGGTCGGCAAACCGGCCAGCACCGCTCCTATGGGCCGATCGTCCTGCATCGCCGGCATATAGTGGTCGACCTGGTACGCCGACATCTTACCGTTCGCATCCAGGCCGATTTCGACATCCGACATCGCGGCGGGCGATTGCGTCGACCATTGGAAGTCCTCCGGCCTCATCCATTGCACGCGAACGGGTTTGCCGACCGCCTGCGACAGGATCACGGCTTCGTCTTCCGCGCCGGCGTTTCCGCCATTCGAGCGTCCATAGTGGCCGGGGCCGGAGAATGTGCGCACGACGATGTTATCCGGCGAAGTCGAAAGCATCTGCGCGATCTCGCCGCGGAGCGCCTGCGGATTCTGGTTGTGCGTGTAGATGTAAACCGTCCCGTCCTTGCGCGCATCGGCCAGAGCCATGGTGGGCCCCAACGGCGCGTGCTTCATATAAGGAAGCTGATAGGTCGCCGTGAGTTTCTTCGCAGCCCCGGACATCGCAGGCGTCACTTCGCCCTTGGATTTATCGCTTTTCGTGACGCGAGTGGTATTCCAGTCCGCGTCCCGCTTGAGGAAATCGAACAGGCGCGCGTGTCCGGGAAGCCCCTTCCAGTCCTTCCATTTCGTCGCGCCCGCCACCTGCTGAGCGGCCTTGATCGCCTCCCATTCGGTGGGCGCGACCACTCCCACCAGATTGCCTTTCACCACCACCTGCGCATTGGGAAACTTCGCCTTGTCCAACGCTCCCACCGATACCAGCGTCGAGCCGAGGCTCTTGGGATGCACCATGCGAGCGTGCAGCATTCCGGGCAGGCGAACGTCGGTGGCCCACTGCTCCTTGGCCGCGACTTTCGAAGCTGTGACCGAGTTGCGGAAAGACTTGCCGATCACGGTGTATTGACTGACCAGCTTCATTGGCGGACTCCCATCCACCGAGAGACCCATCGGGCTAGTCAAATCGCCCTTGACAGGGATGGTGAGCTTCAACTGCTGCCCCTTCACCAGTTCCCCATACGACATGCTCTGACCGCCGCCGGAAACGATGCCGTCTTTCACTGAGATCGAGTTTTTCGGAACGCCCAGCCGTTGTGCGCCCAGATCGAGCAACGCCTGGTAGGTATAAGCCGCCGCTTTGCGAATATTCGGCGTTCCGCTTCCCAAAAAATCGAAGGCGCCACTGCCGTCCGGCGTGCGATCGGTGTCGCCCATGACCACGGTGGTGATGGCTTCAAATGGCGCGCTCAACTCCTCCGCGACGATTTGCCGGTACGCCGTAAAAGTCGTGCTTTGTCCGAAATCGCTCTTGCCCGTGCGAATCAGAATGGTGTTGTCCGGGTGAATCTCGATCCAGGATTCGGGCAGCTTCGGATCCAGAGTGTTCTTGGTAGGCGCTGCCTGCGCGGCGTTTTTCAAGCCATCGGCGCCTACAAGGCCGAAGCCGACCATCAGCGCTCCGCCGGCTCTTACAAAGCTCCGGCGCGTCAGCGCGGCGCCGAATACGTCGACTTGCGTTTTCATGCCTGCCTCCCTTTCGCCATCGTGGTTGCGGCGAACCGCACGGCCGCGATAATCGCGGTATAGCTACCGCAGCGGCAGAGATGCGGCGAAGGACCGGAGGTGGTGAACGCCTCTTTGATCTCCGCGACGGTTGGGTTCGGGGCGCGCTCAAGCAGTTCGGTCGCCTTGATCATCATGCCGTTTTGGCAGAAGCCGCACAGAGGCGTCTGCTCCTCGATCCAAGCCTGCTGGACTGGATGAAGCGTTTTTGCGGCCTCTTCCGGCGACAACCCCTTCTGCTTCGCCCATCGCGCCGGGAGCCCTTCCAGCGTCGTGATCTCCTTGCCCGAAGCGGCGGAAAGAGCCGTGATGCAGGAGCGTATTTCCTTGCCGTCGAGCAGCACCGAACAAGCGCCGCATTGCGCGAGGCCGCATCCGAAATGCGGTCCGGACAACTCGAGATCGTTTCGCAAGACGTACAGCAGCGGGGTGTCGGCGGGCGCCTGCACCTCGCGCCGGACTCCGTTAACGAGGATTGTCGCCATGAAAAATTCCTCCAGCGGAAAACGTCAAATTGGCTTCAGTCTATCAAAGATCCTCTGAACCGCTCCCTTGCGGTCGCGGCTCGGTGAGTAGGTGTAACGATTCCGAGCCGCGACCGCAAGGGAGC
>DATBIA010000050.1:0-5063 GCA_036557165.1 Bryobacteraceae bacterium
TCCGGAATCGCGGAAGACAGCGCAAAAACAATCGGCTCATGCACGTCGAACTTCATGGCGTAGAGAACCCAGCGGTCCGAGCGCCATTGAGGATACGTTTCGTAGAAGCCGAACCGTCGCAGGTTTTTCATCTCGAACGCACGAAAATCTGGACGCGGACGATACGGGCTCAAATAGTAGTGAACGACGATGCGCTGGCCGTCCTCAGTCCGGGCTTCCTGGTCGAACACCAGTGTCGCTTCGTGATACGAGATGGATACGGGCTTCCGGTCAAACAGCCGAAACGCGTTAGCATCGTGGCGTTCGATCCGGCCGTTATAATCTTCCCCTGTACGGTCTTCCTCGCCGGAGACCGTATCGAATCCCGCATTCAGATCGATATCGAGCGTGTTGCGCGTTTCGCTGCTTATGGGGATAGTCGCCAGGACGCGCGCGGGATCGCTCGCGTGCGTACCCAACATGTCGAGCATGCGCAGGACTGCATCCTCGCGCTCGAACGTCACAATGCGGCTGCGGCTCGTGTTGAAACCGATACTCTTCTGTTCATAGCTGATCTGCAGCAGGAATCGTTGTCCGAGATCGGCCTTTTTCAAGGTGGTTGGTTGCACCGCCACAGCTTGGGGACTGGACCAAAGAGCCGCGACGAGGAATCCGGCGGTGAATAAGTGCAGTAGTTGCATACTCCATCACTGCCATCAAGTGCCGAAGGCCTGTATCGGGGGGAGATCCCTCGGCAGGATCAGGTCGCTCCCGATATCGCGGGCACCCGACGCCACTGCAATCATCGTAGCGCACGGCCCGTGGAAGCCAGCGGCTCCTCAGCAGCTCGACGCGGATTGCCGCCGGCTTGTGGCTCGGAAAAGCAGATTCGATCGCCGTACCGCTCTTTCAGTAACCCAATCCACTCCTCATCCGACAGGTCTTGCATCGTCTCTCGGGGATGGCGTGCATTGCCGAGCAACTTCACACGAAAGCCTCCCAGGCAAATTGGGCGCGACTGAGGCGCCACACACGAGAAACAAGGCTGTCGATCGCGCCCATGGGGGGTGATGAGGATTAGACGCGGTCCGGCACGTCGCGCTTCGGGAAATCCGACGAATGGCGGCATCCTTCTTGCTTACGGCTTCCTAGGCAAAACCAGCGGGCATTAGGGAACTACCAGCGGATCCCCCGCGGGTCCGAGATGGCCGGATCTTGGAAATCGAACCTACTCTTTCTTTTTGCCTCCGCGAGCCGGACGATCGGCGGTCGAAGGGGGCACCATATTCTTCGCGCGATAGTAGGACACAATCTGGCCATACATTTCGCTGTTGTGAATCAGATTGAAGTACAGCGTGCCGAGCTTGGTCTCGTCACGGCCAAACATCTTGACCATCTGAACGGCCGTGGCATCCGTTAGCGGATCGTAGGCTCCGTCGCAATATTGGAAGGATTCGTTCAGCGCGGCGACCAGGTCTGCTTTGGATGTTTTCGTCCGCTCGGCGTCTCCGCCTTTTTGTTCACCCTTCACTGCGCCGCAGAGGGCTAGCTGCACGTCCGCGATGTGTCCTATGATCTGGCCCAAGGTCCGTGTATTCCCTGCCGCCGGTTTAAAGCTGTAATCCGAATCCGGCATTCTTTCCGCGGCCTTGGTAATATTGGCCTTGCTGCTGTTGTATTGGGCCTTGAGTTCGGAGCTCAACGGGTTATCCTGCGCGCCAAGCACGACGGTACTGGCGAGCGCAGCAAGAATCATCGTTGTGGTTTTCATACTCAGTTCACTCCCTGACCTGCAGGTCGCACCCATTGTATCTGAGCCCACTCGCGACGAGCGACTTTTTTGGGGCGTGCGCCGCCCGTACTTCCCTGTTCTCGCTGGACGCGTAGAGATAGAGTCCTGCGTCTTTTTCAAACAGCGGGGGCCGCTCGTCCACGGATAGCGCCCGTTTATGCCATCGGACAGGCCATCGGCGAACAGAGTCTTGCATCCGTTACCACGGCGTGTTCAAGTGGTGAAAATCGGAGGTATCCGTTGCCGCGACGAATTTTGCTGCTGTTTGCCGTGGTCCTCATGGCGCTCGTGGCCGCTCCCAGCGGTGACTTACCGAGGAGTGTTGTTCGGAGCACTCTGAAGAACGGCCTTCGCGTTGTCATCGTGCGCGATCCCCTGGCCCCTGTGGCTACGCTCGAAGAAAACTATATTACCGGTGGCGAAGAAACACCGGCGGGCTTCCCGGGAATGGCGCATGCTCAGGAGCATATGGCATTCCGCGGCTGCGCGGGCGTGAGCGCCGATCAAATTGCCGCGATCTACGCCCAACTCGGCGGCGGCGTCAACGCAGACACCCAGCAAAACATAACCCAGTATTTCGTCACAGTGCCCGCTCAAGATCTCGAGCTGGCCTTGCGGTTAGATTCCGCGTGCATGCAAGATATCGAAGACCTTCAGGAGCAGTGGGCTGAAGAGCGTGGAGCGATAGAGCAGGAAGTCTCGCGCGATTTGTCGAATCCTACCTATAAGTTCATCACGCGCTTGAATGAGGACCTTTTCTCGGGCACCGCGTACGCCCACGACGCGCTTGGTACAAAAGCTTCGTTTGACGCGACCACGGGCGCCATGCTGAAGAAGTTCTACCGCGAGTGGTATGCGCCCAACAACGCCATCCTTGTAATCACAGGCGACGTTGATCCGCCGGCGGTACTGGCGCGCGTCACACAGCTATATGGACCAATCAAGAGGCACCCGATCCCGGCACGCCCGGAGATCCATCTGCCCCCCGTCAAAGCGGAAAGCTTCACGCTGGACAGCGATCTTCCGTATGAACTTGCCTTCGTTGCGTTCCGGATGCCCGGCACGTCAAGCGCGGATTTCGCGGCGGTGCGCATTCTCGGCGACGTTATCTCCAGCCAGCGAGCCGATCTCTACGGCCTGGTGCCGCAGGGAAAGGCGTTGGGAACGGAATTCGGGCTGGCCGAGACGTATCCCAAGGCCAGCATCGGCTTTGCCCTGGCGGCACTACCCTCCGGGGCAGACCCTGCGCCGGTCATTGCTGAGATCAAGAAGATCCTTGCCGGTTACGCAAACCGGGGTGTTCCCTCAGACCTCGTGCAGGCAGCCAAGAAGGGAGAGATCGCGAGCGCCGAGTTTCAGCAGAACTCGATCCCCGGTCTGGCGGCAAGTTGGTCCCAAGCGCTCGCGGCCGAAGGCCGCAGCTCGCCCACGGAAATTGTCGATGCCATGAGGACCGTCACGGTGAACGACGTCAATCGGGCGGCGAGAAAGTATCTGACAGTCGAAAGCTCCATTGTTGCGACCCTGAAACCCTCGGCTACCGGCAAGGCAGTCGCGGGTGCAGGTTTTGGCGGGGCGGAGGTCACGACCGCGGCGCCCACCAAGCCGGTTACCTTGCCTGTCTGGGCCGAAGCCTTGGTGAAGTCGTTGAAGGTTCCACCGGCTCCTGCTCCCGCATCCGACGTCATCCTGACAAACGGCCTTCGACTGATTGTCCGAACAGAAAAAGCAAGCCCGACGATCACGATCATCGGTTCCGTCAAGCATGAACCGGTGCTGCAGACTGCAGCCGGCAAAGACGGCGCCGAGGATGTGCTGGGGGAATTGTTCTCGTACGGCACCGAGACGCTGGATCGAATCGCGTTTCAGAAAGCTCTGGACGACATCGCAGCCGACGAAAGCGGCGGCGCAAATTTCAGTATTAAAGTTCTCAAGCAGTATTTTTCGAGAGGTGTTGAACTACTTGCCGACAACGAGATCCACCCGGCGCTCCCCGCGGCGGCCTTTCCGATCGTACGCGACCAAACGGCGCAGCTCGTTGCCGGTACAATCGCCAGCCCAGCGTACCGGATGCGCCGCGCGCTGGAGGCCGCCCTGGTTCCGAAGGACGACCCGACCCTTCGGGAGGCTACGCCCATGTCGGTGTCCGCTCTGACGCTTGCCGATATTAAGGAGTATTACGCAAGAGTATTCCGTCCCGATATGACGACAATCGCCGTCATCGGCGACATCACACCTGAAGAAGCCCGGGCCGAATTTGAGAAGTGGTTTGGCGGGTGGAAAGCAGTGGGGCCGAAGCCGGATACCGCCCTCCCCGCAGTGCCGACGAACGGGCCCGCCGCTATCAACATTCCGGATGCGACTCAGGTGCAGGATTCAGTCGAGCTGTCTGAAGAGGTCGGGATCAACCGTTTTCATCCCGATTACTACGCCTTGCAGCTTGGCGACCGCGTGCTGGGCGGCGGGTTTTATGCGACACGTCTGTATCGTGATCTCCGGCAGAAGGCGGGATATGTCTACACCGTCGACAATGTACTGCGGGCGACGGACACGCGAGCCACTTATTCGGTGACTTATGGCTGCGACGCCGAAAATGTCTCAAAGGCGCGGTTGCTGATTGAACAGGAACTCGCCGCCGTGCGTTCCACTAACGTAAGCGACGCCGAACTGCAGCAGGCAAAGGCCCTGCTCTTGCGCCAGACTACACTGAGCGAGTCGAGCGAAGAATCCGTCGCCCGCGGTCTGGTCGCCCGCGCCCTTCTCGGGTTGCCGCTCGATGAGCCTACGCGCGCGGCCCAACGCTATTACGCTCTTACCGCGGATGATGTCCGTGCTGCCTTCGAGAAGTGGATTCGCCCCGCAGCGTTAATACAGGTCGTACGTGGTCCCGCCCCCAAATAGGTTTCGAGGTTGTCGCCCGGCCAAGAATCCGAACGCCCGGTAGGCGGCAGTTGCCTCACTTGGTTGAGAGTGAAAGTTGCGAGGTATTGACCCACCCGCTGATTCCGGAATACCTTCCGGTGAGAACACGAACTTGACGGAGCGGAAACCCATCATAGTCTGTCGCCGTGAGAATTAGCAGCTCGGCTTGAAGCTCAGGTGCCCTGACCGCCCCCGACGCGATCAAGTTTATCTGACTTTGGTCATCTTTGGCCTCAGTGGCCTTCATCAGTCTGACAACGTCCTCTTTCGACACGCAAACGACGCCGTGGTGCAGTGTTGCCTTCGACCCGACGCCGAAGCCACTGTCCAAGCTGGCCGATGGCGAGTTGCCCTGCTGGATCATGGATCC
>DATBIA010000051.1:0-73848 GCA_036557165.1 Bryobacteraceae bacterium
GCTGGCGCTGCTGGCGCTGGCGGGCGGCATGGCGCTGGTCCTGGGCATCGTCGGGATCTACGGCGTAATCGCTTACGCGGTCACGCAGCGCACGCGCGAAATCGGAATCCGCATGGCCCTGGGGGCGCAATCCTCCGGTCTTCGGCGTATGTTCGTGCGCGACGGCTTGCTGCTCGCGGGAATCGGCGCGGCGCTGGGCCTCGCGTCGGCCTTCGGGTTGACAAGGCTGATGTCGTCGCTGCTATTCGGCGTAAGCGCACTCGATCCGTTGGCGTACGGAACGGCTGCAGCCGTGTTGATCGCCGCGGCGGCGCTTGCCAGTTACTTCCCCGCGCGCCGCGCCACGACTGTCGATCCTGTGGATGCGTTGCGGGCGGAATAGCCGGCGCATCGCGCGCCAGGAAGACCTGTCCAGCCTTCGGTAATCTATTCTATGTGCATCGTCTGCAATACAGTGAGGCAATGCGGGCGGCCCTCGCGGAGCCGGGGCTCGCACTCGCGTGAGGCCGCTGATCTCCGCGATCCGCTGGAGTCTTCATAAACTCGACGCCGCACTTTCGCGGATCGATACGGATTCCGCCGGGCCTGAAATTCTTCCTCCGCCCCGGCGCCACGACGAGATCGCCGCGTTTGTAAGATCGCTCGACCAGCCCGATGAAAGCGCGCGGACCTATCTGGAGATCCATCTGCCGCGCATCGCACGCACGCTGGATCTGGTTCCCGAGCCCGCTCGCTCCCGCCGCGTGCTGGAACTGGGCGCCTACATGCATATGACTCCCGCGCTGCAATGTGTCCTCGGATATGAGGAGGTCCGCGGCGCTTTTTTCGGCCCACTCGGCCGCACCGATGAGAAATCTGTGACCGCGGGAGGCAAGCTCGTGTTTCAATGCTGCGTCGATCTCTTCGACGCCGAAAAGGATCGCTATCCATACCCCGACGGCCATTTCGAATGCGCGCTCGCGTGCGAAATCTTCGAGCACATGATGCACGATCCGATGCATATGCTAGTGGAGATCCATCGTGTGTTGGAGGACGGCGGCGCGCTCGTGCTGACCACGCCGAATGTCGCGAGCTATCTGGCGGTGGCGCGCGCTTTGGAGCAGAGCGCCAACCCGCAGCTCTTCTCCAAGTACCCCGACCCGCGCGGCGAGTTCGCCGATAGCGAGCCTCCGCACGTCCGCGAATACACGCCTCAGGAGCTACGCGAGGCCGTCGAATCGGCTGGATTCGAAGTCGAAAAAGTGTTCACGGAAGTGATCCCCGGCTACGGAACCGAGAGCTGGGTGAAAATGTTTCTGGAGAGGAACGGCTACTCGTCGGCGATGCGCGGCGAGCAACTGTATTGCCTGGCGCGGAAGCGCTCCGGTCGGCGAGTCGTTCGGTATCCGAAATTCTTGTACGAAGGGGCGTGAGGGTGCGCGGCGTGAAGGAAACAGCCGAGCTTCGCAGCCGCATCATGCGCGCCGTAAAGGGAGAGGACACCGCTCCCGAAATCGCCGTGCGGAGCATGGTTCATCGGATGGGCTTTCGTTTTCGACTCCATCGCAAGGATCTTGCTGGAAACCCCGATTTGGTTTTTCCACGGCTGCAAAAGATCGTTTTCGTGCATGGATGTTTCTGGCACGGGCACGATTGCGCACGGGGAGCACGGATACCAAAGGCCAACGCCGGTTATTGGCGCGCGAAGATCGCCCGCAACAGTGTCCGGGATGCGGCCAACCTCAGGGCGCTGAAAGCAGAAGGCTGGCGCGTGGCAGTGGTGTGGGAATGCGCGCTGAAAAATCCCGCGCGAGTGGCCTCGCGCCTTGCGCGATTCCTGCGCTCCGAGACGCCGCTACTTCCCCGCCGCCGGTAGCGGAGATTTGCCGTCCAGCGCGAAGGTCAGCAGCTTCGGCAATACCGGAGGTATCGCCGCCGCTCCGCCCTGGGCGGGCGCGTTGGCAGCCGGTGGATTCGCCGCGGCCGGAGCCGCATCGCGAGGGACGACCACTCCAGTACCGCCCATCAGAGAAACGTATTGCTTTCCATCCAGTTCATACGTGATGGGAGGGCCCATACCGCCGCGCAATCCGGTTTGGACATCCAGGAGCTTTTCTCCCTTGTCCGCGGTGTAGACTACCAGCCGCCCGTCGTTGATCACCTGGAAGACAAGGTTTCCGGCAGTGGTCACCGTCCCGCCGCCGATGCCGCCGCCGCCAGGCGTGCGCCATCGTTCCTTCTGCGTCACCGGATCCCAGGCGATCAGCATGCCTCGCTGCCCCTCGGGAGCCGCCGGCCCGATGGCAGGCGGGGACGGCGCGGGCGCCTGGGACGGCCGCGGGGGATTATTCGCCCCGGCGGCGGCGTTGGTCAAATCCGGCGGAGCCGGTTGGCCCCGCGGTGGACCATTCCGTTTGATGCCCGTGTTGGACTTGCCAGGGGTGTAAACGAAATCGTAATCGATGGCGAAATTCGAGCTGCTGCTTACCGACGACGGAATGTAGACCAAGCCTGTCGCGGGATTGAACGACATTGGCGCCCAGTTATGTCCTCCGCCCGGGCCGGGCGCGATGTTCACCGTCTCGGCGCCGTAGCGCGCTTCGGGATTCACGATCGGCCGGCCTGTCTCTTCGTTGAGCCCCTTGGCCCATGTCACCTTAACGAACGGCTGGCCGGAAATGAATTTTCCGGTCACGCGGTCCAAAACGTAGTAAAAGCCGTCCTTGTTCGCCTGCATCAGAACCTTTTGCTGGCGGCCTTTGATAGTCACGTCCACCAGCATGAGCTGCTGCACGCTGTCGAAATCCCAGGAATCGCCCGGCACGGGCTGGAAGTACCATTTCAATTCGCCTGTGTCAGGCTTCACTGCGAGAATCGACGCTGCGTACAGATTGTCTTTGCCCTTGGATTTGCGCAATTCCTCCGGCCAGGGGCCGCCGTTTCCAGTGCCAACGTAAACCAGATCCGCGTCGGGATCGTAGGCGAAGCCGTCCCAAACCGTCCCACCACCGCCCAGTTTCCACCAGTCGCCGCTCCAGGTTTCAGCCGCCTTCTTCAACGCGGGATTCTCGAACGGCTTCGAGGGGTCGCCCGGGATGGTATAGAATTTCCAGGCAAAATGTCCGGTCTCGGCGTCAAAGGCGGAAAAGAATCCGCGCACCGGGTATTCGGAGCCGCTCACGCCGATAATCACCTTGCCTTTGGCGATTCGCGGGGCCATGGTGATGGTGTAATTGTCCTGCGAGTAGCCGACGCGCGCTTCCCAAACCGGCTTGCCGGTTTCCGCGTCAAGAGCCTCCAGGCGTCCGTCGATAATTGGCGCGATGATCTTGCCTTGATAAAGCGCGATGCCGCGATTCACCACGCCACAGCAAATTCTGGAGCGCACCGCGTCTTGATTCACTTCCGGATCCCAGCGCCAGCGTTCTTTGCCGGTGCGAGCGTCCAGTGCGAACACCACGCTCCAATTCGTGATTCCGTAGATGGTCCCGTTCCAAAATAGGGGGGTAGCTTCCTGATTCCCGCCGCCCTTCCCCAAATCATAGGACCATTCCAGCCCCAATCGGCTCGCATTGCCCGCGTTGATCAGGTTCAGCGGGCTGTAGCGGGTTTCGGCGGGAGTGCCGCCGTAGGTCAACCACCCATCGCCGGTTTTGCCGGCGTTTCTTAGGACCGTGTCGTCTACTCGCCGGGCCTGCTGCGCGGATAAGGCTCCGGCCGCCACCGCGATTCCCAGGAGCGGCGTGAATAATCCCTTTCGGCAATGCATGGCGTGACGCCTCCTCAGAGCGAATTTTAAAATATTGTACTCCGGCGGTGCGCCCTTGGGAACGCCGCCTATTTTCCCAATTCCGCCGAGTCGATTTTCTCGCCGCTGGGCTTCCGCGCCTCCATGGAGGCCTTGCTCCCTTTCACGTTCACGACGATGAAATTTTCGGTGCGTTCGACTCTCTGCGTGATTCCCACGGGAGGAAGATCCACGTCGTAAAGCGGAGCCCCTCCCCCGCCACTAATAAAATAGTGAACCCCACGCAGCAAATAGTGCTGGTAATTATGGTCGTGCCCAAAAAGTCCCGCCGTGACTTTGTACTTCTCGAACATTGGTTCGAGGGCGGTCATCCACGCATTCAGTCCCTGACGCGACCTCACCGCGGTCATGGGCGGATGGTGCGCCACGACGAAACGTAACGCGGCGTTTTGCGAGTTCTTAAGATCGTTTTCTAGCCAAGTCGTCTGCTGGCGCCAGAAGGCGTCGCGCTCCATCTCTGTGGCGCCGGCGTTCGGGAAATCGCTATCGATGATTGAAAAATGCGCTCGGCCCCAATCGAAAGAGTAGTACGGTTTGGAGCTCATCAGCTCGTAGTACTCGCTGGAATTGTGTTCATGATTGCCGGCGGTGGGGAAGATGGGAGCTTTTCGCAGCAATTCCCGCTCAATGTCGAAGAAAACCGGCCAAAGAGAACTGTCCGATCCGTCCTCGACAAAATCTCCTGTATTCACAACAAAGTCGGGGTTCGAGTACTTCAAAATGCCGGCGATCACTTGCCGATGAACATCGTGGCGAGTGCGTGTATCCCCGTAGACGACGAATTGGAATTGAGCATCGCCCACGGGCGGTGTCTTAAAGGATCCTTTACCGGCGGCACCCGGGAATGCCTGGTAGTAGTAGGTTTTGCCGGGCTGCAATCCAGAGAACACGATTTTTTCGGCGTGCAGCACGGGCACGGTTTTCGTTAGATTATCCGGAGACGCGCCCACGGACGCCTGACCTGTTTCCGTCACCCATGTAACTGTGGCGGACCGTGGACCGGCGTTTACTGTGTATGGTCCGCCCACAACTTTTGCCTGCTGAGCCGGCGCGGACATCGATAAAAACAAAGCGATTAGAGGAGTAGTGAAGATTCGTCTCATGCGGATTTCATGAACCGGGTCTCCGCGGCGAGAGACCGCACGCACCGTCCACCGGGCTCGCCGGGACGAACGTCTGCCGGGTTATGCTTGGCATGAAGCGATCATAGCAAGGAGGATAATTGGCTTTGGAAATTGGTTGCGATTCGAACGCGCTCAAGCGGGCCGCCGCCGACGCCGCAGTTGCCCTGGTGGGCGATGGAATGGTGGTGGGTTTAGGCACGGGGTCGACGGCCGCATTCGCGATCGGCGCTCTCGGCAGGCGGGTGACCGAGGGGTTGCGCATTTCCTGTATTCCAACTTCGGAACACACAGCCGCGCAGGCTAGAGCACTGAATATTCCGCTCGTTACGTTGAACGAGCGCACGGAAATCGATATCGCGATCGACGGGGCCGACGAAGTGGAGAAAGGCGCGCTGAACCTCATCAAAGGAATGGGTGGCGCTCTTCTAAGAGAAAAAATTGTGGCTATCTCTAGCGGGCGCTTCATCGTAATTGTGGATGAATCTAAGTTGGTGGAGCGCCTGGGAGAAAAAGGCGCGGTCCCGGTAGAGGTGGCGCCGTTCGGTTGGCCTGCAACCGCGCGCAGATTGAAGGCGCTCGGCTGCGAACTCTCTATCCGCCTGAATCCAGATGATTCGGAGTTCCGTACCGATGGAGGCAATTATATCCTCGACTGCCGGTTTGGGCCTATCCGCGACCCGGCCGCGCTCGCATGCGAAATCGACAGCGTGGTTGGAGTGGTAGAGCACGGATTATTTCTCGGGATGGCCTCTCAAGTCATCGTAGGCGCAGCCGCCGGTGTGCGCGTGCTGGAGCGATTTAAATGATCGTTTCATCGGACGATGCGCGGCTTCTCTTCAGCCGCTGGAAAGAAGAATCGGCAGGAGTGCGCATCAGGTTGCTGAGCAGCGCGCTTATCTTCGATGGAGCGGGCGTGGTGGCGGAGTTCTCGCCGGAGACTCTCGGCTTCAACGGGCCCTCATGGCAGCTCACCGTGCCGCTGTCGGACGCCGAGTTTTCGTTCTCCGATCCGCGCGAGATTCCGCTCGCCAGCGTGCGCGAAGCCGAGAGCGCCCGTTACGAATTCGGCGTGGCGATTAAGCTATCGACCGGTGATCAACTAACGATCCTGGAGATGAAGGCTGTGCCGGAGGAGGACGAAGGCTGAGTTGCGCTAACCACCGCCCACGAACCACACGATCTCCACTTGCGCCCCCCCCTCGACCACCGTCGCGATCCAATCCTGCTTGCGCACGATGGAACGGTTCAACTCGACGGCCACTCGGGAGGCATCAATCGCGAGGAAGTCCAGCAACTGCACCACGTTCAAACCTTGCGGCGCGAATTTCGATTCGCCATTGACGAAGACCTGGATGGCGTTCGGGGCCGTCGCTTCCATTGGACTATCGTAACTCGGCTCAATCCCTAGCTTTCACCGGGTTGAGAGCCGGGCAATAAATCGAAGACCGCACCCGGCTTCCACCGCAAATCACTTAAGGATCGCTTTCGCCCACAAGATAGCCGCCGACAGGGAACCAACTCAGAACGGGTTTGTGAGCCAGGGAGTAGTCAGGACCCCCAACCCGGACACGCTTGAACAACCATTGGCGCCAGGTCCATGAGAGCATTTCCACCAATTCAACGTCGCGTCCACCGCGCCGGCGCCGAGATTCGCGATGCCCACGGGGCCGAAGAAGCTGTTGAAACGAGCTGTGACTCCGCCGCTAGTGGCGACGGCGAGGTCGATTCCTTCTCCCTTAAAGGTATTCTGGGTGACCACGGTGCCGGTAATCGGCGCCGCTCCGGCGGCTTCGTCGGCAAACACGTCGATGCCGGTGGGAACAGTTGTGCCAGGGTCGCTATCCGGACCGTTCCCTGAGATCTGATTACCGACAATCAGGTTGTCGTTGAGGTTCTGTAAGGGCGAGTGGCTGTGCATCGCTACTCCCGGCAGAGCATTACCGGTCGCGGTGTTGCCCACCACAACATTGCCCCAGTTCAGTGCCCCTGGCGCAGCGGCGAACAAACCGATTCCGGCGCCTTCTCCGCTGGTAAGTCCATTCGCTGCGGAAGTGTTCCCAGCAATGGTGTTGTGGTAGATTCCCCGGAGCGGCTGTTGCGGGCCGAAAATTATGAGGTGGGAAGCAATCGTGATGCCGCAATCGAGAGGATTATTCTGGACCGTATTCGCGGAAATCAGGTTGTCATGGCTCGATCCGGTATCGTCGCTCACAAGAATCCCTCCGGCATTCTTGTCCACTAAATTGTTAGCAATAGTGGAGTGATCCACACCGCTTAAATGTATTCCTTCGCCGCAATCGAAGCCCTGGAAAGTGACGAAATACGGCGGCAAGCCTGGACAAGTCGGGCCCCCCGCCGAGATTGATCGGCGGTCTGCTCGTAGCGCCTGAGATCAAGGTAGGGTTCGCGGCCGCTGGATCGGGGCGGTTGCGCGTCAATCCAGCCAAGGTGGACTAAAGCTTGCCCGTCTCCATGAAATCAGCGTCCGCTTCGTTCAGTAGATGGGCGAAGCTTCCACTGAGTTGCTCTTCGTATGAGCGCACGGCGCGCAGCCGCTATTCCGCCAGCGACTCTTCGGTCGGCTCGCCCTCGCTGGGCCGTCCGCATAGAGCGCCCGCGTTTCTTCATCGTCGCCGTGGATTCGATCCAGCGGCACAGCCTCCTGCTTCGCGGCCATCTCTTCTCCGACGTCCTCGCCGGCGATCTTGACGCCCCGGTAGTACTCCATACCGGTACCTGCCGGATTCAGGCGGCCCATGATTACGTTTTCCTTCAATCCGCGAAGATGGTCGACCTTGCCGTTGATGCGGTTTCGGTGAGCACGCGCGTGGTCTCCCGGAAACTCACCACGGCGGAATGGCGTATTCGCGCTGCTCGCCGTCGTCCATCGTCGCCGACGATGTAGATCCTCCGCATGGCTTTCGAGATTTCGGCCGGCCTTCCTGGCGTATACAACGCTGTTTATCGCAACCCTGACTTGGCGTCCTTTTCGATTGCTATGGCCTTCAGATTCCATTCGTCGGCGAGCCTCCCGTCCGCTGCGGAAGCCTCCGGCGAGTCTTGGAGCAAGGCCCTGTCACGCAGCAGAAGTCCCAGATAACTCATTGCGTCGCCGTAGCTCGCGTCCAGCTGCAGGGCGAGCGTTAAACTCTGGATGCCGTCCTCAATGATTGGGAGATACGTCCGGCTCAGCGTCCCACGAACCTGCGCCGGCTTCAGTGGACCGTTCTCTTCCGGATGTAGTCCGGCCTGAATTTTGGCGTGTGTGAGGGGGAATGTTAGATGAGAGTCTGCCTCTCCGATCTTCTCGAGCGCTTCCTTGTCTCGCGGATCAAGGGCCACTACCCTTTTGAAGGATTGCCTAGCTTCTTCCCATTTCTGCTGCTCAAAAAGGAGCCGTGCTTGACTCCTCTCGCTAGCTGCGGATTGGATCTGACGGTTTACCGGCCGTGCGCGAGAGCTGGACGGTAACTCTAGTAGGCTTGCAGGTCCAGTAGCGCTGCACTTCGCCAAGCCGAGCACGGAAACATTCGCTCCTCTGTCCGGCAGCCGCCCGCTGTCGGCTGAGCCCATTTGGACTCGGATAGTCCCAGTTCCATCTGCTATATCGTAGGATTCGGAACTGTTGTAGGACACGACAGATCCAGTGATCCTCACTTGGCGGTCGCAGAGATCCGAGCCCGGCTGCAGGTCGGTAACATGGGCCGCCCTCGGCCCATTTGTATAGAAGAAGTAAACGGCATACGCGACAACTAATGTGGCAACAATGAATACATCCCGCCGGCTTAAACGACTGAAGAACGCTTTCCTTAGCACTTTGTCAAGCCTCACTCACCCGGCAAACTCATGATCTGACGTTCGGCAGCGGACTGACTAATTCTGGCTGCTTGGAGGAGGATTCTGACACACACACGGCATGTCAAGTGCCGTTGTCGGGCAGTTTTAGAAATTTGTCGGCTTTATCGAGCGTCGGAAACCTGAGCGCGCTGCCAAAGATCCAGATAGGCGGAACGAACGCTCGGATCCAGTCGATCCACGAACGACTCCGGCAAACCCAGAACGCGGATCGCATCCTGCACGTCGGCAAGATCCCGGAGGCGGTGAGCGGCGCTCGTGCCTGAGGCCAGCTTTAGCTCGATGAGCTTTTCAAGCGTGACGATCTTCACGCCGTCGAGGTCCACGGATATCCGCTCCGGCTCCGGGAAAACGACGGGTTTGGGCTTGCCATCGCCTGGATATTCTCCGCTGGTGATGATGTCGATTCGAACGCCGGTATCGGCGGCGCGAAAAGACTTTGTCGCTCCGGGGAAAGCGGGGACATAGCCGCGCCCAACGCAAAGCTCCTGGAATCGCGCCAGACTTTCCGGGCTCAGCAGGAGATCAATATCTACGGTCATTCGCTGGTAGCCGTAGCGCGCCAGGGCGATCGCGCCGAGCACGGCGTAGGAAATGCCCTCCCGATCAAGCCGGTGCGCCAGATCGACCAGCGTCGAGTGAAGCTTACCCGTCTCCAAGAAGTACCGATCCGCTTCCGCCAGGAGGTGGTCGAAGCTTTGCGAAAGCTGTTCTTCGTAAGGGCGCATTCGGCCAACCCCTACTTCATCATATTAGCCATTGGTCCGCAGTGAAATCGCACGCACGTCATTCGCCGGCATCCCTCAGCGCCGATTCATAAAGGCGAGGGGCAATATGGAATGGGAGCGCGAGGAGTTGATCCAGTTTGGTTCGCAACTCTGGAATCAACCCAGCGCTTTTTGCCCTCAAAAGTAGGCCGAGGAGTCCCATCACGGGCAGACCGAGGGCAGATGCAGTACGTCGCGCTGCCTTATCGTCGACGAGTACCAACTCTGCATTCACCTCGAGCGCGAGGGCCAATGCTTCGCTCTCGCCCGCGCCAAGAGACGCTCGTAAGATCCTTTCAGCGATGGGTTGGTTCACCCCGCGAACGGTGGCCCATGCAGGCAGGCTCCTTCTCTGTGAAGTAAACAATTCCCGCGCAACCGCTGGTGGAATGGTGAGTCTGGAGCCCAGGAGTCTCGGAATAAGCTCCAATTCGCCGAGATAATCCAGAGCGATGAGTGGACTGGCATCAGAAACGATCAGAGCTTTTTCGCCTGCTCGACCTCCGAGCGCCACTCTTCATCGGTCAGATCAACAAATGGAATGCCTAGCCGCGACGAATATTGGACAAACTCTAACCGAGTCATGTCTAACAATTCTGCGGCCTTGCCGCTTGAAATCCGCCCTTGCCGATATAGTTCAAGTACCATCAGCTCCCGCGCGGTATCCGGCACCGGCTTATCGTACGTTTGAAGTACGGCAGCCAGTTTCGGATCCAGCGGGATGCTGACGGTCATAACGTTACTCCGCGAGCGACTCCTCGGTCGGCTCGCCCTCGCTGAGGCCGCCCGCATAGAGCGCGCGCGTTTCCTCGTCGTAGCCGGGGATTTGATCCAGCGGCACAGCCTCCTGCTCCGCCGCCATCTCTTCTCCCACATCCTCGCCGGCGATCTTGACGCCGCGGTAGTACTCCATGCCGGTGCCGGCCGGAATCAGGCGGCCCATGATGACGTTTTCCTTCAACCCGCGAAGATGGTCGACCTTGCCGTTGATGGCGGCTTCGGTGAGCACGCGCGTGGTCTCCTGGAAACTCGCCGCCGAGATGAAGGAGTCCGTCGAAAGCGACGCTTTGGTGATGCCTAGCAGCACGGTTTTTCCTGCCGCCGGGCGCCCGCCCGCTTCCTCCACCCGTTGATTCTCCTCGCGGAACTTGAACTTGTCCACGATCTCCTCGGGCAGAAATTCAGTATCGCCGATGTCCTCGACCTTCACCCAGCGCATCATCTGACGGGCGATCACTTCCAAGTGCTTGTCGTTGATATTGACGCCCTGCAAACGGTAGACTTCCTGAATCTCGTTCACCAGGTACTTTTGCAGTTCTTTTTCGCCGAGCACGCTCATGATGTCGTGCGGATTGCGCGGACCGTCCATCAGCGGATCGCCGGCGTGCACGCGCTCGCCTTCCTGGACGTTGATGTGAACGCCGCGGGGGAGGGCGTATTCGCGCTGCTCGCCATCGTCGCCGACGATGTAGATCTTGCGCATGCCTTTCGAGATTTCGCCGTACTTCACGGAGCCGTTGATCTCGCTGATGACCGCGGTTTCGCGCGGCTTGCGAGCCTCGAACAACTCCACCACGCGCGGCAGACCGCCCGTGATGTCCTTGGTTTTGGTGGTGGCGCGCGGAATCTTCGCCAGCACGTCGCCGGCGTGGACCTCGTCGCCATCGGCCACGGTCAGGTGGGCGTGCATGGGCATGAGGTAACGCTTCTCCTCATGTTTGCCGCCGCCCTGCGGCCGCACGATCAGGGCGGGGACACGCTTTTCGTCGGGCGAATCCATGACCACCCACTGGGAGCGGCCGGTGATTTCGTCCACCTGTTCCTGCATGGTGATGCTCTCGATGAGATCTTTGAAATGGACCACGCCGCTGACTTCGGTCAGGATGGAAAACGTGTACGGGTCCCATTCGAGCAGAACGTCATTGGTGTTGACCTTGGCGCCGTCGTTAAACAGGATCTTCGCGCCGTACACCACCGGATAGCGTTCCTTCTCGCGCGCCTTTTCGTCGACGATAGCGATGATGCCACTGCGGTTCATGGCCACCGTCTCGCCCTTGGCGTTCTTGACCGTGGCGATATTCAGGTACTTGACGAACCCGCCGGATTTGGCGTCCTGTTTCGATTGCTCCGCCGACCCCGTCGCCGTTCCGCCAATATGGAACGTGCGCATGGTGAGCTGGGTTCCCGGCTCGCCGATCGACTGCGCCGAGATGATGCCTACCGCCTCGCCGCGCTCCACCAGCCGCCCCGTGGCCAGGTTGCGTCCGTAGCAGAGCTGGCAAACGCCACGCTTCGATTCGCAGGTCAGCACCGAGCGGATCTTGACCCGCTCGATACCGGCGGCCTGAATCGCGGCGGCCAGATCTTCGGTAATTTCCTGGTTCACGTGAACGATGATGTTGCCTTCGTAGTCCACCTGATCTTCGAGCGCCACGCGGCCCACGATGCGGTCGCGCAGAGGCTCGATGATTTCGCCCGATTCGATGATCGGCTCGACGTAGATTCCGTCGCTGGTGCCGCAATCGCTCTCCGTCACGATGACGTCCTGCGCCACGTCGCATAACCGGCGCGTCAGGTAACCCGAGTCGGCGGTTTTGAGCGCCGTATCGGCCAAGCCTTTGCGGGCCCCATGTGTGGAGATGAAGTATTGCAGCACGTTCAGCCCTTCGCGGAAATTCGCCGTGATGGGCGTCTCGATGATCTCGCCCGAAGGACGAGCCATCAAACCGCGCATGCCGGAAAGCTGGCGGATCTGCTGCTTGGAGCCGCGCGCGCCCGAGTCCGCCATGATGTAAATTGGGTTCAAATAGCGGCCGGTGCGGTCGTCGTCCTCCATGCGCTTGAACATTTCTTCGGAGACGCGCTCCGTGACTTTGGACCAGATTTCGACGATCTTGTTGTAGCGTTCGCCGTGGGTAATGGCGCCTTCCTGATACTGCGACTCGACCTCGATGACGGCCTTCTCGGCGTCTCTTACTAGGTGCGCCTTTTCGCCGGGCACGACCATGTCGTCGATGCCGATCGAGATGCCGGCGCGCGTGGCGTACAGGAACCCGAGCGCCTTCACTTGATCCAGCATCGTTACCGTGATGGAGAGCCCGAATTTCAGGTAGCAATATTGGACGAGCTGCGACAGGCCCTTCTTCTTCAGCAGCCCGTTGATGAAGGGCATGTCGTCGGGCAGCACGTCATTGAGGATCACTCGTCCGACGGTGGTATCCATGTATTGCTTGTTGAATTCGATCGGCTCGGTGTGCATGACGTTCTGGTTGTCGAACGCCTTCACCAGGTCGATGACTTTGCCGGTATAACGCAGCTTGATGGGGGTTAGCGTTTCCACCTCGCCCATTTCGAGCGCGATCAGCACATCGTCCACCGATGCGAAGGTCCGGCCCTCGCCCCTGGAGCCGGGGCGCGCTTTGGTCAAATAATAAAGGCCGAGCACCATATCCTGCGTCGGCACAGCGATCGGCGCGCCGTGCGCGGGCGAAAGGATATTATTCGCCGAAAGCATTAACGTGGACGCTTCGATCTGCGCTTCGGGAGAAAGTGGAATATGGACGGCCATCTGATCGCCGTCGAAATCGGCATTGAAAGCTGTGCAGGTCAGCGGGTGCAGCTTGATAGCCTTGCCTTCCACCAGCACCGGCTCGAACGCCTGAATGCCCAAGCGGTGGAGCGTAGGAGCGCGATTCAGCAGAATCGGGTGATCTTTAATCACTTCTTCGAGGATGTCCCATACCACCGCGTCCTGCTGCTCGACCAGTTCCTTGGCTTGCTTGATGGTCGTGCAATGGCCGCGCTGCTCCAGCCGGTGATAGATGAACGGCTTAAACAGCTCGAGCGCCATCTTTTTGGGGAGCCCACACTGATGGAGGCGCAGCTCGGGGCCCACCACGATCACGGAGCGACCCGAATAGTCTACGCGCTTTCCGAGCAGGTTCTGGCGGAAGCGTCCCTGCTTGCCCTTCAAAGTATCGGAAAGCGACTTCAGCGGGCGGTTGTTGGCGCCGCGAAGCACTCGGCCGCGCCGGCCGTTATCGAATAGTGCATCGACGGCCTCTTGGAGCATTCGCTTTTCGTTGCGGACGATCACGTCGGGTGCGTGAAGCTCCATCAGCTTCTTTAGACGGTTGTTACGGTTGATAACGCGCCTGTAGAGGTCGTTCAGATCGGAAGTAGCGAAGCGGCCGCCATCCAGCGGCACCAGAGGACGCAGTTCCGGCGGAATCACCGGCAGCACGTCCAGAATCATCCACTCCGGCTTGTTCCCCGATTTGCGGAAGCTTTCGGCGACGCGCAGGCGCTTGGCAAATTTCAGCTTCTTCTGCTGCGAAGCCTCGGTCTTCATGCGCTCACGGATTTCCAGGCTGAGGGTTTCAACATCGATCTTCCGGAGCAACTGCTTAATGCCTTCGGCACCCATCATGGCGACGAACTTGGCCGGATATTCCTGATCGAGCTGGCGCTTGCGCTCGTCGCTGATGACCTCGCCTTTGGAAAGACCAGGAACCTCGCCCGGATCGACGACCACGAAAGCTTCAAAATAGAGAACGCGCTCGAGTTCACGCAAGGTAATGTCTAGCAAATAGCCGATGCGGCTGGGTAGACCCTTGAAAAACCAAACGTGCGAGCAGGGGCTGGCGAGTTCAATGTGACCCAGGCGCTCGCGGCGAACGCGGGAAAGGGTTACTTCGACGCCGCATTTGTCGCAGATTACTCCGCGATGCTTCATACGCTTGTACTTGCCGCACAAGCATTCCCAGTCCGCAATGGGGCCGAAGATGCGGGCGCAGAATAGCCCGTCGCGCTCCGGTTTGAAAGTTCGATAGTTGATGGTCTCGGGCTTGGTGACCTCGCCGTGCGACCAACTCCTGATCTTCTCGGGAGAGGCCAGCGAAATGCGGATCGAATCGAAATCCGCAAGCAGATTCGCGCGGTCGTAAGGGGATGAACGATACATAAATAAGCCTCTCTTTCTTTCCTAGTCCGCCGCCAGCGCCGTCTCTATATGCTCCCGCGGCTTCTTCATCAACTCCACGTCCAGGCACAGCGACTGCAATTCGCGGATCAGCACGTTAAAGCTTTCCGGGACTCCCGGTTCAGCGGCTGCTTCGCCTTTGACGATCGCTTCGTAAATTTTGGCGCGGCCATAGACGTCGTCCGACTTGGCCGTCAACAGCTCCTGCAGAACGTATGCGGCGCCGTAAGCCTCTAGCGCCCAAACTTCCATCTCGCCGAAGCGCTGGCCGCCGAACTGAGCCTTGCCGCCCAGAGGCTGCTGCGTAATGAGCGAATACGGCCCGATGGAACGCGCGTGGATCTTGTCGTCCACCAAGTGCGAAAGCTTCAGCATGTAAATGTAGCCGACGGTCACCGGCTGCTCGAAAGGCTGACCGCTTAGGCCGTCGTAAAGCTGAATTTTGCCGGAACTCGGCAGCTCGGCCTTCTTCAGTTGCGACTTGATGTCGCCTTCGGTGGCCCCGTCGAACACAGGCGTCGCGAAGCGAACGCCCAAAGCTCGCGCGGCCCAACCAAGGTGCGTCTCCAGAATCTGACCCACGTTCATGCGGCTTGGCACGCCCAGGGGATTCAAGACGATCTCCACCGGCGTCCCGTCGGGCAGGTAAGGCATGTCCTCTTCGGGAACGATCCTCGCGATCACGCCCTTGTTGCCATGGCGGCCGGCCATCTTGTCGCCCACCGACAGCTTGCGCTTCATCGCGATATAGACCTTCACCTGCTTAATCACGCCCGGAGGTAGCTCGTCGCCCTTTCGGAGCTTCGAAATCTTCTCCTCGGTGATCTTTTCGAGCACCGCGATCTGCCGCGAGGTCATCTCTTCGATTTCGTCGATCTGCTCGTTGACGCGCGGGTCCTTATCCTTCAGCCTCATGCGTTTCAGGTCGCGGGCGCGCAGCTTTTCGATCAAATCGCGCGTAATGTCGATTCCCTTGGAAAGCAGCTTCTTATTGGTCTTCTCGTCGTGCAGGTCTGCCAACAGTTCCTTGCCTTCCAGCAGCTTCGCCAAACGCTTGGCGCGCTCGTCGTTCAGAATGCGCTTTTCGTCTTCCAGATTGCGGCGGAGCCGTTCTTCCTGATATTCGAGAATCAGCTTGGAACGCTCGTCCAGCTCGGCGCCCTTGCGCGAGAAAACTTTGCAATCGACGACCGTGCCTTCGATCCCGGGCGGGCAGTAAAGCGAGGCGTCCTTCACGTCTCCGGCCTTTTCACCGAAGATCGCGCGAAGGAGTTTTTCTTCAGGAGTGAGCTGAGTTTCACCCTTGGGCGTCACCTTGCCGACCAGAATGTCGCCCGGCTTTACGGTTGCGCCGATGCGAATGATGCCGCTTTCGTCCAGGTTCCGAAGGAAGCTCTCCGCGATATTCGGAATGTCGCGCGTGATTTCTTCCGGCCCAAGTTTGGTGTCGCGGCTGTCAACTTCAAACTCCTCAATGTGAATCGAGGTGTAGTAATCTTCCTTGACCAGCTTTTCGCTGACCACGATCGCGTCTTCGAAGTTATATCCGCGCCAGGGCACGAACGCCACCAGAACGTTCCGTCCAAGAGCAAGCTCGCCCATTTCCGTGCAAGGCCCATCGGCCAATACGTCGCCTTTTTTGACCTTCCGACCCTGCTCGACAATTGGCTTCTGATTAATGCAGGTGTTTTGATTGGAGCGCTTGAACTTGGTCATCTGATAGATGTCCGCGCCCACCTCGCGAGAAAGCTGCCCTTCCTGCGTGTTGCCTTCCACGCGCACGATAATGCGCTCGCTATCCACGGAATCCACCACGCCCGACCGCTTGCAGATGATCACGGCGCCGGAATCGCGCGCCGTGACGCGCTCCATTCCGGTGCCGACAAAGGGCGCCTCGGCGCGGAGCAAGGGCACCGCCTGGCGCTGCATGTTCGAACCCATCAGCGCGCGGTTGGCGTCGTCGTTTTCAAGGAAGGGAATGAGGCTCGCGGCCACCGAGACAAGCTGCTTCGGGCTCACGTCCATGTATTCGATTTCGCCCACGTGCTTCAGCACGAAGTTGCCGGCCTGGCGCGCGTTCACCAGATCGGATACGATCTTGCCCTTCTCGTCCAACTGAACGTTTGCCTGCGCGATGATGTATTTGTCCTCTTCCCAGGCAGAAAGATAATCGCAGTGCGCTTCGAATTCGGCGGGCTGTTTCTTCTGGCCAAGCCCGCGGTTGTCTTTATCCATCTCGCCGCGCGAAAGCACTTGGCCGACTTTCAGATCGGTATCGCCGGGATTCAGCACTTGTACTTCGTCCACGACAACGCCATCTTTCACGCGCCGGTACGGGCTTTCGATAAAGCCATACTCGTTGATCCGCGCGAAGCAGGAAAGCGAGCTGATCAAGCCGATATTCGGACCTTCCGGCGTCTCAATGGGGCAGATGCGGCCATAGTGAGTCGGGTGAACGTCGCGGACTTCGAACCCCGCCCGTTCTCGGGACAGTCCACCTGGACCTAGAGCCGAAAGCCGCCGCTTATGCGTAATCTCGCTCAGCGGATTGGTCTGATCCATGAACTGCGAAAGCTGCGATGAGCCGAAAAATTCGCGAATTGCCGCCATCACCGGCTTCGCGTTCACCAGGTCGTGCGGCATGGCCGTGGACATTTCCTGGTACACGCTCATCTTTTCCTTGATGGCGCGCTCCATGCGCACCAGTCCGATGCGGAACTGGTTTTCGAGCAGCTCGCCCACCGCGCGAACGCGGCGGTTTCCCAGATGGTCGATGTCGTCCACCCCGCCGATGCCCTTGCGGAGCTTCAGCAGGTACTGAATGGTGTCGATGAAGTCTTTGGTGTCGAGCGTCCGCTTGTCGAGTGGCGTCGAATCCGCCTTGTCGTAAAGTTTGATGTTGAACTTCATGCGGCCCACGCGTGAGAAATCGTACTTGCGCGGGTCGAAGAACATGCCCTGGAACAACTGCGTGGCGGTATCCACGGTGGGCGGATCGCCTGGCCGCAGCTTGCGGTAGATCTCGAGCAGCGCGTCGTTCTGCTGCCGGATGTTGTCCTTCTTGAGCGTCTGCGAGATCACGTTGCCGGCGTCGTCGAGTTCGGGGAAGAACACGTCGAAGGTCTGAATTCGCGCCTCGATCAGCTTGCCTACGATGGTGGGCGTGATCTCATGGTTAGCCTCGATCAGCACCTCGCCGGTTTCCATGTCGATCACATCGGCCGCGACATAGGCGCCTTCCAGATCGTTGGGCGCAACTTCCACCTGTTCGACCTTCGCCTTCTGAATTTCCTTGTAGACGCTATTGGTGATCTTGCGCCCCTGCGGAACGACCGTCTCCCCGCCCTTGGTCACCGCGTGCGAAAGCTTGTGCCCGATCAGGCCTTCCGACACCTTCCAGAACAGCTTCTTGTCCTTAATAACGATGTCGTTGCACTTGTAGAACGCGCGCAGGATTTCGGCGTCCGTCTTCAGTCCCAGCGAGCGCAGGAACATCGTCCCGTAGAATTTACGCTTGCGGTCGATACGGACGTATAGGTAATTCTTGTTGTCGTATTCGAATTCGACCCAGCTTCCGCGATACGGAATGATCTTGCCGAGGAAGTAGCCTTGCGCGGGCTGGCGCTCGAAGAACACGCCCGGCGAGCGGTGCAACTGCGATACGATCACGCGCTCGGTGCCGTTGATGATGAAGGTGCCGTTGTCCGTCATCAGCGGAATTTCGCCGAAGAAGACCTCCTGCTCCTTGATGTCGCGGATGGTCTTGTTGCCGGTTTCGGGGTCCTTATCGAACACGGTCAGGCGGATAGTGACCTTCAGCGGCGCGGCGTAGGTCATGCCGCGCTCTTCGCACTCGGCCACGTCGTACTTCAACTGCAATCCCACGGGGTCGCCGCAGCGGTTGCAGAACGTCACGATGTTCTTGTTGAACGTGCCGCAACGGTGGCACAGCACGTCGCCAAGATGGAACGGATCGGTCTTGATGGTGGCGCCGCAAGCGGGATTGCGGCAGGTGGAGCGGAGGTGGTGCAGGCCTTTGAGGTTGCCGCACTTGCACTCCCAGTTGCCGATCGCATAGTCCACGAACTCGAGCTGACTCAGCCCGCGGAAATCGGAGATCGGGAAAACGCTCTTGAAAACGCTTTCCAGACCTGTGTCGTCGCGTTCGCTGGGCAGCAGGTCCATTTGCAGGAACCGTTCATAGGACTTCTTCTGGACCTCGATCAGGTTCGGAATCGGAATCGAGGTCTTGATCTTCGAAAAATCGACTCTTTCGCGGGCAGCGCCATTTACAGGGGTTAGCATCGTCAATCCTTCTTCACGAGCGGGCAAGCGGTGGGATCAAAAGGGTCCACCGCGGACTAAAAACGGCACAGGGCCGGAGGCTCCGTCGCGCCGTGGTCTTTGTGAGCGCGGGACGAAGCCGGCGGATTGGTAACGCGACATACGGCCACAGGGCCTGTTGTGCCGCGATCTTCGGAAAAGAAAATCGCCCGAGGGTGAGAATACACCTCGGGCGTGATTAGTGCGCGCAGGGCAAAGCCGCGCGGTAGTTCAAACGAACTGCCGAGCAGATCGCGGGGTACCAATATCACTTTTGTCGGCCGGGCGTTTCGCTTCTCTCTTCAGGCCGGGCAATTTTTATCTTAGCAGCCGCCGCTTCGCCCGTCAAATGGCGGCATCCGCTCCGCTTTGGGCGGAGAAACTACTTCACTTCTACTGTAGCACCAGCATCGGTGAACTTTTTACGGATCGCTTCGGCCTCCTCTTTATTCACGCCTTCCTTGATTGTCTTCGGCGCGCCGTCCACCAAGTCCTTGGCTTCTTTCAAGCCCAGACTGGTCACCTCGCGAACGGCCTTGATTACATTGATCTTGTTGGCGCCCGCGCCGGTGAGGACCACCGTGAACTCGGTCTTCTCCTCAACAGGAGCCGCCGCCGCGGCTGAGCCGCCCGCCGCTGGAGCCGCCGCAACCGCTGCCGCCGCGGCCGAAACGCCGAGCTTCTCTTCCAGCGTCTTTACGAGCTGAGACGCCTCAAGCAACGTCAGCCCCTGAATCTGTTCCGCAATCGCGTTGATGTCTGCCATTGTTCCTCTACTCCTCTGTGATCTCGTTCTTACCGGCGGTCGCCGCTAGCCGGAAAACTTGTTCTCTTTGACGCCCTGGTCCACAACCACGGCTAGATTCCGCCCCACGCCGTTCATGGCCGTCACGATTCGCTGCGCTGGGGCGTTAATCAGGAACAGCAATTTGGCGTAAATCTCTTCCTTCGCCGGAAGATTGGAAAGGTCGTTAATGGCGGCAACATCGATCACGCGCCCTTCCACCATCCCCGCTCGAAACGTGAACGTCGGATTCGCCTTGGCGTAAGCGGTGAGAGCCTTCGCCAGCGCCACCGGGTCGCCGGTGGTATAGGCGATGGAGCACATGCCCTTCAGCGCTTTCAACAGGTCCGCCGCGGGAGTTCCCTCGGAGGCCTTCCCGGCGATGGTGTTCTTGATGACCTTGTACTTTGCTCCGGCGCCCTTCACGGTCTTCCGCAATTCGTAATCCTGTTGGACCGTCAGTTTTTCGTAACCGGTCAGAAAAACGTTGGCGGCCTTCATCAATTCCTCGCGCAACGTTTCCAGATCTTTTTGCTTTTCCGATTTATTTCTCATACCGTTTACGCCGTTTTGGCGTTATAAAGGGCCTCGTCCAGCGGCACGCCCGGGCCCATGGTGGAGCAGAGCGTCACGCTCCGAATGTACTTTCCCTTGGCCGCGCTCGGTTTCGCCCGGACGACTGCTTGCAGCAAAGTGTTGGCGTTCTCCACCAGCTTGCCCGAGTCGAAGCTCACCTTTCCCACGGGACAGTGGATGCAGTTGGTTTTGTCGAGCCTGAATTCGACTTTTCCGGCCTTCACTTCTTTCACCGCGGTGGCGACGTCCACAGTGACCGTGCCGGTCTTCGGATTCGGCATCAGCCCACGCGGGCCGAGCACCTTGCCAAGGCGTCCAACCGACCGCATCATGTCCGGCGTTGCGATCACGGCGTCGAAATCGGTCCAGTTTTCCTGCTGGATTTTGGCGACCATCTCCTCGCCGCCCACAATGTCCGCGCCGGCTTCCTGCGCCTCGCGCTGCTTATCGCCAGAGGCGATCACCAGAACCTTCTTCGATTTCCCCAATCCGTTGGGAAGCACGACGGTGCCGCGCACCATTTGATCGGCGTGCTTGCCGTCCACGCCCAAGCGGAGGTGCAACTCGACGGTCTCGTCAAACTTGGCGAACTTGATCTTTTGGACGAGAGGAACGGCGTCTTCGATTTTATAGGGGCGCCGCTCGACCAGCTTCGACGCGGCGGCGTACTTCTTTCCCGATGTGCGGCTCATATTAGATTGGTCCGAACGGCTCCCTGCCCCAACTGCGGCGGATGCCTCCCAAAGTGAAATTAATACAATAGCAGATCGCGGTCAAGCCGCGCAACCGAGCTATTTGCCGAACAAATGCTCCACGTCCCGGTTGTTCTCTTGGCAAATATACTCGATCAACTCGCCTCTGAGCAGCGTCGGGTGCGTCGTGAAAGTCCAGGGCTTGGTGAACGTCTTCGGATCGTCGATGATGTGCTCTATCGTCAGATGAGCGAGATCGGGGCGGCTGATCTTCTCAATAACTTTCATATCGCTGGAGTGCGGAATGCCCGCCTCGTCGATCCAGGTCTTATCGTTCTGGCCCACCGTTTCCACCACCAGCGTGTCGCCTTCCCAGTGGCCGATGGAATCGCCCAGCCAGGTATCCTGCACGTTGGGATCGTGCCCACGGCCGTCCATGAAGACCTTGCGCCAGATGTGCGCGCCGCCTTCATACACGATCACCAGCATCTTGGGCGTTTGGACGAAAGTCCACGGATACGGAGTCGTACTCATGCGCGGCACGCCGGGAGGAAGACACCGTGCCTCGGGATCGTCCTTGCTGTTCGAATCTTTGTGCGTCTTCCACACGTCGTATGCCCACGATTGGAAGGGAACCTCCACGCCGCTCCGCACCATATCGACGTTCTGGCCGATCGCGTTCGGCGTCCAATTCCCCGACAGATCCGGATGGCCGTCCTCGGTGCGAGGCGTGGGGCCTTCCGGTAGCGCCGGTCCCCTTCTTCCCCTGCCCTGACTCCCGGCCGCCGCTCCTTGCTGGCTTCCTGGAGTCTGAATCGCGCCCCCGGGCGTGTTGCCTGCTGGAGTCTGCTGAGCCGAGCACAATGCGGCAAATGCCGCCGCCGCGGTTAACGAAAGAAAAAGGCGAAATGTCACTGGATCCTCTAGATGTAGTATTCCACGAGACGGAGCGCGTCCGCCATCAAACGACATGATGCGCCCCGTCAATGTGATTGTAATCCGTGCCGGCCCGCCAGCGTTTGTGGGGCGGCGTTGGGAACGGCGTGGCCGTTAGGCAACCGGCGCCGGGCGCTTGCGAAACTTTTCGTGAACCATAACGTATTAGGTTTGGATATGAACAGCTTGTGGCAAGACATCGCGTACGGCTGCCGCGTGTTGGTCGGCAAACCTGGTTTCACGGTAGCGGCGATTCTTTCGCTTGCTCTTGGCATCGGCGCCAATACCACGATTTTTAGCATTATCAACGGCACGATCCTATCCAATTTGCCGTTTCGCGAACCGGATCGCCTGGCAATCCTGTGGTCGGTTCCGCTCAATCGCCCGGACGCTCGCGGCGCTGTAACCGGACAGAATTACCTTGCGTGGAAGGAACACGCAAAATCGTTTTCCGCGATTGGGGGCGTCTACGGCCTCCCCGCGACCCTCGGCGCAAGCCGCGACGGATCTCCGGCGGAACAAGTGGAACGGGAGCAGTTCACGCCATCGATGTGGGACGCGCTTGGGGTGAAGCCGATGCTCGGCCGGGTTTTTCAGACGGGTGAAGATCAAACTGGCAATCCCGCTCCGGTGGTAGTGCTGAGCTACAACTTTTGGCAGACGCACTTCGGCGGTAAGCCGGATGCCATTGGGCAAACCATCCCAATCGACGGCGTGCAGAACACAGTCATTGGGGTGATGCCGAAAAGATTCCAGTACGACTCGGATGAGACGGCCTTCTGGTCGCCGCTTGGATTCCTGCCTCAGCAGTTGACCAGCGCGGCGAGCTTCCTCCAAGTCGCGGGACGGCTCCGGGAAGGGGTTTCGCTGGCGCAAGCACAGGCGGAAATGGCGTCGATCGCCGCTGGCCTTAGGGAATCTGCGCCGGAGCGCAACCGCGACCGGGGAATCCGCGTGGAGTCCATGCAGGATGCTTTTTTCGCTGGTTATAAACAGCCGCTTTACGTTCTTCAGGGCGCGGTGATTTTCGTGCTGATGATCGCGTGCGCGAATGTCGCCGGTCTCCAGCTTGCCCGTGGGTCGGCCAGGCGCACCGAGGTGGCGGTGCGATCCGCACTGGGCGCCGGCCGCGTCCGCGTGATTCGGCAATTGCTGACGGAGAGCGTGCTGCTCTCCACGGCGGGCGGAATCCTTGGGGTCGGGCTTGGGTGGGTGGGTCTGCGACTGATTCAAGCGTCTCTGACCCCCGGGACCATCCCTCCCGGCGTCACCACCGATTTCCGGGTGCTTGGCTTTACAGCACTGATCTCCATTTTGACGGGCTTGCTGTTCGGCTCGGCCCCGGCGATTCAAACGTCGAAGGTGGATTTGGCGGCTTCGCTCAAGGAATCCGGCCGCACCGGCATGGATGGGGCCGGAAAACAGCGGATGCGGAACGCGATGGTGGCGGCGCAGATCGGTCTGGCGCTGATCCTTTTGATTGGCACCGGACTGATGATCGGCAGCTTTGTGAAGCTGCGTTCGAACAGCCTCGGCATTGACCCGGCCAATGTCCTGAGTTTTGAGCTTCGCTTCTCACAGGCGGAACTGATGCGGCCCGTGGGGCAGTTCCGGGGCTTCGGGCTCTGGGAGATTTTCCCGGCGACCGGCCTAACCTACCAGCGCGTTTACGAGAGGATGAAGGCGATTCCCGGCATCCTTTCGGCCGCCGCCATCAGCCGCGCTCCCGCGAGTGGAAATTGGATGAGCATGCGATTCCGGATCGTGGGGCAGCCCGCGCCCGATCCGAGTACCCCCGGCGGCTCCGCAATGACGGCGGCGTACTTCGCGATTACGCCCGGCTATTTCGGCACCATGAAGATACCCGTGCTCAGCGGACGCGACGTCGCCACTGGCGACACGGCTTCCGCGCCACCAGTGATAGTGATCAACAAAGCGATGGCGGACCGCTGGTTTCCCGGCCAGAATCCAATCGGCCAGCGAATCGCTCTGGACTTCGTGCCGGATGAGCCCATACGCGAAATCGTGGGTGTGGTGGGAAACACGCTGGCCGGGCGGTTCCAGCAGCGGCCTGAGCCGACGATCTTCGTTCCGCACCTCCAACAGACCCAACGTTGGGAAGGGCCGAGTTGGGACTATCGCGCGATGATGGTATTCGTTCTGAGAACCGCTGGCGATCCGAACCGCATGATCCCAACAATTCGCGCGGCCGTGGCCGATGTAGACCGCTCAAAACCTGCGAACAACATCCGTACCGTCGAGCAATACCTGGACAACCAACTCCGGGAAACCCGCACATTCATGGCGCTGCTGGGGATTTTCGGCGCCGTGGCGGCGATGATGGCCGCCATCGGGATCTACGGCGTGATGGCCTACGCGGTTGCGCAGCGGACTCGCGAGATCGGCATCCGAATGGCTCTCGGCGCCGGCAGCGTGGACGTCCTGGGACTGATTGTCCGCCAGGCGCTCCTGCTGATTCTGGCGGGAATGGCGTTGGGACTCGCTGGCGCGTACGGCCTCACGCGATTCCTGCAAAATTTCCTGTGGAACGTTAGTCCCACGGATCCGATGACCTTCGCCGTCGTGGCGCTGGGGTTGGTTGTGGTGGCGATTGTCGCCTGCCTGATTCCAACCCGGCGCGCCGCGCGGGTGGATCCAAACGTCGCGCTGCGGTACGAATAGCGGTTAGATCCTCGTCCTCTCCCGTCGGGACACCAAAACGCCCGCGATGAGCCCGGCCAACAGCGTCACGCCGCTCAGCGCGCGGCAGATCTTTCGCTCCACCCCGCCATCGAACTTGAAATCCACGGTGCAGGGGCCATTGCAATCGGCGTGGACCACGCTCATCCCCAGGCCGTCCTTCGTGACGGCCGCTGCCTTCCCATTAGCGATAGCGATCCAACCCGGATCGTACGTGGTCTGAACCGAAAGCACCTGGCCGGGGCGCAGAGTGGTCTCGATATGTCCTCGATCCGAGCTCGGCCACTTCATCTCATCGGCTGGGAGCGCCGCATCGTCCAGTGCGGCGACATATCGCGCGATGTCGCCAGTATCGATGCCATTGACGGGATGTCTCCGAACTATGGCATCTTCCGGCACGATCCGCGCCAGCGATTTCGTGCGCTGCGGCACGCCGTAAATCGTGTGCTTGCCTTCGCGCCACAGCACCGGCAGCACGCCGTCGAACTTCCGCGGATTGTGAAAAATCTCGCCGTATAGCCGGCTCGGCGCGACGTGAATCGCGCCGCATCCCAAAGCCTTCAGCCAAAGGATGCTGACCTCGGCGTCGCGCGCGCCCGTGCCCTCGCCGGAATAGATCGTATAACCGGCCATCGCGTCCACCTGGAAATTGGGATCGAATGGCTGATGGCCGGAATTCATTTGCGGCACGTCGGAAAACGCGTTCAGCCATGTGCCGGTTTCGCCGCTGACGAAGGCCCGCCGCCCGTCCAGATTTCCTTCCATCCATTTCGCGACTTTGTAGTCGGCCGTTTGGGTAACGTCGATTGCGGCGGTGAGCCGGCGCGCGTACCGGGTGTAATGAATCGTTTGGCGTACCACCGCCAGCAGAATCACCGCCACCGCGATCGTTTTCACGGATCGTGGAAGCCTCAGCGCGAGCGGACGAAGCGCGAACGCGAAAACCAGGCAGATCGCCATCTCCATCTCCACGCTATAACGGTGCGCCTGCGGCAGCGCGGGGAGCCGGAAGAGCGCGAACAGGCCGACGATCATGGTCAGCGCGGTGGCGAATAGAAGCGCGAAACGCAGAAAGACCTCGCGCATGCGCAGCGTAGCCAGCCATACGAGCGCAACCGCCGCCACGGTGATCGCCTGAGCCGGAATCAGCTTGACGCGGCGAAAATCGCCGTCTACAAATTGCGAGTTGTAGGAGATGGTTCGAAGCAAGCTCGGCGGTAGAAACACGCAGGCCAACAGATAGGCGGCTAAGGCTACTCCGGCGATAGTGAGCACTGCCCTGCCCCGCTCTTTCGCCGGGAGCGCCAGAATCATGCACGCGCAGCCGATCCCGACGGCAGTGGCGCCGAACGCGTTCACCAGTACCAGCCAGGCCGCCAGAGCCGCCGCTCCCGCGCACCAGATGTACCGGCGCGTCGAAATGGCCATCCACGCCGCGAGCAGCGCTAGCGGCAGAACCGCCAACATCGTGATGTGCGGTCCTTCGCCCCAGAACACCAGCACGCGCAGACGCCATGGGTTCCAAAGCCCAACATCGCCGCGAAAAAACGGAAATAGAGCGGCCGGCGAATACAGCGAGTAGAGCAATGCGGCGAAGAAACTGGCCTCCAGATATCCGCTTAGCCGCCACGCGAACAGAAACAGAAAGATCGGCCCCGCGGCATAGAAGAATCCTGTCACGAAATTGTAGGCGTGCGCCGGGGAACTCCCGGTCGTCCACGCGAAAGCCGCGTCCATCAGGTGCAGCATGGGCGTGTACGTGTTCTCGAACGGCAGACCGTTGAACCACTGTGGGAACCAAGTCAGATGCGGAAAATGCGCCAGAATGTAACGGGTGATCCCAAGGAACGATCCGTCGTTGGTTTGCATGTTGTCCGTGAATTCCACGAAGAATAGCTTCTCGACGATGGACACATTCACCGCCGCCAACAAAGCCATGTAAACCGCCGCGCGCGCCCGGATGCTTATCGGCTTCATGATGCTATCGTCGAGGAAAGATGGACGAATCCGCGCGGCATATCGATGAATCGGCGCAACCGGCCAAAGGCTACGGCCCGCAATGGAAGAACCTGTGGGAAAAAACCGGCTGGTGGCATAGCTTCGAGTTGCCCGACGGACGGGTACTTCGCGGCGTCAACACGCTGGAAATCTTGAGGACTCGCATCGGACAATTCCCCATCGGCGACGATCTCCGGGGCAAACGAGTGCTCGATATCGGCTGCTGGGACGGCTGGTTCAGCTTCGAAATGGAGCGCCGCGGCGCCGAAGTCGTCGCGCTCGATTGCTGGGATAATCCAAGATTTCACGAAATGCACTCGGTCTACAACTCGCGGGTGGAATTCCGCCAGATGGACGTCATGGACGTTTCGCCCGATACGGTGGGCCGCTTCGATATTGTTCTTTTTCTGGGCGTACTTTATCATCTCAAACATCCGCTTCTGGCACTGGAGAAAGTCTGTTCGGTGGCCACGGAACTGGCTGCCGTCGATTCCTACGTTCTGCGCGACGATTTCGACCTCGCGGCGCAGCCGGTGCTCGAATTTTATGAAACCGACGAGTTCGAGGGGCAAACGGATAACTGGGTGGCCCCCAATCTCTCCTGCCTTGTAGCGATGTGCCGCACGGCGGGATTCGCGCGCGCCGACTTCAAGAAGGTGCTGCTCTACAGCGCCAGCGTTTCGTGCCATCGCCGCTGGGAGCCGGAAAATCCGCGCGGCCCGCAAGCCGAGTTGGTGAGCGCGGTCCACAACACGAACGCCGGAATTAATTTCGACACGCGACGCGACGAATACCTCACCATCGGCTTCAAAACGTCGGAGCGAAGTCTGACCGTGGCGGATGTTCAGCCCAGCATCGGCGGATACGGCACGCGGCCCATCATCGTAAAGAATATGGGCGGCGACTTGTGGCAGGCGAATTTCAAGCTCCCGCCGGGCCTCGATCCGGGCTGGCATGAGGTGAGCGTCGCCGTTCGCCGAGGCCCGAAGCACACGGCTCGCCGTATCGCCGTAGACATCCCTATTCCAGCGTGCGCGCCGCATATCGAAGGCGTACTCGACGGGACCACCTGGGCTCACGACGTTCTCGATCTCCAATCGGGCCGCGGCTTGGCCATCTGGTGCTCCGGCCTGCCCGAAAACGCGGATCGCAATAACGTTCAGGTGTTGTTGAACGGCCTCCGTTGCCCGGTGGAATTCGTCGCACCGCCAGCGGAGAAGCGGCAAATCAATGTGCAGGCGCCCGAGACGATCCATCCCGGCCCCGCCCAGGTCACGCTGCGGATCGGCGCCTCATCGGCTACGCCGGTCCAACTGAGCGTACGGTAGCCGCAGCGCCTCCGATGGTTTGGGATTCCTCCCGCTGGACTCCGAGGTAGCGGCTCGCTAGGACCGATTCCGCGGCAGCGGATGCCAGCACCAGCAGCATGACGTACCACCATAAGCTTTGCGGCGTTTTTTGAGGCGTCGCGGGCCTTGCCGGCTGGCCGGTCGCCGGCGCTTCTTGCGAAGACGAATCCCCGCCATTTCCCCGCCACAATCCCAAAACATCGTCGGGAATCACATCCAGATTCGACTCCTTGGGATCGGCATTGACACCCACCAAATCCTGGCGGCCGTTGGCAAGACGAATCTGGTAATACCCCGCTTCACTCAATTGAAAAGACTGAGCCGAGGCGGCTTCGTCGAGACTCAGCGGCCGCTTGCCCTCCGGGTCCGTCACCTCGACCCCTTGGGCTTGCTCCTTGGCGCTGCGTAGCTCTAGGTAAGCGTCCACCTGCTGAGAGCCGCCTTGAAGTTCGCTTCCCGCCAGGTAGCGCGCGGTTTGCTCGATAAACGGGACGAAGGCGGGATTCAAGGGAAAATCGTTGGTTACGTTATCGAGCCCGGAGGCGAGCAGCACCACGCGCCCCTCGCCGATTCGCTTCTCCATCAACAGCGGCGTCTGATCGCTCAAGCGGACAATCACTCGAGCATCGCCGGGATCGATGTCCAGTGCATAGAAAAACTTCACCCCTGACCAGCCGTTGGCCTTGGCGACGGCTGGGTACGACGAGTCGCTCGATCCCACCGTCAGGTAGCTCTCCGGCGCGCGGTTGTAGTCATGAGGGGCGACGATGCGCGCGCCGAAAATCGGAATTTGCAATCTGCCGCCCGCGGAAGTCCCAGCGGCGATCAAAAGGCTTCCGCCCGAGCGCACGTAGCCGGTAAGCGAGTTCTCAAGCAACGCGGGCATCGTATTGAGATCGGAGAGAACAATAAATGCGTAATTGGAGGCTTTACGGTCGGCGGCTTCGTTGACGGCGATCGATTCGAGGCTAAATCCTGATTGCGCCGCCGCGGTCAAAGCCGCATTGATGTATAGCGGCGAACGGTTGTCGCCGTAGTTGTGAATCAACAGAACCTTTTGCGGATCGGAGCGCTCTACGGCGAAACGGCGGATATCGTCCGCGGCGAGCGCGTCGGCGGAATCGATCTTGACCTCGCACCGGCTGAAACCGTAAGGCGCGTCGAGCGCGGGGAAATCCACCGTCGCTCTTCCGTTGGCGGGGACCTGCACGCTTTTTGTGGCGATAACCTTCCCGTTCACCACCAGCGACGCCGTGCGCTGAGCGGCCGGCGTTCCGTACCCGGCGATCACGGCTTGCACGCGAACCGGCTTTAAGTCCCGCCCCCACACCTGTCCGGGAGCGTCCACCGATTCCACCGTCCAATTGGGGCGCGCCTTGCTATCGATCGCGTGCGTCACGAGCTTGACATTGGCGGGCAGAGCCAGATCGGAGAACGAGGCAGCCAAGTCGCTGCGCTGCATGTCGCTGAACACGTGAAGCTCCACCGGCGTTCGCAGAGGTTCGGCGATGCCGCGCACGGCTCGCGCCAGCTCTCCGAATGTGCCGTGGCCGTCGCCCGGCTGAATTGCCTGTACGGCCGCTCGCAGCGCGGCCTGGTCCTCGATGGCTTGCGTCATCAGCCGGAATTGCGATCCAAACGCCGCCACCTGCGCTCGTGCCGAGCCCTTGCCGGCCAGCACGCTCATGGCCGCCTCTTTGGCGTCGGCCAATCGGGTACCCGCGCGCATGCTGAACGAGTTATCGATCGCCAGCAGCACCAGCCGGTTGCTGGAAAGTGCGGCGGCATTGCGGTTCACGAACGGATTGGCGAAGGCGAGGACGGCGAGCGCCAGCAAGATCAGCCGCAACGAAAGAAGCAGGAGATAATGGAGCCGCCGATGGCGAGTCGAGCTTTGCGTGCGCGATTCGTAAAGCATCAGCGACGGCACCGCTTTTGGCGGGTTCCTTTGCCGCTTCAGCAGATGCAAGTAAAGCGGCAGCGCGGCGCCGAGCAGGCCGGCGAGGAACCAGGGAGCGAGAAATCCCATTTAGACAATCCCCCATTTGCGTCGCAGCCACCACTCCGAAAACTTTAGCAGCGCCAGCGCCAGGAACACGGCGGACATATTCCACAAGTCCTTCGTTTCGCGCATGGTTACGCCGGCCTCGGAATACGGAATGCTGCCGGCGAGCTTTCCCAAGTCGGTGGGTTTCCAATATCGCCCGCCGGTTTGTGTAGCCAGACGCTCGAGCAGCTCGCGGTTCTGCTCGGTGTGGAAGTTCTCCGCCACGCCGTCCATGCGCTGAAACGTCAGTACGTCGCGGCCCAATTCCTTAAATGTTCCCGTGCCGGGATCCGCCCGCTGCGCCAGGACTTCGGTCAAATAGGCACCGACTTTGGGAGCGGACCACGTCGCTTGAAACTGACCCGGAGTATCCGGAACCGGGTTCATCTCCACCGAGGCATTGATTCCACTTGGGCCCAAAATATGGGCTTCGACCTTCGCGTCGGGAGCGGGGTTGTACTGCAGGTCGCGAACTTCGGCTGTAAGCGCCACAGCGCCGTTATCGAGCAGAATCTGAGAGGGGAGCGACGCTCTGACGCGGCCGGGAGTATCGGAAACCACCCATCGTAGGAGCTGCTGCCAAAACAAATTGTGCGCCGTATCGCCCAGCGGAGAGCTCATCTGCCAGCGCCAACTTCCGCCGGTGGCCATGATCGCCGTCCGCCCCTGACCGAAGTTCTGCGTGACCAGCAAAGGCACGCGCCGGCCTTCGGGCGTAATCGTATTGGCGAGAACCACGGCGCCCGGCTTGGCAAGGCCGGGATCTTCGTAGTCCATCAAATAGGGGAGTTTTTTCCACTTGGCGGCGTTCGCGGCGGGGTCGTCAACCAGGCGGGTAACGACGCTATCTGCGCCGGCCAGAGCCAGTTCGGCCACTGCGTGAGTCGTGCCGTTCCTGGGATCGGCCTCGCGATGAAACGTGCCCGGCTGAGTGGGTAAAGTCGTCGGCAGCAGGTCCGTCAGCGACGATGCGTTCCATCCTCCGTCCGCCAGCGCGAACTGGCCGCCCAGCAGTAGCAACCCGCCACCGCGTCGATCTACAAATTCGCGGATCATCTCCTGCTGGCCGGGAGTGAAGTATCCGGCCTCCAGCGATCCAATAATCAATCCTTGATATGCGAAAAGATCTTCCGGGCGGGAAGGAAAACCGTTAGCGAGTTCCTTGGCGTCGGCGATTCCCTGGCGGTACGTCTTGTTTTCGCTGGTGCGAACCAGCGAGGCGATCTGCACCATCCGGTCGTCTTCCTCGGCTTCGCGAATGAATTTGTATTCCCAGCGCGGTTCGCCTTCGAGATAGAGAATGCGGCGCGGAGCGGCGTCGACATTCACCACGCGAGTCAGAGTATTGTTGGCCGTGTTCTGCTCGCCGGTCAGCGGCGTCGCGGCGACTTCGAGAGTTTTGGCCCCGGCGCCACCGATGTCGAACATCAAGGTTTCGGCCTCTCGATTGCCTTCCGGCCCCAATGCGACCGTGCGAGACGCAAGAATTTTCGGTTTGCCGGAGCTAACATCGCGCACCGTCAGATTTATTTTTGACCCGGAGTATCCGTGCTGGCGCAGCGTCACCTTCGCCACCAGACGCGAACCCGCCAGGGCGCGAGGAGCGATCACCGCGTCGTCCAGTTCCACATCGTGCTCGGCGCGCTCGCGCCCGAATCCCACCGTATGAACAGGGATATGGCGAGCGCGGAGCGCGCTAATGGCGTCCGCGCTGATCCCGCCGGAGTTGTCGGCGCCATCGCTCAGCAGCACTACCGCGCCGATAGGCAGGTCGGAGGTCTCGTCGCTGAACTGCTTAAGGCTGTCGCCGATTCGTGTGGAGGGCGCGTTGGCTTGCAAGTCCTTCAGACCATCGATACGTGCCGGCGCCTCGTCAATGCGGTAGAGGCGGGTTTGGAAGGAGCGATTCAGGCTCGCGAGCACGCCGTTGTCAAGCGCTTTCACAGCCTGGGCTAGCCGCGTGGACCCATCCTCGGATATGGTCATGCTCCTGGAATCGTCCACCAGCACGGCAATGATGTTCTGCTGCGGCTTCAACTCGGCAACGGTGATGGCTGGTTGCCACAGCAGCACCAGCACCATCGAAACCAGCAGAGTTTGCAGCCCCCAGACGACCCAAACTCGCCAGCTCCGCATATTCGGGGCGGCATCCCCGAGCCGAGAGCGAATCAGCCAGGCAAGCCCGGCCGCCGCGGCAACGATCAGCAGCGCGAGCACCCATGTTGGCCATGCGCCCAAAAGCGCGATGTGCCCGCGAGCGTAGGCTGAATGGGGATATTTAAAGAAGAACTCGAACATAAGCCAGGGTTCGGACCGCAGGCTCGACCCACCATTGGGCGTCAGCTCGATCCGCTACATTATAGGGAACCACCGGAAGTGGGCGATGTCGGCGCCAATTCTTATTGAATCTGGGCCAGAAGCGCCTCTGCCTCCTCCCGTCTGCCCTGCTCTTCAAGCATTGAGGCGTGTTCCTTGACGATTTGCGACAAAAGCGCGCGGTAGGCGGGAAGCCCTTTGGCTGCTCCGGCTAAGCTGCCCTCCGCCAACTCAAAATCGCGATAAGCCTCCAGACTCTGACCAACTTGTTGTTCCGCCGCGGCGCGATGCCAATGCAATTCAGCCCATTCGCCGTCCGACCGGCTCATCCCATCGCCTACAAGTTCAATAGCCTGGCTGAACTCCGCGAGCGCCTGACGGGCGTCGTGCCCAAACTGTATTGTCGCGAGGCCAAGTTTATCGTGCGCGGAGGCAGACTCCATGGAGGTATGAGCTCGATTCGAATCGACCGCTTGGGTTTCCTTTCTACAAATCCCTAAACTATCAGGGGCGCTCGCCAAAACGGCGAGCGGACAGCGCGTCGTCAGCACCGGGGAAATTTGATCGGCACGCATCGGTTGGGGAGCTTGAACACGCACTGGCGAGCTCGAGAAATCGAATAGAGCGCCGCTTTGGATCTGGACAAGGCGGCCAGCCACGAGCGTCGGCTTAAATCGCCACTTGGCCATTGCGCTTGGCGCGGCGTTGCGCGCCTGCTCGGAGCCGCCAATTGCCCGACTCTCCAAAACCCTCCCGCTTTCAGCTAAGCGGAACAAAACGAGGACGCGACTCTTATCTCCGGCAAGCGAAATCGGATTTTCTTTCGCCTGAGCGGAGTCAAGGAAGGCCTGCGTGAGGATCAGCAATCGTCTCGGAAGGGGCAATTCCTGAGCTTCGAGAGGTTTTCCCGCCTGAAATAGGAAGAGCGAGGCAGCAAGAAAATACATCGCAACGCTTAGGATACCCGAGTTTGCTCCCAGCGCGGCAGGGGACTCTCCTCCTCGCCGCTCTCAATGCCTGCTCGCAATGATTCCACAAGCGGCACTGACGCCTCATGCCCCCGACGAGGATCTTGCGCGTTGCGCCAGGTAATGCCGGTCGAGCGCCTCACGGACAAGGGTCTTTATCACGGCTTGGCGGCTCACATTGAGCCCTTCAGCGGCTCTGTCCAGTTCCTCCAGCATTGTGGCGGTGAGATCCACATTCACGCGCTGAATGGGTTGAACCATGCGGCCCCGGCCCTTGAAGAAACGAGTTATGTCTTTCCCCTGATCGGCTAGCCTGGCAATTGCCTCAGCCGTCGGCGGACGAGCTGGCTTACGAGTTTTCTTCATAAAGTCGGACTTCCTCTTTAGTCGACCTCCACAGCGTGACCAAGTGCAGATACTCGCCTTCCTCATCTTCGCGAATCTCGAAGACGACGGAGTACAACTTGGTTCCCACCCAGCCGATTGCGACGTACTGCTCCGGAACATCGGAACGCTGATCAATCCAATAAGGACGCGAGAATAGTTGCCTGGCTTCCTCAAAGCCAATGCCCCGTTTGGGATTCGCCCTTAGACGTTTGCTCTTGCGGAGGTCGAAACGAAAACGCAAAGGTGTTACTGTTATACCATTCCGATTCCGATGTGGCGCGCGCTAAAGAAGCACTTCAACATCGGATCACGCGCTCCTCGCGAATTCTAGGATGAGGCGCGCGCGGTCCATGCCTAGTGAGTCATTGCGTAGCTGATGTAATTCAGTACGATGCGAAAAGCAAGTCCGGAAAACTTCTCTGGATACTCTGGGCTATCGGCCCACTCCCAGGCGTCGCCCAGATGCATATTGGCGCAGATCGCGACCATAATCCGCCCATGCTCGTTGCGGATGGCCCGCCATTTGGGCACGTAGCCGTCCTTCTCATACGTCCGGCCGGTATTGACGTACACCTCGCTGGGGATCTGAAACTTTTCGTTGATGTCGTAGAGGACATGGTAGATCTCGTCCTCGTCTTTCAAGTCCTCCACCGGCGCGTCGGGCAGCACCTGGCGCATGCCGGCCATGAAACGCTGCCAATCGTCTTCGCCATGAAAATCGTCCACCATCAGAAAGCCGCCTTTTAACAGATAATCGTGCAGGCGTTTGGCTTCCTCGTCGGTGAAGCTCCAGGTGTTCACATCGACGGCGTAAATCCATGGGTAGTCAAAGAGATGATCGCTATCCAGATCGATCACGTTCAGAGGAGAGGGCGAGTTGATGTGGGTCAGGCGCCGCAGCGCGATCAGGCAGTCGTTGTCGGCCTTTGGGAAATCCCGGGACCATCCGCCGCCTCCGCCATAGATGCGAAACCGGCCGCCATTGCCGTAGGCAGACCTGTATTGCAAACGGCTCCAATAAAACTCGGAGGGCACGTTCGGCCCGCCGTAATAAGAGGCATATCGCTGGCCGTACCCTCCCCGTTGCAGCGCAAACAAACCGAGGCTCAGCAGGAGGAGGAGGTGAATGGGGCGGGCCAGCTTCATGAACGATTTACCTCGGCTGTCTTGAAGCATATCAAAAGCGCGGCGGCGGCGTGCGCTTCGGATCGCCCGTTCGCCGCGCGGGATGGGCAGTCCGGGTCACGACGGCTTGAACGCCAGCACCGCTAGCGGTGGCAACGTAAGCGTCACGCTGGCCGGGCGGCCATGACTGGCGATATCTTCGGCCATTGCGAATCCGCCGTTGCCCATATTCGAACCCCCGAACATTTCCGCGTCGCTGTTCAAAATTTCGCGATAGCGCCCGGCTTTGGGAACGCCGACGCGATACTCAAGCCGCGGCACGGGCGTAAAGTTGCACACAAACATGATGAAATCGTCGCGATTTTGCGCGTACCGAACGAACGAAATGACGCTGGCTTCGACGTCGTGGAAGTCGATCCACTCGAAGCCGCGAAAATCGTCGTCGATTTGAAAAAGCGCGGGCTCGCGGCGGTACATCGCGTTCAGTTCCCTCACATACGTCTGGAGCTGGCGATGACAACAGAAATTCAACAAACGCCACGGCAGCGATTCGTTGTGATTCCACTCCCATGTCTGGCCGAACTCCACTCCCATAAACATCAGCTTCTTGCCGGGATGGCCGAACATGTAGCCCAGGAACGCTCGGGTGTTGGCGAATCTTCGCCACTCATCGCCCGGCATTTTCGAAACCAGGTGCCCCTTTCCATGCACCACCTCATCGTGAGACACCGGTAGCAGAAAATTTTCGGTGAATGCGTACAGCATGCTGAACGTGATGTCGTTCTGATGATACTTGCGGAAGACCGGGTCGGTGGAAAAATAGCCGAACATGTCGTGCATCCAGCCCATGTTCCACTTCAGCGTGAACCCGAGGCCATTTAAATAGACCGGCCGCGACACGCCGGACCAGGCGGTGGACTCCTCGGCGACGGTCATCGCGCCAGGCACCTTGTGCGCCAACTCATTGAAGCGCCGCAGGAAATCGATGGCTTCCAGATTCTCCCGGCCGCCGTAGCGGTTCGGTATCCAGTCGCCTTCCTTGCGCGCGTAGTCGAGATACAGCATGGACGCGACGGCATCCACGCGCAATCCGTCGATATGAAATTCCTTGAGCCAATACAATGCGTTCGAAAGAAGAAACGAGGAGACTTCGTTGCGGCCGTAGTTGAACGCCATCGTTCCCCATTCCCGATGCTCGCCTTGGCGCGGATCGGCGTGCTCGTAGAGAGCCGTTCCATCGAACCGGAACAGCGCATGGGGATCGCGAGGAAAATGGCCGGGCACCCAGTCGAGTACGACACCGATTCCGGCTTGATGGCAGCGGTCCACGAAATACCGGAAATCGTCGGGCGTGCCGAAGCGTGAGGTGGGAGCGTAGTATCCCGTAACCTGATACCCCCACGATCCTGAGAACGGATGCTCCATCACTGGCAGCAGCTCCAGATGCGTGTAGTTCATCCGCCGCGCGTATTCGACCAGCTTGTCGGCCAGCTCACGGTAGGAAAGCAATTTTTGGAAAGGTCCGCGAAGCCAGGATTCAAGATGCACCTCGTACATCGAAACCGGTTCGCGCAGGACGTTGCGGCTTCCGCGCGATTCCATCCATTCCGCGTCGCCCCAAGCGTAATTGGTAAGCGGCCAGACGATGGAGGCGCTTTTGGGCGGCACTTCGGCGAAAAAGCCGTAGGGGTCGGACTTATCTTGCTCCCAGCCTTCGCGCGCCAGCACGGAATATTTGTAGGGCGCGCCGGCGGTCACGCCCGGCAGGAAGATTTCCCAGACGCCCCCATCGCGAAGCCGCATGGGATGGCGCGTGCGATCCCATTGGTTGAAGTCTCCCGTGACGCTCACCACTTCGGCGTTCGGCGCCCAAACCGCGAAGCGCGCGCCCGCCACTCCCTCGCAGACCGCCAGATGCGCGCCCAACATACGATAGCATTCGTAATGCGTGCCTTCCCCGTGCAAGTGAAGCTCGAACGCGGTAAGCAAGGGAGGAAACCGGTAAGGATCCTCAAGCTCGCGGACCTCACCCGAATAGAGAGTTAAACGGAAACGATAGCTTCCGGGCGGCGCCATGAGCGCAACTTGGAAAAAACCGGCGGCTGCTTCGGCCGGCGCCATCGCGGAAGAGGATCCATCGGCAATCAACTCCACCCGGCGCGCCTGAGGCAGCCAGGCACGCACCACCCATCCGGATTCGGACTCATGCGGTCCCAGAAGAGAAAACGCGTCGCTATGCCGCCCTGCCGCAATCGCTTGAATTTCGGCTTCACTCACGCCGTTATTATGGCAAGAATGGATTTGGCCGAACTGCATGTTCACCTGGAAGGCTCCATTGAATCCGCCACACTGCGCGAAATCGATCCATCTCTAACGGCGGAAGAGATCGCGGCTAATACGACTTATGTGGATTTCGCCGGCTTCATCGCGAGCTATGTCTGGGTGAATCGGAAATTGTTAACGCCCGCCCATTACGCCATCGCGGCGCGTCGATTATTCGCCAGTCTGGAGGCTCAAGGCGTCGTCTACGCTGAAATTACGGTATCGGCCGGAGTGATCCTGTGGAAGCGGCAGGACCTGGCCGCCGTATTCGACGCGCTGGTTTGCGAAGCCGCGCAAGCCCGGCTCCACGTGCGATGGATTCTGGATGCGACTCGCCAGTGGGGCGCCGAAGCGGCGCAGCCGGTCTTCGATTTTGCCGCAGGCCGGCAGCGCGATGGCGTCGTGGCGGTCGGCCTCGGAGGATTTGAGGCCGAAGGCCCCGCCCTCTGGTTCCGCGATCTCTACGCCCAGGCGCGCGACCGCGGGCTGCGGCTAGTTTGTCACGCAGGGGAAACAACAGGTCCCGAAAGCGTCTGGGATGCATTGGAGATCGGCGCGGAGCGAATCGGCCATGGCATCCGAGCTAGCGAAGATCCGCGGCTGGTGGATCGCCTGCGAGAACGCCAGATTCCGCTCGAAATCTGCATTACCAGCAACGTGAAGACCGGCGCCGTAGCCTCGATTGAGGAGCATCCCGTGAGAAAGTTGTTTGACGCGGGCGTGCCGATCATTCTCAATACCGACGATCCCGCGCTGTTCGGCTGTACGCTCAGGAGCGAATATGAGCTCGCCACGCGGGAGTTGGGGCTGCCGGTGCAAGAACTGGCCGCGAACGCTTTCCGGTATGCTTTCTCGTGGCGCCCGCTTTAGCGTGCTGCCGTGGGCTTTAGCCCGCGGTCCGGATTCGGCGAACTGAAGTTCGCCGCGGCACGCTAAAGCGTGCGCCACGTTTAGAACGCAGTCCCGCCGGCGGCCAGGCTCTCCGTCAAATGCAGCCGGTCGGCGGCCGAGAGACCCGAGTTCTTGCGGATATCTTCACGCCTTCCCAGCTTGCGCCGGTAGCGGCCGAAATATTCCGGAATGTCGCCGCCGTACTGGAAGCTGTACATGATGTCGTCGAACCGGTCGGTATGCCGAAGCCCGAGCGCGTGTCCCGATTCATGCAGGCAGGTCAAATATACGATGGTGTCGCGCAGCAGCGTATCGGTGACGTCGCGCGTGGTGTTGACCACATAGATTTGCGCACCCCGGCGCCCGTTCACTTCAATCGGCACCGTTTCGCCATAAAGGCCGCCTTGCGGCGAGGCCCAGACCAGCCGGATCAGAGCCCTCTGGCGGTCCTTGGTCTCGACGAAATGCAAGCGCCCGCTTGCCGCCGTCTGCCACGCCTCCAGAGCCCAGCGAGCCAGATCGAGATCTCCGGGCTGGCAGCCGGTTTTCGGATCGTCGCACGGAGCCACCCAGAACGGCGTGTCCGTCTTCTGATCGGCCGCCGCGAGCGGCGCCGCCGCCAGCAGCAGTAAGCTAGTGCTTCGTGTGAGCTTGTTCATCGTTCCACGCCTGCACCACCGATTTTAACTGCGATTCCAGTTGCGCGACACGCCGGGTCAGTTCGTCGATCGCCTGGCCCTCGGGGTCGGGAAGCCGCCCGTGCTCCAGTGGCGCGTCTACTCCTGTGTCCGTACCTCGCACCGCGCGGCCCGGCACGCCCACAACAGTCGAATGAGCGGGCGCCGAATGCACCACCACCGATCCCGCGCCAATCTTCACGTAATCGCCGATTTGAATATTCCCCAAAATGCTTGCGCCGGTGCCAATTACCACGCTGTTGCCGATGGTGGGATGCCGCTTCCCCGCCCCTTTTCCCGTGCCCCCCAGCGTGACGCCTTGGTATAACAACACGTCGTCGCCGATCTCGGCGGTTTCTCCGATCACCACCCCCATGCCGTGATCGATGAACAAACGCCGCCCGATCCGCGCGCCGGGATGAATCTCGATTCCGGTAACCAAGCGCGAAAACTGGCTCACCAGACGCGCCAGCGTGAACCATCCATCCAGGTACAAGCGGTGCGCCACGCGGTGCAGCAGCACGGCGTGGAACCCCGGATAGCACAGCACGATTTCGAGCGCGCCTCGCGCGGCCGGATCGCGCTCGAACACCGTCTGAATCTGTTCGCGGATAACGCGGAACATCGCTCACCCTTGGGCTTCATTCTCAGTGTAATGTTCGCGGAGCTACACCACGTTGTCCATGGCGAGGAATTCCTGAATGTGCGGATGGGGCGACTTGTCCAAATCCTTCACCGGCCCGAAATAAATGGCCTTGCCTTCGAACAGCACCACCACCCGATCCGCGACGCGGCGCATCAGGTCCAGATCGTGCGTCACGACGACCCCGGTGAGCTGGAGTTGATTCTTCAACCGGAGCAGCAGATTGGCGATGTGATCTCCCATGATGGGATCCACCATAGTGGTTGGCTCGTCGTAGAGGATGCACTCGGGTTGAGCTGCAAGAGCGCGCGCGATAGCCACGGCGCGCTTGTGCCCGGTGGAAAGGTCGTTCGGATAGGCGTCCCGGTATTCCGAAAGGTCGGCGATTCGCAACAGCCCGTCTACTACATCTTCCTTGTTTGCTTCGTTGTAATCCTCGCGGAGCTCAAGCGAGAACAAGATATTCTCGCGAACCGTGAGCGAATCGAACAGCGCTCCGGATTGGAATACCATCGTCACTTTTTTGCGAATCCGCCGCAACTCGGACTCGGGCGCGTCCGTGATGTCGGTATAGGCTACATAAACGCGGCCCTGGTCCGGCTTGAGAAAGCCCATGATATGCCCCAGGCTGACCGACTTCCCTACCCCGCTTCGCCCGATGATCGCCAGCGTTTCGCCCGCGTCCACGTGGAAGCTGACATCGACTAAAACGGGGGCGTCGAACGTCTTATAAACATGCGCGAACTCGATGTAATGGGAGGAAGTGGCGGGCTCGGCGGTCACGCGGCCTCCAAATCCAACTGTTTCGGCCCGTTACCCGCGTACGTCTTCCCCGGCCCGACTCCAGCCGTTTCCGCCCCGCGGCGCCGTTCTCCTCGTTCCATGAGAAGATGTTAACAATTGCACAACCGAATAGAGCACACTTGACAAACAAAAAAGTGTATATTTGTTCCATACTCGCGTTTATGACGCTGGCCGCCTCCCCCCTTCGCGCCGCCGACGCGGTTGTGTCCGCGCCGCCGTCCACCGCGGCGCCGCGCAAGACTTTTGTAGTGCGCGTCGACCGGAACACGGGAAGGCTGGTTCGTCGCGAGTTGGCGCCCGCCGCCCCCACAAAAAGAACTTCCGTAAAAACGGCTCCGCCCGCGATCGCGAATCTGGTGGACCAAAGCGCTCGAGCCCACGGCGTGGATCCCCGCCTGGTCCATTCCGTGATTCAGGTCGAGAGCAATTACGATCCCAACGCCGTGTCCCCGAAAGGAGCCGAGGGCCTGATGCAACTAACGCCCCCCACCGCCCGCATGCTGGGCGTGAGCAATTCCTTCGATCCGGGCGAAAATATCGAAGCGGGAGTAAAATATCTTAGGTATCTGCAGGATCTTTACAAGGATGATCGCCTGGCTTTAGCCGCCTATAATGCCGGGCCCGGCGCAGTGGAAAAATTTAAGGCGATTCCGCCATTTCCGGAAACACGGAAATACGTGGAAAAAGTGGGACAAAGATACAACGAAGCGAAGGCTGCCACGCCTGTCCAGTCGGCGGCCGGCCCGGCCGCGGCAAAAATCGATCCCGTCGTGGATGAGGAGAAATACTCGAAAATCGAGCAGTTTGTCGATAAAGATGGCAGATTGCACATCCAAACCGTGCCGTAATCCCACGCGCCAAGCCCTTCTCGCTATTGCGCTGCTTGCGAGTATTGTGTGTCCCGGCAGCGCCGCTACCGGATCGTCCGTCCAAGTGAAGGAAGTCCGCTTCTGGTCGCTGGGAGATGTCACCCGGATCGCCATCGAAGTCTCGGCCGACTTCAAATATCGTCATGATCGCCTTCCAGACCCCGACAGGATTTTCTTCGACATTGAAGACGCGCGTCCTGTAATGGCCGATAAAAAGATTTTCGTCATTCCCGTCGGCGACTCCCTGCTCAAGCAGATTCGCGTCGCCGAAACGCAGCCGGGCGTGACGCGCGTTGTCCTGGATGTGGAGGAGCGCAATCCGCCGGTACAATTCACCGCGTCTCAGCTTTCGAGCCCATCGCGTTTGATCGTGGAATTGCGATCGATGGATCGGCCATCTCCCCCGGCTGTGTCGAGCGTGACTGGATCGGCGGCGCTGCCGGACGCCCCGGTTGAGGCAAAGCCGGCATCGCGCAAATTTTTGCCGCCCCCCGATGGCGAGGTGTCCGCGCTTGACTTAAAGCCGCCGGTGATCGCTCCCCTCGCAGCTTCCATCGCGGGTTCCCCGCGTCCTCCTTCGTCCAGCGGCGTGCGCGTGAATTTGCCCGCTTACGCCGGCCCCGCGCAGGTAGACGCGAAGGCGACGGCCCCCAAAGGCTCAGCCGCGCCTCAAGCCTTGCCCGCCAAGCGCAATGCGAACGGAGAGGAATCGTTAACGCGAGTCCTCGGCCTCAAACTGGGTCGCGTCGTCATAGATCCCGGCCACGGCGGACAGGACGAAGGAACGCACGGACCCACCGGGCTTACCGAAAAAGAAGTCGTTCTGGACATTGCGAAGCGTCTGGGCGCGCTGCTGGAACAGCGCTTGAATACCGAGGTGGTTTACACGCGCGACGACGATACTTTTATTCCGCTGGAAGATCGCACGCGCATTGCCAACGAGCATAAAGCGGACTTGTTTCTTTCCATTCACGCCAACTCGTCTCCGGTGCGGGGCGTTTCCGGCGTGGAATCGTATTACCTGAATTTCACAACTTCCAGGACTGCGCTCGAAGTCGCCGCTCGGGAGAATGCCACCGCGCAAAGCTCGATTTTCGATCTACAGCAGGTGCTGCAGAAAATCGCCGTGAAAGACAAGATCGACGAATCGCGCGAATTCGCGACGCGAATTCAAAGCTCCCTATTCGCCGTCTCGGCCAGAGGAAATCCTGCCGTGAAGAACCGGGGCGTAAAGAAGGCTCCGTTTGTCGTTCTGATCGGCGCCTCCATGCCGAGCGTTCTCGCCGAAATCGGATTTCTTACCAATCTGAACGATGAAGCGCTGTTACGAAACTCCGCGCACCGTCAGAAGATCGCGGAAGCGCTCTATAGGGGCATCGCCTCCTACGCCGACACGCTGAGCCACTTCGCCGTGGCCCAGCGGGAATAGCAGACGCTTCTAGGCGGGTTCTCAGCGTAGCTGAAAGCTGATGGCGATCGTGGTCAGCACTTCCACCGGTTCGCCGTTCAGGAGAGTAGGTTCGTATTGCCACGTGCGCACCGCGTTCAAGGCGGCATCGGAAAACTCAGAAGACTGCTCGACCGTTGGCGCTCCTCCCGCGCCCGCCCGCTGGCTTCCCACCGCCTGCGCGGACATCACATTCCCCGATTTCCCGACAATCGCTTGGATCAGGACCGTCCCTTCCACGCCTTGTTGACGCAGCGACTCGGGATAAACGGGAGGCGTTTTGTTGATCAGCTTCGCCGCCTGGATATTTCCCCCCACGCGAATTCGCTGGGGAGGGGCGGCGGCAACCGCGGACGCCGCATGCGGCGTGCCGGAAGCCGTAACAACGATGCTCTCGGCGAGTTGGCCTATTTCCATGCGGTTCTTCAGCCCAATTGCGGCGCCCGGTTCAACGTTCACCGTCGTCGGCCGGGAAGTGAATCCCGGAGCCAAAACATCGATCCGATACGATCCCGCCGGCACGCTCGCGCTCCACGCGCCCGCCGGGTTCGAAGCGACGGTCCACGATCCGGTCGGGCCGGCGATCTGAACGCGCGCGCCGACAATCACCGCGCCGGTCGGATCGGAGACGACGCCGGAGAGCGTTCCGGTTTGCGCTCCAGCGGTGTTGGAAGCCGCGTTCTGTGCCCGCACTCCCGCGATTGGCAGAAGCACAGCCACCGCGCACGCGGCCGCCGCAAGCATTCCAGCGCGGGAAAGTGAAGCGCGATTAGTTGAAGGATCAAGCAACCGCGTAACACGGCGCTCAATTTTGGTGACGACGGTAGTAAGCATCGGATTGGCTCCTTTCAAGCCGGCAATTTGAGCGATTTCCAGCAGGTCGCGGGCGAATTCCACGCCGGTCGCGCCGCCCCGCAGAACGGCGTCGTCGCAGGCTCGCTCGCCCTCGCAAAGCATTTGGGAACGCGCCAGCCAAATCAGGGGATTGAACCAGTGGAGAATACACATGACATGAGGCAGCCATTGAATCAAGCAATCCCGCCGGTGGACGTGCGCGAGCTCATGCCGCAACACCGAGCGGAGACGCGACGCGCTCCAGGTCTTGTAATGCGAGGGCAGCACGATAATGGGCGCCCGGATGCCCATAGTCACCGCGACTGCAACGGCATCGCTTTCGGCGATCTGAACGCCTTCGAGGGCCGTCGGCGGAAAATGCGCCGAAGCGGCCACCGCCGCGCCGTCGAGCGGCATCGTCGTGTGCCGCAGAGTGCGCGTCCATAGTGCGGCTCGCACGATGCGAATCGAGACCCCCAGCGCGCCCGCAGCCCAGAGAATGAACAGCGCCGGCGCGACCGGAATCGCCTGCGGTGGCCGCTGGGCGGTTTCCGCGCGGGGGCTAGCTTCGGACTCGGCCGCAATCGTGACGAAGGACGTTTGCGTCGAGAGGATCGAGGGCCATGGTTTGGCCGCCTTCGGTCCCCATGGGAAAAGCAACGGCGTCAATGCACAAATCCCGAACGCGGCCGTCCACACGATGTGCCGCAACGTCGCGCTTTGTCTCCGCAGGGCGAAGGTGAGCAAAAATGTAATGCTCAAAATCGCGCTCACTCGCAACGCACACTCGACAAAGAAACTCATTGTTTCCGCCCTTCCGCGTTTTCGATCAGCGCGTGGAGCCGCGCGCGCCCGCCGTCGTCCAACTTCAGGTCTTCCTCGTCCAGAAGCGCGGCCACGGTTTGCTCGACGCTGCCTTGAAAAAATGTCCGAACCAGATGCCTCAGCGCGGATCGCCGGGCCCGGTCGCGCGCCACACACGGCGTCCAAACGTAACGCAAACTCTGTAATTCGTGGCGAATATGTTTTTTTTGCTCCAGCACCCTAAGCGCGGCACGCACGGCCGAGTAGCTGGGAGGATCCGCGAGCCGCGAACGGATCTCGGACGCGGAGGCGCTCCCGTGCTCAAACAGAATGTCCATGATCTGCCGCTCCCTGCGGCTCAGGTCTCCGGGAGCTTCGCCCGATCGTTCCCGGCTCATTCCGCCCACCTGCTGCAAAACCAGCACATGCTGCAAAAGTAGCATGTCCCGGCAATCCTGTCAAGTAGTTTTTCTGAAGTTTTTCGGGACCGGCGGCATTCCGGCGCGCCCGTTGCCGCCGGATGTTAGCTGGCTTCCCTGCCAGTCCGCGCCGCCTGGTTGAAGGAACGGCGCAGGGTGCCCGCGACGGTTCCCACTCTTTTGGAGGCGTTTTCGATCTCGTCGCCGAATCGCTCCGAGCACTTCTCCACCACGCCGAGGGCCCATCCGAAAACGGCCGGTGCGATCAGCGCGACGCCGGCGATGCTCAACCCAATCCCCGCCGCGACCATCCCCGCCCCGGCCGCCGCCATCTTTTGTTTCGAATCCATGCCGTGAACCTCCTTTTCTATTTTGCTCGCCATGGATGTTCAACCGCCGCTGTCGGGATCTATAGTATGCTGGAGTTTCTGCCTTTTGCCGCCCGATGGCTGCATGGCCGGGGCGCTAAACCAACACAGAGAAACCGCAAAGAGGAAAATCATGTACGCAGTAATCGAGACAGGCGGGAAGCAATATCGCGTCGCTCCCGGAGAGACGATCGAAGTGGAAACGCTGCCGGGCGATGTGGGCGCCGAAGTCGAGTTGGGGCGGGTGCTGGCCTTAGTGGATGGCGAGAGCGTCACAGCCGGGTCCGCCGCGAGTAGCGCGCGTGTTAAAGCGACGATTCTGGCGCACGGCCGCGGCGTCAAAACGATTGTCTTCAAGTTCAAACGTAAGAAACAGTACAAGCGCACCATCGGCCATCGTCAGAATTTGACCCGCATTAAAGTCAACGAGATTACCGCATAACCGGAGCGCATAAATGGCACATAAAAAGGGTTTAGGAAGTTCAAAGAACGGGCGCGACTCGAATGCGCAGAGGCTGGGCGTGAAGGCTTTCGGCGGACAGTTGGTGAGCGGCGGCTCGATCATCGTACGCCAGCGCGGCACCCGCATTAAGCCCGGCGCCAATGTAGGCGTCGGAAAAGACGACACGCTGTTCGCCAAGATTGCCGGCACGATCGAATTCCGCGACCGCGGCCGGCATGGCAAATTCGTCAGCATCCGGGCGGCGGAATAGCCGGTCCAAATCGCGCCGCGGCGCGTTTAACTTTCAGTGTTCATCGACGACGTCGTTATCTCCGTCAAAGCGGGAGACGGGGGCAATGGTTGTCTCGCGTTCCGGCGCGAGAAGTATGTTCCACGGGGCGGCCCTAGCGGCGGCGACGGAGGCCGCGGCGGCGACGTCGTTCTGATAGCCAGTAATCACTACAACACATTGCTGCACCTGCGCTTCAACCCTGAGCACCGGGCCGAGCGCGGCCGCCACGGCGAAGGCAGCAATAGAAAGGGCCGCGATGGTGATTCTGTCGAAGTCGCAGTGCCTGTTGGAACCATCGTTTACAACGCGGAAAGCGGCGAACTGCTGCACGATTTCACCGGCGCCGGCGATTCCTTCACGGTGGCTCACGGCGGGCGCGGAGGAAGAGGCAACGCGCGCTTCGCCACCTCCACGCACCAGGCTCCTACGGAGCACGAGCCGGGACATCCGGGCGAGCAGCACCGGTTGCGTCTGGAATTGAAGCTCCTCGCCGATGTGGGGCTGGTCGGATTCCCGAATGCCGGAAAATCCACCCTGATCTCCCGAATCTCGGCGGCGCGGCCGAAAATCGCCGATTATCCTTTCACCACGCTGGAGCCCAATCTCGGCGTCGTGAGTCTTGAAGACCATCGCACCTTCGTCGTAGCCGATATCCCCGGTTTAATTGAAGGCGCGCATTTGGGCCACGGCTTGGGAACGCAGTTTCTGCGGCACATCGAGCGCACCCGCGTGCTCGCCCACCTGGTGGATGTCTCCGAATCCAACGCACGCGATCCCGTTCACGATTTCGAAGTAGTGATGGAGGAGCTGCGCAGCTTCTCGGAGGATCTCTCGAAGAAGCCGATGCTTGTGGTGGCGAGCAAGCTCGATGCGGCGCAGTCGCCGGAGCGCGTCGCGTCGTTGCGGCGCATGGCGCGCAAGCGCCGGCTCCCCTTCTTCAAGATCTCGAGCGTGACAGGCGAAGGCATCCCGGAGCTCAGGCGCGCTATGGCGGAGGCGGTCTTGCTTCACGCTGGGGTCGCCGAAGGAAGCCCGCCCGAGGCGCCCGCCCACTGAATTGTTGCCCTCTCTTTCCCAATCATTCCACGCGTCGAGCCGCCTCGGGAAGAAAATGTCCAACCTCTCCGTCCAATAGGCGCGAGGAGAAACGAACATGCATGTTTTCAAGGCTGCGATGGCTCTGGCCGCGACATTTGTCCCCTTAGTTGCCGCGGATTTGCATCCCGGTGGGGCGCCGTTGGTCGCGCACGAGTGGGGAACCTTCACTTCAGTTGCGAACGAGAGCGGCTCCGCCATCGAATGGGCGCCGCTCCTGGGGCCGCCCGACCTCCCTTGCTTCGTGAGTCGCTGGGGAGGCGTATACAAATCCATCGCGCGAGGCTTGGTTCGCATGGAAACGCCCGTGCTCTATTTCTACACTCAGCAGCCGCGGACGCTTTCCGTTCGCGTCGATTTTCCGCGGGGATCCATTACCGAGTGGTATCCCAATCCGATCCAGACCCAGGCTCCGAATCGCCTGGAATGGAAGGACGTTCAGCTTGTGCCGGGAAAAGACCTTGCCTATCCCGTAACCGAAGGCGCGAGCCATTACTATGCTGCTCGCAATACCGACGCGACCCCGTTGCGGATCGGACAGCAGCAAGAGAAGATGATTTTCTACCGCGGCCTGGGGAATTTCGAGCCTCCGCTGCTCGCACGCTATGGAAGCGATGGCCGATTAGATCTCCGCAATATAGGAAAAGACCCGATCCCCTTCGCGATTCTTTTCGAGAATCAGGCTGGAGCCCTCGGCTTCCGCATCGCCGAGAACGTAACCGGTTCGGCGACCATCGAGCCGCCCGAATTGACTCGAGATATCGCGGCGGTCCGCGAACTTCTGGCGGCTCGATTGGAGAATTTGGGTCTTTATCCCAAGGAAGCTCGAGCGATGGTGGATACGTGGGCCGATTCGTGGTTCACCGAAGGTTCGCGAGTGTTGTACATCGTTCCGCGTGCGACTGTGGATTCTTTGCTGCCGTTGACGATCACCCCCGAGCCGGCCGAAATTCAGCGAGTGTTCGTGGGCCGCGCCGAGGTTCTTTCTCCGCGGACAAAAGAAACGCTCACGCGCGCGATCCGCGCGGGGGACAACGATACGCTGACCGCTTTCGGGCGATTCCTGGAGCCGTTCGTTGCGCAGATCCAGCGCACGGATAAAAATTTCGTCCTATCGCCCGCGGTCCAAAAGTATCTTGGCGCGATTGCCGCGGGGCGCTCGGTCGATTGGAACGGCTACGGCTCGGTGTCGCAGCCCTCCGCGTGCGTGGAGTAAGCCGTGGAGCAGGCTTTAGCCTGCAACGGGGGCTTCAGCCCCCGCTCGGCAGAGGCCGAGGCTAAAGCCTGCTCCACCTCACTCTCTCAAGGCGGCTTCGATCTCCGCTTTGGTGGCCGGCCGCGGCAGAAGCTTGATTTGGTCCCGCAAGAATCCTTGCGGGCCAATGGGCACCAGCGCGCCGGCCTTCGCACTCCCACAGGTCGCGCTGAGGCTCACCACCCAAAGGCCCTGCTGCTGGTTCGGCGCCAGAGACACCACGTAAATTCCCGGCGCCGCGGCTTGAATGTTGACGGGCGCGGAGGCGCGCGCGCCGGCCACCAAGCCTTCCGCAAGACCGGAGATCTTGGCTTGATCTAAAGATGGGCAGTCCTGAAAGCGAACCGCGAACAGAGCGCTCTTGTCGGTCTTCTTTACGACGGGCGTCGAGCCGTTCCCGGGAACGAGCGCCGCGAAAGCGTTTCCGATTGTCAGAGAAAAGTCGGCCGCGGCGGAATAGGGGACCATCCACGCCGCGGCACCGGCGCAAATCAGAAAGCTTTTCACCATTTCCATGCCAGCTCCTCTCTCCAAATTTTCAGTGTCTCCGGATCGAGCTGCAACGCTTTGTCTCGCGATACCGCCCCCGGCAGCGGCACGAGAGCGACAACGCGATCGAACACGCGCTGCCGATCGGCAGCATCCACGCGTGAAAGCAGATGCCAGAGCGTCAGCGTATCGCGTATTCGCGCCTCGCCGAGGACTATATCCAAGGCCGGCTCGCCTCCGCGCTTAAAATCGAAGCCGGCCAGAGCCACCTCAAGGCGCTGCGAGGCATCGTCGAAATACGGCGTCCCCGGCCCGATCTTTGGACGCGTGCGGCAGCTTGCTCCGGCCGGCACAAGCGCTTCCCGTCCTTCCCATTCCAGCGATACCCAACCCAGGGTGACGCTCAACAACCCGTTTCCTTCGGGGTCGGCCTTCATAGTGTAAGCGCAACCCAAGTCCACTGCCGTGCTGGCGGGCGTATCCACGAAAAACAGGCGCGGCGGCGCCGAGACGCTGGCGGAAATTTCGCCACTCGCGAGCCTCAGCCGCTGCTCTTGCGGGCCCGACGCCAGCATTTGAACTCTTGTATTCGGCGCGATCTCTACTGTGCCAATCGAGCCCACGTCGATCCGCGCCCGCGAAGAAGCATCGGTCTGGAGCCATTGGCCCACGGCTATCTTTCCCGAATCGCCCATGGGCTTCGATCCCACCGATGGCTTTCCATCCAGGCGCACGACCTCCCACGATGCTTTCGGCGGCCTCATATCGCGCCACACGAAGACGCCGATGCTGAGCGCAGCACCCGCGGCCGCGAGCGCGATCCAAACCGGCCGCCGCGAAACTCGCTCCGCTTTCAAACGCGTTTCCAGAGCCGATTCAATCGACGTCCAGATCGAATCCGGCGCTTTGGCCAAAGGCAGGCCCTGGAGATCGTCTTTCATCGCAGCGACTCCAGTTTTTGCGCGAGCATTTTGTGGCCGCGATTGAGCCGCGAGGCCACGGTGCCCATGGAGCAATTCATCGCCGCCGCCATCTCGCTGTAGGAGAGGTCTTCGAAATAGCGCAGCAGGAGAGGCAGGCGGAATTTCACCGGCAGCGCCGATAGCGCCGCGCGCACGGAGCGCGCGGTTTGCTCTCGCGCGAAATCGCGCTCCAGCGACTGCGGCCCGGCGATCTCATCCGGCCTGACGGCCTGCGCGGCAAATTTGCGCGGCTTCGCGCGGCGCGCCCCGTCCAGGCAGGCGTTCACCACCAGCCGGTACAGCCATGTGGAGAACTCCGCGTCGCTCCGAAACTGCGCGATGCCAGTGAGCAACTTCAGAAAGACTTGCTGAGTGGTGTCGCTGGCGGCGGACTCATCGCCATGGAAGAAATACAGCGCGATCGAATACACCTTGTCCTTGTAGGCGTCGTAGAGCGCTCGAAAGGCGTCCCGGTCGCCCCTACGGCAGGATTCGACGATGTCGGGGGTAAGCTCGCGACCGCTCGGACCGGCCACCACTGATTAGACGCGCCTCTTGTCTGGTTTCTTCCCGGACCGCGGAAATTTCTGAAAAATCGCCTACGGTTTCTTTCCCGTCGCAGGGGAGGAGGGCTGATCCTTTTTGTCGTTGACCTCGTCGCCGAAAGTGATCGTGGAAGAGGCCTTGAACTGCTTGTAGTCCTCGTATCGGACCGTCTCCTTCATGCGAACGTCTTTATCCTTGAAGTGCAGAGTGTCGTTGGCAACCGTGTAGGTGGGGAACCAGAACTTCCCATCCACCTGTTCTCGGTAGGTTTCGAATTTCGGGAATGCCTGATCTTCGCTCCGCTTCAGCAGTCCGATGCCGCGCCCGTAGGTCTTGACGATCTGCAAATCCTGGTCATCCACCCAGACTTCGCCTTCAAAATAGCGCTGGCCTTGCTCCAATTTCTTGGGCTTCACCGCGAACATATAAGTTCCGATTTCGTCCACTTTTTGGCGGCCGAGGTACCGGACCAGATATTTCGGAAGCTCCGTCGTCGTTAACACGAACGGCTGCACGTCGCGCAAGTCCTGCATGTCTTCAGGCGACAGATAGAAATCGGTAAGGGTGGAAACCGGCGAATAGACCACTTTTTCGGCGCGCCTGCCCTCCGGGAAAACGATATCGGAAACCATTTCCCATTTGCCGGTGGAGTTGCCCCCGTTATCCAGGCTCTGGACACGAGCGGTCTGCCGGTAAGTATAGTTCTCGCGCGCCTTGGCGAACTCCGCTTCTTTGGCCGCGAACTTCTGGATAATTTCGCTGATGCGATCATCCGGGAGATCGGTGGCGCCGGGCGCGGCCAAATCGCTCGCCGCCGCGAAACCCGCCATCGCCAGCGAACCCAATACAACCGAAGTGAATAGGCGCATGACTACCTCAATTATGGACGAAAACTTGCTAATTCCGGTTTCCCAGCACTTGCTTGGCTATGGTCAGCCGTTGCATGTTGCTGGTCCCCTCGTAAATCCGGCCGATCTTCGCATCCCGATAGAGCTTTTCGACCGGATAATCTTTCGTGAACCCAACGCCTCCCAAAATTTCAACCGCCTGCGAGGCTGCGCGCTCAGCGGCTTGAGAAGCGAAATATTTGCACATGGCCGCCTCGGCGACAAAGGGTCTGCCGGCGTCTCTGAGGCGCGCAGCGTTATAAACCAGCAGCCGCGCGGCTTCCACTTCCACGGCCATCTCGGCTAGCTCGAATTGAACGCCCTGAAATTCGGATATCGGCTTGCCAAATTGCTTGCGTTGTTTGGCGTACGCGAGTGCATGTTCCAAGGCGCCCTCGGCCAAGCCGAGCATCTGCGCGCCGATGCCGATTCGGCCTTCGTTCAATGTCTCGATTGCGATCTTATAGCCGCGCCCAACCTGGCCGATCAAATTATCTTTCGGCACGCGAACGTCGTCCAAAACCAATTCGCAAGTGGATGACGCGCGGATGCCGAGCTTGTCTTCTTTCTTCCCCACATGGAAGCCCCGCGTATCGCGCTCAACGATAAAGGCCGTGACGCCCCTGTAGCCCAGCGCGGGATCGACTGTCGCGAACAGCAGAAACAGCCCCGCCTCCGCCGCATTGGTGATCCACAATTTCCGTCCGGTCAGCCGGTATTCTCCGCCGTCGTCGATGGCGCGAGTCGCCATCGCGAACGCGTCCGAACCCGATCCCGCTTCGGACAACGCATAGCTCGCCACGGCATCGCGAGCGGAGCGGGCAAGCCACCGGCGCTTCTGCTCGTCCGAGCCCCAGCGCAACAGCGCGTTGTTAAACAGCGTATTCTGCACGTCGACGATCACCGAGGCGGAGGGGTCGATTTTCGCCAGCTCTTCGATCGCCAAAATGGATTGGAAAAACGAACCGCCCTGTCCGCCGAACGTCTCCGGAACCTCAATCCCCATCAACCCTAGTTCGAAAAATTCTCCGATCAATTCTTTCCGGAACGCGCCCGCTTCGTCCATGGCGCGCACATGCGGCGCAAGGCGCTCCTGGGCAAACCGGCGCACCGAGGATTGAAACATCGTTTCTTCCTCGCTCAGTTGCGTCAGGGGCGTGGGGACGGAATGGCTATCGGCAGCCACCATCACTTCGATTGTATATTGGCAGAATGACCGACTGGGCAAGTGTAGCGCCGGCATTCCTCGCGCCGCTGGAACCACGCGACAAAGCCTCGGTAATCGAGCCGCTCGAAAAGCTCGAGCGGGGTTTCCGCGCGCTTCAGGCGGCGGTCCCATTCGACCAGACGCCCTGGAACATCTGCGCTGAGGAATGACCATCGTCGAGACGGGCCGCGCGCTGCGCGAACGAAGATTTTCGGTTTGCGAACTGACTAAGGACACGCTCGACCGAATCGCGCAAGCGAATCCGCGTCTGAACGCTTTCATCACGGTGACCGAAGAGTCCGCGCTGGCGCGCGCGCGCGAATTGGATGAAGACTTCGCCCGTGGCGTCGATCACGGACCGCTGCACGGCGTCCCCGTGGCTCATAAGGACGCGTTCTATACCAAAGGCGTCCGCACCACCGCGGGCACGAGAATTCTTGCCGATTTCATTCCTGACCAAGACGCGGATGTAGTGGCGAAGCTCCGCGCCGCGGGGACTGTGATGGTGGGCAAAGCGAACCTGCATGAGCTGTGCCACGGCATTACTTCGGACAATCCGCATTACGGAAGCGTGCGCAATCCTTGGGATATCGAAAGAATTCCGGGCGGATCGAGCGGCGGTTCGAGCGCTTTGCTGGCCGCGGATCTCGTACCCCTGGCAACGGGAACGGACACAGGCGGCTCGATTCGCATTCCCGCGGCTTATTGCGGCGTGGTTGGACTCAAGCCCACTTACGACCGCTGGAGCCGCCGAGGTGTCGTGCCTCTGGCGTTCTCGCTGGATCATGTTGGCCCCATGACGCAAACCGTGCGCGATGCCGCGCTGGCATTTGGCGCCACGGCGCCGGAGAATCCGGAAATCAAGGGCCTTCGCATCGGTGTGCCGGAAAACTTCTTCTTCGATCGCTTGGATCCCGAGGTCGCCGCCGGCGTCCGCCGCTCGGTGCAAGTCGTGGCTGGATTGGGCGCAGTGGCGAGCGAGGTTCGCGTTCCCGATCCCGACGCCCTGAATACTGTGGGACGGTTGATTCAACTGGCCGAGGCATCCACGATCTGGAGGCGCTACCGCGATCGCCGCGCGGATTTCGGCGCCGATGTCTATGCGCTCCTCCAACAAGGATTGTTGCTCCCGGCCACCGACTATATCGACGCGCAGCGCGTCCGCAAGATGCTGGCTGGAGATTTCGCCAGGATCTGGACTTCGCTCGATTGCCTGATCGCGCCCGTCACCGCGATTCCCGCGCCTCGAATCGGCGAGATGACGGTTCAGGTCAACGGCTCTACGGAAGACGTTCGCCTCGCCAGCACGCGCCTGACACGGCCCTTCAACGTGCTCGGCTGGCCCGCGCTCGCGCTCCCATGCGGCCTTTCAAAAGCGGGCTTGCCCATCGGACTCCAGCTTGTCGCGCCGCCGAATCGCGAAGATACGCTAATCCGGGTCGGCGCCGCATTAGAAGATGCGCTCGCTGTCCAGCGCCATCCACGTGATCGCGGTTGACGCCACGTACAGCGTAGGCCGGAATCTTTCCGGCGTGGGCGTCTATTCGCGCGAAATTCTGTTTGGCTTGGCGCAAGCGCATCCCGAAGAACGCTTCACGTTTTATTACCGTCCGCACCGTTTTCTACGGTCGCTGCGCGAACGGCTTCCGCAGAATGCTCAGCGTAAAATCCTGCGTGGGCCGCCAACCGGGGACGTTTTCCACGCTTTGAATCAGCGCGTGGATTTCCCGGCGCGCCGGACGGTGGCTACCTTCCACGACCTTTTCGTCATGACCGGTGAATACTCCATGCCGGAATTTCGCGCTCGCTTCTCGGCGCAGGCGCGAGAGGCGGCCCAGCGCAGCGACCTGATCGTCGCCGTCTCTCGGTTCACGGCCCTGCAAGTGGAGCAGCTGCTGGGTGTGGAGCGCTCCCGGATTCGCGTCATCCCGCACGGCGTCCATCCGCCGGCGGCGCGTCCCGACGAGAGCGCCCGCGAAAATCTCGTGCTCACGGTCGGGGCTATCCAGAAACGCAAAAACATCGCGCGCTTGGTGCGTGCGTTCGAGCGCATGCCCGACGGTTGGCGGCTCGCGATTGCCGGTTCGCCCGACGGCTACGGCGCCGCGGAGGAACTTCGCGCGGTGGAAGAGTCGCCGCGCCGGGTGGATATCGATGTTTTGGGCTACGTCACCGCGGCCAAGCTCGAGTCGCTTTACCGGCGCGCTCGCATTTTCGCCTTCCCATCGCTGGATGAAGGTTTCGGAATGCCTGTGCTGGAGGCGATGGCGCACGGTGTTCCTGCCGTCGTCTCACAGCGCTCGGCCATGCCTGAAGTCGCCGGCGATGCGGCGCTGCTGGTGAATCCCGAGAGCGTCGAGCAACTGGCCGATGCCCTCTGCCGCTTGGCGGGAGACATGCAACTGGGTTACGCCCTGGCCCGCGGCGGACGCGAGCGCGTCCTCCAGTTCCCGTGGAAAGCCGCCGTGGAGCGCACGTGGGCGGCCTACGAAGAACTTCGGTGAAGTTTTAGCACTTGCGTGCTAACATGCGGTGGCAAAACGCCGATGAGGTTCAGCGAGGCATGTACGACGTTCTTCCAGACAGCGAAACTATACTCGCGCAATTCAACCATCTGATGCAGGAACTGGTGAGCGGAGAAGTCCGCCGCAACAGCTTCCGTCCATGGGAGATTGACTTGCTCCTCGATATGGAGAGCTGCGATCTAAGAGAACCCTCGCGGCGCGTGATTCTCCAGCGCTATCAAAAAGCGGTGCGGCGCCAGATGACAAAGGGGGCGCGGCTTCCCATGAAACTATCCGAGTACATGGAGGCCGCCCATGCCAAACGTGCGGTCAACAGGCGCGGCCCAGGACCGGACTGAGCGGTAATCGTACGTTACGCTATCCTGGGACCGGCGGCGCGCGATTGCAAAACGTCCCGCCGTTTTTTAGGCGCTCACAAGGAGAAACACATGGGTTGCGGCGGTGGAATGCCTGGTCCCCAGATCGAAGAGGCGAACAGAAGCGGGCGGACGGTTTTCTGCGTCAAATTTCAGCGGCAAATGCCCGGTCTAGACGAGCCTCCCTTCGACAATCATCCTCTTGGCCAGCGCATCTACGAGAACGTTTCCAAGGAAGCCTGGAAGATGTGGCTTGAGCAGATGAAGATGATCATGAACGAATACCGCCTCAACCTCGGCACGCAAGAAGCGCAGGATTTTCTGCTCAAGCAGATGGAAGAGTATTTCTTTGGCGAAGGCGCCGCGCTGCCGCCCGGTTACGTGCCTCCGCGCTCGAAGAATTAGCCGTCGTTCAATCTTTCGTGATGCTTCGCTTCCGGCTATAGGTGAAGTAAATAATCAACCCGATCGCCATCCATCCGAACAACCGGATCCAATTCCCCAATCCGAGCCCGAACATCAGTAATAAATTGAAGGCGATTCCGAGCAGAGGAACAACCGGGACGAACGGAGTTTTGAATGGGCGCGGGACCTTCGCGTGCGATCGGCGCATGATCAATATTCCCAGGCAAACCAGAACGAAGGCGAAGAGCGTTCCGATGCTGGTCATATCGCCGAGATAGGACAGCGGAGCGAAGGCGGCGAAGATGCCCGTGAACGCCATGAACAACATATTCGACCGCCACGGCGTACGCCATTTCGGATGCACATCGCTGAACACCTCGGGCAGAAGCCGGTCGCGCGCCATCGAGAAGAATACCCGGCTTTGACCCAACAGCATCACCAGAATCACCGAGGTGAATCCCAAGATGATGGCGAACTTCACGGCCGGTCGCAGCCAGGTGTAGGCGGTGCGGTCGATGGCGACGGCCACGGGCGCCTTCACGTCGAGGTCCGCGTAGTTCACGATGCCGGTGAGCACGTGCGAGAACACCACGTACAGCAGGGTGCAGATCGCCAACGACCCGATGATCCCGATTGGCATGTCTTTTTGCGGTTTTCGGGCCTCTTGCGCCGCCGTCGAAACGGCGTCGAATCCAATGAAGGCGAAGAAAACCTTGCCCGCCCCTCTGAGCACGCCGCTCCAGCCGTAGTGGCCGAACTGGCCCGCGTTGGGGGGAACGAAAGGCTGATAATTCCGGTTGTTGATGTACGCCCAGCCGAGGAAAATGAATATCACGGCGACGGAAATCTTCAAAACCACGATCACCGCGTTCGCGCGCGCCGATTCCTGAATGCCGACCATCAGCAGGAGCGAAATCGCCGCCACGATGAAAAGGGCCGGCAGATTGATGATGCCGGTGAGCGTGACGTTCGAATCGGGTAGCGTCACCGGCTCAAACGGGGAAGCGGCGAATTGAGCGGGAAGATTTATGCCGAAATCTTTAAAAAAACTGACCACGTAGCCCGACCAGCTCACCGCCACCGTAGAGGCGCCCACGGCGTACTCGAGAACCAGATCCCAGCCGATGATCCACGCCAGCAGCTCGCCCATGGTCGCGTAGGAATAGGTGTAGGCGCTGCCGGCGATGGGGATCATGCTGGCGAATTCGCTGTAGCAGAGTCCGGCGAATGCGCAACCGATGCCGGCCAGAATGAAGCTCAGGACAATGGCGGGGCCCGCGTTTTCCGCCGCCGCTATTCCCGTCAGCGAAAAGAGGCCGGCCCCGATAATCGCGCCAATGCCAAGCGCCACCAGTTGCCCCGGGCCCAAAGACCTCTTCAGCGTGGAGCCTTCGGCATCCGCGAGTAGGACTTCCAGGGGTTTCGTGGCGAACAGGCTCATTGGCGAAGATAAAGGATAGCACCGGCGGCGCCGCCCGCCCGAGTCGCGGGAGTTCAGGTAATCCGTCCGTAAGCTTGCCCCCGCCCTCACGGGCGGGGCTGAAAGTGGGCACGACGGTGTTCCAGCGTTCGCACCCAGCCCCGGCCGTAAGGCCGGGGATAGGCGCCGGTTGAATACCTATCGACGGATTACGGGAGAGCCGCCGCAAAACCGATAAAATCGATTGAACAAGGGAGGAAACGCCCCATGCGATACCATCGCGGACGATCACTCGTTGCCACAGGCGCGTTGGCGTTGGCGCTGTCGCTTTCCGCCGCGAGCTTGGATGGTCTCAAGATTCACTCCACCGTCACGGGAACGGGGTCGAAGACCGTGATCCTGGTGCACGGCTATACCTGCGATGAGACCACGTGGACACAGCAGACGCCGGCGCTCGCCAAGCAGTATCGCGTCGTAACGCTCGATTTGCCCGGGCACGGCAACAGCGATGCGCCCAAGGATGGGAAGTTTTCCATGGATCTCTTCGCGCGCGCGATTGAGGCGGTGCGGGCTGAAGCGATGGCGGAGCGGGTGGTTCTGGTGGGGCACAGCATGGGAACTCCGGTAGTGCTCCGTTACGCGCATCTGTACCCGGCACACGTATCGGCGCTGGTGTTTGTTGACGGGTTGATGCCCTTGCCGCCCGCGCAAGCCGCTGCCATGGCAAACCAGGGAGCGATGATGGCGGGATCTAATGGGCGCGCCGCGAGGGAGGCGATGATTCGTAGGTTCTTTGTCGCCGGGACCACGCCGGAGGTGAAGACCGAGGTGATCAACATGATGCTGGGAGCGCCGGAGGCAACGGCGGTGGGCGCGATGAACGCTACGCGTGAGCCCGCGGGCCAGACTACGGAAATTCCCATGGTCCCGATCCTGGGAATCTACGCCGGTCCTTCGGGAATCGCGAGCGAGCAGGCGGTACACGCGGCCTTTCCGTGGGTCGAATACGAGTCGATCCCCGAGACGGGCCACTTCCTAATGCTCGAAAAACCAGAGGAGTTTAATCGCCTACTGTTAGCATTCCTGGCCAGGCAGAAATACTGACGGCAAGCGCCATAGTGCAGCGCCATAAGGGCTAAAGCAGCTCACAGCGGAATATTTCCGTGCTTCTTTCGCGGCATAGTATCCACCTTGGTTTCGAGCAGCCGCAAAGCTCGAATTACGCGCGGCCGGGTTTGGCGCGGCTCGATTATGTCGTCCACAAAGCCGTGCTCGGCGCTCACAAACGGGTTCGCGAACCGGTCGCGGAACTCGGCGGTCTTGGCTTGCCGAACCGCTTCCTGCTCTTCGGGGGTCGAAGCCGCGGCGAGTTCTCTGCGATAAACGATGCCGACGGCGGCCTCCGGTCCCATCACGGCGATTTCGGCGCTGGGCCATGCTAAATTCACGTCGGTTCGCAGATGCTTCGATCCCATCACGCAATACGCCCCGCCATAAGCTTTGCGAGCGATCACCGTCACTTTGGGAACGGTCGCTTCGGCATATGCGTAAAGAAGTTTTGCGCCGTGGCGGATGATTCCTCCGAACTCCTGCGCCGTCCCGGGCAGAAAGCCGGGTACGTCTTCGAACGTGAGGATCGGGATCTGGAAGGCGTCGCAAAAGCGCACGAACCGCGCGCCTTTTACGGACGAATCGATATCCAGGCACCCGGCGAGAAAAGCCGGCTGATTCGCGACCACGCCCACCACGCGGCCATCCATGCGCGCGAATCCGATGACGATGTTTTTGGCCCAATGCTCATGGACTTCGAAAAATCTCCCGTGGTCGGCGACCCGGCGAATCACGTCTTTCATGTCGTAAGGCTGATTCGATGACTCCGGGACCAGCGTGTCCAATGCTGGATCTTCGCGGTCCGCCGGATCGGTGCATGCAATGCGCGCGGGGCCATCCAAATTGTTTTGAGGAAGATAGCTCATTAACTCGCGAAGCATGGCGAGGCATTCGCGGTCGTCGTGAGCCAGAAAATGCGCCACTCCGCTGACTGAATTGTGAGTCATCGCGCCGCCCAACGCTTCTTTCGTGACATCCTCGTGAGTTACCGTCTTAATCACGTCCGGCCCCGTGATGAACATGTAGCTGACGCCTTCCACCATGAAGGTGAAATCGGTCAGCGCGGGCGAGTAGACGGCGCCGCCCGCGCACGGTCCCATAATGGCCGAGATCTGCGGAACTACGCCGCTGGAGAGGGTGTTTCGCAAAAAGATATCCGCGTAGCCCGCCAGCGACAGCACCCCCTCCTGAATGCGGGCGCCGCCGGAGTCGTTCAAACCGATCACCGGCGCGCCCGTTTTGAGCGCCAAGTCCATGATTTTGACGATCTTCTTGGCATTCGTTTCGGAAAGGGAACCGCCAAAAACGGTGAAATCTTGGGCGAAAACGTACACTAAACGGCCATGAATCAGCCCCCAACCGGTCACAAAACCGTCACCATCCACCACCTGGTTCTGCATGCCGAAATCCTGCGAGCGGTGGCGGACGAGCTTGTCGCTTTCCTCAAATGTCCCTTCATCGAGCAGCAAATCGATACGCTCGCGCGCCGAAAGCTTGCCTTCCTTGTGCTGGCGCGCGCGCCGCTCCTCGCCGCCACCGGCTTCGGCCGCGGCATGACGGCGGCGAAGTTCCTCCAGTCGGTTTGACATAAGAGAATAGAGTAACGCTATATCGGCCTCTGATAATCTGAAGACATGAAAGCGGCGCGGTATTTCCTGCCCGCTTTGCTTTTTCCCGGGGCCGCAGCCGCGCAAGACGTCACTTTCGCCCGCGATATCGCTCCCATCGTTTACCAGCACTGCGCAAGCTGCCATCGGCCCGGCGAGTCGGCTCCATTTTCGCTGCTCACCTACGAGGATGCGAAGAAGCGCGCGGCCCAGATCGTCAAAGTCACCCAAAGCCGTTTCATGCCTCCTTGGCTCCCCGAGCGAGGCCACGGCGATTTTGCGGACGCCAACCGGCTCACGGACGCCCAAATCATGCAGATTGCGACCTGGGCCGCGCAGGGCGCGCGATTCGGCAACGTTTCCGATCTGCCGCCGCAGCCCCGCTTCACCTCGGGCTGGCAACTCGGTCCGCCCGATCTCGTGGTGGAGGCCAAACAGGCGTTCGCACTCCCCGCTTCGGGTTCCGACATTTACTGGAATTTCGTGATTCCCGCTCCCGTGGACCGGGTGCGCTATGTGCGGGCGATCGAGGTACGGCCCGGCGACAAGCGGCTGGTGCACCATGCCGCGATGGTCGTGGACCGGTCGCATTGGGGGCGGGAGCAAGAAACCTCGCCCGGCGCCGGCTTTCCCGGCATGGAACTAGCCAACCGCCGCAGCATCTTCGATCCCGACGACGGCCATTTTCTCTTCTGGAAGCCCGGCGGATCGCCTTACATTGAGCCGGACGGCCTCGCTTGGAGGCTCGAACCAGGCGACGATCTGGTGCTAAATACTCACCTGCGTCCTTCCGGCAAACCCGAGCAGGTGCGCCCTTCGATCGGCCTCTACTTCACGGACAAGCCGCAGACGAAATTTCCGATGCTGCTTCAGTTGGAACACGACGGAGCGCTGAATATCCCCGCCGGCTCGCGCGATTTTCTGGTGTCGGACGATTTCAAGCTTCCCCTCGACGCCGACTTGCTCGCCGTCTATCCGCACGCGCATTACCTGGGCCGGCTGCTCGAGGGCTACGCGACTCTGCCGGACGGAACTCGTAAATGGCTGGTCCGCATTCCAGAATGGGATCAGAATTGGCAGACGGTTTACCGCTATCGTGAGCCGGTCTTCCTGCCGAAGGGCACGACCATCTCGATGCGCTTCCATTACGACAACTCGGCAGCGAACATACGCAATCCCAACCAGCCTCCCAAGCGCGTGCAGGCGGGCAATCGCGCCACCGACGAGATGGGGCACCTATGGCTTCAGATATTGCCGCGGGGATCGGGCGACCGCCGACTGGAGCTAGACGAGGCGGTGATGCGGCATCGTCTGGAAAAATATCCGAACGATTTCCGCGCGCACATGATCTTGGGCGCGCTGCTTTTGGCCCGGGCGGACGCGGGCGCCGCGACATCGATGGCGAGCGCCGCGGTGCGCATCGATCCTAAGAGCGCCGAGGCCCACAATCTATTGGGCTCCGCCCTAACGTCCGTGGGCCGCGTGACCGAGGCCATCCCGCACTTTCAGCAGGCTGTCGCGCTGCGCCCGGATTTCACGAATGCCCGCTTCAATCTGGCGAATGCGCTCGCGCGCTCGTCCCGATGGCAGGAAGCGATCGGCGAATACGACCGCGTCCTGGCGGCATATCCCAACGACGCCTTGGCGAAACAGCGGTATTCGCAGATGCTGGTGCAATACGGCGACGCGCTGCTGAAGGAGGGGAACCGGTCTGAAGCGGCAAAACAATACGGACGCGCTCTATCGTTGGACCCCAAGAATCAGGCGGCGCGCGCGCGGCTGCAAAACCGGTAAAGGTGAACTGGTTAGCGGCCTGTACGAGAGTGGGATATTTATTTCTATAGCCACGAGCCTGAGGAGCCTCCGCACGTTCACGTGGACCGGGACGAACAGTCGGCAAAGTTTTGGCTCGATCCGGTGGCATTGGCGCGCAATTTGGGCTTCAGCCGCGCTGAGCTGCGCCGAATAGAGCGGATCCAGGAAGACCGGTATTTCCTTTTGGAGAAATGGAATGAGCGATTCGGAGATTAGGCCCGGGGAACGGGTGAAAGATGTCAGGTTCACGGACGACGCGCTAACGGTCGACTTGGCTGACGGACGCACGATTATCGTTCCGCTCGTTTGGTACCCAAGGCTCTTGCACGCCTCTGCTCAGCAGCGGTCGAACTGGAAACTGAGCAGCGCGGGTTATGGCATTCACTGGCCGGATATAGATGAGGACCTCAGTACGAAAGGGCTGCTGCGTGGAGCGCCAGCCGCTCCCGAGCACGCCCACAGCCGCCGTTGAGTAATTCCGCCGCGCACCGCTCCGGCTGATTCGGATACAATGAGCAGTTATTTCCGCCAGCGGATCCTCACCCCCGCTTGCCTGTCCGCCGGCAATGAGATGACCAGCGTTCCGCCCGAGTCTGTTTCCTGCTCGGAAAGCTCCTCGTCGTCGATTTCCACGTCGTAGACTGCGTGGGGCATAAGTCCGAGGACGAAGGTTGCCTCAGTGGACGCTTGAAATCGCACCGTCCCGTCCTTAAGATCGGGCGGCGGGGAATTCATCAGTACCGCGTCGCCGACGTGGACGGGTTTCGCGGCCGCGCCCGGGCGCACGGATTGAAGCTTTCCGTCTTGGAAGACTTGGAGATGATTCTCGAAATAGCCGATCCAGGTGGCGTCCTCCTCCCAACTCGTGCGCGCGAACACATGGCCGTTGGCCGGATTGTGAAACACCAAGGGAAGCAAGGAATAGCTCAAGCCGGGCTGGTAGGGATTCGCCCAAAGGAATTCGTAGACACTGCCGAATTCGCCACGCATAGTGAAGCGGTCTTGCATGAGCCAACCTTGCAGATATTGGGCCTCCACCGCGTTGGTGTCGTACGCCACCAGCGCCAACGCCGCCGCGCGCGAAAGCGCCGCGTCCTTAAGATTGGGAGCGCCGTCGTGGAGATAGACGGGCACGAAGAAATCGTTATCCGGCCCAGGATAAGCGGCCGGATAGTGGGCCGTCAGACGGTCCAGCGGAAGCTGCTGGAAATAGAGCGGCGTGGATTCGCGGAGATCGATCGCAAGGTTATCGCGAAGCGCGTGCAGCATCTCCATGAGCGCGTAGATATGCTCGCTAGGCACAATCGGCTGCCCGGCTTCCGGGCGTTTGACTACCTTGCCGCGCCACCAATCCTCCACGATGGGACGAAGGATGGATTCCCCGTGATCTTTCAAACGATCCGCGATGGCGATCGCGGCCAGCACCCTCCCGCTCTGGCGGGGGACTTCATTCTCGTTTGAATCCGGCTGAGCCGAAGCCGCTATCCCTTGCTCGATCTTGGCGCCGAGGCGATCGGCTTGTTCCGCCGTCATGATCGGGCCGCACCAATCGAACACCAGCGCAAGCTGGCGCAGGTCGGCGACCGCGTCGGCCTGCTTTCCCAGCGCCCATTCGACCGCCTTTCGGCCCGAAGCCGCGTCCTTGGCAATTTGGTAATACATCGCCAAAGCGAAGCCCGGCTCCGGCATCGGAGCGCCATTCGCCATAAATTGATCGAACAGCACCGCGCGCGGGCTTTTGCGCTCGAGTTCGCGTTGCAGCAGCCTCAACCGCTGCTTGTTCAGAAGAAGCCGCGGCGGATCGGTGTAAACGCGGAAATCCTCGTCGGCGTTTGGAGCCGCACTCGCCACCCCCAGCAGCAACATCGCGACAAGCCCGAACTTCATCGACTTTATTCCCGCCCCGCGTTTTTCATGCGATGAATCGCCCGCCGCGAGCCAGCTGGCCCGGATTGAGAGAGCTGGTTTCATGCGGCGCCTCTCTTGGGAACCAAGTACCGGCGGCGCAACACCACGATCCGTTCGTGGTTCTGGTTGTAGCCGCGCGTTTCGATGGCGACGATGCCGCGATCCGGCTTGCTGGCGGATTCGCGTTTTTCGAGCACCTCCGATTCCGCATAGAGCGAATCGCCTGGGAAAAGCGGGCGCTCGAAAACGACGCTGTCGTATCCCAGATTCGCGATGGCCCGTCCACTCATATCCGCGACGCTCATTCCTACCGTAAGGCTGAACACCAGTGTATCGATTACCGGCCGGCGTCCCAAAGGTTGAGTTTTCGCGTACTCGTCGTCCAAAAAAAGAGGATTCTGATTCATCGAAAGCAACGCGAACATAGTGTTGTCGTACCCGGCGATGGTGCGGCCCGGCCAGTGCCGGCAAATCGCGCCGGGGGAGAAATCCTCGTAATCGCCGCCAAAGCTCATTCCTTTACCCGCGTACAACGGATTTGCGCCCGTGCGCTCATGAGCCGTCCTTGTACTTCTTGAGTAAATTCCGCGCGATGATCAAGCGCTGCAATTCGTTCGTGCCGCCGCCGATTACCACCAGGGGAGCGTCGCGATAGTAGCGTTCCACCGGAAAATCCTTCGAGTAGCCATTGGCGCCCAGGATGCGCATCGCTTCCAAGGAGACTTCCGCTGCGGTTTCGGTGGCGAAAAGTTTGGCCATGCCGGCCTCCAGATCGCAACGCTCGCCGCGATCTCTTTTTTCCGCCGCCGAATAAATCAACAGCCTGGAAGCCTCGATGCGCGTGGCCATATCGGCGAGCTTGTTTTGAATCGTCTGATACTCGGCGATCGGCTTTCCGAAAGTTACGCGCCGCTGCGCGTAGCGGATGGCCTCCTCGAAGGCCGCCCGCGCGATGCCCAATCCGCGGGCGGCTACATTGAGACGCTCCGACTCAAGCCCGGTCATCACTTGCTTGAAGCCGAGTCCTTCTACTCCTCCAATCAGATTCGCGGCGGGCACAGGAAAATTATGGAAATGCAGCTCGCAGGTTTCGACGCTTTTGTAACCGAGCTTGTCGATATCCCGGCTGACCGTCAGACCGGGCGCTCCTTTTTCGAAAATGAACGCGCTCATGCCGCGATGCGCGGGCCGGGCGGCGGGGTCCGTCTTGGCCAGGAGCAGAAAGGTATTGCCATGGCGCGCATTGGTGATCCACATTTTCGAACCGTCGACCCGGTAAACATCGCCATCTCGCGTCGCGGTGGTGCTTATGTTCTGAAGGTCTGTGCCCGCTTCGGATTCGGTCAGGCAGATCCCGCCTCGCATTTCGCCGGTGGCCATTTCCGGCAGAAATCGCCGCTTCTGGTCTTCCGTCCCGAAGCGGACCAGTACGTCGCACATGACGGAATTGCTTCCTATGATGCCCGCCAAACCCAGCCAGCCTCGCGAGATCTCCTCGAAAACCATAGCGAAAGTGGTGGTGTCCACTTCGGCGCCGCCATATTGCTCGGGAATATTCAATCCGAACAAACCCATTTCTTTCATCTGCCGCACCAATTCGTGCGGATATTCGTTGCGGCGCTCCAGTTCGGAGGCGACCGGCAACACTTCCTTTTCGACGAACTTGCGAACCGTGCCGGCGATCAGCTCGCGTTCCGCATCTCTATCGGGGTGTGCCGCTTGCACTCGCCATCTCCTTTGGGGACCACAATTTGCCGCTGGAGGCTCAAGATGGGCTCCTCGCGTTGATTCCGAGCAATCGTCGACACCGTCACGACTCCCAGCCCATCGGACAAATCTCGCTTCTCGACAATCTTCGATTCCGCATAGATCGTGTCCCCGTGAAACACCGGCCCGTCGTGACGGATGTTGAAATAAGCGAGCGTTTCCAGCGCGCGGCCGCCAATATCGGCTTGCGTCATTCCGATGACGATGCCGATCACCGTGGGGCCGGCCACCAGACGCCGCCCATGTTGAGTCGCGCCGGCGAAATGCTCGTCGTGGTGAAGCGGATGCGAATTCATGCTCAACAGGCTGAGCAGCGTATCGTCGTATTCGTCGATGGTGCGGCCGGGCCAGTGCCGGAAATGCTGCCCGGCTTCCAATTCCTCGAAGAAGCGTCCGTATGCCACGCCTAGGAAGCCTCGCAACAAATCCCGTTGGCAATCAATCGCTCGATTTGTTCCGGCTCGTAGCCCGCCTCGCAGAGAATCTCGCGAGTGTGCTCGCCAACCGCGGGTGGAGGGCCTTGAATCGCCGCTGGAGTCGCCGAAAGCTGGATTGGCAGACGGGGCAGCAGCGCGGAGCCTTCATGACCGCCGAGCGAGACTTCCTCAAGCTGCCCCAAAGCGGCGACCTGCCGGTCCGCGATGACCTGCTCCACGGTCTGCACCGCATCGTTGGCCACATCGTGCTTATCGAGAACGTCCGACCAATGCGAAACCGGATGGTTCCGAAGCACCGCGGAGATCAGCTCCTCCAACGCATCGGCATGGCGCACTCGATCCGCATTGGTAGCAAAACGAGGATCATTGAGCCACTCGGGGCGCTCCAACGCGCGGCACAACCGGCTGAACGCTTTATCGCCGGAAACCCCGATCATGATCGCGCCATCGGCAGCCTGAAACGCCCCGTAGGGCGCGAAGGCCGTGTGGCGAGATCCTTGAGGCTGCGGGTCGACGCCGGCGAATTGCCTGTACAGCAGGTGATACGCCATCAGCATGACGCCGGTCTGAAACAACGAGGCGTCCACGCGCTGGCCCTTCCCCGAGCGCTGCCTTTCCAGCAGCGCCGCGAGTATGCCGACGGCCATCCACACCCCAGTGCCCAAATCGAGGATGGAAACTCCGACGCGAACCGGCCCGGCATTGTGGCCGGCGCCCGTGACGCTCACGATTCCCGTGCGCGCTTGCAGAAGGCCATCATAGCCCGGCCGGGAGTAATCTGGTCCTGAAGGCCCATAAGCCGATAGCGAGGCATAGATCACATCGGGCCTTCGCCCGCGGATCGCCGCTTCATCCAGTCCGAGCGCCGCCGCTTTGCCGCCGCGGAAATTCTCGAGAAAGACATCGCAAGTGGACGCGAGGCGCAGGACCGCCTCGCGCCCGTCCGGTTTCGCGATGTCGATTCCGATCGAACGTTTGCCGCGATTCAGCGCCGTAAAATAGGCCCCAAATGCGCCGCGATGCGGCCCCATCGCGCGTCCATCTTCGCCGATGCCGGGACGCTCTACCTTGATGACATCCGCCCCGAAGTCCGCAAGCGTCATGCTCGCCGCCGGTCCGGCAACGATGGTGCTGAGATCCAACACACGAATGCCGGAGAGCAGGGAGCCGCCTGCCGCGGCGCCAGGAGAAGGGGCGAAAGGCACGGCGACGATTAGTATAAACCGTGCCGTGGCCGGCTATGTTTAATGGTGCATGCCGCCCATTCCGCTGTGCGCGGAGCTGAAGAAGAGGAAAAAGTTCGAACCGACCTCCACCGCTCTCCCGGCGTTTTCCGCCTCGTCCATCAACTCGGACGACGTGATGCCGTGGGTCCCGGCGGCGTCGGGCCAGTCGCCCTGGAACATGACCAGGATAGGCCTCACTTCCCACCAGATCGGCGCCGTCACCACGAAGTTATCGTCGACCACGTGGCTGTGATTGGGCGTCGGGACAAATACCGGAGCGGCGGGCCGAACGCCGGGTTTCGCCAACAAGACCGACAAATCCACCGAGGACGCGTGCATGGTGCAGGTGCCGGGGACGGCATGATTCGGATCCGGGCACTGCGTCGTGATAGCGGGATTCACCTTCGTCTTCCACGCCTCCGGGATGAAGCCGAACAATGATATTAATTTGTTTCCCAGCGCGACGCCGCACAACTCCGCCGGTCTGCCGCCATTTGGGCACGGCATGGCGTCGGCAGGATTCGTATCGTGATCTACGGAAAACATCGGAACGAGCACATAAAGGTGCGCAGTGTTCATGATGTTTCCCCCGGTCGGGTCCTGAGTAGGCTCAGTGACCACCTGGCAAATCGGCGTTTGCATTTCGTTTGGATCGGACTGCGCCTTTTTCCCATTGAAATCCAGGTCTAATAACGGCTGATCGACGCAGTCAAAATTTTGCAGGTAAGTAAACTTGATCGACTGCCGCGCGCCAAACGCCATGGTCTGGTTGGGGGCTAATTGCGGAGCGGGGCTATCGGCGGCAAACGCGATGCACGCGCAGCCCGCCAACGCGAGGGACAGCAAGCGCCCTGTGGCGCGCACGAAATTCCGCGGTACGTTCTGCAGACAAATCATATCCGTTCTCCTTCTCCAATCGATTCGAAATTCGAGATCGCGTAGCCGAATCGGACCGTCGCCCGGCAAGACTACACGCGCGACTCTCTGGTTCGCTTTAAATTCGGCTAGATGCCGCTTAACGATCACCGGATGCAGGGGAGGGCCTGCCGGATTGCTTGCCGGAATCCTGTGGCCCGAACGTGAGGCTTAAAAGGTATTGAATGAGATCGCTCTTTTCGCCGGCGCTCAGGCCCAGCGAAAGGCACTTATCGTAATGATTGACAACATCGGACAAAGCCGGAAAACGGCCATCGTGATAAAACCCGCCCTTCATGTGCGTAAACAAGTCACCGATCGGCGAGGTCCGGTAACGTTTGTCAGGGGCGCGGTTCGCCTCGAAGCCATCAATGCAGACTTCGGCCGGAGTGTGCAGATTCCAGCCAGGATCGGTCCAAAGCGGCTCGACGTGACAGTTGTTGCATTTGGCTTTGCCGCTGAATAGAGCATCCCCGCGGGCCGCGGCGCCCGGATCGAAGCTTCCCTCGGGCGGTTGCGGCGAAGGGATAGCGAGCTGATAGAACTGAAGAGCCTGGAGTTTCGACGTAACCAGATCGTGGTCTGGATCCACATACTGTCCGTTCGGAAGCCGCAGATCGCCGAAACCGTTAGCCGCGGCGATAGGAAACTGTCCGCCATCATTCAACCGTGGATCCCAGAATCGGCCGACGCCATGCATTTCCAGCGTCGCCACGAAGGCATTCCAGTGCGGGACGGAACCCCAACCGATCCAGGTATGAAGATTCACGCCGCCCAATCCGAATGCGGGCGGAATCAATGAGGCGCCCGGAACGTTCGTTCCAGTAACGGCGCCGTCAGTCACTTGTTGGGGATTCGAGGCCTTGCCGTCGAGGAAAAGTTCGGCGTCGAACTTTCCGGGTCCCCACGTATTCAGAACATTTCTCACGCCCGTCTGCGTGGTGGAGAGCAAATTGGCGACCGCGCTCAAGTCGGGCGCGAGCGCCACAATCGCGCCGACATTCAGATCGCGATTTGGCCAGCCGTCCAAGCGATGTCCCACGCACCCTGTCCCCGGGTTCGGCTGAACGAGTCCCGCACAAAGAGCCGGGCTAGAATCGTCGACCGTCGAGTGACACAGCGCGCACTGAATCCCCAGCGATTGCAGCGTTCCGGAGGAGTCGAAGACTCCCGTGAGCCCAACCACGGCATTCAACTTCAGCAGCGCCACCGTCACGGCGGGATCGGTCAGATCGACCTTTCCGTGTTGGAGTTGCTGAAACAGATTGCTGGGCAGGGCGTCCACATCGATCTTCAGCCCCACCGTCAAAGCGGTCTTAGGACTAACGCCCGGACCGACGCCTCCCTGCGCGGCCCCTTCAATGGCCTGATGTAGCTTGATTGTGTCGCCCCAAAAAGTCTGATCTCCGAAAGTGTCGAAGCGAAAAATCCGCCGGCCCTGCGCGATAAGTCGATCCGCGTTGTTCGCCGCGGGATCCCGGTTGGTGGATTCGCTACGGACTCCCTGCAGAGTGAGAGCGCCGAAGACCACGATAGCGGCGGCCACCAGACCACCCTTAAATCGCAACAAACCATTTCGCATTCATTTCACCTCCGTTACGCAATCGAAAGCTCGCTTACAATGCAGCCGCTATCAGCGAACGCACATCTGAACAGAGCGAAAACGATCGTTAACGTTGCCGTCAGGAATGTAAAAAGAATGTAAACACTCGAAGGGGATTATGCGCGACGAATATCGGTTGTGGAGATTTGCCTGGGACGCGCGCGCTCAAGCCCGCCCAGCGAAGCGTTACTACAAATTCGCTTCAACACAGCCGCCACAGTGCGGTCACATCGCGGCCCAAGGAAGCTGTAACATTCCAAAATGGCCGGCCCGAGCCTGTTTTGCAGATCTTTGCGCAACAAGGACCGCGACCGGTGGAGCCGAGTCTTTACAGCTTCTTCGGATAGATTCAGCCACTCGGCGGTTTCAGCCGTGCTCATCTGCTCCACTTCGCGCAGCACGAATACAGATCGGTAGGCGTCCGGGAGGCGGTCCACGGCCACTTGGAGCAGATGGTTTACCTCTCCCCGGATCGCCTGAATTTCTGGATCGCCCTCATGCGGGCCTAGGTGCTCCGCGTTCGCCATCGTCTCTCCCGCTCCATCTTCCAAGGCGACCCATCGTTTACGCCTTTGCCCTCCACGGATGGCCCCGTGAAGCGCGATCTTCGTCAGCCAGGTCGCAAAACTGGCTCTGCCCTCGAACTGCCCCAGATGCTCGAAGGCGTTGACCCATGTATCCTGCAAAATGTCCTCTGCCTCCGAATCGTCTCCGTTCACCGAGCGAATGAGGCGGAACAAGCGCTGGTTATAGCGACGCATGAGCAACTCGAAAAGGCAGATGTCGCCGCCCCGGACGCGCTCCACGATATCGGAATCGGTCGGCGACAACTGGCAATCCAGAACAGCCATACTCATACAGAGTCCCGGATCGCAAAAGCGTTACAAGATTCCAATTGGCCCACACTCCGACCACCCGTACTCCGTCCGTAAGCTTGCCCCCGCCCTCACGGGCGGGGCTGAAAGTGGGCACGACGGTGTTCCAGCGTTCGCACCCAGCCCCCGGCCGTAAGGCCGGGGACAAGCGCCGGTTGAATACCTATCGACGGATTACGGACCACATTAGACACAGTGGCCGGGCGATGCGTGACTTCCGGGCTGTAAAATTCGTGTAAAAGTTTGGCCGCCGCGAAGTGAGGACTGTCGCAGGGAATTCGGTCCGCCGGGCAAATAGCTATTCGCCTGCTTATTGTGGGCAGGTTTTAGGAGAACCTGGTTGAAAAGCGTCGTCGGATTCGGCTCCCGGCCGGGGCGTCCAATCCAGGCAGTAATATTGTCCCCGAGAGCGGGCCCACGGATCGAAAGCATTCACAACGGGATCCAGTTCCGCCTTCAATTCCGGTATTGCCCTCAACAGCACGCGCTTAAACGGAGAAACCGGCTGTTGATGGCCATTGGGCATCCCTTTTTCCATCTGCGGATCTCCCGGGCCGTTATTTTTCACCCAATTCAATCCAAGAGTGGTGTAAAATTCGGGCCGGAAACCGGATGTTAGAAATCGATCGCTGAACAGACGGCGCGAGGCGTTCAGAATGAACACCACGAATTGCGTTTCGGAAATTGCGAAACCGTGCGGCCGGACCGGCTCCGCCAGGAATCCCACCACCAAGTCCACGTCCTCAATGTTGTCTATGAGCGTGCCATTGGGCTTGCCAAGGCAATCGTTAATGGGCGAGCCATTCTGGTCGCGCTGCGCGTCGGTGATTTGTTTCGAGCTGTCGCAGACGTGCTGGCCGTAGATTTCACGCATCGTTTTCACCCGGTCTTCCTGCTCCAGGCGTTCCGGAGAGCCGGGCGTTGTGCGCTGGTCGACGAAATCGTCGAAGCTGGTAAGCTGGCGCAGGCCATATTGCCGCCGGAATTCGTTGAAACGCGGAACGCCGTGCTCGCGATCGCGAAGCAAGTCGAGCGCGGCCACATCGATCTGCTGGGTGGAGCTATCCAGGCGGGGGAGCTTGAGGTTCTGCAGGAACATCGGATAATTGCGCAGCGTTAAAAGTCCTAAGCGCTGACGGCCCATGCTGAGACCCCAATTGGCGAGCCCGCGGGAATGCATCGCGTCCGTAGCCTTGGCCTGGAATGTGTTCACCACGGGAAGCTTGGCGACGATCTTATTCGGATCGCCTTTCAAGTCGCGGTATTCGATCAGATCCGGAACCAGCGGATGCAGCCGGTAGACGCTGACGAACTCCTCGGGGAAGTTGAAGGGCGATCCAAAGTGATTCACTCCGCCATTCACTTTTTTGGGATCCGAGATATCCCAACCGGGCGCGTCGCTGCCGGTCCCAACGATGCCCGGGCCGGATTCAAACACCGAGTAAGCTCCGTTGGCGAGGCGCGGGTCTTTGGAGTTGCGGAAGTTGCCGGCGATGTCGTGCAGGATCTTCGTCAGCTCGGGAGCGCCTCCTCCGATAAGTCCGTTCCAGTTGCCGTTCATCCCGATGTAGAGCGGCTCGTCGTAAAGCAATTGCGGCGTCCATTCGACGGTGTGAATCTTCGCGATCTCCGCCGAGACCACCAGCCGCGCCGCATCGTACAACTCATCATTGGTTACATCGCGATATCGAATGACCCGGCCGGGCGCGGAGGGATTCCGCAACCCGGAATCGGCGTCGGGACTGCCGGCGGCCTGCTTGCGAAATTCCTCGACGAAGGCGTTGTGCTCGCGCACAAAGACGTTCGTCAGGAAACTGAGGCCTATGGTCCAGTTGTCGGGGAAAGCGGTGGCTTCCTGACCGGCCCACTCGGGATTCTTGGGATCCGAAGGGCTCAAGACAGGAAGATAGAGGCCAGCGGCCGCTGTTTTACCCGGTAACGGAACCAGCAGAAGCTTGGCCGGATCGGCTGGATCGCGCTTTACCCGCTTCACCGAGACGTCGTCGTAACCGTATATCTGAGAGGCGTCCCACCAGGCTGAATTGGTGTTGCGCATGGTCTTGGGCGCGCGCTCCAGATATTGCTTGCCGCCGCTGGTGAATGTTCCGGGCGGCGTGGATTGCGCCACGTATCCGCGATCGACGCGGTCGCCAGGGCGACAGCCGAGGCGTTGAACTTCTTCCGGCGTAAGCGGCCGCACGACGTTATTCACGCGCTCCGTTTCGCAGCCCACGCTTTCGTATGGCGCGTCGTTGTGGCCCTCCTCCAGGTGGGAAAACCAATCATGCGTCATCCACTGGATCCAGAACGCCGCGAGCACATTGAAGAACGGCGCCTTTTGATAGTCGCAGTTGGATTGAGCCGGAGCGGCCGCTCCGAAGCCTTGGCCGCACTGCTCCGGATGATCCTGATGGCGAGTGAAGAGCCGGCGGCTGATGACTTGCGGATCGGGTTGGAGCAGACTCAGGCGGTCTCCGTGCCGATTGCGCGTAAGCGCGCTCTGGCTCAATTCGGGAAACGTCGTCTCGAATTCCACATTGCGCGCGAAAAGCTGATTTGAGGAACCCATCAGCGGATTGTAGATGTCGTTGCAGATGCCGGTTATGGTGCGCTTGCGAATCAAATCGCCTTTGCACACCTGCTGCCCATCCCCACCCACGGCGTCGTAGTTGGGATTGTCCTTGGGAAGCCGCATCTCCGGCCAAAACTTGAGCGCCGGCCCATCGTTTTTCATCACATAGTTGGCATAGGTTCCGTTATTATCGAAAAGATTGAATTTGACCAGTTCTACGCGCTCGATTTCCAAGTCAAGCAGCGCGCCGTTTACGCCAATGGACGGCTGGGCCAGAGGGCCTTCGCCGGGGGCGATCCCGCGCGAGGCGTCGCTGGCGCCGTAGTAATTGCCCCAATCCACCCACGGCAGCTTCATACCCTTCACTGCCTCGTCGCCGCCACGGAGTTTCACCGTGGCGTCGTTATCGACCTTGGCTTCATACCGGTCGTCGCGGTTCTTGGCAATGGGACGAAGGCCGGTCCCGCAGCCTTGCAGCAAGACAACGGCGCCGAATAAGGCGAGAACTGTTGGATTCTTCATCATGCCCCCGAGGGATTACGAAGATTTCTTGGAGAACCGAAACATACTATCATGCGCCGCGAGACATGCATCTGAACGGCCAGTCCGTAATCCGTCCGTAAGCTTGCCCCCGCCCTCACGGGCGGGGCTGAAGGTGGGCACGACGGTGTTCCAGCGTTCGCACCCAGCCCCGGCCGTAAGGCCGGGGATAAGCGCCGGTTGAATACCTATCGACGGATTACGGGCCAGTGAAGAGATCGCGCAAAGCCCTTGCACTCGATTGACAATTCTGGAGCAAGCTCGCCAGACCCGCGGTCCGGGGAGTCGGCTGCCTAGCGAATCGGATAGACGCTAACCGGAAAGTAAGCGGCGCCGGCCGGGCTACCCGCGAGCGCAGCAACCTTAAATTTGTACGATCAGTCCGTCGGGCCAGTAGGCCTATTTGCTTCGGCGGTAGCGCCGCGCCCCCGCGATCGCCATGCGGCGCATGAGCGGCTCCGGCATGAGCTTCATAAACGTCGCCATGGCTTTGTAACGCCAGTTCGGGATTGCGATGAGCCGGCCTCGATCCCAGGCGCGCAAGGATTCTTCAACCACGTAATCCGGAGTCAACCATAGCGACTTGGGGATTTGCGAGCGGTCCATCCCGATGGCGTCGTGGAATTCCGAAAGTGTAAAGCCCGGACAGAGCGCCTCGACGCGGACGGGGGAATTCCGCGCGGCGAGCTCCATCGCTAGACCGGTGGTGAACGCGTTCATCCAAGTTTTGGTCGAGCCGTAGCCCACGCTGCCGGGCGTAGATCCATACGCGGCCACCGAGGAAACGTTGATCACGCCG
>DATBIA010000052.1:0-2686 GCA_036557165.1 Bryobacteraceae bacterium
GGCGGAAGCAGGCCTGGCCGAAGGCGGCATTCCGATCGGTTCGGTCCTGGTACACAAGGGCCAGGTCATCGGCCGTGGTCACAACCGCCGCGTGCAGCGCGGCAGCGCCATCTTGCACGGCGAAATGGATGCGCTCGAGAAGGCGGGCCGGTTGCCGGCGTCAGTGTACAGCGCGAGCGTTCTTTACACCACGCTGTCGCCCTGCTCCATGTGTACGGGAGCAATCCTTCTTTACCGGATTCCGCGCGTGATTATCGGTGAGAACGTGACATTCCTGGGGGAAGAAGAGCTGCTGCGCAGCCGCGGCGTCCTCGTCGAGGTACTCCAGGAGCCACGCTGCATCGAGCTAATGAGGAATTTCATTCGCGAGAACCCGTCGCTGTGGAACGAGGATATTGGGACGTAATCCTACCGCGCCGTGGTCTGCCCGTTCACCGGACGGACGGAGGGAGATTGACGGCGGCCGCAGCGCAGATCGGGGAGGCCAAGCCGCCGCTAGGGGACATACTCGCCTTGGCGACTTTGATGAGGCAGGAGCCCTTGAAGTGGGTTCGACGCCAGGCAGCGTGCTAGGTAGGTGAAGGAGATTTGGCGTGTCCTTCAAGGCAACAGACGAAGAGCAGGCGAAGCGGTTCGTCGCCGATCTCGTCGGCGAAATGCGCTTCGAGCGGCGACAATTCCCGCTCGGCGTCTTCGGCCAGGCGCGGCAATGCCTGGGCGTGGGTTCGCTCCCGCCGCAGCGCGTCGATTGCCAGGTTGCAGGCGGTGCGGTAAAGCCAACCGGCCGGGTCTTCCGGCACGCCGCGCCGAGACCAGGTTTCTAGGGCCTGCACGAGCGCGGCTTGAAAGACGTCCTCGACGAGGGCGAGACGACGCACGCCGAGCGACCGGGTCGGCTCGGCGACGAGCCGGCCGAACTCGTGTCGAAAAAAGTGCTCCACCAGCGCGCGGCTCGCTCATGCTTTTCAGGCGCACCTCTCATCCGGCAGCCGCGTGGGTTACTTCTGGAACCGATACTGACGATGGTATTTCAGATACTTCGCCGTTTCCGGTGCCGGCTTTTGCATCAGAGCCCGCCCCGTGATCCCGAAGATTCGCCGCTCTTGCTTGCTCAACCGACCAGAAACGATCATCTTGCCTGATCCTTCAAACGAGATCAGGCCGCGATCAAACAGCGCGTCCAAACTTGCGACCAGCGGCAGGCCATTAGCGGGATCGAGGCGCTCCGCATCGGAAGACTGCTTCCAAGGCTTTATGTGCGATGCCCTGATCGCGTCGAGTGTCAGCGAGCCCGTAACTGCGCAAGCATTCCCCCAGCGCTGAAGCACTTGAGTACGAAAAACCCCCTGCCCCTTACGGGCCTTAACCAGCGCTTCCTTTGTCGTTGAATCGCGATTGCTGTTTTGGATATCATTTATGTCCTCGATTAGTGAATCTTCAGGGGATCCAGCGGAACCTGCCTTTTTCGAGTCTACAGCAAAGCCGGCTTTCTTAAGAACGCGGACAATGTACGGAGGCAACTCGGGATAGACTTGCCCAACGGTGCCGTACGGCTGCCAAGCTTTTTCGCCCTTCCTTATCAAAGACTTCCGGGGCATATACTCCTTTATGATCCACTTGACCTCACGGTAGTGAGGATAGAAAAAGTCCTTCCCACCCGTGTCGTGTTTTTCTGGGTCGAACTTGTACACGGAGTCGATGATGCCCAGCCCAAAGAACCCGTCGCTGACGTTCTTCACCGCCACGTAATCCCCAACCTCAAGTTCGAGAAAGCGCGGAAACGAGCGGAGTCCGTCGCGTTCGTCGGAAGGCTCGCATCCTGCTTGCCGTATCAGCTCCTTAATCTCCTCAACGGACTTGCCCGTGACATCGATGTCGTTGAGCCAACCGATGGCTACGTAATGGCCGTCGCGAAAGCGCTCCCACGCAGCTTGTTTTTGACCCGTGACACTTGTCGGGGAGATGGTCGCAAATTTCGGCATAGGTTCATTCGCCAAGCTGAATAACGATCAAGTTCGACGGCGCTCCTATTTGGGGGCCTTTACTACTTTGTCGCAGCAGGTCAGGGCGGCGACTTCGGGCACCAATACGCGAAGAATGCCCCGGGCATCCACTCATCAGGCAACTGATCCTCGAAGGCAGGCGCCTCGGCCCAGTGCCCCGTTTCGATCAAGTGCTGGACCTCTCGGGCGTACTCAGCGGCGATGGCGCGGCGAGCCGCCTCATCGCGTGTCCGGCGGAATCGCATCGCCAACACCCCGAGCTGGTGAGAAGTGGCGGATCGCGGAGCGGGATCAGATGTCATGGGAAGCCTCCCGTTTCACAAGCATCGGCCGAACCGGCGGCTCGGGTAGCTCGCCCTACCGGGCAGCGCGGTGAACTCGTCCATCCGGCCGGTCAGCCACCATGGGGACATCTCCTCATTTTAGCTCCACGGTGGTGCCTCTTACTCACGGATTGTCCGGCCGTAATTCTACCTTGCGCTCAGTGTCCTTGACAGACTCCCCGTTTCGAGGACAATACGGGTATGAGTACCGCCGAAACTGAACCTGCGGGCATTGACCTGCAAGTCCTGGCAGACCTGGACGCCGTGATGAAGCGGATTATCGACGGCACCCCGGTTGATCCGGAAACATCCCGCCGGATCGAGGAGCGGGCCGACCGGATCACGGAGGAAATCCGCCGC
>DATBIA010000053.1:0-4504 GCA_036557165.1 Bryobacteraceae bacterium
GACCGACGTCGCGCTGGTGGTGGGAGCGAACGACGTGGTCAACCCCCTGGCCCGCAGCGATAAGGATAGCCCCATCGCCGGCATGCCGATCCTCGATGCGGACAAGGCGCGAACCGTGATGGTAATCAAGCGCGGAATGAGTCCTGGCTTCGCCGGAATCGACAACGAGTTGTATTACATGGACAAGACACTGATGCTTTTCGGCGACGCGAAAGGGTTTGTCAGCGGCATTGTGAAGGAGTTGGGTTCCAGCCACTAATCCAAATTGAGCTTCAGTGTCCCGACTGTCAATTTTCGGCCGGATTTTTTCAAGTCGTCGGCGATGATCGTGTCTTTGGGACCGGCAAAGCGGCCTCTCTGTTTCCGATTATGAAGTCCTTCGGTCGGCTTCAGATGGTAGATGCAACGGGCCTCGACCGGAATGTACACCTGGGTTCGGGATCTCCTCCGCCCACGCCGGGCATGAGCTTTCAAGAGGCACGCAGGACTCCTTAAGTGATCCGCACGGAGCAATCGGCAAGGCGGACTGACGGTAAACGCGTCCCGGGCCCGAAAGGCGAATAAGTCTCGCAGGCGAATCGCATGTACACGATCCGCGGTCGGATTCACTGTCGAAAAAATCGCCGGCGATGGTCGCCTGCACTCGAACGGGCTTGTGGCGGGCTTGGTCACGCCGGTGGTCCGCTTGGCGCTGACGCCAGCCTCGCAGGCGACAGTTGCAGGATCAGGTGTACTGCGTCCAGCGAGCGCTCTTCAAGGCGACGAGCATCGGGCTCGCGTCCGGATTGTTCGAATCCAAGCAAAGTCAGGAGCCTTATCGCCGCAGTCTGAGTGGCGGGGACGTTGGCCGATAGCTGTCCGAGACCAGGTAGGACCTCGGCCTCCTTCAGGAGGTTCACCAAAAGCTCCTGGCCGACTCCCCTGCGGCGCATTGACCCGGTCACGTATAGTCCCTTGACCACAGCCCTGTGCCTAGTTCTTTCCAGCCTGTTGCGAGAGAGAGCAACACATCCCATCAAGCCGATCCCGCTGAAGGCTCCCAGGAAAAAATCCCAGTCGCTCGACCGGCGTAGCCCCTCGGATAGGCTCGAAACAGTTGTTCTCCAATGCTCGTCCACCGATAGCTCGAACGCCTCTGGATCTCGTTCCAGGGCTTCGTTCCTTAGATGCCACAACGCGGGCCCATCGTATGCCGTGAGTCGCCGGACCATGGCAATGGGTGTTTCGGCGAGTAACATTTCTTGTCTCTACCAAACCAGCTTCGCTTAGGGCAGCGAACTAAAGTATCGTAACCGCACGCGGGTTTTGCCCCGGCTCCTCCCAGAAGCTATGTTCATGACGGGCGAAGAGATCGGGCGGCAGAATCTTTTTACGCCTCACGGCCTGGACACGCGGTAGGACGGTGTGGAGGCCGGGTAGGCCCACCTGGGCGTCGAATTCCGGGCACTCGTACTCGACGTGCTCGAAGTCATGCGGATAGGGCTCCTCGCCAAGACATTCGTAAAGACGGCCGACAACGGAAGCGGGGCTTTCTACGAGCGATTCGTAGCGGATCGCGACGATCCGGCCTGCCTCTTCGCTGTACCACGCCTGCCGAAGGCCAGCCAAGGCAGAGCCGACCAAGCCATTTTTCATCATCACCGCTTCTACCCGCGTGTACACGTTGTACCAACCGTCCGGGCCGAAGAGCTTTGAGACGTGAAAGGCGTTGCGTTGGACGAGCCGTTCGAGGCTGTCGAGAACCCACGCGATGCTTCTGACGCAGCATATCAGCCGCGCGCCGGAGAACAGCGTGACCAGGCTCGGAAGCAAGCCGCACCACGCACGATTGGTATCGAAGCACAACGAGTGAGTGGCCAAGTCGGCGTAATAGCTTTCCACCAGCGCTCGGAGGACTCTTTGGCGCCGGTCATTTGGGATAAAGGCGCCACCCTCGCTGAAGCTCATGGCCACCAGCACCGATCTGAACATGTCCTGTAGCGGACTTTTGATCGACGCGTGAAAAACGGGATTCTGCCGTAGGATGGCGGTTAACAGCGTGGACCCGGAGCGAGGGAGTCCGGAAATGAAGTGTATTCTCACCGACCGAGGTCCGCCGATCTCCAGGGGCTGACGCTACTTGTGGGACTGGAACGCCCGATCAAGATTCGGATTCGGCGCCGAGGGCTGACTCCCCCTGGCCTTGGCGCCCGCAGCCATGAAGTCCGAGGGAAGTGAAGCGGAGGCATAGTCCGATGGGACGACGAATAACTGCGGATCGGGGTCGCCCGTCCTGAGCATCGAGACGCTTCGCTGCTCCATCATTTTCCCATCGGCGTAGGTTGTTATCTGGAGGGGCAGCCAGTCCAGGTCGGGGCAAACGAGCATGTCCCTGACTACGGACTTGGTTCCCATCTGCACGGCCACATGAACCGGTTGCGCGCGCTGTCCCCAAAAGGCACCGACGTTGGCGCCGCACGTCACCTGCGCGCCGGGAGCGGCGTTGGCGGTGGCGCAGTCCGTGCTAACCGGCGCGACAAAGCCCTTAGCGTTAGCTTGATTCATTTGACGGGTCAGTTTAATCCTGGCGGCAGGATCAATTGCGAAAACAACGCCCGCCGAAGGGAGCATCACCTCCCTGATGCCCGGATACGCCGACCCCGTACCTCCCATCCGCTGGGATACGGTCGCCCGTGAGCCGTCCTCCCGAACGGCCAGCGTCTCCAATGACGTTAAGTGTCGTGCACCGTTTCCGTCGAATTGGAAGACCTGGTACTCGATCATAAACGGGACACGGGCGTGCTGGGCATGCACCGCGCTGCGCACTCGCCACCCGAACCACAAAGATACGGCGGCGACAGTAAAAAATATCGCGCTGACCCGAACGAATCTCATGCTGTGTCCTCCTTCCCAGCCATGGCTCCGACGCGGACCCTGCTTCCCGCGCGCCGAGCGCTCTACTCGAAGTTGTAGCAGCCGTTCACCGCGTATGAGCTGCAATAAGTGGGATTTACACAGTAAATAGCATACCCGCCGCTTCCGAATACGCCGTAACATTCGTCCCACCGGCAGTAGTCTCCGCTGCATTCCTGAGTAAACAATGTGCACATTAAGGTTTGCCTGTACAAGTAGTTGTTTTCGTAGATGGCGCAGTTGGAAAAAGGTAGCCTGCTGAGCCGAAGGCGCCAGCCAGCAGTGAGGAGACCCTTATTAAGCCACCCCGCAATCTTAGCCATCCAATCGCGTCAAAAGCCAAGTCGCCAATTCCGCGTGCGTCCATTATCGGAGCTCCTTTCGTGCTACATTTTTGCAAAACTGTTTAGGACTTCCCGCTCCTGCCGGCGTGTTAGTAGGCCAAGCCAAACGCGCCGTATAACTCCGCGACGATCCACGATCATGAGCGTGGGGGTCCCCTCTATCCCGGCGTTGCCGAATACCGCTTGGCGAACGGCGGCGAAACCTACGCCGTTGGATTGAAGATAAAAATCACCCTGTTCCGCATTCCGGGGGAAGAGCGCTAGGAGAGGAAGACCCTTCTTTGCCAATTCCGCGCTGAGGCGGCGGTAGAATGGCATGCTCGCGATACAAGGGCCACAGCCCTGTTCCAGCGCGACCACGGCGGTCTCCGGGGTTGCCGAGAAGTCAAAGCCGACGGCCAACCGCCTTCCGACCCCGCTCTGTTCCGTCGAAGAACTCCCCGGATCCCAGACGCTTGACCCGAGGTTCTTGACAACGCCGAGTCCGGTGACTATTGCAAAAGCCACAGCCAGGAAGGTAATTACCGTCTCTTTAGTGCGTCCGACGCAACCGTTTCCGAACCGTTGTGAGAGGCGCCAACTCATGGATCACGTCCTTGCCAAGCTGCAACTTACCTGAAGACTCGTGGTGCCCAGCATCGTTCGAATAGTATAACTCCGAAAGGTGGGCGCGGGATCCTCTTTATTCCAAGTGATTAGAAACTCTAAAAAAAACACACGCAGCGCTATTGACAGAACTAAGACAAATTGGTCCTCATCGATTAATCCTTGTGTGTTAATATGTTACAGAAGTAATCAAAATTCGCGGGGACATCCCCACTTCCTGCAGGTTTCGCGCCTCGGATTGCGCATTGCTCGGCGCCCGTTGTCGATAACCGCCTGGCTGATCGTCGCCGCAGCGCTGAACGGAACCACCGGTTTGCTGCTTTTCGATCATCATGTGCAAGGCGAACCGGTCGTTCATGAACGTGCTGTTCGGCGCGTTCGGACAAGTTCAGACCAGCACAGCGCAGCAAGCGGCGCAACGGCCAGTGCATTCGGCGACACCGGAAGAGGCGGCGGCGATTCTGGAGTCATCCTCCAGCGTCATCATCATTCCGGGCTACGGAATGGCTGTGGCGCAGGCACAGCACAAGATCCGCGAAATGTACGACCTGCTTTCGCGCCGCGGCGTGAACGTAAAGTTCGCGATTCACCCTGTGGCGGGCAGAATGCCGGGTCACATGAACGTGCTGCTGGCCGAGGCCGATATCCCGTACGACAAACTG
>DATBIA010000054.1:0-41576 GCA_036557165.1 Bryobacteraceae bacterium
GACCGACGTCGCGCTGGTGGTGGGAGCGAACGACGTGGTCAACCCCCTGGCCCGCAGCGATAAGGATAGCCCCATCGCCGGCATGCCGATCCTCGATGCGGACAAGGCGCGAACCGTGATGGTAATCAAGCGCGGAATGAGCCCAGGCTTCGCCGGAATCGACAACGAGTTGTATTACATGGACAAGACACTGATGCTTTTCGGCGATGCGAAAGGGTTTGTCAGCGGTATTGTGAAGGAACTGGGTTCCAGTCACTAGCTGCATGCGCTCAGTTCTCACCCGGCCGCTCGACGCGATCGATGACAAGAACGTCCACGGGCGCTTTCGACGAGACCAGCTTTAGCCCGAGTTGCTCGCGCAGAGCTTCCAGGAAGCCAGGGCCAGTATCCTCGGGCAGGGAAGGACTCTGGCGGGGATCGGGCGGCGCGGCGCTATCGCGCGTGAGCGACCACTCGAAATTAAAATCGAAGGTCCCCGTAAGGCCGGTGCGGTCTTCCACAGGGCGGTCCACTCCGGTGAATGGATTCGTCAGAATGCCGGCGATTCGGCTGATGATTACGGCGCGTCCGCCCAACCGGCCGCGCCCGGGCGCGCTTGCGGCGATCTGGCCGAGACTACCGCACGGAATTTGCGGCAACTGGGGAACGGATGGCGTGGCGGAACACGTCTCATCGGGCCCATGCGGTTGGAGCGACGGCCCCGTTTTTCCCCTCGTCGCCAGCACGAGATCGAATACCGGGCGCGGGCGGCTCTCGGTGTGCGCCGCCACCTTGAAGCGGCTGACCAGAAGCGATCTCATCATCAGCCGCATTTGGTCTTTGGTGGGATTTCCTTCGGCGCGCGCTTCGATATCGAAACGATCGCTGTAGACCCAGGCCGGAAGATCGAGCAGATCTCCCTGGCCGAGCTTGTAGGCGAAGCGCAGGTACGCGATCAAGGGCTGATTCACGGCGGAAAAAAGGCTGCCGGGGGTATAGGCGTCGCCGGGGCCCAACGGGAATAGCGAGCTGGCCGGAGCGTCGGACTTGCTTGGCCTGACCGACGCGGCCTCGAAGGCCGGGCGGGTTTGTGCGGATAGCCCGAGCGAGCACAGAGTAAAGACGGCGGCCGGCCACAAAAAACGATGGCCTGCTCCACTCGCGCTATTCATACCGCAGCGCTTCGGTCGGGTTCAGGCGCGCGGCGCGATTGGCGGGCAAGATCCCGAACAGCAGACCAACCACCAGCGAAACCGTGAATGCGATCAGAATCGAATAGGGCGAAATTGGAATCCGCACCTCGTCGGTGAAGTACTGGACACTGAGCGGAATCGCAACTCCGATAACGATGCCCGCCAGTCCGCCGACCACGCTGATGAGCACGGCCTCCACCAGGAACTGCTCCAGCACATCGCGGCGCGCCGCGCCGACCGCCATTCGCAGGCCGATTTCCCGCGTTCGCTCCGTCACCGTCACCAGCATAATGTTCATGATGCCGATGCCGGAAATGATCAGCGCGATCGCCGAAACCGCGATCAGAACGCCCGTAAGCACGCGCGCAATGCTCTTGGCGGTATCCAGGATGGCCGCCAGATTATCGACCTTGTAGCGCGCTCCCTGGCGATGACGGCTTTCCAGAATCGATTTCACCAGATTGGTCAACGGCTCGACATCCGCCGCCGACCGCGCCTGTACGTACAGCGGATCGATGCGCTCCAGAGGCGCGAAGGTGCGCAGCACCGTAATCGGAATCAGCACGTTATCGCCGGAAAGCTCCGAGAGCCCCATACTCGACGTCTTTTCCTTGAACGTCCCAATGACGGTAAATTGCAGATCGTGCAGTTTGATCACCTGGCCCACCGACTGCTCCTGTCCGCCAAAGAGCCGCTTCGCCATTCGCTCCATCAACAGGGCGACGCGATGATGCTGCTCCACGTCGCTCGCGTCCACGAATCTGCCGGCGAGCAACGCCAGATTGCGCACAGCCGGATAGTATTCGTCGGCGCCGATGATGGACACGTCTTCCTCCCGGCGCTCGATTCGCATGCGGTCGAAATTATTCATCACGCCGGTGGCGGCGACGATTCGGGAGCCGAGCTGATTCCGCACCGCGTCCACGTCGGTCATTTTGATGTAGTCGGCGTTGGCAGCGGACATGGCGGGATTGTTGCCGCCGTCGAATTGCGCATAGATCAGATTCGAACCCACGCGCTGGATCTGATCCAGAATGTAATCGCGGCTGGTGAGCGAGATGGTCACTACGAGAATGACCGAAGCGTTGCCGATCACCAGGCCAAGGGCCGTCAGAAACGCGCGGAATTTGTTTGCGCGAACCGCCGCCACGCTCGCCCGCAGGGCCTCAGTATGGAACATGAGTCGACGGAGTCAAGGACGAGTCTTCGCGAGCAGAGCCTTTGCGGATTCGCGCGGAGGATCTTCCGGAGTCAGCGGCAGATTCAGATATTGCTCGAGCAGTTGACGGGCGTCGTCCAGATTGCGATGGCCATCGATGTACGTCTCCGCCCGATAATACATCACCTCGGGGTTTTGAGGCGCGATCTGCGCCGCCTCGACGAATAATTTGTCGCTCTCGCCGGTCCGGCCGCGCTTGGCGAGATATTTGGCGAGATCCGTCACGCGGTTCACCTGTCTGGGCGCCAGCTCCAAAGCCGAGCGAAGATGTTGCTCCGCGCTGTCGTAGTGCTTGCGTTTGTCTTCCACCAGTGCGAGCATGTAATGGCCTTCGGAAGGATCAATCGCCGCTACCCGATTAGCCAGATCTTCCGCTTTATTCAAGCCGCCGCCCAGAAAACCTGGCGCGCCGAGATAGTAATCCAGTAAATCGCCGGTCGCTTCGCGATTGCGAACGTCCATATCGACTGCTTTTTCGAACATTTTGCGCGCGCGAGATGCATAGCCCGGAGCCTTGAACGGCCCCGCCGTCTCGGCCCGCCTGCCGTAGGAGCGTCCCAACCAGACGTAGAGCTGCGAATCGGCGGGACCGATTTGCGCGGCTTTCTCGAGCGCATCGGTGGCTTTCTTGTAGTCTCCCAGCATGAAGTAGTTCTGCCCCATGAGCCGCATCGCGTCGGCGTCCCGCTTAGGAATCGCGAGCAATAGATTCACCGATTCCTTATACTCAGTCCGCTGATATAAATCGAGCGCTCTCTCGACCCCCGGCAGCTTCGCCGCATGCAACCCGGCAGCCAGGAAACACACCGCGCCGCAGCTCCATAGCCGAATCTGGATCGTTGGCGACATCATACCCTAGAGTTTTGATGCGTAGCCGACATCGTTCGCTACATTTAAAGTACTAGTCCACTCCCGGCTATCTAGCGGAAGTGAAACGCCAGCCAGACTACCAATCCCACAGCTCCGGGAAGCACGATTTCCGCCCAATTGCGGCGGAAGAAATCCAGCAGAGCGTATCTCCGCCCCGGCGAATCATCGGCAGCCGGCGCGAGCGACGACGCGAGCCGCGATCGCAGTCCCGATGGCAAGCCATTTAGCGCCCGCAGGATCTCTTGCCGGCCGCGGCGGTCCGCTATCAAAATCGTCGCCGAATTGAACCCGTTGGTCGAATCTTCCAGTTCCTTGCGCAGACGCGCCGGAACGTCTTGCACCGAGAAATATACTCGCGTTTTCGCGCCCTTCGAGATGAAAATCGTGGATGTCTTTACCGTCACGCGATGCATCCGTTATCCCTCTACCGGAATGCTCTTCACGGCCCGGTCTCCAGACGCGGTGGGTCTCATGGCGATGCGTCCGCCCATGGCGTTATCGAGCGCGACCTCGATGAATCCCAACGCGGCCTTCGAGAGAGCCTTGTCCTTCCTATAGATTAATCCAAGCGTCCGCACCATGGGGTCGGGGCCGAGCGAAATGGCGGCCAACCGTCCGGACGCGACTTCCTCCCGGCAGTGCGTGGCCGCGACAAAGCTGATTCCGAGCCCCGCCAGCACAAAGCGTTTCATCATCTCCGTGGAGTCCAATTCCATCGAGACGCTGAGTTCGTCCTCCACCAGCTCCGTCCAAGCGTTCAAACGGCTGCGGGTGGTTCCGGTTTTCGGCAGCAATAACGGCTGGCCGATCAGATCCGAGGGAAGCACCTGGGTCCGGTTGGCAAACGGATGGCCGCTGGGCACGATCACCTTGATCTCATCGGAGTGGATCTTATTCACCTGGAGCCGCTTCTCTTTCACCGGCAACTGTGTGATGCCAAAGTCCGCTTGGTTATCGACCACGGCCTCAACGACGCGCGAGCCATACGACCGGTCCACCAGCACTTGCACGTTGGGAAAGAGCTTTTTGAATTCCGAGAAAACGCGAGGCAGCACGTAGATGCAGGTAGCCTCGTTCGCCGCGATCAGCAGCTCGCCGCGCGGCACTCGCTCCAGTTCATTGATGGTGTTTTGCGCCCGGCGCCTCAATTCGAGGATCTGCTCGGCATAGTCGGCGAAGATGCGGCCCGCCGGGGTCAACGCGATTTTGGTGCCCAGCCGCTCAAACAGCGGCGCGTTGAGATCTTGCTCCAACTGGCGCACCTGGGCGCTGACGGCGGGCTGCGTCCGGAAGCAGGATTGGGCGGCCTTGGAGAAGCTCTTCAGGCGCACGATCTCGAGAAAAGTATGAAGCTGATCGAGATCCATGATGTCTACGGGGGCCTTTTCTTCAGGATCGCATCCTTTTAGCGCCGGCGCCGAAACAGCCCGCAGTAGAGATAGACGGGGGGCGCGGAATGCGAGCCGGAGGTTTCAGACCGGAAGTTTAATCTCTGGTGACCTTGAAGTCGCCCTTGGCCGTGCCTTGGCTCCAGGCGCCGGTGATGGTCCGATTGTAAGATCCGATGTTATCGAGCTTTCCGTCCGCCACGATATGGACGGGATTTCCGGCCTGGTCCTTTCCGTCGGCTTCAATATGAACCGTCCACTTGCTGGAATCCAAGGTAACGGAGGACAGGGGGATCGCCTTGGGACCCGGGTTGATCATGCCGGTGACGTTCTTGGAATCCCACTTCATGTAAAGGACCAAGCGGGTGCGCTGCGAGGGCGAGGAAGCCCAATCGCCATGCCAGGTGCCCGTCAGCGGATGCCCTTCCTGGGCGACGAGCGGAACGATTAGACCGAGAAGTCCGAGTATAGAAAGACGTAATATTTTTCGCATTTGGTCCCTTGTAGCCGAGGTCAGTCAATACCTGTATCATTCCCCGGCTCTGGATGTCAAGCGGGGATGGATGCGTTTGCCCGTAATCCGCCGATAGGTATTCAACCGGCGCTTGTCCCCGGCCTTACGGCCCGGGGCTGGGTGCGAACGCTGGAACACCGTCGTGCCCACTTTCAGCCCGGCCCGTGAGGGCGGGGGCAAGCTTACGGACGGATTACGGGTTTGCGCGGAGCCTGACGCGGTATACTGTTTCAGTCGCCCGAAGGCGATCACTCAGACTCATGACTTGGGAGGAGTACAGCATGAAGCGCATTGTATCCATCGTGGTTCCTGTATTGGCTGTCTTCGTGGGCGCGTTTGCTCAAGACACATCCGCCATCGACAAGGCTCTTATGGCCGCGCCGGGCAACCTGAAAAAGGACGCCACCGTGATCAAGTGGAAGTCCGATTACACTTACGACACCCTCCGCGAGGGCAAGAACGCACTGGTCTGTTACGACGAGTCCGGCCTGCCGGGCGAGCCTGCATTCAAAGTCGAATGCACAATGAAGGGCAATCTCCCGCGCGCCGCCCAGAACTTGAAGTTCGAAGCGATGGGGGCCGGGAAACAGGCTGCGCTCGACAAGGCCGAAAAAGACGGCAGCCGCGTGAAGCCCGAATTCGGTTCGGTCTGGTATCACGCCATGGGCGATCCCGCCAATCCCCGCTACCACATGACCATCGCCGTGCCAGGCGCAACCTCGGCGTCGATGGGTCTGCCCGATAACGGCAAGCAGGGTGGCGTGTGGATCATGAATGCTGGGACGACCACCGCGCACCTCATGACGCCGGGCGAATAGCTGCGTCGCGCCCGGAAAAAGCAAACAGGCGACAGTATCCAGGCGGGCTGTCTTGACGGCCCGCCGGAGCGCCTGGGCGCCTTACTATTTTTCGCCCGCCAATCGGCGCATGACGCCCCCCGCCAGATCGTGTTAGCGTTCCATAAAGGGGTGGCGGCATGTTCAGATCGCCTGCCAAAAACGATGGCGCCAAGCATAGCCGCGGGAGACTTGCCAGGCTTACCATAGGCGCACTGGCGGGGTTAGTTGTTCTCGGATCCACGTTCCTCATAACCAACGCCCTGAATCCCGCCGGCACGATGCGGGCGGTCCTTCGCGCCGGGAGCGAATGGGAAAAATATTGGCCTCTCAATAAAGGCCACTATGCACCGGACCGAGTTGTTGCTCTGCTCTACTCAACCGGTATCGCGAAGCCTGTCCAAGCCGAAGTCTGGCCGGGCGCGATTTTCGAGCTGGACGCGCGAGACTTGGTCGCCAGATCGATCCTGGAGACGGGTTCGTGGGAGCCGCCCGTCACGCAAGCTGCGACTGAGATTCTCAAAAAAGACGCCGTGATGATCGATGTGGGAGCGCATATCGGCTATTACAGCATCCTGGCTTCGAAAGCCGTCGGTCCGGGCGGCAAGGTTGTAGCGGTGGAGCCCAACCCCTCCACCCTGCGGAGGTTGTACAAGAATCTCCAACTGAGCAACGCTTCGAACGTGGTGGTGGAGGAGGTCGCGAACACCGATCGGGAGACGATGCTGCAATTCTTCGAATCGAGCTTCTCGAACAGCGGTATGTCCTCGCTCTCGGAAGCGAACGCGATACGTGCCCCCGGCCATTCGGTAGTGACTACGACCGTCCGGGGACGACCCCTAGATGCAATCGTCAGGGAACTGGGCCTCCGGCGTGTGGATCTTGTCAAGATCGATGTCGAAGGCGCGGAAGTGCAGGTCCTAAAGGGAATGCGGGAGACTCTGACGAAGCTGCATCCCGTGCTGCTGGTGGAAATGGATGCGGAGCAGCTCGCAAATATGGGAACCAGTATCGAGCAGCTGCGCGCGCTACTTATCGACAGTGGGTATGTGGTGGCGCGTCGACTCGACAATATCAATTTCGAGTGGGTTCATGGCACGACTTGAAAGGGCCGCTTAGCCCTTCCCGGCGGCAAGCGCCGATCGCGAGCCCCGCTCCAGAGTGAGCCTTTGTGTAACGGCCTTTGCGTGCGCGCTCTGCGGTGAGCCTCCCGCCTGGAAAAGCGACACCATGCCCCAGGGCTCCGCGAAGCGTGTCGTGCTCGCTTTTATCATGGCCGACAGCTTCTTTTGCAGCGCGTCGCGTTTCTTTTTAAAATCGCTGTTTTGGATCAGCGCCGTGGGATCGGAAGCGCCTACAAAACTTCGCATGTCCTGGATGAGGACGCCCGCCTGAATCATGGCTTCCGCCCAATCCGAAATCACCTTCACGTCGCCAATCAGATTCATCACGCGGATGTCGTCCGTGCGGAGGCCCACCAGCGGCCCGAGGTTCACATTCGCGCCAATGGCGACCGCCTGAGGCCAAATGGCATCCTGAAGAATCTGTAAGCGGAGCCGGTCGATTGGCTGATCGGGATCGAGCACCGCGCGCATGGCTTGACGGCCGATTTCAAGGTAGTGGGGCTTCCGACGCAGAGCGCCATTCGCATCGAAGAACATCGCGTCGCAATCCGCATCTCCGAACGACGTTCGCAACACGCAGGTGGATGGTCCTCCCTCCACGAATTTGGCAAGAATCGCAGCTTTCTCGTCCTCGGTGAGGAGGTCCAACGCGATGAACCAGCGCAGATAATCGGCTGCGATCTGACGATTCGTGTTCCGATTGAGAGCGAAATGCACCTGGCTGCAACTTAATTCCGGCAGCGCAATGGCTCTTCCCGCACGGTAGCTGGTGGTTGCCAGCACCGAGTCGAACATGACCTTGCGTAGCGCCTCTTGCCGCGCCAGCGGATCGGTAATTGCGTTTATACGATTTCCCGTGACGGTTTCTTTGATGGTTACGTCTCCGGTGACGTCGTCCGCGACGACCTCGCTGTTGCGGATCAGTTCCGACACCGAAAGGAAGTTCACAATTCCCAGCAGGTTGATTTTTAAAGTGGCGCCGCGCTGCCGCGTTTCCGTGAGGACGCTGTTCAGCATCTTCACGCCCGGCGCCAGATCGCCGCCGGTTTTCATTCGATCCTCCATGGCGGTGAGTAAACTGAGATCGCCATTCAGCGCCTTGCGAACGGCGGCGCTCGCCTCGGCGCTTAATTTTGCGGACTGGATCTCGTACTGAAACGCAGCCTGGTCGTCCGTCATATTGGAGAGCGTCGCGTCAAGCGATGCGTGGAGGCTGCGATCGAGGCCGCCTTTGATTGCTCCGGCCAGCGTACCGATCTCGTCAGGCTTTAAATCGGCGAGCAACTTGGAATCGCCCATGGGATCTTTGCTAATGGCATTAAGAAGGAGAGCGACAAGATCGATGGGCGCACTGCTGTGGCTTGCCGTAACGCCGGCGGAGGCGGAGAAATCGGCAGTCAAAGTGGTCCCGCGTTCACGGAAGAAACTCAGCTCGATGGTGTCGGCATCCTTGCGGCGCGTGCGCACCTGATAATTCCCGGAGATCGTGAAATGAGCGTTGAGACCGGCGACGGCGCCCGGATTCACTGAGATCGCGCCCGCGCCCAATGGCAGATCCACGGACGCAAGGGGATTGGGAGCCATCGAAATTCGCACTCCGCCGGATACCGTGAGGCTGCCCTGGCCCGAGACGGTGGCGACATCGCCGATCGCGAGGGAATCGAGATCCGATAAATCCGCCGGGATCGCGAAGCGGGACATCGCCGCGCCGAGCGCGCCGCCTAGCGTGGGCTCGCCCTCGCCCAACGGAAACGCCTTGGAAAATTCCAGGCTCACGCCACTGTTCTTATCGAAGCCAAAACTAAAATTCCCCGCGGAGCCGAACGCGTCGACGTTCAGCGATCCCTGGAAGCCTACCGAGACATAGCCGGCGCGATCGGGGACGATGGCGGGGGCGTTGAACGGGTCCGAATCGAAAAGATTGGCGCCGGGACTCGCATTGACGCCGATAGTGGCCTGCGCGGCGGGCGCGATCTCGATCCCCGGATTCGTATTTCCAAGCTGAAAACCGTGCGTAACCGTGGCCTGGAACTGAACCGGCTTCGTGGCTGCCTGGCTGATGATCAGATCCTTCCGCGCCAGAAAATCCGGAATGACGGCCAGATGCAGCAGGCTGGTTTTGAGGTATTTGAACAACGACGAGGGCTGGCTAAGATCGATATGTATGGTTTCGATCGGCTTGTCGAGCCGATCGGTAATTTGGATGTCGGCCATCGGCGGCTCCTTCCGGCATCAGGGATCATAGCACGCGCTTATTTGGACGATGCTTTCGCCGCTACGACGTGCGCGCAGGGCTTCAAAAGCGACGCGCACGCGAGATAAAAGACGCCGCCGGCGCGTTCGATTCGCTCCTGAAGGCGGCTCAAATCGACGACGAAATGCCGGTCCGGATGCGAGGGATCCCGGTAAAGGATGCGCGGCTGAAAGCCGTCCCAATAGCCGGTTAAAACAATTGCGTGCTCGCCCGGTTCGTACGTGGAGACCTGCGTCAGAGAAATGTCGGGCAGGGGAACCGCGGCCTGGTTCTTCGAACGGTGCCAGAACGCGCCCCTGATCAGGACAGGCCCGTAGGTCTCCAGCACCGCGCGAATCGCGTTGAACTCGAATCGGGGCACGCGAACGAACCCGTATTTGGCCAGCAAGTCCGCGATATCCGTTCCCGGCGGATGATCGGACCATCCGATGTGCAAATACTCGCACTCATGAAATTGTTTGATCCAGCGGGCCGCCCGGTATACCGCCTCGTCGGCGGCCTCAATCGAGCGCATTTGACCGGTGGAAAGCGCGAGGCGAAACATATGCGATTTAAACCTCTATGTAGCCTTCCGCGAGTAGTTTGCGCACGACCGCAATGGATTCGCCGGCTACCTGTTGGGCGGGCGCATTTACGCGTTCCGCCAGCGCCTGAATCAGCTCGTCCAGGCGCCGCTTTCCATCGAACTGCGCGATGAATTGCGCCACCGCGGGATCGATATCGATCTGCCGCGGCATAGCTCCGGTCAGATGCAGCCGCAGCGACTGCCGGCTCCATTGGCCATCGGATGCGCCCATCAATTGAACCAGGCGCGCATCGGCGGCCAGACGCGGACGAAGGCGCATCAGGCCGGCCTCCACATCGAGGACATCGCGCGCGGAAAACGCCCCGAGGACGACATCGCCCACGGCAGCCTTCAGCGAAATCGGCTCCTCGTCGATCCGCAACCAATTCTTGCCCGAGCGCTTGCGCATGGAAATGACGCCGCCATGCACCGCGGCGATCCTGTTGGCGCGCGCATAGGCGATCCATTCGGCGAAAAATTCGTGCTCGCCGCCGGGCGGGCGCTGATGCGCGCGCTCGCTGCCGTATTTGGATGGCGTCATGGAGTATTGCTTGATCGCCCACGCGTCGCAGCCCGAGCCCTCCATCCACTCCGCGATCCGGTTTCGCCACGGCTCGCCTTCGATCTCCACCCATTCGCAAACCATCTGAAAGAACCCCTGTTCGTTGAGGTGATCCGCGGCCTCGCGCGCCAAACGCCTGCAAAACAGATCGAGCCCGAGAGAGTTCTCGCAATAGCTCAGGCCGGAGGACGGCGTGATGAAGAACGGAGGGTTAGCGACGATCAGATCGAAGCGGCGTCCGCGCACGGGATCGAAGCCATCACCCGCGGCGCATTCGACGTTCTCGATCCCGTTCAGACGGGCGTTGAAGACAGTGAACTCCGCAGCCCGCGCGCTGAGATCCGTCGCCGTCACCGATCCGCAGTGCGTCGCCGCGCCGAGCGCCTGCACTCCACATCCACAACCCAGGTCGAGCGCGCTGCCGAACGGTTTTCGAATGGTGAAATTGAACAACTGCTCGGTGGTCGGGTTCGGCCAGAGGACGAGGTCGGCGGGGTCGTCTTCCCACTTGAGCACGGGGTCGGAGGCTACCAGCATTGTGCCGAGCGGCGAGAACATGACGGTCGGCTCAAGATCGCCGTTGACGGCGCGCAGAACGCCGCTTGCGGCGAGCAGATCGATCGCCCAAGCCGGCAGCGTCGCGCGCGCCTGGGCGGCGGACACGGAAACGCCGATCGTGAACCACCGAGCCAGCATATGAAATGCCGACGGCTCCTCGGTTTGCTCCAGCAGATACTTGACCGTTCCATAGCGCCGGGAGGCTCGTTCGGTCAGATTGCGGCCGGTAAGACCGGCAAACGTGTATCCAGTCTCCGAAAACCAATCGAGAAGGCGGCGGCAATCGTCAGGAGCCGGTGGAAGGAGCATGAGGATCGGGAGGTTTTATCAGTTTATAACCGGCTGGAATTTGGAACGCGGACGCGGGCGGCTCGCCCGGCGCAGCCTGTTTGCAGATGGTCGTTTGCTTCCCTATCCCGCCGGTGACGCGGCTGGCCAGGGGGAGTTGAAGTTTGGGACTGGTCCAGACCTCGATGACGTGGGGCGGCTGAAGTTGGGGCGCCCCGGGCGACTGAGGCGACTGTGGCTGCTGGGGCGGCGAAAAGGTGTACGATTTGCCTTCGACTTCATGGCCGCCGATGAATCGTTTGCCAAGACCTTTTACGTCGAGCGGCATTTTGGGCGGCTGCGGCGCCTGGGGCGCGCCGGGCTGCGGTGCGTTAATGGATGGCGCGGCGGGTAGTGGAAACACGCGCGCCTCCTTTTTCACATGATCGAGATGGATCACTTGTCCAGCGGAAGGATCGGTAATGAGCGAGTGGCTGCCTTGGTCCAGACTTGTTTTTCCATCGGACGACCGGAATAATTTCCAAGGTTGCTGTTGCGGCTGCACGCCCGGCTGGGACGGCTCCATCGTGGTCTGAAATTCAGCGCTTACCGGCGGCGGTTTCGGCAGGGAAAGCACTTCGGAGTTAGGGGACCTGCACCGTCACTTCGCCCGCGTCGATAAACGTGATGACGCCGCCCCAGATGCACGTCAGCTTGGAGACGTTGTCCAGTGTTGGGAAGTTGGCGAGCAGGACGGTGGGAGCGCCGGTGACCCATGGAGCGGGCGTCGACGGAATGCAGGGCATGGGAGTCAGCACGCCCATGGCCGCCGCGGTTGCCGAAGCGGTGGCGGGAAATGCCGGCGACGAGCAGACGCCGAACGGCTGAATGTTCACCAGCGGAACATGATCCATGATGTTAGCGTCGGGTACGTTGACAGTGAACACGCGATTGACGGGCAGCACCACTAGCGCGCTCGGCGCTGCGCCCATGCTGCATTGCATTTTGGCGCCCATGCAGACCTGTAACGGCATCGCACTATTCTATCGCTCTGGCGAGAAATCCGCGTTCAAGCAGCTTGCGCGTAATGTCGATACACTCGCTGGCTACCCGCTCGCGATCGGCATCCACGCGCTCCGCCAGATCCAGAATCAGCTCGCGTAGAGTGCGCGCGCCGTCGAATTGCCGGACGAACTCGGCGACCAGGGGCTGTACTTCCAGTTCGCGGCCAAAGGCGCCTGGGGCAGTGAGAGCGAGTCCCGATTGCGTCCATTTCGCACCTTCCCTCCGGAGGAACTGGCGCAAACGAGCGCGGTCGTGAAGGCGCAGTTTGGCCGCCGACAGTATTTCGTCGGGCGATTCGATTAGGTCCTGCGCGGCGAATCCTTCGAGGATCAGTTCGCCCACGGGGTGCGCCAGCGTCACAGTCGCGTCGTCCTCCATGCGGATCCAGTTTTTGCCCGTGCGGCGGCGAAGAGCGACGAAGCCGCCATGAACGGCCTCGATCCGCCGCTGCTGGTAATAGGCAATCCAGTCCGCGAATGCGGCGTCGTTGGCTTCCTGCGTTCCCGGCCTCTGCGAGTAGCGCTCTTTCCCGTAGGCAATGGGCGTCATCGTGTAGGTTTTCACGATCCAAACGTCGCATCCCAAGCCGTCGGCCCATTCGCCCAGCCGCTCGCGCCAGGGCGTGCCGGCAAGCTCGACCCATTCGAACAGCATCTGGAAGAATCCGCCTTCGTTGAGGTGAGCGGGCGCCGCGCGCATCAGCCGACGCGCGAACAGGTCCAATTCCATGGGATTTTCGCAATACAACAGACCGGTGGAGGGCGTGAGGAAGAACGGCGGGTTACAGAGGATCAGATCGAAGGCGCGGCCCGCGACTGGATCGTAGCAGTCGCCCGTGAGAGTTTCGATTTCGCCTGCGCCGTTCAGCCGCGCGTTGAAGACGGTGAACCCGGCGGCGCGGGGATTGAGGTCAGTGGCGGTGACACTTTTCGACTTCGGGGCGGCGGATACGGACAGCGCTCCCGTGCCGCAGCCCAAATCGAGCACCGCGCCGCCCGACTGCGGAATCGCGGCGTTGCTCATCTGGTTGGTGGTGGCGTTCGGCCACACGATGAGATCGGAGGCGTCGGTTTCGAGCTTGGTGATCGGATCGCTTGCGATCAGGAGGTCTTCGAAAGGCGCCAGCATCGCGGTGGGGCGCAGCGAGTCGCCTTCGCGGACCAGAAGGCCGCAGGATTCGCAAAGCTCGATCACCCAGGCGGGGATCGTGCGGCCGGCGACGGAGGCGCTAGCGGCCATGCCGCAGGTGAACCATTGAACGATGACATCGATTCGCGACGGATCGGTCGCGCGCGAGAGCAGGTATTTGCGCACGCGGAAGGAGGCGAGGTCGGAGAATCCTAGTCCGCCGCGCAGGGTGTCGAGATCGTAGCCGGATTCCTGGAAGAAATGCCGTAGACGCTTGGCGTCGTCGGGCGAAGGGGGCGTCAGCCGGGGGGCCGACCGGGGCGACTCACTTGGCGACATTGGCGTCGCAAGTCATGAGACTTGAGAAATAGGCTCGATAGAAAACCGGCGGCGAGGCGCCCATTTCGAGATCGAAGCGCAAGATGAGTGGATTTCCGTTCTGCAGTCGCCGCGGCTGGTTGTTGACTCCCAGCATCAGCCATTCGAGGCTGCTAGACGTGCCTGAACCGGCGGGTTTCTGCGCGTTGCGGAAGAAGCGGAACACGCCCCAAGTTCCATCCTCCGTGTATATAGACTCCCCTCGATCGATGAGCCGAACGCCAGCTGGCGTCCCGGGCCAGGAGAACTGCGCCGCTGCCCCATTGGCGCCTGAATGCGTAACGCTTTTGCCGTCGATGTTAAGCGTCACGCCTTGAATGCCTTCCGACTGCACAGGCTTCAGTGTGTAGGTGAAATGGGGACTTGTCGTCCCCGCATATAAAACGTTAGAAAATTCAGCCATTCGGTTGAAATACGTGACGAATCCCGCCTGCAAGGTGGGACTGCCGCTCCCGGCGCCCACGTACTTGCCGTCTTGCTTGGTCAGCAGCTTTTGAAGCTTCTCCTCGTAGAATTTCCACAGCGAGCCTGCCATCGGTTGAAAAACGGAGTTTACGTCCTGGATAGTAGCGTCGTTTTTGCTCTGTGGATTGAAAGGATACCTGCTCTGCAACGAACCGAGCGAGGCGCAGAATTGTTTTCCATCTAGGTTCAATGCGGCCGCATCCGCGCCTTTTACTAAGCGCTCCACATAGGCAATGGGATCTTCGATCAACTTTTGCACGGTACCGGCGAGGGGATCGCCTCCGAAGCTCTGCGCCATTTGGCCGGTGACCACTCTCGCGCCGCCCGCCAGGTTCGCCGCCTGCGCCACGTTGGGATCGTTCGGGGGAGGGATCGGCGAGGAGATTTGCCCCAGCGGAACCTGAAGCGCCACGAGAGCCTTCATGTATTCCTGGTTCTTCGGCCCAATATACTGGCCCGCGCAAGAGGACTGAGTCACCGCCAGCAGCGCTGTGAAAGACTTTGCGATCTCCGGATCGACATCCACGTTCTGCGCCGCCATGCAGAACATGCCCAACAACGGCGAGTCGCTCTTAATGGTCATGCCGAGCTTCTTCGCCGCGTCGGGGATGCTGCTGTAGCCTACCACCGCCGACCGTTTGAGGTACTGGCGCCACTGGTCGATATAATCGCTCGAATAAAGTTTGCGCAAATCGTCCTGGAGCTTCGCGCGGTCGCCGATGTTGGCGGATTGGTCCCCTAAGACCCACTGCTCCCCGTTGAAGTACTTCTCCGGGTTTTTGATGGCGTCCTGCATTGCCGACCAACCGGCTTTCGTGAAGGCGCCCGTCATCTCGCGGTTATTCACGACGGTCTGCGCGGAGCCGGGAAACGTCTGGTTGAAGTTGAACCCCGGCGACTTTTGATTTGCCACCGCCAGCATGGAGCGATAGACCCGCTCGGTGCCGGCGAACTGCGCCAGATAGCGGCGCGCGCGCTGAACGGCGGCTGCATCATTGGCGGATGAAAACGGGTTTTCGAATTTCAAATCGTCGCTGTAGAAATCGAACTGCGCGCGAACCAACTGAGCGCGCGCCGCATCGACGCTTTTTCCCGCCTCCCAGCGCGAATAGAGAACTGGAGCCAGATAGGCCTGCGTGCTTTTGTCGTGATTCGAAGTCGTAATCAAATACGACTTCAAGCTGTCGTATGGGTACTGATACGAATCCGTCGCCGCCGGGGCGGGCGGCAGCGATTGGAGATTCGCGAGCAGACCGGACTGCGTGGAGCCAAACAGCAATGCGAAAAACCGCTGGAAATAGAGCCGGCGGATGTTTCGGTAAAGATCCTCGCCCACATAGAGACCCCACCGGTACCGGAGCGGAGCGCCTTCGCGGTTGTAGCGGCCGACGGTCTGCACTTGCTGACGGAGCGCGTCGAGCCGGGTCAAATCGTCCAAAGAAGGGATGGCGTCGGCTTGCGCCGAGGTCGCGCCCTTTATGCCCGCGGCAGCCTCGCGCGCGCTCTGCTCCAGTCCGCGATTATTTAGGAATGAAACCGACCAAGCGATTGCAAGGAATATGCCCACAGCGGCCGCCGACGCAAGCAGGGCGCGTTTGAGCACGTTCGGCTTCGCCGCAACTGCGCTCGCGCCCAGCGCGGCTTCATCCCCCAATAGGACGTGACTGAAAAATTGCTTGAGGAATACCCATTGCGGGACTCTTCTCACGGAAGGGCCTTCGGAGACAACCGGAGAAGTCGGGTTTGGGATCCGGAACACGCCGGTGGCGCCGGTGCGGCCTTCCGCGGGCTTCGCCACAACCGGAGCGGGCGCGGCATCCCGGACCAGAACCGGCCGCACGCCTGTAAAATAGAACCCTCGCAGGAACGGAGTCGCAGTGAGCTGGCTCGGGCGGCATAAATCGAGCAAAAATTGCACCAAAAGATTGCGCATTTTGCGGAATTCGCGAGGGAATTCGTAAGCGCCGGGGAGGACCGCGGCATCACCCTCGCGCGCCAGAAAATCGATGCGATGGCCGGCTAGCGACAAGTACAGACGGTCGGCGGCGGCATTCAAGTGGGCGAACTGTTCCTGATCGTAGGCGCCAGGAGCGGCTCCGGCGAGGAGAGTCGCTCCCAGGGGCTGAGCCGCCTCATCGTTGGTCAGAGTATGGAAATAATCGTGGAAAAACGGAATACGGTCGGCCCGGGTGAATAACACATATACGGGCAGATTGATTCCAAGCGTCTGAGAGATTCCGCCCAGCTTTTCGCGAAGCTCGCGCGCCGCGGCCGCCGCCGCGTCTGCTCCGCCGGCCTTCAGAAATTCTTCGCAGTCGAAGCATACGATGGCCGCGCGAGGCGATTGCACCCCTTTCCGGCCCGCCGCCTGTCCGGGGCGCATCGCGCGAACGACTCTCGACCATTGGCCGGCATCGGCCGAGGCTGCCGCGCCCGGCTCGACGAAGATCCACTGCCGCGCGAACCATGCGCTGACGAAACGGGTGGGCGCGATTGTGGTCCCCTCCTGATAGACTTGTCCGGCGAGCAGTTCGGGGTCGAGCCCCGATTGCATCACCACGGTGGTCTTGGTGGAGCCTCGGGGACCGATGACGAAGGCGACAGGCAAGGTGGCGAATCGCGCGCCCCTTCCCAGACGCGAAGCGCGCAAGCGATCCTCCGCCTCATGGAGCAATTGCGCGAGTTCCGACGCCGGTCCGCTCGCGCCGGCGGATTTGACTTCTGCCGCCTTCTGAGCGGCGAGGTTGCGCGCCTCAAACCAAAAATAGGCGACAGCGGCCAGAACCCCGATCAGAGCCAGGCCGCCGGCCAGAGCCCAATAGCTGGATCCGGAGAGACTCAGCAGCTTTGGGATGGCGAACGCCAGAACCAAATAAACCAGGAGCGCCGCGCCCGCGATTTTGACGTTTTTCGGGTTCACTGTAAACCTGTTGCGCCGGAGGAGAGAGATATTTTGAAGATCGTAAATACGATCACGGCCAGCGCCAAACATGCCGCGGCTGAAATCGTCAGTCTTTTAAGCCAAGGGTCGGTTTGAACGGCGGCCACGCCGCCGCGCGGCGCCCAATCCCAGGACAGCGGGCCCGATTCCCCGCGGACACGGCGGATTCGCTCGAATACCGAGTCGGCGATCGCGCGAAGCTCCCCTTTGCCTCTCAGGCTGTACCTGCCGCCATAGCCGAGCAGAATGCATAGAAGGTACACCTCGAGGATATCCGCCAAGACGCTGGAATCGGGTTTGGCCAGTAAACTCTCGATGTTTTGAAAAAAGATTTCGCCGGCCTGATGGCCGCCGAAAATCTCCTGCTGCAAAGAGCGGCGCGCCCAATCCACAAAGGCCGGATTGCTGGAGTTCAGAATCGACTCATCGAGCATGGCCACGGCGGCGAACATGGCCAGACGAACATCTTCGCTCGAATAGCCCCGCTGGCGGCCTTCCTCGTTCGCTTTAATGAGCTGCTGGAGCATCTCCGCGCGAAAGACGTCCACGTCCGCTACCTTCTCGCGTCCCGCGCGAACGCGTTCGATCGCCGTTAGGACTTCTTGAAAGGCGAGCGCCAGATTATCGGGTTGTCTTTCGAGCGGCATTCGAATCTATCCTTCAATCACGGCGAGCAGTTGAATGAGCGGGTTTGGAATATCGCCGGGGACGTAAATCCCGACGTGCCGGGTAGAGGCAATATGATCCCAAAACGGCCCACTCTTGCCGACCTGAAAATAGTGCGTTCCCACTTTCGGAGCGATCGCGGGGGGCGGGGAGGGGACGTGGGAAAGCGGCAGACCGGGAAGAGCCCGCTTTACGAGCTCGCCAACGAACTTCTCCGAGCAGACTTTCACCAGTTGCGGGGTCTGCGCGATCAGTTCCACATCGCCCATCTCGGCGCGGATCGCAAGATACCAGTTGGAGCGTCCGAAACACCTCTCGTCGACGACCTCGCCGGCATGGAAATAATCCGCCGTGGGGTGCAACGGAATGGTTAGGCAGTTCGCAGGAATGATGAGCTCCAGGTGTTCGCGGATGTGACGGTTCAGGGCCTCGAAGCATTCCTCCGGCCGGTTGTGATCGTAAGCCGGCAAGGCGCGCGGATGGGAATTCAGAGCGAACGTGCAAAGCGCTCCCGCGAGACGGGCCAACTCCAGGTAAAGCTCCAAAGGATGGCCGCGCTTGGAAAAATAAAAATGCCGCAGCGGCGACAGATTCGCGTTGACCGTGTGGAGAAACCAAAAGCTCGCAATTTCGTGGGTGGAGAAGCCCGCCGCATCTCCAGCCGACTGCGCCGAGCGAGTGAGCGCCGCCACCTTTTCTTCCATCAACTCGACCAGCGGGCCCAGCAAGTTCATGAGCCGGACACTCGCTCCGATTTGGAGCGTGGGCGGGATGAACGAAGGATCGAAAACAAATTTTCCGGAACTCGAGCGCATTACCCGGGCGATGGGCAGCGTAACCAAAGTCTCGACCGGCGCGGCGTCTTTTATCTCTGTCTCGAAGATCAGACGTAGATTCTTGCGGCCCACGCGCACGGGCTTTTCGTCCTGCCCGGTCGTGTCGTCGTGCAGCGTTTGGCTTTCGGCGATGTAGCGGCGTCCGTTCGGGGCAGCCTGCGGATCCAATTCGCAGTTCGCTCCATTTTGCATCCGCGCCGGAAGAGCGAGATAGACGCCGATGCGATTGCTGGCCGGAGAAATAACCGACGCCGCGTCGCGAGGCTGCGGCAGCGGATCGGATTCGGGCATGTGGAACGCGGCGCCATCGGGCATAATCCCGCGCGCGTGAATTATGGAGACAGTGCCATTGGCGAGCGCCTCTTCGTCCAACGCGCAGCCCGTGAGGCCGTAGGAAAAATCGAAGAGCGCCTCGTTTGCGAAACGCATGGAATCTTCGAAGTAGCGGCTCTGCGCCTGAAAATGGTGCGGCGCGAGATACATTCCCTCCGACCACACCACTCGTGAAAGATGTTTCATAACCGCTGGAAGGCTCGCCCGGATATCAATACTAGCACTCCAGATTTCTGTGTTGAAATAGGAAAACGATGAATCTGTTCGACGGCCTCAAGTTCCTCGAGCTGGTCAAAGATGGCGAAATTCGAAGTTATCTCGCCAGCGACGCCGAGCGGAGCCGCAACCTCTTAGTGCACTTTGTTCCGGTGGCTTCGGGGTCCGAGGTCCATGGGCTCTTTCAGTTGATAGACCAACTCCCACCGGCGGGCCGCGCCCGAATTATGGAGGCCGGAATCCGCGAGAACCGGATCTATTTGATCACGGAAACCCCTGCCAATTTTCCTGGATTGAAGGAGTGGTTGGGGCAGGAAGGGCAGCCGCAACCGGCAGGCGAGGTGGCCGGCCTCGACCGAAGAGGAGCCTGGAAGACCCAATCCCCGCCGACAGCGCCGCCGGTCATCCCGCAACAAGCCGCCGAGGGACCGGGAGAGTTCACGCGAATGTTCATGGATAAGCCGCCGGCATCCGCTCCGGCGCCGGCTACCCAACGGCTATCCGAACCGGGGGAATTCACGCGAGCATTTACAGCGGGGCAGGGGAGCGCAACGCCAACCCCGCCGGCTGCTCCGCCGTCCACGCCATCGACCCAAGAACCTGGAGAGTTCACTCGCATGTTCCAGTCCCCGGCGAGCCCGCGAGCACCGTCCGCGGCCCCGGTCTCGACGCCGCCGGCACGAGAACCGGGTGAGTTTACGCGTGTGATGCAAAGCTCCGGCGCGCCCACCACGTCCGTACCACCCGCTCCAACCCCTGCCCAGAAGCAACCAAGCGAAACCGGAGAATTCACACGATTTTTCGAATCGCCGCTGGCAACGCGCACTCCGGCCACGCCGTCTGCCGACGATGTCTTTCCACCGGCCGCGGCAAGAACTCCCGCTACGCAACAACCTGGGGAATTCACCCGCATCTTCGAAAAGCCGAAAATGCCGGAAGCTCCAGCCGCGGACGGCGCCACAGGCCTGTTCTCCACACCGCCGCGAGCGGCGCAAGCATTCTCGGGGCCGGGCGAGTACACGCGCGTGTTCGGTGGTCCATCCGCGCCCGCCGCCGCGATGCCGGCTCCCGCGCCGGCGCCGGCGCCCTCGCCAGTTCCGATAGCTACGCCCGCGCCGACGAATAAGACTTCAATGCTGCCGCTGATTTTGATCTTCGCCTTCCTGGCCGCGGCCGCTTTGATTCTAGTGATCGTCTTCGCGCGCGGTCACTGAGCCTGCGGAAATAAGACGATGAGCTCCATTTGCGGATTCGGAAAGTCGGCCGGCACGTAAGCCGCAAAGTTGCGGGCTCGCGTCACCGATTCCCAGGCGCCACCGGACGCACTCAAGCTGAAATACTGATAATTCATCTTGACTGGGATCGAATTCGGAGGCGACGGCACGTACGTCAGCGGCACGCCCTTAAGCGCCTGCCGCACAAGAAGCTCAATATGGGTCGCCGAGGCGACTTTAATCAGCGCAGGGGCTTTGCTAATGAGATCCGCTTGCTTCATTTCGGCGTTAATCGCCAAGTAGAAGCGCGTATTGTTGAGGTATCTGTCTTCCGCGAGAGCCGTGGCGTAGATGGAGGGCTGGACTAGCTTCAGAGGGAGCGCGGCGAAATTGGATGGCACGACAGTCTCTAGCAAACGCCGAATCTTATCGTCGAGATCGGCAAAGCTGAACGACAGGTTGTCGTGATCGTATTTCGGGAGATCGCGAGGCTGGATCTCCGTGGAAAAGGTCGTCAGCGCCCCCGCCAATCCGAGCATCGCATTGAAGACGCGTTCGGGCGAGCCCTTGCCGCACTGAAAGAAATGATTCAGCAGCGGAAAATTCGAGTTGATCGTGTACAGCAGCCAGAAGTTGGCGATATCGGACGCGGTGAAGTTCGCCAGGGCCTGGTTCTTCTGCCTCCGGTTGGCAGCGAGCTCGCTGCTTTTGGCGGTGAGAATTTCCACCAATCGCCGCACGATCGACACGAGATGTTCGCTGGCGTGAAAATCGAGCAGGGGCGGAATGAAGGTCCGGTCCAACCGATACGATCCCGATTGCGTTCGCTGCACTCGGGCCACGCGGAGCGCCGATGTCCCCTCGCGAACCTCGTGCTTCACCATTAAGCGAAGATTTTTTCGCGCCACTTGGATAGGCTTTTCCGTCTGCCCCGTGTTTTCGTCGCGGATGAGACTCACTTCCGCGCGGTATCTGGTCTCGGCGTCCAAATGAACGCCCGACACATTGAGCCCCCGCTCCCGATGGTGGGGAACGGCGATGAAAACGTCGGCGGAATCCTGGTCCGGCTGATAACAATCGGCGAGCGATTTCGGCGGCGGCGCAGCGTCCGACTCAGGCGCATCGAATAAGAGGCCGTCGGGAAAAATTCCCGAAGCGCGAGTGAGCGCGACGGTTCCCGAGGCTAGCGCCGCATGATCGATCTCCAGGCTTTGAAAGCCCCACGGCCGGAAATTCAGCGACTCGATTTGGAATTGCAGCGTGTCCTCAATGAACCTGTCCTGACACTGAAGATGCTGAGGCGTGAGGAAGGTGCCCTTCGCCCAGATCACCGGCTGCAATCGCTTCATAACCCTCTACGATACACCGAGAGAGCTGGAGCCGCGTTCTTGAGATTTAGAAGAACGCTCGTTTGCACTCGCACGGGTGAGTTGGTCTTCGAATTGCTGGTAAGCCCGGATAAGCGATGCTTCCCTTTCGAAAAATTCTGTACCCGATCGACTACTCCGAGCCCTGCGGCGCCATCGTTCCATACGTGCGGGAGGCGGTCCATCGGTTTTCCGCGGAGCTTACGTTAGTGCATGCCTACGGGCCGGAAGCGTTGGCCTCAAGCGCACGCCCCATCGGCGATCCTGAATTGCCCGTGGAGGCGCGTGACCTGGATGAGCAGCGGCTGCGTCAGTTCGCGCAGAAAGCGTTTCCGGGCCAACATGTCGAATCCATCGTGGAAATCGGCGAAGCAGGCAGCGTAATCGATCGTGTGGTTCAGCGGGAAGGGGCGGATCTGGTGATGCTCGCGACGCATGGACGCGGACCCGTCCGGCGGCTCCTGCTTGGCTCGGTAACGGCGAAGATCCTGCACGATCTCAGCGCAGCGGTGTGGACCGGGACGGGCCGCATTTTAACGGGCCACACTCCCGCGATTCCGTATAAGTCGATCCTGTGCGCCGTGGATGAAACCGACGAAGCGGAAGCGGCCCTGCACGCCGCGGCGTCGCTTGCGAATGCCTATGGGGCAAAGTTGCATATCGTCCATGTAGTGGAATTACCGCCGCCTTCGTTCGAATTCGATTTCGGACGATACGAGAAGGAGCTTACCGAGGCGGCCAAAGCCCGGTTGAGAGAACTGAAAGCCGCCTTGGGCATCGATGCGCCGCACGCGGTCATTGCCGCCCGTGTGGCCGATGGCGTTCGCGAGGAAGCCGTGCGGACGGGGGCGGATTTAATCGTTACCGGACGCGGCCGCTCGCAACGCGCGTTCAACACTATTCTCTCGAGGCTCTATCCAATCGTCCGCCATGCGCCTTGCCCCGTGTTGAGCATTTGACCTTTACGGTGTGTGGGACGACGCTACCGTTGAGGGATTTCACGCAGCCGACGAACGCCGACTATGTGCAAATCGCAATCGGCTCAGCGCGGCCGTCGCGGAGCACAAAGTGCACGAGTTCTTTTCGTGAGGCAATCGACACCAAGGAGAAATTCAATGCCTAAATTAAAAGTCATTGTTTGCTTTGGCGCCCTGTCGTTTCCACTCGGCGGTTTGTTAGCTGCGGAAAGTGGAGGAGCGCCCGAGTCCGAACGAGTATTCAAGCTTCTCTCGGACGCTAAAACCATGACCTTTCAGTTGAAGGAAGACGCGGTTGTGATGGAGAGCTTCACGCGCATGAAGGTCAGCGTCGAGACGCAGGCCGCGGCGATCGACAAAATCACGGAAGACATCAACGCGCTGCGGCGCCAGGAGACGAAACTCCAGGACGCCAAAACCGAGGCGTCCCCGTGGCAAAAGAATGCGATCGAGCGGATTACTCCGTTCCTCGACGAATTGGAAGGCTACACGCTGGCGATCGTCGAGCATCTGAAGGGGGCGCCTAAACACAACTTCGCCGAATACGACGACTATCTGGAAGCGAATGCCGACTATGCGACGGACTTAGCGGCTATGATCGCCGATTACGTGGAGTACGGCAAGACCAAAGAAAGACTGGAGCGGCTGGCGGGCAAGCTCGAAATTCCTCTCGCGCGCTGACCGATTCCCGCGCGCGAGCGGATCGCATTTTCGAGCTCGTGGCACAAGGCTTGGGGCGTTTTCAAGGCGCGGGCGGCGTGCGATTGATTGCCGCCCGCGCTCGCGGCGTTATCCACGCCGGTCCAACCGAAGAGGCGAGTATTCCCAGACACAAGCCAACTTGCCCCGTGGGCTTCGTGCTGGCGATCGCCTGGGCGAGGCCATGACCGTGCTCACCGCGGCGGGCGGGATCCGATTGGAGGCGCCGGAGCGGCTGGCGGGGAGCCGCTCCGGGCGCACACGCGAATCTAATGATAGTTATCCGGCCGGTTTGGGTGTGATCCTTTCCAAGTGAACGTCTCGACGCGTAATCTGCCCTTTTTCGACGAACACATCAAGAATCCACACGGGGTCGTGTCCCGGCGCCCGTACCCACAACGAATAACGTCCGGCGTGAAGATTTCTAAAAAGGTAAAATCCAGCGTCGTTTGCCGTGGCATCCATAACCATGCCGGTCGTAGCGTTCCGGACCTGGACGGATGCCATCGCTACTGGACCCCGTCCGTTCCAAACTATCCCTTCGAGCGAACCTGATTCAGATTCCCTGGCCAGCGGAAGCGATCCGCCTAAAACAAGAATCGATGCCAGCAGTGCATACTCGATCAAACGTTGCATACGAACTCCCCGGAAAGTGTCCGTTCCGGCACTACAGGCTCTGAAGATGGTCCACTTATCCAAAAGACGGGCAGACATACCGCCTCCCTATATGCTCTCGATCTACGCGGCGTCCTTTGCTCCCTTTTGCACGGGAATCTCTTGCCGTTTCGCCTTCACCTCCGTAACCGGTACGCTCACTTCCAGCACGCCATTCCTAAAGAGAGCGGCTGTTTGGTCGGCTTTGGCCCCCTCCGGCAGCGGCACGGAACGATAAAACTTGCCATAGCTGCGCTCGGAAAGGTAGTAGCCCTCGCACTCCTCTTCTTTTTCTTCTGTGCGCTCGCCTTCGATCACCAAGGCGTCGCCTTCGATGCGGACCTTGACCTGATCCTTTTTCAGGCCGGGTAATTCGGCAGTCACCACAAACTTGCCGCCCGTCTCCTTCGCCTCAATCGCGGGAGTCCATGCCGCGGTGTTGACCGTGGGCCCGGATGTGTCGCCCCATGCCCGGTCCACTTGATCCGCGAACTGCCGGATGAGCGCAAATGGATTCAGGCTAAAGCGGCTTCCCCGTGACAGCGGTGTATTGAACACCGGCCATGGCCCGGTCTCCCGCTTCTCTGAGTTCGGTTGACTTGCTACAGCGATTTCCGACATTGGCGTTCCTCCTTTCTCCGTTTCATCATCTAGCGAGCAAGCAGAACGCCGCTGTCATTGGGCGCGAGCGTAACGGTTTCTGCGGGCTTTATGAGTCCCGGTGCGCCATGCGGCGCAAGTCGCGCGTTATAAAACGCAACTGAGATCGGCCCGTGGGTTGAGCCGGCGGTAAGGATGAACCGCGCGCGTGTGTTCTAGTTGTAGACGAACTGTCCGTTCTCTCCGATGGACACCTGAACCGAAGACAGCTTCCCGCCCTCGGCCATGCTTGCGAGAATCCTCCGGGAAATGTCGGGAAGAAGCGTGTTCGTTAGGATATTATCCACGTTGCGCGCGCCGCTTTCGACTTCGGTACAGCGGTTTGCGACCTCGGAAATCAGGGATTCGTCGTGGACCAATTCGATTTTGTGGTTTTCCTGGAGCCGACGCTTGATCTTCCCGAGCTTCAGCCGGACGATCTGCTTCAACACTTCGTCGCGGACGGGATAGTAGGGAATGACTACCATGCGGCCCAGGAACGCGGGCTTGAAGATCTTGTTCAACTCCGGCTTGATCGTTTTCACCAGCCCTTCGGGGCTTGGCGCTGTCTCGGGATCCGCCGTGAGCTTTGCGATCTGATCCGTGCAAGCATTCGTGGTCAGTAAAATAATCGTGTTCTTGAAATCGATCTCACGGCCTTCGCCGTCTTCCATCATGCCCTTATCGAAGACTTGATAGAACAGCTCGAGGACGTCGGGGTGCGCCTTCTCGACCTCGTCGAGCAGGACGACGGAATGAGGCCGCCGTCGAACGGCTTCCGTTAGAACGCCCCCCTCGCCGTAACCGACGTATCCGGGAGGCGAGCCTTTCAGAGTGGAAACCGTATGCGCTTCCTGGAATTCAGACATGTTGATGGTGATCAGGTTCCTTTCGCCGCCGTAGAGGAGGTCGGCCAGAGAAAGGGCCGTCTCCGTTTTTCCGACGCCGCTGGGACCAACCAGCATGAACACGCCGATCGGCTTGCCGGGATCATCGAGGCTGCTGCGCGACGTTCTCACGCGCTCGGCGATCAGTTGCAGCGCGTGATTCTGACCGATCAGCCGCCGGCCAAGGTGCGATTCCAACTCCAACACCATGGCAATCTCGTCCTTCAGCAGCTTGCCGACGGGAATGCCGGTCCAGCCCGAAATCACCTCGCCGATGATTTGACCGTCGACGCAGACGCGCATCAGCGGATTTTCGCCCTGAATCGCGTCCAGCTCGCCCTGGAGCCGCGTCATCTCCTCGCGCGCGTTGCCGGATTCCGCGGAGCCGGCCTGCGCGGCTTGGGCCGCCCCGGCGCCCATCGCGACGGCGCTAGCTTCGAGCTTGGTCCGAAGCTCCCGCACCTTCACCACCAGATCACGGATCTGCTGCCATTTCGACTGCAACGAGGCGAGCTGCTCCTTTACCTCCGCCTTGCGCCTGGCGATCTCGGCAAGACGCTCGGCGTGATCGGCGCCGGCGGCCGTTTCGCGACTGAGCGCTCGCTCTTGAGTCTCCAGCGAATCGAGCTCGCGGGTCGTATCTTCGAGCGGGGCGGGCGTGGCCTCCTGGCTCAGGGAAAGGCGCGCGCAGGCGGTGTCGAGCACGCTGACGGCTTTGTCGGGAAGCTGCCGTTCGGCCAAGTAGCGGCCGGAGAGATGCACCGCGGCGGCTACGGCCTCGTCCAGAATGCGGACGTTATGATGTTTTTCCAGCGCGCCGACGATCCCTCGAAGCATCACCACACACTGGCGCTCGCTCGGCTCCTCCACTTTCACCACTTGAAACCGCCGCGTGAGCGCCGGATCTTTTTCGAAATATTTCTTGTATTCGGACCACGTAGTCGCCGCAATGGTTCGCAATTCGCCGCGCGCCAGCGCCGGTTTGAGCAAATTGGCCGCGTCGTTCTGGCCCGCTTGCCCACCCGCGCCGATCATAGTATGAGCTTCGTCGATAAATAGAATGATGGGCGTGGGGGACGCTTTTACCTCCTCGATCAAACCCTTGAGCCGGTTTTCGAATTCGCCCTTAATGCCCGCGCCGGCTTGAAGCAACGCGAGATCGAGCGTGCGCACCGTGACGTTTTTCAACGGCGGAGGAACGTCCCCCAGCGCGACTCGCAGAGCGAATCCCTCCACCACCGCGGTTTTGCCAACGCCCGCCTCGCCGGTGAGTATGGGGTTGTTCTGCCTGCGCCGCAGCAGAATGTCCACCAATTGGCGGATTTCGAAATCGCGGCCCAAGACGGGATCGATCTTCCCCTGTTTGGCGCGTTCGGTCAGGTTGATGGTGAATTGATCGAGGTTGGGCGTTTTGCCGCCCGCTTTCGGGGAGTCCGCGGCGCCAACAGCTTCCGCACCCGCTCCGGTCTCCTCGCGAGAGCCGCTCGTGATACTAGCAAAGTCCTTCTCCAGCGCCGCGGCATCGATTTTTTGGAACTCGCGGCTGGATTCCTGAATCTGCCGCGACAACTCCTCGTTGGCGACCAGCGCGAGAATCGTATGGCCGCTTCTGACGCGGGCGGCGCCGAAGCTGATGGAGCCGATGCTCCACGCCTCGGTCAGCATCTTGATCGCCGATGGGCTGATGGAGGGCGTGCGCGCGTTACCGGATTTGAGACGATCCAGAGCGCGGTTCAGGTCGGCGGCCAACCGGCTGCGATCCACCTCGAAGCGCCGCAGGATCGGGAGGGCGTCGCCGTCGGGAACGTCCATCAGCTTGAGCAGATAATGCTCGATCTCGATCGCATAGTGCGTTCGGGAGAGGCACAGGCCCGCCGCCGCCTCCACGCTATTGCGCGTGACGTCGTTGAGTTTTCCGATAAGCGATTTCAGATTGACAGCCATAAAATTCTCCTCGGTCTATGGTCGGGATGTGGCGCACGCTTTAGCGTGCTGCCGTGGGCTTCAGCCCGTGGCCGGGATTGGGTGAGCTGAAGCTCGCCCCGGCACGCTGAAGCGTGCGCCACGAAAACAATTCTTATCGTTGTCGCCATATTCATTCAAAGGGACAATATCGTGTCGCCGGGGTCCTGGCCGAGCGGCGCCGTCCGCGCCCACGTCAGCCATCCCAGCAGCGGCGCGGCTTCGCTCTGGGAGCCGAGCTCACATTTCGGAGCGTCTTTGCGGTCCAGAATCAATTGAGCCTCGAAATCGATCTCGCAGCCCGCGTAAAATTCGACGATCGAGCGCAGAGGCGCATTCGCGCTCCCGCTGGGTAGAAAATCCAAATAGCGCCGGATCGGCATGGGGCCGATTTTAAGACGCACCCGCCCCTGCGTGTCCCATATCTCGTCGCCGACTACCGCCCCCACCCCGAGTTGCTCGGAAAAACCGATTTCATCAGCCATGCAGAATTGAGCCGATTCGTCCAACCGCCGCCACGCGCCGACGAACTGCTCCACTTCCACGGGCACGTCAAAATAATCCGCGAGCAGCCCCTCCAGGTTACTGGCGCAGCGCGGTTGCTGCGAAAGCAGGCCCGAGTAATACACCAGCGAGTCATCGGGGAGCGCCTGGCGGTTGCGAAGACCGGACGTACCCAACCCAATAAAATCCAGCAGACGCAATGAGACCCGATCCTCTCCCTGCTCGTGGGAGATTGGAACCCGGTACTTCTCCCAAGCGCGATAAAACAGCGAGATCATGCGGTGATTGAAAATATCGAGGAAATCGAGAAGCGCGGTATCATGCACCCGCGCCCGCTCCGCAATCAACTCGGTGTAATAAAGCGGTAGAACGCCCTGTGGCCCGAACAGGCCCATGAAGTTCACTTCCACCGCGACGGGCCGGTCCGCGGAAACCGTGAGCGACTGGATCTCGCTCGCGGGAAACACCGTGGAAGGATGCGCGCGAAATCTCACCGCCTCGGCTTCGGGAAGCGAAAATTTTCCAACCGGCTCCTTTTCCGGCTGGAGACGCTCCAGAATCCGCACGGCTTGGAAGAACTCGAAGCTCCAGGGGTCGCCGATCAGCCGCCGCCCGAGTTCCGAGACGCTCAGAGAAGAATTTTCCGGCCCGCTCGCGGCTGCCATTCCCGGAGCACCTCCTTCCTCTGAGGCGTCCGGACTACCAATTGACTGAAGCTGTTCATCGATACGTACAGACCCAGAAAATATTCGAGAATCGAGGCGAAGAGGTACACGCCTCCCCCCACGAATTGCTCTTCGTCGATTTCCATTTCGACGCGTGTTCCCCGAACGAACGAAATACTCAGATCGCTAGCCACGCGCGCGAAGTGCCGGCGGCTGGAGATCGACCGTATGCCCGCGATCTGGCGCTCCAGATGCGGCGAACCCGCATAGTTGTACAGCCGCAGAAGCTCCTGAAAGGCTTCGCGGCCTTCTTCGACCAGGGAAAGGCGATTCAACGAAAAATGCGAAATCTTGCGCCACAGCAGGCCGCGGTCGAAAACCGGCCGTACGGACGCGGTGGGCTTGCGCAGCGACACGATCCGCTTGATCATCGAAGTTCCTTCCAGCTCAAAATCGCCGCGCTCGTCGCCAAAAGGCAATTGCGAGGGAAGGTCGCGATTGGTGCAAGTACACTTTACCGTCAAGGCGTCCGAATCGGGGCGCGCCGCGCGGCCGGACAAATCCAGAAGGCTGATCGCCACGTCGCTGGCCTCGTCGCCTTTCTTTGTCGCGATGTGCCGTGTCGCATGCCAGAATACCTTTCCGGCATCGTTCGAGCGGGCGTGGCGCAGCGAGTAGAACGGCTCGTAATCGGTAATCTCCCGGGTGTCCGGATTCGAACTGAATACGCGGTCGATCGAAAAAACCTCCATCGCGGCACGCCTTCTTATGTCGGGGATGACGGGATACTCGTAATCGGTCTGATCCAGCAGCACCGGTTCGGCTGTTTGCTGAAAGATATTCACCACAGGAGAGCAGTTTAGCCGGAAGGTTTCCTGATCCACGCCCAACTCCAGCGGCTGATACCGGTCGTTTCGCTCGAACGGCCGGATCATGAACAGGATCTCCACTTCGGAGTCGAACGACGCGAGACGCTCCAGGCCCGTCAATTCGATGAAGAGGAAGCGCTCGGGCAGCGCGAAGTATTCCTGCAGTAAGCGATATCCCGCGAACGATCTGCGCGGCGAAGGCAAGATCGCCTCTTCTTCCCCAAAGCCTACCGGTTTCAGGGCCTCCGGCGGCAGATTCACGGGAGCCGTGCGCGAATTCGGCTGCGCGTCCCGGATTACGATGCGGGAGCAGCTATTGAAAAGCAACTCATATAGCGTATGAACCAGGGCGTGTTCACCCTTCAAATAAAACCGGAGGCTGGAAAGCGGAAGCGCCTTGAATTGCACGCCGGGTTGGCAGGCGAGCTTCAGACGGCATACGGCCACAGCGTCCGGCGCGTGTATTTCCGGACGCAACTGATCGGGCGGGCGCCACTGCGCCTCGGCCACGACGACCGGCCACAGGGTGAGATCGTGCGAGGTGCGGAACCTACATGGAATTCCGCCCACCGGTCGCGAATAAAGCTGAGACCCCGCCTCCAGCTTGAAACCCGTGGTCATCTTCCCTTCGTTGGGATCGATGTGAAACTCGGCGATTGTCATCGACGGAATCGGCCGCAGATAGTGGGGATAAAGAATGCTGAGCAGCGACTCGGAAATTTCGGGAAAATCGTCGTCGATCCTCAGATGGACGCGCGCCGCCAAAAAAGCGAATCCTTCAAGCAGGCGCTCGACGTGCGGATCTTCGCAACGGTCACGCTCCAGCACCAGGCGATTGGCGACCGCAGGGTATTTGTCGGCGAACTCCGCTCCCATGCGGCGTAGATATCTCAGCTCGTCTTCGTAATAGGCGAGCAGTTCATCGCGCACCGGCAGCTCCCTTCACGTCGTAGGCGCCGTTCACCAGCTCCAGGACCGTATCGAAAGTCACGTACTCGGGAGCGGGATCGACGCGCAACATGCCCTCAATCGCAAAATGAAGCAGGTGTGTTTTCCCTTCGGTGGTGGGGATGAACTGCACTTTGGCGTTGGCCAGCCGCGGCTCGAAAATCGCGACCGCCGATTCCATCACCCGCGCCAGCTTTTCGCGATCGTCGAGCGAGGAGACGTTCATCGAGGTAATGTCGGGCAAGCCAAAGGCGTAGAGCGACGTGGGCAACTCCTTGGCGCCTTCCGGGATCGGATCGATCGGCTGGCGCGTGTTGAGCAGCCACTCCAGATCGCGCTGAAGCGCTTCTTTCAATTGGCGCATCGACTCGGAGCGCGTGGGCCGCGCCGTACTCCGCTCCTTGGGATTTTCGTCCATGAGCCGGTCGAGTACGGAAATCGTGACGGGACTATCCGCGGGCTTGCGCGCCATCTCCTACTCCAGGCAACTGAGCGCTTGCGCGACGTCCAGCTTGCAAATACGGGTGTGAAGTTCCTCCATCTCTCCGGAACCCGTTCCGAGTTTGGCGATGCACCGATAGAGCAGCGCAAGAGGCCGCGCCACCAGCGGCGGACTCTCCCACTCCTCCAGCTTGCGGTCGGTGAGTTCCTGCACGAGATCCCTGAGGATGGGATACGCCACGGCTTCCTTCCCGATACTCATCAGCAATTGGGCCAGCTCCACCTTTCGCAGGAATCGTGCGCGGCCGGAATCGCTGTGGGCGAGCTCGCGCGTCAACGTTTCGATCGCCTCGCCGGTATTGCCGCCGTTGGCGGCTTCAAGCGCGCGCTCATAAACGCCAGTCGCGGCGCCGTTCTGCCCATTCGGGAGCGGATCCAGCAGGCGCTGAGCGTTCAGCACCTCAGTCCGGAGCCACTTTTGCGTTTCGAGATTGGCGGTCGGCGTATCGTCCATAAGAAACATCTCCGGAAGCCGCGGATAATCGAGCAGGAGCGAGCGCAGCTCCGATTTAAGAGCCCGGGCCACTGGCTGGTAAGCTTCTCCGAGCTGCTCGCAGGCGCGAATGGCGTAGCGCTGCATATCCAACCAGCCGCGCCCGCACGCCATGCCGGCGGCCTTCTCGCAAGCATCCAGCACCTCGGGCCACTTGGCCTCCAACGCCAGGCTTTTGATCTGCGACCGGAGATCGCTCGGAGCCGGCGTCAATATTTTCGGATCGGGGGTAGAACCCGCGGCGCGAAGCTCTCCCCAGCGCAATCCGCGCGCGATCAAATAGCCAGCCGGATTCTGAGGTTCCTTGCCGCGAAGGAACTGCACTCCGGCTAGGATATGCGCCACCGCGTCGTCACGGGTCTTGATCTCGCCCAGCGCGGAGGCGCCGGCGGCTGCTGCGGCGACGTTTTCGGCTAACTCCGCGCCGTCTTCGGCCGCTGCAGCTTCGGGCTCTGCGTCCGGCTCCAACTCGCGCTTCTTCTTGAGAATGATGGCGACCGTCGCCCCGACGTCCGTTACCGAGGCGCGCAATTTGCCGAAGCTGGGGGCGGCGCCGGCGAATTTCTCGTCGCAGAGTTTTTCTAAAGCTTTGAGCGAGCTTTGCGTCTCGGAGATGTCTTTGCTGAGCTGCGCGTAAAACGCTTTCGGCGTCTGCTCGACCGCCGAATCGGTCTCTTCCGGAGGAAGCTTGCCCTCCTTGATCGCCTTGTCGCGCGAGGCGCGCCTCGCATCGCTCTCGTTGGCCTCGTCCTGGGTGGGTACGGTCCGCGACTCAGAATAACGCAGCCAGTCGAAATTATTCGCCGTGATGGGGACCATCTTCACGGCGAGCGCGGGCGACGATCCCTTGCTCGGCTCGAGATAATTCCCCAGCCATTCGAGAGGAGAGGCGCGGAACTCGGCGTCCCCGTCCTCCACCTGCGGGTATAAGGTATCCCAATACTGTTCGATCAGCCCCCGAACCAAGCTGAGCCCGTCGTTCAGCCCAGCGAATCCGCGCTTATTGAGCAGCGCCTCGGACAGCCAAGCGGCGAGGAACAGGTCCTTGGTTTTCTCGGTGAGCGCCCCGGTGGTGAGGCGGATCACCTGGTCGTAGTCGGCCTGCTTGATGTCGTGTTCCCACAGGCCTTGGGGGCCGCTATCCTCCTGCCTTCGCGCCTCCTTGACTTCTTCAAAAAACGGCGTGGAGTATAAGTTTATTCCGCTGGGGTTGTCACCCGGAATGGGCTGCAGAAGCTCGGGGCTGACGGGCATGGACTACTGCGAAGCGCTGCTGACGGCGTTAATTTCTAGAGTGCGGACCTCCAGCAGCGGGATCTCCTCTCCATCGACGAGTAGAACCTTTTGGCCCAGAGGAAATTCGAGACCGCTCTCGTCCCGAAACCATTCGGTTACGCGGCCCAGACGGATGGCGGAATCGTCGCTTGCCGCCGAACCCGGAGTAAGCGCCGGAAGCAGCACGTCGCCCAGATTCTGGCCTTTAAACGATGGACCGGTGCGCAGTTTGGCGGGAATCCAAAGCAGATCGCGCAGCCGTTTCGGCGGCTCTATCGCGAGTTGCGCGATATGCTCGAAACCGATCCAAAGATAATCGCCCGCGCCGAAGACCTCAAGCCGGCCGCCGATGCGCGGATCGGCGTCGGAGATCGATTCGAAGGGTTTCCCGTTCAGTTTGCCGGAGACTCTTGGCGATTCAAGCTTCGCGGGAGTAAGCCTCCCATCGTCGAACATTCCCTGCCGCGTGCGCTCCGCGGCGATGGCGCCGCGATAAAGAAGGCTCGCAAGCATCGCGTCCTTATCGCGGTCCCCCAGCAAATCGAGCTGCTTCTCCGCCCGGTCGAACTCACCGGCGAAACTCAGCAGCTCGAATAGAAACGTCCGCTTGGGAACGCTGGAAGGATCGTCGCGAAGGTCGGATCCAAGCGAACGGATGGCCTCGTCCAAATTTCCTTCGCGAAACAGATCCTCCGCTTTCATCGGCTCCGCCTACATCCTACATCTTCGTATTCTGCTGAAGATTCCACCCCGCCTCGCCCGATTTCTCGCCGCTTCCCGCTGCCTGCTGCTCCTGGTATGTCATTTTCACGGAAGCGAAAGAGAAGCTGATCGATTCGCTGGGCTTGTCGCCGCCGCTGGCGCCGCCCCAGGACATCGAATCGATGAAGAGCTGAGTGAAGTCGTAGACCAGATACTCGACCGGATTGTCGCCGCCGGCTTCACGAACGGTCAATTTGCCCTTGGAGTAGTGTTTGCCCTGGCAACAAGCCAGAAACAACTTGGCCGAGGCCTTATCCACGACTTTCTGGATGGTCATGGAGCTGATCGACACTTTGCCCGCGCCGCTGCCGGTGCCGGTCGCTACCGAACTGGGGTTATGAGCCCCCCAACTGAAGCTAAAGATATCGATCTTGTTGGTGAAGTCCTTGGCTTGTGCCTCCCCCTGCACGCCGTCGATATCTAGGAACATTTCAACTGCCATATGTCAAGCCTCCTAACTTTTCATACAACACTGCTGCGATCAAATCCGTCGCTATGTGGCCGCCGCCCCGTTATTTCGCCGGAGGCGGAAGTTCGGCCACGAGCCGCAAAGAAACCGACAATTCGTCCAACTGAAAATGCGGCCGCAGGAAGGCGACGGCGCGATAGGCGCCGGGTTTTCCCGGAACGTCCACCACTTCCACGCGCGCCTCGCGCAGCGGGCACTGCGCTTTCAGCGTCGGACCCGCGTCGTCGGACGGGGTCACATATTTCTGAATCCACTTATTCAGGAACCCTTCGCATTCCGAGCGCGACATGAAGCTGCCGATCTTATCTCGCATCATCGCCTTCAAATAATGCGCGAAGCGGGAAACCGCGAAGATGTAGGGAAGCTGCGTGGAAAGCCGCGCGTTGGCGTTGGCCGCCTCCTGATCGTAGATGCGCGCCTTCTGCGCCGACTGCACGCTGAAGAAGGCCGCATAGTCGGTGCCTTTGCAGTGGACCAGAGGGATAAAGCCGAGATCGGCGAGTTCTTTCTCCCGCCGGTCGGTGATGGCGATTTCGGTGGGACATTTCAGCGCCACGTCGCCGTCGTCGGTGCGGAAAGCGTGCGTGGGCAAACCTTCCACCAACCCGCCTCCCTCAACTCCACGAATCGCCGCGCACCAGCCGTAGCGCGAGAACGCGTTGGTGAGCCGCGTCGCGAGCGCATAGGCCGCATTGCCCCACAAATATTTCGAATGATCCGATCCGTCCACGCCCTCTTCGTAGTTGAAGGCCTCAATCGTGCGCGTGTCTTTCCCATAAGGAACGCGCATCAAGATATGCGGCACGGCCAAGCCGACGTAGCGTGAATCTTCGCTTTGCCGGAAGCCCTTCCACTTGGCGTATTCGGTGGTGTCGAAAACCTTCCCTAAATCGCGAGGCTGCCCGAGGTTTGTGAAGCTATCCAGGCTCAGAAGATTGGAGCCCGCCGCGGTCAGGAACGGCGCGTGCGCCGCCGCAGCCACATGCGACATGTTATCAAGCAGCTCGAGATCTTCGAAAGTCTTTCCGAATTCGTAATCGCCCAGCAGGGCCGCGAACGGCTCGCCGCCGAACACTCCGTACTCTTCCTCGTAGACCTTCTTGAAAATCGCGCTCTGATCGAACTCCGCGGCGCGCTGCAAATCGCGCCCCAATTCTCTTTTGGAGACGTTCAATATTCGGATCTTCAGCATCGGCGTACATTCGGAGTTCCGGATCAGGTACTGAAGTCCACGCCAGGTGCCTTCCAGCTTCTGGAATTCCGCGTGATGCATCACCTCGGCTAACTGAATCGAAATCAGGTGATCGATCTGAGCGATGCGCGCGTTGATCATCGCCTCGGTGTCGCGCGAGACGGTCATCTCGCCCTGAAGCACCTGGGCGACGAATTCCTTCACCAGATCGCGCCCACGCTCTCTTTGATCGGGCGCCGCGCTCGCGCCACTCGCCGTGTCTACGATTTGATCTAAAAGACTGCCTTCCGCGGCGACTGTCTGCGCCGCGCCCTGGCCCGCCGCTGCTCCTTTTGCGTCCGCCATAACGGTAAACTCCTCTCCTCTAGCTTTCCTTGGCGTCGATGCCTAACTCGGTCTTCAGCTTGTTCAGCTTGTCGGTATTGGATACGGCGTCCAACAGCAGCTCGTCCAGCTTTTCATTGGTTTGAAGATTGCCGCGGAGATCGGATAGTTTGGTCCTGAGGTCTAGCAATTCCTTCAGTGGCCGGACCTGTTTGGCCACATTCTCCGGCTCAAAGTCGTCCATGCTTTTGAAATTCAAATCGACCTTGAGCTGCCCAGCGTTCGGGTCTTCGCTCAACTTATTTTCGACGCTGAACGCCAAATGCGGCTTCATGCTGTCGAGAACTGCGTCGAAATTGTCGGGGGTAATCTCGACAAAGCGCCGGTCCTTGAATCGCGCGAGCGGCTCCTTCGGTTGTCCGCTCAAGTCCGCGAGCACGCCCATCACAAATGGCAATTCTTTCAATTCGATCGCTCCGCCGATCTCAACGTCATAGCTGACTTGAACTCTGGGCGGACGCACACGTTCAAGCTTTTTCTGAGTGCTTTCTCGAGCCACTGCGACCTCCTTGTGGGTATCCGCTCGATCATATCACAAGGTCGATTCGCGCTAAAGCGAAATTTTTTCGGCACGCAGGCGGCGGACGGTCGGCGCGAGGGACACGGCAACTCTACAGCAAGGGCCTACTGGAAATTAAGGAGAATAAACGGAAAATTCATCGAAACACCAGTTATGGCCACGCGATTCTTACTTGATTTCCGGACCTCCAACCCAACTTGCAGCGCGCGATTCTGCGCGGGCGCGAAACTCCGCTTGATCGGCCGGCTCGTGAAGGCCGTGGCTGGCCGGAGCGCGCGGGGTCGCAGCCGCGCGGGCGAGAGGCCTCAGAAGCTGTTCGCTAAGAGCGGTCACAACGCCAGACGCCACCCCGTCGCCCATCGCCCGATACGACTCGTTGTATGTTCCGGGAAGACGGAAGTCGTCACCCAAGCCCATGAGGCGAGCGGCTTCCCTCGCGGATAGCAGACGCGAACGGATTTGCTCTCCGCAAACCACAAGAATCGTCTGCCGGCTGGAGCCGCCGCCCGGAGTCCGAAGGCAACCCGCCACTCCATCGAAACGGACTTCAGCGCGCTGCTGGCCTTCTCGCATGCGCTTGTATACAAAGCCTACGCGGAACTCGCCGGCTTGAGCCGCCTTGCTTACTTTGGCCCGATTCACGCCGGTCATCATTCCAATCAACCGGTTCGTTTCGGCGACTGAATTCCACACAACCCCTGAAGGCTCCAGGTCGATAAGATTTTCAACCGCCACGGGCTTTTGCCGAGGAGGCGCGAAGCTCCACCAAAGCCATCGATCCTTAACCGCATCGGAGAGCCGGCTATGGGCGGCCACAAGCGCCTTGGGAAGATGCAAACCAGCCGGGCGCCGCTGAAGGAGGCTTTCGCAGTTTACGTTCTCATCGACCGCGACGACGAAGACGCGCGGACGGGATTGTGGCAGGAACCAGCGGGCGTCCAGGACCATCGCGCCGAATTTCATCTCCAGCGCGGCCAGAGCTTCGCACAGACCCGCGAAATTGTCGCCATAAAGAAGCCCTGTCACGTTCTCGATCGCAAGGATGGGCGGACGTCTTCCCGAATCGAACGCGTCGCGCATGAGGCGCCAAAACGCCCAAAACGTGCCGCTGCGGCGCGCCGACATGCCGCGCCGCCACCCGGCTAGCGAAAGATCCTGGCAAGGGAACGAAGCCCACGCCATATCCGCGGACGGGAGCGACACGGCTTGAACATGAGCCACATCGCCGCGATGGAATTCCCCGTTCCCGAAGTTGGCGGTATAGATACGCTCCTTCGATGCGTCGATATCATTCGCCCACAGGCAGCGCCACGTGGGACCGAGTCCGTGGCGCACTAAGCCAGCCCCGGCGAAAAATTCAAGAAAAGTCGGTTGAGGCAAACTCGCGCCCTCGCGAAGCAACAGAGTAAAGCTCACCAGCGATCATATCGCCATTTCCACAATTCACGACGAACGATTCTGATATACTGGCAAACGCTAAAATTCCAGGAGGTCACCATCGCATGTCCCAAAGCCTGAAGAAACTTTCCACTCTCCTCTGGCTGGTTCCCGTGGGAATCGCCACGGTTTCGTTTTTCGCTCTCGCGCAGCAGCCCGGCGCGGGTCCTGGGGGAGGGAAGGGAAAGGCCAAGGGCAAAGAGGGGGGCGCGCGCGCGCCGTTGTTCTTCCGTGAATCGTGGAAACAGTCCACAGCGGGCGGCGAGCATGCCGTGACTCCTCAGGAGGCCGTCTCGAATCCCAATCTCGAACTAAAGGTTTACGGCCCAGATGCGAAAGACATCCAGTTGACGGGCTCGGCCGGAGACGAAGGCAATCCGATTCATCTGTGGAACGGCATAACAACATCGCCCATCGCCGCCACGTTGCGCGATAAAAATAGCTTCGTGGATCTGACCGGCGTGGCTCGGATCAAATGGAATACGAAAATGTCGGGCCTGCACAGAGTCCATCCAGTGGTGAAGCTGGCCGACGGAACATGGCTGATCGGCGACCGCGGGACCGGATCGGTGGTCGATTGGCACGATGACGACTTTTCGCTGGCCGACGTCCGCTGGCTGCGTCTGGATATCGAGAAGATTCAGACCAAGGGAAACTTCCTCGATAAAGCCGATCTGAGCAAAGTGGACGAAGTCGGTTTCGCCGACTTGATGGCGGGCAGCGGCCACGGGCCGGGCGGATGGGCCGATGTCGGCCAGATCGAAGTGTACGGCAAGTCCGTTCCGCGGTAGAACGGCTCCCTGCTATCGCCGCGCGGTCATCGCCTTGGGATTCGGCTGCGCATGCCCTAGGATCGCGTGCGGCCGGTATGGTTTTTCTAGCGCGGCCACTTCATCTCCGCTAAGTTTCAGATCTACGGCCGCGATCAGCTCCTTCAAATGTTCGAGCCTGGTCGCGCCAACAATAGGAGCCGTAACTCCCGGCGCCTGAAGGACCCACGCGCATGCGATTTGCGCGGGCGACACGCCGCGACGCGACGCGACTTCCGCCACTGCATCGGCGACCACAAAATCGTCTTCCGTGTAATACATGTCTTTGGCGAAGCTGTCGACCTGGGAACGCGCCGTCGATCCTCCCTCGCGCTTCCGCGTGCCGGTGAGAAATCCGCGCGCAAGCGGACTCCAGGGGATCACAGCCAGCCCCTGATCCATGCAGAGCGGAATCATCTCCCGCTCTTCCTCACGGTAGACGAGATTGTAATGATTCTGCATCGAAACGAAGCGATGCCACCCGTGTTCTTTCGCCGTATAAAGCGCCTTGGAAAGCTGCCACGCGGCCATACTGCTGGCGCCGAGGTATCGCACTTTGCCGGCTCGCACCAGCGTGTCGAGGGCGTCCAACGTCTCTTCGATAGGCGTCTGAGGGTCCCAGCGGTGGATCTGGTATAGGTCCACGTAATCCATCCCGAGGCGCCGCAGCGAGTTGTCGCAAGCTTCGAGAATGTGCTTGCGGCTGAGCCCCCGGCGGTTCGGACCCTTTCCCATTACTCCGTGAACTTTTGTGGCCAAAACGATATCGTCGCGAGAGGCCATCTCGCGCAGCAGCGACCCGACAATTTCCTCGCTGACACCCACGTAGTACACGTCCGCTGTATCGAAGAAATTGATGCCGGCGTCGAGCGCCGCGGCGAAGTGCCGGCGCGCCTCTTCTTTTCCGACATGCCAGCCGCGCGTTCCGGTGGCCCAGTCCGGAAGGTCGCCCTCGCCATAGCTCATGCAGCCAACACAGATGCGAGAGACCGTGACTCCGGTATTTCCAAGTTTCGTGTATTGCATGCCTCTGCCAGTGTACAGTGCGTCAACCTTCCGGTTTCTCTCCAGGCGCCTCGCGCTGCTCCGCGCTCGTCAAGATGCGAACCCGCCGGCGCTTTGTAAGGAATGCAAGGCCCCACTGCAGCAGGACGAAAAAGCGATTTGCGAAGCCGATCAGAAAGTAAATGTGGACGCCCACCCAGACGATCCAGGCGGGAAAGCCGGCAAACCGCACAAATCGTAAATCGGCGACGGCGTAAGTCCGGCCGACAATGGCCAGATCGCCCTTGTCCCAATACCAGAACGCGGGCGGCGGAGTCCGTCCAAGCACGCGGCTGCGAATAACCCGCGCGACATATTGGCCTTCCTGAATTGCAGGCTGCGCGACTCCGGGCATTGCCATTGGCTCCTTCGCTTTGATGCCCAGCAGATTACGCGAGGGGGCGACAACGTGCGCTGTGTCGCCGATCACAAATACTTCCGGATGACCCGGTATCGACAAATCGGGATTGACGATGACTCTCCCGGACTTGTCCGTAGCCGTTCCTAGCCAGCGCCCCGCTGGCGAGGCTCGCACGCCGGCGCTCCACAATACCGTGCCGGCGAAGACCCGTTGGCCACCGGCAACGATGCCTTCGGCATCGATGAGGGTTACGCGCGTACCCGTGTGGACTTTGATGCCCAGCCCCTCCAAGTGACGCTCTGCCTTGGCAGAAAGCGCTTCCGGATACATGGGTAGCACGCGGGCCTCCGCCTCGTATAACAGGATCTTCGCCGCACGCGGATCGATGTGGCGGAAATCTCGCGCCAGCGCCATCTGGGACATCTCGGCCAGGGTGCTGGCCATTTCCACTCCCACGGTTCCAGCGCCAACCAACACGAAGGTTAGTAGCCGCTGGATGGCTTCTGGCGCGGCGTGACCGAGGGCGGCAATCTTCTCTGCGCGCTCAAAAGCCATGAAGACCTTGCCGCGGATCTCATCAGCATCCTCCAAAGACGCCAGGCCGGGAGCGATCTGCTGCCACTCGTCATGTCCGAAATAGTTGTATTGAATCCCTGTGGCCAGAATTAAGAAGTCGTACTGCAGATGATCTTGATGGAGCTGGACTTGCCGCGCCTGCGCATCCACACCCGTTACCTCGTCCAACAACACCTGGGCCGTGCGTTGGCTGAGAATGGAGCGGAGCGGCCCGGCAATTTCGTCGGCGGAGAGTAGGCCCGCGGCCACCTGATATAACATCGGACGAAAGAGATGGTAGTTGCGCCTGTCGATGAGCGTGACGCTTACCGGAGCGCGAGCCAGCGCGCGCGCGGCGTAAAGTCCGCCGAATCCGCCGCCGACAATCACCACGCGAGGAGGATCCGTGGCCAAAGTTCCAACTACCTCGAGGACATCGCCGGGCTAAGCCAGTCTTCGAAACGCGTCTGTCCCAGTTGCGCGCCACCGCCGGGGATGAGTGTGGTCTCGCTCACGTGAATGCCGTAGTAGCGCGCTTGCGGGTCGGCAACCACCTGGCGCGGATCGTTACTCGCGGCAAGACCTTGCCGGACCAGTTCATCCAGACGAAACTTCTCCGGACCCCCTATTTCAACCATGCGGTTCAGGGGTGAGCCTAACGCCACGCGGCACACGCCGCCGGCGACATCGTCGGCGGCCATGGGCTGGATGAGGACAGGCGGCACGCGTACCGTGTTACCGTCAGTGGAGAAATCGGCGATCCCTTTGACGAATTCGAAGAACTGGGTGGCGCGAACGATTGAGTAGGGGACGGAGGAACTCTTGATCAAATTTTCCTGAGCGACCTTTGCACGGAAGTAGCCGCTTTCGAGCATCCGCTCAGATCCGACAACCGACAATGCAACGTGATGTCCCACGCCTGCAGCCGCTTCATAGGCGAGAAGGTTACGAGTCGAGGTCTCGAAGAATTTCAGCACGGCGCTGTCTTCCCAGGAGGGGGCGTTCGACACGTCAACGACCACCGATGCGCCT
>DATBIA010000055.1:0-8481 GCA_036557165.1 Bryobacteraceae bacterium
GACGCCCCGGCGCTTCCGTTCGCTCGCTGGCGTAAAACAGCTCTTCCTGCTGCCGTCTCGTTCCCTTTGTCCCCATCGCCATGCCTGATTTTAACCCCAAACATTCCGAGGGCAAAGTGTTTTTAGACACGGGCTGCTAGGTCTGCGACGCCGCCGGTTCGAGGCCGCATTTAAGCGCCAGCCTGCTCCGCTGCCGCCCGGTAAAGGGCCAGCGTGTCAGTGTATTCCTTAAAGTTGACGAGCTTGCCATTGCGAATCTTCCACACCATAACCCAGTCCGCCGAGGTGCGCCGTCCCGTTTTCCTCGATTTGACGGCGTAGTGACCGATCGCCACGACAGTGTCCCCCTGAGCGACGTATTCGCGTGGCTCGAATCTCTCGAATTCCCAGATTTCGTTCACGCGTTGGAAGAATTCCTGAACCCCAGCCTTGCCGCGGCGTGTCCCCGCTGCGTCGACGGATTCATCTCCCGGGGTCGTCCATTCAATGTTTTCGTCTAAGACCGCGATGATCGACGGAATGTCGCCCTTTTGAAAATCGGCGTAGCCCTTCTTTGCGATTTCGATATTTTGTTGGCTCATATAGCCTCCTCGTTAATCTTACGCGTGGCGCCTGATGCCTTGATGCGGCTTGCCTCCCCAGGGAACAGGCCACGGGCGTATCAGAGCTTTATTGTGCAGGTTCAATTCTAAGCAACGCGCCCACTTCCTGGTCGGTAAGGACGTAGATATTCCCGTCCGGGCCTTGGCGGACATCGCGCACGCGTTGATGCAGATCGTCTAGAATCCGCTCGCGACGGATGTCTTCGAATTTGTCGTTCAATACGACGCGCTCGAGGTGCCCGAAACCGCGGATTTCGCCGTAGCGCGCGCTGCCCACGAACAGATTGTTCTTCCACGCCGGGAACTTGTCCCCGGTATAAAACATGATTCCCGAAGGTCCGATGGAAGGCACCCACACGATCTGCGGAATCTCCATCCCCTCCTTGTAGGGAAGAATCCGCGAGCCGTCATATTGGCGGCCGAAGCTAATGACCGGCCAGCCGTAATTGGCCCCTGGCTTGATCAGGTTTACCTCGTCGCCGCCGTTGGGCCCGTGTTCGGCGTTGAAGATCGTGCCCGATGGATGAACGACCAGACCGAGATGGTCGCGATGGCCGAGCGTGTAAATTTCCGGGCGATAACCCCGCTTGCCCACAAAAGGATTGTCACGCGGGATGCTGCCATCGTCGTTCAGCCGAAGAATTTTGCCATAGGCGCTCGCGGGGTCCTGCGCCTTTTGAACTTCACCGGCGGCAGGCGTGGTCATGAGAATCGTGCCGTCGTGCGCGAAGGCTAATCGGGAACCGCCGATGTTCGTTCCTGGTTCTGTACTGTAGAGTTCCTGAAGGTCCGTCAACGAACTGCCTCGCAGCTTCGCGCGCGCGAGAACGGTGGCGGACAGATTCCCCTCCAGAGGCTTGCTGAAGGCGAAATAGATCCACTGATTCTGAGCGTAGTTGGGATGTAGAACAAAATCGTAAAGGCCGGCGTTGGCGCGGGCATTCACCTTGGGAACTCCGGCGATCGGTTGCGGATCGAGCACGCCATCGCGAACGATGAGAAGCTTGCCGGGTCCGCGCTCGCTGACGAGAATGTTCCCACCCGGGAGAAAGGCCATGCCGAAGGGGCGGTCGAGAACCTTCGTCATCACCGTCACTTTGATCTTGTGCTGCTCGGCGGTATCGAAAATGAACGGACCATCACCCAACGGGGCGCGGGGGAGATCGATCACGTTGCCTTGGCCAAGGAGACCGGCGGCAAAAATCGCGGCGGTGACGAGCGTGCGTATCATCGTTCTACTATACGCGCAATAGGTTTCCGGCATCTTTGCTGGGCTTTGCGCGACCATTTCCGCACCGCCTTTCCGGCTTGCTGCAAAAGCGTAAGAGTCATTCTTCCCGGAAGACAAGCGCCGGATTGACATGAGCGGCGCGCAACACTGGCGCAAGGCAGGAGCAGATGCCGACACAGAGCATTGAACCCAGCACGCCGGCTGTCGCGATCAATGGCGCAAGATCGAAACCTACAACCGTGTTGCGGAGATAAAAACAGGCGGTGGTTCCGGCCGTGGCGCCAATAGCAAGCCCAGTCCCCATCTGTCTTGCGGTGTTCCCTACGACGCCGAGTGCGATCGCTCGCGGCGTCGCTCCCAGCGCCGCTTTGATTTCCAATCGGCAGGTAATACGCCAACAATCTCTAACGCCTTTCCGTCTAGTGACGATCAGAACTGCCATAGGCTTGTGTATCTCCGCAAGATTTTGTCGGAATTTCGAACGCATCCGTAAGCTCTCGCCAGATGGATAGAGGGCACGCGGAACGGCTACTCCACTCTGCAGGCTGAAAGAGCGGGATCTGTTCTTCACCCTGGTCCAAACGCACAATCACATCTCCGGGTAAATGCCTCGCCGTCGGCTTACGCGCACAAGGTTCGCACCGGCATAGAACCCAATTCTCATCATGTTCTCATCAGGCTCTCATCTCGGAACCCTTCAGGAGCCCTACACTCGTCTGTGTCTGCCACAGATGCAGAGAAAAACATTTTGGAGAAACGAGATGTCAGAAAACAACGCTAACGGCCACGCCGTCCTGCACCTGCGCTTCAAGTTGCGGGTACCGCCAGATGTCATGCTTGCCCATAGCCGAGAAGCCGCTACCATCATTGCCTCGGTAGAAGGCCTGATCTGGAAGATCTGGGTGTCGCAAGAGGAGGAGTTTGAGATGGGCGGCATCTATCTGTTTGCCAACCGGAAAACTGCCGAGGCTTACCTGAACCACCCTGTAACCCAGGCCGTCTGCAGCAATCCTGCTGTAGTATCCAGCGAGTCCCAGCTCTGGGATATAGAGAGTTCCCTCTCGGCTATCACGCGGGCTCCTCTACCGGAGATCCGCCCGCAACATTCAAAACCAGACGCCGTAGTCGCAGGAGGTCAGTAATGGAAAGCTCAAATAGCAAGATCGCCAACGAAGACCTGCAGCAGAGAATCGAGCAGTTCGCCGGGCAGGTGGTAACGGATCTCGCAGCCGCCATGGCTGGCGTCATGACCAACCTTGGGCACAAGCTCGGCCTCTACCGGGCCATGGCAGAGAGTGGCCAGATCACTTCGCAGGACCTGGCGCGCCGCACCGCCACAAATGAACGTTCCGTGCGAGAGTGGCTCAACGGACAGGTCGCCGGCGGATATGTCGTGTTCGACCCGAGCGCCAACCAGTACACACTACCGCCTGAACACGCGTTCGTATTGGCCAATCCGGATAGTCCTATGTTTCTGCCGCCGGCCTTCGACGTAGCGGCTTCTTTGTGGCACGACGAAGACCAGATCCTCGCCGCCTTCCGCTCTGGACAGGGCGTCGGCTGGCACGAACATAATTGCCGGCTATTCACTGGCACGGAGGCCTTTTTTCGCAACGGATACCGGGCGCACCTGACTCAAACCTGGATTCCATGCCTTGGCGGCGTCCAGGAGAAACTAGTCAACGGCGGGCTTGTGGCCGATCTCGGCTGCGGGCACGGCGCCTCGGCGATCCTGATGGCGCAGGCATTTCCTAAATCGAACTTCGTGGGAATCGACTACCATGAATCTTCGATTATCGTGGCGCGGGAACGGGCGAAGCAGGCCGGAGTAGCCGATCGGGTTCGGTTTGAGGTGGCAACCCCGCGGGCGCTTGTGAACAGTAAGGAAAAATTCGACCTGGTCTCCTTCATGGATTCGCTGCACGATATGGGCGACCCGCTGGAAGCTGTGTCGGCTTCCCGGCAGGCAATGGCTCCCGACGGCGCACTCATGCTTGTGGAGCCGTTCGCAAGGGACCGCTCCGAGGAAAATGTCGGCCCAGTGGCGAGGATGTACTACTCGGCTTCCGTCGGTTTCTGTACCCAGAACGCACTGTCCCAAGGAGGACGCTATTCACTGGGAGCCCAGGCCGGCCCTGCCCAGTTGCTTGACATCCTCAAAGAGGCGGGATTCCGGAGCGCGAGAGTGGCTATGGAAACTCCGTTCAATCTGATTGTTGAGGCTCGCCCCTGAACCACCATTCAACCTTGTGCGGGGAGCGCAGATTCCGTTGCTGGCCGATATCGGTAGCCAACTCCCCGCACCGTCTCCAGCACGTTCCGGTGCGCTCCCAGCTTCCGGCGCACGGAGCGCACCACAGTCTCAACCACGTTGCTGGTTGACGCTTCCTTTCCATATCCCCAGACAGCTTCCACCAGTTCGTAGCGAGCGACAGCCCTGTTTGGCCGGGCCACAAGATACGCGAGGACTCCGAACTCAAGCGGGGTCAGACCGATTCGGCTTCCGTTCACGACTAACTCACGCGCTTGCTCGTCGAGCAATGGTGAGTAAGATGCAGCTGCGCCTATTGCCGTACCAGTTTCCTTGGCAAGCAAGTTGCCAAGCCAGCCGTCTACAGAGTCCGCTCCCATGTCGAGCCGAAATGTGTGGTGCAGAACCCCGTCGAGGACAGGGCGGCATCCGTCAACCAGCTGGAATCCCAATTGTTCGAAATTGCTGCGATATTGCTCCGCATGACAATAACAGGTATAGATCCAGCGCAGCCGCGGACGCAGTTCCAAATAGGTACGTTTGATGTCGAGCCAGCAGGCTGCTTGCCCGGATGACGGCCCTTCTCCCGTGTCGCGATCCAACGTCCGCCGCAGCCAGAGCGCCGCGGCCCGATCTTCTGAGCGCGGCAGATCCCTGGTCCAGCTTGCCGCTACCGGATCTCTCTCAATCACATTCTTGTGGACCTTCGATGCCACAATTCCTTGGTAGAAACCCTGCACTTCGCCATGTTCATCCCGCACGACAAAAAACGAGTCCGGATGGGACCGCCACCACTGCTCCAGCGCTTGACTCGACTGAGGCCCGTCGAATTTCTGAATAATCGCTGAAATGGATGTCCTGTCGTGGACGCGTGCCGGTTCGACGGAAACAGAACTTTCCGTCGTAGGGAAAAACCCTTCGCGCAGGTTCTCGTTTTCAAGCAGGTAGAGTACGTCCGCCGTACAACGCCATTGGTCGGATCGCGGCGCCTGCCTGTATTGGTCACGCACGACCTGTGAAGCTGCTCGCCTATATGCGTGGTATCGCGCCGGATCACGGGACTTGAGAGCAGCCGCTACCGGCCCGCGAACGGCTGCGTGCACCAACAACCCGTGAGGGCCTGCGCTGACAATCGGCAGCGCACGCAGCCGATCCAGCGCCTCGTCGGCCGGGATATTCGGCAGCATGGCCGCTAGTAGCGGCGCGGTGGCCGTTCGGACCAGGCAGGCGGCCTGTACGACCTGTGTGGTTCCCGGATCTGCATCCTCCAAAAAGAGCGCCGCCATATGCTCCACTACCTGATGACGAGTGGTCGCGTTCCCGCGCACCTGCCCGCCCGCAAGAGAGAGCGCCACTCCCAGGGAAAGCGCCAAGGGATGGCCGCGCGCAATCCGATTCAACTCCACGGCGCTGTCCGCTGGCACGCCCTCCGAGGCCAAATACTCCAGGGCGACTTCCGGAGAAAATGTTTCCAGGATCATGGAGTCAAACAGACCTCTCCACGCCGGGGCAATACGCCACGCCGGACGAGGTGGCTCGCGGCTTGACAGGATCGTGCGCACACCATCGCTGAGCGAGGGCAAAAACACCTGCCGTAGCCAGGAGTCCAGCAGACGGAAGGATTCATAACTATCCAGCACCAGGAGTGTTCGTTTGGCCCCCTTCGACAGACTGGCCGCCACGACCGCGGGATCTTCGGACTCGGAGGCGCCAATTTCCTCGCAGATTGCGCGACACAACGCCGCCGGGGACGGTTCGCACCAGCGGGCGTCCATCCGCACACTGAAAACGCCCTTTCCGCGCATACTTGCCGCCAAAGCATCCAGCAGGTGAGTTTTTCCAATGCCCGGGATGCCCTGAACGTGCATCAGGAGCGGTTCATCCCCCAGCGCAAAAGCTTCCAGGCGTTCGAGTTCTGCGTGGCGGCCGGCTGGTGTTTCCACCGCACGCCGTTCCAATCTGTCTCTTAGAGACATAGCCACAGTCTAGCTGTCTTCAAGCGGCTTGATCATGTAGAGCGATTCCACGACCTATCTGGCGCTGAGCAGCGTCAGGCTTTTCCCGGCATGGACTCGCCGATCCTGGCGGTCGAACTCCTGAGTTCGGCATGAATCCGACGGCAGGTCGGCCTTTCCCGCGTGACGCCCACTTCGAAGGGCTACTGGCGTGATGAATAGGTGAATATGTGATCAACACACTCTGTCGGCACGGTGGCCGCCGAAGCAATGTATCGTACGGGTTCCCGCAACAACCTCACCGCTGTGCACAGTACCCCTCGGTATGAAGTGCTCACTGCCGACGCTCAGCGGAATGCGATGCCCGTCGATAATCAGCGTATAGCAACCTTGGACCACCACCATGTATTCGTCGTAATCATGGACATGCGCGCTCGACAGTGCCGTTTGATTGCAGGTCCAAAATGCCATCTGGCTCCCGTCCGCACCCTCGAAAACGTAGCCTTCTACTCCTGGTGTTGCCTGGGCGGTGGTGGCGATCCGGTTTGCAGGATGCTGCATGAATTCGGGAAACTCTTCCATGGCTGCTAATTGTCGCAGGTTACGCCGCTCGCGCAACGCATTTTCTGCCCGGATGCACAATGAGCAGAAGAATGGAGCGGCGACAAACCGTCAAAGTCCATTAGTGCCTCCACCGGGACCGTTCCTCCAAATGCCCTCCCCGCTCCATCATCTTCCCGCAGCGTCAATCATCTGGTGGACGAATCGCCCCTACCCGATCCCCCGCGGAATTCATGAGTACGATTGCGTTGAGGCGGCGCGGAGGAATGCGCACAATATAGCTGCGATAACCCGACCAAAATTCGCCATGCTCCACTTCAAGCGTGCCGTCAAACGAAGTGAAGATCCAGCCGAAGCCGTATGAAGTGGGTCGTTTGAGGATGGCGGTCACATAGGTGTCCGTCGGTTTGCCGTCATGGGCGAAGCCTGTGGCAAAGGCCAGGTCGAGCGTGGCCCGGCGGACGAGTTTTTCGGTGTAGAGAGCCTGGTCTCACTTGTAGAGATCGTCGATGGTTCCGTGGATACCGTCTTCGCCGTAATCCCGCGGCGACAGTCGAGTTTGCTTTGTCCACGATCAGAGGCTACGCCCACGGCCAGGACCTCCGCCTGCCGCTGCTCTCCCCATATCGTGGAGATTTGCGCGGATTACCGCCGATGCAGATTCATGTCGGCGAAGACGAGACGCTACTGAGCGACGCGATGCGGCTGCGAGACAGCGCCTGTAAAGCTGGTGTGGAAGCGAGCCTGACAATCTGGCCGAGGATGTGGCAACGTATGGCATGTGTTTGCGCCGCTCCTGCCTGAGGCGAAGCAAGCCATAGACGCGATTGGCATCTTCACACGTGAGCGGCCAAGGGCCGCAAATAGCACGAGAATAATTCGTAATCTCGCATATCTACAGCGCATCGACGAAATGCCCGGGGGCTAGGAGGGAAGTGTTGTTGGGACATGGGGTTCCGAACCAACGCCGATCAGAATCCGGCATAGCGACTTCTCGAGGTGAATTCCGCAGCGTTAGGAGACTCGGGCGCCTACCACACGTATGGCACTAGACGATACCGAACCTTATCGATGTATTCCGTGTAGCCGACCAAATTCTTCCGCAGGAAGCTCTCCTCATCCACAAGTCTCCATATTAGTGCAGGGACAAACACGATGAGCGCGGAAAGGCCCCACCATGAGCCGAGCGCAAGCGGCGTGCCGATGAGGATAGGGAAAGAGCCCGCATACATGGGGTGCCGGACGAACGCATAAGGGCCAGTTGAAATAACCTCCTGATCTTCGGCTACCTGGATCGTAGAGGCGGCGTACGTATTTACTTTGACAACGAAGAAGACGAGGAGAAAACCGATTGCGACTAACGCATCTCCAATCAGACAAACCCACGTCGACACGCGAGACCAACCGAACCGGTGGTCGAACGCAGGGACAACCAGGAGCCCGGCAAATCCCATCATGACCACGAAGATGATGAATTTTTGTGACCTTTCCTTCTCCGCAGTAGGTCCTGCACGCATCCGTCTGTCAAGGAGCTTGGGGGCGTGGACCGCAAGATACACGGTGACGGCGCCTGAGGCACACTCAAAGACAGCCAGGAAGACCCATGCTTGCCGATAGTTGAGCGTCCCCGCCGGAAGGAAAAGGAGGGCGGCCATCATGAGAGTGCCGAACAGAGACGATCGGAATGCGCGAACGTAAAGGGTCTGCATATCACTCTTGTGAAACATAGTCTAAGATGTAAATTGTAGTAGTCAGAACTTGATCTGACAAACGAGATCGTCAGGCGACGGCCGCAGTGGCCGGAGCCTCGCGATCCAAAATCTTATCCCAGGCCAGCTGCCGGGAATCCAAGAAGGTCTGCAGGGGCGTCTTGCCGAAGCA
>DATBIA010000056.1:0-287201 GCA_036557165.1 Bryobacteraceae bacterium
CGGGTTGCTCGCCAGCAGAGCCCGTCTCCGCTTCGCCGACGCCCCAGAGTAAAACTATTGCTGAATCGAAGGAAAGGATTTATCATCGAACGGTAACCAGTGTCTTAACTGGTTGTCTCACATCAGGGGGCCACCCCAGCTTGACCCTAACTACTCGGATCCCTACAACAATTGGGGTGCTCTGCTCAGCTCTCGGGGGAAGAATGTCGAGTCGATCCCGTTGTTCAAGAAGGCAACGGAACTCGATTCCAGAAACGCATCTGCATATGACAACTGGGGGGCTGCGCTCGCAAATCAGGGCAAGAATACCGACGCTATCCTATTGCACAAAAGGGCGATCGAGCTCGATCCTAACTTTGCGCCGGCTTACACCAACGAGGGTCTTGCGCTCGGAAATCTGGGCGACTATACCGACGCGATCCCGTTACACAAAAGGGCGATCGAGCTCGACCCCAACTACGCGCCTGCTTACCACAACTGGGGAGTAGCGCTCTCACGGGAAGGGAAGAGTGCCGAGGCGATCCCGTTGTTCAAGAAAGCGATCGAGCTCTATCCCAACTACGCGACGGCCTACAACAACTGGGCTGCTGCGCTCGTAAATCAAGGGAAGGACGACGAGGCGATCCCGTTGTTCAAGAAGGCGACGGAACTCGATCGAAACTACGCGCCTGGCTACTACAACTGGGCGAGAGCGCTCTTAGTTGAGGGGAAGAATGCCGAGGCGATCCCGTTGTTCAAGAAGGCAACGGAGCTCGATCCCAACTACGCATTTGCCTACGGCAACTGGGGTGTTGCGCTCGCAGGTCAGGGGGAGAATGGCGAGGCGATCCGATTGTTCAAGAAAGCAATCAAGGTCTCTCCTAACTACGCGGATGCCTACAACAACTGGGGAAAGGTGCTTGCGGATCAAGGGAAAAATGCCGAGGCAATTCAGTTGTATAAAAAGGCGATCGAGATCGACCCTAAATACGCGACCGCCTACACCAACTGGGGTGCTGCACTCGTAACTCTAGGGAAGAATCTCGAGGCGATCCCGTTGTTCAAGAAGGCGACGGAACTCGATCCTAACTACGCGCCTACCTACTACAACTGGGGCGCTGCGTTGGCGCATCAGGGAAAGAAGGACGAGGCGATCCGGTTCTTCGAGAAGGCGACTGAGCTCGATCCTAAACGTTTTCCAACGGTGCCCCCAATCGACGGGCCTTCAGCAAAGAAATGACAAATTGGGATGGGCGGCCCAAAGCGGATCTTTCCCCACGGCAGGGTGGCCCTCTGCCCAGATGGGCACGCGCGAGTGTTTCAATAACATCTGAACGTGCCGACAATACCCGAATTCACTTTCGTGGACTTACCCGACCGGAAGCGCATCCTCGTCGGCTATACTGGACCTCACCCGAGCATCGCAAGTTCATAAGGGATAGAGCACCCGCCCCTTGAAGCCCTATGCGCCTTTCCCTACTCTGCCACCGGGCCGTCATCAGGCGCCAAGATTCGCCCGGCGAAGTATGCGTCGTAGATAGCGGATGGACGTATTACAATCCGCCGCGATGATCGCATCTGCTAGGAACACACTTTGGCTCGCTCTGTATCGCTTCGGGAAGTCCTCTCGCTGCGTCGCATTGACCATAATGGCGGCAAGTTCGATAGGGCGATCAGTGAACTCGCTGAAGTGTGTGGATAACAAAACTACAGCGATCCTCTGACAGTCCTTCGAGAGAAGGTCCCCGAAATCCTCCTCGGTCATCGCACCGAAATATTTTGCCAGCCGCCTTCGACGCTCCGCCAGGACCGTGGGATAGTATTTCGGCGGACGCCCCCGCGATCGTTTCAGCCCCATCTAGAACTTGCTCATGGATGGGCACTTATCGTCCACGAGCCTAAACGCCGAAAAGCTGTCAACTCCACATAATGCCCGTCGTTTCACGGAAATCTGACACTGAAACAGTCCGTGATTGTTGAAATCCGACACAAAATCCTATCGACCAAAAAGAACACGACCTTTATCATTCGGGACAGATTCTGCAGTGCGTCTCCTTACAACAAGGGGAGAGCAAGGAAAGCCGAATGCCAAGGCACAATCTTACACCAGAAGAAATGTTGCGGGGAGCCGAAAAAGCTCTACGATCGCGTCGCACGCCCCACCAACTGAAGAAAGGGATTCGAAAGCTGAGGGACAGGCTTCGTGAACAGATCAGGACCAATAGAACACGTCGTTAACTTCGACGAACCAGCTATGCGCCTATGGGCCTGCGAAGTGCGGTTCACGTTCAAGTTAGAGCAACCGGTTGCCAACTTCTGTCGCCCAGATTCGCGAAGCTGGACCACTGCGGCGGCGGAAGATCCGCAATGAGCGAGAAATACAGAGCGCGGGTGGAGCAAGCCCGCCGGATGGTGGAGGCTTTCGCCGCGTTGAATGCGTGCAGGTTCGATCTTACCCTTACCGACATCGACGGTTGTAAGCAGAGCTTTTGGTCTGCACTAGAAGTGCGACGTTTGCAACGCGAACTGTGGTCCTTGTTGCCTTCGGCCATCGCCCGCCACCACAACGTCATTGTTCGTCCCCGAGGTGCTGCCGTCCAACTTGTCCAATTGGATGACCTCAACTGCGCAGAAGTGGAGCGCGTCCGGACGATAGCTTTTCTGGTGCTGGCCACCAGCCCAGGCAATCATCAGGCTTGGGTGGCGCTCCGGGAGACCGCACCCGACTGGGCCCGACAGCTGCGCCAGGGCATCGGCGCCGATCCCAGCGCCTCCGGCGCAACCCGCATCGCTGGCAGCGCTAATTTTAAGCGCGAGTACGCCCCGGATTTTCCCGCAGTGCGATTGCGGGAGATGAATCCACACCGAGTCGTCTCCGGCGCGCATCTGCTTGCTCTGGATTTGGTCGCGGCACCCGCGTTGAGGCTAGAGCCCCGGGCCCGTGTTTCCTGGGGTCGGAACCGAAGGTGGCCCAGTTACCAGCAGTGTTTGCAAAACGCACCGCTGGCTCATCGCAATGATCGCTCGGACGTCAGCCGCGCCGACTTTACCTTCTGTCTGATCGCCCTGGATTGGGGCTGGGGTTCGGAGGACATATGCCAGCGGCTATCAGTCTCTAGCCGGAAGGCCCGCGAGCAAGGCGAGATCTATGTTCGCCTGACAGTACAACGGGCCGTCGAAGCGCTCCAGCGCCGCAACGCCGGTCGCCTCGCGAGTGCGTTCAAAACCCCGGAATTCTCCTCAAAGCCGTGATACGAAGCGCCTTCTTGACGGTGGCCGCTATGCCGGTAGTGAGGGCCTTATTGCTCCACGACCGGACGGCGCAGAGCCACGGAACCAAGGATACCTGTTGCAGGCTATGTCTAACAGCCTGCAACATTCGTCCCTATGACGAACTTGACCCCAGAAGCGAGGAGGCGTCTTGCGCGCTCGCATGATCGACAAGGTCGAGGTTCGGATTCCCGCCCGGTCCCCTTACACGCGCGAATTCGCCGCGCTCCGGCGTGACGTTCTGGGAACCAAGCGTGATCCCTTCCGGCCTTCGACTCACTATCAGTCTTCCGGGGATCTCCGGGAATTCGGCTACCCCACCATCCTTCATTCTGTTTGTCGCCACGGGACCGGGGGTAACCACAAGGTTGAGCTCGTCGATTCTGGTCTGATGACGCTCGCTCGAATGCACCACGAAATCGAGCGCATTTTCGACGTAGACGCGGCCAGGTTGAACATCATGCGGCTGGATTTGGCAGCCGATGTACGCGGCGTACCGGTCTCTTGGTTCTCCGGCCATGTTCGGGCCCGATGGAAGCGGTGGGTTGCCGACTTCAGCGATGTTGAGTACACACGCATGGGGAAGGGAGAAATTCAAACCGTGTATTTCGGCAAACGCCCTAACTGTTACCGGATCTACGACAAGATCGCGGAATGGCGCAGCCAGTATATTCGACTCAAGCGCCGTGCCGATGCCGGTTACCCCTCCTTCGAAGATGTATTCGGATACCCCGAAATGGGGCAGACTCTCACCCGTGTTGAAAGGCAAATCGGCGGGAGTCGGGTCCCCGAGCAAGTGGACACCTTCGGAAAACTCCGCTACCTCCCTGACTTCAATCCGTTCGTTCGCCTAGAATTCATCGCACCCGGCAAGGCCGAGCCGACCATTGAGGAATGTGGATTCGGGGAATTCGCAATCGGGATGTTCCTTCGGGATCGGGCCGAATCCTGGGGTGTACATCGGTTGCGCGCTTGGTTAAACCACCATGCAGACCGTAACGCAAAACGGCTGATTGATCGGTACCACAATTTTCTTCCGGCGGAAGCCGGAATCACTGCCGAGCGTCTATTCGAAACTTATCGAGAATCTGTGTCCAAACAACTAGCGGCATGACAAATACTGCAAGGTTTTGCTAATGGAGGAAATTCCATTGAATCACTCACGGGGCAACGATTATCGAATCGCGCTTCCCAATACTTTGAAGATTCGTGCGCTAGAAATCTTCGAAACGTATGGTTCTTTGAATCCGCCCACGTGGGCCGCGCTCGCAGAGTTTTTTCCAATTCGCGCTGCGTACACTTATTTGCTCCGACTGCATCGTTTCGGTTTGCTAAATCGAACTCGTGATCAATCGGGATTGCTTCTCTACACTTTGTCGGATCGTGGCCGGGAACGGCTGCGATGGCTCACGATCCCAAATGGCCCTAATTCGTCCCAAACCGAACGAGAAGAGGCTACCAGGTGACTACAGCGTCCCAAATGCGGTCTAATGAATTTGTCGGTAAGCGGCTCCTGAACGTGAAGGAGGCAGCTCGGTTTCTGGGTTTCCAAGCGGATACGGTCTACAAAAAGGCCCGACTCCGCGAGCTTCCTTCCGTCAAGGTTGGTCGAGCGTTGCGGTTCGACATACAAGCGCTCTCGCGCTTCGTTGAGCAGCACACAATCGAAACCCTTGAATGAAAGGAGACCGTTTATAGAAGATGTCGATTCACAAAGCACGCGACGGAGTATGGATTGTCCGTTGGCGCGAAGGTGGTCGAAACCGCAACGTTCGAGTGCATGGGCCGTACGAGCTGGCGAAAAAAGTTGAACGCAAGAAGATGTCCGCTCGCGACGAAAACCGGCACTTGGACGTGAAGCGAGAGGTTAACTTCGGCATGTCCGCTCTGATTGACCGGTACTGGAAAGAGTACGCCAACTTGAAAAAATCCAGCGACCGCGAAAGGAGCATCCTCGAACGCATCCGCCGGGAGATCGGAACCCACTTCGTCCGCGAAGTGGACGGCCCTGCGGTCCAGCGGTGGTATCGAGGATTGACGGAAGGAGGGCTTAGCGCTGGCACAGCGGTACGGCACTTCAACGTCATGCACCACATGATGGAGAAGGCTTGTACCCTTTGGTCCAAGGATACCGGCATAGATCGGAATCCGGCGGATCAGGTCGAGGTCTACCGGCCCGACGACCAGCGTGAGCGCTACCTCTCGGTCGAAGAAATCAGATCTCTCAAGGTGACGCTCGATCAGAAAATGTATCGGGCGGGAACGCGGGAGATCAACCGGACGTTTTTCCGGTTGCGCATGATCGTCCTGATTGCGGTCACAACCGGTATGCGAATGGCTGAAATCTTCGGGTTGACCTGGAATGACCTTCGCCCTACCGAGGGGCTGATTGCCGTTCGCGCCAAGTTGAAGGGAGGGAGGATTCGGTACGTGCCGATGATCCCCGAGTTGGCGGCTGAGCTCCGAAAGTACCCCGCTGTGATCGGGGAGGAACACCTGTTCCCTCCCAAGCGGAGCGCCAAGGGCGAACGCCAGCGCGTTGAGAGTAGTTTCGAGACGCTTCTTCAGTTGGCGGGTATCCAGAACTTCCGTTTTCACGATCTCAGGCACACGTTCGCATCGTGGTACATGATGAACGGCGGGGATCTGTACGAATTGGCCAAGATCCTCGGGCATTCGAACATTCGGATGACTGAGCGATATGCCAAGTTGGGCAAGACACATATCGCGAGGACCGGAGATACGGCGCGCGGGATGTGGAAGCTAATGGCAGAGGAAGAGAGAGAACAACGGGCGGCATCAGCCGTTTAGATGTTCCCGTATTGTTCCCACGGTTAGAAAATGACGTTTTTGGCTGCTGCTAAGTCTTTTAGAATGTGGTGGCCAGGGACGGAATCGAACCGCCGACGCCAGCCTTTTCAGGGCTGCGCTCTACCAACTGAGCTACCTGGCCGGAAACCGACGCTCTATTTTATCATTGCGATTTGGATTGAGCCCAACATTTGTGCCAAACTCTACATATGGCTAGAGGGTGGGAAAGCAAGGAAGTGGAATCGCAGATCGAAGCCGCGCGAGAGCGCAGATCGCGTACCGAGTTCCGCTTGACTCCCGAGCAGGCGGCCGCCGAGGCCAAGCGCGATTCGCTGCTTCTTCAGCGCATTCGTGTGTTGCGCGATTTTCAGAACTGCACCGATCCGCGATATCGCAAAACGCTCTCCGATGGGCTCGCCTATCTTGAAGCGCAATTGACCGTGCTCGGCTGGCGGCCGGAATAACGTTTGCCCCACGTCTGAAATCAGTCCCCGCGTCACGGCAGCGCGAATACGTTCACCGTATCCGTGGCGACAATCGCCACGTACTCCCTGCCGTTCTCGCCCTGGTAGACCATCGGATTGGCGTTGCCGTTCCGGTCCATCTTGTAGGGCCACAGTTCTTTGCCCGTCTTGGAATCGAAAGCGCGGAAGCGCGCGTCGTTGGCAGCGCCGATGAACACTAACCTAGGGCGTTCACCGATGCCCCCGCACTGCCGCTGTTTCCGGTGTTCTGCTTGCCTTCGGGCAGCCGCTCGCTCAAGCCGAGCCGCACCTCCCGCGCGATGTCGCCCATATTGGCGTTCACCGTCATGTATCTGCCCGGAGGCGGTCGTGTTATATCTCCCGCTCGGCAACCTCGCGGGCAAGCCGGCGGCGGTTTGTAGGTCCAGGATGCCGGCGATCGGAGCGTAGTCAACTTGAAGCGCATTGTTTCCTCGCTGGGAACATCGCCGAGCAGTATATTAAACGAACTCAGCGGGCCATCGCAGGCGCAGTGTATACTTGAGCCTCGCATGCGGCGCTGGTCTCTGGTTTCTCTGCTGAGCGTTGCCCTGGCCTTCGCATACACGCATCGCACCAATATCTCCTTCGCCCTGGCCGACCCGAACTTTGTCGGTTTTCTTCGGCTGACCGACACCGATCGCGGCACGTTGAATTCCGCCTTCTTCTGGACCTATGGATTGCTTCAAATTCCCGCAGGCTCCTTGGTGGATCGCTTTGGGCCCAAGTGGCCTTTGTCGGCGGGGCTGCTTTGCTGGTGCCTGTTTAGCGCGGCCACCGGGTTGGCGGACACTTTCTGGGCCGTACTGTCGCTGCGATTATTGCTGGGGCTATTTGAAGCAATCATTACGCCGGCGGGACTCCGCTGGATTCGCGACCACATGGAAGAACGCCGCCGCGGTTTGGCCACGGGAATCTTTTTTGCCGGGTCCAAGTACGGGCCGGCCATTGCGGCGCCGGTCGCGGCCTGGCTTATCAAAGAACACGGCTGGCGGTCGATGTTTATGAACCAGGGCCTTTATGGGCTGCTATGGCTTGCGCCCTGGCTTGTGTTTGCGTCCAGCGGCCGCGCAATGCCCTCTCACGAAGTCGTCGCGGCTTCGAAGGAATCGGCGCGCGATGGATTTCTCTCTCTATTCGCCTCGCCCATGATGTGGGGCACGCTGATCGGCACGTTCGCCTATAACTACTTTGTCTTTTTTGCGATGTCGTGGCTTCCGGCGTATTTTGTCGAGCAACGCCATCTTTCGCTCTCCTCGATGGGGATCTACACGGGTTTCAGCTTTGCCGGAACCGCCGCGGTCGCGATCTTGGCCGGCTTGGCAGCGGACCGGATCATCGAGCGCGGGGCGGACGCGGTCGCCACGCGGCGAGCCTTCACTATCGCCGGCCTATTGATCGCATCCACCGTGGTGTTCGGCGCCTGGAGCGAATCCACTTTCGGCGCCGTATTTTTCTCCATCCTATCCATGTCCGGGCTGGGTTTGGCCACGCCGAATTATTGGTCTCTGACGCAGACGATCATGCCGAAGTCAATGGCCGGAAGGGCCGGCGGCGCTCAGAATATGGCTCTGACCGTGGCGGGCATCCTGGCCCCGATCGTCACCGGCTGGCTCAAACAAATCAGCGGAGGGTATGCGGCGCCCATGGCCGCGATCGGCGTGATTTTATTGATCGGAATCGGCGCGTACGCATGGCTGGTGCGGCGGCCGCGGGAAAGCACAGCCGCGATCGCGGCGCCCGCATAGAATGATCCTGAAAAGAAACGAAGTTGCCTAGCGGCCCCGCGTCCGATTGAAGACCGGTTCGTCTCGCCCTACTTCGATTTCTTCGCCACAGCCAGCGCCGCGGTGATCGCTTTTTCCCGATCGCCGCGAGACCAAGCATCCTGGATCTGTTGTTCGCTCAGTCCGGCGATGCGCCCGATCAGAACGAAGGCTGGAAGCGCGTGAGCAAGGGTCTTCCAGCGAGCCATTTCGACGAGCGATTGCAGGCTGCGCTCGCGGAGCTGCTCCAACGCGCTGGGATCGCGAGTGTCCGTGAGAATCTGCAAGGCGGACATGGCGTGGTTGCGGTCGGACCAGGAGAGCGAATTCAGCATCTCGATGAACCAGGTCGGCTCGATCTTGACCCCTTCGCCCGGGTTCAACCGCGCCCACACCGCCAGCGCGGTCAGGTTGGCGGCCGCGTTGGACCGCACGTCCGCATCCGGATCTTTCAAGGCGTATTGAAGATCGTTGACAATATCCTTCTTCTCGGGCGCATACCCGATCACGTACGCCGCCGCGGCGCGTTGATCGTCGTCGTCGGAGTGGCGCAGCACGGCCCGCACTTCCGCCAGATGATCCGTCACCAGCGCAGGAAACATGTCTTGAACGGCGCGCGCGTTGGCATCCGCCATACGCGAATGGCCTTGCGTGAGGTCCTCGGCCGTGGATCCGCGCCTGATGGCCTCGGCCCGCGTTTCCAGGAAGCGGCGGTAAGCGGAGACGATCTCGTCGGGAAGCTTGGTGTCGCTGCCGTCTCCGCCTTCCGGCATATCGCGAATGTCGAAGTGGACGGCCCCGCGCTCTTCAATGCCCACGTAGAGGATAAATTTTCTGCCATCGCAACAGACCGCTTCCAGGTGCGACTCGACAACTCCGGAAACCTTGTCGATGTTTTCCTCGGCATCGCCCTTGGAGCGAGGCAGAAAGCCGCCCTCCTTCGCCCCCAGAGCTTGGCGAATCTTCGCTTCCGGAACCTTTTGTAAGCCGTAAAAATCGATGACGCCGATGCGAGGCGCTTCCTGAGCGGACAACGCGGCGGCCATCATTGTAAAAAGCGCGAATCTGCACATGAAAACTTTGGACGGCGGCCGGTAACCCGGCGTTATACTTGTTTTTCCGCCAACGGCCCTATTACAGGCAATACCCATCGCTCCCTGTTGTAGGCCCTATACATCAGCAGCAACCATAGAACGAACACCGCGAGGCCGAAACAGCTCCAGAGAAGGCTGGTAATCGCCCAGCCGGCGTAGGGGATCAGCGCCCAGACTCCGGCGACGATGGAGATAACGATGCTCACGACGGCGACCGCAATCCACGCGAAGATCGACTGAAAAGCGTGAAACCGGATCGTCCGGTTCCGGCTGTAAGGTTCCAGAACCAGAAACAGAACGCCCGTGAGGATGCCCAGAAGATAGCACAGAGCCGCGGCGACGTTCTCTTGCAGCTCTCCGAAAGCAACGCCCTCTCCGCTGGAGGGAGTTGGGGCGCCGGTCACAGGCGCGCCGCATTTGGCGCAGAATCTTCCTTGAACCTCGGAACCGCAATGAACGCAAAAGGGCATTTCTTCCCCGCAGTCTTGCTTCTACAATAGCCTATCCGGCCGGAACCTCACGGGGCTGGACGATTCCTTTCGCGCGCAGAACGAGCCGTTCGGCTCCCGGAGCCGTTCCAAATGGATCGGCGACTGTTACGCGCTCGCAGACATAAAGCGGATCGCGGTGGCCCTCGCGGCGGCGAATCGTCGAAGGACAGTCGCTATAGTAATTAGGTACTTCCCAACGAAAGATGGACCTGGATCAAGCTATCTCGGCTCTCCACGCTAACATCCTGGTGCAACTGGAGCGGGCCACCACTCTGGAAGCCATCGAAGCCACTCGCATCGAAGCTCTCGGCCGCAAAGGCAAGCTCAGCGAGATCAGCAAGGAATTCGGCAAGCTCTCTCCCGAAGAGCGTAAAACGGCCGGCGCGCGCTTAAATTCAGCCAAACAGGATCTGGAAGCGCGGATCGAGGCTCGTAAGGCGGCGCTCGAATCGTCGGCGCTCGCCGCGCGGCTCGAATCCGAGTGGCTGGATCTTACGGCGCCCGCCCCCGGTCCCCGCCCGGGTAGCCTTCATCCTGTCACCCAGGTGCAGCGCGAAATCGAGGATCTTTTCGTGTCGCTCGGATTCACCGTTCTGGACGGGCCGGAGGTCGAGACCGAGTATTACAATTTCGACGCGCTAAATATTCCCGCCGATCACCCCGCGCGCGATATGCAGGACACCTTCTGGTTGAAAGACGGCCGCCTGCTTCGCACTCACACCTCTCCGGTGCAGGTGCGCGGCTTGGAAAAGCTCGGTCCGCCGCTAAAGATGATCGCGCCCGGCCGCGTCTTTCGCAACGAAGAAGTCGATCCCTCCCACGAACACACGTTTTATCAGCTCGAAGGCATGATGGTGGACCGCGATGTTTCTGTCGCGCACTTAATCTATTTCATGAAGACGCTGCTTTCGGCCATTTTTCATCGCGATGTGACGGTGCGCCTTCGGCCCGGGTTTTTTCCTTTTGTCGAACCTGGCTTTGAATTGGACATTCAATGCCTGATTTGCGCCGGCAAGGGCTGCCCCGTGTGCAAGCAATCTGGCTGGGTCGAGTTGCTGCCCTGCGGATTGGTAAATCCGGCGGTGCTCCGCTACAGCGGAGTCGATCCAGAGCAATGGAACGGGTTCGCCTTCGGCCTGGGATTGACGCGGCTCGCGATGATGCGTTATGGCATCGACGACATCCGCCTTTTCTCCAGCGGCGATTTGCGTTTTCTGAAGCAATTCTAAAAATGAAATTCTCGTACAACTGGCTGGGCGAGATGGTGGAGAGGCTGGAAACTCCGCCGCGCGAACTGGAGCGGTTCATCACGCTGAAGACCGCGGAGTGCGAAGGGGTGGAAGAATCCGGCGGAGATTTCATTATCGAAGTCGACAATAAATCGCTGACGCACCGTCCCGACCTCTGGGGCCATCACGGCATGGCGCGCGAGATCGCCGCAATTTTCGGGAAAAGGCTCCTCGATCCGGTAAAGCCGCAAGAGATCGGCGGCGCGCCGGCCATCAGCGTACAGATCGAAGACTACTCCCTCTGCCCTCGATATTCCGCGCTGGTTTTCGAAAACGTCAGTGTGCGGCCGTCTCCCGAATGGATGGTCCGGCGGCTGGAATCCGTCGGCCTGAACGCGATCAATAACATTGTCGACGTAACCAACTTTGTGATGGCGGAAATCGCACAACCGATGCACGCTTTCGACGCCGACAAGCTGAAGGGCGGAATTTCCGTGCGCGCAGCCAGAGCCGGTGAGCGCATCTCCGCGTTGAACGATGAAACCTACGGCCTGGACCCATCGAACCTGGTAATCGCGGACGCGGCTGGCGCAATCGCGCTTGCGGGCGTGATTGGAGGCGCGCCCAGCGCCATCTCCGAATCGACTACGCGCCTTGTACTTGAGAGCGCCAATTTCAACGCCATCAGCATCCGCAAGACCTCCTCGCGGCTGAAGCTCCGCACCGACGCCTCCATGCGATTTGAGAAGGCGCAAGATCCCATCAACACGGTGCGCGGGCTGAAGCGCGCCTTGGAGTTGCTGGAACAGGTCTCTCCTGGAATCCGTCTGGTGGGCGGATTGGCCGACGCTTACCGGCCTCTGCCTGCGCCGGCGTCCATCGTTCTTCCGCTGGATTGGCTGGATCGCAAATTGGGCCGCGCCATTCCGGCTGCTGAGGTCCGCTCAATTCTTCAGTCGCTCGAGTTTGTTGTCGAAGACGCGGGCCCACGGACTTTTTCCGTTTCCGTGCCAAGCTGGCGCGCCACCAAGGACGTTTCCATCAAAGACGATCTGGTGGAGGAAATTGGACGCATGGTGGGCTACGATACCATCGTCCCGGTGGCCCCGCTCGCCCCTGCGCGCGTCCCTCACGGGAATCCCGAGCGCGATTTTCACCATAGAGTACGCGAAATGGCGGCCGCGCAAGGCTTCACAGAGGTGAAGAATTACTCTTTCGTCAGTGAAGAGATGGCGCGCGCTTTTTCGCTCGATCCGGCTGGGCACGTCGAGGTCGCCAACCCTATCGCGGCCGATCAAAATTTGCTCCGCCGAAGCCTGCTACCCGGAATCTGGAAAAATATCTGCGACAATGCGCGGAATTTCGATTCCTTTCGTCTTTTTGAGATAGGCCGCGAGATCGCTCCGCAAGGGGAGACGCCGCACTTTGCCGCCGCTATTTATTCCAAAGACGACGGTGCTCCTGGCTTGTTTGAGCTGAAGCGTTTGGCGGAGTGCCTTCTGCCGGGCGTCCAGGTTCGCCAAGCAAACAACGCGCGCAGTTACGAACATCCCACTCGGATTGGGGACGTGAACCGCGGCGAGACCCGGCTCGGGCGGCTATTCGAATTTCATCCGCGGATGGTGGAAGCCGGACGCGCGGCCGTTCTCGATCTCGATCTCGCGCTGTTGGAACGGTTGCAGCCGGGCACGCCACGTTACGAGCCGCTGCGCCGGTTTCCGTCGAGCGCGTTCGACCTCTCGGTGGTGGCGCAGCCTCGCGCGCCGATCGGCGACGTGATGTCCGAATTATCGCAGCACGCCGGCGCCGATCTTCTGTCGATCTCGTTTCTGCGGGACTTCGCGCTTCCCGATGGACGGCGCAGTTTGTCTTACCGCCTCACCGTGGGCACCGCCGACCGGACCGTTACTTCGGAAGAAGTGAACGCGATCCGCTCGCGCGTGATCGAAGCCATGCGACGCGGCGGATACGAATTACGCGTGTGACAGGGTGGAGCCGCGGGTGTCAATGAGAGGCGTTCACCGTGACGGTCACATCGCGCGAGGTGAACAGTTGACCGTCATTTGCCGTCGCCCGAAGCACGTAGACGCCCGGGGCGCTGAAGCTCGCTTTCGTCGCCAGGTTGACGGGCTCGCCATGGATCACGGGGCTTGAATCCGGCTCGAAGGTCACTTTTCCGGGTCCACGATACTGAATCCATTTGATCTGAACTCCACGCGGACGCCTTGGCTGCGAATCCCGGTCCGGATTGGAGGGCGCGCGCCGGTAAGGTTTGGGAAGACCGTCGTCGGTCGCGCCGGCGGTCAGCGTGGCTTTATTCGGCAGCGTGACGGTTACAGCGTCGCTCGTCGTGAGCGATGGAGGTTTGTTCTGAGGATCCGGGACGCCGCCGCCCATGTTCTCCACGATCACATCCGCGCTCAGTTCCCATTCCGGCTGGAGCCATCCTTTGGCTTGATTGGTTTTTCCGCGCGACGTGAGCGTCCAGACTACCTTTTGTTTCTGATCCCAATCGGCGGGAACCACCACGCGGAACAGGAACCGCTGGCGCCTTGGGTAGAAATGCGTCGGCTGCCCGCGATCGCCATACACCTCGGCTCCGATCGTAATCGAGTTGGCGGCGCCGATCGGGATATCGACTTCTTCGCCGTAATTGCGATTGAGATAGCCGAAGACCATGCTGTAGGTTCCATCGGCGTTATGTTCCCAGCCTTCAAATACGGGAGCCACATCCTGGCCGCTGGCGTATTGCACTTGCGCCTTCGCGCCAACTGCGGCAAAGCCGACCAGGCATGCCGCGCCGATCCAAACTCCGCCCACGTCTACTCCGATTTCGGCGCGCTGTGCTTGGCCTGCCGCGCCGCAACCTGCTGTTTGAATTCTTCGTCGGAGAGGGTGTAGTAGCTGATCCAAGCCCCGCCCATCTCGTCCACGGTCCGCTGCCCATAGGTGATTAGGTTGTCGGGATCGGGGTTGAATTTGTTGCTCGGAGAATTGTCGTACCAGGAAATCATGTGCAGGATCGTTCCGGCGGGCAGCAGCGGCTGTTCGTCCTCGTCGTAGAGGTAAACGAGGTGCCAAGCGAATTGATAGTGGCTTACGCAGCTCAGCGTCTCCACTTTGTGCCCTCCGGGATAGATCGCCTCCATGCAAGACGCTTTGCCGCGATTGTGCAGATGAGGCTGGAACGAGAGCAGCCGCGCCGGCTTGGCCAGCGTTTGGTATGCGTCGAAGCGGACGTTGTCCGTATTGGGCGGAATATCCAGGTCCTTCGGATCGCCGACTTTTTCGGTGGTCTCGAGATGCTCCGGAGTGTAGCCCTTCGGGTAGAGTTTGAGCCCCAGCGCCACGTTTATTGGCGTGTCCTCTCCGATCGCATGAAGATGAAGATTGAAATTGATCTTCGTTCCGGCCTTGATTAAACGGCCCGCGCCTTCCGGGAATACGTCGGCATTCTTGCCGAGAGCATACTCGTTCAAGAACGTCCCCTGAACGTTGTCGCCGTCGTCGGAATCGTCGTCGGTCTTCATGGAAGTGGTCACGTGGTGTACGGCGCGGAAGCCCTTGGTCGCCTTCACCTCGACCGCCTGAATGTACCGGTCCTCCTTCAGGCCCGAATCGACCAGGACATCCACCCACCGGTCGGCGGCCCGCGCTTTCACCAACATATCTTTCGGAAGAGTGACGACGAGATCCGGCTGGCCCAAATGCCATTGAGCGTCATCGTCGAACTTGCGCGGCGGCGGCATGTCGGCGGGATCGCCCTTGGGTGCTCCGGCATCCACCCAACTCACGATGGTCGCGATCTCGGCGTCGGAAAGCGACACGTCGTTCTTGAAATGGCGTACGCCGACGTTCTTATCGACATACCAGGGAGGCATTTCGCGGGCGACCACTTTGAGCCGGATCGCTTTCGCCCACGGCCGCGCTTCCTCGTAGGTCAGCAGCGACATCGGGGCGAACGTATCCGGACGATGACAGACCTGGCAATGGTTCTGTAGGATCGGCGCAACGTCTTTGGTGAACGTGGCTTGGCCTAAAGCGAACGCCGAGGCCGCGAGCGCGATGGAGCCGGAAAGGATGACTCGCATGGTCTCCTCCTAGGTTCCGATGCTAGACTTCGGAATTCACGCTGTCAAGGCGCATCGGCCCGTCTGGCTAATTTTTCGCGAAACGATCGCGGCGCCCACGTACATCATGAAACCACCAGAAGGAGAACGAGATTCGATGGAGCCACGTATAGAAATCGGCAAAGTCGCGCCAGAGGCTTACCGGGCCATGGCAGGACTGCAATCGTATGTGACCAATTCAGGCCTGGAGCCCACGCTCCTGGAACTGATAAAGGTCCGAGCCTCGCAAATTAACGGTTGCGCCTACTGCCTCGACATGCACACGAAAGATGCCCGCGCCATCGGCGAATCGGAGCAGCGCCTGTATGCGCTGCCCGCCTGGCGCGAGACGCCGTTTTTTTCCGACCGGGAGAGGGCGGCGCTCGCCTGGACGGAGGCGCTCACGCTGATCTCGGAAAGCCACGCGCCCGACGATGTGTTCGAGGAAGCACGCCAGCACTTCTCCGAGCAAGAGTTGGTCGATTTAACGATTGGGATTGTCGCGATTAACGGCTGGAATCGTATCGCAGTCGGATTCAGGGCCGTTCCGGGAACCTACCAGCCGAAGACCGCGCGCTCCTGACGAAGGGCAATCATGAAGGTATTCGTCGCGGGGGCGGGCGGCGCCATCGGCCGTAGATTGCTGCCTGAGTTGATTCGGGCGGGTCATCAAGTCACCGGAATGACTCGTTCGGCCCGAAACGCCGAGCGGATACGCGCCGCTGGGGCGACTCCGGCGGTGGCGGACGCGCTGGATAAAGACGCGGTCAAACGAGCCGTGCTGCAGGCCGCGCCCGAAGCCGTCATTCACGAGTTGACGGCTTTGCCCGCAAACATGGATCTAAGGCGGCTTGAGACGGAAGTCGCCCAAACCAACCGCCTCCGAACGGAAGGATTGGATAATCTGATCGCGGCGGCCGGCGAGACCGGGTGCCGGCGATTTATCGCGCAAAGCTTTCTGCTTTGGCTTCACGCCCGCGAGGGCGGGCCAATCAAAACCGAGCAGGATCCCGTCGATCCAAATCCGCCGGCTGCGTTTCGAGGCGCAGCGGAAGCGCTTCGCTACCTGGAGCGCACCGTGATAGGCCTTCAGGGGATGACCGGCATTGCCCTCCGGTACGGCGCCTTCTACGGCCCGGGTACGGCATTCGGCGCCGGAGGCGCTATGTTGGAGCAGGTACGCAAGCGGCGCGTGCCTGTTATCGACGGGGGAACCGGGACTTGGTCGTTCATTCACATCGACGACGCCGCGCGAGCTACCGTGAAAGCCCTGGAGCGCGGCGCGCCCGGCGTTTACAACATCGTCGACGACGAACCCGCGCCCGTTTTCCGAATGGCTGCCGGCGCTCGCCGCTGCCGTCGGCGCCAAAGCGCCTTTCCGAATACCCGCATGGCTCGGGCGCCTGCTGGTCGGAGAAGCAGGAATCGTCGCGATGCTGGAAGCGCGAGGCGCGTCCAACGCGAAAGCGAAACAGGAGCTTGATTGGCGGCCGGCATGGTCCAGTTGGAGAGAGGGATTTCGCGGAGGACTAGACGAGCGCTCCTCAAAATAAATTAAGGAGAAATAACATGCGATTCATGATGCTGATGATCCCGAAAGGATACGAAGACGCCAAACCGGGCGCGATGCCAGATCCCAAGGCGGTCGCCGCGATGATGAAATACAACGAATCTCTGAAGAACGCGGGCGTGCTGCTGGCGCTGGACGGTCTTCATCCCCCTTCCATGGGCACTCGGATAACCTTCCCCGGCGGCAAGCCGAAGGTGACGGAGGGCCCGTTCGCGGAGGCGAAGGAGGTAATCGGCGGTTATTGGATGATTCAGGTGAAATCCAAAGAGGAGGCCATCCAGTGGGCCTCGCGCTGCCCCGCTTCTGAAAACGAGACGATCGAAATCCGGCAGGTGCAGGAATTCTCGGACTTTCCGGCGGATGTGCAAGAGGCCGCCGCCGGGTTTGAAGAGTTGCAGAAGCAATCGGGAAATCCGCCGCGCGGCTAAACCGGCGCCATACAACGCCGGCAGCGCCTTCGTTGAGGGATTATCACCTGCTGCCGAGCGTGCGAGGCGATCTGCTGTTCAAGCTCCGCCGGTTCGAGGAGGCGCGAGCCGAGTTCGCGCGCGCACCGCGGCGACGTCCGATTTGCGTTGTTATCTGCCCGCCTGCAGCGTCGCCAACGTGGGTCCAAACGTACCCGCGGGCAACAGACTCGGACCGGAACGCCGGAACAATTTCGCCTGATCGTCCTTTGCGTCGAAGATCAGCCCGATAAAGCAGTTGCTCATCTCGTCCCAGTTCTGCGGCCCCCATCGGACTTCCTTGGTGGGATCTGGATTGTAAGGGTTATTGGCCGAGTTGTCGAAATGCGAGATCCCGATGACCCGCGTGCCTTTGGGAAGCGGAATCGGTTTGACGAAATCGTAGCCGAGCTGCCAGTTGAAATCGAATTTGCCTTTGAAAACGGTTTGCGTCTCGCCAGTCGGATAGACCAGGCGCAATTCGAAATCCTTGCCGCGAAGGTGCATGTGCGGCTGAGCGTACACAAGCTTCGCATCGTCCAGCCCGACCGTAACTTCGCTCACGACTTCGGCATTTCCGTCTCCAGCCGGAATCACAAGGTTGGATGCGGTCGGTCCCGCCGAAAGGAAGTAGCGCTCTTTGGGCGGCTCCTTCGCCAGCACGAGCCCGAGCTTCGTCTTATCGGTGGTTGGCTTGCCGATGGCGGTGTAGTGAAGTTCGAAAACCAGATCGGACCCTTTGGGGACGAACTTCGCGGCGCCGTCGATGCTGAAATCCTGCGATCCCAATCCGGGATTGAATTTGCCCAGTATGTCGTTGTTGTCGCTGGCTACGTTTCTTCCCGCCTCGCGTCCTTCATAGGGGACGCCGTACTCGGCATCTGCCATCCACTGGGAACCCGGAGGCACCACCCAGACTTTTCCATGATGCAGCACGGCGGGATTCCCCGGCCGCATCTCGGCGGCGCTGACCCAAAGGTCGCGGTCGAAATTGCCTTTCACGCGAATGTACTGGTAGTTTATGGTTCCGGTGGCGGGCAATTGGAAATCCGCCGGCATTTCGATCACGATGTCGGGTTTCAGATTCCACCCGTCCTGAAACACGCGGGACGCGGGCTTGTCCTTGGCGTCGCCTTCGGGCGATCCGTTATCGGCCCAAGCCACGATTTTCGCGATCTCGCCCTCGCTCAAGCTGCGGTCGTTCGCGAAATGGTTGTCCACAGGCTCGGCGAACCAGGGCGGCATCTTGCGGCTAACGACCGCGGTCTTCATCGCTTTCGCCCAGGGACGCGCGTCCGCATAGGTGAGGAGCGACATCGGCGCGACCTCGCCCGGACGATGGCAGGTTTGGCAGTTCTTCTGAAGTATCGGGAGCACGTCCTTGTTGAACGTGACCGGTGAGTTGGAATCCGGCGCGGCGAAGGCCGCCGCTCCCAAAATCGAAACCGCGAACAGTATTCTTGAAGCGCTCACTCCGATCCCTCCTGAACGGGAATCATCGGTCACATCATAGCGGAACAAAATCCCGAAGGAAAGGGGCCTGTGCGCTCGCGTGCGCGACATCAAAGTGGAGTTCTGCGGGTTTTTTTCTTAGCGGGCAACCATTGATATAATCGCGCAACAGGAGAGACCGCATGAAACCTCGGATGCTCCATTTCTTCATAATCGCCATTGCGCTTTCAAGCCCTGTGCTGGCGCAAAACGTACCCTCGCAGTTTGTTGTGAGCGGCGCGGCCGCCGACAAGATTCAGGATTTCACAACGATCAATCTCGCCACAGCCGAGCGCATCTCCGTCGTTTGCGAGAAAGCCGCAGCGGCCGAGGGCGTCGCCGTTAGCGTCATGGTGCTCGACAACGACGGCAACCACGTCTACATGGATCGCATGGATGGTCAGGGTTATCTCAACATCGTCACCGCCGAGATGAAAGCGCGCACCGCGCTGATGCTGCGCGCGCCCAGCAAGGCGCTCATGAACAACGTGGTTGAAGACCCCACACGGGAGCTTCAATACATTCAGCTCAACGAGTTTCCGAATTCCGGAGGGCTTCCGGTCGTTGTGAACAAACAGTTGATCGGAGCCGTAGGCGTGGGCGGTTCCGCGCCGCGGGTGCCGGTGTGGAGCGATGAAATCTGCGCCCACAAAGCGCTGGAAGAAGTCATTGGCTCTTCGGTCGCACCCCTCATTCAGGATCTTCCGCCGCGCCGTAATCCGAATTTGGGCAATTCTCCAGTTCCGCGTTTCGCCGCCGCAAATCCGCCGAAGACGATGCTTTCGCCAGAGTTCGTGATCGGCAGCAAGGCGGGCGCCGGTGTTTTCGACGCGAACCAAATTTCGCTGGCAGCAGCGAAAAAAATCGGGCGTACCTGCCGTGACTGGGCGGCCTCTAAAGGCGGAGCGATGTCGCTGTACGTGATCGACACCGCCGGCGAAATGGTGCACATGGAGCGCATGGACGGCCAGATCTTCAACAACATCCGCACCGCTTTATTGAAGGCGCAGACAGCTCTAAAAACACGGCAGCCCACGTCCATTCGCACCGTGCAGCTAAAAAACGATCCGTCGGGCATCCCGCGCCAGATCGATCAATTCGGATTCTTCACCAACTCGGGCGGCATCCCGATCGTGGTCGACGGTCAGATGATCGGAGCGGTCGGAGTCGGCGGAGGCGCCGGCGGCGGAGATGAGGCGTGTGCGATCGAGGGTTTAAAGGCAACTTTCGGTGACCACGTCACGCTGCCCGTTTACCCCGCGGCTTCGGGGTCCGCTCGATAGGCACTCTGTGGGCAGCTACCCCGATGTTCGGAAATGTTAGCGACGTATGACCGAATTGACCACGACTGTGCTGGTTTTGGTCAGCCCCCGTGTTCCCGCTTTTGCCCCGCTCGCCTGAAGAAAGTACGCTGCAAGGTTGACCGCGGTCGGGTCGTTTGGGGCCGGCGCATGACCCGGAACCGGAATGTTCGCGCCCGCGGGCGGAAATGCCCCGACGGCTTCATTGATTCGCTGAATGAGGTCGGCAGCGGTCCGCGATCCCCAATGATTTAGGAAGGCCGGCCCGGCAAGCGGAGGGACGAATCCACCGGCTTGCTGGATGACGTTCTGCATGTTTTCCGGCAGCGAACTAAGGGCGGGATCTTCACCGGGTTTACCCTTCCGCCCCTGCAACGAGGACGTGTGGCAGAGCACGCACGTGCTTTGGTAAGCCTTGCGGCCGGCGTCCGCCTGGACTGCAGTGAAGATAGTGGCTGGCTCTTCAGCGCGCAATACGCAAATCCCGGCGCTCACTAGCCCGACCGTAGCAAGAATTCGAAGACTATCCATCCCCTCGATCATACTGCTCCATGCCCGTTGAAGCACACCGTAAAGTAGGGCAATAGTTAACTTCGCTCCCGGATGCTTACCTGCGCGTTTACCGGGCGGCGGCCAGACCCGCGATTCCGGTGTTAAGGTCGGTCAGCAAGCCATCGCGCAAGTCATAAATCCACCCGTGGATGTGCAGCGGCCGGCCACGGTGCCAAACCTCTCGAACGCACGAGATGCGGCTCACGGCCTGCACCTGCGCCGCCACATTCAACTCGCACAACCGGCGCCAGCGCGCCGCCAAGTCTGGAAGCTTTTCCAGTTCCATCGCATGGGCTGAGCGTACTTCGCGGACGCGCTGCAGCCATCGATCGAGGGCGCCCTGTACAGGATCGCCCAACGCCGCTTTCACTCCGCCACAACCGTAGTGCCCGCACACGATAATGTGCCGGATCCCCAGAACCTCCACGGCGTACTGCACCACGGCCTCGCAATTGGCGTCTCCGGGAGCGACGACGTTGGCGATGTTGCGATGGACGAACATTTCGCCCGGCGCGAGGCCCGTGATCTGGTTGGCGGGAACGCGGCTATCGGCGCAGCCAATCCACAGATATTCCGGCGCTTGAATCTCGCAAAGCCGTTCGAAGAACTGGGGGTCGCGGCTGGTCTGCCGCCCGGCCCACTGGCGATTGTTGTCGAAGAGTTGGGCGGGATCGGGCATCGCCCCATCCTAGCGCCCTCCGGCTCACTGCGCTAATAGAATCACGCCAAAGGTGACCAGCAGCGCGCCGACCCATCGCTTCCCGTTGATTTTTTCATGAAGCAGGTACTTTGCGAGCAGAATCTCCAGCACGTAGCTGGCGGCTGTGGCGGGTACCGCGAAGCTCAGCTTCGCGATCGAGAGCAAGGCCATCAGCGCGAAGAACCCGACCGCCATCGCGACCGTAGCCGCCAGGATGCGCGGATTGCGCGCAAGATCGGTCACCATGCGGCCGACCGCCTTTGGGCGGAAGTCGTGCACTTCGCCGTGACGCCGCATCCCGGAGGTGTTCAACAGATCCGAGCATGCGTTGCAGGCGACAATCACTCCTACGAGGGCCCACCTCATGGGCCGACTCCATCCGTTCGCGATTCGGTTTGGCCAACCAGACAAGCGCCTATCGCGATCAGGGCAATGCCGGCCCAGCCGGCCGGCGAAACCGGTTCATAAAGGACGAACGCTCCTAACAGCGCCGCCACAGTGTTAGCCATCGCCGTCACGGGTAGCACGTAGCCCAAATCCGCTCGGCTCAGCAATGAAAGTTGCAGGATCAGCCAGGCGATCAGCAGGCAGACGCCCGCCAGAACCCATCCGTTCAGAAACGCCGTCAAGTAGGGGACCGGCGAAAGCGAAACGGTCCTTCCGACCTGCTGCATTCCGACGCGCAGCGCGAAATTCCCCGCGGAATTTGCCGCAACCACCGATAACACCAGCCCGAGCAGGGGTGCCGAGGACGCAGGTCGCGCGGGGAGGATTATTTCGTCGTCTCGGCGATCTAAGGTCGTAACCGGCGCCAATTCATACATCGGCGCTAAGTGTTTGAAGGTACGCCCGCGAGTCCACAATGATGAGACGCGGGCCGCCGAAAGGATGTTTCTTGCCGTGAGTGCTACTGAAAACACTGGATATAACTCGGGCAGGAGTAACTAACAGGGGAACAGGGGAACTATCTATAGTTTAGCGCATGACCGCGCCGGCGCCGCAGCTCTTCTTCAGGAGTAACTAACGGATCGCCACCGTCGGCCCGATTGGGCTTCTCGCGGTTCCCGCCATAAGCGTCAACGGCAGAGCGGGACCAGAGGGCAAGCCTTGAGGCACAAGGCAGTTCACCTGGATAACGCCCGAGATCAAACCTGGCGCCGAGCCTGTATAGATGACTTGGGCATCCACGCCACCGATTTGGACCGCGATCAGCAGGTTGGGAGTCGAAAGGGCATCTCCGGCCACAACTCCGTCCACTCCCGGAGGACTCGTCTGGCCCGCGCCCGTCGCGTACAGAACCAAAACAGACCCGGCCGCCGCCGGATTGGATGGCGAGTTCAGCGTTAGATCCTGGTTCAGAATGGCGGCCTGTCCCACTCCCCGGCCATCCGCGGTGAATAACGCAGGCGAGGCAACTGCTACAGGAAGGGCAAGGCCAGCGATAAACTGCCCGCCGTTCACGACCTGCACGTTGGTCGTGGCGCCGCCGGATATCGCATACGGCGCGACCAAGTGGATCTCGTTGCTCGACGCGTAGAGAATCGGCGCGGGTACGCCATCGAATAGCACGCTTGCAACTCCCTCCGTCGTGCTTCCGCCGGGCTGGATTGGCGAATCCGGCCCAATGCCGGCGCCGATCAGGGTGATCAACTCGCCAGACGCTACGGCTCCCGGAAGCTGGCTGGCCGTGTTCAAGACGCCGGCTGGCTGGAGCGCTATGCTCTGATCCGCCGTTCCTTGAATCGTCACCGTCGCATCGGCGGAATTCATCGCCGTCGACACACCCGCTGGATCGGATGCCGACACATTCGAGAACGTGAGTGCATACACGCCGTTCGCCGCACTGGTTTTCAAGTTAACGAACAGATTCAGTAGGACACCCGAACTAGCGGAGTTCTCGTTCATGCCGACCAGCAGAAATCGTCTGGTCTGCGGCGAGAGATCCGTATAGAACAAGCTCTTTTGGGAGCTGTGGGAAGAATCTCCGAGCGTCGCAGCCACGCTCATGACCGAGTCGTCGTATTGCAAATCGAACTGCACAGCGCCGACTGGACCATCGGGCGCGGCAAGCGCCACGGGAATCAAAATGCTCGACCCCGGAGCCGCTGCCTGATCGTCCATGGAAATCCCGGCGGCGGCGCAGTAAGCTCCGCACGCGAGCGCGAGGAAGGCGCACACCCACCGTCCGAAGCCGCCAGCCACAGTTCAATCCCTCCGATTTCTACCCGCGCATTTCCCGACGTGCATTCCTATGGGCCCGTCGCGGTCAAGGTGGCGGAAACGTTGAAGGGGATCTCCAGGACCACGTCTACGCTAACAGGCGCGCCATCGCGAGTCGCCGGCTTGAATTCCCATTCCGTCGCGTCCTGAACCGCCGCTTGCTTCAGAGCCGGGCTGGGGCTTCCCAGCACTGAAATTCCGGTAAGTTTCCCGTCCGTGCCCAACAGGGCTGCTATTTGTACGCGCACACTGGAACTGGCGTCCGCCGATGGCTGTTCGGGTTCCGTCTTTCGAAATGGGATCGGGGCGCGCATGAGGGTGCTCTCTCTCGCTGACGCCGAATGCTCCGCGAACCAAAGTATCCAATCCCCGGTATATGCGGGCAGGTTCTCAATGGGGATCACCATCGTGTATACGTTGCGTCCTTGAAAGAGAGCGTCAATCGTCCTCGGGATGGCCCGCGAAGTCGGCCGTAACGGGACGGAGACGCTGTTTATCGGCACGTTTCGCAGCCGCTCCGCGTAAAGAATAAATTTTCCAGGCCGCGCCGCGGCCGCTTTCGGGGTATCGTTCCGAATGGTCAAATTCGGGATGGTGGCCGCCGCCGTTTGCGCCTCGCCCGTCGCAACCTCGCCTCGATCGGGCGCTTTCGAAAACTGTCCGGGACGGGCTCCGTCCGGAATCTCGCTTTTGATCGTTTCCGTGGGATGCAGGTTCGCGATGGCGATGTCGGCGTTGGCGTTACCCGTTCTGGGGGCGGCTGGAGGAGCGGGGGCCGGCAACAACGGCGCCTGCGCTTCCAATCGTGGCGTTAGCGCCATCGCCGCCTTTACCTGGGGAGCCGCCGCGCTCAGAATCGGCGTGGATGCGGGCACGGGCGGCTGCCGTTCGGCTTGCTGTGGCGGAATAAACGCTCGGGGCCGCGGTTTCGGCGGATCCGGCGGCGGAGGAGCGGGAACGTTCAGTCTCGCCACCAAATCCGGCGTCTGCACGTCCTGATGAATTTGGATCTTCGGAATGGGCAACCAAATGGTTTGCTGTTTCGAGACGGATTGAGGCGATGTCGCGACCACCGTCTGCTGCGACACTTCCGCGCCGCGAGGGTCCCGGCCGACTCCAACCCGGGCGGCCGGATTCACGTCGGGCGTTTTCTTTGGAACTGCATAAAAGAGGATCTTGTGCTCGTAGGGCCGGATGAATTCGTCGTACACCGGGCGTTCCGGCGCCGCGCGCCGGCCCGAGGAAAGCAGGACAAACAGCGCGATCCAAGCGGAGTGTACTCCAAGCGAGGCTGCAAAGGAAAATCCGCGCAGTGGATAGCCGCCAAGTCGAGGCATGGCCGTCTCCTGCTGAGAATCGATGCGAACCCGTAGCTTGAGAAACATCGCTCGCCAGGATCGGCGGCTCACGGCCGACCGAACCCTCCAACTGGCAAAACCCTCGGCTTGCTAAGGCATAGAGGATTAGAACTATTGTACTGTCGCCGTCACAGAATTAGACGCGCCCACATCGTTGCTCATCGTGACGCTCACCGACGCCAGGCTCTTCAGAGGATTCTGGGCGCCGGAGCCCGACATTTGAAACGTAAAAGGAACGCTGAGCGTAAACTGTCCGCCGAAATTTTGAGAAGCCGCGCTTCCGAACCATACCTTCGACACCGATTGGACGTCGATGCTGAACTGCGAAGTTGGCATCGTGAAGCCGGGGGCCGTGGCGAATTGCACAGTCCACGTCTTAAGAGCGCGGGTCGTTGAAAAACCCGTTACTTGTATCGTGAAGCCTGTGGCGGCTTGGTTCAGAAGTTGGATCGCAACGAGCGTCGGCGCCGCGGCCGCGATCGTTGATTGAAGCGCCACGGGCGGGCTGGGCGTCAAATCGACGTTGCCCGCCTGCGTCGTGAACGCTGGCGTCAACGTAATCGTGCTTGCCACCGTGCCTGTCTGAAAACCGATTTGCGTCCCTTGCGATCCAAAAATCGCGTTCGTGCCGTTGGCCGGAATCGTAAAATTTATCGTCCGGCCGCCGGTTGCGAACTGCACGGATGGGTCTGTGGACGGATTGCCAACGACGCTCAAGGTCAGCGTGCCGGCGAGCGCGACCGGATAAGGACTGGCGAGCGTCAGGCTCACACTGGGCTGCGATGCGGGCGCCGCCGTCCCAGACAGACCGGAAATCGTGTAGGTGGGAAGGGGGGGCGGTTGTGTGCCGGACCCAACCAGGCCGATAGTGACGTTGTCCAGCAGCAGCGTTCCGTTGGAAACGCCCAGCACGACGGGAGTGAAGGTAATGGCGAGCTGGAAATCGGCGCCGGGCGCCAAACTTGCCGGAAGAGAGGGTAGCCCCGTGAGCGAGAAGGGACTGTTATTCTGGCCGACGCCGATATTGGAGATTGTCGCCGCCTGCGTTCCGGTATTCTTCACGTCGAGATTCAATTGTGCCGACTGCGTGATCTGGACCGGACTAAAAAAGACCGAGCTATTCGTCGAGTTCAGCGTGATGGTGGTCCCGCCTGCAGAGTAAGAAAACTGTAGCTGCGGGCCCAAGCCAGCTCCACTCAGGTTCAAGACGTCGGAGTTGATGATGAGCGTTCCGGTGAGAACTCCGGGCTGCGCCGGAGCGAAGGTGACAGTAAACGTCAAGCCCGCGTTGGGCGCCAGCGTTTGCGGAAGCGGCGGAACGCCGCTGAGTTGAAAACCCTGCCCCCCGCTCAAGTTGATTAAATTTACAGCGCCGGACGCGTTGCCGCTGTTGAAAACCTGAATCGCGACGCTACTCGTTTGCCCAATGTTTGTACCGGGAAGACTGATCGTGCCGCCAGGCTTAACGGTCACGGGCGGATTTGTCAAAACCTGGTAGGTAAATGTGGAGGAGCTTCCACTGCCTTGGAGATTGAAGGTCAGCGGCGACCCGGAGCCGAAAGTAACCGTTAGTTGTCCTGTATCCGAGTTAAGGGTGGCCGGTTTATAGAGGATCAACACCTGGAGGCTTTGTCCCGCGGGGATCGTGGCCGGAAGCAAGGGTACATTCGTCAAATGAAACGCTCCCCCCGCGATGGAGATGCTCGCAATCGTGCCCGCTCCGCTGCCCGTATTCGTCACACTGAAGGCCGCCTGAGCCGTAGTGTTTATGAGGGTCGGCGGGAAAGCGACCGTTCCCCCGGGCTGCAATGGAACCACATTTTGGTCCGATTGGAGAATGTAACTTTCCACGAACTGCGGGGCCGTACCTAGCGCGGACGCGGAGATCGCCCCCGTGGTGACCGTAGGAGGGTTCGTTCCCGTACCGGGAACCGATTGCGTAAATCCCAGGCTGATGAATGCGCTGCTTTGCGTGGCGCTGGTGGGAGCGAATTGAAGCGCCATGGTAACGCTTTCTCCAGGGTTCAAAGTCAGCGGCGCGCCTGCAATAGTAGCCGTGAATGCGGTTGAACCGATTACGGCCGGTGCGGCTGAGATGACTGCCTGGCCGGAGCCGTTGAAGGTGGCCATCAAAGAAGCCGTCTGCGTTTGGCCGGTTTCGGCGTTGAAATTTATCGTCGCGCCGTTTTGAATGGTGATGGCGTTCTTGCCTTGCGTGAGTAGCAGTTGAAACGGAATCTGTTGACCCTGCGCCAAGGCCGCCAGCGCGATTGCCAGAAGCGCGGCGGGAGCCATGCGGATTGTACTCATCGGGGGCGCTCCCTCCGCGGCGCGGGTGGAAGAGCGGGAACGAAATAGACATTCCCCTGCGGGAAATTCACGAACGACCACAACGGATCTTGGCCACTCGCGCGCGGCCTGAGCACGAAAGCGGCGGAGCCCAGGGCTTCGAGCGCAGTCGGTTCAAAGCTCAGATCGAAGCCGGCGACAGCTTGACCGCTGGCGCCGTCTAGGGCGATCAGCATACGGTCGTCGCCAGCCGCGACGTATACCTTTCTGGACTGCGGATCGGAACTGGCTGTGACCGCCACTGGATCTTGGAGATCCAAGGGCCACGATTGAGCAGTCAAGTCTTGCGTATTCAGCGCGATCAACTGGCCGGCCGAGGCGCCGTAGAGCGTTCCACCGTCGGCCGAAAACGCCAGCGCTACTGGTTCGGGCGCGAACGGAAGCGGAATAAAATTCTGGCCATTCGTCAACTCATAAACGCTCGATGATGCTCCCGAAACGGCGACGGCGATTTGGTCCCCGTGTGGACCCACAGCTAACGCCGCGAGCGTTCCACCGAGCGGGGAGATGCTCAAGACAGGTCCGAGCGTTGGAGAATCCGGCAAATTCGCGATCTGCTGAATCCAGTTTTCAATTCGAGAATAAAGAAGAGCGACTGAACCATCCGCCGACCACGATACGCCTTCCGGAACGGCGGGCAAACCGGAAATAGAGACTGCCGCTACTGAAGGCGAACCGAGGTTTCGAACCAACAAAAGCCCATCACGACGGCGGACCAGCGCGTAGTCGCGGCGCGGAGCGACAGATCCATAATCCGCATCGCTAAATAGCGCCGGGCCAAACAGCGCGGCGCCGGGAGAGCCGGTCACCGCCCGCAAACTCCGCGTAGGAGCGTCGAAAAGGAAGCCGCTGGCCGGTCCGGCCATTTGCTGCGCCTGTGTTAAAACCGCGCCGTATCCAAAAAGACCGGCAAAAATAATTAACGCCGAACGCATAAACTACTGCGGCGCTCCTATCGTCGGCGCGCCTGGGGATGCCGTGACCGTCGTGGAACCGTTTCCACCACGCGTGGCTAGCACGATCGCGGCGACCGCGCCCGCCGCGCCGGCGATAATGCCGATCTTGGCCCCTTTCGACGACCACCAGTGCTTTTTCTTGTTTTGATCCCCTCCCACGATCCGCGTGGCGTTCGTCATCGTGATCGTGGTCTGCCCCATCTGATTTCCGCGCGTGGCGGTTACCTGGACCTGAAATGTCCCGGTCTGATTGTTCGCCATCCAACCGGTGGCAGCCGCCTGGCCGTCGGCGTTGGTGCGGGTGGTTTGAGCGTTTTGCTGATTCGGAAATGTGGCGCTGGCGCCATTCAGCGGGAACCGGAAGATCACCTGCGCCCCTTCGATTGGCCGGCTCTCTTGATCCAGAACCTGCACCACCAGCGGGGTCATGATTTTGCGCTCCAGATCGTTAATGCCGCCATTTCCCGACAGCGGCACGACACGGAGATCCTGGATTGCGGGCTGGGGCGTGGGCGCTTGGGCCCAGCCGAAAGAGGAAAAAGCCAGCTGCGCAATCAGCGACGGCCACCACCACACGCGCATGCTTAAAACGCTCCAGCCACGGCCAAAGACACAATCATGTATGGCATCGCTGCAAGAAAGCTTGTGCCTACCGGACCCAGCACCGCCCGCTTGCCCGACCTGGCCACGTAAACCACATCGTTCGGAAGCAGAGGAAAGTCGATGTCTTTACCTTCCAGGACGCGTTTCAGATCGATGTCGATTTCGGCGCGCCGGTTTGTGCCCAGAATGGGGCGCAATACCCGAACTTTGTCCCGGCTGGCGAACTGCGTAAAGCCTCCCGCCTCCGTTAACGCCTGCGTAATGGACATGGAATCGCGTTCGCCCATCTCGATCGCGGCCGGTTTGGTAACTTCTCCGTTCACGTATACCCGCTCCGCCCGGCCTGTGGAGATGACATCGTACGGCTGCAAGCGAATGTCTTCTTCCGGATTTACGTCGGTGGTGAGGCTATCCATGCTGATCTCGACGGAGCTAACCTTCTTCTCCGGATCGACAATGGCGTTGGGCAAGGGAACCACCCCGTAGTCGGCTCGCCGCGTGAGCTTGATCCGCCGGCTGGCGTTCGGCGCCAGCCCGCCCACTTCGGTCAAAAGCTCCACCAGGGTCCTGCCTTGGAGCGGATAGATTCCCGGGGAGCGAAAATCTCCCGTGACGAAAACCGGCTCGCTGCGGAATTGGACCACGGTAATGAATACCTGAGGGTCGCGGATATATTGGCGGAGGCGTGTTGTAATATCGGCCTCCAAAGTCTGCACCGTAAATCCGCTGGCTCGAACCCTTCCCACCAGCGGGAGCGTCATGAAGCCGTCGGCGTCGATCCGGAACGGCCTTTCGTTGATTTCATCGGATTGCGGAACGCGGATCAGAACCTGATCGTTCGGTCCTAATACGTAATCGGGACGGACGGCGTTTACCGCGGGGGCGCCTTGCGGCGCATTCTGCGCGTTCTGAGCCCGCTGAGCCTGTCCTGAAGCGGCGCCGGCCAAAACGGCAAACGCCAGAGAAACGGCAACAGATCTTCGTTGCGTCATGCGACTCACCTCTCGGGCCCCTCCGACCCTAGCTCCCTCAAAGCGGCCTGCGTCACTCCTATCCATCGGGAGGCAGCCCTGTTTGCTTTACCCTCGGGCGCGGCCCTTCCGTTGTGGGAATCCCTCCAAAATACCACAGCTTCAGAAATCCGGGACGGCTGGCGTGGCCCGCGCTAAGACTCCATTCAGGTCGCCCACGCCGCAACCGAATGTCAATGCTCCTGTAACGCGCGAGAGATACTATAGTCCGAAAAATTATCCCCCTCGTTCCGTAATAACTTTATTCGCAATTCAATACTATAAAAAGGACTTACATGTTAGACTGTCCTGGTACTTTTGGTCTAGGGTGACTGATCGCCGCGGGTAATCTAGCGGGGGGAACGCGTCGGTCGAATTCGAAAATCTCATTGGGTCCAGCGAATTCCGGTACTGGAGTCGTTGGAAACCCGGTCGCGGCTAACCGGTGTTGTGTCCTTAATAGTACAACAGGGTAAGTGTATTCTCAAGCGCACTCGCATGGCTTATACGGATCGATCATCGCTTCAGGTTGAGCCAGAATGTCTTGAGATCCGGACCAGGGTTTCACCCTTTGCAGCCGTTGTTCGGAGCCCTCAAGGAGTTTTGGATGACCCCTGTAAATGGGAGGCTGTTTCTAATTTGCGCCGCTGCTATCACGGCAAGCGGGGTTGGACTCGCTCAAAACGTCGTTTTGAGTCTGTCTTCCGGATCCGGGACGCCGGGCGGGACTGTCAGTTTAAATTTGTCTGTGAATTCCACCGGAATGCAGCCGGCAGACTTGCAATGGAAGGTAAATTATTCCACGACGGATTTTTCGGGTGTGTCGATCACGGCCGGGGGCGCGGCAACCACTGCCGGAAAATCGGTCTCTTGTAGTTCAATTGCGGGCGGTCCTACCTGCCTGCTTTACGGAATTAACTCCTCAACGATCGGGAATGGAATTATAGCGATCGTCACTCTGACGATCGCCCCCTCCACCCGCAACACTTCCTCGGCCATCCAAGTAAGCAATGCAGGGTCGGCGAGCGCACCGGGGCTCAACGCCAACACTTCCGCTGCCGGAAGCACTGTCACAATCGTCCAGGCCTCGACGTACACAATTTCGGGAACCATCAGCCCAACGGCAGGCGGCTCGGGAGCGAAAGTGACGTTAAGCGGTCCGGCCAGCGCCACCACCACGGCCAACTCGGGCGGAGCGTACAGCTTTACAGGCCTCGCCAACGGCAGCTATACCGTTACCCCATCGCTTGCCGGATACACCTACTCACCGGCGAGCCAGGCGGTGACGATTAACGGCGCCAACCAGACGGCCAATTTCACGGCTTCGCCCGCGAGCTTTACAATTTCCGGAACGATCAGCCCAACGGCGGGCGGATCGGGAGCGAAAGTGACGTTAAGCGGCGCGGCCAGCGCCACCACCACCGCCAACTCGGGCGGAACGTACAGCTTTACCGGGCTCGCCAACGGCAGCTACACGGTTACTCCTTCGCTGGCGGGCTACAGCTACTCACCGGCGAGCCAGGCGGTGACGATTAACGGCGCCAACCAGACGGCCAATTTCACGGCTTCGGCCGCTAGCTTTACGATTTCGGGAACGATCAGTCCAACGACGGGCGGCTCGGGAGCGAAAGTGACGTTAAGCGGCGCGGCCAGCGCCGCCACCACGGCCAACTCGGGCGGAGCGTACAGCTTTACCGGGCTCGCCAACGGCAGCTATACCGTTACCCCATCGCTTGCCGGATACACTTACTCACCGGCAAACCAGGCGGTAACGATCAACGGCGCCAACCAGACCGCCAATTTCACGGCCTCGGCCGCGAGCTTTACAATTTCGGGAACGATCAGCCCAACGGCGGGCGGATCGGGAGCGAAAGTGACGTTAACCGGCGCGGCCAGCGCCACCACCACGGCCAACTCGAGCGGAGCGTACAGCTTTACAGGCCTCGCCAACGGCAGCTATACCGTTACCCCATCGCTTGCCGGATACACCTACTCGCCGGCGAGCCAGGCCGTGACGATCAACGGCGCCAACCAAACAGCCAATTTCACCGCGACACCCGTCAGCGGCACTACGGTGACAGGGATCGCATGTAATCCCGACGCCGTAATTCCGCCCGCCGCCTCGACGTGTCAAGTTACGATTAGCGCCGCGGCGCCCGCCGGTGGCACAGTGGTATCTCTAAGCGACACCAGCTCCAACGTGATCGCGCCCTCCTCGCTCACCATACCCCCGGGAAGCACGATTTCCAGTTTCCAGATCACAACGACTCAAGTGATGTCCAATAGTACCGTGCAAATGACGGCCACTCTCGGCGCGAGCGCCAAGTCTGTTCCGCTGCTGTTGCTTGCGCCGCCTGTCTCGAACGGACTGGGAATAGACGTCACCGTTTCGCGGGATTCTCCCTCCGGCGCAACGATTACGTCGCCCGTATTTTCAACGGCTTCCCAGAACGAATTGCTCCTGGCGTTCCTTTCCGCGGGCCCCGGAACCTCTCCCACCACATTTACCAACGTAACCGGAGGCGGCCTTACCTGGGTCTTGGTGGGGAGAGAAAATGTGCAGACCGGAACGTCCGAAATCTGGCGGGCTCTTGCACCAGTTCCGCTAAACAACGTCTCAGTAACGGCCACGATATCGGGGAGCGCTTCTTCATCAATGACGCTGATGGGCGTCACGGGAGTCGACCCATCTGGGACGAACGGTTCGGGAGCGATTGGAGCTACCGCGATCTCTAACCAAAAATCCGGAGCTCCCAGCGTCAGTCTGGTCACTACACGAGATGGATCGTGGGTGATGGGTGTCGGTAATAGCGCAAACTCGGCCGCCCGAGTTCCCGGAAGCGGTCAGAATGTCGTGCATCAGAATCTGGGAGCAAGCGGCCAGGCGTTTTGGGTTCAAGAGCAGCTTGGCCCTACGCCGGAAAGCGGCACGAGTGTGACCATTAACGACACCGCTCCCTCCGCGGCCTATAACCTGATTGCCGTCGAAGTCCTCCCACCGGCTTCGTGCGCGGTCGCCAGCGTACCGCAGTTTCAGTCCTTCGGCATCGCCGGCGGCTCAACCAGTGTGCTGGTGGCGGACGGGATGGGTTGCAACTGGAGCGTTTCGACGAACTCCCCATCGTGGATTACGATCGGCGGCGGTGCGGGAACCGGAAATGGTTCTTTCACTTATGCTGTGGCGCCTTCACTCGGGCCAACCCGGTTGGGGACGATCACAGTCGGAAACCAGCCATTCGCGATCCTCGAATCTGGAACAACCGTGGTATTTGCCGACACATCCCGAAAGATGGCGACTTTCGATTACATGAATCTGATGTATTATTTGGGCATTTCGCCCGGATGCTCCGCGGGTTCGCTCAATTATTGTCCGTCGGCGGCCATGACGCGAGGTGAAATGGCGGCGCTGGTGGTTTCGGCGCTGGACGGCATCAACTACGTAAAAGGCGGCCTGCCGAAGTCTTATACGACAACGCCGTACTTCGCCGACGTGCCCGCCACAAATCCATATTTTCCGTTCGTTCAAAGGCTGGCGGATCTGAATCTGGCGGATGCCTGCCAGACGAGCCCCGCTCAGTTCTGCCCGACGAGCGCCGAGACGCAGCGCCAGATCGCCAAACTAATGATTCTGGCTTGGATGCACAAGAGCAATCTTTCCGCTTTCACGTACTCGCTCTATCCATATTTCACGGATGTTCCAGTCACCGATCCCAATTTTCCTTACATTCAAAAGATGCGCGATATGAACTTCTGGGCGGGATGCAAGGCGGCTCAATACTGTCCGGGCAACTCGGTTCTGGAAAGAGACATGGCGCAATTAGTGTTGCGCAGCTTATTCGGCGCTCCTCGGGTCCGCTAAAAGGCTGCCATAATATTCATTAGGATTCTAATATGCGGGCAGTCAGCCCGGCGGCGTAAAGGCCGGCGCCGTCAGTGTAAGGCCGACGGGGTCGCTGTTAAGGCCGGCGGGGGTCGCTGTTAAGGAATGATGAGCGCAATAAGGTACGAATTTGAGGCGAAAGTGAGGGCTAGCGGACATCCAGGAGCCACTTTGGGCCTGGTATCCGACATAAGCGACGCTGGTATTGTTCTAGGACTGCCCCTCGATCTGGCCGCGGACGAAACGGTGGAGCTGGAGATGGCGGACAGCGTAGTCTACGGACGAGTGATCTGTTCGGTCCCTCGGAATTCTTCCTTTCAATCCGTGATCGAAGTGTGGCGGGTTGCTTTGGGCGCCACGGAATTATCGCGCATGCTCCAAAGGATTCTCCTGGAAGCTCTTCCGGATGCTAAGGGGCTGGACTCGCCCGCGCCCGAGTTCGATTGAGCGCTAAAACGCCTCTTCCGCGATTCGCGTCGCGTTTGCCATCAAAGTAAACGTCAAGTTCTTCGCCGGGAGCGACGGGAACGTAGTGCCGTCGGCGAAATACAAGCCTTGCGCGTCGCGACTGGCGCCATATTTCGTGCAGGACCGCGCATCGCCGCTCTCGCTCATGGGCAGTGTTCCGGCGTAGTGGACGCTCGCACCCATCGGCCGCACGTGCGTCATCGGTTTCGGCGCGAAACAGCCGAGCTTGCGCAGCACCTTGCGAAACGCGGCGATGGTCTGCGCCAATCGCGCGGGCTCGGTCGCGTCGGGACGGTAATAGATCGCCAGCCGGTGGGGCGTCGCGCTGGTATCGAGCGTCACGTAATTTTCCGCGCGGCGGCGATCCGGGAAATTGATGTTGATCATTCCCAGCGCCGCATGCACCGAGCGGAAGGCGGAAAGGCTCCCGGCCAGATCGAACGGCAGCGTTTGCACTAGCGGGTGGATCAGCGCCGTTTTCAGCGTGGTGATCAGCCCATGAATCAATTCGCCCGACTCCTTCACGCGCACGGCCATCGCGACCTGATGATACTGATACGTATTCGGATTCCACTTGCGCCCAAGCATGCGCAAATTCACGAACGGCATCAATATCTGGCGATTGTCCATCAATCCGCCGAGCGATAGGATTTGGCCGGAATCCCGATAAATCGATTCCAGGAAGATCTTAGAGGACCCGAGCGTTCCCGCGGCCAGCACCAGCGTATCGGTGGCGATCTCCTCCGTCTGTCCGTCCGCACGCCGGGCTACGACGGCCCGCACCTTGCCCGAGCCGTCCATCCGAAAATGATCGGCGTAAAGCCCGCTCAAGTATTGGAAATTGGGAAACGCCCGGCAGCGCGCCAGCGTGATCGACGGCGTATAGAGCGACTGCCGTGGACAGCCCCACAGACAGCGCCCGGAGTAACTGCACGCCTTCCGGCCGTCCAAATCGCGGCTTAGCACGGCGACGCGCGCGCGGCCCATCAGACATCCGAGCTGCCCGTTCAGACGCTCGCGATTTCGCGCGTACGCCGCGAGCAGTTCGGCCGAATGATCGTCCGCATCGAGCGGCGGCTGCAAACCGCCGTGCAGCGGCAAAACGGATTTCATATCGTCCTCGCAGCCCGAGACTCCAATCCGCTCAGCCACGCGCGTGTAGTACGGCTCAAGCCCGTCCCAACCGAACGGAAATTCGCTCAGATCCCGGTCGTCAAACGGATAGCAGCCGCCGGTCCAGACCTCAGCTAGACCACCCGTCGCGAACGAATAAAGCGGGGAAAAGCCATCGGCGCGAAATTGCGGCGCTCCGGCGGAACGGAAGACGTGGTCTTTGCCCGGTGGAAACGCATAATATTCGCCGTGCCGCCCTGGTAAAGCAAGCGAGCCATATTGCGGACCCAGAAAATAATCCACGGGATCGGGGAGATTCCGCTTCAGACCCACCAGCGAATCGTCCGGGCGCGGGAATTCCTGGCCAGAGAAGCCGACGTCGAGCATGGTCACCGCGCGTCCTTTGAGCAAACAACTCAGCGCGAAATGGACGCCGCTTGCACCGGACCCGACGACTACGATGCGCTCCATCGCCTCGCCATCCAAAACCGGACCGGAGTGAAGATCGCCGCGCCCGCCAGCGCCGCGGCGACGAATCGCGCCGAAGCGCCCGCCAACCGCAGCACCGTTCCCAGAATTCCCCCGCCCGGAACCCGGTCGAGTGCTTCAAAGCTCGGCGGCGCGCACTCGAGCAGCGCCAGAACCAGGATCAGCTTTGTGCGCAGAACCGAGCTGGGCCGGAAGATTCTCGTATAGCTATCCGCCAGCCTCGTCCAAACAGCATTTCGAGCGGCAACCCCGACCAAAAAGGCGTCAAACCGGTCCGCCGCCGTCTTCTCCCCGAGCTTTTGGTGAAAATCCAGATATTTTTCAATCAAATAGGGCGTAGGGAGCCGGCCCGACAGATAGGTCGCGAAGGTGCTACACTCGCGTTCAAGCTGGTTAGTCTGGCGCCACATTTGCACGTTCTCTGTACCTAGCAATGCTAGAACCGCAACCTTGGATTCTGCCCACGCGAACGATCGCGGTTCGGCTTTTTCTCACCTGCTGGATCGTCTTCGCGGTGCACGTGGCCACCAATACCGTTCGCGAGATCTATCTCGCGCTGGCCATCGGCGACCACCTTTCCTTTCGCGTGGACGAATACGCCAACATGCATCCCGACCTTTTCGAAAAGAAAGGCTACGGATGGCACATCGGCGCCAATCCTGGCGCATCGATGATCGGGGCCATACCCTATTTTTTCACGCGCCCGATCGTCGATCGCGTGGTGGCGAAAGTTAACCGCGCCCGCGCCGCCAGCGGTTTGACGGAGCCGCCCGCGGGCTACAACTCGCCGTGGCCCATGGCGCGCGATTTTTTCAAAGAGGCTTGGCGCCGCGGCTTCGATATTAAGTTCGGGCTGGCTTCGGTGGTGATGCAGGGGTTGGCGATGGCGCCTATCTCGGCGCTCGGCGTGGTGGCCATGTTTTATCTTCTGCGCCGTGTCTTCGGCTCTGACCGGACGGCGTTCTGGCTCGCTCTGCTTTACGGATTCGGCACTCCGGTATTTTTCCGCACGGGTTTCCTGAATCACAACATGATGCTCGGTCACTTCACGTTCATGGGATTCCTGGCGATGTGGAATCCTTCGGGAAGCATGAGATTGCCCGGCGGCCTGCGCTATTTTCTCGGTGGACTTGCGGGTGGGGCTGCGCTGCTGCTCGACTACTCCGGTGTGGTTTTGCTCGCGGCGCTGTTTTGCTACGCGATGGCCAAGGCTTGGGAGCAGCGCCGTTTAGTTCCCGTCGCCGCGATCTACACGCTGGGCGCGGCCGGTCCGATTCTCCTGCTCTGGTTCTATCAATATGAAAGCTTCGGCAATCCGTTCCTTCCGGGCCAAAACTGGATGCCGCCGGTCGAATGGATCGACAAAGGATACCAGGGCTTCACACTGCCGCAAGCCGGGCTGCTGCGCTCCCTGCTGGTCGATTATCGCTATGGCTTGTTCACGACCTGCCCGCTGCTGCTGCTAGCCCTGGCGGCGCCGTGGTGGAACAAACGCCAAATCCCGCGTCGCGAATTTCTTTTGATCTGCCTTGCCCCGTTGGGCCTGTGGTTGTTCTGCGGAGGCATCAGCTATGTCCGCCTGCAATACAACAACGGCATGCGCTATCTCGCGCCGCTACTGCCTTACGTCTTCGTGATGGCGGCACTGGTGCTGACTAGGCTCCCGCGCCGCCTCGCTTACTTGATCGGCGTGCTGGCCGTGGCTCAAGCATGGTCGATGTCGATGTATCGCGATGTCGAGCGCGGCTTGGGAGTGCTAGACCCGGTGCTTCACGTCTTTGTAGGCGGGTTCCAGTTGCCGGCCTTGACGGTGCTCTCGCGCTTGAAAGACAACTATGGCGATTACGCAGCCCTGGGCGTGTCTCCGTTGCCGATATTCGCGCTGGTGGCGGCGCTTCTTTGCGTCATTTGGTGGCGCAAAGCGTCGCCTGTCAAGCGGAACACGCCCGTCGAAGAAACGGAGATGGCCGCGCTCGGCCGCTAACCGAAGCCTGAGACCGATCTCACCCTCCGGTGAGAGAATCCTGAGCCGGTGCCCGCCTTTTCAACGGGTTACCTGCGGCGCTTTGCCTGCTATCGGAGTTGGGGTGGAAACTCAATCCGAGTACACAGAAGCGGAGGCAGCCCAAAAGCTGGGCATGTCCGTGGGCGAGCTTCGCACTTTGGTGCGGAGGTATATCCTCGACGATTGCGACGCCGTCCCCGCTCTCTACGCTTCCGATGTAGCGATCTTGTGCTTCCTCTCGGGCGTCACTCAAAGGGATATGTTCGCCGATCCGCCCTTATGACTGCTCCTCCAATCTCAGGTGACGTTGCACTTCCAGGCGGAATTGCCCTCGCCCAACCTGGGTCAGGTTGACAAAGTCGCAGCGGTCCTGCAAGCGGCGGCGCAATAAGATGAGGCGCGCTTCCAAGTTGTCTTTGAAATCCGGGAGCTGCAAGCTCGCATCCAGTCGGATTTCCTTATTCGTAAAGTCCACCCGCCCGCTTTGGGCGTAGCTCCGGACCAGTCTCCAAAAGATGCGGCCGGCGATGCCTTTGATCAGATACGCGTCATCGATAAAGATGCTGTCATCCGCCTTGTAATGTTTGATAATGGCGGCGGCCGGCTGCACGGCATGCTGGCGGCGCGGAATATCTTTCGCTCCTGCACTCTCGACGTGCTCCCCAAGGGCCATCGATGCGGCCATTTGCCGCGCGACGATTCGCACCAAGCGCTCATCGTCCGACAGAAACCGTCCGGCAACGGCACTTTGGAGACAGACGATCCCGAGGAGTCTGTCGCGAGCGACCAAAGGCACGACGAGCTGGCTTTCCACTTTCGGAAGCCCCGGCAAAGCGATCTCGCTTTCCAGCAGACTGTCTTCGCCGCGGCGCTCGATGACGGATCTTACCGCCTTCGAATACACGACATCCCGGCTGAAACTGGTGATTCGCACCACTTCGCGGCGTTCCGCCGCGGCGCCGAGGATTCCTTCGCCGATCCACACTTCCGATCCAATCCCAGACTCACCGAACCCACGGCTACCCAGCGTGAACAGACGCTTGCCATCTTCATCCGGCGCCATGAGAAACGAATGGTCATAACCAAAGACTTCCGCCAGGGCTTCGAGTGAGACGTCGATCACCGATTCGAGCCCGCTGCAGGCGGCAAGCCGCGCCGTGAAGTCTTCAATCTGCGGAAGGTAGTCAACCTTGGGAAGTCCTTCCCCGCCGGCTTCCGCATTCATCGGCCGGCAATCCAGAACCTCGAAGATGTCCACGCCGCGTAGCTTGAAAATCTGGCTCATGCCGGTCTGCGACGCTACGGCCTCGAGCCGCGTTTTCATCCGGTCGAAGACGATCCCTTCGCTTTCGGTTCGTTCGTAACCCAAGTCCAGACGGTACTGACGCATATTGCTGGGCGAGACCACGACCACCTGAACGAAAGGGTTCTGCGCCATGTTTTCGCGAGTCTTGTTGAAGAACTGATAGGACAGAGCGACATGCCGGCTATCTACGCGGTGGACAATCGAAATGTATGTCAGGTTCGGCGTACCGTCTCCGGAGCACGTGCAGATGGAGGCTGGAATGATCCCCTCGAAGCAGGATGCGATACTTTCGAGCGAAACAGCCAACGGCGAGGCCGTGCTCATAGGCTTCTTCCGGCGCTGGGACCGGGCGTCTGGTCGAAGATCTGCTCGGGTATAAAGAGGACCTTGACCATCGCCGCCGACGTTTCGATTTCGGCCTGCCAAAAAGCTTCGACCCGCTGCCGTTGTTGCCCCAGCGGTTCATTCACCGCCGCAAAAGCGTCGTGATGCCGTTCGACGGCAGCCAGGTCCGCGGCGTCCGATTCGGCGCTCGTGGCGCGCTGGCCTTTCAACTGGATTGTCCGGTAATTCGTCGGAAGCGACACGGCGACGGCGATCCGCCCATTGCTTTCGATGTTGTCCAGCGTCTTGCGGCTGGTCGCGAGCGGCACGCACACGCTGATGTTGGCGATCCTCAGAGACGCGCAGACCCCAGGCACGGGTGATTTCCGGGATGAGGCGCGAGTCCCGCGTGCCGACCAGAACCGACACGGGTCCTTCGAGGAACGTCTTCAGCTCGTCGTCGATTGAGACCGGATGCCTGCCTGCCATGCTCAGATTCAGGCTATCGCACGTCCGCTCGGCACGGCGCAGCCGCTTAGGAAATATTTAGGAATCCTCTAAGGATCATTTAGGAACGCGGGCGCTGGATTCCCGATATTCTGAGCTTGCCTTAGAAAGGAGGCGCAAAACATCATGTTGAATCAAAGTCAGTCGAACCAGGGTCGCTCAAACCAAGACCAAGCCAAGCACGTGCCGGCCGGAACGGGGCGCGCCTATTGCGGACCGGGGGACCGGATTACCTACCTCATCACCGGCGAAGAGACCGGCGGAGCGTTCTTTATGGCCGAGGTAAGTGTAGCCCCCGGAGGAGGCCCGCCGCCGCATTTTCACTCTCGGGAAGATGAATCGTTCTATCTGCAGCAAGGAACGCTGACCGTGCAGGTAGGAGACAAGGCTCTAAACGTTTCGCCTGGGGATTTCGTTCACATGCCTCGCGGCGTGATGCATTCCTTCAAGAACGTCGGCGAGGAAACTGCGAAACTGCTAATGGTGGCTTCGCCGGCAGGGCTGGAAAACTACTTCGCAGAGACGTTCTTCCCGGCCGCTGACGCCGCCGACATTCCCCAACTCGGTCCGGCGGTAATCGCTCGTGCGATGAAGACCGCTCCCAAGTACGGCTTGGAGTTGCTTGTCCCTGCCGGGATACGAGATTAGTCAGCACAGTTTATTCTTTATGAAGAGAGAGTCCACATGACAGAACAAACCATTGGTCTCCACGTCAATCCTTCCGAGGAAACCATTCATCTCGGGCCACTCGCGGTGCGCTTCTTGCTCACCGGCGACAACTCGGCCGGCAGCGTCGCAACTTTTGAGCTCACGGTCCCGGCCGCCCAACGCCTTGCGGGTCCAGCCCATAGCCACGATCACTACGAGGAGACAATCTACGGCATCGACGGAGTGTTGACCTGGACAGTCGACGGGCAACCAATCGACGTCGGGCCTGGCCACGCGCTCTGCATTCCGCGCGGCGCCGTTCACCGGTTCGATAACCATGGAAGCCGGGATGTAAAGGCGCTATGCGTGATCACGCCGGCCGCAATCGGTCCGCAGTTTTTCCGCGAGTCTGCCGAGGTAATCAACGCGGCGGCTGGTGGTCCTCCGGACCGGGTGAAGATGGTCGAGATTATGCGCCGGCATGGCCTCACCCCTGCCGGACCTCAGCCGTAGCGCTTAGGAACGACCGGATTCCACAAAGTCGCTGAAGCCTTAAAAGGAGGTTCTCGTGGGCGGGCCGCACATAGCGGTCAAGCTTTGATAAGGCCGCGGAAGCCCGTCGGCTCAAATCCAGGAAATACCTTGGAGAGATCCCGGTTTCCCAGATGCCGCACCACGAGCTCGCCGAGCACCGCGCGAAAATCCGTGGTTAGGTTAAGATCGCGCTGTTCGTAGAGCTGCTCGCGTTCCAGGCCCGGCCACTCCCCGTAAATCTTCCCGCCTCGAATGTTTCCGCCGAAGGCGAACATCACGTTGGCGTGGCCGTGATCGGTCCCTCGCGAGCCGTTCTCCCGAGCGGTGCGCCCGAACTCGCTCATTGTGACGACGCAAACGTCCGCCATCCGATCGCCCAGATCGTTGTAAAAGGCCGCCAGCGACTGCCCGAAGTCGGAAAGCAAAGACGCCAGCGACCCAATCGTCGGCTTGGCGCCCACTTCGTTGACGTGGTGATCCCACCCGCCGACATCGGTAAAGGCCACTTCCAGTCCTACGCCGGACTTGATCAGGCGCGCAGTCTGAAGCAGGCTCTGGCCCAGTTGGCTCTTCGGATATTTGACGCCTCCTTCGGGCACGTAGTTCTCTTCCTCGACGGCTTGCACGCGGTGGATTGCGTCGAAAGCCTCGCGCCCGGCGCCGTTTAGAGCGCGATCCCGGCTATCGTCGTACATGCGTTCGAGCGCGCGCGCGGCGCGGTCGTCGCGCACCTTGAAATCCTCCAAATTGGCGATGGAAACCGCGTCGTTGGCGCCTCGCAAGGCGTGCGGCAGGTCCGTGCCGACGCCGACGGCCCGCAGCGGCGAGGCAGCTTTTTCTGCTATCAACGCGCGATTCAGCCAGCCGTCGCCCGTCTTGAGACCCGGCGTGCCGGACTCCATGAAGTCCTGCGCCTCGAAGTGCGACCGTGTGGGATCGGGCGATCCGGTGGCGTGGACCATGGCCAGATGGCCCGCGTCGTAGATCGGCTTGAGCGGGCGCAGCGCCGGATGAAGTCCGAAGAATCCGTCCAAATCCATCGCCGCATCCGGCGTGCCGTTGGGCCGGGGAATGGCCAGCGAGGGGCGCAGATCGTAATACGCCTTCTCACCGTGCGGGATCACCACGTTCAGGCCGTCCATGGCTCCACGCTGGAGAATGGCCACCAGCACTTTCTTGCGAGGACTCGGCGCGTCGTCCGCGTATAAGGCGCGCGCCAACCAGGCCGGCGCGGCGCTCGTGCCGAACATCGCCACCGCGGAGGATTTGAGGAAAAAACGTCGCGAGTGCATTTGCCTGTCTCCTTTGACCTATTTCCTCTGGAATTCGGGCGAGCTGAGCAACATTCCGGCGATCAGCCCGCCGTCCGGCTCGGAGTCGCCTTTCACCGCGGCCGCGATGGCATCGATGGTCTGCTTGTCTCCATCGGCGAACAAAAACCGGCGGGCAGCCGTATCGGGCGTTTTCGGGAGCTTGTCTCGATCCACTTTCGCGCCCGAAATCCGGTCTTGCGCAAGCTGGAGCGCGAAATTCATCCGCTCCACCAGCGACGCCGAGCTTACCCATTTCGAACCCAGATTAGAGTAGCCCGTGGGCTCGACCTTACGGTACAAGGGCTGGCCCATCGTGGCGATCTCGCTCACGAGCTCCGACGTATCGTCCACCTTCGCGCCGGTGGCCCGCACCGCGCTCACCACCAGTTCCAGAGGCGTCTTCACCTTGGAGCGATACGCGCCTTCCGAAAAGAATTCCGTGGAGCCGAACATCGCCGCTAAGACCGCGCGAATGTCGCCGTCGGTCGATCGAAAAACCGCCGCCATACGATCGATCAGCGCGGGCGGAGGATCGTCGGCGACGAAGCGCTGCGCCAGCTCGGTGGAGATGAATCGCGCGGTGGAGGGATGGCGGGCCAGGATATCCAAGACTCTCTCTCCGTCCTCTTTGCCTCCACCGGCGGGAATGGTCGCGCCGAGCACAGTCTTTTCGCCTTTGTCGTGAATCTTGTCGTTGAATTCGAACTTGGCGTCGACAAAACGCGCAAAAGGACTATTCAGGGCAGGTGCGAGATTCTCCAGAGTCCATCCCGTAAAACAACGCGCCACCTCGATGATGTCCTTTTGGGTGTATCCGCCGTTCACGCCGAGCGTGTGAAGCTCCATCAGCTCGCGCGCGTAGTTTTCGTTCAAGCCATGAGGTAGGGCTCGGAGCGCTACAAGGCCAGGCAACTGCAAGCGAAGCGTACGAGGCTGGGGCGGGGGCGGGGGCGGGGGCGAAGACTGAGATTGCGGCGGAGGCGGATCGGCCGACGCCACGCCGCTCTGCCAGTTATCCAAGTACACCATCATGGCCGCGCTGTTCGCGGTGGCGCCGAGCAGATCGCGAAACTTTCCCAACACGTGCGGACGGATGGCGTCGCGTTCATACGCCGCGAGCATGCTGCCCACCGCGCTCTTGCCTGCATCGACATTGAAGTGGTTGAACCAGAAGTCCGTCAGCACTTCCTCGAGCTGGCGATCGCTTTGGATTGCCTGGAACAGCTTGGCTTGCGCCGCGCCCGATTCCGGCTGACGAAAAATGGGTGGCGCGACGGCGCTTACCTTCCGCCGCAAATCGGTGTCCAATTTAGGCAGCAGCCTCGTCCGCACCGCCGGCATCGCAGACAAAACCTGCACCACTTTGTCGCGCGGAAGCGTGGCCAGAAACGCCAGCGCTTCCTTGTCCGTGCCCTGTCGAAGCAGCCTGATCTTTTCTTGCGTGAGCAGGTTGCCGGGCGCCATGCCCATTCGCCCGGGCGCCATGATAAAGACCACTCCACCTGCGCCGATCCGCACCTGGTTGGACGACTGAAGCAAGGGTTCCACTAGGCTGGTGAGGGCTTGATTTTCGGGGATGCGCTCGGGGTGAAGCTGGAGGTCGATCCATTCGCTTACTCCCATTTTCTTGACCGCCTCCAGGTCGCCGGGACGCGGGCCGTATGTCAGGCGGTTCAGCGCGTGGAGGATCCGCCTGTCGCCCGGCTTCTTTTCAAACTGCGAATATTTCGCTTCCGGCTTTGCCGGCTGCGCCGGGAGAAGAGCCGGAGAAGAAACGAAGGCAAGAAACGCGAGAATCTTTGACATGCCGATCTCCTGCGAATCGAACTCTCGGCAGCATAGACGCTAGGGGCGCCGTTTTTGTTTGAACCAATTTGGAGGATTTTGCGGGCAGCAGGAGAACCTTCAGCGAAGGCCGCTGTTTGGAAGCGCGGTTATGGTGTAAGCTACGCCACAGGAGCATTAGCCTTGAATACTCGAATAACCGCCGGCGCGGCGGTCGCCGCGTGCGGGTTGGCGATCCTCTCTCAAAACGGCGGAGCTCAACAGCGCTCCACCGGCCCCTACACCACCGCACAAGCGCAGGCTGGACGAGCGGCGTATCAGACCAACTGCGCCTCCTGTCACGCGCCGGATCTCTCCGGACGCGAGGGACCGCAACTCGCCGGAGGAACGTTCCTAAGTCAATGGGGCGATAAGACGGCCGGCGATTTGATTTCATTCCTGCGCCTTACGATGCCCCCCGGCTCGGGCGGGTCGCTTCCGGACCAGACTTATATCGATCTCGCGGCCTTTATTCTCGACGCCAACAGCGCGCGCCCGGGCGACCGAGCCCTCAGTGCGCAATCCGCTGCCTCGATTCGCGGCATCGCGTCGGGCCAGCGCGCGGCTTATCTGCAACCGGGCGCCGCACAGCCGTCTCCCGCCTCCGCTCAGCCGTCAACTCAGGCGAAGCAGACGCCGCGAGGAATCACCGTTGTAGGCGAGGTCAAAAACTACAACCCGGTAACCGACGCGATGCTGCGCAATCCCGATCCCGGCGATTGGCTCATGATCCGCCGCGATTACAAGGCGAACTATTACAGCCCGCTGAATCAGATCGATGCGCAGAACGTTCACGAGCTGCGGCTGGCCTGGAGCTGGGCCATGCAGGACGGGGCCACCAACGGCAATCAACCCGCTCCGCTCGTCCACAACGGCGTGTTGTATGTGAACAACGCCGGAATGGTGCTGCAAGCGCTGGACGCCAAGACCGGCGAGCTGATCTGGGAAAATCGCTACGGCACAATTCCCACCGCGCCCGCGATGCGAGGCATCGCGATCTACGAAGACAAGATCATTGTGGCGACCGCCGACGCGCATCTGATCGCCTTCGACGCCCGCAACGGCAAGGTGGTCTGGGACACTGCTATCGGCGATCGCTCCAAAGGCGAGTATGCGGAAACCAGCGGTCCCATCGTGGTGAACGGCCGCGTAATCGAGGGGCTGGGCCGCGACTCCTGCGCTACCTATCGCGAAGAAAAGTGCTTCATCAGCGCCTACGACGCCAGGACTGGCAAACAGGCGTGGCGTTTTCGCACTGTGGCTTTGGAAGGCGAGCCGGGCGGCGATACCTGGGGAGGGCTCTCGAACACTTTCCGCGCGGGCACCGAGAGCTGGATCACCGGCAGCTACGATCCCGCCTTGAACCTGACCTACTGGGGCACGGCTCAAGCCAAGCCGTGGATGCGGGTGAGCCGCGGTTCCGGAAACGGCGCGACTTTGTACGGCAACTCCACGCTTGCCCTCAATGCGGATACGGGGAAGCTGGCCTGGTATCACAGCTACGCGCCGGGCGAAACGCTGGACCTGGACGAAGTCTTCGAGCGCGTATTAGTGGACGATCAGGGGCAGAACTACGTCTTCAGCTCCGGCAAGGTTGGGATCTTATGGAAGCTCGACCGCAAAACCGGAAAGTACAAGGGCCACAAAGAGATGGTGTTCCAGAATGTGTACGATTCGATCGACCCGAGTACCGGCGAGCCTCACTACCGCAACGATATCGTCGAGCAGCGCGTGGGCCAATGGGTCGCCGCGTGTCCTTCGACTGAGGGCGGGAAAAACTGGCCCTCGATGACTTACTATGCTCCGGGAAACCGCCTCATCATCCCGCTGAGCCAGAGCTGCCTGGATATGAACGGGCAGGCGATCGAGAAGATCGCGGGCGGTGGCAGCGGCAACGGCGCTCTGCGGCGATTTTTTGAGATGCCGGGGACCAACGGCAATGTCGGCAAGCTGGCGGCCTACGATGTGCGCACGCTGCGCGAAATCTGGAAATACGAGCAGCGGGCGCCTTTCCTTACAGGCGTCGTCTCGACTGCCGGAGGGGTGGCATTCGCGGGCGACCTGGATCGCATGTTCCGGGCGTTCGATGTAAACACAGGCCGCATTTTATGGGAGACTCGCCTTCCCGCGGCGGTGCAGGGGTTCCCGCTGACGTTCACCGCGGGCGGCAAGCAATACCTCGCCGTGACGACGAGCAACGGCGGAGGCAGCCCTCGCAACGTGCCCAGCGTAGTTACGGCAGAGCTGCATTATCCGGCGACTGGAAACGCGCTATACGTGTTCGCGCTGCCGGATCGAAGGTAGTGCTCACTCTACAGCCGCGCCCCAGCCTCTTCTGGAAAGATCCCAGTATATGACGATCAAGCCGGCGGCGCCCAACCCCAGCAGAGCGAGCCCCAATCCGGTTTTGTGCAGCAGCAGCTTGCCTGTGCCGAACAGGATTCCATAGATCAGCGCGCAGCCGGCGGCCCAATCGAGAAGATTCGGCAAACCGTCGCGCGCGGGCTTGACCTCCGGCGCGAGTGCGGCGATAGGGCTCCATCCCGCCGCCGACGGCCTCGCCCGCCGGTAGAATTTGAGCAGCACCTCTTTCGGCTCGGGCGCGGTCAGAAACGTTACTGCAAGCCAAACCACCGTCGTGATGCCGACGGTTACGATCATCAACCAGGCGAAGTCGACGGGTTTATCGCTATCCAATCCGAAGCCGAGCTGCAGCGTGATCGACACGACGAAAGCCGAGATCATCGCGGAAACCTCGCTCCAGGCATTGATCCGCCACCAGTACCACCGCAGCAGCAGAACGCCGCCGGTGCCCGCGCCCGTAACCAGGAGAAGCTTCCAGGCGCCGGCGATGGAATCGAGATACGAGGTCACCACGGCGGAAATTAATGTGAGAAGTATCGTCGCGACGCGCGATGCAGCAACATAGTGCTTCTGATCCGCGGCGGGACGCAAGAACCGGCGGTAGAAGTCGTTCACCAGATAACTCGCGCCCCAATTGAGCTGCGTAGCAATCGTGGACATAAAGGCGGCCGCGAATGCGGCAACCATCAGGCCTCGCAGCGACGCGGGCAGCACTTGAATCATCACCAGGACGTATCCCGTTTCGGGCTTCGCCAGCCCCGGATACATGATCAGCGACGCCAGGGCGACCAGAATCCAAGGCCATGGGCGAATCGCATAGTGCGCGATATTGAAGGAAAGCGTGGCGAGCAGCGAGTGCCGTTCGTCGCGCGCGCTCAACATGCGCTGGGCGACATAGCCTCCGCCGCCCGGCTCGGCGCCTGGATACCAGGTGGCCCACCAGTTCAGCGAAATATACACCAGAAATGCGATTAACGGCATCCACGCGGAATTCAGATCGGGCACGAAGTTCAGCACCGAACCCTGGGCGCCGCGCGCCGCGTCCACTACGGCGAGTTTCTGCTTCATCGCGTCGATTCCACCCACCGCTTGTACCGCGAAGACGGCGAGCACGATCACCATGCCCATCTTGATTACGAACTGGAATAAATCGGTGACCAGCACGCCCCATAGACCGGAGAGCGCGGAAATGAATGCCGTAAGCGCGATCATGCCCAACACGATCGCCAGCGCCTGCCTTTCCGTGATGCCCAAAATAAGCGTGAGAATATCCACCATCGCCTTGTTGACCCAGCCCAGCACGATGCAATTGATTGGGATGCCAAGATACAGCGCGCGGAAACCGCGCAGAAAAGCGGCCGGGCGGCCGGAATAGCGGATCTCGGCGAACTCGATGTCGGTCATTACGCCCGTCCGTCTCCACAGGCGCGCGTAAAAGAAAACGGTGAGCATGCCGCTGGCGACAAAGCACCACCACAGCCAATTGCCCGCGATTCCGCCGGTGGCGACCATTCCGGTAACCGCCAGCGGCGTGTCCGCGGCGAAGGTCGTCGCCACCATCGATGCCCCGGCCAGCCACCACGGGACGTTGCGGCCGGAAAGAAAGAACTCGTCCACGCTCGTCTTTGCGCGTGCGCGATAGTAGAGCCCTACGCTCAGATTGAACAGGAAATAGAGGGCGACGACGCTCCAATCGAGTGGCGTGAGCTTCATGGCAAGAGGAAATTATAGCGAGCGTTACCCACGGCGCGGCGGTTATGATACGCTTGCCAGACAAGCCGCAGCGGCTTCTGAACCGCTTCCTTGCGGTCGCGGCTCGGTGTGATCGTTCCGAGCCGCGACTGCAAGGGAGCGGGGTAGTGTGAACGGATTACGGACAAGAGAGGAAAAACTCCATGAAAACTGCAATCGCAATTTCGTTTCTGGGCGCCTGCGCTGCTCTGGCGCAAGCCCCGCAGGGAAAGCAAACCAAAGCCCCGCCGCAACCGATGAGCTTTTTCGTCACCAGCGCGGGTTCCGGGAAGGGCGCCGATTTGGGCGGCTTGGCCGGCGCGGACCAACACTGTCAGTTGCTGGCGCAAGGTGCCGGGAGCAACTTTACCTGGCACGCCTACCTCAGCACTCAGGCCGCGGACGGTCAGCCCGCTGTGAACGCCCGCGACCGCATTGGCCAAGGCCCCTGGTATAACCAAAAAGGCCAGATGGTCGCTCGCAATTTATCCGATCTGCATGGCGACACACTGGAAGCGGCGCGTCTGGGCAATAATCTCACCAAGGCCACCGCATTCACCGAAAAAGGCGACACGATCAAGGGCTTCGGCGACACGCCGAACACGCACGACATGTTGACCGGCTCGCAACCGGACGGCCGCGCCTATACCGACGGCGCCGACCACACCTGCAAGAACTGGACCAGCGGCAGCGACGGCACGGCCCAGCTTGGGCATTTCGACCGCACCGGCGGCGGAAACACCTCGTGGAACTCGGCGCACCCCAGCCGCGGTTGCAGCCAGGAGAATCTGGTGAGCACAGGCGGCGCCGGTTTGTACTATTGCTTCGCCGTTCTTCCCTAGATGGGAACGGGCACGCTGGAATCGGAGTTCCTGAAATTCTCCATCGACAAGCTGGAGCAACTGATGGAGCAAATGGAGACTTGCATCGGCAAACTGACGCCGGAGCAGGTCTGGACGCGCGGGTCGGAACAACAAAACGCCATTGGAAACTTGTTGCTGCACCTGAATGGAAACGTGCGGCAATGGATCCTAGGCGGCCTCGGCGGGGCGCCGGACACGCGAGCGCGAGACCTGGAGTTCGCGGCGCGTCAAGGCGCGCCGCCCTCTGAACTGTTGGCGAATCTTCGCTCGACCGTCAAACAAGCGGTCGCCGTGCTTGGCGGTTTATCGGCGCAACAACTTATTGAACGGATAACGATCCAGGGCTACGAAGGAACGAAACTCGCGGCTATTTATCACGTGGTCGAACATTTTGCCGGCCACACGTTTCAAATCATCTTTCTTACGAAGCTCCTAACGGGAGAGGATCTGGGCTTCTACGCTCATCTCGCCGAATCGGGGTCCGCCAGCCAGCCTGCCTCCGTGCGCAGGTCTCCCTTTCCATCAAGGCCCTGATCAAAGGCGCCTACTCAAAGATATACAGCGGCTTCCCTGGAGCCGGAGGCGGAGCCTCTTCGAGCACAGCCGTATCGCCGCCTCCCGCGGTCACCGGTTGCGGCTGCTCCTGAAGCTGGCGCCAATACAGGCCGCCTTCTCCCAAGTAGACTTCCAGATCGGCCGGCGTGGGGAGCGAGCCCTGGATCAGCGCTTCGCTCAGCGGGTCCTCCACATACTTCTGGAGCGCCCGCCGCAGAGGCCGCGCGCCGTAGCTGCGGTCCGTGCAGGTCTTCTCCAGAATGTATCTGGCGGCGTCCGTCGCGATGTGAATCTTGATCTGCTTCGCGGCGAGGTTCTGATTGATCTGGCCCGTCAGCAAATCGACGATCTTCAACAAATCGTCGTCGGTCAGCGAAGTGAACAGGATGATTTCGTCGAGACGGTTCAGGAATTCGGGATTGAATGCCTTCTTCACCTCGCTCATCACCTGATCTTCCACTTTTTGCGGCAGACCGTCGCTAGGCGCGGAGAAGCCCATGGGAGTGCGCTTTTCCAGGAATCGCGCGCCCAGGTTCGAAGTCATGATAATGATGGTGTTCTTGAAATCCACCGTGTTGCCGAGGCCGTCGGTCAACTGGCCGTCTTCAAACACCTGAAGGAGGATGTTGTACACATCCGGGTGGGCCTTCTCGATTTCATCCAGCAGAATGATCGAGTACGGCGCGCGCTTGACACGCTCGGTCAACTGGCCGCCCTCCTCGTAGCCGACGTATCCGGGAGGCGAGCCGATCAGCTTCGACACCGAGTGCTTCTCCATGAACTCGGACATATCGAAGCGCACCAGCGATTTCTCGCTGCCGAACAGGAACTCGGCCAAGGCCCGGGCGACCTCCGTCTTGCCGACGCCGGTCGGCCCGAGGAACAGGAACGATCCCGAAGGACGCTTGGGCGACTTCAATCCCGCTCGCGAACGGCGAATCGCGCGAGCCAGAGCCGAAATCGCTTTCTCCTGACTGATAATGCGCCGGTGCAGTTCTTCTTCTATGCGAAGCAGCTTCGAGACTTCTTCTTCTTTGATCGCGGTCATCGGCACGCCGGTCCAGCGCGCGACTACTTCTTCGATGTCGTCTTTCGTCACAACGCCGGTGGAAGTATCGTCGAGATTGTATTTATCGCGCAGCAGCCGCAGGTTCTCGCGCTCTTTGCGCTCTTCGTCGGAATAGAAGCGCGCTTTTTCGAACTCGTGATTCGCGATGGCGTTCTCCATGCGATGCACGATGAACTTGATTCGCTTCTGAATGTCGGCGACTTCGCCCGGCAGCGTGGTTTGGCGAAGCTTGACGCGCGCGCCCGCCTCGTCGATCAGATCGATGGCCTTGTCAGGAAGGAAGCGGTCCGGGATAAAGCGAACCGAAGTGTGCACCGCGTTTTCGAGCGACTCGTCGGTGTATGCGACGGCGTGAAATTTCTCGTATCGTTCCTTGATGCCGAATAAAATCCGGATCGCATCGGACTCGTTGGGCGGCGGAACTTTGACCGCTTGGAAGCGCCGTTCGAGCGATCTATCTTTTTCGATAGATTTGCGATATTCGGCCGGAGTGGTCGCGCCGATGCACTGAATCTCGCCGCGGGATAGCGCGGGCTTCAAGATATTGGCCGCATCCAGCGACCCTTCCGCCGACCCGGCGCCCACGAGCGTGTGCAGCTCATCAATGAAGATGACGGCGTTCTGGTGCTCCATCAGTTCTTTCATGATGGTCTTCAGGCGCTCTTCGAATTGGCCGCGATACTTAGTACCGGCGACGATCAAGGACAGATCGAGCGCCAAAATGCGCTTATCCGATAGAAACGAAGGAACGTCGCCATCGGCGATGCGCTGCGCCAGACCCTCGACGATCGCGGTCTTGCCGACCCCGGGCTCCCCGATCAGGACGGGATTGTTCTTGGTGCGCCGGCAAAGAATCTGCACCACGCGCTCCAATTCGTAGTCGCGGCCCACCAGCGGATCCAGCAAGCCGTCCATCGCGGCCTGGGTCAGGTCGCGGCTGAATTCACTCAGTAACGAGCTTTCTTTGGGGCGGTTGGACATTTTTTCGGAACTCTGGCGCGCCACATCTTCGCGCACCTGCGACAGCCGCAGGCCGCGTTCGTGGAGTATGTCGGCAGCGAAGCACTTTTCCTCGCGCAGCAAGCCCAGCAGCAGGTGTTCGGTGCCGATGTGTTTGTGGTTGAGCCGCTCGGCTTCTTCAGCCCCGTAGGCAAGCACGCGCTTGCATTCGTGACTTAGCGGCAAATCGACGGAAGTGGAAACCTTCTCGCGCATGGTGGTATGAGCTTCGATCTGTTTGCGGATCGATTCCACCGAGGCGTTGGAGCGCAAAAAACGGCTCGAAAGCGTCTTATCCTCGCGCAGCAGGCCCAGCAGCAGGTGCTCGGTTTCGATGCACGGGCTGCCGAACTGGCTGGCTTCGTAGCGGGCGAAGAAAATCACCCGGCGCGCCTTTTCGGTATAACGTTCAAACATAAGTCCTTCCTTGCGGATCGGGAGGCGGATCGGACGCCACCGCCTTACGTAGTATTTCCAAATTAAAGCCGTTCGCGCGCAGGATCTCCGCCGCTTCGCACGATTCCTCGCGTAGCAATCCAAGCGCCAGATGCCCGGCGCCGACCTCCTTGTTCCCCAGCAGGCCCGCTTCCTCCAAGGCATAGGAGAAAGCTCGCATGCATTCGTTGGTGGGCGGCAGCGCGTGACCGGGGAGCGTCTCGCGGCGCGGCGGCTCCGGTTTGATCTGCCCTCGGATGGCGGCGCTAGCGGCGCCGAATAAGTTTTCGTCACGATCCAACAGCGCCAGCAGCAAATGTTTGGTTTCAATGCACAGGCTGCCCGTACTCACGGCAGCCGCCGATGCAAGTTTATAAAAACGGAACACTTCCGGCGCGAAGCCGCCGAACCACGGCGGGGCCGTATGCCAAGCGTATCCCGCCCGGTCGAACGCTACGGTCTTCGCCAGGCCGAGGGGCTCGTCGGTAGGCCAGGATAAAGCTGTCTCGCGCATCGCTTGCATGGTCAAACCGTGCTCCCGAAGGATCTGCGCGGCCAAACATCCCTCCTCGCGCAGCAACCCAATCATTAGATGCCCGGGACAGATATAGCGATGCCGCAGGCGCTCGGCTTCTTCGGCCGCATAGGCCACCGCGCGCTTGGATTCTTGACTCAGCGGCAGATCCACCGAGGTTGAAAACTTCGGGCCGCGCGGTAAGGTTGCCTCAAGGCGCTCGCGAATCGCGGCCGTAGCATCACCGTCCTGTAGAAAGCCGTCCGTAGCGGGCAGATTATACGTTTCGCGCAAGCGGCGAAGATTGTCCCGCTCCATTCGCTCCTGACCGGAGAGGTCGGCCGCCTTTTCGAACTCATGTTTGGCGATCGCGTTTTCCATGTCGCGTAGCAGCGCATGTAGCCGCGCCTCCGCGTTCGCTACCTCCTCCGGAAGCGGCTCGGGCGCGGGACCGGCCGGCGGATCGGAGGTTCGGCCCAAAAAGCGGCCGGCCAGCGCCTGATCCTCTCTTATGATCCCCAACAAAAGATGCTCCGGGTTAATGGTGCGGCTTCCAAATTGGCTGGCCTCATAGCGCGCAAGAAAGATGGAACGCCGAGCCGGTTGGGTGTATCGCTCAAACATGCGGCGACTCCGCGGCGAAGGCTGGCGAAACGGGACACAGCCGGCCCCGTTCCATCGCCAGAATGCGGTCGGCGCGCCGGGCGAAGGCCAAATTGTGGGTGACGTGAATCGAGGTCAGCTGGCGTGACCGGTGCAGGTCGTCCAGGAGGCCCATGATCATCTCGCCGGTCCTGAAATCCAGATTCCCAGTCGGCTCGTCGGCGAGCAAAACGCTAGGATTGCCCACCAGGGCGCGCGCGAGAACCACTCGCTGCTGTTCGCCGCCGGAAAGCTCTCCCGCGCGGTGTGACGCGCGGTCGCGTAGTCCAACTTCATGCAACCTCGTCATCGCTTGAGGCTCCGCCTCGTGCCTGGAGAGGCCCCCGATCAACAGCGGCATCATCACATTCTCCAGCGCCGTGAACTCGGGCAGGAGCGACTGAATCTGCCATACAAACGCCACCTTCCGGTTTCTGAACTCCGCGAGTTCGGCTCCCGAGAGGCTACAAATGTCTTGCTGCCCGAAGTATATCGCACCCTCTGTCGGCCTGTCCAGACCTCCGAGCAGATGCAATAGCGAACTCTTTCCCGCGCCCGATTCGCCTACCAGCGCGAGCTTTTCGCCTCGCGCCACTTCGAAATTCAAACCCGAAAAAACCACCAGATCGGCGCCGCCGGAGCGATAGGTTTTGGTCAGGTTCACCACCCGGATTGCGGAACCCTCGTCGCCCTGCATCGCTACCTTCATCTTAGCGGAGGAGTTATTTTAATTCCCGCCAAGCCTCAACCACTGGGCGCGCGGCGAGGAAGCCCCAAACATTTCGCAGGGGTTTTGTTCTATCCTCAAATGGATGCCGGATTGCACTTGACCGCGCAGCGTAAGGGGGAGGGACCTCATGAACCGCTTGAAGAATCCGACGCTTACATTGCTCGCCGCTCTGGCCGCCCTGGGTTGTTCCGACACACTGCGGGCGCAGATAACGGTCATGCCCACGTCGCTGACGTTCACGGGCGTGCCCTCGGGCTCGGTCAGCCAAGCTCAGAACATTACGATCTCTTCGCCGACCGCCACCACGGTTGTCCTCTCGGCCACGAACGCGCCCTGGCTGGTGTTCCAGAGCGGAGGAATCAACGTCGGCCCGGCTGGGGTGGCGATCCCGATTCAGGCCAATGCCGGCGCCCTGCTGGCCGGCGCTTACTCCGGCACGCTGAATGTCAATCTAAATCAAGCTACGGTGGCTACGATTTCAGTCGGGTTGAGCGTGAGCAGCGCGTCGCTGCTTTCGGCCTCTCCCGCGAGTCTCAGTTTCACCGCTTCGCAGGGATCGAACTCCGGTATTTGCGCGGCGTCTTCGACTTCGTTATGCCCGGTAACCATCAATAGCAGCGGCCAGATGCTCAGCTACACGCTGACGGCTTCGACCCAAACTGGCACTTGGCTCCAACTCAGCAACTTCTGCCCCATGGCTGCCCCATGCACCACCGGCAGCTCCCAGTTTTCGGTGAGCGTCAATCCCTTTGGTCTAACGGCTGGAACCTATATGGGCAGTATCCTGGCCCAGAGCACCACCACCAACGATTCCGTAAACATCCCCGTCACCTTGACGGTGAACGCGAATGCGGCCATCAGCGTCTCGCCTTCGACGCCGCCGCCTTTCGTATGGCAGATCGGCACGGCAAACCCGGCTTCGCTACAACTCACCGTGGCGGCAAGCAACGGCGGAATCGCGAGCTTTCAGACTTCCGTGAGCCCGGCCGTCACATGGCTGGTGGTTAGCCCGCTGAGTGGAAACACTCCGGGCACGGTATTAGTCAGCCCGATCCCGGCGAACGCCGCACTGACCGCCGGAACATATTCGACCAGCGTCGTCATTACCAGCGGTCCGAACACTGTTTCGATTCCCATCACGCTCATCGTGGCCGCGCACCCGTTGCTCCAGCTTTCCAACACGTCGCTGACCTATAGCGGACAATTCGGCACGGGAACTTCGCCCGCCGATCAGCAAGTGCAGGTGACGGCATCAGACGGCAGCGCTCAGCCGTTCGCGTTCGCCGTCTCACCTGCCGGAACAAATTGGCTCACCGGCAGCCTTACGGGTGCGAATTTCTCGACATCTGGCTCTGGCGCGACTCCCGCCACTCTCATCGTCCGGGTCAATCCCGCGGGATTGGCCGTGGGAACGTATACCGCAAATATCCTTGTCACACCTTCGAACGGCGACACCTACACGGAAACCATCGGCGTCACCTTCGCCGTAACCGCCGCGTCCGTTTTACAGGCCGGCCCCCAGAATCTGCTGTTCAGCTACCAGACCGGTCAGAATCCTCCAAACGCGCAAGTAATTGCAGTCAGCAGCACGGGCCAGCCGCTGCAATTCTCGGTTTCAGTGCCGCCGATCAATGCGACAGCGAATTGCCCAGCGAATTGGCTGACCGCGACCGCCTCTTCCACTACCACTCCCGGTAACGTGACGGTCGGCGTGTCGGTATCCGGCATGACGCAAGGGCTGTGCCAGGGGGCATTTAATATAACGCCCTTAAATGGCAATCCCATACCGATCGGGGTGACAGTGGCCATCAGCGCGGCCAATCAGCCAGAGCTGGTGATCAGCATGCAGGCCGGATTCGGAGTGGAGACCGCCGCGGCGGGTGCGGCGGCGTATCAGCGCGCTATTTCCCTTACCAGCACAAGCCTCACCGGTTTCGCGGACTTCAACGCCGGGGCGATAAGTTCCCCCTCCGGTTGGTTGACCGTGGGGCCCGGTTTTGGCAATACTCCCACCAATCTCGCCGTGACCATCAACCCCGGAGCGCTGACTCCCGGGACATACAACGGAAGCGTCACCATCTCCTCCACTACGATTCCGAATTTTATTTTCACCGTGCCGGTGACACTGACAGTAACCTCCAACGTGACAGTCGCAGTGTCGCCGACGTCGCTCACGTTCAGCCAAGCCCAGGGCGGCCCCGTTCCGCCTTCGCAGACATTGACGCTCGCCAGCACCGGAGGCAGCGCGAGCTTCACATCGTCGATTCAATACACCAACGGCAGCGGCTGGCTTCAGATCTCGCCCACGAGCGGGACGGCGAGCGGCCCGGTTCAAGTGACGATTCAGTCGAATACTCTTTCGCAGGGCACGTACAACGCGAATATCGTGCTCAGTTTCGTGGGCGCGGCCACGAACCCGGTCACGGTCCCGGTCACGCTCACGGTAGGCGCTCCGCAAACCGTCAGCGTTTCGCAAACTTCGCTGAGCTTCTCATATCAGATCACGGGCACGGCGCCCGCATCGCAGAAGATCACGGTCACCAGCACGGGCGGCTCGGTCGCCTTCACTGTCGGGACTACAACCAGCGGCAGCGCGACAGGCTGGTTGAGCACCGACATCTCCAAGGGCAATACCCCCATGGACGTCAACGTGACCGTCAACCCGCAAGGGCTTACGGCGGGCACTTACACGGGATCGGTCTCCATTGCCGCTCCTGGCGTGCTGGCGAATCCGATTGTGGTGCCCGTTCAGTTCATAGTGACGGCGCCGCCGACGCCGCAGCCAACGGCGGTGCGCAATGCGGCGAGCTTTATCGCCACTTTCATCGCGCCGGGAGAGGAAATTGCCATCTTTGGCAGTAATATCGGGCCGGCCGCTCCCGCCAATTTCACGGTCAATTCCAAGGGAGGCGTCGATCCCACCCTGGCGGGCGTGCAGGTCTTGTTCAACGGGAATCCGGGGACGCCGATCTACGTCTCGTCTACCCAAATCAATGTGGTCGTGCCCTGGGAGATCAACGGCCAGCAAAGCGCGAACGTGGTGGTCGTATTTAACAACATCCAATCCGCCCCGCTCACATTAGGCGTGGTGCCTCAATCGCCCGCTCTGTTCACCGCGAATGCTCAGGGCACGGGTCAGATCGCGGCTACGAATCAGGACGGATCGCTCAATGGCGTCGGCGCACCCGGCTATGCTCCCGCGCCGCACGACAGCGTGATCGCCGTCTATGGCACGGGCGGCGGTCAGACCAATCCGCCTGGGGCGACCGGCAGCGTCACGCCCATTCCTTCGGGATCGTCCGGGCTCCTGAGAATTCCCGGAAACATCACCGCGACGATCGGAGGCCAACCCGCGACCGTGACCTTCGCGGGCGCGGCGCCGGGCCTGGTGACCGGAATCTTCCAGGTCAACGTTCAAGTGCCCACGGGCGTCTCCGGCAACAACCTGCCGATCTCCGTCACCATCAACGGAGTGCAGATCAATAACGTCTCGGCCACGGTGGCTGTGCAATAGGATAAGCCGGAGCAGCCCGAAGACCTCACAAGGCCTTTTCTGAGCCGCCGCCTTCGTCGCTGGCCCCTAGCTTGTCGTGCTTATACTTCTGCCAAAGCATATAATGGCTCCTTATGGAGCTGTACTCCCTTAGGGTCTTCCTCACGGTCGCCGGCGAAAAAAGCTTCTCGCGGGCCGCCGAGAAGCTCCTGCGCACCCAGCCAGCCATATCGCTCTCGATTCAACGCTTGGAGCAGGCACTGGGCGAGAAGCTTATCGATCGCTCCGCCAAAGAATTGCTGCTCACCGACGCGGGGCGAATCGTGCTCGAATACGCGCGGCGATTCGAAAGCATCCAAGGCGATCTCGAGAACGCGCTGGCTGAGCTGCGCGACAAATCCGCCGGCCGTCTGATTATCGGCGCGAACGAATCTTCCACGCTTTACTTGCTCGATCACATCGAGAACTACCGCAAACGCTACCCTCGCATCCGGGTGCAGGTGCGCCGCAGCCTTTCAAGCAAAATCCCCGCGGAATTGATCGACGGCGGATTGGAGCTGGGCATCCTCACGTACGACCCCGAAGACGAGCGTCTGGTTTCCCGCGTGATCTATACGGATCATCTGGCGTTCATCGTTTCCCCTCAGCACCGCCTGGCCTCGCTCGCCGAAGTGCCCATCGTCGAGTTGGGGTCGGAAAACTTCATCGCGCACAACGTCGTATCGCCCTACCGCGCGGTAGTGATCCGGGAATTTCAGCGCCATAAAGTTCCGTTGAACATGGAGCTGGAGATGCCCACCGTCGAAGCGATCCGCAAGATGGTGGAGCGCAACGAGGGCGTGGCTTTCCTGCCGCGCATGTGCGTCGAAGAGGAGCTTCGCCACGGCCTGCTGCGAGAGGTGAAGGTGAAGGAATTGGAGGTGGAGCGTAAGATCCGCCTGGTCTATCCCGCCCGCCGCGCGCTGAGCCACGCGACGGATGCGTTTTTGGAGTTGGTGGGCGCGGCCAAGGGCTAGTCTAACTTGCGAAAGCTCTCATATCGAAACCGCTCCCTCGCGGTCGCGGCTCAGCAAGCGATTCAGAGCCGCGACCGCAAGGGAGCGGTGCACATCAACCTCGGCAACTACGCCTAGAACGTGTACTTCAGCGCAAATTGAATCACACGGGGGTTCACTGTGGTCGTGGTGATTTGTCCGAACGTCGCGGGGGTGTCGATCGCCGTGCCCGGATTGCCGAACTGAGGATGGTTAAAAGCGTTGAACAATTCCGCGCGGAATTGGACTGCTTGGCGTTCGGTCACGAAAGTATTCTTGATAATCGAAATATCCCAATTGAATTGGCCCGGGCCCAGGATAATTCCCGGGCCGGAATCGCCGAATAAAGTCGGAAGCGCGGCGCCCGGCGGAAACGGGGGCGGCGCGGAGAACGGAGCCGCGGGCGCGGCGCAGAACGCGCTCCCGTTCAAATAGCCGGGACCGCCGCTTACGCCTCCCAGACGCGATTCGATTCCGCCCGGAGTGGCCACCGAGGAATAGGTCGCGTTGGCGCACATCTGCGCCCGCGCCGTGGTGAACGTGCCCAGGCCGTAGACCGTGCCTGTACTCTGATCGGTAATTGTCATCGGGTTGCCGCTCTGAAGAGTGGTCACGCCCGAGACGTTCCATCCGTTGGCCATCTTCGCAAGCGCGCCCGAGCGTCCCACGGAAGGAAGATCGTAGCTGTAGTTGACGATAAACCGCTGTGGCCGGCTGAAAGCCACAGGCCCGTATTGTTGGGACAACGAGCTTGGGTTGTTGCTATTGGCGGAATTGCCCCCAAACGGATTGGAGCTGCCGGCGAACGTGCTGAGATCCTTGCTCCAGGTATATGCGGCTTGCATCGCGAAGCCGCGCGTCAATTGCCTCCGCACCGTCACCTGAAGGCTGTTGTAGTTGGAAATTCCATCGTAGGACGTGACCTGGAATCCCGCGGGTTGATAGCCAAGAATCGGCGCGCGCAGCGGCGCGTTCGCCGCCGTGTTGACGGTGATGCCGTTGATCGGATTGGTGGGGCTCGCCAGCAAGGGCGTGTTCACGGTGTGATACGTGTCCACCAGGTTTATGCCGCTCGATCCGACATAGCCGGCTTCCAACACCCATCTGGGCGCGAATTCGTACTGAACGGTGACGTTATATTGCCGGACCAACGGCGTATGCAGGTTTTCGGTGATGGCCGGGGTGTTCAGATTCGAGGTTGCGCCGGTCGTGAAGTCCGCCCATCGCGACGCGAAGGTTCCTAGGGGGATGTTGGGGTAGGGGTTCTGATTGCTGAACGGCGCCGCGCCCGCGCCGCTATAGTCGAGCGTAATCGCGTACGGGTAGCCTTGCTCCAATCCATGCACGAAGCGGTCGCCGGCCACACGATCGTAGAAAATACCCGCGCCGCCGCGCACCACCACCTTATCGTTTACTTGGTACGCGAAGCCGATGCGCGGCCCGAAGTTGCTGAGAGGCGGGCCGGTGCGCACAGGGAGGCTGCGGTTGGACACCAAAACACCTTGAGGAGGCTGCGGGTAATGCGACAAATAGTTGTTCGGCACCACGTAGCCGACGACGCCCGGCCCCGAGCTGGTCGGACCAGTGGGAGGAACGGGCACGGTTTGAATCTGGCTCAACCAAAGATTGGTGAGATTGCCGTATTTGTCGCTGTAGGTGCCGTCGTATTCCCAGCGAACTCCTAAATTCAGAGTCAAGCGCGAGCTGGCCTTGAAATCGTCCTGCACGAACGCGTACTGGTTGGGCTCCAGGTATTCGTGAACGATGCCGTTGGGATAAGGTCCGCTGCGGACGCAGAACAGGCATTGCAGAATATTGCCGCCGCCGCCGTTCGTGTTGCCCGGATTCGCCGTGCTGCACGACGTGCTGCCCGGAGCGCAGCCGGCGCGTCCGATCAGCCAGTCCGCAAATGATCCGTAGAATAGGAACCCGCGCTCCAGGCCGGCGAAATCGATGGGCCATTGCGTTCGCTCCATCTCGTATCCTGCCCGGATCTGGTGTTTGCCATGGGACCACGAGATCTGATCGGCCCATTGGAATTGATTCGTGGTGCTGAATGACGGCGAAAGCGTGCCGAACATGCTCGGCGCCCCGAAGATGACCGTGACCGGCAGTTCCGTGATGCTGGGGATGATCGGCGTTTGGCCGACTCCTTGGGGGGTGCCGGGCGTCGAATCGGTTCCTAGCGAATAGTTGCGCTGGCCGGAAGCGCGAGCTTCGTTGATGAAGTTGGGAGTAATCAGCGAAGTCAGCTTCAGAACGACGTTTAGATTTGAGTAATCGTTGTGGATCGGCGTGCCGGGCAAGCCGCCGATGCCGAAGGGCGTGGTCTGAGGATTGTGCGTGTAGAAAAATCGCGTCGCCAGCGATTGCTTGCTGTTGATGATGTAGTCGCTGTTGATAAGATATTGATCCTCGTGATAGGTCGCGGGGAAGCTGAACTGTCTTCGCGCAAAATCGTTGCCCCCCGAGCTGGGGATGTAATAACTGCCGTCGGCGTTCTTCAGATTGAGCATCGCCAGCGAGACAGGATTAATGTTGGATCCATCGCAGGCGACTTGAATACTGGGAATGATCGGGTAGAGGAAGGTCGAAAAATTCGCGTTACCCGGATGATTGGCCGGGCAGAGCGCGGCGCCCAAAGCGGCGGCGTATCCCGGCGCGCTTCGGTCGCCCGGGGGCAGAGGCGGCAGCACAACGTTGCTGGTGCCCGCCGAAGCCACGCCATTAAGCTGCCGCGTTCCTTCATAGCTGCCAAAGAAGAACAGTTTGTCCTTTTTTACCGGGCCGCCTATCGTGCCGCCGAACTGGTTCTGCCTGAGAATCTGCTGAAGCCCTCCGCCATCGCGGTTCTGGAAAAAGCTGTTGGCGTTCAGATCTTCGTTGCGGAAGAACTCGAACAATGAACCGTGAAACTGATTGCTTCCCGACTTGGTGACGACGTTGACGTTCGCGCCCGGATTTCGCCCATAGCTCGCGTCGTAAGTCGAAGTCTGGATCTTGAATTCCTGAATGGCGTCGGGATTCGGAATCCCGATGCCCGTATAGATTCCGGAATCGTTCGCGGTTCCGTTGTTGGCGCTGTTGTTGATAGCGACGCCGTCCATCTGATAGTTGTTCTGGTCCGGATCGCCACCGTTGACGGCAAAATCGTTGGTGGCTTTTCCGAACGCGGTGGCGTTGTTCACGCTGGCGTTGACTCCGGCGGAAAGGCCGAGGATCTGGGTGTAGTTGCGATTGCTCAGCGGCAGCGCGGTCACTTCGCGCGTCCCTACCGTCGTGCCCAGGGTCGAGCTCGCGGTCTGTAGCACTTCCGCTCCCGCCTCCACGGTCACCTGCTCTGTCTGCTGACCGACCTCCAACTTCCGGTCCACAACGGGCGTTTCCGTCACGTTGATCTGCACGTTCGGCACTTCGGCCACCTTGAATCCGGTAGCGCTGAATTTCACTTTGTACGCGCCGGGGGGAAGCAGCGCGAAACGGTAGCTCCCGTCCGAACCGGTCATGGTGCTGCGGGCCTGGTTCGTTCCGGCATTGGTGATGGTGACCGTCGCGTTCGCGATCACTGCGCCGGTGGGATCGGTGACGGTTCCAGTAAGCGCGCCCGTTCCCGCGGACTGAGCAAATGCCGCGGATGCGCTAAGGCCGAGAGAGATCAAAATATAGACAAAGCTCTTTTCCAGTCGCATAAATCCAGATGGTTCCTTAGGGTTGAGATGTGGGACGCGCGTCCCCGGAAACGGAGTGTTGCCTGCGAGTCGACAGGTGGAGCCCACTGCTGCATGCAGCTATCCCTTCAGGCGATTGTATGATAGACTGCGCTCCATCAGAGTCAAAACAGCGTCAAATTTGACGCTGAAGGGGATACATTTTGTGGGACAGATTGCGTTCGGCCCGTTTTGCATGGACCTTGAGGAAGCCCGCCTGCGCCGCGACGGCTGCGACCTCGGTCTGAGACCTCAGGCGTTCCAAGCCCTCCGCGCATTAATCCAAAACTGTGGAAGACATGTGGCTTATGAACAGATGATCCACCAGGCATGGGAGGGCGTGTTCGTTTCCCGTCACACCGTCGCGGTCACTGTGGGTGAGGCGAAGAAGGTGCTGAGGGAATATGGCGCTTGGATTCATTACCGCCCCAAGCTTGGCTACCGCTTGGAGATTCCCGCCGCGGAAGAGCTGATCCGAAAGGGCTGGCATTTTGCGGCGCGCCACACCCGGGATGGGTTCGACAAGGCGCTGGAATGCTTTCAGGAAGCCGCCGCCGCCGACAGCGCCGATTTCCGGGCGTTTCAGGGAATGGCCCAGTGCTACCTGATGCTGGGTTGCCAAGGTCTGCGCCCGCCGCGTAACATGTACCCCAAATTCCTCGATGCGCACGAGCAGGCCGTTTCGCGCGAGGGGTTAACCCCCGAGCTGCGGGCCGACCGGGCGCACGCCCTCCATATCTTCGAACGGATGACGGCCGAAGCCGAGGCTGAGCTTCTGATCGCGATGAGGGAGGCTCCGCTTCTGGCGCCCGTGCGCGGTCATCTTTTCATGTTGTATGTCGCGAGCGGGCGATTTGAAGAGGCCGAAACAATGCTGGCGGGCGCCTATGCCGCCGATCCTCTCTGGCCGCTTTTACCGTCCATGGAAACGTTTTTGCGGCTGTGCACGCGCCAGTTCGAATGCGCGGTGGACTGCGGTAAAAAGGCAGTGGACCTGCACCCCTATGTGCCGCTGGGGCGGTTCTTTTTTGGCTACGCTCTGCAACAGAATGGAAATCTATGCGCGGCCATCGAACAGTACCGCCTGGCGCATGTGATGTCGCCCGACGCTCAATGGGTTCGCGCTCACGAGGCGATGTGCCTTGCCCAGGCGGGGCAGCGCGAGCAAGCGGAGCGGCTTCTGGAAGAGCTGGAGAGTCTCCGCCGGACGGATTACGTGGATTCGTACAACATGGCCGCCGCTCATTTCGCGCTCGGCAGAAAAGACCGGGCGTTCTGCGAACTGGAGCGCGCCTGCGATGAGAATTCCGCTCCCCTGTTTGCAATCGACGTTGATCCCAAGATGGACCCCATGCGGGAAGATCCGCGTTTTGAAATAATTCGAAATCGAATATTTTGCGGGCAGCGAAGGTTGGTGAGCGCGGAGGCTTAGAGTTTCTATCTTCGACCGCGTTCCCCCCCGATTGTCACCCCCACTGTCGTCCCTGCGTTCCAGCTATTCGGACTCACCGAAGTGATTACCGGACTCTGATCGCGCACATTCATATCCACCGCGTTGCTGGTTCCCGCATACGTCGTAATCGTAATGCCGCGCGCGCCGGTGGTGGCGTTGCTCGCCACCGTGTACTACACGTTTACCTGCGTATCGCTGGCGTAGCTCACCGAAAGCGTGACGCCCGTGCCGTCAACCGAAACCTGCGGCGTGTCGTAGCCCGCCGCATTCAAGGACGCCAGATACGTTCCGTAGATTTCGAAATACCCGCTGCTGTTGAGGCTCGCGCTGGCCGGAGTCGGCATGCCCGCATCGAAGATCCCGGTGATGTAGGGCGGCGTGGTGTTCACCTGCCACGCGGTCGCCGTTCTCCCCAAGGCCAAGTGTTGCCGCAAACGGGTTAAAGTCCCAGAATCGAGGACCGACGCTTTATGGCGTGATCGTAATGGTGAGAACGTTCGAATAGACGACGATCGTTTTTGCTGGATCTGGCGGGACGCCGGCGCGGGCGGGCGTCAGATCGGTATTTCCGGTTCGCCGGACCTGGATCGTGTACTTGCCCGGGGCGCTTAGGTCATAGAGGTTCGTCAGATTATACGCGTGTTCGCCACGAGTACCGGGTTGCCAAAATCCGTAGCCACCGCTCCCGACCTCGACCCCCAGAATAATGTCTTTCCCAGCCTCACGGGGGTGCACTCTCACCGTCCTTCTCTCCTTGGGGCTATATCCCATGACAACCTTTTCCGGCGGCTTCCCCGCTACATCGCGGATCACGAGACGTCTGCGGTCGGCCTCGGGGCCGCCATAGAAGTCTATCCAGAATGGTCGATCCGTGGGGTTGGAAATGACCTCTTTCAGCTTGATATCTTCCCCGGACTTGAATACGCTCCGGTCGGTACTGATGGTAACGGAGAACGTAGGCCCGGCGTCCTGAGCGGCCGCGGTGGCAAGGCCCAATGCCAACGCAAGGCCCAAAAAATGGCAAATACCATGCATATTCGCTCCCATCCTCATCCTCCTCAGTGGCAGCTAAGCGTCCCGTCGGCGACCGCGCCCCAGGTCGGATATCCCTGGTTCGCCTCCTGGCTCGGGATCGTGACGTGGCACGCCGCGCCGGACGCGTACTGGCACCCCAAAATAAATTGCGTTCCGTTCTGCTGCGCCATCCCCGTGTTGATCGCGTCCGCCTTAAACTGCCAATCCATGGAGGCCAGCGGCACTGGGATCGATCCCGTCGAAGTAGGATTCCACAGTAAATACATAGTTGCCGAGAACGATCTCGTTGTTTCGTAATACGGTGACCCACTGCTACTGATCAGCGGCGAAATGGGATTGTCTGTCGCCGTATCGTTCGGCACATTTGTCGTGGTGAGCGCCCCGTACGGATAGTTCAGATCCAGGGCAGGCACTCCCGACAGCGGATTGCAGATTGGATTGCTATTTCCGCCCGTACGCAGGGTGAGTTGGTCTTGCTTGAGGATTTGGGCCCATGAATAGGCTCCCGAATTAGACTGCGGCAGCACTGCCGAAGCCAGAAAGGAGATACCGGCTACACCCCCGGGCACCTGGACGCCGAACAAAATCATGGAAGGCTTACCATTTGGATCCGGCTGATAGTGGCCGGTTTGGTCCTTGCTGAGTAGCCCGATCTGCACCGTCCCCACCGCGGCAGAAATATTCGGCTGGGTCGGCCCCGCCACATCGAACGTCACGGTCGCCGAAGCCGTCTGCCCGCCGTTGGCCGTATAGCTGAACGTAAACTGCCGCTGATTCGCCGCGTCCACCCAGTAAAACGTCGGGAAATCGCAGTTCTGCGCCGTTCCGCAGCTCGGCGGCGTGAGCGCCGTCAACTTGCCGCTATTCGTCGATGCCACATAACCGCCCACAGCCGTCCCGATCGGCGCCGTCGGTGACCAGGATTCACTCGTCGCGGTCGTCCCCGACGGAATGCACGCCGTGAACTGAATCTGCTGGCCCACATACACATTCTGCGTCGTCCCCGCGATATTGCTGCCCGCGCATGCCCCCGCGCCCTGCCCAGACATTATCAGCGGCGCGGGCGGAGCCGGCTGCGCCACGATATTCGCATTCGCCTGACCATTCTGCGGCTGCCCTGGCTGCGTCGCCTGAAACCCGCTCCCGTAGCCGTTGGATGTCACGGTAATGTTCGCCGTCCCGTTCGGCGCATTCGAAGCCAGCGTCACGTTCGCCGAAATCTGCGTGTCGTTCGCGCTCTCCGTAGCTGCTGATCCCGGTCCCGAAGATCGTCAGCGTCGGGTTGGTTCCGAAGCCCGTCCCCCCGATCGTCACTCCCACCGTCGTCCCCGCGTTCCAGCTATTCGGACTGACCGAGGTAATCGCCGGAGTCGGATCGCCCACGTTCATATTCACCGTATTGCTGGTCCCAGCATACGTCGTAATCGTAATGCCGTGCGCGCCCGTCGTGGCGTTGCTCGCCACCGTGTATTGCACATTCACCTGCGTATCGCTGGTATAGCTCACCGACAGCGTAACGCCTGTGCCTGAAACCGAAACCTGCGGCGTATCGTAGCCCGCCGCATTCAAAGACGCCAGATACGTCCCGTAGATTTCGAAATACCCGCTGCTGTTCAGACTCGCGCTGGCCGGGTTCCCCGTCCCCGCATTGTCGATCGCGTTGATGTAGGGCGGCGTGGTGTTCACCTGCCACGCCGTCGCCCCCAGCGCCAGGTATTGCACTTGGGTGTAAAGGTCTCCGCCGCTATTCGGCTCAAAATCCCCCGAATCGCCGGTATCGTCCGAGCTCTCCAGAAATCCCTCGGGATTACTGTAGTACGGATCTCCCTGCGCGTCGTAGTAGGAAAAATACTCCACCAGGTAGTGACTGGTCTGGAGCTGATACCACAGGTTGGGCAGGACCGGCGCCGACACGTAGCCGTCCGCCAACCCGGAACTGCTGTAACTGTTGTAACCGTCGACGAACGTAGGATTCTGATACAGGACCGCGCTCTGGTACAAGCGGCCCTCCGTGTAGGCATCGTAATAGAGCTGGACGTTAGCGCCGAGCTCCGTCGCCGAGTAGCCGACGATCTGCGAGGAATACGGCGCCAGGATTTCGGAAACGCCCCAAACCTCGTTCTCGGCGGCGGGCGGCAGGCACACGCCCGCCACCGTCCCGCCGTAGCAGACGCCTTGGGGTTGCAAACGCGGGGCGAGGATCAGCGCCACCAGCATGGCCGGGATCAACAGCAGCAGGTCTCGTGCTCGCATGGTGTTCTCTTAAGGCAGCGGGGGGAACTGCGGGAGGTTCAGGTTGGGATGGCCGGATTGGGGTGGCGGTCCAGGGAGCATCTGCGAGATGTGCGGCGCGAAGGTGGCCTGCACGAATTGGTCGAATTTCTGGAAGCGCGCCGGACCCAGCAGGGACTGAATCGCGGCGACCTGGCTCAGAATGCCGTTGTCCCTCTGGCTTTGAAGCTGCTTGAGACGCGCCGGTGGTGCGGGCAGCGCCGCGCCGGAGGAGAGCCGCCCCACGGGAAATTGCGCGCGGAAATTTACGGCCTCGGAGTGGATCTGGGCGTCGATGCCGTCCGTGAATTGCTCCGCGTTGCGCGCGATCTGCTTGAGTGCGGCGGCTTCGGCGGCGGTGAGGTTGGCGTGGTTCTGGTAGAAGTTGCGCAGCGGGCTGCCGTTCTGGCCTCGCTGGTCGGCCAAGTCCGCCTGATGCTCCAGAAAGAGGATGTGCTTGAACACTTGACGATAGAGCACGCGCGGAGGAACGGCGGAGACGACGCCCTGGGCGCGGGCTTTGCGCGGTGGTCCGCCGCCGAGCATCGCCAGAATCAGCAGGAGGGCGAGAGGACCGTGCGTTTTCAGGGGTCGAATTTTCTCAGAAGTCCAGATGCGCATAGCGATCTCCCTAAGGGACGGTGCAGTTGAATGGCTGTGAAACAGTAAACGTTGCGGCGTTGCTGGCCAGCCCGTGAGCGGTGACGACGACACTTCCGGGCCCCGAAGGGGTACCCGCAGGTATTTGCGCTACGATTGAGTTCGAGTACCAGTAAACGGGAGCGGTTTTCATTGGGGCGCCGTTGAAAGTGACGACGCTGTTGCTTAGCCCAGTGCCAAAGTTCGATCCAAAGATGGTGAAGCCTGCAACGGGGACGCTGAGTCCAGCCTGGCCTGTCCTTGGGCAGGGGCCGAAGGTTTTTAAATTCCGGCCCTCGACTTCCGGCAGATCAGCCTGAAGGAAAGGCCGTTCTCCCATAGCCTCTGAAAAAGTCCCTCACCAGGCTTCGGACCGCTGCATTGTCAGGCGACCGGCTCGGCGCGCTTTTGCTTCGCGGGAGCGGCAAAGAGGGTAAATCCCGTTGACACATAGCAAAAACGCTATAATATAAGACGTCTACATGGGTTGGATCGTCGAGACCATGAATCGCATCGTGGACACGGAGCTTGAGGAGCTTCCCGTCGACATGCGGGCAAGGTTTGAATACATATCCGGTCTGATTGAGGAATTTGGATTGGAGCGCGTCCGGGAGCCTCATGTGAAGCACCTGCGCGGGCCCTTGTGGGAAATGCGACTGAAGGGCAAGGACGGCATTTCGCGGGCTCTCTATGTGACGGCAATCGGTCGGCGCGTGGTGGTCGTTCGCGTCTTCATCAAGAAAACGCAAACGACGCCGAACCGTGAAATCGCGCTCGCTCTGAAAAGAGCAAAGGAGTTACTGCAATGACCAGAGTGAATGACCTTCACCGGAAATGGATGAAGGACCCCAAATATAGGACAGCGCACGAGGAACTGGCCTCGGAATTTGCGCTTGCCCGCGCGCTTATCGAGGCTCGCGTTCACGCCGGCCTCACACAAGAGCAGCTGGCTCAAAAGATGGATACCACTCAATCGGTGATTGCGCGACTGGAAAGCGGGCGGACAAGACCTTCCACTCAAACACTCGAACGTCTGGCCGCTGCGACAGGAACGCGGCTCAAAATCAGCTTTGAGCCGGAAGAGGCGCGGCCTTAAGCGAGAACGTAGACGCAGCAGCCAAGCGAAAGCCTCCTTTAACCCGGTGGACTCCTGCTGAGCTCGATTACCGCACCACTATCTTCGCCAAGCCGGCATTCCCCACCGCGTCGTACACGCGGATCGAGACGAGGTGCTCGCCGGGAGGCAACGACTCGATGCGGATGGGAAAGCTCTCGCGCGAGGAGTCCGTAACGCCGTCGGCGGCCTCCACAGGCGTCCAAGGGCCCGCGTCGATCGAATACTCGCAGCGTCGGAGCACGGAACTCGGATCTTCGGCCTCGACTCCGATTTCCAGCGCTTGTCCAATCCTGCGTGGAGAGCCGGGCTTCACTACGGGCGGCGTGTTATCGATCACCACGGGCGCGCTCACCAGCTCCGCTTCGCGCGCGAGGTTGACCGGATTCGAAGGCCGGTCCGACGCGGTGACGCGGAAAAAATAGCGGCCGTCGGCCAAAACGTCGCCGTCCAAAGCGTACGTATTCTCGCTCATATCGGCGCGCAGCAGCTTCCACTGGCTTTCGTCTTCGCCGCGGAAGTAGAGATTGTAAATCAGCTTGTCGCCGTCGGGGTCGTCGGCTTGCCACGCGATCTGAATTTGCTGCGACGCGGCGCGCGAAATGGCCTGAGGCGCCGGGGGAGTCGAATCCGCCGAATCGGTGACCGTCACCGAATAGGCGGCTGAATTCGTCGCGGAAACGGCCGCTTTTACCGGCCCGGGTTGCGCCGTCACATTGATGCTGTGAATCGCCGGAGGCGTATTCTGCGGCAAATAGGCGATGGTCACATCGTCGAGCGACGCGGCGGAAGCGGCCGCCGTAAACTCCGCGCGCCATTGAATATAGCGCGCATTGGGACTGGTTACCGCGGATTGAGCCTGATTGGAGATCGGGCTGGACCAATCGCTCCAAGTTGAATCGGGCCGCGAGGAATTACCGGTGCGCGTGCGGAACGAAAGCCCCGTGGCGCCGCTGCGCCAGGTCAGCCGGCCCCACCGGGCTACGGTTCCGGCGTCGTGAACCGGAGCTTCGAACCAGCCTCCCGCGGCCGCGCCATTTTCCAGGCGCAATATTTTTCCCAGGCTGCCCGTCGCTGCCAGAAGGCCCTTAGGGGAGGCGAGCAGTCGCGTCGCGTCACCCTCATTGGCTTGGGCCATCAGCACTGTATTGTTGGGAGCGCCCGGGTCGATCTTATAGATCCGTCCATCCGCGTCGGTCAGGAACAGGACGGACGACCCCTGCAACGCGACGTCGTAAATATTCTCTTCCTTCGAAGTCCAAAGCGTCTCGACGGTGTTATCCGGCGCGATCTTGTAAAGCGCCGAACGGTCCACGCCGGTCGTGTCGGGAGTAGAAGCGGCTGCAACGCTCGATGGCGGGGCCGCCGCTGGGGCTGAGCTCTTGGGCGCCTCTGGCTTGGGCGCCGCGTTCAAACCGGCTTGCTGATCCTCGACTGTGACGGTAGTCGCGACGGTGGGGGGCGCGCCTGCGGCCGCCAGCGCGTTGGCTGCCGCCGAGGCGGCGTTGGCCCGCTTAGCCACGCTGCCTCCCAGCGCCGCGGCGTATATGTTTCCGTCCGGCGCGGGAACAATCGCGCGAATCTCCGGCAAGCCGGCGTCATATAATACGAAAGCTTTTCCCGGAGAGGTGATCCGGTACAGAAGCCCGTTGGGCTCGCTGCCCGCCAGCAGGCGGCCTTGAGCGTCGAAAGCGAGCGAAGTGACGTGCGTCTGGCCGGTCTCGTAGTAGACGCTTCCCTTCCCGGCTGCCGTGACGTGAAAAATCTTCCCCTCGTCTCCCGTGGCCGCGAATAAAGACCCGTCGGGCGCGATCGCCAACGCCCAAATGTAACGCGCGTCTGGAGAAAAGTACTCGGAAGCTTTGCCGTTTTCTATGCGAAAGATCTTGCCGTCGGGCGAAGTTCCCGCATAAGCGACGCCTTTGGAATCTACCGTCACCGCAAAGATCTCGGGCTCGCTGGAAGTCCACACCAACGAGCTTTTTCCGCTCGCATCCAAACGATACAACCGGCCTCGATTTCCGGTCCCGATATAGAACGACCCGTCGGGCGCCGGGGCGACGCTCCAAATCTCGGCTTGTCCGGAATCGAATACCGTGGCGATGCGCGGACCTAGGGTCAGCCTGCCATCGCGCGTCAGCGAAAGTCCTTCCAACCGGCCGCGCGAAAAATCCTGATACCCATTCATCTCCCAGGTCTGCGTGGTTGCGCCCGCGCAGAAAGGAGCGAAGAGCATCAGTCCCAGCGGCCACAAACCACCGGCCACCAGCCACTTCCTCATTATTCCTCCACCTCAATCTGAATTGTCTTCGATCCGGTGACGACGGTATCCCCGGCGGGAATCTCGATCTCGGCTACTTTCGCTCCACGCGAAGTGGCGGCATTCGCGGCAGCGGGCTGCGCTTTGCCGAATATGATCGCGAGGGAGGCTGGAAGGTCCGGCAGTTCGCGGCCATCGGCCGTGTAATTCGGATCGGCGCGCCACAGCCGGGCGTAAGCATTCGTATTCGAGCGGAGGCCGTTCAGCAATTGCAGCACCTGCTCGGGCGATCGCGCGGGCGAGCCCATGGCGGTTTGCACATCCGCGAGATTCGCGGTGGTGGCGTCCGAAACGGTCACGTACAGCGGCCCTAAAGGCGCGCCGACCGGAATGCGGTAGCGCGATTTCCTCACGGTCTCCGCGCCATTTTCTCCCGTCATAACCACTCCGATCTCGACATCTTGTCCGGGACGCGCTTGCCGCGGCGCCACCACGTCGGCAATCTGCATCTGATTGCGGGTCGAAAGGGGCACGACGTCCAGCGTGAGATTCTTCAAGCGAAACGCATCGAAGCCGCTTCCCAGAGCATAGGAAAGCGGCGTCGCCACCCCCGTCGATGCGAGCGTTGCGACGTTCACGTCGCCGCTATAGACGTTATCGAGCTTCAGAGATCCACCGTCGAAATCCGCCCGCCCGCGAAGCGAATACGTCGCCGCGCCCACTGACCGCTCCGTCGAATCGATAGCGGAGAAGACGGCCATCTGCGCCACCAGCGGCGTCATGACGCGATCCTGAATCACGCTCATTCGATATGTGTTTTTTCCGACGTGAATTTCCATGGGCGACATAGCCGCACGGCGGCCCGTTAAACCCGAGATCGCGGTGTCGCGATCCTGAGTGATCGTCCCCATCCATTCCTTCGCTTGAGAAATCTTGAACGAACTCGCCAGGTTCGGCAGCAGCGCCAGCACCTCGGCCCGCGCGAATGGCATGTCCGTGGACCCCGAGGCCAAAAAACGATGCCCAAAAGCGTAAATTCGGTTGCCGTCGATGGCGGTGATGGTGCCGTCGGCGCTCACACTCATGTCGCCCGAAAGTAGCTGCACGCTGATCATCGAGCCGGGTTGGAGCTTGCTGGCGTCGCCAAGACGATCGGGCGGGTTGCCTCCGCCCGATACGCCTTGCCGGGGGTCGAGACCCAGCTCGCGAAGCTGCGGCGCAAAGTGCTCCAGCGCGGACGCCGAAAAGCCGGAAAACGAGACGGGCGTGGCGATCTCTTCCAGACGCAAATCGCCGCTCACATATTTCTGCCGCGGCGTTTTGTCGAGCGAGGCGCGCCGGCCGCCTCCTCCGCGAGCCCTTCCCGGATCGGGTTCTACGCGCAGCATTTCTTCAATAGGACGAATGCCCGCGATAGCCTCCTTGGCTTGCGAGAATCCGAGCGCGACCGCGCCGGCCAGCTTGCCGTCGATGTAGACCGGCGATCCACTCATCCCCTGCATCACGCCCGTTTGCGCAAGGGGTCCCCCGGAGAGCCGCGCCAGGATGATGGATTGCCGCGGTCCTATATTTTGGAGAACGCCCAGAATCTCAACCTGGAAATCCTCGACCTTGGACCCGGCGAAGACGGTTCGCCCAACGCCCTTTTGGCCGGCCCGGACGTCCTTTAAGGGAAAGATCGTTGGGGCCGCTGAAAGCAGGGCGGCGGCGAAGGCGCCCGTGGCCAGGACTCGAACTGAGGCCATGGCCCTATTGTAGCTGGACTTCCGAAGGCCACCTCGGCATGGGGCGCGCATCCGTTTATTTTCCAACGTAACTTAAGCCCCCATGCCGCCGAACAAAGAGTATCCGGCTATGGAAAACTCTTTGTTCGCTCGATCGCGCAAAATGTTCGCCTTTTGGGGCGGTTCGGCCATGGTAACCGCGGGGGTCGCGCTGCACATGCCTATGTTCTGGATGGGCCGGAAAATGGGCTTCAGGTTATCCGGCATGCCGATGGATAAGGGCATGCTCGCCGGCATGGGACTGATTATTCTCGGAGTCCTCGCCGCCGCGTACGGTCTTATGCCGCGCCGTCAACCCGGGCGCGTGAGCTACGGAAAAATTGTGCCGCCTGAGGACGCTCCGCTGACGGCGGCGCATTGGCTGCAGATAAGCGTGCTCACCGTCGCGCTGATCGTCGACGTAATGAAAGCGGCCACGCTCGGATTCGTGACGCCCGGCATACGCGCCGAGTACGGTCTCAGCTTCGCGGCAGTGGCGTTATTGCCGCTCAGCGGGCTCATAGGCACCACCGTAGGTTCGTTCATATGGGGAGCGCTGGCGGATATTTATGGTCGGCGCGCCTCGCTCTTGCTTGCGGCCGTCCTCTTCGTGGGCACCTCGATCTGCGGCGCCATGCCGTCCTTTTCATGGAACATTGTAATGTGCTTTATGATGGGGCTCGCCGCCGGCGGGATGCTGCCGGTCGCCAACGCTCTGCTCGCGGAAATCATGCCCACCAAACATCGGGGATGGTGCTTGGTGCTGATCGGCGGCATTGGCACGATAGGAGGTTATTTCGCGACCAGCGCCTTGTCGGCGCTGCTCCAGCCGTTTTTCGGCTGGCGCGTCATGTGGTTGATCGGCTGCCCCACCGGGCTCATGCTCATCGCCCTAAGCCCGCTGCTTCCCGAATCCGCTCGTTTCCTGCTTGAAATGGGCCGTGTGGACGAGGCGCGCGCCACGCTGGCCCGCTACGGATCGAAACTCGCGGCCGGCCAAGATCTGGCCGGCGCTCCCCATGCCACAAACCATAATTCGGACGCCAGCCAGCCGCTGGCGCGAACGAATCCACGCCCTCGGCTGGGCCTGAGCGTAGCGCTCACACTCGCCGCGCTGGCTTGGGGTTTCGTGAATTTTGGAGTATTGCTGTGGCTGCCGGCCAGCCTGATCGCCGAAGGCCGCAGCGTGGGGATCGCCAGCGCTCTGATCGCGCAATCCTCCCTCATTGCCGTCCCAACTGTGGCTGTCGCAACTTACCTTTACAGTCTGTGGAGCACGAAACGGGTGCTCATCCTGGCGATCGGCGTTACCACTCTGGGGCTGCTGGCGGCCTTTCTGCGCCATAGCAGCGCTTTGCCGTTGCTTTCGAACCCGCTCCTGCCGGTTTCCCTCCTCATTGTCGGCGCCAGCGGAGTGATTTCGATTTTAATGCCGTACGCGGCGGAGAGCTTTCCTCTCAGACAGCGAGGCCGCGCCACGGGATGGGTTGCGGGCTGCAGCAAAATCGGCGGAGTATTTGCGCAGGCATTAGCCGCTTCCGCCTTGGCGCCTGCCTTCGGGCTGTCGGCCGGAGCGATCGCGATTCCTACGATTGCATCCTTGCTGCTGATTGCCGTCTTCGGTCATGAAACGCGAGGACGCGATCTCCGAGAGCTGGAAGCGGAAGCCGCGGCGGCTTGACGAAATCGCCCGCCCTCCGGTGGAGCAGGCTTTAGCCTGCAACGGGGACTTCAGTCCCCGCTTCCGTGTCTTTGAAAAAGCCCGAGGCTGAAGCCTGCTCCACCATGAGATTCCAAACTCGGCAAGCTTTCAGACGAGCCGCCGCAACCCTCCGGCGATCGCGCCGAGTCCAATTAGGACGGCCGCCGTTCCGGCGTGCCAGACCAGAAGATGAGGCGCTTGCTGGAACATGCACTGGAATTGGAGAGGTGCGAGCGCCAGGAAAGCGGCCAAACCGGTCAACACAGCTCCCAGTCCGGCTGACGCGAACAGCGCGCCTCGCCGCGCGACAAGCCAAAAAACCGCTATGGCCGGAACGGCGATCGCCAGTTCCATGGCGGCGCACGGCCACCCTTCGGAAATGAAATCGTGGGATGCCCGCCATGGAAAGAGCAGCGCGAATCCGGCCGCTGCGCCAAATGAAGACAGAATCAGCCACCCTGGGAAGAGCGGACGGCTGCCAGGCGCCATTCGACGCGCGAGCGCGAGCGAGAAGAGAATGCCTCCGCCGGTGAGGATGGCCGTCATCCAGGCTATTTGCGCGCCGCTCATGAGATGAAAACCGGCCTTGTCTAAAACCGCGATCAGCCCCGCGGCGCAGGCGGCGAATATCGCGAGAAAGATCAGCGCCAGGCCGCCTTGAGACGGAAGCGGCCGCACCGGAAGGAGCTGCGCGCCGAGCCCGCTCTCGAGCTTGCGTTCCATGTCCGGGCGAAGCTGGGTTTCCGGTTTCGCCGCCCACGTCTCCAGCAGACGTTCCAGATCGTCACGCGAATTATCGGGCATTCTCGCGGACCCTCCCCAGCGCGCGCCGCAGCGTTTCGTAAGCGCGATGCGCCTTCTGCTTAACGGCGCCCACCGTCGACGAGGTCGCTCTTGCCACCTCCTCAAGGCTCATCCCCAAGACCTTCAACATCACAAGAACCTCGCGCTGAGTCTCTGGCAGGCCGGCGATCAGATGGCCGAATTCATCGCCTTCGGGCCTCGAGCTGAGCCGCGCGCCGTGTCGATCTTCGTGTACGCTCTCCAACGGAGACTCTCGCGATTCCCGCCGCCGCCGTTTCCGGTAAGCATCCAGGCGCGTGTGCCGCGCGACCGCGTAGATCCACGGAAGTACCGGCTCGGAGGAGCGGTACGTGTGCCGCGCGCGGTGAATTCGAATCCAGCAGTCTTGCAGCAGATCCTCCACGTCATCCCGGCCCGTTTTCGACCAGGCGAAATACCGGAGAAGCTGGGGCGACAGCCGCCGCACCAACTCCTCGATAGCCGCGGGGTCGGCGCCCTGATACCGCGTCATAAGCTTTCTCAGCTCTTGGTCGTCAATCGGTGTCTCATCCATTACTTCGGGAGTCCGGCCATTTTAGTTACGCCGCCCTCTCATGATCCCGTAACTTTATGCGGGCGCCGCGCGAACCACCAATGGATAGAGAATCTCATGAGCTCTGCGAAAATCGAACCGCTGAACCGGCTGCAGCGGGAAACCTGGACAGCCGGGGACTTCCCCAAAATGGGAGTGGAGCTTGCCATTGCCGGCGAGCTACTGTGTGAATCTGTACCGGTACTGGCCGGCGACCGGGTTCTGGACGTTGCAACGGCGTCCGGCAACACTGCGTTGGCCGCGGCGCGGCGTCGGGCGGTTGTGACCGGTGTAGATATTACGCCCGCGCTACTCGAACGAGCGAAACTGAGAGCCGCGGCCGAAGGGTTGGAGGTCGATTTTCAACACGGCGACGCAACCGCCCTCGCGTTCGAGGACCACGCCTTCGACGTGGTGATGAGCACCTTCGGAGCCATCTTCGCGCCCGATCCCGAAAAGACCGCGGCGGAAATGGCGCGCGTGTGCCGGCCCGGCGGAAAAATCGCCATGGCGAATTGGACTCCGGATGGCATGCTGGGAAAACTATTTCTGCTTCTGGCCCGCTATTCTCCACAGGAAGATCCAGTGAAGTTGCCGATTTCCTGGGGCGACGAAGCGGTTCTTAAAAAACGGCTGGGGCCCTATACCCGCGATCTTCGGATCGAGCGCCAGGCGATTCGGTTCCGGTCGCCTTCGCCCTCGCATTGGGTCGAGTTCATGAAGATCTATTTCGGACCGGCCATCCGGGCGTTCCACCATTCGCCGCCGGAAACCCAAAAGACGCTGACGAAGGAGATGACGGATCTGATAAGCGAGTTCAGCAACTCGCCGAATGGCACGGTGCTTAGCGAGAGCGAGTATCTCAATGTTGTCGCCACGCGTAACGATAGATCTGCTTGAGTGGCGGCTGCCTCACCGAAGTCAAGCAGCAGGTAATGTCGGAGCGCCTTCAGCCTGACGCCCTATTTCGATTTCTTCTCGATCTTGGCCCACGTATCCCGCAGCGCGACCGTGCGATTAAATACCGGTTTATCTGGCTTCGAATCGGGATCGGCGCAGAAATAGCCCAGCCGCTCGAACTGATAGCGGCTTCCATGAGGCGCGCCGCGCAGGCTCGGCTCAAGTTTGCAGTTTGTTAGACGCTCCAGCGAATTCGGATTCAGGTTGGCTGTGAAATCCTGGCCTTCGGGAACGTCGTCCGGGTCCTCTTTGGCGAAAAGCGTATCGTAAAGCCGGACCTCCGCGTCGATGGCATGCTCCGCGGAGACCCAATGAATCGTGGATTTCACTTTTCGGCCGTCCGGCGAATCGCCTCCGCGCGTGGCCGGATCGTAGGTGCAGTGGATCTCGACTACGTCGCCATTTTCGTTTTTCACCACGCCGGTGCAAGTGACGAAATATCCATAGCGCAGCCGCACCTCGCGCCCCGGCGACAAGCGGTAATATTGCTTCGGCGGATTTTCACGGAAGTCTTCTTGTTCGATATAGAGCACTCGTGAGAACGGCACGGCGCGGGCGCCGGCGCTCGCGTCTTCGGGGTTGTTCACAGCCTCCATTTGCTCCACCTGGCCTTCAGGGTAGTTATCGATCACCAGGCGCAAAGGCCGCAGCACGGCCATGACGCGCGCGACGCGGCGGTTCAGGTCTTCGCGCACGAAATATTCGAGCATCGAAAGCTCGGTGATGCCGTTGGTTTTGGAGACGCCCAGACGCGCGCAGAAATTGCGCAGCGCCTCCGGCGTGTAGCCGCGCCGCCGCATTCCCGCGATGGTGGGCATCCGCGGATCGTCCCAGCCCGCCACGTGACCATCCTGCACCAGTCTGAGCAGTTTCCGCTTGCTCATGATCGTATGCGTGAGGCTGAGGCGGTCGAATTCGATTTGCTGCGGATGATAAATGCCGAGCTGTTCGATGTACCAGTCGTAGAGTGGCCGGTGATCTTCGAACTCCAGCGTGCAAATCGAATGCGTAATTCCTTCGATGGAATCGCTTTCGCCGTGCGTAAAATCGTACATCGGGTAGATGCACCATTGGTTGCCGGTGCGATGATGCTCCGCATGAAGGATGCGGTACATGATGGGATCGCGCAGATTGAGATTCGGCGCCGCCATGTCGATTTTCGCGCGCAGCGTCTTCGATCCATCCGGAAATTCGCCCGCGCGCATGCGCGCGAACAGGTCGAGGTTTCCTTCCACAGAACGGTTGCGGTAGGGGCTCTCTTTGCCCGGCTCAGTCAGCGTGCCGCGAGTCTCGCGAACTTCTTCGGCGGACAAGTCGCACACGTAAGCCTTCCCGGCTTTGATGAGCTGCACGGCCCATTCATAAAGCTGCGGGAAGTAATCGGAGGCGTAAAACAACCGATCCTCCCAATCGCCTCCCAGCCAGCGAACGTCTTCGATGATCGATTCGACGTATTCCGTCTCTTCTTTCGAAGGATTCGTATCGTCGAACCGCAGATTGAATTTGCCGCCGAATTCTTTGGCGAGCCCGTAGTTGAGATTGATCGATTTCGCGTGGCCGACGTGCAGATAGCCGTTGGGCTCGGGAGGAAACCGCGTATGCACCCGGCCGCCGAATTTGCCCGTCTTTTCATCGTTCAGGATAATGTCGCGGATGAAATGGGACGCGGTGTTTCCCTGATCTTTAGGGGCTGCTGTAGATTCGCTCATATTCCGGTTAGGCCGCCTTGGGCAATTTTTCAATCGCCTGGCCGATCCTCTGTAGCGACTTTTCGCGGCCTAGCACTTCCAGCGTCTGAAATAGCGGCGGCGCGACTTTGCGTCCGCACACGGCGACGCGAATGGGCTGGAACATTTGGCCGGGCTTGACCCCCAAGGTCTGCGCTCCCGCGCGAAGCGCCGCGTCCAGCGAATCGTGACTGAACTCCGCCGTCGCCAGAATGCCCCGCGCTTGTTCCAACACCGAACGCGCCATGACGATATCGCCCTTTTGGGGGATCAGCTCGGCACTGTCGTACGACGGTAAACGATCCACGAAAAAGAAATCCGCAGCCGTAGCCACGTCGCGCAACACGCGAATCCGCTCCTGGATTAAAGGCGTGATGCGGAGCATCGTCGCTTCGTCCGCTTGAAATCCGGCCGCGCGCGCGAAGGGAAGAAGCCGCGCCGATAACTCCGCCGCCGGCAGCGCTCGAATGTGTTCGGCATTCAGCCAAACGGCTTTCGGGTCCAGAGGATCTTCGTCGGTGAAATTCACGGTAGCGTTGCTGCGATTGACGCCCTCCAGTGAAAACCGGCCGATCAACTCTTGACGCGGCATCACCTCGCGATCTTCTTTCGGAGACCATCCCAGCAGGCACAGAAAATTCACGTAGGCGTGCGGCAGGAATCCGGCGTCGCGATAAGTAAGGACGCTCACCACCGGCCCGTGCTTGCGTTTGGAAAGTTTCGACCCGTCGGGCGCGATCAGCAGCGGCAAATGCGCGAATTGCGGGAGATTCGCGCCGCCTAGCGCCTCAAAAATCAGAACGTGCTTGAACGTATTGGTGAGATGATCCTGGCCCCGGATGATATGACTGATGCGTAGATCGACATCGTCGGCGCAGGAAGCCATGTGGTACGTGGGAAGACCGTTGCTGCGCAGCAGCGCGAAATCCTCGATGTCGGCGGTTGCTTTCGATTGCGAGCCATACACCAGGTCCTCGAAATTCACCTCTGCTCGCGAATCGCGCGGCACACGGAAGCGCAGCACGAAGGGCTCGCCCGCGGCGGCGCGGCGATCGCTCTCCTCCTTGGACATCTCGCGCATCCCCGGATTGAACAGCCACGCGCCGCCAGCACGTTCTTTCGTATCGTCGTCCTCGCCGGCGGCCGGCGTGAAATCGCGATAGGCGAGCCCGCGGTCCAAAATTTCCTCCGCGCGGCGGCGATGCAGATCCACGCGCTCCGACGCATGATACAACTCATCCCATCCCAGTTCGAGCCAATTCAAGCCGTCGAAAATGGAATCCAAAGACGCTTGGGTATTGCGCTGGACGTCGGTATCGTCGATCCGCAGAATCATCGCGCCCTGGTTATGACGCGCGAACAGCCAATTGAAAATGAAAGTGCGCGCGCTGCCGATGTGGAGATAACCGGTCGGCGACGGCGCGAAGCGGACCCGGAGCATCGAGCTTTCAGGATAGCAACGGCCCGCTTTACTGCACGGCGATATACAACGTCTGCGAGCCGGCGGCTCCACCGAGCGTGAAGCTTACCGGGACGGTATCGCTCGCAGGAACGCTTGGAACCACTACGTTGAATTGATACAAGCCCACGGCGTCCGGCGCCAGTCCGTCGTAGGTCACCTGCGCCTGCGTCTGCCCGAAGAACAGATTGAATGGCAGCGTGAGCGAGTTTACGCCCGCGACGATCTGGCCCGCGGGGCTATTCGGCGTCACCGAACCGAAGCCGATGCCATAGAACGTGAGGTAGTCGCCCGCCTGAGCTCGCCGCGAGGGAACGCCCGCAACAGCGCCGGGAGGCATGGCGTAGGTCGCGCCATCGAGAAACAGCGCCCCGACATACTGCTTGCCACCCACATTGAACGGCGCCAACAATCCGGGCTGGGTGGCGTTCACCGTGACCGTGTACGGAGTGCTCGATCCCGCCGCGGTGGTTACGATCAACTGCTGCGGTCCGGTTCCGACGTTCGATGGTACCTGAGCGTTCACCTGTCCCGAACTAATGTAATCGATGAACGCGGGTTGCCCGCCGATGGACACTGAAGTCCCGTCGAGCGAGGTGGGCGCGTTCGCGCCGCTGAAATCCGACCCCGTCCACATGCGCGGATGTGCGGCTAGATTGGTTCCATAGATTTCGATCCACGTTCCGGGCGCGATGGCGGGAAACTGTCCATAAGCGCTCGCGCTCACGACGCCGCCCGCGGCTACAGAAGGGTTGGCCGCGCCGCCGCCGGACGCATTCAACTTGAAGACGGTCCCCACCGCGTTCTTCCCGCCTCCGTCGGTTGTCCCGTAGAAGTTCCCATCGCTGCCCAGGGTCAAGGTCCCAAATGGGAAGGAGCCGTCGGTCCCGCTAAAGCTATACAGCAGCGTGAACGCTCCGCTCGAAGAGATTTTGAAGATCGTGCCGAAAAGAGTGCTGGCTCCTCCGTTTTGCGTAGAGCCGTAGAAGTTCCCGTCGGTCCCCAGAGTGAGACCTGCGAGGGGCGCCTGTCCATCCGCGCCTCCAAAGCTGTGCAATGTGGTAAGACTTCCCGTCGGAGTTATTTTGAATACCGTTCCCTGGCTAAACGCCCCCCCGACGGTCGTCGTGCCATAAAAATTGCCGTCGCTACCCTGCACGAGCGTGCCCCAGGGGATGCCGCCGTCGGCGCCCGCGAAGCTATGCAAACTGGTGAATGTCCCCGCGGGCGTGATCTTAAACACTGTGCCGGCGCCGTTCGCGCCGCCGATGCCCGTCGTCCCGTAAAACGCGCCATCGGAACCCTGCACCAGTCCGCCGACCGGATCGGCGCCGTCTGCCAGATTGAACACATGTAGAGTCGTCAGCGCCCCACTGGGCGCGATCTGAAAAATCGTTCCCGTCGCCGTAATCTGCCCCGCGGCATTGGTCCCGCCCGAGGTGGTGGTTCCATAGAAGTTGCCGTCGCTGCCCAGAGTGAGCCCGGCCCAGGGACTGTTCCCATCCAGAACATTGAAACTGTGCAATGTCGTAAACGTCCCGGTGGGAGTAATACGAAAAACCGTTCCGCCCGTTGCCGCGCCCGTTCCGCCGACGGTGGTTCCGTACAGGTTGCCATCGGGGCCGATCGCCAATCCTCCAAAGGTTCCCACGCCGTCCCCTCCGCTGAAAGCGTGCAGTGTGGTGAGCGCGCCACCCGGCGTGATTTTGAACACAGTGCCCGGGCCGGAGGTTGTCCCGTAGAAGTTTCCATCTGGGGCTTGGACTAACTGCCCCTTTGGTCCTCCGCCGTCCGAGCCGCCCGTGAATGTATACAGGGTTGTCAGACTTTGAGCCGCCGCTGTAGCTGCGAGCGTGGCGACAAAAAATGCGATAGATCGCGCATTTGTCCTGCTTCTCATATCAACCTCCGACCGTTGGATCTGAATTGCGAGACTACGAAAATCTATTGAATCAAGGCGCGACTACTTCCCTCCCGCCAACTTCGGCGTCAACAGCCACTTCAGCACGCCGCGCGGCGGACCGTGATTGTCCTGGACGGCGATTTTCAACAGCGCGCCTTTCTTAAGGTCGATCGCCAGCGGAGCCTCCAGCAGGAAACCCGCGACGCGGCTGAGCTGCGGTTCGTGTCCCACCAGCATCAGTTCTTTGACTCGCCCCTTGGATTTGATCTCGGTCCATAGCTGCGGCGCCGCCACGTCCGGCGACAGGTTTTTCGTCTCCGCCACGTTTTCGCAGCCCAGTTCACTCACGGCAATTCGCGCCGTCTCCACGGCGCGCGTCAACGGGCTGGAAAAGATCGTCTCGGGCTTCACGCCCGCGGCGCGCGCCTGTCGCAGCACGTTCCGCAGCTCGCGCTTTCCATTCTTCGTAAGCCGTCGCTCCGCGTCGGGCTTGCCCAACTCACGATCCTCCGCCGTTCCATGCCGCAGGATGTAAATGTTCATCGATTCTCCTACTCGATCTTCTTAAATTCGTCCAGCCACAGCCGCTCCGTTTCCGCGCCGGAATGGCCGTCGAGATACTCGCGTAAAGCCTGAATTCGCTCCCGGAGCAATCGTTCCAAAGCCGCCTCCGACCGCCGGGCCCGCGCACTCCGATCGCTCGGATCGGCAATCATATCCCGGGTCACGGCGCAATCGTTGATTGCGCCTAAACGCTCTTGCAATCCCCGGATCTCCTGAACCCTCTGACTCCACGTCGCCCCGGCGACGGGACCGAAAATCTCCAGCGTGTAACGAAGGCGTTTAGCCCTTAAGCGAAACTGGTGCATATCCTCCGTGGTGCTCTCGGGTTTCGCCGCACCCGCGCGCGCTTTGAAAAATTGCGCCGCCAAGGGCACAAGCGCGCGCCGGGCCGCGGACGCGATCGTCTGCGTCGGGCCGGGTTTGGCGCGCAGCCAGCCCTTCCATTTTTCGACTTTCGCTCTAGTCGAATCCGTCAAATAATCCGACAGTTCGCGTCCCGCTTGCGACCTGGTATTCTCCAGACGCCGGTCGAGCCGTTCCTTCACGGACGCGCCCGCCGCGCGCAGCACATCCCGCGCCACGTCGCAGTTGCGCGCCTGGCCACAGAGATCCATCGTCTTCTTTAGCCTCCGCCGCATTTTCCGCGTTTGTCCGCGATCCAACAGATTCTTGAACGCGCGCAAACCCTGCGTCAGCCGCCGGATGGCCACGCGCAGATCGTGGATATTCTCCGCATCCTCCGGATGCTTCCCCGCGCGGCGCATGGCTGCAGAGACCTTCTTCAGGCGGGCCTGCAACTTCGCCTCCGCATAAAGCTTCAAGTTTTTGGACCCGGCTCTCATCTCTTCGCTCGAATCGTCAGTTGCCGCCCATAGACTTCGCGGAACACTTCGGCCACTTGCGATGCGTGCCACTGCTCGATGTCCGTATCGCCCGCGGAGATCAAGCGCATTTCCACGGCGCGATCCAGAATCGCCGTCTCCACGCTTTCCACTTTCTGCTCCTGGCTTTGATCGAACGCCACAGCCAGGCGCAGCAGGGGCGCAAGCAGAACCACGGCGTTGCGATCTTCCGGCTCCAGCGTCTGGAAATCCACATGCGAAGGCTGCGGCATCGACTTCCGATGATAGCGGCTCAGGTTGGCGATGGTCGATCGCTCGCGATCGGAAAATCCGGGCATATCGATGTTGAGCACTAAATACAGCGAATGCTTATGGTGCCTCGAATCGTTGACATAATGCCCGATGTTGTACAAATAAGCCGCGGCTTCGAGGATCCGTCCATAAGAAGGCGGCAGGCGATGCAGCGTTTCTAGCGATTCAAAAAGCATGCCGGCAAGTTGCGCGACTTTGCGCGCGTGCTGAGGCGCGACGCCGTAGCGCCGGCCGATGGCGCGAACCAGATGGCGCTGGTCGCCGTCGAGCTGGTCCGCTCTACGGCTCGCCAGATCCGCGATGATGCCGTCGCGCACCCCGGCCATGGAATAGTACAGCCGCTGCAACCCCAGTTCGCGCATCACTTCGCGCAACACGGCCACTCCCGCCACGATGATTTCCGCCCGCTTTGGGCCGATGCCCGTAATCCGGCGGCGAGCCTCCACGTCGCGCCGCGCCACGTCTTCATACAGCCGCCGGATTTGCGCGGACGTCGCGAGAAACCGGTCCGCCACGTCGCGCCTGGACCGCCGCACCCCGTTGACGGCGCACACCGCCGCCGCCGCCGTGGCGGAAGTCGCCACCATGCGCTCGATATGCGTTCCCGCCAGGCGTTTTACCGCTCCCGCAATCCGCTCCTGAATGTATCGTTCCATGCGCCCGAGTTCGCGCTGATCCGGCGGATCGCTTTTCAGGAACATCGCCGTCAGACGGACTGCGCCCAGAGGCTTTGAGAAAGCGTCTTCCAAACGGCCGTTATCGCTCAGAATCAGCTCCATGCTGCCGCCTCCGACATCCGCGATCAAGAGCCGGCGATGCGGCTGGGGCCATCTGGCCTGAACGCCCAAATGAATGAGGCGCGCCTCCTCCAGCCCCGAAATCACTTCCACGGGCGTCGTCAGAATTTGCGTCGCGCGAGCCAGAAATTCGGCGCGATTGGAAGCGTCGCGCAGCGCCGAGGTCCCCACGGCGCGCACCGCCAGCACGTCCATCTTCCGGTAGACGGCGGCCATGTCCGCCAGCGCGTCGCAAGCCTCATCCATCGCGGCCGCATCCAGTCTGCCCTCGCGGAATACCGCCTCGCCCAATCGCACCACCCGTCGCGAGGAGGCCAAGGGTTGGAATTGGCCCGCGGGATTCGCGTCCGCCGCCAGCATGCGAATCGAGTTGCTTCCAATATCGATCGCGGCGTATCGGGGCATAGCGGAACAGAGGCCGCTTTGTAACCTCAATGTAACGCGAGGAAGGGCCGCTAAGGTTATCATAAAGACATTCATGTCTCTGTTTCTCCCCCAGCGTTTCAACGGACGGTTAATCGTGGTGGAGGGCATCGACGGGTCGGGAAAATCGACGCAACTTTCCTTGTTGGCGCAATGGCTGCGATTACGCGGCTATGCGGTCGCTTTCAGCGAATGGAACTCCTCGCCGCTGGTGCATGAAACCACGCGCCGCGGCAAGAAAAAAGAGATGTTCACGCCCACGAGCTTCAGCCTGATCCACGCCACCGATTTCGCGGACCGTTTGGAGCGCTACATTCTTCCGCTGCTCAAGGCCGGCGCGGTGGTGTGCGCGGACCGCTATGCCTACACGGCTTTCGCGCGCGACGTCGTCCGTGGAGTGGACCCGTCGTGGGTGCGCAACTTGTACCGCTTCGCCGTGCAACCCAATCTCGCCTTTTATTTCAAAGTTCCTTTGGAGGTGTCGCTAGGCCGCATTCTCGGTGGCCGGAATGCTTTGAAATACTACGAAGCCGGAATGGATCTGGAGCTCAGCCGGAATATCGAAGAGAGTTTTCGCATCTTTCAAGGCCGGATTCTGGTGGAATACGAAGCGATGATCGAAGAGATGGGATTTCACGTCATCGACGCCACCAAGTCGATTGAGGCGCAACAGCGGGAGATGCGCCGGATCGTGGTCCAAGAGATCGGCCGGACACGCCCGCCGGAGGTTCTCGGAATGGAGCCGCCTCTTGGCCGGGCCATTGCCTAACCCCGAGCGGCGCCGGACGCGCAGGCCGGCCTCCCGCATCAGCCGGACACCGCTTTCCTTCTACCAGACGCCATTGCCCGGCATCGATTACGAAGAGCTTCAGGGCAAGCTGATTGTTATCGAAGGCCCCGACGCAGTGGGGCGCAGTTCCCAGGTCATGCGTCTGCGGCCCTGGCTTGAGGAGTTGGGACATGCCGTTCTTGACACCGGCATGGCTCGCTCCGCGCTCGCCGGAAAAGGGATCCGTCAGGCCAAGGAGGGCAACACCCTCGGGCCGGTCACCATGACGCTGTATTATTTGACGGATTTCGCCGACCGCCTGGAAAACGAGATCGTTCCGGCGCTGCGAGCCGGCTTTGTCGTGCTCACCGACCGCTACATCTTTTCCATCATGGCTCGCGCTATGGCCCGCGGCGAAGTCCGCTCCTGGATCGAGCGCACCGCGGGATTTGCATTGGTGCCGCACTTAGTCTTCTATCTGCGCGCCGAGGTGAAGGATTTGATCTCGCGCGTAGTGGTCGGCAAGGGGGCGTTCGATTATTGGGAAAGCGGCATGGATTTGAACTTCGGACGCGACATGTACGACAGTTTCGTTCGTTATCAGACCCGCTTGATTAGAGTGTTCGACCGCTTGGCGAAACCGTACGGATTCGAGGTAATCGACGCGAGCCGGTCCGCCGACGAAGTGTTCGAAATGTTGAAGCAGCGAATCTCGCCCATCTTCGAGCCGTCGCTCGCGTCGCGCGAGCGCCTCCCCGTACAGCTTCCGAGGCGCTCGGCGCGTCGACCGGTAGCCCGCTAATTCTGTGTGCTTGGACCGATAGGCTCTACCAGAAATAGCAAAATCATTGGGTCGCCGTAGCGCTGTAGTTCGGCTTCCACAACTTCTGCGGTACCCCCAATTCATGCGCATGCAATGGCCGCTGGACTGGAGTAAGCGATCACATCTGGACTGTCTCGGGAACTTTTTTGGAGGCATAGAATGGACATAGTATGCCTAGTAATCGGGAGTCACAGAAAAAATCGCGCTTGCACCGGGCATCACAGATATAGCGGACCACCTGCCGTCCGCCAAACCACGGGTTGAGAATAAGATTATGGAGTCCGTACGCACGCCAGAGGCAACGTTACTCCCGGAACAGCGATATCAACTTGAGCATCCGAGCGCGGAGATCGTCCATGCTCGCGCTCTGGAAGTTTTTGGAGATGAGGATCTGGCGGAGCGATGGTTGAACACGCCGCTACCGATTCTGGAAGGCTGCACGCCTGCGCATTATGCGTCCTCCGGAGAGCCGGCAAAGCAGCGCGAAGTCTTGACGATCCTGGGCCAGATCGACTATGGGCTCTTCAGCTAAAGAATGCGGATTTTCCGGCTTCACCGGAGGCAACGGATAGCGTCGGACTTCGGAGGTTCTCTTCTCTACCCTGGCCGTTGGAATCCAGCAGGCACGCCGATGCTCTATGCGTCCGCATCGCTAGCGTTAGCGTGTTTAGAACTTCTGGTACATCTTCCGCCGAATCAGATTCCGCTCGATATCGTTTACAGTTGGACCGATTTGAGCATCGGGCCGGAAGCCGCCGATTTTCGCGGCCCTCTTGCCGGCTCCGAGTCGACGCGACGCTTTGGACAAGGATGGATTGCGGATAGAGAGGCCGTGGCCGTTTTGGTCCCATCGGTGATCGTCCCTATCGAATTCAACGTGCTATTGAATCCGACGCATTACGAATTTACGGGCATTCCGTGGGCTGCGCCACAGCCTTTTAAATTGGACCAACGGCTGATCGGCAGGGTTCCGGCTTAAAGGCCAGCTTGCGGCTTGCCGCCCAATCAGCGCTTCCGCGCCGCCAGAACTCGCGATGGATAAAATCCCTGCCGCACGAATTGATCCGTCACAATCCGCAGACCCGCCTCGCGAATCATGCCCGGAACGTCATGCTCCACCTGCCGCCCCCAGAACGCAGGAGCCAGCGAGCCGCACACTCCGTAAAACCGGTTGAATATTTTCCCGTTCTGCCCAATCACCACCAGCGAGAATCGGCCGCCCGGCCGTAGCACCCGGCAGATCTCCCGTAACGTCCGCGAGATGTCCTCCTGCGAAAGCAGTTCAAGCAAGTAGCAGCACATCACCGCATCGAAGCTGGAATCTCGAAACGGTAAATCGCGAACGTCCACCGCGCCGCAATGCGCCTGCGCCCGCGGACACTCCCGCCGCGCCCGCCCGAGCGTGTGAGCCGCCATCTTCGGAGAAAGGTCGAGTCCGACCGTTTTCCCGTCCGGATTGGCTCGCACCAGCCGCCGGAACATCTCGCCGCTGCCCGTCGCCACTTCCAGCACGCGCATGCCATTGCGTATGCCCGAGGAACGGAGCGCGCAAGCGTGCGCCCTGGAATGAAAAAAAAACGTGCTGGCCGGATACACCGAGGCAAGCACGTCGTAGACTCGCCGCGTGCGGTCCGCGATGGTTTGCGGCATTTCGTCCACGCGCGGAAGGAGTAACGAAAAATTCGTTTCGCTCAAAAAAGCTCCTTAATCGGCTCAAGCCGGCTTGAATTCGCGTCCAACGCTTAGCCGCCCGCCAGCGATTCGACTTCCACTACCGTAACACTGGACTGCTCCGGAAATTCGATGCCCGTGCTGGTCCCTTCTCCCACGTGGCTATCGATCCACATCCGGTACTTGCTCCCATACAGCACCTTCAACCGCTGATTTACGTTGTTAACGCCGATTCCATGTTCGAACAGCGTGGCCAGTTTCGCCTCTGGAATGCCGACTCCGTCGTCTTCCACTAGAATCTGCAGCCGGTTGCCCGCCATCCGGCTGCGCACTCGGATCGTGCCGCCCACCACTTTGCTGGAAAGCCCATGGCGGATGCTATTCTCCACCAGCGGCTGAAGCAGCATGCTCGGCACCGCCATATCCAGGGTGGTTGGATCGATATCTTTCTGAACTCGCAGCTTGTCGCCGAAGCGAGTCGTTTCGATGGAAAGATAATCGTCGATAAAGGCCAACTCGTCGCGCAGCGTGGTCATGTTCTCCTGCCGCTTTAGCAGGCGGCGCAAAATCTTCGACAAACGATGCACCACCTGCCTTGCCTGTTCCGGGTCGATGCGGATCAGGGCGGCCACCGAGTTCAGCGTGTTGAACAAAAAATGCGGGTTGATCTGGCTGCTCAGCGCGGCCAGCCGCGCCTGGGCCAGCCATTTTTCCTGCTCTTCGAGTTTTTTCTCGTTCCGATTGCTGTTCCACACCTTGATGGGAAGCGCCGTCGCGAACAGGGTCGTCGCATACACGGCCACGGTCATCCAGGGTCCGGCATCGGCCCAGTTTTGTTGAAGCGCGAAAACGCGCTTGCGCTCGAAGTGCGCCGCGATGAAAGAGCGCAAAAACTCCGCGGTTAAAATCGTGGCGAAGCAGCCCAGGCTGAATAACGGCAGGCGCAGATCGCGCAGATGTTTCTTTCGCAAAAGCCGCACGGCCGCAAGATCGGGAAACGGAGTGAAGCGCCAGATGAACTCCTTATCCGGCGCCAGATCGCGCAGGAGGCCACCCATCACCCCCGCTGCCGCAAATAGAGGCATGGTCATCAGTTCAGTATTCAGCATCGCCGGAACCGAGATCAGCACGCCGGATAAAAGCCCGGTAACGTAGCCGCCGAGCATCCCCAGCGCCAAGCTGCCTTCCAGCCCCAGATCCACGGCCTGATAATCGTCGTGTGTGATTTGGGTAATCACGCGCGTGGCCACGCCGGCCCCGAAAATCGCGGCGCAGACCAGAGCCATCTGCACTCGCTGGCCCAACGTCCGCTCTTCCCGCATCAGCATTCGCTGGAAACGGCCCGATCGCGTCAGAATGCTGGCCAGCGACGCGGCTACCGCGAGCTTCACCAGCAGGATTACCAGGTGCTGTTCGACCATTACTCGTGGCCAATGCGCGCATTTCGCGCGCAAAATAGGCGCTGCGAATCATTATAATGAAGTTACTCACCGGCTTTTTTCGATGTCCCGCACATTTCAGGTACGCCAAGTCGCGGAAGCGGATTTTCCAAGCCGTTTCGGCCATTTCCGCATTTACGGATTCGAAGGCGCGCCCAAGGGCTCCGCGCCGGAAGAAGCGGTGGTGTTGAAAATGGGAGATATCGCCACGGCGGAACCGCCGCTGGTGCGCATTCATTCCCAATGCCTCACCGGCGACGTCTTTCACAGCCTCCGCTGCGATTGCCGGGCGCAGCTCGAGTTGGCGCTGGAATCCATCGCGCGCGAGGGCCGCGGTCTGCTGATCTACGAGCATCAGGAGGGCCGGGGCATCGGTCTGCTCAACAAACTCCGCGCCTACGAGCTTCAAGATCGCGGCGCCGATACTGTGGAAGCCAACGAGCAGCTCGGTTTCGAAGCGGATCTTCGCGCCTATGAACTGGCGGCTCCCATTCTGAAGCATCTCGGCGTGGCCGCCGTCAGGCTCATGTCGAATAATCCGGAAAAGATCGGCGCCCTGGAGCGCGCCGGAATCCGCGTTGTCGAGCGCGTTCCCGCGATTGTGCCGGCCACCTCGACCACGCACAGCTATCTACGCACCAAGCGCGAGAAGCTCGGCCACCTGCTGGATTGAGCGCTATCGCTTCCGAACTTCCAACTGCACCGGCCGCGCCGTCGCGGTCACGTCCGGATCGTAATATTCGTATACCCGCGACGGAAACGTCCGCGCGCGTATCGGATATTTCGCCCGCAGCCGGTAGCGCAGCGTCACCGTGTCTCCGCCCCCAATGGAATCGAAGTACAAAATCGCCTGCGTCGCGGTCAGGCTGAATTTCTCCAGGCGCCCGCTCTTCAAGCCCGCGCTCTTGTCCTTATACAACTGCAAATCGTCGCTAATCAGATCGAATCCTGGCGGAATTCCCAAATCCACCATCACCATGTTCGCGGTCTTGCTCAAATTGCTCTTGACCGTGGCCTTCGCCGTCGCGATATCGTCCTGCGCGAGCTGCGTGCGGTCGTACGATACGTCGATCGAAAGAGGCTCCTGGGCGGATTTATCGCTCCAGGGAACGAAATAATCGCCGGAGACCTGATACGCCAGACTGCCTTTTCCCTGAAACCGGATCGCCACTGCATTGGGGCCGCTTGAATCCACGTTCTTGAACACGAACTGATGGAACAGATCGTTATTATCCGGCGTCAGCGCCAGATTCTCCACCGGCTTGCCGTTCAGCGTAACCTGCACCGCGCCTTGAACATCCGACGCTCCTCTTCCCGTGGAAAGCAGCAGCGCGCGCAGCGCCATGATGGTCGCCTGGGTCGTTCCCCACGCGCCCGAAGCGTCTTTTTTGGACGCGATATAGTTCATGGCTTTGCTCGCAACGGTGGATGCCTCTCCCCATTTCAGCAATCCTTGCGCCGCGAGCCCTGTCGTCTCTACAGCCGCGCTCGCGCCGGTTGCATAGACGCCGGTTTCTTGCGCATCCCACCAGACGCGATCGTTTTGCTCTTTTCGCGCATCCAGCAACAATTGCATCGCCTGGCGTTCAAAGTCGCGATCCTTGCCATAATCGGTCGCGAAATTCGCCAGCACCGCCAGCGTGTAGGCGTCCATGCTCCCGCCCATATGCCGCTCGACGAACTGCTTCGCTTTATCGACGGCCGCGCCCTGATATCCGGTGTTTTCCAGCGACCAGGCGATGTAACCGGTGATCCGGAGCGCGTCGTTGTTGAACCGGTTGGTGGCGCCTTCGTTGATGAAAGACTGGTCGGGTTTCCAGCTTCCGTCCGGCTGCTGCTGATTCGCAAGCCACTGCTGCGTGCGCCGGATCACGTTCGCGTCCACGTCGTGGACCTTCGCCATGTCGGAAAATTCCATCAAGCCGTAAGCCGTCAGGATTTTGTTCGCCGGCGCCTGGCCGAACCACGAGAATCCGCCGCCTGGGACTTCGAACGTCAGCAGACGTTGATAGCCCTGCGCGATGTAGCCCTCGGCCTTGGCGTGAATCTCAGGCGTGAGCTTCTTGATGTTTTTCATGTAATCGAGCGCCAGAACATTCGGATATGTCGCCGACGAGGTCTGCTCGAAGCACCCGTTGGGCATGCGCAGAATCGCGTCCATGCCTTCCACAATCTGGCTCAGCGGACCGGGATAGAGCCGCACGAAAATCTTACTCGCGTCTGGGATTGAGTTCGCCGGTAAGCGGATTTCATGGCTTGCCGAAGTCTCCAACCGCCCGTTGAACGCTTCCGTCTGCTCCCGCCCATTGGGGACCACTTCAATTTCGCGTACGACGATATCGGCGTTCGGCTGTCCCTGCATGCGCGCGGAAAGCGTCAGCTTGAATTTGCCGATCCGCCGCGCTTCGAGTGTGAACTGCGACGCTCCCACCCGGCCCGAGTCCACTGAAACCGTTTTGGCTGCGGTGTCGTTCACCAGCGAGAACCAATCGGCGGGTTGCAATTGCAAACTCGCCTCTCCGCTCGCGCCCGAATAGTTGTAGACGGCGACCGGAATCGAGACGCGGTCGCCCTGCGTCAGCGTCACGGGAAGATCCAGATCCACGAAGAAATCCTGAAAGACCTTGATGCTCGACGTTCCGCTCCCCAGCGCCCCGCGCGCCGTCGAGGCCAGCATCGCCATTCGCCAGGTGGTGATGGAATCCGCCATCGGAATGGCGATGCTAGCCCTGCCGTCGCGGTCTGTGATGACTTCTGGGTTGATATAAAGCGCCTCGGGGAAATAAGAGCGCACGTGCGTTTGCGGCTCGGGTGCGATCGGCCTGCCGGCGCCGACTCCCGCCGAGGCGGTTTTCAATAGAACCATCTCCCGTGCCGGAGCTGGCGGCGCGATCAGTGCTCCGGCATCGAACTGCTGAAAACGTGCTCCGCCTCCTCCGCCGCCGGCGATCCCGCCGATGACGCCTCCCGGCACGCCCCCGACGACCGCGCCGCCAAATCCGCGCAGAACGCCGGCCACGTCGCCGCCCACCCGAATTCGACCGCCCGCAAAACCCTGTCCAAACACTCCCGCGACCACCGCTCCATTCCGCACCTGCAAAAAGCCCACCAGATCGTCCTGCGTGCTGAACTGCTTGTCCGGGCCGGCGCTGCGCAGTATGCTGTAGCCGCCGCGAGAGCCTTCGAAGCGCAGGTCGTTGCCCCATGGATCGCGAAACGCCGGGACATCCGCGGCGACCTTGCTCAGATCGCCGCCATGAGAATTAGCTTTGTAGGCGCGCGTCATCGTCTCGGCGGCGCGATTCAACTCCGTTTGAAACGCCTTTTGATATCGGCCGAAATATTCTGCGAATTTGGCCTGCGTCAAATTCTGTCCGGCCACCGTCTCAAATTTGTTCGAATTTACCATCTCCGTGGCCGAAAACAGCGCGCGCGCCGCCCGGTCGCGCCGCTCCGATTGCGCCACGGAAACCGGCTCCACGACCTCCGGCATGCCGATGGAATGAATCTCATACCGCGGCTTCATCGCTTCCTGCTCCAGATAGAAAAACACCTTCGCGAAACCGGGCTGCTTCTCCGCCAGCGCGAAAACGGCCTCGTCCACAACTTGCAATCCGAGCGCCGCCTGCACTCCTTCGCCGCGCGAATTGGTCACGCGGAAGCGTATGCGGGCGTCGTCGCCCGGCTTGTATGAGGCGGCGTCGGCCGTCGCCTCGATCTTGAGATCGTCCGCGGGCTGAACAAATACCAACCGGTGATCGGACACGGCCTGCGCATTGGAGCCGAAAATGTAGGCGTCGATATCGAGCGCGCCCGCCATAGCCGGAGTCGCCGCAAGCGTAAGCTCGGCTTGCCCGTCCGCGATATCCAGATCGCGCGTGAGAATTGTCTGCCCTTCCTTCACCACGTCCACGTAAGCCGAGCCCCGCTTTTTGGTCGAGAAAATCTTGAGCTGAATGCTATCGCCGGCGCGATAAACGGCCCGCTCGGTGCGCAGCAGAATCTGATCGTCGCCACTCCGCGACTGAAGTTGAACGGACGTTGAAGCACGATTCCCTTCTTTATCGGTCGCATCAATCGTCGCGTTTCGATCCCGCAACCGGACCACGGCCACGCCGCCTTCGTCGGTGGTCGCGGTCTGATCCGGCTCGCCGGCCCCGTGAACCGTCACGGAAGCGCTTGCCGGCTTGCCATCGGCATACGACGTAAGGATGAAGAGCTGGTTTTCCAGACGCGGAATCACCGTTCCACCCTCCGGAACCGCCGTGACGATCAGCGGCGACTCGCTCACCGCGATCGGCTCGCCGCGAGTCTCCGTGTGGTTGGCCGAGTCCTTCACATCGGCCTCGATCAGGACATTCGCCGAGCCTTGATTCAACGGCCGTCCCGCGAAATAGCCGGGCAGCGGCAAATCGAATTTGTAGGCGCCATCGGAATCCGTCTTGCCTTGCACAGGCGCGCTCTCGAATCGCGCCACGTCCATTCCCGACACCTTAATCGTGACCGGAGCGCCATCCACGGCCTTTCCAAAAAAGTAATTCGCGCGAACCGTTCCGGTCACATGATAGCCGGGACGATAGCCGTGTTTTCGCGCATCCAATTCTACGGCGACTTTGAACTTCGGCAGAACATAGCGTTCGACATTCAACCCGATTTCGGCGGCATTCGAATCCATCGCGGCGCGCAGATGGTAGGTTCCGAGATTCACTTCGTCGGCAAGCCCAAACTCGGCCGACGCGACGCCGAGTGTATCCGTTTGCGTGACCTTTCTGAAGACTTTATTGCCGCGCGAGTCCTCCAGTTCGAACGTGAGGGCGCGCCCGCCCGCCGCGTTGCGATTCGCGCGATCCAGCGCCAGCGCGCGAATGTGAATCGTTTGGCCCGGCTGATACAGCGGCTTTTCGGTTGTCAGCAAAATGGAAGCCGTATTTTGAAGCCGCACCTGCTCGGTGTATTCGGTGGATCCAATGGGAGTGTCCACCGCGTAATGAAGCGGAAAATTCCCCACCAGGCCCGCGGGAAAGCGAAACTGCGCCGCGGTAGTTCCGCGCTGGTTCAGCGGTCCGGCATAGAGGAGGCGCGTCTTTTGGTTATTGGCCGCGAGCTCGATTCGCACGGCGCCGGGCCCCTCAATCGCCCGCCCGCTCGAATCGTTTACGACGACCCGCACCGCCGCCCGCGATCCACTCAAGTAGGATTGTTGACCCACAATGCGAAGCACGGGCGTGCGCAATATCCGCGAAATGGCCTCCGTATCCTCTAGCGCCGGGCCTTTTCCGTCCCAATATGCAAACCGGTATTGCAGTCGCTGCCAAACCAGATCTTCGATGGCCGCCGGTTTGTCCAGCGGCACATCCACGCGCCAGACGCCTATTCCACTGGCCGCGATGGCGGGGCGCTCCGCTTTTCCCAAAACGCCGCCCTCCGGATCGAGGACCTGGACGGCGAGCTCGCCGTAGCCCGCGCGAGCAGCCGAGTACGAGATGGTCGCGTGCAATACGCCGTGCGAGTAGGTCGCCCCAACCGAAGCGTCTCTAGCGAGCTTGCTTTGCTGGAACGAGTCCAATACCCCGCCCGCCAACAACAGCAGCGCTCCAACAACCACGGGCCACCACTTTTTCATATCCTCTCCTCCAGCGGCTTATCCGATTGGACTCCAGGACCGGTCCAATGGTTTCGCGCCACTCTTGAAAATGCCGCCAGCCCCGCGTTCCTTTCGGCAAACTTGGCGCACACCGCTCATCGTTGGTGAGCCGCGACCGCGAGGGAGCGGTTTTGCGCGCAGTAGGATGCCATCCGGCCCCACAACCTAATTCGATCGCCACCCCGCCAAAAAAGTACGCCGTATTTTTTTTGCGCGGCATCAATGTAGCGGATGCCGAGAAGGGACACGGCATGGCCGAAAAGAACTCCATGATCGCGGCTTTCGAAGGCCACGATCGAGCCAATCGGGCCACGAGTCCGCGCTCAAGGCGAACAAGCTCCCGCGGGCTCATGGCGCCGCGGGAATGAACAAAAAGAGGAGCTAATCGTCGCATAAGCCTCGCGCGCAAACGCGGGGTGGTGCGGAAATCGCAATTTTCGGCGGAAGCGCCGTGGGCTGAGCCTTGCGCGCTCGCCACGCCCGGAAGGAGTAAATTTATGTTCGACTTAGTTATCCAGATGTTAACTTGGTTCCCTCATTTTAGGGAAATGATCATCGGTGGGTCCAATCTACTTTGAGCGTGAGCTCCGTGGATTCCAGGACGTCGCGGCGGCGCGGGGCGCGGATCAGTCGCCCGTAGCAATCTGCGCGCGAAACGCGCCTTGCGCCGCGGCGCGAAGCATGATCGCGATCCGCCGCCCGTCCACCCAGAGGAAACTCGCCAAATAGGCGGCGCATGCCAGGGCGAGCGCGATCCAATAGTTGATTCTGAACAAAAGTAAGAAGATCGTCGTTGCGGCCGCCAGTGCGATAAGGGGTCGCGTCAATTGGGGAAGAACCGGAACTTCCACCACCAATCGCTTCACCGAGAAATATACCAGCGCAAAATTAAAAGCGTTCGCGATCAGCAGCGCCCAGGCCGCGCCCGGGCCGTCATAGCGTGGCACAAGAATCAGACCGAGAATCACCGCCGAGGCGGCGGATAACGAGGTGCACAGCAGCAAGCGGCCCTGTTCTTTGTACGCGATGAGAATGTAGCGGTGATGGCCGCTCAGCATCGCTACCGGCAGCATCCATACGAGCACGGAAAACGATTGCGCCGCTTGGCGGAAATTTGGCCCGTATAGCAACGCGAGCAAATCCGGTGCGACGGCCATCAACAGGCCGCCGGAAAACAACCCTGTCCATGCGGTGAATCTCACCGATTCGTCCATAAGCTGGAGCAGGTCCTGTTTCGATCGCAGCGCGCAGCGCGAAATGGAGGGCAGCAGGTTGAAAAAGTAAAGCCAGACAAAGGTATGCAACGCCATTAAGGCTCGATGCGAGGCCCCCCACCATCCCAGCGTGACATCGGAAAAGATCAGCCCGAGCAGCACCGTGCAGAAATACCACATAAATCCCCAGGCCAGCTCGGTCAAACCTATCGGCGACGATTCCTTCAAATGACCCATCAGTTGCGAGATCTTCAGATCGGGCCAAGGCCAGGCAAAATGCAAGCGCCGGCGCGTGACGTAGATGCAAAATAGCGCCGCGCCCGCAACCGAAGCGCACTCGATCAAGCCGATATAGAGCATCGGCGTACCTTTACGGAACACCAGAAAAACCAACCCCGCGAATCCTGTCTGCCGCACGATCGAGGTGACGGCCACCCAGCGCATCTGATCGTGCCCCTGGAACAGCCACTGGAGGAGGAAAGGCGCTCCCAGGAGGCTAATGCCATACAAAACCAGCAGTTCCTTCAGCTTCGTCGACTGATGCAAGAACAGGATCAGGATTCCCAACGCCGCCATCGAGCAAATCGACAAAAACAGCCTCAACCCGGTGATTTCGTGCAATAATTGGGGCGATTTTGCCGGATTTCGCGCGATTTCCCTGGCGCCGTAGGATCCGAGCCCCAGGTCCACAGGCAGAGTGAAAAAGACCATCAACGCCAGCGTGAACTCGATGAAGCCGTAATCGAGCGGCCCGAGCGTGCGGGCGAGGTAGCTGAAGCTCGCAAAAGTGAGAAGCTTGGCCGTGAATTCGCCGGCCATCAGGAAGATCAGGTTGGCGGCGAGCCCCTTCGGCGCCGGTCCCGGCGCGGATTTCGTCAGCGGGGCGCCGCCTGCGGGCTCCGACACTTGTTCTGTCTGCGCGCCGGGCGCCGCCATTTACGATCTCTCGCTTCCTGTGCGCTGAATCGTGACCAGGTTCTCGGGCGCGATTCCGGGGGGCGTCCCGTAGGGCTCTTTTTCAGCTTCCGGAAGCTCCGGGATCTTTTTCCACACCTTCGCGCCCACCATGGTCCGGATGAGCTGATGCGGTTGATAGGTGATGCTGGGCCAGAGAAAAACTTCGTTGGTGCAGTAGCACTGCTTCGAGGCAATCTGTTCCCGCAGAGCCTGGGCTTCCGGAGAACCCCAGATTTCGAAAAAGCTCTTCTGCCGAAGATTGCCGAGCGGTGAATGGGTTTCGCACACGCTGACGTCGCCGTTGGAATAAACGACGGCGCTCAGCACTCCGGCGCGGCACGGGATCACTTGCGCCTGCGCGTTGGCGGTGCGCGATTTCGCCCATTGCAGCATCGGCTCCACGACGGAGCCGTAGCGCCCGGTCTCGCGCGGCGCCCATAGGCGGCGAATGTATTCGTATAACTTCCGGTACTGCTCCAGGCCCGGCCCTTGCAGTGACGGATTCTTGCGATCCCCCCGGATCAGCGCCAGGTTGTGATGATCCATCTTTGGGCACCGGTCGAACAGGTAGGAGGTGAGCCGCCGGATCTCGTCCATGTTCACGTCGGTGGCGGTGGAAATCGAGTGGATGCGCAGCCTCGGATCGCTCTCCTGAATCTTTGCCAGCGCCTCATAAGTCTGCATGGCTTTGTCGAAGGCGCCCGGCGAGCCGCGGAACTTATTGTGGAATTCGCCCAACCCGTCCAGCGAAATCTCCGCTACGAACAGATCCAGGTCTTTTTCTTTCAGCGTTTCCGTGATCTGTTTTACGGTCCGGTCCGCGAAATAGCCGTTGGTTGGCACGTAGATCTGCCGGACCTGGTTCTGGCGGATAAACTGACGGCAAATCTCGCCGAATTCGGCCCGTAAGAAAGGCTCGCCGCCGGAAAGGTTCAGGTTTTCGATCCGCCCCAGCGAGCGCGAAAGCTCGAAAATTTCGTCTTTGGTCAGGTCGTCCTTGCGGTTCAAATTCCGCCAGTAGAAGCAATGCTCGCACTTCTGGTTGCAGATCGAGTTGATGAACAGGATTAGAAACGGGGGGCTAGGCAGATTCCGGTAGTTCTGCCACGTGATGCGCGCGTGTCTGGCAAGGCGGCCGCCGAAGTTCAATCGAGAGTTGACAGGCACGCCCTCTGCCACTCGTTTGATACACCCTAACTAATTGCAAATAAATGGCCAAAATGGCCTTTCGCCGGGGAGGGGACTCGCTAAAACCGACGAACTCGCTCAGACTCCCAAAGAATCGGCTGGAGGATCAGCCCTCATTAACGGACCCCCTCCGTGAACTGGCGGAAAACGCTCGCGCCCCTATCTTCGACGGCGGAGCAGTTTATTGTACGCCTCGTGGGAGCCGATCCAAAACCAGTGAAAATCGTCTCCCGCGCGCCAAGCCAGCGCCCGATAAGAGCGGCCGATATCGACGGTCCAGACCTCGCCCTTTTGCTGAAGTCCGAGCGACGGATGAAATGGGTTTTCCTGAAACAGTGAGTATTTTCTGTCCGCCAAAGAGCGGACGCTTTCGGGCAGTTCCCCGTAGCGATCCCAAAAGCTAGGGACCGCATGCGAGCGGAAGCTCACCCGCGAGGAAGGCCTTCCGATAAAGGTCGCGAGACGCCGTCGCGCACCTGCTTCTTTACCGCTTCAAGCAGCTCCATACCTGCCCCGCCCGGGGAGAAATCCCTCTCAATCTCCTCATCCCATCGAGCGCGGTCGCGGTCGACCATCCAAGCGGCGAGAGCCGTCTGCTCATCCTCCGGGAGCTCGTCGATCGCTTGCTGGATATGGGCGAGGTCCATGGACTCCATTTTACCGCCCATTGAGTGGGGAACTCGGCCTCCTAGCGAGCGGCTTAGGTCCTCTCGCCTCCGGCAGCCGAGGCGTCGCTCTCCGGCAGGCTATCGAGATTGCGTTTGAAAACTTTCGTCTTAGGGAAATCGGGGCCATAGCGCACCAGGGAAGAAGAATACGCTTTGCCCAGCAGATCGCGGGCTTCATCCAACTTCCCCAAATCCTTCAATACCATCGCCAGATTTGATTGGCTGCTCGCGATGGAGGGATGGCCGGGTTCAAACGACTGCTCATCCGAGGCCAGCGCCTTTCGCAGCAGATCGCGCGATTCCTTCAACTGCTCCAGATCCTGCAGCACCAGCGCCAGATTCGACTGGCTGTCGGCGATGGAGGGATGGCCCGGTTCAAACGACTTCTCATTCGAGGCCAGCGCCTCTCGCAGCAGATCGCGCGCTTCCTCCAACTGCCCTAGATCTCGCAGCACCAGCGCCAGATTCGACCGGCTGCCGGCGATGGAGGGATGGCCGGGTTCGAACGACTTCTCATCTGAGGTCAGCGCCTTCCGCAGCAGATCGCGCGGTTCCTCCAACTGTCCCGATCTCGCAGCACCAGCGCCAGATTCGACTGCACGGTGGCGATGGAGGGGGGGCCGGAAGTCAATGCCTTCTCATCCGAGAGGAGCGCCGCAGAATACACTTCCCGGGCGGCTGTAAATCTGCCCATCTTTTGATGATGCCCTCCCAGTGAGTTGAGCAGATCGCTGCGATCTTCCCGGCCGATCCGATTCTTCGCGGTCAGAAACTCGGCATGCGGGACAAGCGATTCCAAATCTCGGATCGTATTCGCCCCAGGATTGTCAAACGCCCGCCGCATCTGCTGCCGTATCATTGCCACGCATGGGTCGAACGGCGATGCGTCCTCAGCCACGTTTTGATGTCGCACAGATGCAAGGATCAGCCGGTGCGCTAGCGGATCGCCAGCTTCGTCAAGCTCCACCCACGACAGCCGGGCCAGCTCGCTAAGGCTCTTGCTCAGCTCATCCCGCATCGGCAGCTGCTCGGGGAGTCCCAGAATCTCGCGCACCAGCCATCGCGGCACGGGCGCGGGGGCCAGCTCTCCGATTACCCGAAGCACCCGCTTTGCCGCATCCGGCGTGATGTTCCAGCTCATTTGAAATGTCGCTACGATGTCGCGCTCGTGCAGGTTCGGCAACTCATCCCGGTATTCCGACGCGAACTCGGCGAGAGTTTGCATTTCGCCGGCGATCGTCATCTCCTTAAGCAGCACCTCGATACTCAAATCGCGGCGATAGTTGAGATAGCTCTTCGCCAGCTCCAGCGCGAGCGGCAAGCCGCCCAGGCGGCGGACCAACTCCTCCGCGCCCTTCCCAAGCTGCCTTTGGCCTGAGTTCAACAAGCGGACGCCTTCTTCGGGCGAAAGAGCATCGAGCCCCACGACCGCCTGTTGCAGATCCCGCCGGCGCGTGGTGACGATGGTATGCGCCGGACCCGTGGTGGGCAGATACGGACGCAGCGGCGTGTTTTCAGGAAAATTGTCGAGGATCAACAGATACGGCGCGCTCCGCGCGTTCAGTAATCGCCAGATCTGCTCGACCTGCGCGGGCTCCTCGGTTTTCGTGTCCAGATCGAGCCCTGCGGCCGCGCCGAGCTGCCCGATCAGTGTGGACAAGCCGCGCGCGGCGTCCACCCAGTAAACACCGCCGGGGTAGGCCCGCCGAACCGATGCGCGTATTCGATGGCGAGCTGCGATTTGCCGAGTCCGCCGATACCCGCGACGACTCCCATGCCCTGAAGCACGGTGGTGCTTTCGCGAAACAACGAGTCGTGGAGAGCCCAAATCGCTTCCACGCGGCCGACGAATCTATCGTCCAGCGAGCGGTACGGCACGCGCTGGCGCTCCGGCAGCGGATAAACAGGGGGAAGCTTGCTCCTATCCGCGAAAACAATGCCATCTCGCGGGATACCGCCGAGCGCCCGGCAGATTTCGGGATAGTTCTGCTCGAATAAAGCTTCGCTTGTGACATCGATTGCCTGAATCTGACGAAGGAAACGCGGAAAGTTCGGGAGATGCCTGCAGGCATGCAACGTCAACGGACGCGCCTTGCGCCTTAGCCCACTGGGGTCATCCGCCAAAGCTCCGGTGCGCTCCGCCTGCGCCCATTCGGAGTCGCAGAAGGCGGGCGACAGCACGAAGACGATGTCTTCGCATTGATCGACGGCGCGTTCCAGAACCTGGATCCAGTTTTCGCCCCAGCCGATGGACTCGGCATCGAAGAAGCAGGAGACGCCGTCGCGGGTCAGGCGATTGTACAACTCCCGCACAAAAGCCTTGTCCTGGCTGCTGTGGCTCAGAAACACGCGAGGAGCGGGCGCGGCCATCTTTCGCAGTCTATCGCACGGAGGTTCGCGAAAAAACCAAATTTTCCACACAACATTTTTCCGGGTTGCGGCGTCTAAATTTGGGTCGGGAGGGCAGCTCGAGTTGCGTCTCCGCCCTCAGCGCGATTTTCGGTTCCGGAGGACGATTGCGGAAGTTCCTCTTTGTTTTTATTGTGGTTTTCGCGGTTCATGCGGCCGCCACGGATTTGGGTTCCCATCCCGCGCCGCGGCGCGTTCGGGCGACGGGAACGGTGCGGGCGGTGCGCTCCATGCTGATCCAGGTTCCCCGAATTGAAGGCCAAGGCGGAAATCTCACCCTGGCCACTCTGGTCGAGAACGGCGCCAAGGTTCCCACAGGCGAGCTGATCGCCAGCTTCGACTCGACCGATCAGTTTCGGCTGCTGCTTGAAGCGCAGGCGAAATTCGACGACCTGAGGCATCAGGTGGATCAGAAGCGCGCCGAGCACAACAGCAACGGCGAAAAACGCGTCTCGGACCTGCTTTCCGCGGAAGCCGACCTGAAAAAGGCGCAGATTGAAATTCGCAAAGGGCCCATCCTGAGCGAGATCGACCGCCAAAAGAACCAGGTGAAATTAGCCGACGCCCAGGAGCACGTCGCGAGCCTGAACCGCTCCAGCAAACTGCATGACCAGGCTGAGGAAGCCGAGATTCGCATTCTGGAATTGCAGCGCGACCGCCAGCAGGTCGCGGTGGACCGGCAAAAGAGCAATTTGGACAAACTATCCGTTAAATCGCCGATCAACGGCATGGTGGCGCTGGAAAACGTCTGGCGGAATAACTCCCTGGGACACGCCGAAGAGGGCGATCAGTTGTGGCCGGGGCAGCCGCTGTTGCGAATCTTCGATCCTTCGGAAATGGAGGTGGAATTGGCGGTGGGCGAGCCGGACGGAGCGGTGCTGAAGCCCGGCGCGCGGGCCGTGGTGCACCTGGACGCGTTTCCCGATTTAACGTTAACCGCGCATTTCGAATCGGCGAGTCCGGTGGCCACCTCGCCGCTGGGAACGTCGGTGAAAACGTTCACGGCGCGATTCCGGTTAGATCGTGACGATCCGCACTTGTTGCCGGATTTGTCGGTGGCCCTGGATATCGAGGAGCCGGCGAAATGAGTTGTTGTGGCGCACGCTTCAGCGTGCGGCGGCGAGCTTTAGCTCGACGAATCCAGACCGTGGGCTCAAGCCCACGGCAGCACGCTAAAGCGTGCGCTACGAGACGAGGATCTTCATGGCGAGCAGGCTAAGCGGCGCGCTGGTCTTTGTGCTGGTGCTGGCGGGCTCGGGGTTCGCGGTGCGCGAATACCGGCGCGGAGGGCAACTGGCGGAGGTCCCTACGGCGTCCGCGCGCCAGGGCGATTTCCTGGTGCTGGTGCGATGCCGGGGTGAACTGGTGGCCGACCGCTCCGAGCAGCTCACCGCCCCGCTGGACGTGCCGGATTTGCAGATCGTCTGGATGGCGCCGGCGGGCGGCCCGGTGAAAAAAGGTCAGACCGTCGTCAAATTCGATCCCAGCAAATCCGAGCAGGATTTGAAGGAAAAAGAGGCCGCGCTGGCGCAGGCTCAGGCCACGCTCGATCAGGCGGAGGCCCAGGCGAAAATCGTCGTCGAACAGGACAAGCTCGACCTCGCCAACGCGAAATATCAGGTGGAGAAGGCGCGCCTGGAGGCGTCCAAACAGGCGATCGTGAGCGCCATGCAGGGCCAGCAAAGCGCCATCGATCTGGGTCTGGCCGAGGAGAAGCTGAAGGTGCAAGAGGCGGCGATCGACGTTCACAACAAATCGAACGAAGCCAAAAGCGCGTCTTTGGTCCGGCTGCGCGATGCGGCCAAAGCGTGGGTGGATTTGACCAAGAGACGGTTGGGATTGATGGAATTGACCAGCCCTCTGGACGGCATCATCAACTACCTGCCTAACTATTCCCAGGGCTGGCTGAACGCGCAGCCTTACAAAGTAGGCGATCACGCGGTGGCCGGCGGCGCGCTGGCGGAGATCCCGGACCTGAACACCATCGAGATGGAGGCCAAGGTGGACGAAGTGGATCGGGGCCGCATCGCCGTGGACGACACGGTTTTGGTACACGTAGACGCGTTTCCCGAAAAGACGATGAACGCCAAGCTCGGCTCCATCGCGCCGCTGACCGAACGCAGCTTCAACGAATGGCCACCTACCAGCAGCTTTCGCGCCTTTGCCCGCATCGACCATCCCGATTCGCGGCTGCGCCCGGGAATGAACGCAGGCGCGGACATCGTTCAGACGAAGTTGCCCGGCGCCATCAGCATTCCCGCGAAGGCTTTGTTCGCGCGTGACGGAAAACCCGCCGTATACGTCAAGAGGGGAGATCGCTATGCGTTGGAGGCGGTGCGGGTGATCGCCAGGAATCCGGACGATGTGGCCGTGGAGGGGATCGCGGCGGGAGCGTTGGTTGCGCTGGCCGAGCCGCCGACGGAGACAAGGGACGGGCAGTGACCAAACGCCTGCTGACGATGGTGGCGGTTCTGGCTGCGCTCGCCGTCGCGGGCTGGTACGGTATGCGCGCCTGGCGGGAGATTTCCACGCCCGCCGCGGCGGCGATTCCGACCGCGAAAGTACAGCGAGGAGACATCAGCCTCGATATCACCGCGCGCGGCGAGCTTCGCGGCGGAAATCCGGAAACTCTTACGGCGCCACTCACGGGAGGCGGCGATCTGCACATTACGGCTTTGAAAACCAGCGGCGAGCCGGTGAAAGAGGGCGACCTGGTCCTGCAATTCGACACGACCGAGCAAGAATTCAAGCTGAAGGAAGCCGAAGCCGATCTTGCCGAGGCGGAGCAGCACATCGTGCAGGCGCGCGCGCAGCGCGACGCCGAGCAGGAGGAAGATCGCTACGCTCTGTTGAAAGCCAAGGCTGACGTGCAGCTCGCCGAATTGGACGTCCGCAAGAATCCGATTTTGCCGGCCCTCGTCGCCAAGCAGAATACGCTGGCTCTGGATAATGCCCGCGACCATCTGGCGCAGCTTGAAAGCAATCTCGCCAATCGCACGGCGACCAACGAAGCGGGCATCGCGATTCAGGAGGCGGGGCAAGCGAAAGCCGAGACGCAGGCGAAGACGGCTCGCGAAAACATCGAGGCGATGACGCTGCGCGCGCACAGGCCGGGGTACGTGTCGGTGAAGCAGAACACGGGGAATGGCGTGTTGTTTTTTGGCATGACGCTGCCGCTTTTCCAGGTGGGCGATACCGTGCGCCCAGGGATGGCCGTGGCCGAAATCCCCGACCTGAACAATTGGGAGCTGGGCGCGAAGGTCGGCGAGCTGGATCGAGGGCATTTGTCTTCGGGGCAGCCGGTGGAGGTGAGCGTGATCGCCGTTCCCAAACGCCCGTTTAAGGGGCACGTTAAAGAAATCGGCGCCACCACGGGGCCTCCCTGGGATCGCCATTTCGAATGTGTGATCGCCATGGATAATCCGTCTCCGGAGCTTCGGCCAGGGATGAGCGCAACCATCGTGGTGACCACAGACCAGTTGCGCAACGTGTTGTGGCTTCCGGCGCAGGCTCTGTTCGAAAACGACGGCCGCACGTTCGTGTATGCCCGATCCGGCGGGAATTTCACCGCGAAAGACGTGGTTTTGCAGCGGAGAAACGAGACGCGGGTTGTGGTTTCGGGACTGGAGGAGGGGCAGGAAGTGGCTCTGGCGAATCCGCTGGAGAAGGAGACGAAGAAACTGAACGGCGGCGCGCTGCCGCTGCCGAAATGAGGGGAGGGCGGGCTTCAGCCCGCGCGGGGCTTCAGCCCCGCATCCGGGCAGGCGAGGCGAAAGCGTCGCGATGCGAGGCTAAAGCCTCGCGCGGGCTGAAGCCCGCCCTCCCTGGGGCGGTATGAGGTTTCCTCGCTACGCAGCCGAACTCGGCCAGGCCGCCGGTAATCTCTGGGCGCAGAAGACCCGCACGATTCTTACCGCGCTCGGGATCATTTTCGGAGTCGGCGCGGTGATTGGAATGCTTGCCATCGGCGCCGGCGCGCGAGCGGAATCGCTGCGGTTCATCGAGCAGTTGGGCGTGCGCAATCTGCTGATCGAGTCGCGGCCCGCCACCAGCGACCAAGAGCTGCAACAGCGCCGCCGCTCTTCTCCGGGTTTAACGGAGCGCGATGTGCGCGTCCTGGCGGCGAATGTCGGCGCGATGGATCTGATATCCGCGCGCCGCAGCATGCATCCGGCGCGCGTGTTCCCGAAGCCCGCGCAGGATCTGCCCGAACTCTACGGCGTGCGGCCGTCCTACGCCGCGATTCATAGCTGGAATTTCGAGGAAGGCGCGCCCTTCAACGAGGCCAACGACGCCGCCAGCGAAGCCGTGTGCGTTTTGGGCGAGCAGGCGAAGATTGCTTTGCTCGGCTACGGGCCCGCCGTGGACAAATACGTGAAGGTGAACGACACCTGGCTGCGCGTGCTGGGGGTGCTGCGCAATCAGGTCAGCTCGGGGTCGGGAACGGCGCAGTCGCAGGATCCGAATCTGGTGATCTATATTCCCTTGAACACGTTCCAGTACAGGTTCTTCGATAACGGCGGCAATTTCAAGGATGAATTGGACGGAGTGGACATTCGTCTTAAAACCGGGGTCGACAGCGTGGCGGCGGCGAAGGTGGTCACCGCTATTTTGAATTCGATTCATCACAGCGTTCCGGATTTCGTGGTGACCATCCCCGCCGAGCTATTGGCGGAGCAGCAGCGCGCCCAGACGATTTTCACCGACGTGATGGTCGCCATCGCCGCAATTTCGCTACTGGTGGGCGGCATTGGAATTATGAATATCGTTCTGGCGACGGTTTTAGAGCGGACGCGCGAGATCGGCGTCAGACGAGCCACGGGCGCGCGGCGGACGGACATTGTCCGTCAATTTCTGCTCGAATCGGTGCTGATTTCGATCGGTGGAGGCGCTTTAGGGGTCGGTTTTGGGTACTTTTTGGCATGGTTTATCGCCCGCGCGGCGGAGTGGAAAACCATCGTGACGCCCGCCTCCATCGCCATCGCGTTCGGCGTTTCCATGGCGGTGGGTGTTATCTTCGGGATCTATCCGGCGCGAAAAGCCTCGCGGATCGATCCGATTGAGGCATTGAGATATGAATAGAGCGGCAGCGGCCCTTCTCGTTTTTTCGTTTACCCCTGATTTCGCCGGGTCGCTTCCCGTCCCGCAGTGGCTTTCCAAGAGATTCCATCCTCAAACCGTGGAACTGCGCGATGTTGAGGGTCTTGCGGACCACGTCGCCAACGGAAAGCTGGAGCTGACGCTGAAGACGTTTCTGGAGCTGGTTCTCAAAAACTCCACCGACGTGAATCTGGCGCGCATGGATGTTTACACGGCGCAGGACCAAATCGGCGCTGCAGAGGCTCCGTTCGATCCAACGCTGGGGTTCGGCTTCAACACGTTTCGGTCCGTTACACCGCAGTCCACTCAGATCGGCGGCGCGGCTACGCTCAGCACGCTGAACCAGAATTCGTTCATCAATTATCAGGAGAACCTCTACACCGGACAGACGGTCAATGTGGGGTTTTCGGCGGCGCGCAGCTCCACTAACAGCGCGTTCAGTTTTTTCAATCCCAATATCCTGGGGACGCTGAATTTTTCGGTTGCGCAGCCGTTGCTGCAGGGGCGGACGAATATTGCGCGGCTGGGTCCTCTTCAGGCCGCGCGCAGCCAGCTTCTGATCGTTTCCTCGCAGACCGAGGCTAGAATTTCGGACACTCTAGCCGCCGCGGCGGGCCAGTATTGGGATGCGGTTCGCGCGCGCGACATCATCGCCGTCGAAAAACAAACGCTCGATTTGGCGCAAAGCTCCTATGATCGCGACCGGAAGGCGCTGGACTTGGGCGCGCTCGCCGATTTGGACATTTATCAGTCCGAAACGCAAGTAGCGGAGCGGAATCGCGATTTGATTCAGGCGCAGTATGCCTACAAGTCGGCCCTGGATGGATTGCGGCGCCTAATCGGCGCCGATTTGACGCCGGAGATGCGGGATACGGCGCTGGTGCTGGAGGACGATCCTTCCATGCTGCCGTCGAAAACGGGAATTTTGCCGTTTGAAGAGGCATTGGCGGCCGCTTTGAAGGCGCGGCCGGAGATGAACGCGGCCGATCGCCGTGTGGAAGTGGACGACCTGAACGCCCGCATCGCGCGGAATCTGCTGCAGCCGCGCCTGGATTTGACGGCGCAGGGCGTGACCAGCGGTTTGGGGGGGAATCAGGTCGCAGTGGTGGGGCCGCTGGGCATCACCACGCCGGCGGTTCCCGGCGGCTTTACGGACGCGTTCGGACAGGTACTGGGCTTCAGCTATCCCAGTTACGGCGGAGGCATCCAAATGAGTTTTCCGCTGCACAGCAAAGCCGCGCAGGCGCAACTGGCCGACGCACTGGTGAATAAAACGCGCGACCGCTACGCGGCGCGGCAGGTGCAGCAGCAGATCACGCTGGACGTCCGCCAGGCGATCAATTCGCTGGATTTGGCGAACGCCTCGATCGAGGCGGCCAAGCGAGCGCGAGACCTGGCGCAGAAGAACGTGGAGGCCGAGCAGCAGAAATACGAATTGGGCTCGATCACCGCTTTCGAAGTGTTGGATTCGCAGACGCGCCTGGCAAGCTCCGAGAGCGCGCTGCTGAACGCTTATGTCGGTTATCAGGAGGCGTACGCAAGCTATCAGCGATCGACGTCCACGCTGCTGGATGGGCTGGGGATCGTTTTGGAAAATTCGACGCGGCAGGCTAAAGGCGCTAGCCCCGCCGGCCGATGAGCTAATTGCTCCTTATGCTTCTCTCTATTTTTTCCGTCTCGGTGATAGCGCTGGAAGGAATTATTTGGTACGACGCAAAGCTGCGAACCCGACGCGCCACGGGGACGCGGTCGCCGGGCCGTTCGCCCGACACGGTCTCGAAAGCGCCTCCTGAGGCAAGTTCGGCAGGGCCGGCTTCGGAGGATCTTATAAGGCTGGCGCGGGCGCTGGCGGCGGACCCAGTTACGCCGGAGCCGGGGCCGTCTTCTTTTTCGAGCTACGGCGCTTCTCCGCGGGAGGCTGCCGGTCGCTCTTCTTGAGATTGGGAAGCACGATCGATAAGACAAACTTCCTTTCGCCGTGGTCGTCGAATTTGATCACGATATACTCTTCGCTGCAGGAAAGAACGCTGCCCAAACCGAATTTGGGGTGTTCCACCTGTGCGCCTTGGGAATAAGGAGGTTTGTTCGCCATCTAGGGTGGTCCTTAACATATTCTAACTTAAGAAGATTGGGTTTGCTCCTCGAAAAGGCGCAAGGGCCATAAGGCCGTAATCCGTCGATAGGTATTCAACCGGCGCTTATCCCCGGCCTTACGGCCAGGGCTGGGTGCGAACGGTGGAATATCGTCGTGCCCACTTTCAGCCCCGCCCGTGAGGGCGGGGGCAAGCTTACGGGCGGATTACGGATACGGCCAGTTTCAATTTCCCCCTCTGAAACCCCGTTAGCGGGACGAGTGAATTCGGGGCGCTATCCAGCTGATGAGAGACTGAATACAATGACCAGGACACCTGTCCCCCGTCGAAAGGCTGGATTCCTGGTGCGCCATGCACTCGGCCTCACAGCCAGTGGCATTTTGCTGTCATGGATTATCCTGTATTTCTACAGCAACCCGAAGACGCACCTCGGTTCTTTTTTCGGCAATGCCATAGCGGACTGGACGGGTGTGTTTGTCACAGTGATCGGGACCAAATATTTCTACGAGGTCGGCTCAGCGGAAAGCAGACAACCGCGCCGCCGCTTCCGGAACCGCGTTATCGAGGTTATTCGGGAACACTCTTTGAGCATTTTTCTAGGGCTTACGGGGGTGGGCTGGGCCCTGCTCTACTTGAAACTGGATTCCGAAGGGAAATGGGGACAGGTAGTGGGCAACATTGTGTCGGAGTGGACGCAACTTTTAGGCCTTGTCCTCCTGACTAAACGATTGATGGAGGAAAAATCGAGGGAGAGCAAGCCGTAACAACCAGTTCGACGGCCTGATGTGCCCTGGAAACGGCCTGCTTCCTTTCCTTAAGAGAGGCCTTCCCAGAAGATCATTGCCGCGGAGGGCGACGCGATGATCGTCTGGGTCAGAGCTTTTCCGCCGCTGCCTGTAATATTCGTCGTAATTCCCTTGGGCTGCATGTCGAAGCTGTGGTTTTTCGTCCCCGCGCTGGCGCCGGAGAAGTTGAAGATGTCGACGACGAACGGCAAAGGGAGCTCATCCCAAGGGATCAGGTCCGCGGAGATGCCTTCCACGATCCACTCGGCGGTTGCGCCCACGGAGGTGATGCCGGACGGTGGATTTACTCCGACGCTGACCACCTGGTTGGTGCGCTCGTTCTTCATGGAGACGAAGCCGTGATTGGTCTGGGGGGCGCAGACCAGGCAGGTGATCACATCGCCCGGCGCGACGGGAAAGTTGGTGATTTGCACGGCGCCGTTGGGCCACCATTCGGTCCACGCCCAATGGGTAACGCTGCTGCCGTTGACGGTGACCGCTGTGCCGGCCTGGAGCACCTGATTGTTGCCGAAGCCGTCGATTCCGACCCAAAACCCAACCGTTTGCGGGCCGGGAGGGGGCGAGGCCAACGGGTAAACATAGGGTTGTGTCCATTGGCCGTAGACGGTGTTAGCCGGCTCGCCGAAGCCAAGCGCCGACGTCTGAACCACGACGCCACCCCATCCCGACGGCTTGAAGTCCGTCCCGCCCCGGTGCAAGGGATTTCGCCGGCTCATGATCTCGTCGTAGGCGAGTTCGGCTTTGATCATTTTGGCCCCGGGACGAAATGCGCGACGCCATGCGCGATATAGTTTCGGCTCCTTCTGAGCATCTGGGCGGCGGGGAAATCCGTGGTGAAGCAACAGACTATCCGGCGCGGTGAACGGGTTGAAATCATCCGGCGGCGCTTCAAACGTGCGCATTTGCGCCGCGATATCGAAGTGTGGCGTTGCCATATTCTCCAGCCTCCCGCAGCAAGACTATCACAGAACGCGCGGCGCAGTGCCCGCCGGCAGCCGCGGCTAAACTAGTTAAAGTTATTCGCCGATGCCGCCGATATTGCCCACCGCCATTCCGAAACTCACGCTGGTGCACGTGGCGGACATCCTCGCGCTGGCGATCCTCATATATAACCTTTTTCTAATGGTGCGCGGCCGCCGGGCGGCGCACGTTCTGGGCGGCCTGGGAGTGCTTTTGGCAGCGTACCTGATCGCAGTGTGGGCCCGCCTGGAGGCGTTCCGTTCCGTCATCGAGTTTCTAGCGCCGTACACCGTTTTCGCGCTGATCGTGATGTTTCAAGCCGAGATCCGGCGGCTGCTGGCGCGCTTCGGCCGTATTCCCTGGCGTGGGCTAGGCGGGCGCCTGGAACAGCGCGAGGTGATGGAAGAAATCACGCTGGCGGTGCGCCAGATTGTTGAGACTAGGTCCGCGGGTGCGCTTATCGTGGTGGAGCGCGACGTCGGCCTTCGGACCTTCGTAGAAAGCGGCGTGGCGCTGGACGCCCGCGTGTCGCGCGATCTGCTCTGCACGATTTTCCAGCGCGGCGGCACCTTACACGACGGCGCGGTGATTATACAAGGCGACCGCATCGCGGCGGCCGCATGCTTCCTGCCGCTGACCACCCGCCCTCTTATGTTGCGAAGCGTCGGCACCCGCCATCGCGCGGCGATTGGCGTGACCGAGGATACGGACGCCCTCGCGGTGGTCGTATCGGAAGAAACCTGGCGCATTTCCATTGCCGCGCACGGCGAATTGGAAAGGAATGTAAACCTAGACAGTCTGCTCGAACGGCTGACTCGCCACACGTCCGCTCGGGCCGCGCGGGCGGAGCGCGCTCCCGAGCCGGAGCAGGTTGAGTCATGACCGGGAAATTCTGGCGCGGCCTCACTCAGAACCTGGGTTTGAAGCTTGGCTCCCTGGCGGTGGCGATTCTGGTGTGGTTGATCATGGCGGGCGCGCCGGAGGAGGTGACGCTCCAATCGGCGCCGATTTTGTACGAGAACCTTCGCAACGGCCTGGTCCTCTCCTCCGATACGCCGGCGAATCTGCAGGTGGAACTGCGGGGCGCCGCGGGAAAGCTGACCCAATCCACGATGTCGTCCGTGTTCGTGAAGCTGGACCTCTCGGAGGTGACGAGTCCGGGAGAACAGACGTTCACATTGTCGAGCGCCGAATTCAGCCTGCCTCATGGAGTCGCATTTCTGCGCGCCGTACCTTCACAGGTGCGGCTTCGGATTTTCCGCATTGCGGCCAAGGACGTGCCAGTGCGAGTGCGTCTGGATGGCTCCCCGCCCGCGGGGTACCGGATCACGCACGCCGATCCCGTGCCGGACAGATTACGCATCTCCGGACCGGAGCCTCGCGTGCAGTCGACTCTGACCGCGGATACGGACCTGATCGACGTTCGCAGCCTGACGCGCGACACCGTGGTGCGGACGAACGCGTTCGTGGACGATGCAAGGGTTCAATTCGAATCGCCGCCTGCCGTGCGGGTGAAATTGACAATAGAGAAGACCGAGGGTAGACCGTAAAATGCGACAGTTGTTCGGAACGGATGGAATCCGGGGGGTGGCGGGGGAGTTTCCGCTGAATCGCGAGACGGCGTTCGCCGTGGGCGTGGCGCTGGGACAATGGGTGGCGGGGCGCCACTCCAATCCGGAAGTGGCGCTCGGAATCGATACTCGGGAGAGCGGGCCCTGGATTGCGGAACACGTCGCGGGGGGGCTGGAGAAAGAGGGCGTGCACGCTCGATTCGCGGGCCTGATCACGACTCCGGGCATCGCATATGTGGCGCGCACCGGGCCTTTTTCGGCCGGCGTCATCATTTCCGCCTCCCACAACCCTTATCGCGACAACGGTATTAAAGTAATCGACCATTCCGGATTCAAACTCCCCGACGATCAGGAGCGCGGGTTGGAGGAGAGGATTTTCGCATGCCTCGGTTCGGGACAAGCGCCTACGGCCAAGGCGCTTGCAGCGGACCAGAGTCTCGACCGGCAGTATCTGAATTATTTGGCGGCCACGCTGCCCGAAGGTCTGGAGGGCATGCGGATGGTCGTTGACGGGGCGCATGGATCGGCGTCGTATCTCGCGCCCGAGCTCTTGGAGCAATTGGGCGCCGCCGTCGAGTGCATCCATTGCGCGCCGGACGGGAAGAACATCAACCTGAATTGCGGATCGCAGCATCTGGAGAGCTTACGTGAGCGCGTGCTGGCCACGGGCGCGGATTTGGGCGTGGCTTTCGACGGCGACGCGGACCGCGCGCTGTTCGTCTCCCATTCGGGCAAGATTGTGGACGGCGACGCCGTGCTCCTGTTGTGCGCCTTGCCGTTGCACACCAAGGGGCGATTGAGCGAAGTGGTCGCCACAGTAATGTCGAACCTCGGGCTGGAAAGAGCGCTGAAGGCGCACGGCATCGGATTGGTGCGGACGGCGGTCGGCGACAAATACGTGCTCGAAGAGATGCTGCGACGGAACGCGCCGCTCGGAGGAGAGCAGAGCGGGCACATCATCTTCCGCGATTACGCCACCACGGGCGATGGCATGCTGACGGCTTTGCGCGTGCTTGAAGTCATGCGCGGATCGGGTAAAGATCTGGATGATCTCACCGCGGAGATGGAGACTTACCCGCAGATCTTGGTGAACGTGCGGGTGCGGGAGCGGAAGCCGCTCGAAGAATTGCAACGCGTGAGCGCAGAGGTGCAAAGAACCGAGGCGGAATTCGGCGAGGCCGGCCGCGTATTGGTGCGATTTTCCGGCACCGAACCGCTCGCGCGCGTAATGGTGGAAGGGCCGGAGCTGAATCGCGTGGAATTCAATGCGCAAGCGATCGCGGCGGCGATCCGGGTGGAGATTGGGGAGGCGTAGAAAACAGCGTCAACCACCACTCCCTCGCGGTCGTGGCTCGGAAGTTCGCGAGTGGTTTGAGCGCGATCTTGTGCCGTTAATTCTTTCCGGCTGCTGCGTCCTTAAGAGCCTTCAGGTGCGGGAGATCGAGATCTTCCTCGTGGCACGCGGACTCGATCAGATCGCCCTTCGAGCGCCGGATGGGAAACGCGACCGTCCAGGGCCGTGAATAGACGACCGGGTCGGCGATGGTCGCTTCGTAATTCATTGTGTCTGGGCCGGTGGGCGTGAACCGCTCGATCAGGTGCTCAGCGTAGCTCACGATTTCGCCGCCTTCGTTCAGCCACGTTTTGCCGTTGAAGTTGGTGGTGTCGACCACCAGCGTGTCGCCGTCCCATCGACCCACGGAATCGCCCTGCCATAGGCGGATCGTGTCCGGAAGGTGCATGTTCGCATCGAATGAGGGAACCAGACGCACGATTCGCCACGCCACGCGCTCATGCAGGAAGACGATGTAATCGGGTGTTTGGATAATCTCGTAAGCCGAAGGGACCCACAGCGATCGCGGAAGGCCCGCGGGGAAGCAGTGGGCGGTCGGATCGTCGTAGCCGCGCTCGGTTCGCTGGCGGCTGGCCCGCTCATCGACGGCCCAGGGCTGCATCGGAAGCTTGCCGTCAGGCGGATCGATGATGCCTCGTCCGGTGGGTGCGGCGCGGCCGCCGCGACCCGCGCGACGTTCCAGTTCCTGATTCGCTCCGGGCGAGTTCGATTCGTAGAGGCCTTGGATATCGGGTTTGCCGTAAGAGGTGCGGCGAATATTCGCCGCGGGAGTGGCGGGCGCGGCATGGGCGGCGTCCGAGATATTCATTGCCTCGGGCTTGGTCCCGTTGCCCGGATACCACGTGCGGTTCTCACGCGTGAAATCGCCATTGGCCTCTTCCTTTTCCGCCTGACAGACGTACTCGAACAGCCGCTTTCGGTCGGTGCGCCTTTTCAGAGGGAGGCTGATGGTCCAGGGCTTGGTGAAAACCTTCGAATCTTCGATGGTGGCTTCGTACTGAATCGTGTCGGGATCGGTCATGTGGTAGCGCTCGACCACTTTGAGCGCGCCGCTGTGAAAATCGCCCGCCATGTCGAACCAGGTCTTTTCGTTGTGGTTCGTGACGTTCACAACCAGCGTGTCGCCCTCCCAGTGGCCGCGCGAATCGCCCATCCAGAAATCGAGATCCGGGAAGGGCGCGCTGCCGTCGGTGTAGATCAGGCGATAATCCAGCGACCATTCGAAGGTCATGGCGACGGCCTTGGGCGTTTGGAAAATCTGGAAGGGAAAGTCCATGTACATGATGCGCGGAACGCCGGGCATAAAGCATTTGTTAAGCGGATCGGCGGTCTGACGGTTTTGAAAATTCTGCGCCTTCTGCTTGGCGGCCCAGGGCTGATACGGAATTTCGCCGCCGGCGACCACCGAGCGTCCCGCGAGCATATTGAGCCGGGCGGGATGATCCAGCAGATCGGCGGCGGCGGTGCTGGAAGCCTGCCAGATGCCGGAGAAGTTGGGTTTGCCGTCGGCGGTACGCGGCAGATTTGGCCGTGTGGGCGCGCTTTGCGCAGCGGCTATGAGCACGCCCGTCAAAGCCAGCGCGAATGAGATCAGCTTGGAATTAGGCATTAGATTATGCGAGAGAGCGGTGTTGGTGTGTTTGAAACGCTTGCCTGGCCGGCTATTTCGATGGATTCGCCGCGTCGCGGGCAACCGGCTTCCCATAAACTTCGATCCAGGCGACGTCTGAATACCCGCCCGTTCCGTGGCCGCTGCCGGGAGTCAGATCGGCGAAACCAATTTCGTCCACCTTGCTGAGATCCACTTTGTCCAGCAGGCTTCCCTTGGTCTGCACCTTGGGCATGTCGAGCTTAAGCCAATGCACTTCGGCCAGATAAAATTCGCTTTCGCGATAGTCGAAGGTGTCCGCGTCGGCGTGGTCGCCGATGAGCCACGTTCCGTCGGCGAGCTTCAAAACCGGCCGGACCTGATGAAAGCCGGACGTCTTCATGTACCAGCGGATTTTCGCCTTGCCGCTAAGATCCACAAAGTTTTCTTTGCTGCTGAGCGTAAGGGCGCACGATGAAGCGCAGAGGCCCGTCCAGATATGCGGCACGTTTCCTTCGTTGGTGATATTGAAATCGTCCTTACCGACGCCGTACATGTTCAATCGCAGGTCCGGATTCAGCACGAAATCTTGCGTCATCGGCACATTGCCGGAAGAATCTTTCCAGGTTTCTTTGAAGAGCAGGGGTGGGGGCGGTTGCGGCCGCGCAAAGCCCCGGCCGCCGCCGCGGGGGGCGGGTTGCTGGCCGAAGGCGCTCATCGCCGCGCATAGTGGGATCAACAGAAAGGTTTTTAGCTTCATAGGTCTCTTATCGGAAAGGGCGGCGGCGCCATGTGCCGCTGGGCGGCGCGCGGCGATCGCGGCTCCGACTTGTATTATGCATCAACGGAAGTGGGGTTTGGAAAACCTGGGCGTGGGCACGGCCGACAGCGAAGAACCTGTGCTAGGCATGAACGATTTCGGCTGTGTCGTCCGGCAGAGGCCTTCCTTCCGCCTCGTATTCCTCGGCGATCATCCGAAACACGCTCGCCAACTCGGAGAGGGCTTCCTCGCGTGTTGGCATAAGCGCATAGCAGCCCGGGATGGCGGGAACTTCCGCGACCCATCCATCGGGACGGTTCCGATACAACACGATTTTGTAATCGTCGAAGCTCACGGGGGCCATTGTAGCGGGCGTCGCTCAGGCTCTTCGAGCGCTATCGTCCGCCGGCGCGGCCACGGCCCGCGCCGCGTCCTGAACCGGCGCCTCCGGTTCCGGCCTTCGCGCCCTTCTCCGTCAGAAAATCGACAACGCTCTTGTATCGGAGGGCCTTGGCGGCATCGAGCGCGGTGCGTCCGTCCGTGTTGGCGACGTTTACATCGGAGCCCAATTCCACGGCGAGTTTTACGGTTTCAAGCGTTGCGGCTTCAGCCTCGCTCCGGGGCAAATCCACCCACGCTTTGGCGCGGATGATGCCCACCGCGGCCATTACCGGAGTGGCGGTCTCGGTCCGCTGCACCGCGCCGAATCCTTGTTCGGCGGTGTACTGCGCGTGCTGCACGAAATGCGGGTCGGCGCCGTGCTGGACCAACAGACGCATGACGGCGGGTTCGGTGAATCGCGCCGCCAGCCAGTAAGGGCTCGCTCCGACTAACTGCGGCTCAAAATTGAAATCGTCGGACGAGCGCCGGGTGGGCGTCCACGTCTTCAGCGGGGAATTCGCATCGGCACCATGGTCGAGCAGAGCCGCGACCATCTTCTCGTCGCGACGCATGACCGCTTCCTGAAGCGCGGTAAAGCCGTTCTCCGCGAGATTGGGATTGGCGCCCTTGTCCAGCAGGAATTCGACCACGCTCGTGAAGCCGGAGTGGGCGGCCAACGTGGTTGCGCTGACTCCCCAGGCATCGGCATCGTTCACGTTTGCGCCCGCCGCTACCAAGAGCTTCGCCGAATCCAGATCGCCGACACGCGCCGCGAACATCAGGGCGGTTTCGCCGCCGTGCGGGATGGCTTTGTTATAAGGCAGATATCCATGGGGCGGGACGGCCATCACATCGGTCCAGACATCCGAGCGCAGGTTAAGATCGGCATGCTGCGCGAGCAGCACTTTCACGACTTCCGGGTGCTGCTGCGCGACGGCCCACATCAGCGCCGTCTGGCCGCGAGCGCCGTGCGCGTTCGGATTCGCGCCCTTGGCGAGCAGTTGTTCGACGACTTCCGGGTAGCCCGAGCGCGCGGCTACCATCAAGGGTGTTTCGCCCGATAGCAGCGCCAAATTCGGATTCGCGCCCGCTTCCAGCAGCCTCCGCACCATGGCCGAGCTGCCGTTCTCGCTGGCCGGCCAGAGCGGCGTGACCCCGAGATCGGTCGCGGCATTCACCTTGGCGCCTGCGCGAACCAGCACGTCGGCGGCGTCGAGGTCGTTATGGTAGGCGGCCCAATGGAGCGCGGTCGTGCCGTCCGGCTCGGCGGCGTTCACATCGGCCTTCTTCTGGATCAGAGCCCGCAGTGTGGCGTTGTCGCCGTTCTTGGCGGCTTCGACGATCGAGGGCTGCGCCGTGCCCGCGGCGAGCGCCCCCGCGGCGAGGAATGCCGCTAGTGTCAACCTGCAACCGCTCCCTCGCGGTCGCGGCTCGGAACTCGTTGCTGAGCCGCGACCGCAAGGGAGCGGTGTACGCTGCACTTTTAGGCTCCTCACGAGGGCTAAACCTCCGGCAGCGGATCGACGGTCAGTTTGCCCGTGCTGCCGCCGACCTTCTCCACCGGATAATCCATCCGCTCCATGATGGTCATCAGCAGATTCGCTTGCGAAGGCCTATCGGTGTATTTGATGTGGCGTCCGCCCTTGATTCGTCCGGCGTGGCCGCCCACCAGCATCTGCGGCAGGTTCTCGCCGGAATGCGCGTTGCTGTTGGAGATGCCCGCTCCGTACAGGATCGTCATATGATCCAGCAGCGAGCCGTCGCCATCCGGCGTGGCCTGGAGCTTGTCCAGATATTTCGAGAACAACTCCACGTGATAGCGGTTGATCTTCGACATCTTCTCGACCAGCTCGGGAATGTTGTTGTGGTGCGAAAGAGGATGGTGCGCCTCCGGCACGCCGATCTGGGGATAAGGCCGCGGACTCTGCTCCTTGCTGATCATGAACGAAACGACGCGGGTGAGATCGGACTGAAGCGCGAGCCGCTGCAGATCGAGCATCAGCGCCAGATGATCTTCGAAAACCGGAGGCGCGCCCAGGGGTTGATCCATGGTGGGCAGCTCGATGTTGCTCTGCTTCTCCGCCATCTGAATGCGGCGCTCGACATCGCGAACCGCGTCGGTGTACTCGTCCACCTTGCCGCGGTCATGTGGACCGAGCTCGTTCTTGAGATCCACGAGCTTGGCGTTCACCGAGTCGAGGATGCTCTTGTGCTGCTCCAGGCGCCGCTCGCGCGCGGCTTTGTCGGTGCTGCCGCTATCGCCGAACAACTTTTCGAAAACGGTTCGCGGGTTCCAATCCATCGGCAGCGGCTGCGTGGGGCTGCGCCAGCACAGCGTATCCAGGTAGGCGCAGCTCAGATTGCCGGTGCAGGCGCCGGCGTTAGCGGGCAGATCCATGCAGATTTCAAGCGTCGCCAACTGCGTGTCCTTGCTGAAGTGCTCGCCGAGCATCTGATCGATGGAAACGTCGGCGATGATTTCGATCTCGTTGTGTCCGCCGCGCGGAGTGCCGGTGAGGAACGATCCGGAAGCGCCCGCGTGGATGTAGTTCCAGCTCGCGCGGATGCCGGAAAAAACGGTCAATTTGTCTTTGTAGGCGGCGAGCGGCTCCATGATGGGAGCCAGCTCGAAATTGGTCCCCTCGCCCTTGGGAGTCCAGTATTCCATCGCCATTCCGTTGGGCGTGTAGAACGCCTGGAAGCGATGGATCGGCTTCACGGCGGCGCGCATGGGAGGGAGCATGGCGTCGAGGAACGGCAGAGCGACGCCGGCGCCGAGGCCTTTTAACATCGTCCGCCGCGGTAAGGATTTATGGAGGAAGGTCATCGTGAGAGTCTCCGTGAGCGCGCGTTAACCGCCACGTCTTAAGTTTATTTCAATTTAGAGGCTTGTGGGGAAACGCTAATACAGCCGCACGCCGAGCCGGCCGGGCTCCCGGAACATGTGGACCGTATCCACGAAACGCACCTGGCGGGATGCATAGGTCATGGCGAGGCTGTGGGTCCGGCAGCCGTCGCCGAAGAACCGGACTCCGTGCAGCAGAGCGCCCTCGGTGACGCCGGCGGCGGCGAAGACGATCTCCTCGCCGGGGGCGAGGTCTCGGGCGGTGTAAATGCGCTTGCCGTCGCGGATGCCCATGCGCTCGATGCGGGCCTCGAGCTCGGGCGTGTTCACCACCAGGCGGGCCACCATTTCGCCGGATAGGCAGCGCAGCGCGGCGGCGGTGATCACGCCTTCGGGCGCTCCGCCGGTTCCGAAAACCGCGTCGACTCCCGCGCCGCGAACCGCCGCGGCGATCCCGGCGGACAGATCGCCATCGGGGATCAGGCGAATGCGCGCGCCCGCCGCCCGGATCTGCGAGATCAGATCCTGGTGCCGGGGACGGTCCAGAATCATGACCACGAGATCTTTCACCTGGCGGTCCAGGCAGTGGGCTATCGCTTTGAGGTTGTATTTCACCGGGGCGTCGATATCGAGCGCGTCGCGGCACGCGGGACCGGCGATGATCTTTTCCATGTAGCAGTCGGGCGCGTGCAGCAGGCCGCCCGGCTCGGAAGCCGCCAGCACGACGATGGAATTGGCCGTACCCGTGGCGCAAAGGTTGGTGCCCTCCAGCGGATCGACGGCGATATCCACCTTGGGGAATTCGACGCCCGGCAGCGCCGGGGCGCCAACGCGCTCGCCGATGTAGAGCATGGGAGCTTCGTCCCGCTCGCCCTCGCCGATGACGATGGCGCCCTCCATCGCGACCCCTTCAAAGGCGTGGCGCATCGCCTGAACCGCGGCCTGGTCGGAAGCTTCGGGATTGCCCTGGCCCATGGTGCGCGCCGACGCAATGGCGGCCTCCTCCACCACGTGGACAAAATCTCCTAGAAGATCGCGTTCAATCCGGCTATGTGGCCTGCCTTGTATCGGTACGCTCATGGCAGTGGTTATATTAACAGACAGTCCACTTATGAACATCCAAGATCTTATCGCCATCGATACGCATGTCCATATCGAATCCGAGGACCAGGGGGCGGCGGGCGACGCCGCGCGCAAATATTTCGGCAATACCGGCGTTGCCTATGGCCGGAACGAGCTTGCGGATTACTACCGGTCGCGCAAGATCGGCTGCGTGGTCTTTTCCGTCGACGAGCGGCTGACGGGAAGGCCGCAGGTCCCCAACGACGACGTGGCGACTTTTGCGGCGCAGAACAGCGACATTGTCATAGCTTTCGCCAGCGTGGATCCCACCCGGGGCGCAAAGGCGGTTTCGGAAGCCAAGCGCCTGATCGCCAGGGGCGGCATTCGCGGCTTCAAGCTCCACCCGCCGTTGCAGCAGTTTCATGCCAACGACAAAATCGCCTATCCGTTTTATGAGGTCGTTGCGGCGGCCAAGCTCCCGGTGGTGTTTCATACCGGCCACAGCGGGATCGGAACCGGAATGCCCGGCGGCGGTGGGATCCGGCTGAAATACGGCAACCCTATGGATATCGACGATGTCGCCGTGGACTTCCCGGACATGCCGATCATCCTGGCGCACCCTTCGTTCCCGTGGCAGGACGAGGCGATTTCGGTATGTCTGCACAAACCGCAGGTATATATAGATCTATCCGGCTGGTCGCCGAAATATTTTCCAGCGAATCTGATTCAGTATGCGAATACGCTGCTGAAACGGAAGGTGCTGTTCGGCTCGGATTATCCGTTGCTGACGCCGGACCGGTGGATGGCGGATTTCGCCAATATTGGCATTAAGGATGAAGTGCGGCCGCTGATTTTGAAGGAGAACGCCGCGCGATTACTCGGGCTAGGGCTTTAGGTCCGGCGGGGCAGGCTACCCAAAAGGATCGTCTGCCCCAATTTGGACAGATTCAACCGCGCCGGGAACTCTTTGCGGTCTGAGTCCGGCCGACGTCCGGGATAGCGCCCACCGAGAACGCCGTCGCCGGCAGCACGATGGAGGTATCCACCAGCTTCGCCATGTCCTGAATCGGCAACCCTTCCGCCTCGCGGGCGAAGCGCAAGTTCCGCGCCTGGTTGTCGAAATCGACCCGAATCCAGTCACCGCCGCGGACTTGGTCGGTGGCGATCAGATTCGACATCGGCTGCACTAAAAGACGTTCGATCGCACGCTTCAGGTGACGCGCACCATATTTGAGATCGGTTCCCTCGTGGAGCAAGAAATCTTTGCTGGGCTCGGAAAGAGTAAACACGAAGGCGCGATCCGCCGAAGTGTTGAAGATCCGCTGCTGCACCAGATTTAGCTCGATATCGAGAATTTTCTTGAGCTGCTCGGTCCCAAGCGGCTGGAACGTCACGATTTTATCGAGACGATTGATGAACTCGGGAGTGAACTTGCGCCGCGCCGCTTCGATTCCGCTTCGCGCGATTTTGCCGCTGAGCTTGTCGTCGAACACGCCCGCGCTTACGTTCTCGCGAGCCTCGCCCGCATTGAAGCCCAGCTTCGGCGCCAACAGCGAAGTCATTTCGGTCGCGCCCAGATTACTGGTCATGAAAATCATGGCGCGAGAAAAATCGACTTTACGGTTGTCGCCCAGGGTGAGAGTGGCCTTGTCGAGAATTCCCAGCAGCAAGTTCCACAGGGCATCGGAAGCTTTTTCGATTTCGTCGAAGAGAACGAAGCTGAGTTTGATGCTTTCGGTGTGATACTGATTCAGCACTTCCTGGGACAACAACGGATGCGTCTCGCGATGGCCCAAATAGCCTGGGGGAGAGCCGATTAGCTTGGCGATTTCATGGCTGTGTTGAAACTCGGCGCAGTCGATTTTGATCACCGCCCGAGCGTTCCTGAGCAACGCCTCCGAGGTCGCCTCGACGATCCTGGTCTTACCGGAACCGGTCGGGCCCAAAAACAAAAAATTGCCGATAGGGCGGCCCGGGGGATTCAGCCCGGTTAAGTGCATCTGGTAAATGCTGACGATTTGCTGAATGGCCTCGTCTTGTCCGACGATCATTCTGCGGAGGCCCATCTCCAGCGATTGCGCGTCCCTTCCGGTTTTATCCGGGTCCAGTGGGATGTTGAGCCTTTCCATTTTCTCTACCGCCTTTCTACTCCGAGGAGCCGTCTGCCTTTGCTCCTTCCACCATGTATCGGGCAATCGAACTGCCATTTGTTAGACGCTCCGTACGCAATCTCGATTCCACTCCGCCGCCCGTGCCGTTCAATCTTCATTTCTTCTGCTTAGCGGGCCGGACTTCAACCGAACTCACCAAAGTCCTCGCTGGCATTTTCAAGAGCATCGATACAATCCCGGCAACGTCTTCGGGCCAGATTCTCCACTCCGATCCCGTCATTTCGTTACCACCAAAGCCGGTGGCAACGCTGCCTGGCATCACGCAACTAACCCGAACATTCTGACCCCTCACATCCTGCATCAAGGCTTCGGTAAAGCCAATCAGCCCGAACTTGGAAGCGTTATAAGCCGCCCCACCGGCAAAAGCATGCTTTCCGGCGAGGCTACTTATATTGACGATATGGCCGCCGCCTCTAGTTTCGAATCTGAACAAAGCTTCACGCGAGCAATGAAACGCCCCGCTGAGATTTGTTTCGATGGTCTTCCGCCACTCCTCCAGCGAGAGATCGCGGACCGCACGAAACACTCCAATGCCGGCGTTGTTGACCAGAACATCGAGCCCACCGAATTCCGAGTCGATGAACCGGAACAGATCCGCAACCTGCTCATGATTCCTAACATCGGCAGCTTTACCTTTGACTTTACCGCCAGCCTCCTGGGCCAACTCCAGGACGGCCCGGTCCACGCCGTCCTGGCGCGTGGCGCAAACAGCCACCGCCGCGCCTTCTTCCAGCATCCGTTTCGCAATCGCCCTTCCTATTCCGCGCGTTCCCCCCGTGACGAGGACCGCTTTGTCCGTCAGTGAATTCGAAGTCGCCATTGCTGGTGATGATAGAACAGCCGCCGGGCTCTACTTTTTCGATGCACGGGAACGCCTGCCCGTCTTCTTGACCGCGCGGCGCCGCCTCGCGTTTCTGTTGCGGCTGGGAACATTTGTCCAACCGAAACGTATCCCCAGACGGAGGGCGAATCGGCGGCCCGCAATAGGCGGAGCCGGTGTTCGTTCGGCGGCACGGTTCCCCACAATGAGGACGCCGCCACTGCGCGTGCAGGCTCGAAAACTTGGAGGCTGAAGATGTACTGTACAAATTGCGGCATTCAGATCGACAAGGAAGTGCGCTATTGTCACGATTGCGGAGCCGCGACGTCGAATGCGGCACCCGGAGCGACCGGCGCGCGGCAATTTAGGCGCCCGGCCTCGGGCGGCAAAATCGCCGGAGTCTGCGCAGGCGTCGCCCAGTACTTCGGGCTCGACGTGTCGCTGGTCCGGATCCTTTGGATCGTGCTGACCATCTACCCGCCAGCAGGCGGCTTGCTCGCCTATATCATTTGCTGGATTGTGATGCCCAAAGAGCCATGGGGGGAAAGCGTGCCCGGCCGTGCCGCGACGGACACGCCTCGTCCCGCCTAATCTTGTTTGCGGACGCGGCGGGAGTTGACGCCCAGTTCGTGGAGCTGCCTTCAGTTAAAAAACATGACCGCTGGACGGAAGTGGCCCTGGCTGATATTGGTGATCGAGCAAGCGCCGCATTGCATTCGATAGCCAGCGCCCGTCGATTCCACGACAGCCGGGATCGCCTCGGGATCGTCGGGAAGGTGATAGGAGCAGATAGCCATTCGAGGGTGAAATCTCCTGAGCGTCCGCTCGGCTCCCTTTAATGCGTACCGCTCGCTCCCCTCGATATCCATCTTGATGAAATCAACGTGCTCCAGGCCGAGATCCCCGACTAGTTTGTCGATGGTCGTGATGGGAAGCGGTTGGGTTCGCGGGCTCGCATCGCGTACAAATCGGCTGCCCATGGGCTGGTTCTTCATATAGAGAAAAGACATTTCGCCCTCATGGTCGTAGACGCCTTTAGGGATCACTACTACGGTTCCGTTTCGAATCTCCGCTTCGAAATTCCTGCGCAGACAGACAAGCGACTCCGGCGCCGGCTCCACTGCGATCACCTTTTTGGCGCCGGCCTTTAGGGCTTTCCTGGTGAACACTCCTATGCTGGCGCCACAGTCGAAGACCACGTCACCGGGCCGTATGGACTGGTTCGGCCGGTTCGTGTAGATGTTCCGCGCTTGCTCGGAAAGGACCGACATGACTGTGCTGGATTTCAGGTCCCAATAGTTCCCGTCGGGAGTCTCCCACAATTGGAAGCCATCGGGATCGGAGCGGATGCGCCGCGACTTCGCCCTTATCTTTCTTTCTATTTCGTCGCCCGTATCCAAGTTCGCTTTCGCCGTGATGACGTCGTACAAGCTGCATTTCGAGTGGCTGAAGACGACAAAAGTCCCGTAAACAATACTTTTCTTGTAGCGCCATCCGCCCAGGGACAAAATCGTCAATGCGACGGCCACAATCACCCACCACGTCTTCGCTTTTGTCATGAGTTAATCTCCTGTACCTTCTCAGTCGCTGGCGTGAATATTCGGCAAGACTTCATGTCCGCCGGGAGAGGCCCACGAATCGGAACTCCGAGGTATAGAAAACTATGGAAACTCCGCGGTGTCGAGGCAGAGCTTATCACCGGCTGCGCACGCGCGCAAGGCGCGTTTAAGAAGTTTCAAGAGCATCCGCGTCAGCGGCGCGGATCGATGCGCGAAGATCGCTATTCGACCTGCCGCGCCAGTTGCTGGAGGCGCAGAGCCCAAAGGGAATCAGTCACTTGGCGCTCTGCCGGATTGGCTGTGCCAGTAAACGCTATTTGGGCTATCCTAACGGTTTGTCCTCGCGGATCGAAACGTTGAAGCAACTGCTGGAGCAGAACCCCTCCAGCGTATTCGCCCGCTACGGGTTGGCGATGGAATACGTCCATTCGGGGGCGCTGGAGGAAGCTGTAAGCGAATTTCAGTCGATTCTCGCGGCGGACCCCAATTATTCGGCGGCCTATTTCCATGGGGGACAGACGCTGGAGAAGCTGGGCCGCCTGGAGGAAGCGCGCGATTTCTACCGCCGAGGCATCCACGCCACGCGCGACCCGCACGCCCGTTCGGAACTGCAAACCGCGCTAGATATACTAGGGGACTAGGAAGGCCCGTGTTGGGAGTGATAACTCAAATCGCGCTCTTGGCGGCTCTGTTCGCCTGGCCTGCAATCGCGCAACCCCGCCAAAACGCGCCTGCCGGGCAGTTGGACGGAAATCCGACCCTGTTCGCGGTATTGGCCGCCGCCAACGCGGCCGGCTACGACGCCGAGATCGACTCGCCAACCAACAGCCCCGTCCGAAAGCTGGTCCGGGACTATATCGCTAAGCAGAAGCCACCCACCCTTCCGGCTCTTCAGCGATACCTGCGCGACGCCCGCCCGAAAGATCCGGTGGTGGAATTGAGCCAGTACATCTCATTCGCGCTGTTTTCAAAGGGTCCGCCGGATTTCAAGCCGCTGCGGGCGGATTTGGGCTGGCCGCCCGACGCGAACCGGCTGTTCGAGCTTCCTCCACTGCTTGCCGCCTTCTATCAGGAGGCCGATATCGCCGATCTCTGGCGGCAGGTCCAGCCAGAATACGACAAAGCCATCGCTCAATATACGGCTCCCGTTTCCCGCGCCGTGCTGGAAGTGAACGCCTATCTTCGCAACCCGAGCAGCGGCTACCTCGGCAGCCACTTCAACGTCTTTGTGGACTTGCTGGGCGCGCCCAATCAGGTGCAAACCCGCAACTATATCGACGATTCCTATGTCGTGGTGACGCCCGCCGCGGAGTTGCCGATCGGAGACATCCGGCACGCCTATCTGCATTACCTGGTGGATCCGCTCGGGATCAAATTCTCGGCCGACTTGAAGAAGAAGTCGGCGCTGGGCGATTACGCGCTCGGCTCAGGGTTGCTGGGCGACGAATATAAAAAGGATTTCGTGCGGCTCGCGACGGAATGCTTCATTAAGGCCGTGGAAAGCCGCCTGGCCCGCAAACCGGCAATGGTGGATCAGGCCTTGCGCGAGGGCTATGTGCTGACGCCGGCATTCGCCGAACTGCTGGCCGATTACGAAAAGCAGGACCAGGCCATGCGGCTCTATTTCCCCGACATGGTGGCGATGATCGATTTCAAACGCGAGGAAAAGCGGCTGGACCATATCGATTTCGCCACAGCCGCCTCTGTTCGCACGGTGCATCCGCCGGCGCTTCGCCCGGCGCCGCCGCCCGAGCTCACCGGAGCGGCGAAGACGCTGGCCGACGCCGAACAGGCCTACCTGGATAGGGACCTGGAGCGCGCCAAGGCCGGTTATCTCCGAGTGCTGAAGGAAAGCGACGAGAATCCCGTCCACGCGAAGGCGTATTATGGTTTAGCGCGAATCGCCGTGCTCGAGCGCGATCCGGAAACGGGCGACCGCCTGTTTCGCAAAGTGCTGGAGTTGGATCCGGATCCGTCGACGAAAGCGTGGAGCCTGCTGTATCTCGGGCGGCTGGCGGATTCGCAAAAGGACCGAGAGGGAGCTACAGAGTTTTATAAGCAGGCCCTGGCAGTGCCAGGCCTGCCCGATACAGTTCGCGAGGCGGCGCAAAAGGGCCTCCAGGAAGCGTTCACAAACAATAAGCAATAGTCTCAGGAGTCGAAAAGATGATCAAGTTCATTCAGCCGATGATTTTCGTTGCCGCCGCGTCGATGGCGCTGGCCCAACAACCCGCCCCGCCGCCGCAGAGCCAGGTGAAGGCCACTAAGGGCGTGAGCAAGGACGAAGCAAACGGCTTCAACGCCATCATAAAGGCGCAAACGCCCGACGAAAAGATCAAGGCCGCGGATGAATTCGTCACGAAATTCGCCGATTCGCAGTACAAAGGCATCGCCCTGTACGACGCCGCCGAAGCGGCCGACCAGAAGGGCGATTTTCAGAAGGCGATCATCTACGGCGACGAATCTCTGCAAGCCGATCCGACCAACTTCGACGCCAAGCTCCTGGTGGCGGGCGAAATCGCGCAACACACCCGGGAAAACGATCTAGATAAAGCCGATAAGCTGGCGAAGGCCGAGAAATACACCAAAGAGGCGCTCGACGCCATTCCCAGCGCGACCAAACCTCAGCCGCAAATCAAAGACGAGCAGTGGGAAGCATACAAAAAGTACGCGACGGCGCGGGCTCACGTGGATCTGGGGCTGATCGCGATGGCGCAGAAGAAGACTGAGACCGAAGCCACGGAATTTAAGACCGCCGTAGACATGATGGACCCCCCCGATCAAGTCGCCATGGCTCGTCTGGCGAACGCCTATAACGAGCTTGGAAAACCCGATGACGCTCTGGCCGTGCTCAACAAGCTGCTCGCAATGTCCGATCTGAACCCCGCCGTCAAGAATTTCGCGCAGAACGAAAAAGCGCGAGCCGAGAAAGCGAAAGCCGGCAAATAGAAGCATCGCGGCCCAGCGGAGGGGGGCATCATGATGTGCTGTGGAAGAAAGATTAGGCTACGTCTTCCGCGACCGCGCCTTGTTAGAGCGCGCGCTCACGCATAAGTCGCACGTACACGAACGGCCCCACGAGCGGGTGTTCCATTCCGATGAGCAAGCCGCCTCCGTGAACGGCGCCCACGCCGGGAGGGACAACGAGCAGTTCGAATTTCTAGGCGATGCGATTCTGGGCTTCGTCGTCAGCGACTGCCTGGTGCGGCGGTTCCCCGATTTCCCGGAAGGCCGCCTTTCCAAGCTAAAAGCCTATCTGGTGAGCGCGGCCCGGCTTTATGAGGTGGCGCAGGAGCTAGGACTGGGCGATTTTTTGTTCCTCGGCCGCGGCGAGGAGTTGAGCGGGGGCCGGGCCAAACGGGCCCTGCTTTCCGACGCCGTGGAAGCACTGATTGCGGCGCTGTATCTCGACGGTGGGATGGAGGTGGTGCGGGGTTTCATTGAAACTCGCGTCGTGGGCGCGTCCCTGACCGGCGGTCCAGGCCAGGAATCGGCGGTGACGGATTTCAAGAGCGCGCTGCAGGAAGCGGCCCAGGCCATGAAGCTCCCGGCGCCGCGCTACTCGGTGATCGCCGAGGCGGGCCCGGAACACTCGAAGATCTTCACCGTGGAGGTCCGTTTAGGGAAGGACTGGGTCAGCCAGGCGAGCGGCTATTCGAAAAAGAGCGCCGGCCAGAAAGCCGCCCAGCATGTGCTGCAACAATTGACGGCCGGGACGGAAGCGCAGGGAGCGGTGGAATAGGCTCGCCCGTCGCGCCGCCGTCTGGCGCCGCCATCTGGTATCGTTGGCTCTATGAAACATCCGAGTTGCGCCGCTATATTTTTAGCGCTGGCTTCCGCGGCCATCGCTCAGACGGTCAGCCAAGGCGTCGCCGGAAAATGGGACGCCGCGATCCAAATCAACGGGGTGGAAACGCCGTTTCCGCTGGAGATCACCGGCTCGGGCGCGAACGTCCACGCGTCCTTCTTCAACGGAGACGAACGGTACCCCTCCACCGAGGGGCGATTCGAGAACGGAAAGCTTTCCCTTAAGTGGGCGTACTACGAATCGACTCTGGAGGCGACGTTACAAAACGGCGCATTAGATGGGCAATACGCCGGCACGCGCCGCATGAAGGGGCCGTTCGCGATCCACGCCACGCGGGCGGCGACCGAAAAAAGGGCGGCTGCAAGCGAGACGCCCAATATCGACGGCCTGTGGGAGATCCCGAATAAGAGCGGCAAGGGCGAGCTGGCATGGCGATTTATCGTGCAGCAGCACGGCGCGCAAGCGAAGGCAACCATCCTCCGCGTGGACGGCGACACGGGAACTATCAGCGGAAGTTTTCAAGGCGGCAAGTTTGTGCTCAGCCACTTCGATGGAGCGCGGGCGCATCTTCTGCAAATCACGCCAGCGAGCGATGGCACGCTGGATATACTTCAGGACGCCCACACGAAGCTGACGGCTTATCGTCCGGCCGCGGCCCGCGCCAAGGGGCTTCCCGAGCCCACCGATCCCGACCTTCACACCACCATGAAGGATCCGAGCGAGCCATTCCGGTTCAGCTTTCCGGATCTGAACGGACGCCTGGTGTCAAACACCGATCCCCGGTTCCAGGGCAAAGTGCTGGTGGTGGAAATCACTGGGAGCTGGTGCCCGAATTGTCACGACGAGGCTCCGTTCCTGGCGGAGATGTACCGCAAGTACGGAGGCCAGGGACTGGAAATTGTGTCGCTCTCGTTTGAAGAAGCCGATCAGCTCAAGAATCCAACGCGATTGCGGGCCTTTGTAAAGAAGTATGGGCTGGAGTTCCCGGTGCTGCTATGCGGCGATCCGGATGAGGCGAACGCCAAGCTTTCGCAACTCGCGAACTGGAACACCTGGCCGGCGACGCTCTTCATCGATCGCAAAGGCCACGTGCGTGGGATTCACGCTGGATTCCCGAGCCAGGGCAGCGGCGAGTTGTTCCGCGAGGCCCAGGACGAATTCAAATCCGAAGCGGGACGGCTGCTGGCGGAAAAGTGATCGAGGGGATCGAGGGTCGGCCCACCTTGCTTGCGTCAGTCCCCGAAGCGTGCACGATTTAGTTGCGCTCTGGGACTCTCGATCAGGCCTCTAATCGCGACCGCTCAGAAGGCCTGGCTCGAAGTAATTCCGTTCGATTGAAGGACCACCGCCATTTTGTCCAGGGCGGACCTGTGAATCTGCGATACGCGGCTTTCGTTGACGCCCATAAGTCCGCCGATCTCTTTCATCGTCATTTCCTTCGTGTAGTAAAGCAAGACCACCTTGCGATATCGCTCAGGAAGCGTTCTCATCGCATCGCCCAGCGCCGAGCGCAGTTGCCGGCGGGAGCAGATCGAGTCGGGACGGCTTTCGGGATCGGCGGGGAAATCCGGCGCCGGCAGCTCCTGACCTTCGCTGGACCGCGCGGAGGCCGAAATCAATCCGGCGCTCTGCATGTCGAGCTTCATGACGCGCCATCGATCGAGCTCGACGCCGAGCTTTTCCGCGACTTCGGCTTCGGTGGGAGCTCGCTCGAGCTGGACCGTGAGATCGTGAGTGACCGCTTCCTCTCGTTTGCGGCGGCGGCGCATATCGCGCGAGGCCCAGTCGAGTTGCCGCAGGCTATCGAGAATGGCGCCCCTAATCCGATGCTTGGCGTAGCTTGCGAAAACCACCCGCTTGACGGGATCGTACTTGCCGGCAGCGTCGAACAGACCCAGAATGCCGGCGTGTATCAAATCGTCCAAATCCACATGAACCGGCAGATTGCCGTGTACTCTCACCGCGATCGCCCGCACCAGGGGAAGATGCTCCATCACCACTTGGTCCCGAAGCCTGGTCTGCTCCGTTTCCGCGGGAGTGACCATCGTGGCCGCGCTCGCCATCTTTTGCATCTTCGCCGCGCTCATCGTCATTCGCAATCTCCTTGCGCCAGGTGATTGCACGGACCGGACCAGTGCCGCTTAGGGCTCTATGTCACTCAAAATCAGCGAGAAACCTTAGCCGCTGCGAACGGCACCGACGCGAATTTCCCGAAACGGGATTCGAAGCGGGAATGTGCGCCGAACTGAATCGAGAGAGCTGGTTCGAACACGCGAAGTGGACGCATGTGGACACAAAACCCTGCCGAATAGAAGGTCTGCGGAAAGTTTGAACGGGTCCCAGCGGGCTGGACAAATCGCGAAGTGGTACGCCCGAGAGGATTCGAACCTCTGACCTTCTGCTCCGGAGGCAGACGCTCTATCCAGGCTGAGCTACGGGCGCACGCGAGAGGTCACATACAGTCTAGCATCGTCATGGGATCGCGCCGATTTCCACGGATTGCCGCTGTTCCGCCAGCAGAACGCCGCCACCGAAACTCAATCGCCTTGGCTCGGGGCCGCCCGCCGTCACCTTGACGGCGCAATATTTGAACTCCGGAATTTTGCCGAACGGATCGAGCACGGGATTGGTCAGCATGTTCGCTGCGGCTTCGTAATAGCAGAACGGGACGAAGACCGCTCCGCGAGGCGTGCCGTCGTCGGCGCGCGCGTACAGCGAGATTTTCCCGCGCCGCGATTCGACTGTGAGCGTCGTTCCCGGCACGATTCCCAGCTCTTCCAGATCGAGCGGATGCACCGAAGCGACAGGCTCCGGCTCGAGATAATCGAGATTCGAAGCGCGGCGGGTCATCGCTCCGGTGTGCCAGTGCTCGAGCTGCCTTCCGGTGATGAGCACCATGGGGTATTCCGCATCCGGCCGCTCGGCCGCCGAAATCAGATCCGCGGGCACGAACTTCCCGCGGCCCGAAGCGGTCGGGAAGTTTTCGATAAAAACCACCGGATCGCCCGGATCGCCTTCCTTCACGCACGGATAAGTTACCGACGACTCGCGCTCCAGGCGATCCCAAGTGATGCCCGCGATCGAATCCATGCAGGCGCGCATCTCGTTGAACACCTCGCGCGGGTGCGAATAGTTCCAATCGAGCCCCATGCGCCGGCCCAGCTCGTTCAGGAGCCAAAAATCTTCCTTCGCCTCGCCGGGCGGCTCGATCGCTTTGCGGCCGAGCTGCACCATCCGGTCGGTGTTGGTGACGGTGCCGATTTTTTCGGGCCAAGCCGTGGCGGCGAGTACAACATCGGCGAGATACGCCGTTTCGGTGAGGAAGATATCCTGCACCACCAGATGATCCAGCGCGCAAAACGCGTCGCGAGCGTGATCGACATCGGGATCGGACATGGCCGGATTTTCACCCATGATGTACATGCCGCGAATCTCGTGCCGTTTGGCGGCGTGCATAATTTCGACCACGGTGAGGCCCTTTTCCGGATCGAGCTCCGTTCGCCACAGCTTCTCGAACCGCCCGCGGGATTGCGGGTCGTTGACCCATTGATAATCGGGATAGAACATCGGGATCAGCCCGGAATCCGATGCGCCCTGCACATTGTTCTGCCCACGCAGCGGATGCAAGCCCGATCCGGGTTTGCCGATCTGTCCGGTGGAAAGCGTCAGAGCGATCAGGCAGCGCGCGTTGTCGGTGCCATGGACGTGTTGAGAGATGCCCATGCCCCAGAGAATCATCGAGCCTTTGGAAGTCGCGTACAACCGCGCCACTTCGCGGATTGTCTTCGCGTCGATTCCGCAGATGGGCGCCATGACTTCCGGCGAGAACTTCTTCACATTTTCCGCAAGGGCTTCATAGCCGGACGTGCGGTCGCGGACGAACTTCTCGTTGACAAGGCCCTCTTCGACGATGACGTGCAGCATCGCATTGAGCAGCGCCACGTCGGTATCGGGATTGAACTGTAGAAAGTAAGCCGCGTGGCGGGCAAGGTCGCTGCGCCGGGGATCGGCGACGATCAGCTTCGCTCCGGTCTTTACCGCGTTTTTGATCCAGGTTGCGGCGACCGGATGATTCACCGTGGGATTGCAGCCGATCGCAAAAATCACTTCCGCCTTCGCGACATCCCGGACTTGGTTCGAGACCGCTCCGGAGTTGATGCCTTCGATCAGCGCGGCCACGCTGGAGGCATGGCACAGGCGCGTGCAGTGGTCGACGTTGTTCGATCCGAAGCCGGCGCGGACCAGCTTTTGGAACAAGTACGCCTCTTCGTTCGTTCCTTTTGCGGACCCGAACCCGGCCAGCGAGCGCTTTCCGTATTTGTCGCGGACGTCCCGCAAGCCTTTAGCCGCGACATCGAGCGCTTCCTCCCAGCTCGCTTCCCGGAACACATCGCGCCAATTTTCGGGATCGACAACGAAGTCCTTGGTCTTCGGAACACCCGGCTTCCGGATCAGAGGCTTGGTGAGGCGATGCTTGTGTTGGACGTAATCGAATCCGTAGCGACCCTTCACGCATAGGCGGCTCGCATTGGCGGGGCCGTCCTTGCCTTGCACATAAACGATCTTGTTGTCTCTCACGTTGTATGTGAGCTGGCAGCCGACGCCGCAGTAAGGGCAAACCGAATCGACCTTCTTCTCGGGAGCGATCATGCCGGCGGAGCGGGCGGGCATCAGCGCGCCGGTCGGGCAAGCCTGCACGCACTCGCCGCAGGCGACGCAGGTCGATTCGCCCATCGGATCGTCGAGGTCGAACACGATTTTCGAATGGCCGCCGCGGAAGGCGTAGCCGATCACGTCGTTGACCTGCAGCTCGCGGCAGGCGCGAACGCAACGCTTGCACTGAATGCACGCATCCAGGTTCACCGCCATGGCCGGATGCGAGAGATCTTCAGCGGGCTGATGGCGCGCGGCGAAGCGGGGCTTGCCGACCGACATTTTTCTCGCCCAGGAGTCGAGCTCGGAATTCAGCGTGTACTCGGTCTCGGGGACATCGGAAAGCAGCAGCTCCAGCGACATCTTCTGGCTGGTAATCGCGCGCGCGCTGTTGGTGGTGACCTCCATTCCCTCTTTGGGGTAACGGCAGCAGGATGGCGCAAGCACGCGCTCGCCTTTGATCTCGACCATGCACGTCCGGCAGTTGCCATCGGCCCGCATGCCTTCCGTGTAGCAGAGACGAGGAATTTCGACGCCGTGGCGCTGAGCGGCCTGGAGGATCGTTTCGTCCGGGCGGTAATCGACGGCCTTTCCGTTCAACTTGAAGCTGACGGGCGGCGTTTTGTGAAACCCATTCTTTGCTTGCATTATTCGACTTCCCCGGGAAAGTATTTTAGGACCGTGAGCGCAGGATTAGGCGCGGCTTGGCCCAGACCGCAGATGGAGGAATCCATCATTGCCTGCGACAATTCCTGAAGCAGCGGAGTGTCCCACCGCTTGGCCTCCATCAATCGGAGCGCTTTCACTGTGCCCACGCGGCATGGCGTGCATTGTCCGCACGATTCGTCCGAGAAAAACTTCATCAAATTGCGCGCGGCGGCAGCGGCGGTGTCATGGTTCGATAAGACGACGATGGCGGCCGAGCCGATGAAGCAGCCGTAAGGATTCAAGGTGTCGAAATCAAGCGGGATGTCCGCGAGCGAGGCGGGAAGGATTCCGCCGGACGCGCCGCCGGGCAGATATCCGTAGAGCTGATGGCCTTCCAGCATTCCGCCGCAATATTCTTCGACGAGCTCGCGCAGAGTGATGCCGGCTGGGGCTAGATGAACTCCCGGCTTCTTTACGCGTCCGCTTACGGAAAAAGACCGCAGGCCCTTGCGGCCGTGGCGGCCCTGCCCGGCAAACCACTCCGGCCCCTTTTCGAGGATTTCGCGCACCCAGTGGAGCGTCTCCATATTGTGCTCCAGCGTGGGCCGGCCAAACAGGCCCACCTGGGCTACGTAGGGCGGGCGAAGACGCGGCTCCCCGCGCTTGCCCTCGATGGATTCGATCATTGAGGACTCTTCGCCGCAGATGTAAGCTCCGGCGCCGCGGCGGAGATGGATTTCCGGGATCGGGTATGGCGGATCGGCTTGCAAAGCCGCGATTTCTTGCTGGAGAATCGCCCGGCACCCATGATATTCATCGCGGAGATAAATGTAGATCGCGTCGATGCCGACGGCCCAGGCCGCAATCAGCGCACCTTCGAGGAAGCGGTGAGGATCGCGCTCCAGGTAGTAGCGATCTTTGAATGTCCCCGGCTCGCCTTCGTCGATATTGATCGCCATTAGCCGTGGCGCGGGTTCCGCCGCCACGATTTTCCACTTGCGCCCGGTGGGGAATCCGGCGCCGCCGAGTCCGCGCAGGCCGGAGTCTTCCATGATGCGAGTTACATCTTCCCGCTGCTTTTCACCCGCTACGCAAGACGCCGCCAGCGCGTATCCGTCCGCGGCTCTATACGCCGCATAGTCGATGTGGCCCGGAGTAACGATACCGGGCTCAGGCGGATGCTTCACCTCGCCTGCGCCCACAGCTTGCGTGATGCGTTCCACCGTTGCGTTGGGAATCGGGTGCTGGCCCACCACCGCCACCGGAGCGGTCTCGCAGCGCCCCACGCAGGGGGCGTGCAGCACGCGCACGCCGGGGCCAAGCAGTTTCGGCAGCCTGTCAAGCAATGCCTGCGACCCGGCGAGCTCACAGGAAATCGAATCGCAGACGCGGACGGTAATCGCGGCCGGGGCGGTATCGCCTTCCTTTACGACGTCAAAATGATGGTAGAAGGTGGCTACCTCATAGACTTCCGCCATCGCCATCTTCATTTCAGCCGCGAGGGCGACGAGGTGCGGCGCTGAGAGGCAGCCATAGCGGTCCTGGATTTTGTGCAGGTGCTCGATCAGCAGATCGCGGCGGCGCGGCTCATCGCCCAGCAGGGCGGCCACTTCATGGCGGGCCTTCGGATCGACCGAGCGGCCTTTCGGAGTGGAGCGCACTCTGCCGCGCCGACCGCCTTTTTGCTTCCTGGCGGGCGGATCGGATCGAGCGGGCGCGGGGGTTGAAACAGACGCTAACTCGCTCATCGACCACCATCGCGCAACATTGAAATTCCCTGATTTTTCATCGATTTCTGGCTTCTTGCTAAACTTACCAAGCTCGGGGAGCGCTATCTGACATGCTATCATTTCCGTGGACTCGGGCTGTCGCGAGACGCCTGGAGCAGGCCTGGACGAAGCGAGATATGCATGTCGAGTTTTTCGGCGTTCCCAAAGAGCGCGCCGGCGTGGCCGGGCTCGAAGTGCAAGCGGACTCGCTGGGGCAGCTGCTCGGGATGCTGGCGCAACGGATTCCCTCGCTGGCCGATCTTATTGCCGAGGATCAGTTGCACTCCGCATTCGTAGCGAACCTGAACGGCGACCGCTTCATCAGCGATCCGCGAACCCCGCTGGGCGAAAACGACCGCATTCTGATCCTTTCCGCGGACGCGGGAGGCTAAGAAATGCCCTTCGGTTATCATGGCCGCTATCTTCGGATCGACGCTTCGAGCGGCTGCAGAGAGTACGTTCCGTTGGACGACGCCGTTCTGCGGCAGTTCATCGGCGGCAGCGGATTGGGGGCGAGGCTTTTGCTGGACGAAGGCGCGGGAGAAATGGATCCCCTGGCTGCCGATGCGCCGCTTGTTTTCGCATTTAGTCCCCTGGTCGGCAGCCCTCTGACCACTTCGGCGAAATTTGCGGTGGTCAGCAAAAGCCCGCTCTCCGGGCGATTTAACGACTCGCTCGCCAGCAGCGGATTTGCGATCGCAGGCAAGCGCTGCGGTTGCGACGCCATCGTCATCGTGGGACGGGCGCCTGAATTGTCGGCACTGATTATCGATCAGAAAGTCCCGGGCGACGCACCCAACATACGCATCGAGCCGGCGGGTGAGTATCGGGGCAGAACGTGCCGCGACACGGAGTCCGGGCTGCGTTCCCGCCTCGGCGCGGATTTTCGGATCGCCTCGATCGGTCCGGCCGGCGAAAATTCCGTACGGTACGCGACCATCTCCCATGATGGGCGTCATGCGGGCCGCGGAGGCAGCGGCGCCGTGCTCGGCGCCAAAAATGTGAAAGCGATTGCGCTGCGCGGCAGCCGGTTTACCGAATGGGCTCAGCCACGCGAGCTGACGGAGTTGAGCCGGGATTTATCCAAGCGGTCCTTCGGCCCCGCGACGGCCAAATATCGCGAGCTGGGCACGGCGTCGAATCTGCTGACATTCAATCGGTTCGGCGCCTTGCCCACGCGCAATTTTCAATCCGGCGCGTTCGAGGAAGCCGCTGCGCTATCGCCCGAGCAACTGAGCTTGACGCGTGCGAAAACGCGCGAGAGCTGCGTGGCCTGTACTATCGGCTGCGAGCACATTTACGGCTCCGGCAAGAACGGAGTGCGCGTCGAGTACGAAAACCTTTTCGCCCTCGGATCGTTGTGCGGAGTCGGCGACGCCGATATCGTGCTGCGGGCTTCGCAGCGCTGCGACGAACTTGGGCTCGACACGATTAGCGCGGGTGGAACCATCGCTTTTGCGATGGAATGCGTCGAGCGCGGATGGCTCGATGAGCCATGGCTCGCGTTCGGTAGCGGCGAAGCGCTGCTGCGCGCTCTCGATCTGATCGGCGCCCGAAAAGGTATCGGCGATCTGCTGGCGGAGGGGAGCCGCCGCGCCGCCCATGCGATCGGACACAACAGCATCTCCATCGCGCCTCAAGTAAAGGGCCTCGAAATTCCCGGCTATGAGCCGAGGGCGCTGCAAACCATGGCTCTGGGTTTCGCTGTCGGCGCGCGCGGCGCGGACCACAACCGCAGCGGGGCATATGAAGTCGATTTTTCGGCGAAGATCGATCGCCGGCATGTCACCATCGACGCGGTGCGCCACGCCATCGAGACCGAGGACCGCGCCGCGTTGATGGATTCGCTGATTATCTGCAAATTCCTGCGCGGCGTGTTCGAAGATTTCTACGCCGAAGCCGCGGAGATGCTGAGATGCGTCACCGGATGGGACGCGACAGCCGAGGAGATGCGCGAGACCGCCAGACGGATTGTGTCCGCTAAGCGCCAATTCAATCTGCTCGCGGGATGGACGCCCGCGGAGGATACGCTTCCGGAGCGGTTCCTCAATACGCCGCTGCCAAACGATCCGGCGGCTTCGTTGAGCCGGGAGCGGCTGGAAGCACTAGTGGCGGAGTATCATCGTCAACGCGCCTGGTAGAGCGCCCTTTGAGGCGCGGCGCTGCCCTGCGGACTACCTCGCCGGGACGATTGAGTCCACCTGGATGATCTTCGTCTTTGAATCGAGCGTCCCGGTGACCGTCACCTTCTTCGCCGCGAACTTCTCCGGCGTCTTCTGGTCGCTGAGGGTGTACGTCTCCCGGCCATCGTACACGACATAGGAGGCGCCGTGAACGGCGACGCAGGCGACGGTGCATTCGGCATCGGTTGGGCCCATGCGCATTGAAGAATGGTCGCCCTTGGGGCACATGCTGTCCGTGACGACCCCAGTGAACGTCCGTTTCTGCGGCGCGGCGACCAGCGCGGCCAACGCAAAAAATGCGAGAAGACTGAAAATCCGAGGGTTCATAGCGCCATCCTCACTTCATGCTTAGGATATCCCCCGCGCATCGGAACCCCAGATTGTCGCCCCGGGTCGCCAGCTCGTCCCTGCTTCGGAGCGAGGCGCGGACGAGCCTGGAATCGTTGTACCACGAGCCCCCGCGCACTACTTTGAGGCCCGGAGCATACTCGCTCGAAGTCCACTCCCACACGTTCCCGAGCATGTCATATAGACCGAAAGCGTTCGCCTGCTTCTGGCCAACCGGATGCGTCGTATTTCCGCTGTTGCCGGAGTACCATGCGACCGCATCGAGCGAGCCATAAGGCGCGGCCGTGGACCCGGCCCGGGCCGCGTACTCCCATTGTTGTTCGGTCGGCAGACTCCCGCCAATCTTTCTACAGTAATCGTCGGCCTGATCGAAGGTGACCCTTTCCACCGGCAGCCGATCGCCCTTGAATTTGCTTGGGCTCTTTCCACTCATGACCTTCAGCCACGCGGCCTGTGTAACCTCGGTCTGGCCGATCCAAAATCCGCTGGGGATCTGCACGGTCTTTGGAGGTTTTTCGTCGTTGTAGCATTCGTTATCGCCGGGCGAGCAGCCCATGAGGAAGGAGCCTGGAGGAATGAAGACGTAAGTAAGGCCATCTATCGGATTTATGCGCGTCCCGTTTCGTGCCTCCACGCTTAGCTTGGCCTCTGCCTGGCTTCTTTGCGACTGTATCTGGGTGTTCTGGTTGACTACCTCTTCGAGTTTTGATTTGAGTTGCTTAGCCTCAGACGACCGGCCGGCTGCGGCGATCTGGTCCTTTAGGTCTTGCTCCTTCTTTCGGTTCTCCTTCAAGAGTTGGTCGGACGCGTCTATTTGCGACCGGAGGGTTGCCGCCAGATCTGTCGCGGTGGCGAGCTTCTTCTGCGCTTCGAGCGCTGCGCGCCTCCCGTACTGATCCCACAGTCCAAGACCGAACAACCCCAACAAAAGGACGCCGCCGAAAACGATCCACCTTTTGGCGCGCCGCTCGGCTATTTTCGCGCGCGCCTCCGCTTCAGCGCGAGCCTCCGCGTCCTCTTTGGCCCGGCGCTCCGCGGCGGCAAGCGTTTCGGCGTCTTCCTTCGCGTGCCGCTCTGCGTTGAGTTCCCGCCGCCGAATAGACTCTCTTGCCGCATCCTCCGCGTTCTCGGCCTCGGCCTCGCTCTCTACGAAATTCTTCACTTCGGAGAAGTCGGGAAGCGATGTGTCTGAATCCTGCAAGCGCGCGGCCCAGGCTTGATTCCAGGGACCGTTCTGAAGAAAATCTCGCGCCTCGGCAAGCTTCCGGCTCCTCCACTGCGCCGCCGCTCCGCGCCTCTTGGCGGCGGCATCCAACGCCGCGGCGTGATACAGGCTCGACGCATCCTGCTCCGCGGTCACCCACCCTTTTAGCCGGCTCCAGTGTTCGATCAGACTCTCGTGCGCGATATCGATCACGCTTTCTTCCGTCAAATCTTTGCCGGACCAGACCAGCATGGCGTGATCGGGATGCGAATATATCCCGATAACGTCAAGGACTTTCTTTTTTGCCGTTTCATCCGGGGCGTCCACGATCTTGAGCAAACGATCGAGCCGGGTAGGACGGCGCACGCGGCGGCCTCTTTCTACAGTAGTGAGGCAGCGGAACACCTTCTCCGTCCACTGCTCGCCCGCCGCATCGAGCAGCGATTCGGCGTGCGCGTTCAGCGCGCCCCTCATCTCGCCCGCGGCGGCGTAGTGTTCCACGCCGACCTCCGATGTCTTGCGTTCCCTGTTCCATTCGTGAAAAGTCCGGTTGAGAGCGTGCTGAAGCACCGGAAGCTGGCCGGTGTCGTCTCCGAGCTCGTTCAACAGAAGCTCCACCAGCCGGCTGGTCATACGCGCCCCGGCAAGCCGCAGCGGTTTTTCGATCGCTGTACGCAGCTGCTCCCGCGTCATTCTGGGAATCAGGTATTGACCGCGATTCAGCCCCTCCGGGAGGCCTGGAAACTGGCTGCAATCGCCCAGAAAATCGGAGCGCATCGTGAGCACCACGTAAACCGGGGCGCTTGAAAGATCGGCCGCCTCGAGTAAGGACGCCACGAAAAGCCGTGCTTCCGCGCCCCCATCCTGCTCCTTCCGTTCATGCGCAAAGCGGAACAGCTCCTCGAACTGATCCACAACCAGCAGCAGGCTTTCGCCCGGAGCGAATTGGGTGAAGCGTACCGCGCGGACCAACCCAAGGCTGGAACGATTGATTTCGGCAAGCACCGCCGTTTCGTCGGCCGAAAATACACTCTGTTCCGACAAAGCCCGCGCGAGCGCCTTTGTTGGCGTCTCTCCCGGCCGCATAATGCAGATCCGCCATTGGGAAGTGGCGCCCAGCAGCCGCCCGCGATATAGCGCAGGCAGAAGGCCCGCTCGCACCAGCGAGGATTTGCCGCTCCCAGAATTGCCCACCACCGCGATAAAGCGGTTCTCGGAAAGCCGCCGCAGAAGTTCCGCCGTATGCGCTTCGCGGCCGTAAAACTTCAGCACCTCTTCGGACTCGAACGGCCGCAGGCCCGGATAGGGCTGGCTTAAATCGGTCTCGACGGCGATTTCAGCGGCCAGCATTGGCGGTATCCGCTCCCTGCAACCGGGCGAAAAAAGAATCCAGAGTTTGGGCGTCGAACGGCTGCGAATAGCGATAGACTGGAACACCGCTGGCCTGGGTGGGGATCCGCGCGGGATCAGTGACGAGAAGGGCCTTAGCCTCGAAATCCGGCTCTTTTTCGAAGATTTGTCCGGATTGCACCAATTCGATGGCGTTCAACCTGAGCCACCGATCCGGATTGGGATTCGCCGCGCGGAACACCAGAACCCCGTTCGAGATGTGCATCAGCCTGTCATGATCGCCGTCCCGTCCGCTCTGAAGAGCCTCAAGCTTTCGTTCGCGGATCAGATTCGCGACTTGCGCCGCAAGGCGGGAATCTTCCGGCAGCGTGTCGTCATGATTCACGTAGACACGTTTGACGCCGGAGCCCGCAGCCGGGGCTTCGACCGGTTTCCTGGGCTTGATCTTTTCAATGAGCTGAGGGATCAGCTCCCGGATCGAATGCCCTCCCAGACGCTCCGCGCCATCGTAAAGGCCGTGCATTCGTTCTGCGAGGCTTTTTTGGGACCCGCCTGGCTGAACCCAGAACAACACCGGCTTTCCGAGTTCTTGCGCTGCTTCAATCTGAGTCCCAATAAATGGATCCCATTCGGCGCCCAGGATGAAGATCACATGCGAGACCTTGTCCATGGCGTTCCGCACCGAGGCTTTTCCAAAGCCAGGGCCCAGAAGGACCTCCGGTTTCATGGCGAAGCCGCGGTCCTTAAGCTCACGCTCCAGCTTGTCTCGCTCCTTGTACATTTCAATGGCCCCGGGAGCAAGATATAGCTCCTGGCTACGATTTCCTATTAGCGTGAGCAACTCCCGAATATGCCGGAACAGTTCGCGAATCGAGGCCGTGAATTCGGCGGAGCCTTCGGGGATTTCGTAGCGATCCGCCTCTCTGAAGAACGCGAAGTCCTGGAACTTCTCGTAAAATTCTCTGTGCGAATTACCAGGGCCGGGGGTTTTGATCACCTTCAAAAAGCGATAAAACGTCTCTACTCTTAGCGCCTCAATGCCGTTCTCCAGGGCGATGTTGTATTCTTGCGCGCACCAGTGCCGCTTGAAGTAGGTGGGGGACAGGACCGCAAGAAACGCCGCGGCATTCCGGATTCCTTCCTCGATTTCGGCATCCCATTTCTGTCCGGTCCGCAGATTACGGACGTCGTGCCAGAAGACTAACTCTTCCCCGGTGCGGATTTGAAATTCAGCGCACAGCGCTTTCCTAAATGCTTCCGCCCACGCCGATTCGTCGTGCGCGTAGCTGAGAAATAAGTCGTGCTTGTACCCAGGTACGAACGCCATCGTAATGCGCCGCTGCTTCGATCAAGATTATCACTCCGGACAGTGGTGAGATAAAGCTGCCGAATCGCCTAACTCACAGCGCCGATCAGACACACTTGGATAGTTTCTTGTTCGCGTCAAGCGCGCCCGTAACCATCGCCTTACATGGCGGGCGAACTCTTTCGGGACGTTCTGACCTCTGCGCGCCTGGATTACCGCAATCAACACCGACTCTTGTGAAGAGAGGCCGACGAGCCGCGCAGATCCGGGACTCTACCTGATCTCCGCCGCGGGAGCTTTCCCCGCCCCCTTCGGCCGAGCCAGATCGAGCGGGTTCATGTCTACCGGAATCGCGAAATCCACGAAGCCCGCGAGCATTTCGTCCCAGCTCTGATCGCCCCAATAGACCTCTTTCTTGGGGTCCGGATTGTACGGGTTGTTGGGAGAGTTGTCGTAATAGGCCGTCGCGGTGAGCAGGGTGCCTTTCGGCAGCTTGATCGGCTGATCCAAATAGTAGGTAAGCTGCCAGTTGAAGCTATATTGCGGAACTTTTAGCAACGCCTTGGTTTCCCCATCAGGAAGAGTGGCCGTATATTCGAAAGACTTCCCGCGCAGGTGCATGTGGGGAAACATCGATTGCAGCGTCGCGTCAGCCTGTAGCGTTACTTTTCCGTCGACGCGGTGATTTTCCGCTCCGGGAGGGATGCGCAGAGAATCATTTAAAATGAACGCGTTGACCACTCTCTCTTTAGGCTTTTCTTTAGCGAAGACGATGCCCACTTTGCTCCGGTCCAACGCTTCCTTGCCATTGGCGGTGTAGTGCATCTGAAAAATCAGGTCCGCGCCCGCCGGTATCAGTCGCGCCTGGCCGGGTCGCGTCCGGTAAGCGACTCCGCCCGGCACATATACGCCGACCATTTCATAGGCTCCGTTGTTGATCCCGTACAACGCGGCGCGATCACTCTGCGGAGGACGCTTGTCGCCAGGTCCGGGATTGGCCGGAGGAACGTAAGGGACGCCTGGTTTGGCGTCGGCGACAAACTTCGATCCCTTGGGCCGCGCATACAGGACCACATGATGCACCACGGCGGCGTTGCCCGGCCGCACCTCGATTTCTTTCACCCACTTGTCTTCGGTGAAACCCGTCGGCACGACGAAATACGTGTATTCGATCGTCCCCTTCGCCGGCACTTTGAAATCGACGCCGATGTCCAGCACCTTATCAGGCTGGCCGATGGTCCACCCCTCGGCGAAAGTCTTTGGGGCCGGCCGGTCCGGGGAACTCCCCTCCTGCGCACCGCCATCCGCCCACTTCACCAGAGTGTCGATTTCCCCTTGAGAAAGCGACGGATCGTTCGAAAACTTCCCCACATGCGGATCGGCGTACCAGGGCGGCATCTTATGGGAAAGCACGGCCGTCTTAATCGCCTTCGCCCAGGGACGGACGTTTGAGTAACCGATCAACGACATGGGAGCAACTTCCCCGGGCCGGTGACAGGTTTGGCAGTGCTCTTCGAGAATTGGCGCGACGTCTTTATAGAAGGTGGGACTTTGGGCGAGCGCAAAACCCGCCCCCAAAAGAAAGAGAACCCCAGAGCGCACAGTCTCCTCCGTTACTCGACAAGCCGACGGTTAGCGAAAGCTTGTATACTGCTTCAGCCTATCACGTGTCCGAGGAGTCCGGGGCCGCTCTTTCCCTCCGTCATTCCTTCTGCCTAGGCATCCGGCGAGTCCTCCGATGCGGCCCCGGTGGCTCCTTCCGTTCTTTCGTCTTGTTTGTAGCTCCAGATTACCCGTCCCCGCATTTTTTGACGTGAAGCCTCCGTGAAATTCCCGTGGAGATTTGGGCTTGCGGGGCGAACTCGCGGCCCGGCTCGATTGTATAATCGGAGGGCGGCATGAGCGACCAGCCGGCCAAAATCTTCCCTCCCTTCAGGCTGGACCCCGTAAATCAATGTTTGTGGCGCGACGGCGTCCGCGTCGAACTCGCCCCGAAGACCTTTGCCGTTCTGAGATACATGGTGGAGCATCCCGGCCGCCTCATCACCCAGGAAGAACTGCTCGAAGCGCTGTGGCCGGAAACCTACGTCCAGCCCGAAATCCTGCGCACGTATATCCTCGAACTGCGGAAGGCGCTGGGGGACGAGGCCCGGCAGCCGCGGTTCATCCGCACCTTTCCCAAGCGCGGCTATGAGTTCCTGGCGGCCGTCATGCAGGAGCTGCGGACTCCGGCGCCCCTCGCGCAGGCAGTCATTCCGATTGGACGCGAAGCCCCGCTCGCCGAGCTGACGGGCTATTTTGAAAGAGTTCTCCAAGGCCAGCGGCAGGTCGTTTTCGTCACGGGCGAATCCGGAATCGGCAAAACCACGGTGTTAGACGCATTTCAACGCGCGCGGACCGCTTATCCGGGCGTCTACGTCCCCCGCGGTCAGTGCCTGGAGGGTTTTGGAGGAAAGGAGCTGTATTATCCGGTTCTGGAAGCGTTGTCGCACCTCACAATTGGCCCAGGAGCCAGAGCCGTGGTCCAGACGCTCGCGCGCCAAGCCCCCACCTGGCTGATCCAATTCCCCGCCCTGCTAAGCCCGTCGGAACGCGAAAGGCTCCAAAAGGAAATCTTCGGCGCCACGCGCGAACGCATGCTGCGCGAAATTTGCGAGGCCCTGGAAGCGCTCAGCGCGGCACACCCGCTGATCTTGATGCTCGAAGACTTGCACTGGGCCGATCACTCGACTCTAGACCTAATTTCCGCGATCGCCCGCCGGCGCAATCCCGCACAACTGATGTTCGTGGGGACCTTCAGAACTATTGATGTGATTCTTTCGAAGAGTCCGCTTAGGTCGTTGAAACAAGACCTGTTGATCCATGGATTATGCCGCGAAATCTTTCTCGGAGGATTAGGGGAAGCGGAAGTCGAGCGCTATCTGAACGACCGGCTGCCCGGCGCGAACTTGCCGTCGCAACTGGCGCGCACGGTACAACGGCATTCGGGCGGAAATCCCATGTTCATGAGCGCGATTGTGAGCGAGCTGATCAACACGGGGGTCCTTCGAGAAGAGGAGGGCAAGTGGAAGCCGACTGTCCCTCTCGCATCCCTAAAGCTCGGCACTCCGGAGACTTTGCGCCAGCTGCTCGACCAGCAGATCGAGCAGCTCGATCCGGGTGAGCAGCGCATTCTGCAATGCGCGAGCGTTGCCGGGCTTCGTTTTGCGGCCAGCGCGGTCTCCTCGGTTCTGGAGGCGAGCGCGGCCCAGGTAGAGCAAGCTTGCGAGGCATTGCTGAAACGCCAGCAGTTCATCCAGCATGGCGCCTTGCACGGCAATGGCATGGAGGGGACGTACTATGAATTCCGCCACTGGCTTTATCGCGAAGCCCTCTATTCGCAGCTTCCGCCGGCTCAGCGCGAGGACTACCATCGCAGGCTCGCGGAAACCATCGAAAGGACGGGACAATCCCGTGGAACGTCTTCGCCGGAACTCGCCTCCGAACTCGCCGTACATTTCGAGCACGCCCGCGACTACGAGCGCGCCGCCCAATATCTAGTCCTGAGCGCCGCCAACGCGGCCCGGCGCTTCGCCCACGGCGATTCGGTTCAAGCCCTCACGCGCGCTTTGGAGCTATTGGCTCGCGTTCCCACCGAGGCCGCGCGCAAGCGTGAAATCTCTGTGCTCGAAAAGCTCAGCGACGCCCATTACGCGATGGGAGAGATGCCCGAGTCCGCCGCAGCGGACCGTAGGGTGGCGGAGCTGGCGTCCGAGTTGGGCATGGCGGCCGCGCAAGTGGAGGCGCTCGCTCGTCTCGCCCGAGCTTTGGCCTTTCTCGATCCCGATGGATGCGTCGCCGTGTGCGAGCGCGCCGAGCAGATCAGCGGACAACAATCCGATCCTTTGCGTCACGCGCAGGCGCGGCTGCTGGCCGCTTGCTGGCGTGTGGTCAATAACGGCTGGAGCGCGCAGGATTCCTCCATCTGCGCCGAAACTCGCCAGACGATCCGTCGTCTTCATGCCGCCGATCTGCCCGCCTATTACGAGATTCTCTATGCTCACGTCCAGTCGATTCAGGGCGAATATTTGGAGGCGTGCAAGACCGCCGACGCGGGCATTCCCCAATCCGTGGAAACGCACAGTTTGGTGGTGCATCTTTCGGCGCTTTCTTCCAAGACGCTTGCGCTTCTGCATCTGGGTTACTGGGGAGAATTGCGCCGCGTCGCGCAAAACGCGATCGACATGGCCGGGAAGAACGGCAATCAGCCCTGGGAAGGCGTTTTCCGCGCGATCCTGGCGTGGCTGTCGTTGGAAGCCATGGATCTGGAAGGCGCGCGGAGGCTCGCGGCCGATCTTCTGAAGACCAACGTCGAGGAGCCGCCCAGGCAGGTGCGCACCATCGCGCTGCTCACCAACTGCTTCGTGGATCTTCAGACCGGGAACGCCGCGCGGGCGCTTCAAGGTTTTCTCAAGCTGCGCGACGGGCCGGCGCATCCTAAGTTTTTTCTCCAATGGTATTGGAAGACGATCGCGCAGTTGGGGCTCGCCACAGCGGCTCTGCAGCTTGAAGACCTCGACCGTGCGCGCGTGGAGGCGGACATTTTTCTGGAAACCGCGCTCGCCACAGCCGACCCCGCGCTTAAGGGGCGGGCCTGGGATCTGGAGGCGCGGATCGCCCTCGCATCGGGCGATATTGCCCGCGCCGGCGAGTGCGTGGATCGCGCCCTCGCCGCACTTAAACCGGCCGAGCCTCCTCCGGCCGCTTGGCGCGTGCATTGGACCGCCGCTCAAACTGCGCAAGCCCGCGGCGATTCCGGCGCGGCGGACTTCCACCAGACCGTCGCCCGCGCGATTCTTCGCAAGCTGGCCGATTCGGTGGAGCCGAACGATCCTCTTCGCACCTCGCTTCTGGAAACCGCCGCGCGAAAATTGCCGGATCCGCGCGCAATGCCCGAGCGGCATGCGGCCCCATAAATCAGCTTCTGCGGCGGAACCTCTTCCCGGGATATAATGACGCTGGCACGCCCACTATGCGCCCATCTCCGATCACGGCAGCGGCCATTCTAGGGGGCATGGCTTGGGCGCCCGCGGTACTCGCCCAGCAGCCCACCGGCGTCTTCAATCAATATTGCGTCACCTGCCACAACGCACAGTTGAAGACGGGGGGCCTGGTGCTCGATCCCGCCGCGGCCTCGCACGCGTCCTCCGATCCGGAGACCTGGGAGAAAGTGATCCGAAAGCTGCGGGCGCGCGCCATGCCTCCCGCCGGAATGCCTCGTCCAAGCGAGGCCGTGTACGACTCCACGGCGTCGTTCCTGGAGACAGATCTCGATCGCGCCGCGGCCGCCAAACCGAATCCCGGCAAACTGCCGCCGGTTCACAGGCTTACGCGCACAGAGTACCAGAACGCCATTCGCGACCTGCTGGCGCTGGACGCGCTTCCGAAAGAAATGGAATATTCGCTGTTGCTGCCCGCAGACAACACCAGCAGCGGCTTCGACAACATATCCGACCTGCTGTTCGTCTCGCCCACCATCATGGAGCGCTATTTGGACGCGGCAGCGAAGATCAGCAGGCTGGCCGTGGGCGATCCCGCTCAGCCCTTGATGGTGAATATCTACCGGATTTCGCCGGAGCAGCCGCAAGACGCGCGCGTGGAGGAACTGCCGTTGGGCACCCGCGGAGGTATCGCCATCAAGAGCGATTTTCCGCTGGATGGCGATTACAACATCCGCGTCGAAACCGGCGGAACCGCCCGCGACACGCATCAGCTCGAAATTTCGGTGGATGGAGAGCGCGTCGAATTAGTTCCGGTTGGTGGCGGCGGCGGTGGAAGAGGCGGACGCGGGCGCGGCGGCGCGGCTACCAAGCCGCCGGAGTTCCGTGTAAAGATCAAGGCCGGCGAGAGGCTGATCGGCGTCGATTTTATCGAGCGCAGCGAAGCGCGCGACGAGGCAGTTCTGCGGCCAAGAATGCGCAGCGCCGGAACGCTGCCCTCGATAGCGCGAGTCACGATCAGCGGTCCGTACAATGCCGCCGGCCCGGGCGAGACGCCGAGCCGGCGCCGCATCTTTTCCTGCCATCCCACCGCCCCAACGGAAGAGGCGGGCTGCGCAAAGCAGATTCTTTCCACCTTGGCGCGCCGCGCGTATCGCCGCCCCGTCACGTCCGCGGATCTGGATCGGCTCATGCCTTTCTACAAGGAGGGCTACAAGGAAGCCGGATTCGAGCGTGGGGTCGAGGAGGCTCTGGAACGCATCCTGGTCAGCCCGAACTTCCTGTTCCGCGTGGAACGCGATCCGCCCGGCCTCGCCAAGGGAGCGCCCTACCGAATCGGCGATTTGGATTTGGCTTCGCGCCTTTCGTTCTTCCTCTGGAGCAGCACCCCCGACGACGAACTGGTGAATGCGGCGCAGGCCGGGAAGCTGAAGGATCCGGCGATTCTCGAACAACAGGTCCGGCGCATGCTGGCCGATCCACGCTCGGAATCGCTGGTTACGAATTTCGCGGAACAGTGGCTCTTCCTGCGCGATATCGAGGCCAAGCAGCCGGACGAGGTGTTGTTTCCGACATTCGATGAAAATCTCCGCAGCGCCTTTCGCCGCGAAACCGAACTGTTTCTCGATTCGGTATTGCGTGAGAACCGCAGCGTACTCGACCTGCTGGACGCGAATTACACCTTCGTGAATGAGCGCTTGGCGAAGCATTACGGCATTCCTAACATCGAAGGCAGCGATTTCCGGCGCGTGATTTTGCCGGAGGGGAGCCCGCGCGGAGGCTTGTTGGGGCAGGGGAGCGTCCTGACCATCACCTCTTATTCGAATCGGACCTCGCCGGTCTTGCGAGGCAAATGGGTTTTGGAGAATTTGCTGGATGCGCCGCCGCCACCGCCTCCGCCCGACGTTCCGGCGCTGAAGACCGAGGCGTCGGAGCCGGGCAAAACGCTCTCGATGCGGGCCGCGATGACTCAGCACCGCGCGAATCCCGCCTGCGCGGGATGCCACGCGCGGATGGACCCAATCGGCTTTGCGCTGGAGAACTTCGATGCAATCGGCCATTGGCGCGATAGAGACAACGAGAATGCCATCGACGCATCAGGCGTCCTGCCAGACGGAACTAAATTCGACGGCCTGGCGGGCCTCAAAAAGGCTCTGCTCCGCCGCCCGGATGAGTTCGTGAGCACCGTCGCCGGGAAGTTGATGATGTACGCCATTGGTCGCAATCTGCAGTACTACGACGAGCCCGCGGTCCGCGCGGCGGTGGAAGAGGCGTCGAAACAGAATTACAGTTTTGCGTCGCTGGTGCTTGGCGTGGTGAAGAGCACGCCGTTTCAGATGAGGGAGGCGCAGTGAAGCTCGTAGCGCGGCTTGCATGGTTGGCGCTGCCGGGCGCCCTTATCGCGCAATCGTTTGAAGTGGCTTCCATTAAGCCGAACGATTCCGGGAGTTACCACTCCTCGTCGAATACGAACGACGGCGGCTGGCGAGCGGAGAACGTCTCGTTGAAGCAGATGATTGAGTTCGCCTACGATATTAACGACTATGCGCTTTCCGCCCCGGATTGGCTCGATTCGGAGCGATTTGACGTTCAGGCCAAGTCGCCAGTACCCATGCGGGGAAAAGACTTCGAACTCATGCTCCAGTCGCTGCTGGCGGACCGATTCGGGCTGACGACGCATCGCGAACCGAAGCAAATTTCGGGCTATGCACTCGTCCCAAGCAAGAATCCCCCAACGTCCCATCCCATGCCCGCGGAAGCGCACAGCTCGATGAATTTCTCATCGAACGCCGAGGGCGGAAAGATGACGGCGAAAGACGCCTCTATGCAGCAGGTCGCGGATTTCTTCGCGCGACAATTGCGTCAACCCGTCGAGGACATGACGGGACTAAGCGGGGCGTTCGACCTGAATTTGCAGTGGACGCCGGACGATCAGACCCGGCAAGCCACGGGGGACACGCCATCGCTCTTCACCGCCGTGCAAGAGCAGCTCGGCTTGAAGTTGCGGCCGCAAAAGGTGACGGTGCAAGTTTTGGTGGTCGATCACGTAGAGAGAAAGCCAACGGAGAATTGAAATGACGTTCATCACGAAAAAAGCATTGCCCCGGCGGACGTTCCTCAGGGGCATGGGCGCTGCCGTCGCGCTGCCGCTGCTGGACGCGATGGTCCCCGCTCTTTCGGCGAAGTCCACCAAAGCCCCGCCCCGGCTGGGTTTTGTCTACATCTCCAACGGCGTCATCCAGGCGGAGTGGAACCCGTCCGCGGCGGGCACCAACTTTGAACTGTCGCCGATTCTCAAGGCGCTGGAGCCCGTGCGCGGCGAGATCAACATCCTGACGAACTTGGCGCACCTTCAGGCCGACACGTTCGGCGACGGCACGGGCGATCATCCGCGAGCTTCGGCCGCGTGGCTGACGGGCGTTCACGCCTACGACCGGACCAAGCCCGGCGTGGAGGTCCGGCTCGCCACCACGGCCGACCAGATCGCCGCGCAGGAGATCGGCAAGGGCACTCGCCTCGCGTCGTTGGAGCTTTCTGTGGATTTTCCCACCCAGGGGGCCTGCGATTCCGGCGATTGCTTCTACGTGAATACCGTTTCCTGGCGCAATCCTACGACGCCCAATCCCACGGAATCGCACCCGCGCCTGGTTTTCGAGCGGCTCTTCGGCGACGGAGGCAGCGCGGCCCAACGTCAGGCTCGACTCAAGGACGAGGGAAGCATTCTCGATTCAGTGACGGAAGAGGTGAGCGCGCTCGCAGGAAGCCTGGGTCCGGGGGACCATACCAAGCTCAATGAATATCTCGATTCCGTCCGAGATATCGAGAAGCGCATTCAAAACACCGAAACCGGAGGCGCCGAGACGATCGAGTTGCCGGAGCGGCCCGTAGACGTGCCCGATTCCTTCGACGAATACGTCAAAACGATGTTCGATCTGCAAACGCTGGCGTTCCGCGCCGACGTGACACGCGTGTTCAGCATGATCCTGGCGCGCGAGCTCAGCTCCCGCACCTTCGCTTTCATCGGCGTGCCGGAGCAGCACCATGCCGTGTCCCATCACCGCAACGATCCCGACATCATCGCGAAGAAAGCCAAAATCGACACGCATCACGTGGAGCTGCTCAGCTATTTTCTGCAGAAGCTTCAGTCCACTCCCGACGGCGATGGATCGCTGCTCGACCACAGCCTGATCCTGTATGGCGGCGGAATGGGCAACGGCAACCTGCATCGGCACACCGATCTCCCCTGCCTGCTCGCCGGCAAATTGGGAGGGCAGTTCAAAACCGGGCAGCACTTGGCTTTCCCGGAGAACACTCCAATGGCGAATCTGCTGCTGACGATTCTGGACAAAGCGGGCGTGCATATCGACAAGCTGGGTGATAGCACCGGGCCGCTGAAGCCGGACTATTTGTCGGTATAGCGAGCGATCCCGGTCGCGAATAACTCTACGATTAGGCGCGTAAGTGGTATGATAAGTAATATGGTGCGTACTACTTTGATCCTGCATGACCGCAGACTTGCCGAAATCAAGCGCTTGGCGGCCGAACGGGGCCAGACTGTTTCCGCCGTGGTCGATGAGTTTCTTGCCGAGGGAATCCGGCGTTCCCAGGCGCCCAAGCGGCGAACGCCTACGCTGCCGGTGTTCGATATGGGCGAAGCGCGCGTGAACATCGCCGATCGCGATCAGCTGTGGGAAGCCATGGAAGGCGAAAGCAGATGAGATTTCTCATCGACACCAATATCCTCCTACACGCCGCGAATGGGTCGAGCCCATTCCACAAGATTGCCCGAGAATTTTTGCAACATCACCTTCGCGTGAGGACAGGATGGTGCCTCTCCTGGCCCATTATTAATGAATTCCTGCGCGTTTCCACCCATTGGCGGGTATTTGCCAAGCCCCTCAGCGCGAAGCAGGCTTTAGATTTCATCGCCGGATTCGTCGAGCTTGAAGAGGTCGCGATCCTGGCGGCCACCGATCGGCATTTTGCGGTTTTGAGAACCGTTGTGCAGGAGATCGGCCCGGCGGCGGCGGGAAATCTATTTCACGATATTCATACAGCTACGCTGATGCGCGAGCACGGCGTGCCCGAGATCGTCACGGCCGACAAGGACTTTCTTCAATTCCCCTTCCTGAGCGTAAAGAATCCGCTCCAGGCTCATAAGGCCAACCGAGAATCCCAGGCAAGCGTATTTCTGCCAGAACGTGTTGCGACCGTGGAATGAGTGGACGCCTCACGTACGTCGCGACCGGTCGCTCGACATGGTATGGTACTCGGTATGGCAACCGCCAAGATCACTATCACACTTCCCCGCGAACAGGTGGAAGAGATCCGCGCGCTGGTGACGGCCGGCAAAGTGGACAACGTCTCCGCCTTCGTGAAACACGCGGTGGGAATCGCTCTTCACGACACGGCAGGCTGGAGGGAGATGCTGGAAGAGGCGCTGCGGCAAACCGGCGGAGCCCTCACTCTAAAGGAGCGCGCGTGGGCGAACGCGCTTCTCTCGCCGCAAGCCCGGAAGGGGAGCCCCAGAAAGCGGAAGGCCGCTTGAGCGGCATTACTCTCGACGCGGGCGGGTTGATCGCATTGGATCGAAACGACCGCCGAGTAATTTCGCTCCTGGCTCGCGCGGCCGAACGCAATATGCGCGTCACCATACCCGCGACGGCCCTCGCCCAGGCCATTCGCAACCCCGCGAAGCAGGTTCGGCTTTCCAGGCTTATTCGACAGACGAGCACAGACGTCATCGATCTCAACAGATCGGACGCGACTGCTGTCGGCCTGTTATTGGCGCGAACGGGGACAGCCGATATCGTGGATGCTCACGTGGTGGTCTGCGCAAAGCGGGCCGGTCAGGCCGTTGTCACCGGCGACGTGGACGATCTCAGGCGAATTGCTCCGGAGTTGCGGCTGGTCGCAGTCTGAGTCTTGCGGTCATTCCACGGCTGGCTTGGACTTCTTCTTCATCACGATGTTCACGTCGTCCGGATTGATCAAATCCGAGGCCTTCCAGCCGTCAAGATCGTATTCGGCCATGCACTGCTCCGCGAAACCCTTGTATTTCGCGGATTGCCCGAGCGCGTCGGCCACCATCAGCGTCTCAAAACGGATGCTTTCATGATTGCCGAAATAATTGCGCTCATAGAGCTCGTGGCGTCCGCCGAACTCGGCCCCGACGGCGTCCCAAATCAGCTTCATCAACTTCACGCGATCGACAGCCGAATAGCCGTTCGAGCCGCGTACGTACTGCTCCAGGTATGGCCGGATTTCGGGATTTTGAAAATCGACAGCGTGCGAAGGTAGATAGATCAACGCGCTGGCCAGCACGTTCTCGATAATCTCCTTCAGCCGCGGATAGAGCGTGCTGGCGGCCACTCGATAGGCCAGCCCGTAGTCGAGGTTAGGCAAAACATAGCCGGGCGTCCACGGAACCGTTGTCCGGGCCATTGCGTCGGTTAAGCCCCAAAACAGGTTGCGCCACGCCAGCACTTCGCCCACCTGAGCCTGAACGCCCCGGAAATCTTTCGCGCCGGTGGCCTCCACGCCCTTTAGGAGCAGGCCCGAGATGAAGTCGAGCTTCACGGCGAGCCTGATGCAGCCGTGGAACATGAATCGTGGAAGAAATCCGGAGCGCGGGAAGAAGTTATTCACCTTGTCGATATCGCCGTAAGCGAATACGTTCTCCCAAGGAACGAAAACTTTGTCGAAAACTATGATCGAGTCGTTTTCATCCAGGCGGCTCGAAAGCGGATAATCGAATGGGCTGCCCGTGGCCGCCGCGTTCATTTCGTAGGACGGGCGGCAGAACAGCTTCATACCCGGCGCATCCGTGGGTACGATGCATACGAAAGCGAAATCCTTGGTCTTGATCGGCAGCGCGCCATTGTTCGCGATGAAATTGTAGTGCGTGAGCGCGGAGGTGGTGGCGACCACCTTCGCCCCGCTGACGATCAGCCCGCCATCGGTTTCCTTTTCGACGTGCATATACACGTCGCGGACCTCCGATAACTCCTTGTTGCGGTCCACAGGAGGATTCACGATAGCGTGATTCACGAAGGTGTTTTCTTCCTGCACCTTCTTGTACCAGCGCCGCGCATTTTCCTGAAACGGCTCATAGAAATCGGAGTTGGCGCCGAGCGTGGCCAGGAAGGCGGCTTTATAATCCGGGCTGCGTCCCATCCAGCCATACGTCACCCGCGCCCATTCCGCCACTGCGTCGCGCGCCGCCACCAACTCTTCCGCGTTGCGCGAGGCTTTATAAAATTTGTGCGTGTAGCCGCCGTTTCCGGTGTCCGTTTCGGCGCAAAGAACGGCTTTGCGCTCGCCATGCAGCGCGTCGTACAGGCGCGCGAGCATACGGACCGTGTTGCGGAACGCGGGATGCGTCGTCACGTCCTTTACTCGCTCGCCATAGATCCAAATTTCGCGGCCATCGCGAAGGCTTTCGATAAACTCCTGGCCGGTGAAGGGTCGCGTCCGAGCGGCGGCAGCGCCGGTTTGCTGGTCTGACAACATAGCGTTCCTTTACTGTTTCATTTGAAGCGCGCTCTCGTTCAGATGAGCCCAATCGCGCTCGAATCGGAAAATTTCTTTGGCGGGCGGCAGAGGCGCCTGGGTCTCGAGCCATCTTACCGGCTCCGCGCCTACGTTCTCGAAAGTGTGAATGCAGCCCACGCTAGTCCAAATCACGTCGCCGGGACCCAGATCGTAAGCCTGGCCGTCCGCCACGGCGCGAGTTCGCCCGCTGAGAATCAGGTACGATTCTTCGAACGTGTGGTCGTGCGGATCGATTTTCGCGCCAGTTAAATATTGAATCAAGAAAAGCGACTGATGAATGGCGCCGAAGGATCGATCGACAAACATCTTGATCGCGACGCCGGAGGTTGGATTAAAACCCTCCATTTGCGAGGGCGCGCCAGGGCGCGGCAACTGCGATTCGTCGAAATGGCCCGAGAGTAGGACGCCTTCCGCCGTGCCTGCTTTCGGCGAAAACCATGTGTCTTTCCCATAGTCGGCCGGTCTGGGCTGGGGCGCTTGCATTTCCAGCCACCGCGCCCGGTTGCCTCCGGCGTTGCGCCACGAGTGGGGAAGCCCGGTAGGCATCAGCCCAAAATCGCCGGCGGATAGTTCCTGGCTCGTCTCTCCAGCTTCGACCACGATGCTGCCTTCGAGAACGTAGAAGCTCTCCTCAAACGAATGGAGATGCCTTTCGATGTGTCCGTTTGGATCGAGAAAGCAAACTCCCGCGCCCATGTGGACCGAGCCCATGGCGCGATGGACGTAAGTGGAGCGCCGGAACCCGGAGCTGTGCCGTTCATAGCCGCGAGGCGTGTCCGCGGCGGCTTCATCGATTCTTGAAACGTGGTGCATGAATGAGAAGTTTATCTCATCTCCAAAACCGATGGCCCAACTTCCCAGGCGCTCCGTGAGATCCGATAAAGCACCTGCCGCCTCATGGTATGACCGTCTCCGATAAGCGGATGGTCGAACTCCTCCGAGAAAACGAGCCCGATCTTCTCCATGACGCGGCGCGATCTGTTGTTGCCTGGTAATGTAAATGCAACTATTTCCCGAAGCTCCAGGCGTTCAAAGCCGTACCGTAACGCTGCCTGGGCGCCCTCGGTTGCAAGGCCTCGACCCCAAAATTCAGGCCGCAACCGATAGCCGATCTCGACGCAGGGGGTGAAGTGCGTCTCAAATCGAATCCAATTGAGCCCCAGCGAGCCCGCGAATTCTCCGTCTACCTCCATGGCCCAGGGACCGAAGCCGTAGCGCGCGAAGTGGTCATGGATGCGCCTCCACATTGCCTCGGTTTCCTCCCGCGAGAAGATCGAGGGAAAGAATTCCATGACGCGGGGGTCGGCACACATTGCCGCCAACGGCTCGAAGTCATCACCGATCCAGGGGCGCAGCCGCAGCCGAGGCGTCTGGATTTCCATATATGGATCAATAATAAGACCGCGCCACTGGGGACGCGTGAGGGATAATCGCAGTATGAAGAAGTTGTACGTTGCCCTCCTTTCGGCCTTGTTGTCCGTTGGGGTGCTGCCCGCCAAGGCGGCGGATCAGACCAAGTTGCAGATTCATGTCACCAACACGGAAGGCAAGCCCGTAGGTAACGCGTCTGTGATTGTCAGATTCGTGCCCGATCGGCTGATCAAAATAAAACGATCCAAGACGTCTTGGGAGATGCGCACCTCACAGGAAGGAATGGCGAAAATCCCCGAAATTCCTCAAGGTAAGGTTCAAGTCCAGGTGATCGCCAAAAACTATCAGACCTTCGGCAACACTTTCGAGGTACGCGACGAGGAGAAGACGATTGAAATCGTTTTGAATCCTCCGCAGCCCCAATACTCCTCGCACGGGGAAAACGATCCTACGGCCGCGCCGGCCAAATAATTAATCAAGCCTTTTTCCAAGGGCGCCACCAAATCAGGTACAGAGCCACGGCGGCGATCAGGACCAGAGATCCATAGAGGATGTATCGATGCACTAATTGGTCGATCTGCCTCCAGTTATCGCCGACGAAGTAGCCGAGAGTGAGGAAGCTCGCGACCCAGAGCGCGCCGCCCGAATAGGCGTACATGGCAAATGAGCGGTATTCCAGCCTGGACGTGCCGGCGACAATGGCGGTGAAGTGGCGGACACCGGCGATGAAATACCCCACGAACAAAGCCCAGTGCCCCAGGCGGTCGAACCATTGGTGGACCCGCGCCAGGCGCTCCTCGGTAAGGTGGAAAGATTTGCCGAAGCGATGCACAAACCCGATCCCGAGGGTCCGTCCGAGGAGATAGCTGATCGTGATCCCGCACCAACTGCCACCCAGCGCGACGATACCGGCGATCTCGGGCCGGAGAACGCCGCGCGCAATCAGCGCGCCGTAAAACACCAGCAATGTTTCATCCGGAATGGGAAGCCCCACGATCCCGGCCATTAACAGCAATGGAAGGACGGCATAGGCCGCGTAGTTGTGAACCGCGATCCAGTCGAAGGCGCTATCCAATGGAACCGAACCTCAGCGCTCGCTTAAGGCCCACACATGAGCCGTGACGGCGGCGGCCAACCCGGCAAGATTGTACCCGCCTTCAAGAATCGAAACGAGCCGGCCTTGCGCGTGCTTGTCCGCGATTTCACGCGCAATTTGGGTTAGCTCCGCGAAATCGGCGTCTGAGAGCGTGAACCGGCCCAAAGGATCGCCCTTGCGGGAATCGAACCCCGCGGAAAGCAACACCAGAGCCGGTTTGAACACATCGGCGGCTGGCGCAAGCCGTGTGCGGAATGCGGACAGAATCTCCTCGCGTCCGGCGCCGGCCGGGAAGGGGCAGTTCATAATGCAGCCTTTCCCCTTGCCTTCTCCCGTTTCTCCGGCCGCGCCCGTTCCCGGATACCAGGGCGACTGATGCGTGCTGAAAAACAACACCGAGCCGTCCTTGTAGAAGATATCCTGCGTCCCGTTGCCGTGATGCACGTCCCAATCGGCGATCAGCACTCGATCCACTCCGTGTTTCTTTTGGGCGTAACGCGCAGCGATGGCGATGTGATTGAAAATGCAAAATCCCATTCCCTGCTCGGGGCGCGCGTGATGGCCTGGCGGACGCACGGCGCAGAACGCGTTTGAGGCAGCGCGCTCTATCACCGCGTCCACCGCGCTCAGAATTCCACCGGTTGCCCGAATAGCGACCTCGAAAGACCGGCTGCTCACCTCGGTATCGCCGGTGCTCAGCTCGCGCACGGTCCCGGAAGGCACTGCCGCGATCTCGCGCTTCACGTCGTAGATGTAATCGCGGCTGTGGCACAGCGCAATCTCCTCTTCCGTGGCCGCGCGCGCTTCCACGCGGCGAAGCGATTTCGAGAGTCCCGCTTGCTCCAGCGCGCGCATCACCGCGTCGTACCGCTCGGGGGTCTCGGGATGCCCTTGGCCGGTGTCGTGCTGTTTGTAAATGGGGTCGGCGAGCAGGGCCGTGGCCATCGTCTTCAGTTTAGGATACGATCCGCTGGTCGCCCTCACGCCTAGTAACGTGCTCGCGATCCAGAAATTCGAGCAGCGGAATCGCATATTTTCGCGAGACGCCGGTCCACTCCTTGAAATCTCCGACGCTGAAGCGAGCGTTCCTCCGAGCGGCGAGCGTCTGCCGCAGGCGGTCGATGGCCGATGCGTGATAAACCAGATCGTCACTCACGCGCACCAGTTTCTTATTGCGAATCAGCATTTGAAGAAGCGTGCGAGCGCGCGCCGGCTCGATTCCGGATTTCGCCAGTACCTCCGGGACGGAAGGCGTCGTCAAACCCGCATCCGCGAAGGTGCGCTCCATTCTGACCAGAGCCAACTCTTCGTCTTGCTTAAGCGCGATGCGGTGCGAGCTCAATCTGACGATTTCACCCTCCACGACGATGTCTTTCGCCTGTGCCGACAAGCTTTCCAGGAGAAAGGGCGGCGCTCCATCCAATTCGCGCCCACGCAACTCCTCCTTGGGACAGCCTGGCTTGAGCGGATTCGAACGGTGGTATTCGGCGAGGCTGTCGCGCAATCGTGTTACTTTCTTTTCCCCCCAGGCGCGCGTGACCAGCCAATCGTGCGGCGGCGCAAGGTATAGAAATGCCGGGCCGGAGGCTATCGTGCGAATTTCGGACGCGAGATACGCGGTCTTCGCCACGAGGTCCGCGGCGCTCAATCCATTTCTCGCGTCTTCTACAAGCGTGAGCACGCGCTCGGAGGGCGAACCTTGCTCCAGCCGTTGCAGCCTTGCCGCTAACAGGATGCGCCGGAGCCGGGGCGGCGGATCGATATCCAACACCAGGCCGCCGCCGATGGTCGTTACAGGCGAAAACATTCTCACAATGAAGCGATCGCCGGGAAGAAGCAGAAGAGGATCGCGCAGCCGAAAGCGCACGCGCGTTTTCGTTCCCGGACATACAGGATCGAGAGCATCGATCAGGCGCGCTTCCGCCTCCACAGCAGCCGTGCCAGCGTGAAAGTGGACCGGAGCTCGGTGCTTCAGAGGCGGCGCACCGGGCAAAAGCTCGATGAGGCAATCGATCCGCGAAGCGGTTCGAAACACCTCCGGCGGCGCCAGGATCATACCGCGACGGACTTCGGCGGCGTCAATTCCCGCCAGGTTGAGGGCGGTCCTCTCTCCCGCAAACGCACGCTCCACCGGTTTGCCGTGTACCTGTAGGCCGCGCACGCGGACTTTTGCGCCGCCAGGGTAGAGTTCCAACTCGTCCTCAACCGCGATGCTTCCCGCCATGAGCGTGCCCGTCGTCACCGTTCCATGCCCGCGCAAAGAAAAACTCCTGTCGATGGGAAGCCGCGCGTGGCGCGAAGAATCCTTTGTGGCAGTGGAGATCGCGGCAACTTCGAGCGCGCTCCGTAATCGATCTAAACCCGCGCCGGTTATCGCGCTGACGGGGACGATTGCAGCGCCTTCCAGGAATGACCCGGCGACGAATTCCTCCATTTCCAGCCGAACCAGATCCACGATCTCCGGATCGACCAGGTCGCATTTGGTCAACGCGATCACGCCTTTCTGGATTCCCAACATTCGACAGATATCGAAATGCTCGCGGGTTTGCGGCTTGATGGATTCCTCGGCCGCGACCACCAACATCGCCAGATCGATTCCCGAGGCGCCGGCAAGCATATTCTTGATGAAGCGCTCGTGGCCGGGGACATCGACAAGTCCCAGGCGCAGATTTGAGTTCAGATCGAGGTGCGCGAATCCGAGGTCGATGGAGATTCCACGGCGCTTTTCCTCTTCCAGGCGATCGGTATCGATGCCGGTGAGGGCTTTGACCAGCGCTGTCTTGCCGTGATCGATGTGTCCCGCGGCTCCGGCGATGACGTGGCGCATGAGCATGTCGCGGCTCACAGCATCGCTACAATGATCGGCGTCGTCGTCGGCGCCTGGGAGCCCGCTTGCGGCTCAACCGAGACCGCCACCGCTCCCAGCGATGCTGCGTCCACCGGTCCCGACAGCACATGCAAAGCCGAGCCATCCGCCGCCGACTGGAACAGCCCCGCGGACCGCGGCGCGCCTCCCTTCGGGATCACCCACATCTGGTACGTTTTGCCTGTCGCCAGCGGGGGAAGATTTCCCGCGATCAAAAGTACGCCAAGCCTCGGATTCACGAAGACGCTTCCGCGTGGCGGACGAGGCTGCCCCTTTCCGAAATTCACCTGCTCGGTTTCGGGCTGATTGAGAAAGCTCAAGGCCCGCTGCAGGCGGTCGCGCTCGGCGACGGTCTGAATGAGACTTTGGCGCGCTTCCACCAGCTCCGCCGTGCGATGGCGCTCCTGTAGGCTAAGCCACACGGCCAGCGCCGCGATGCAGGCGGCCGCCAGCGCTCCCAGCCATCCCCATCCCGCCCGCTCGACCCCGAATCCGGCCATGATGCGGCGCTTCAATCGCGCGGGAGGTTTGGCGTCCGGCGCCGACGCAAGCATCAGGGCATTGACGGCGAGGGCTTCGCTGAGGTTCTTGCGGCAGGTTTCGCAGCCTCGCGCCAGGTGCGCTTCGATTTCGCTCCTCTCTTCCTCTTCGGCAAGACCGATCGAGTAGAGCTCGAAGGCATCCTTCAATTCCTCGCAGATCATGCAACGACCGCCTCCGTGAGCTCCTCCCGGAGAGCTTTGAGCGCCGTACGCACCCAGGTTTTCACGGTGCCTAGGGGTTGATTCAGCCGCTCCGCCATTTCGGTCTGTGAAAGCCCTTCATAATAAGCCAACTCGATTACGGTTCGCTGGTGAGGCGTCAATTTCTTGACGGCCGATTGCAAACGCCGCGACCGATCGATGGAAACCGCCCTGTCCTCAAGCTTCGCAAACAAAGATGAGTTTTCCATCCGGTCCAGATCCACCGCGCTGGCGGCCATCCGGCCGTCTCTCGACCGCACATGATCGATCGCCCGATTGCGTGCCACGGCGAGAATCCACGGTCCCAGCGCGCCCCGGCGGTCGTCGAACGAATGCGCGCGGTTCCAGATCCGCAGAAAAGTTTCCTGGACCAGATCCTCCGCCGCCGACCCGTCGCGGACCACCCGAAGAATGAGCGAGTATGCGAGCCTGCCGTAGCGGTCGTACAGGATCGACATCACACGCGGGTCGCGAGATCGCAGCCTTTTGACAAGATCCGCCTCATCGTCGGAGCGCAATGCCGCTTGAAGAAAAGCGTAGGCGAATCCAGCTGCCGCCAATTTCAGCCACTCCACTTCCCCTCGAATATGCATACGAATTCACTCGGTCATACGGATCGCAAGATTGGATTATATGCCAAGCATCAGCCGCGCGAACCCGATTGACACCACGCGCTCATTTGCTAATAATCGGTCTTGCGAATGAGGGAACTGGCGTTGCTCATCATGGGAGTCGCAGCGGTGGGGCAGCCCGTACGCCCTCGCGCCGGACCTAAGCCCGACTTCAGCGGTGTTTGGCAGGCTCTGAATACGGCCGCGTGGGACATTCAGGACCATACGGGCCTCTTAGGCGAGCCTCCGGGTGAAGGCGTTGTGGAGGGCAGCGACATTCCGTATCAGCCTTGGGCCGCGGCGAAAAAGAAAGACAACTACGCCAAACGGGCGACTGCCGATCCCTCCGCGGCTAACTGTTTCCTCCCTGGCGTGCCGCGGGCGAACTACATGCCCTATCCGTTTGAGATCGTCCAAACGCCGGCCAAAGTCGCCATTTCCTACGAGTTCGCGCACGCGCTGCGAGTGATCCCGATGGACGGAAGCGATCACCCCGATGGCTTGCCCGACGCGTGGATGGGCGATTCTCGCGGCCGGTGGGAAGGCGCGACCCTCGTGGTCGACGTGAAAAATTTCAACGACCAAACTTGGTTCGATCATGCCGGCAACTTCCATAGCGACGCTTTGCATGTAGTGGAGCGCTACTCGCTTCGCGATTCCGACCATATCCTCTATGAGGCCACGATTGAGGATCCGAAAGTGTTCACCAAGCCCTGGAAAATCGCCATGCCTCTGTACCGGCGCGTGGAGCACAACGCGCGCTTGCTCGAATACGAGTGCGTTTACTATCTTCAGGAAGACCGTTTCAAGAACGCGCCTTTTAAAAAATAGCCATGCTCAGCCGGCAACTCACGACTTTGCTTTTAGCGGCGGCCTCGCTCTTCGGCCAAGCGGCGACCGAACCATGGACGCCGTCGCGCACGCCCGACGGGCAGCCCGATCTTCAGGGAATGTATACCCGCAACGGTGTGGTCGGATTGGAGGCGAGCCCGCCGGAGAACCCCATCGACCCGAGCTCGAAGAATCCGCTGTCGGTTTCCAATCGCGGCGATGGACTCGGCCCGTATCCGGGAATTTTTGGGCAAGGCGGCCAGGTTTTGCGCGCCGGTCAAGCGCGGCAGCAGCGGCGGACGGGCATCGTCGATCCGCCCGACAAGAAACTTCCCTGGAAGCCGGGAGAGGACGCGAAGCGCCGCGAATTTCTTCTCCACATGAATCCCGCCGCCGATCTGCGCCACGTGGAACTGAACGCGCGCTGCGCTTTGCCCGGTCTGTTTCAGGGCGAGGACGGCAACAATCCGTATCAGTTCCTGCAGCGCGCCGGCGAAGTGATGATCGCATACGACTACAACCACACCAGCCGGATCGTTCATTTGGACGGAAGGCCGCACCTGGGGCCCAATATCCGGTTGTTCATGGGCGATTCCATTGGCCGATGGGAAGGCAACACGCTCGTGGTAGACACGACAAACTTCAATGGACATGTGGCGTATTCGCGCGAGATCCCCTATTTGAGCGACCGCCTGCACATAAGCGAGCGGTTCACCATCGCGGACGCCAACACGATCGACTACGAGGCGACGATCGACGATCCCGAATTGTTCACAAAACCGTGGACAACGGCGGGCTATTTCACCAGGGTTCCGAAGGGCGTCCAGTCGATGGAGTTCGCCTGCGCCGAGGGAAGCCAGACGCTGGTGAATATTTTCGGAAATCCGCCTGGGGCGTCGAAGTAAACGGAGGAAATTTATGCTGGGACGGATTGAGATCGCGGCGTTAATCGGCTTGATCGGCGGAGCGGCGCCTGTTTTCGCCCACCACGCTTTCGCGGCGGAATTCGACGTGAATCAGCCCGTGGAAGTGCGCGGAACCGTGACCAAGGTCGACTGGGTGAATCCGCACGCCTGGATCTACGTCGATGTGAAGGATGCCGACGGAAAAACGGTCAACTGGCATTTCGAGCTTGGAGCGCCCAACGCTCTTTTCAGGCTCGGCTGGAAAAAGGACGCGATTCCCAGCGGCACGCAAGTCAAAATCAGCGGTTTTCGCGCCAAAAACGGCGAAAACGTGGGCAACGGCCGTTCCATTATACTGCCTGACGGCAAGGAGCTGTTCTCCGGCGGGTCCGGTCCGGGGTCGGAAGGCACGACGAAGCAATAACCCGCGCGGCGCGCCCGCATGCCTGCACAAATGCGGGCAGGGTCGGCTACTCTCGGCGTTCGGTTCGTCGCGGTCGCAGCGCTTCCGGCAGATCCGATGCGCGGGTCCATTCCACCTGAAAGCCACCTTTGTAGCCGAACAGCGGACCCCAGGTACGGTTTTTCACCGCTACTTCAATCTGAAAGCGTTTACTGGTTTCGTCATACCATTCGCAAACTTCCGCAAAGCCCGAAAACAGCATCGGAAACGAGAACCCCACCAGTCCTTCGTAAAAGCGCTGGGCGCCGGATCGCAGAGCCAACCCGCCATTAGCGGCCACTGACAGATCGATATCCACCGCCAGATGTTGATGCGTCCCAAGGTAATCGACAATTCGTTGTCGCCCCTCACTATAGATCATGTAGGCATCAAAGCGCCGGGGGCGCTTCGTGTGGAACGTGCGAACCCAGGTGACTGTCTCTCGTCCGAAGGCGTCCAAATAGCTGTAATTCGCGATCTGGAACGGCACGTTGCGGCCGGTTTCCGGAAACATGATGCGGCGCCAAGAGCCGAGATACAAGAAAGGCAACGTGTATAGCGGGCCATGCCAAATCTCGTCCATCACCCCGGTCCCAATACACGCCGTATTGTCCTGGCTAGAGAAGCCGAATCGCCGTTGGACTTCGGGATGCAGCCGCAAGAAGTCGGAGCCAAGCGCGCGTTGGTAAATGGAGTTCATGGCGCCTTCCGCGAGGCTTGCCGAAGGCAGCGGGCGGCGGATGGCGTTTGGTCCGCGGAAATGTAGCCGGCGGCCGCGAGCAGCGCCACGCTCGCGTTCAGCGTGACCGGGTTAAACGCGCCGGCTACGTAGCCCGGAGATTTCAACATAACGGGGATAACCGCGCCTATCATCGCAATGACATTCAGCAGAAACCAAGGTCTCCAGCGCCAAAGGCCAACCGTAAGGACCGCCAACCCGATCTCAATCCAGCCCACCACCGGCACGAAGTCTTGCCGCAGTCCCACGGCTGCCATCATCGCCCGCTCATCGCTGTTTGCAAACAACAGCTTCGGCACAAGCCCGTGCCACAGCCACACGAATGCGATTCCAAGGCGCGCCAGCGCGTGAATGTGCGCCATTCGCTTGCTACATTCAGGCGGCACGCCCCGCTCGATCCAGAGACGAAGCCGATCAAAACTCCACGCCGTCGCCCATCCAATCAATGGCCGGAACAGCAACCGGTCGACGAGCCGGCCAACCGCTCCAAAGCGCGTCCGATAGTCGTACCAGGTTATAAATCTCGCTCCGTCGGCCGTGGGAATGTACTGCCAAAATCCGGAGCCTTCGTCAATTAGCGACTTTGGATCCGCGGACCAGAATTTTAGCGCGGAGGTGCGCCGCCCGAGCGTCTCATCGCGCGTTCCCGTGCTCTCTCCCTCGCCTTCGATTCTTAGCCCGAAGCCGAGCCGAGTGGAATAACGAAATCGCTGAGGCTCTTCGTCCGAGCCTCGCGGTAAATAGTCGATGGAGGTAAATCGCAGATCCCACTGTTGGTGGAGATCGGGAGACTGAGTACGGCGCCAGACTTCGTCTACTCCGGCGCGGATCGGAATTTCCACATAGATACCCCGATCTCGCGGCATTCACCGAAGATATCATCTCCGGACGCTTCAGGCGGACGGAAAGCGATAGCGTGCTTCAGCGATAATCGGGAGGTCACCTGCTCAAGTGCGGCAGGTCGCGATTGTTCTCCATGCACCAGTACTCCATCAGCTCCTGGCCCGGCTTCATCCGCGAGAAAACGCGCGAGTTCTTGATGGGTTTGGCGTAGGTTTTGGGATCTTCCCAAGTGACTTCGTAGGCGATGTGATTGGCGTCCGTGAAAGAATAGCGTTCCGTTACATGCAGCGCATCGCTGGAGGGGTGCTCTATGGTATCGATCCAAGTCTTGCCGTTAAACCCGACGGAGTCGATCGTCAACGTGTCGCCTTCGTACCAGCCAATGGAATGGCCCATCCAGTTTGGCTCCAGGTTTTCGGGATGCTTGCGGCCATCGGTGAACACGACATGGAAAATGTTGTTCGATTCGAAAAGCAGAGCCATGCGGCTGGGCGTCTGGAGAATTTCCACTGGATACTCCACTTGCCAGGCGCGCGTGTAACCCCACGGCAGGCAGTGGCCGGAATAATCAAAACGGTTTTGGTCCTTCCACTGCGCCAAGCCTTGCGAGGTGAAGGAAAGGTCGCCATTTCCTTTTTGCGAACATCCCGCAGTGTAAGAGCCGCAGCTCTTCCCGTCCTTGGTGACGTCGGCGACGCGTGGGTGATCCCAGACTCCGCTGAAATCCGGCTTGCCGTTGGCCATGCGCGGGATGTCTTGAGCGGCGGCCGAGCCGCCCTGCCCGAGGACCGCCGCGGAAAGCGTGAATGTACAGAAGACCATTTTCCAGGGATGGCTCATGTTTTAGCTCCCCTTTAGAAATACTCCGTGGGGTTCGGGATGTCAACGACGACGGCGCTGCTCGAACGCCGACTAGCCGCGGCTATCTCAACAAATCTTCCAACTGCACCCGCGCGTCCGTCTTGCTGTCGCGGTACTTCACGATTACCGGCGTGTACAACGAAATTCCCCAATCCTTGCCGGGACCGTGCGAGATCGCTCGCGACCCGGCCACGATCACCGCTTCTTCGGGAATCACCAGGGGTTCTTCCTCAGTCCCTTTGTAGACCTCGCCGCGGACGATATCGTAGACCGGAGTCGAGCGCGTCAAAATCGTCCCACTACCGAGCACGGCACGCCTCTTCACCACGGTTCCTTCGTAAATTCCGCAGTTCCCGCCGACTACGACTTCGTCCTCGACAATCACGGGCATCGCGCCCACCGGCTCCAGCACGCCTCCGATCTGTGCGGCCGCGGAAATATGGCAATTCGCGCCGACCTGGGCGCAGCTTCCCACCAGCGCGTGCGAATCGATCACTGTGCCTTCCCCAATCCACGTTCCCACGTTGATGTACATCGGAGGCATGCACACCACGCCTTTGCCGATGTAGCATCCGTCGCGAATGCTCGATCCGCCCGGCACCAGGCGGACGCCGTCTTGAGGACCGAGCCGCTTCACCGGCCACGTGGACTTGTCGAGCATCGGAGCGCGGGCCGGATCGGGCGACATATTCACCACCGACCCCATGCGGAATCCCAGCAGGATGCCCTTTTTGACCCATGTATTTACGCGCCAGCCCGTGCGCGCGGAGGCATCTGGCTCGGCCGACCGCACCGCGCCTTGGTTCAGCGCCTGCTTGAATTCAGCGAACAGGCTGAAGTGGTCTTCGCTGTAGCTCGCAGGTTTTTCGTCAAATAGTCTTTCTACTTCGCATTGCAAGGACTCAGTCGGCATGCGTGCTCCGGACGCTTCTCAATAAACCCACCGATTGCAGCGTGGCCTCGATCTTGCTGCGATTTGTTTCGGAGGGCGGACACAGCGGCAGCCGCCACGCAGGCTCGAGCAGGCCCATCATCGCCATCGCCGCCTTTACTGGAATCGGATTGGACTCCACAAAGTTTACCTCCATCAAAGGCAGCCAGCGGCGCTGCACCGCGCGCGCGCCGGCAAAGTCGCCGGACAGCGCAAGATGCGCGAGTTGAGTCATCTCCCCGGGGATTTGGTTCGACACTACCGAAATTACGCCGCGGCCGCCCAACGCGATCAACGGCAGCGTAATGGCATCGTCGCCGGAAAGGATGTCGATGCGCTCGGGGACCTCGTGCGCCATCTGCGCCATCTGCCCGATGCTCCCCGAGGCTTCTTTGATCGCGACGATATTATCGATCTCGGCCAAGCGGCGCATGGTCGCAGGCTCGACGTTACACCCGGTGCGGCCTTGAACGCTGTAAACGATCACAGGAAGCGGGACCGCTTCGGCGATTGCCTTGAAGTGCCGGTACAAGCCCTCCTGCGTCGGCTTGTTGTAATACGGCGTGACGGAAAGAATGCCGTTCGCGCCCATGTGGCGCAGTTCCTTGGCGAGCTCGATCACTTCGGCGGTATTGTAGCCGCCCGCCCCGGCTACGATAGGCGTTTTACCCCTGGCCTCTTCGAGAGCGATCTCCACTACGCGCAAATGCTCGGCGCGCGAGAGCGTCGGACTTTCACCGGTGGTTCCGCAAGGAACCAGGAAATCGATGCCGCCTTCAATCTGACGCCGGACCAGGCGCCGCAGCGCCTCTTCATCGAGCGACAAATCGTTCCGGAAAGGAGTGACCAGCGCCGTACCGCATCCTGTGAACATGGTTTACCTCGCTTCGAACAAAATTTCTTCAAACTTGAACATGCCGCGCTTTCCGGGCAGCCATTGCGCCGCCTTAAGAGCTCCGCGCGCGAACCCTTCACGGCTTCGCGCCGAGTGGCGCAGAGTAATGGTGTCGGCGGCGGAATCGAATCCGACTTCGTGCGTTCCCGGATGCGCTCCGGCGCGGCTCGCGCTCGCATCAACGGGCCGCGAATAGCCGGCGTTTTTCATCTCTTCCACCAGCTTAAGCAACGTCCCAGAAGGCGCATCCTTCTTGGTGTGATGATGAATCTCCCAGGCCCACGCGCCGTACTGCGGCTCGTTTTCGAGCAGGTGCGCCGCCTCGCGCACCAAACGAAAGAACACATTTACTCCGATGGAAAAATTTGGACTCCATACCAGGCCGGTTTTGTGCCGCTCTACCGCCGCGCGCACCTGGTCCAATTGATTGAGCCAGCCTGTCGTGCCAACAATGACCGGCACGCCCATGGCTGCGAGCTTCTCCACGTTGCTTGCCACGGCGGCGGGCAAAGTGAACTCCACTGCTACGTCGCAGCCCGACGCGGCTGCGAAATCGTCGTTTACATCGATGCGCGCTCTAACGGTGAATCCGTACTCCGGCGCAAGCTGCTCGATCAGCTTGCCCATTTTTCCGTAACCGACGATGGCGAGCTTTTGAGGCATATGTCAGTGGAAGAATTCCGTGTGGAGCGATTCTACCGCTTGGAGCAAGTCCGCCTCCGCCACTACCAAGCTAATATTCAGCTGCGAGGCCCCCTGGGAGATCATCCGCGTCTTCACGCCATTCAAAGCCGCGAAGACGCGCGCTCCGGCTTCCGGACAACCTCGGATGTTCTCGCCAACCAAACATACAATAGCCTGATGCTCCTCCACCGCGACTTCCGCAAAATTTTCGATCTCCTCGCGGATATCAGCGAGGGCGCGAGTATTGTCCATAGTCAGCGAAACGCTGACTTCGGATGTCGCCAGCATATCGACGGAAGTCTCAAAGCGGTCGAAAACCTCGAAAATACGCCGCAGAAAGCCGTGCGCCATCAGCATCCTCGACGAAACGATATTCATCAAGGCAATGTTACGCTTGCACGCGATCGACCGGATCGGACTTGCCGACGGCGGCGGGTCCGATACAATGAGCGTGCCCCCGACTTCCGGCCTGCGCGAATTCAGAATGCGGACCGGAATGTTTCTTTCGATGGCGGGCAACACGGTCGCCGGATGCAGCACTTTGGCGCCGAAATAGGCAAGCTCGGCCGCCTCGGCAAACGAGCAAGCCTCGACGCGGCGAGCGCCCGGAAGAATCGTCGGATCGGCGGTCAGCATCCCGTCCACGTCGGTCCAGATCTGAATCTCCTCCGCGCCGATGCCGGCCCCTACGATCGCAGCGGTGTAATCCGAGCCGCCGCGGCCCAGCGTCGTCGTGACGCCGTCCACAGTAGAGCCGATAAAGCCGCCCATTACGGGCACATGCGTTTTGGCAAACTCGGGAATGCAGTTCGCCAGACGCGCATTGGTTTCGGCGAACAAGGGCGCGGCCTGCGTATGGCGGCCGTCGGTGACAATGAGGTTGCGCGCGTCCATATGGATTGTCGCGATGCCGGCCTTGCGGAAATGCGCGGCGACGATGAGGCTCGAAAGGCGCTCGCCATAGGCTGAGAGCGCATCGGTGGCGCGCGGCGTAAGCTCGCCGATCACTGCCAACCCTTTCACGAGATCGGCGAGCTGAGTGAAGTGCGCGTCTATTTGAGAATCGACATCCAGTCCGGAAGCCTCGCGAAGATGAAACTCGCGCAGTTCTCCCAACTCCGCCAGCGCGCACGCGAATTCGCCGGATATAGCTTGGCGGCCCAGCCTGAGCAGCTTGTTGGTGGTTTTGCCCATGGCCGAAACCACCACCACCGGATGGCGATCCAGTCGTTCGCGCACAATACCCGCCGCGCGCCCCATCGCCGATGCCGATTCGACGGATGTGCCGCCGAACTTCATAACGATCACGATCGTCTCACCCAGCCCCGCTCGGCCATTACTTCCGCGATCTGCACAGCGTTCAGCGCCGCGCCCTTCAAAAGCTGATCTCCCGCCACGAACATCGCGATGGATTTCCCGGTGGGGTCGCTCGTATCCTGACGAATACGTCCCACCAGCACGTCGTCCTGACCGGACGCATCCCTCGGCATGGGGAAATAGTTGATCTCCGGGTTGTCGACGATCCGCACTCCAGCAGCGCCGCAGAGCGCCTCCCGCACCTCCACCGGCGTGATCGGCCGTTCGCATTCGATCGTCAGCGCTTCGGAGTGCGCACGCAAGACCGGCACACGAACGCAGGTCGCGCTGATGCGGATGTTCGTATCGCCGAAAATCTTGCGCGTTTCACGCGCCATCTTGGTCTCTTCCTCGTTGTAGCCGGTTTCGGGATCGATTTTCGTATTGTGGCTGAAAAGGTTGAAAGCGTAGGGGTGCGGCAGCACGGTATGGGCGTAGGCACGATCGTCCAGATAGGCACGCGTGGATTCGACCAGTTCCTCCATCGCCGCCGCGCCCCCACCAGAGGCGGCCTGATAAGTCGCAGCTATAATGCGCCGAATCGGATTGCGCTGGTGAATCGGCCATAACGGCACAATCGCGATAATCGTCGAACAGTTGGGGTTGGCGATGATGCCCCGATGCGTTGCGATGGCCTCGGGATTTATCTCCGGCACTACCAGTGGGACGCCCGCATCCATTCGGAACGCGGAGGAGTTATCCACCACCACGGCGCCGGCCTCGACCGCGGCCGGTGCGAATTTTTTAGAAATGCTTCCTCCGGCGCTAAAGAAGGCGATGTCCACGCCGCGAAATCTGTCCTCGCACAACTCCTCCACTTCGATCTCGCTTCCGTTGAACGCGATCTTTTTGCCTCGGGATCGCCCCGACGCCAATAAGCGCAGATCGGATAGCGGAAAACGGCGCTCTTCCAGGCACCGCACAAATTCTCTGCCCACGGCGCCGGTGGCGCCCGTGATCGCGACTCGAAACATTTCACTCATTGCCGCATCAATTGCCTCGCTATTCCTTTGTAAATCTCCACTGCTTCCAAAATTTCCGCTTTGCGCACGCGTTCCTCGGCTGTATGGGCCAAATGAATCGTTCCCGGTCCGATGAGCAGGGGCTCGCCCCAGGCGCGGCCGAAGGCGGGAATGTCTGTGGTGAACGACACCACGGTGGTTTCGATTCCCGCGCCTTTGAAGATATGCGCCGAATCGAGGCGCAGCGCCGGAAGGCACAAAATTTCGCGCGCCTCGCCCAAACCCGCCACAGCGTGTTCGATCTCCTTGCGAGTGGCATCGCCCGAATCCACCAGCCGGACGAATACTTCCGCCATCGCCTGATCCGGAATTACATTCGGCGCCCGCCCACCCTGAATGGTCCCGATATTCAGTGTGCTTTGGCCGAGCACCGGGTCGCGTGGAAGCTCGATCCCACGCACGCGCTGGAGCGCGTCCAACAGCTTCTCGATCGCCGACTCACCCAGTTCTGGATAAGCCGAGTGCGCCATCTTGCCGCCGGCCGAAATCTCGTAGCGCAGCGCTCCTTTGGAGCCCAGCGCGAGCTTGTTTTCCGTCGGCTCGCCGTTCACAAGATAACGGCTTCCGCGCGATTCTTGCGCCGCCCGGTACGCCCCCGCGCTGTTGCGCTCCTCGCCAACCACGAACAGCAGCGCCAGCCCGCGGGCGCCCTCCGCAAGCAGATCCTCAACGGCGCGAATCATCGCGGCTATGATGTCTTTGGTGTCGCAGGCTCCGCGTCCCCAGATCCACTCGCCATCGTCGCGCGATGGAATAAACGGCGGAACTGTGTCCATGTGCGTCGAAAACGTTACCACCGGCCGATCCCAAGTAGCGAGCACGTTGAAGCGGTGCGGCTCCACATCCATCCGCTCGACGCGCCCACCCGTGGTCGCAGCGAGATGAGACAGGCGGTCGTGAAGATACAGACCTACAGCCTCCTCGTTCGGAGTAACCGAGTCGATATCCACCAGCGCGCGCGTCAGTTCAAAGACGTCCATAAACGAAAATGTGGGTAAAAGCGCGGCTGGAAACCAGCTAGGAAGGCTTCCCGATAGCGCTCCATCCGTTTCAAACCGGATGACAGTGAGCAGGTATTAGCCTTGCTCACCAATCGAACCGGCGGTCAACTCCGCCGCCCGATTTCGGCGAGGCCGCCCCTTTCGCTAGACGCTCCGAATTTGACGGAACCGCGCGCCCGGCTACTGATGGCCCTCGCTCCTCTACCAGAACTTATTTGAGAATACCATGAATCGGCGCTGGGTCTCAGGCGAGATTTGATATATAATCCCCTGACATAGTAGCTCCGCCGACTCCCTGCCCGGCGCGGCTGGAGGAGGCGGCTTTGTCGCGAGTGCGCGGTCCCGCGCCGATGTGAGGGGCGCTCAAGGAGGCTGAATGCGAATGCTGATTCCACGTGCAATGACGCTGGCTGCGTGCGTGCTGGTTCTGGTCATCTCTCCCGTCAGAGGACAGCAAGGAGCCAAAAACGGAGAATGGCCCACCTACGGAGGCGATCTCGGCAACAGCCGCTATTCGCCGCTGGATCAAATCAATGCGAGCAACTTCAACCGGCTCGAGCTGGCGTGGCGATTCAAGACCGACAATCTCGGCCCGCGCACCGAGAATAATCTCGAAGGAACGCCTCTGATGGTCAAAGGCGTGTTGTACGCGACCGCGGGAACGCGGCGAGCCGTGGTGGCGCTCGACGCGGCCACAGGCGAGCTCCTCTGGACCCACAGCGAAAACGAAGGCCAGCGCGGCGCGGCCGCTCCCAGGCAGCTTTCCGGGCGCGGACTCGCCTACTGGGCAAACGGCAACGACGAACGCATCGTCTACGTAACGCCTGGCTACCGCATGGTCGAATTAAACGCCAAAACGGGCCAGCGCATCGCTGCGTTCGGAAAGGACGGCATCGTCGATCTGAAAGAAGACGACGATCAGACGATCGATCCCTTAAGTCCGGATATCGGGCTACATTCGGCGCCGATGATCGCGCAGGACGTGGTCGTGGTAGGAGCGGCGCACAAACCCGGCGGCGTGCCCATCAGTAAAACCAACGTGAAGGGCTACGTTCGCGGATTCGATGTGAAGACCGGCAAGCGGCTGTGGACGTTCCACACGATTCCCAAGCCTGGTGAGCCCGGACTCGATACTTGGCTGGAAGATTCCTGGTCGTACACCGGCAACACCGGCTCGTGGGGGCAAAGCGCGATCGACGAGCAGCTCGGGACAGTCTATTTGGGAGTCGAGTTGCCAACCGGAGACTACTACGGGGGCCATCGCCCGGGAAACGATCTCTATGGCGAGAGCCTGGTGGCGGTGGATCTCCACACCGGAAAGATGAAATGGTACTACCAGTATGTTCATCATGGCATCTGGGACATGGACAATCCGTGCCCTCCGATTCTGGCCGACATCAACGTAAACGGCCAGGTGGTGAAGGCCGTCGCGCAACCTACCAAGCAGGCGTTTCTGTACGTATTAAATCGCGAGACGGGAAAACCGATCTGGCCGTTTGAAGAGCGGCCTGTGGCGAAGGGCGATGTGCCGGGCGAGTGGTATTCTCCCACGCAACCATTCCCCACCAAGCCTGCTGCATATGACCGCCAGGGCTTCCTCGAGAGTTACTTGATCGACTTCACGCCCGAGTTGCACGCGGAAGCCGAACAGCTGATCAAGATGTACCGTATCGGGCCGATGTTCACTCCCGGCTCGGTCAGCAAAGCGGAAGGGCCGCTGGCTACGCTGACGCTGGCTACGGCGGGGGGCGGATCCAACTGGCCTGGCGGTTCCTACGATCCCGAGACTCATATGGTGTACGTATCTTCGCAAGCGGCTGTCACGCCCATCGGTTTAGTGCCGGGTGGACAGAGGAGCGACATGAATTACATCTCCGGGCAAGCTCCGGCGGCCGGCGGCGGAAGAGGTGGCGCGCAGGCCGCGGCCGGACGCGGACGGGGAGGCGCTCAGGCCGCCGGCCGTGGACCGGCATTCGTGCCGGCGCCCGTTACCGCGGCCGCCGATCCCGACGCTCCTCCACAGGCTGCGGCCCCCGCGGGCGGCGGACGGGGCGGAACAACCGTTCAAGGTCTGCCGCTGATCAAGCCGCCGTACGGCAGCATCACCGGAATCAACCTGGATCGCGGCGAAATCGCGTGGTCGGTCCCGCATGGCGACACGCCGGACAATATTCGCAATCACCCGCTCCTTAGGGGTATGAACATTTCTCGAACGGGGCGCACCGGAACCGCCGGTCAGGTAGTGACCAGGACACTCGTGATCGCCGGCGAAAAGGGCGAAGTCACGATGCCGGATGGCCGCAAGGGCGCCTATCTGCGCGCATACAACAAGGCGACGGGTAAGGACGCGGGCGCGGTTTATATGCCGGCGCAGCAAACCGGCTCGCCGATGACCTACATGTTGAACGGCAAGCAGTACATCGTCGTGGCGATCGGCAGCGGCGATTACTCGGCGGAATACCGGGCGTACCGGCTGCCGAATTAGAGCCTACTTGTCAACGTACCGCGAGGCAGCGGCTTCGATGCGCGAACTCACCACGCCCAGCGGCGCTGGGCGAGGTTCACGGTGGAACCCGCCAGCGTCGTCTGGCTTATTCCAAAATCCGGAATGAATAGATCTTGCCGATTCGTCCCGAGGTCCCGTTCGAATCCGCGCCAGTGGGCGGCAGCAGACCGTATTCGCCCGAGCCGAGATTCGGAAGCACGATTTCATAAGTTCTCGGAGCGATCTTCTTGTTCTCGAATGGCACGATATCGCGCGTGGCCCCGCCCGAGACGTGGAGCACCCCGCCGGTCACCGTACGAAATTCTCGCGAATCCTTTTGGTCGTGCAATCGCAGAAGTTGATATTCGGTAACGGCGACCCCCTCCGGAGTGTACACCAGAAGATCGACCGGCGTGCTCACGGCGGTCGAGCTGTGCGCGCCGTTGATGTGCCCGTTCACGTCGCCTTTGACCACTCCGGCGGTCCCGATGCTTTTGATCACGCCGCCCGTTTTGAAATTGACGACCTCCGGCGGCAGGTCTGTCCAAGAATCGCTCTTCTTGAAATAGACTCCGACTTCGGAAACAGGCCCCGCAGCGGCGGGAGCGGCGGCCGCGCTCACCGGCGCGGGAGTGGCGGGAGCGCTGCCCTTGGTGACCATCGCCGTGATGATCTTGGCGCTAACGCCCGCCGTCTTCAGCGCGATCAAATCGTCGGGTGAGGTGGAATATTTGCCGGGCTGCGAATTAATGGTCGCGACGACGACGTCGTCTCCCAAACCAGCCTTCACCATTTTTATAACCGCGTCATTTGTGAGCGGCGTCTGGGCGAAGCAGAGAGCCGCTGTTACGAGCCATAGAACGCACAGTAGTCGTCGCATTAGTGTCTCCTCCGGAATGGTTCGATTCCAAGGAGTATACACTATTTAACGCTCGCTTGTGGTTTCACTGGACCGCTTGTGTCGGTCTGTCCGAGCGGCGCAACAGAATCCCTTGCAGCATGCGCCGCTTTGTCTAAAATATTTTGCGAATTATCAGCCGGCGCCGAGGTTTTGCGCGGCTATTTCGGCTTTGCCGCGAGCCAATATCCGTTGCGCGTCCGGACCTTCAGATCCGGCTTGTCGATCTGCACTTCGATTTCGTGAAAGCCGGCATCATCCTGATCGTTCGGGCTGTAGGTTAGCAGGTACTGGCTATGCAATTCTTCGCCGATATCGGAAACCGCCGATTCCAGGCCGCGCTGCGACATAAACGAGTATTCGCGTCCCCCTGTGAACTTGGAATACACTTCCAACGGATTGGGCACGAAGATAGCCTTAGCGGCGATGAACATTTCCTTGAACAACGGTACCCAGTTGCCGTTCTGATTCTGCTGGAGCTCCAAGGTCGGCGTGTTGAGCACCCCGGCGGGGAGAGGAACGCCGCCTGGCGGAATCAAAGCTTGCCGATTAGGAAGTTGTTTGGCCGTCAATGAGGTCAGAAGGTGAGAGATGTCGATCGGGTAAATCACGATATCCGCGAACTCGGCCTCGGTAAGCACGTCGCGAACCCGATAATGGCTGCCCACGTCGCGCGATTCGCTGATCAGAACTAAGATCCGCCGCCGGTCCGGGGGACGGCTGCGAAGCATATTGAGGGCCTGTGTGGTCGCCTCATTCAAGTGGCTTGCGGAGCTGCCGGTTCGTATGCGCTTGAACGCGTCGTGAATTTTATCCGGATCGGAGGTGAACGGCGTCATCGTTTGAATGCGATGATCGAATGCCAGTACGGCCAGCTCGCCGTTGGCGCCGATCACAAGATCGTCGAAAACGCTGCCGATCTTCCGGATCTGCGGAAGGATCGCTTCCACCGTCGAGTTGGCTTGAACCGCGACCACCAGTGAAATCGGATGCGCCAGAGTATCGACCGAAATCGCCTGCGGCTTGCCATTATCGAGCAACCGGAAATTGAGCGCCGTGAGTCCATTGACGACTTTTCCATCGCGATCCGTGACTGTCACGGGCGCCATCACTTCTTTGACGCTCTGAACGAATTTAGGAAGGTCGTCGTCTTCGCTCGCCGCCGGAGCCGATGCCTGCGCGGACGCGGCCGGCTGCGGCGATTGTTTCGTAGATTGTTGCGCTCCTAGCAGCGCGACTATCCCGATCAGGGCGGCGAACAAGAACAGCGGTTTCTTCATCTTTGCGTCTCTAATTTATGATGCTCGCTCTCCGGCGAGGGTTTCGGGTCGTGTTTGGTGTGGCCGTGTAAGAGATTGACTGCATGAGGGATCAACTCCACCACGGCATGTAATGATTCTACGGCGCCGCCGGGCGATCCGGGGAGAGCTAAAATCAATGTCTCGCCGCGCGTAAAGGCGCCGCTGCGCGAAAGAGCCGCAAACGGCGTAGACTTGCGGCCTTGCGCGCGCATGACTTCGCCGAACCCGGGCGCCTCGCGTGGGGCTATGGAGTGCAGCGCTTCCGGAGTTACGTCGCGCGGCGCCAAGCCTGTGCCTCCCGTGCATAAAACCACGTCGATTTCGCCGGAGTCTGCCCATTTTGCTACCACGGCTGCGATTTTTTTGCTTTCATCGGGCGTCACGCTTGTATCGGCAATTATCCAGCCATTCTGACCCACGACCTCGGCGAGAGCGGCCCCGGACCGGTCCTCGCGCACGCCTGTCGCCACCGAATCGCTTACGGTGAGAATCGCCGCGCGAATCATCGCTTGAAGTCCCCCGATTTTCCGCCAGTCTTTTCGACCAAAAACAATTCTTGAATCTCGATGCTCTTGTCGAGAGCCTTCGTCATGTCATAGACCGTCAGAGCCGCCACGGCCGCGGCTGTGAGAGCCTCCATTTCCACGCCTGTGGGACCGGTAGTCGTGGCGCTAGCTGAAATTCGCACCCCGCGCCTCTCCACCGCTGCGCTGACATCCACGTGCGTGAGCACAAGAGGATGGCACATCGGGATCAACTCCGAAGTGCGTTTGGCCGCGGAGATCCCCGCGAATCGCGCCACCTCCAGCGGGTCGCCTTTGGGGTTTTGCGGGAGCTTTTTCAGCACAGCGGGCCGTATTTTCACGAATGCTTGCGCGGTCGCTGTCCGCCGCGTGTCTTTCTTTTCCGAGACATCCACCATGCGGGCGTGCCCGGCGGCGTCATAATGCGAGAGCTTTTTCACCGCGGGACGCCGCCGCCCGCCGGGATCGCTCGCTTGAAATTGTGCCCCGAGATGCCGAAGATGAGCACTCGAATGTCGTCGCCCGCCGCCCAGCTCTCTCGGTCGGCATCGGCCACAAGAAATGCGTTGGCGCGCGCCAGAGCGGGAACATCGCCCGAGCCGTGCCAAGGCTCCGGAGCGACGGTGGCCCCATCTTCGCTCAAGCGCGCCGGCAAGAATCGCATCAGCCCCTGCTTGTGATGGAACTCCTTCGACAGCCTTGCCCGAAGCAGTGGAAGAGGCGCACCAGCCGCGCCGCCGAGGATCTCCACCGCCGCCCGCGCGAAGACCTCGAACGTGACCATGCTGGAAGCCGGATTCCCTGGAAGCCCAAAAAACTGCTTTCCGCCGATCGCGCCGAAGACAAGCGGTTGCCCAGGCTGGATCTTTACGCGATCGAAGAAGAATTCCGCACCGAGATCGGCCAGCACTTTTTCCACAATGTCGTATTTCCCCGCCGATACTCCGCCGGAGAGCAGGAGCAAGTCCGAATCCCGGCCCCGCTCGATTCCCTCGCGCGTCGAGCCGTAATTGTCTCGAGCGATGGGCAGCAACTCGGGAATCCCTCCCGCGCTGGCGATCTGACAAGCAAGTGAATAGGCGTTCGAATTGCGGATTTGGAACGGTTGCGGGCGCTCGCGAACGTCCACAAGCTCGTCGCCTGTTGGTAAGATGGCGACTCGCGGCTTGCGGTAAACGTCGATGCATTCGCGCCCGGCCATGGCCAGGGCGGCGATTTCCGTGAATCCAAGCCTTGTTCCCGCAGCGATCAAAATGTCGCTTTGACGCGCCTCTACGCCACGGGCGCTGAAGTTTTCCCCGGGCTTCTCCACGCGGTCGATGCGTACCACATCGCTGTCGCGTGCGGCGTGCTCTATCATCACAATGGCATCTGCCCCTTCCGGCAACGGCGCCCCTGTCATGATTTCCACCGTTTGACCCTGGCCTATAGGGCCTGGAAACACCTCTCCCGCGCGCACCTCGCCCACTACGCGCAATTCGCCTGGAAGATCGGCCGCTCGAACCGCAAACCCGTCACGGGCGGAGCGATGAAAAGGAGGATAATCGCGGTCCGCCGCAATGGATTCGGCGAGCACACGTCCCGCGGCGTCGAGCAGGTGAACGGACTCCGTTTCCACGCCCCGGTGAGCGTTGCGGATCACGCAATCGCGGGCCTCCTCAAACGTGAGCGTCACGTATTTTAGGTTAGCAACCGGGTCATGCGCGCATCCGGCGCTCTTCGAGTTCTTCGAGAGTCTTCGGCCAATCTTTCCCTAGTAGGCGGCTCAATCCTCGGTCGGCGAGGAGCTTTCCACCTGTCTGGCATTGGGCGCAATAATTGGTCTCGTTGTCGGCATAACGGATTCTTTGGATTTTCTCTCCGCAGCGCGGGCAGGGCTGACCGTAGCGGCCATGAACGGCCATGCCTTCGCGAAACGCGGTTACCTTCTCGGGGAATTTCCCGGCGGCCTGGGCGCGGAGGCGCGCGATCCAATCCTCCAAAGTTTCGCACACAGACTCGTGGAGCCGGACGATTTCATCTGCTGAGAGACGCGACGTCAGAGCCACGGGCGAAAGTCGCGCTCGGTGCAGAATTTCATCCGAGTAGGCGTTGCCGATGCCGGAAAATAGGCGCGGATCAGTCAGCGCGCGCTTCATTGTATGATTCTCGGATTTCAGGACGCGCTCGAAAACCTCGGGCGAGGCGGTCATTACGTCGATGCCGCCGGGATCGAGCCAGTTCAGCCCCTCCTCGCCTTGCACGATATGCAAGGAAGCTCTTTTTCGGGTGCCCGCTTCGGTCAGCGTCAGGCAGCCGGAGTCGAAAAGGAATGAGGCGAGTGTTCGGCGGCCGTCCGGACGCTTCGGCGCGGCGCTCCAATGCAGCCGTCCGGCGATCATCAGGTGCAGCACCATCCAGAGATCGTCCTCCAGCCCGATCGCGATACGCTTGCCGATGCGCCGCAGCGCGACTACGCGTCTTCCCTCCGCCGCTTGAAATGGCGGGTCCGCCGTGCGCAACAGCGATGGCCCCGCGATGAGCGCGCGCTCCAGCACGCAGCCGGGGATGCGCACCTCGAGGGCTTCCAGATAAACCGTGACATCGGGCAGCTCGGGCATCGCGCCTTCAATCATAGGATAGAGTTCAAATATGACCGCACAAGAAGCTCGTTTACTGATTCGGTATTCGGGGTGGGCTTCCCGTAAGTTGATCGAGGCCGCCGCGAATCTGACGCCCGAAGAGCGCGGTAGTCCGATGGGCGTTTCACACGAAAGCGTGCAGCAAACCTTGGCCCACATCTATTTCGCCGACAGCGCGTGGTATACGCGCACGGTGGATTCATCCCGTCCCGTTCCTAACCCCGAAGACCGGCCCACCCTAGAGTCTTTGTCTTCGGTTTGGCAGGACCTTCAGGGCAAGTGGGAAGCGTGGACCGATTCGATCTCAGACGCCGACCTGGAGCGAGTGGCGGTGTACAAGTTGAGGGATGGAAGTCCGGGTGAAACTCCGGTGTGGCAGATCGTGACGCACGTAGTCAATCACGCTACGCTGCACCGCGGCCAGGTGGTGGCGATACTGCGTCAGCTAGACATCAAGCCGCCTGCCACCGATATCCTCTGGTACTACCGCGAGCTGAAGACGGCGGCGACAGCTTCCTAATCAACGTCGATGCGCACGGAGCGATTTTACAGTCCCATCGCCTGGAATCCGGCGTCGACGAAAATCACATTCCCCGTTACGCCGCGGCCGAGATCGCTGGCGAGAAACACAGCGGTGTCGGCTACTTCCGCGGGATCGCAATTGCGTCGTAAAGGCGCGCGCGCAGCGACCTTTTCCAGCACGCTCGAAAAATCCCGGATGCCGCGCGCCGAGGCGGTCTTCACGGGTCCCGCTGAGATCGCGTTGACGCGAATGTTCGCTGGACCAAGATCGCTGGCGAGATAGCGGACCGAAGCTTCCAGCGAAGCCTTTGCCACTCCCATGACGTTGTAGTTGGGGATTACCCTCGTGGATCCCAGATAGGTCAGCGTCATCATAGACCCGCCGGAGGTCATCAGCGGCGCGGTCGCTCGCGCCACCGCCACCATCGAGTACGCGCTCACTTCCTGAGCCAGCAGGAAGCCTGCGCGTGAAGTCTCTACAAATGACCGGCTCAGTTCCTCGCGATTGGCAAAAGCGATGCTGTGTACAACCGCGTCCAGACGCTCCTGCGACTTCGCGGCTTCCGTAAGCTGCGCGAGCTCTTCTTCCTTGGTCACATCGCAGTTCATAGTCTTTGCGCCAAGTTCGGCGCCAAGTTCCTCGGCGGCGACTTTCAGACGCTCGCCCTGGTAGGTCAGAATCAGCTTGGCTCCTTCGCGGCGAAACGCCTGCGCAATCGCATAAGCGAGGCTCCATTTGTTGGCGACGCCCAAAATGAGCGCGGTCTTCCCTTCCAGGAGTTGTGGCATGAAACCGCTATTGTAGTACTGACCTTCAGGAATGGATCTCTCCACCCCGCTCATGTACGTGAAAGGCGTGGGCCCCGGGCGCGCCGCCATGCTCGAAAGCAAGGGGCTGAAAACGGTCGAGGACCTTCTCACCTATGCACCGTTCCGCTATGAAGATCGCAGCAATGTAAAACCCATAAGCGAATTGGCGCCGGGGGAAATGGCCACCGTTCTCGCGGAGGTCCGCTCCGCCCGCACTTCCTTACTCCGCCGCGCCAACCTTGGCCTGTTCGAGGCGGCTTTTCAGGACGCCTCGCGCGCAGTGCTCACCGGCAAATGGTTTCACGCGGCCTATCTCGCCGACGTGTTGATCCCCGGATTGAAAGTGGCTCTCTACGGGAAAGTTGAATTCGATTCCTATTCGCACGGGCTCGTTATGATGCATCCGGAATACGAGATCCTTTCCGAAGACGAGGAAGGCGACCAATCTCTGCACACCGGCCGCATCGTTCCGATCTATGAAGCTGCGGGGAAGGTCACAGCGCGCGTGTTTCGAGTTTTGCTGCACCGGATCTTAGACGCTCTTCCGGCCATCGAAGATCCGATGCCGCCGCACATCCTGCGCGCCTTGAAGCTGCCGGACCGTTGGAGCGCGATCCGCTCGCTGCATTTTCCGCCCGCCGATTCCGACGCGCGCCTGCTCAATTCATACCGCTCGCCTGCCCAATTCCGCTTGATTTTCGAAGAATTCTTTTGGCTCGAATGCGGGCTGGAGCTGAAGCGCGCCAACGCTCGCCTATATCCCGGCATTGCCTTTCAGTTGAACGATCGCGTGCGCGCGCGAGTCCGGGAGATGCTCCCGTTCAAGCCCACCGAGGCGCAAAAGCGCGTATTGAGGGAAATCGCGCACGATATGTCGGAACCGCATCCGATGTACCGCCTGCTGCAAGGCGACGTGGGCAGCGGCAAAACGCTAGTGGCCGCCGAGGCCGCCATCATCGCAATTGAAAACGGCTACCAGGCCGCTGTGCTTGCTCCGACGGAAATCCTCGCCACGCAGCACTTTTTCTACTTCAAAAAGCTGCTAAAGAAGCTCGATTATGTCGTGCTGCTGCTCACGGGCTCGAATACGCAACGCGACAAGGCGCAGCTCAAAAAGATCGTAGCTGCCGGGCTGGCTCATCTAATCGTGGGAACACACGCCCTGCTCGAAGCCGATGTGGAATTTCACAAGCTCGGCTTAGCGATTATCGACGAGCAGCACCGCTTCGGCGTAGAGCAGCGCCGGAAACTCATGGAAAAGGGCGAGCACCCGGATGTCCTGGTGATGACTGCCACTCCGATTCCAAGAACACTCGCGCTCACCGTCTACGGCGACCTGGACGTCAGCGTGATCGACGAGATGCCTCCCGGGCGCAAGCCCGTGGTCACCAAACACGTGGAGCAGACGCGAATCGAACAGGTCTACAGTTTTCTCAAAAAGCAGATCGAGGCCGGGCGGCAGGCGTACGTGGTCTATCCGGTGATCGAGGAATCCGAGACGCAGGCGATGAAAGCCGCGCAGAAGATGCACGAGCTTCTTTCGAAGATCGTTTTTCCGGAACTCTCCGTCGGCCTCTTGCACGGCAAGCTCGCCCCAGCCGAAAAAGAAGCGGCGATGGAGAAATTTCAGTTCGGAGAGATTCAGATTCTCGTCTCAACGACAGTCATTGAGGTCGGCGTGGACGTTCCCAATGCGACCGTCATGTTGATCGAGCAGGCCGAGCGATTCGGCCTGGCGCAACTGCATCAGCTTCGTGGGCGTGTCGGCCGCGGCGCGGAACAGAGCTACTGCATTCTGGTGACCGATAAGCTGAATCCAGCCGCGCGCGAGCGCATCCGAACACTGGTCGAATCGAACGACGGATTCTACATCGCGGAAATGGATATGAAGCTTCGCGGACCGGGCGAATTTTTTGGCACGCGGCAATCCGGGTTGCCTTCGCTGCGGATCGGCAACATTCTGCGCGATGCCGACATTCTGGAAATCGCCAGAAACGAAGCGGCGGCCTTTGTTTCGCATCCTTCCGAAGAAGACGATCTGCGACGCGCTGTCGCCTTTATCCGCGATCATTGGCAGCGGCGTTACGGGCTTGTGCAGGTTGGCTGAGATGAGGGTGATCGGAGGAGAATTTCGCAGCCGCCTGCTCAAGAGTCTCCCGGGACTGGATGTGCGCCCGACGCCGGATCGCCTACGCGAGGCGCTCTTCAATGTAATCGCGCCGCGAACCGTCGGAACAATCTTTGCCGACGTTTACGCGGGAACCGGGGCCGTGGGCATTGAGGCTCTCAGCCGCGGCGCCGAGCGCGCGATCTTCGTCGAACAGAGCCGCTCCGCGCTCGGCGTGATTCGCGCCAACGTAAAGGCGCTCGGACTGGAAGATCGTGTGCAGATTCTTCAAGGCCGCGTGTCGGCGTTGCTGCCGGGCGTTCGCGCCGATATTGTCTTCCTCGACCCGCCGTACCGGCTCGCGGGCGAGTACGACAAGTCGATGGAAATCCTAGGCGCGACCATGCCTGGACTCGTCGTCGCTCAACATGACGTGCGGCAAAAGCTTGCCGAAGCGTATGGCCGGCTCGTGCGCGCGAGGGAATTACGACAGGGAGATAACGTTCTGAGTTTTTACGAGCCGGCACCGCTCACATAGAAGTACTAGCCGCAGCCCTTCCATCACGAGGAAGTGTACAATCGTTAATTCGCCCATGAAAGTCTCCGTCATTCTGCCCGCTGCGGGTTTGGGAACGCGCATGGGACGGGAGAAATCCGGCACCAGCCGCAAGCAGTTCATGTTGCTGGAAGGCGCGCCCATCCTGATCCACACCATCCGCAAATTTTTCTATAGCGCGGCGGTAACGGAAATCGTGGTGGCCCTGCGCGCGGAGGACATCGATTGGGCGCGCGGGCTGATTCATCAGGAACATCCTCCCAAGCCCGTTCGGGTGGTGGAGGGCGGCGAAACGCGCCAGCAGTCGGTGGAAAACGCCCTGGCGACGCTCAGTCTGGAGACGGACTTGGTTGCGGTTCACGACGCGGTGCGGCCGTTCATCGATTCCGAGCTGGTGGACAAAGTGATCGCAGAGGCCGCCATGACCGGCGCGGCTATCGTCGGCATCGTTCCAGTGGATACGGTGAAGAAGGTCCACAAAAACAAGATCCGGTCTACCCTGCCCCGCGAACACCTGGTGATGGCGCAGACGCCCCAGGTTTTCCGATTCGATCTTTTGAAGCGCGCGTTCGAGGCCGCGCGAACCGATGCATTTACCGCTACCGACGAATCCAGCCTGGTGGAACGCCTCGAACAAGTGGAAGTCAGCGTGGTCCAGGGCAGCGATCGCAACATCAAAATCACCAAGCCCTCCGATATGGATCTGGCGCGGTTGTTCCTCTCCGAGGAACTGGCTCGCCGGACGGCATCGTGAGCGAAGTCCGCACCGGGCTCGGCTGGGACGTTCACCGGCTCGCGCCCGGGCGCGCATTGATTCTCGGCGGCGTCACCATTCCCAGCGCGATGGGACTCGAAGGGCACTCCGACGCCGATATCCTTTCCCACGCGATCACTGACGCCTTGCTCGGCGCCGCCGCCCTAGGCGATATTGGAATGCATTTCCCGGATACGGACCCGCAATGGAAGGGCGTTAATAGCGAACAATTCCTGGCTCATGCCGCTCGATTGGCCCGGGACCGCGGCTTCATCGTCGTGAATGTCGATTCCACCGTGATTTTGGAGACCCCGAAGCTGAAGGATTATCGCGTGCCGATTCGCGAGATGCTTGCAAAAACGTTGGCAATAGAAATGGATCAAGTCTCCGTGAAGTTCAAGACCGCCGAGCGCGTCGGGCCTGTCGGAGAAGGCAAATCGGCCGAGGCTCAAGCGATCGTGACATTGCGCCGTGAATAGGCTCTGGCGGCGCCCTCAATCCTTCTCTTCTTCCCAACCTGCGACAGGGCGGCCGGTCACCTGCGCCAGGCTGACCGGTTTGCGCCGCCAGGGCACACCATGGAATTTGTCGATCTCGTCGCGGTAGTTCATCAGCGGTCCGGGATATCCGATAAGCTGCCAGCCAATTAGGCCGGCATTGCCGCCGTGCATTGGATCGCTGAACATGCCTTCAATGGTGTGCTGCCGCAGCATCCGGAAGAACGTCGAATTTTCTATGGATCGCAGCTTTTGATCGCGCTCGGACGGAGAAAGCTCGGCGAAGTTGCCCAGCTTCTCGATTCCTTCCCGATAGATCTCGCACGGCGTAGCCTTCCCCTGATAGCCATGCTCGGGCACGGATTCGACGAAAGGAGGTTTCGTATAACGATACTTATCCTTGCCGTACGGCCCGGCGAGCTGACGATCGATGAAGATCACAACGCCTGCCTCCCTAGCGCCCGGACCGCTTTCGTCGCTCGGGAAGATGCGGTCGCCGGCGGCCTCCACCACGCGCGCCTCCGCCGCGGTGAAGAATCGAAGCGGAATCCTGGCATTGCCCGTCTGGGCCTGAATGCGGATCGGCTCGCCGGCGAGCGTATATAACAATACGCCTCCCAAGCTTTTCGCAGGTAGGGAAATGAATTCGCGCCGTTTCATGCCAGGCCTCCCGGATGTTTCAAATAGCGGTCGATCAATGCATCGGCTGCTCGGAGTGTGAGCGCCAGAATCGTCAGCGTCGGATTTCCAGATCCATTTTGTGGAAACGCGGAACCTCCCACCACCCACAAGTTCGGCGCGAGCCAATGTTGCAGCCACCGATTCACCACGCTCGTCTCCGGCGATTCGCCCATGATCGCGCCGCCGTTGATGTGCGTGCTTTGATATTGCGTCACAGTGTAGCGCTCCAGCAGCCGCGAATTGGAGCCCGCCGACGCAGCGTTCATCGCCTTGGCGATCTGCGCGTGGACTTTGGTCAGCATCGCGCCCTGAGCGCGCTCATGATCGGTCCAATCCAGCGTCAATCGCGCCAATGGATCGCCAAATTTATCGGTGTAGGTCGAGTCCAGGTCGACATAATTCTGCCGATACGCGAGATGCTCGGCTTCGGTGCTGATGGCGGCCGCGTGGTCGTGCCACTTGAGCGCAGCCTTCTTCCATTCCGAGCCCCAATCCGCTTTCGCCTCGCCGGGAGGAACTGCCCCGAACCCAGTGATCGCCCCTTCACCGGTGCTCATCAATCGAATATTGCCCCCGCGCAAGACTGCTGGGAATGCGTCGAGTCCTTCCTTTCCATCAAAATCACTGATGCCGATTCCCAGTCCGCCCGCGCCCATGAACGCGTTTAGAGGCTTGTCGAAAAAGAGACGGGTCGATTGATTCACCTGGTGCGTGAGGTTCTTTCCCAGAGTTCCCTTTCCTGTCGCGGGGTCGTACGGATCCCCGAGTTTCGAAAGCATTAGCAGGCGCGAGTTGTTCAAGGTCCAGGAAGCGACGATCGTGATGTCGGCTGGCTGCATAATTTCCTCGCCTGAAGCGTCGAAGTAGCTCAATCCAACCGCGCGTCCATCCTTGTGAACCACCCTGCGCACATTGCAGCCGGTCTTTAGCGTGAAGTTCTTCCGCTTTTGCAGCACCGGCATCAAGATATTCGTGGGTTGGGCTTTGGCGCCGATCATACATCCGAAGCGGGTGCAAAAGCCGCAGTAGGCGCAGCCGGGACGCGTCACGCCGTCGGGATTGGTATAAGTCCGGCTCAGCGTGGCTGTCGGAACGGGATAGGGATGATACCCCAGTTCGCGCGCGGCCTTTTCGAACACGATCGGAGCATACGGCATTTTGTGCGGCGGATTGGGGTATTCGTGCGATCGCGACCCCTCGAACACATTTCCACCGTCGATCCTTTTACCTTGCAAATTCCCCGCCTTGCCGCCCACACCCATCATTTGCTCGGCGCGCCAGTAATAAGGCTCGATCTCATCGAACGTGAAGCCCCAATCCTGCACTGCGACGCCTTCCGGCAGCCGGCCGCCATGCTTCTCGCGTAAAAACGTCGCCAGTTTGAAATGTTCCGGGTAAAAACGGTAGGAGATCGCGCCCCAATGCTCGGCCGCGCCTCCCACACCGGTGCCGGGTTGAAAAGAACCGTATTGCCGGATGGGAACGGCGCTGGCCCGCGAGGAATGCCGGTGCGTCGATGTCTCCTCCGCGGGATTCTGCATCATTCTGAAGCGGAGCGCGTAATCGAGCTCATCCATTCCCGTGGCATAGTCCGCGGTCTTCCGGGGACGGCCGCGCTCCAGAACCACCACCGAAAGCGAAGTGCGCGCGGTGATCTCTTTGGCCAAAGTGAGACCGACAAAGCCGCCGCCGGCGATCACCACATCGACAGGCTTGAGTTGCTGCATGGAGCATGCCTCCCTTGATTCGCGTCCTGGGAAACCAGTGTACACCGATGGTTTCAAACGCGTAAGTAAGGCATTCCGATCCGCGTGCGCCAGCAAGCGGCATCCGTGACCGGAATACTAATTCGGGTCGGACCGGGTACCGCTGTCGATCACCTGCGCGGGAACGCCGCCCGTTTGTACACTGGCGGTTTTATACTACAGAGCAATATCAGCAGCGCCAAGCTCGTCTGTTATGCATGGCGCCTCTCACGAAATCATGATCTTGCGCGCGAATTGCGAATTGTCCTGGAGAAACGTCTTCTTCCTCTTCAATTCGGCCCCGGTCGGCTGCACCGCGCCTTCGGCATCTGTGGCGCGGGAAACCAGCGTGTGCTCGCCTGGAGTTGCGCCTTCCCATCGGTACGTAAAAAGCTTCCAGGAATACTTCGTATTGGTCGAAGCCAGAGACGCCCGCGCCCATGGCCCGTTATCGATCTGGATCTCCACGGATTTCAGCGGAGTTCCGTCGTTCAACACGAAGCCGAGAATTTCGTGCGCGCCGGCCTTTTTCCGCACCCGCGCGATTACGGACTTCAAGTGCATCCGCGTGACCTCGGTCTCCACCCATTGCGTGTCCGAATCGTTGTCCTCGCCTGTGCCGCCGACGCCCACGACCGACCGGTACCAGCGCGCCCTGATAGTTTCCCAGATATCGATCTTCCTGAAGATGAATCTCCGCGAGCCATTTCACGTTCGCCACGCCGTACCAGCCCGGCATCAGCAGTCGCATGGGGAAACCTTGCTCGCGCGTCAGAGGATCGCCATTCAGAGCGTAGGCCAGCAGTGGGCCCGTCTTCATCGCGTTTTCGAGCATGTCGCCTCCTGGTCGGAACTGACCACCCGGTTTAGTACACTAAAGGCTTCTTTATGCCAAAATGGCGGGCAGATATCGATTTGCTGCTTCAGACCCTGGCGGCTGCGGTGTTCGCATCCATCTGATCGCCGCGCATGCACCTGGTTACGTTTCGCCATTCCAATCGACCCGCAGAGGCGGGAATTCTCTCCGGAGACCGGATATCGGCGTTGGGAGGGGACATGCTGGCGCTCTGCGCAGCGGGCGGCCCCGTGGGTGCGCCGGACGCGGAGTACGATCTGCGCGACGTAAAGCTGCTGGCGCCTGTTCCCCGCCCTCCCAAGTTCATTTGCGTCGGATTGAACTATCGCGATCACGCCGCCGAGGCCGGGATGGAAATTCCTAAAGTTCCCACGATTTTTTGCAAATTTTCGAACGTCGTCATCGGACCCGGCGAGCCGATTGTGCTCCCGTACGCGTCGTCCAAGCCCGATTATGAAGCCGAATTCGCGTTCGTGATCGGTCCGGGCGGACGCCACATTCCGGCCGCGCGGGCAATGGAGCACGTATTCGGTTATACGATTGTCAACGATGTCAGCGCTCGCGATTTCCAAATGGCAACCTCGCAATGGCTCATGGGCAAGACCTTTGACACATTCGCGCCCACCGGACCGTGGATCGTGACGCGCGACGAGATCCCCGATCCGCACGCGTTGGATATCTCGCTCGAACTCGGCGGCGAGACTCTGCAAAAATCCAACACGCGGGAGTTGATTTTTAAGATTCCCGAGCTGATCGAGTACATCTCAAATGTGGTGACGCTGGAGCCTGGCGACATCGTCGCTACCGGGACGCCGGCGGGCGTCGGCTTCGCCCGAAAGCCTCCGCGATGGCTCAAGCACGGCGACGAGGTCGCCGTGAAGATCCAGGGCATCGGAGAGTTACGGAATCCAGTAGTCGGGGAACGACTAGAATAGCCACATGGTCCGCCTCCGCCCCGGCACACGATTCGCCTTGGCCGTGGCGCTCGCCGCCCCATTATGCTTTGCGCAATCTTCGCCGCGGATCACGACCCCCAAGCAAGCTCTGAGTTTCAACATCGGCGACGACTACATGGTCGCCGGATACGCGCAGATGGAGGCCTACTGGAAAAAGCTAGCCTCCGAATCAGACCGCATGAAGCTGGTGGATATTGGGGCGACATCGGAAGGGCGGCGTCAATATATGGCGATCCTGACTTCGCCTGGGAACCTCAAGAACCTCGATCGCTATCGCGATATATCGCGGAGGCTTGCGCTCGCAGAGGGGTTGACTGACGATCAAGCGCGCGCGCTGGCGCGCGAAGGCAAAGCGGTGATCTGGATCGACGGCGGGTTGCACGCTTCGGAGACCGTCGGGTCCCAGCAACTGATCGAAACCGTGTATCAACTGGCGAGCCGGAACGACCCCGAAACACTCCGGTTTCTCGACGACACCATTATCTTATGCGTACCGGCCAATCCCGACGGACAGGAAATGGTCGCCAACTGGTATATGCGCCAGACTGACCCACTGAAGCGAAGCCTGAACAATCTGCCTGCACTTTACCAGAAGTACGCCGGTCACGACGACAATCGCGATTTCTACGCGTCCAACTTGCCGGAAACCACGAATATGAACCGCGAGATGTTTCTCGACTGGTTTCCGCAAATCGTCTACGATCATCATCAAACCGGCCCCGCGGGCGCCGTCGTTTTTATCCCGCCTTTTCGCGATCCGTTTAATTACAATCTCGACCCGCTGATTCCCTTGGGCGTGGAAATGGTGGGAACGGCCATGCATACGCGACTCGTGGAGCAAGGCAAGGGCGGATCGGCGATGCGCTCCGCGGCGAATTACTCCACTTGGTGGAATGGCGGCTTGCGGACTATCGCCTATTTCCACAACGCGATCGGAATCCTTACCGAAATCGTGGGCAATCCCACGCCCATGGACATTCCGCTGGTGGCCGACAAACAACTGCCCTCGGGCGATTGGCCGCTTCCGGTACCGCCCGGGAAATGGCATTACCGGCAGTCGATAGATTACGACGTCGAAATGAATCGCGCGGTTTTGGATCTGGCTTCACGCTACCGCGAGACGCTGCTTTACAACAGCTACGTCATGGGTCGAAATTCCATTGAAAACGGCAGCCGCGATCATTGGACGATCACGCCCAAACGGGTCGAAGCATTGCGCGCGGCTATGCAAGCGGGAAATCCCCGGAACACAGAGTTGTATGACGGCGTTTTGCACGATCCGAAGTTTCGCGACGCGCGAGGCTACATTTTGCCCTCGGATCAACCGGATTTCCCCACAGCGACCAAATTCGTGAACTCACTGCTGAAGAATGGGGTGACCGTGCTTCGCGCCACCCAGGCCTTCGACGCGGCGGGCAAGCACTATCCCGCCGGTTCCTATGTCGTGAAAACGGCCCAGGCGTTCCGGCCGCAAATTCTCGACATGTTTGAGCCGCAGGATCATCCTAACGATCTTGCCTATCCCGGAGGTCCGCCCAAGCCGCCATACGACATCGCGGGGTGGACGCTCGCGATGCAGATGGGAGTTCAGTACGACCGCGTTCTCAATGGCTTCGATGGCCCGTTTCAAAAAATCGAAGGATTGCTCGATATGCCGCCCGCCGCGGTCACGGGTCCCGCGAAACCAACCGGGTTCCTCATCAGCCACCGCGTCAACAATGCTTTCATTCTTATCAATCGGCTGCTGAAGGCGCGCTGCGATGTGTATTGGCTCAAGCAGGACTCGGGCGACATCTGGGTTTCCGCGACTCCAGCCGCTTCGGGCATAATTGCCAAAGCCGCGGCGGAGTTGGGCGTTCCCGCAAGAGCTTCAGACGAACGCCCTGCGGGAGACGCTTTAAAGTTAACCCAGACGCGCATCGGCCTGTTCGACCAATATGGCGGCCTCGCGCCTTCGGGTTGGCTGCGCTGGGTGTTCGATCAATTCGAATTCCCCTATCGAGTGGTTTATCCGCGAACGCTTGACGCGGGTGATTTGAACCGCAACTTCGACGTGCTGGTTTTTCCCGACGGAGCCCTGCGAACTCGCGAAGGAGGCGGCGGACAACCTAATCCAGAGCAGATCTCGGAGCAATACCGCGGCTGGCTGGGCCAGATCACGGAGGCGAAGACGATTCCGCAGCTTCATAAATTCGTGGAAGCCGGCGGCGCGGTGGTTGCGATTGGAAGTTCGGCCGGTCTAGGCGAGATGCTCGGTCTGCCGGTGAAAGACTACTTGGTAGAGAAGACTTCCACGGGAAAGGACCGCCCCCTCCCGCGCGAGAAATTCTATATTCCCGGGTCGCTGCTGCGAGTGCGCCTAGACAACTCCGATCCCCTAGCCTATGGGATGCCGGCGCAAACGGATGTGTTCTTCGATAGTCATCCCGTGTTTCGGCTGGAACAGAATGCCGCGACGGAGCACACATCGGCTGTGGCGTGGTTCTCCGGCGCGCAGTTGTTGGACAGCGGATGGGCTTGGGGGCAGCAGTACCTGGATGGAGGCGCGGCGGTGGTGGAGGCCGCTATTGGAGCGGGTAAGGTGTTCCTACTCGGGCCGGACGTGACTTTTCGCGGTCAGCCGCATGCGACCTTCAAACTCCTGTTTAACGGCGTCTACTACGGTTCGGCGAAGCCCGTGACGCTGCCCTGAATTAATCCAGCCGGTATTTCGTGGCGGCCACGCCGTAGAGCCGCCGCCAAACCAGCCGGTTCACGGTGACCACCATGACGCTGACGGCGATCGTCGCGCCCAGCAGCAGTGGAAAGTCTCCCTTGTCCGTGGCGCGGCTGATTACCGCGCCCAGGCCTGTTATAGAAAACGTCTGTCCGCGAAAGCGGAAATATTCGGCGATGATGCTCGCATTCCAGGCTCCGCCGGACGCCGTCACAAAGCCCGTGATCAAATACGGGAACACGGCTGGCAGCAACAATGTTCGCCATTTCTGAATCTCACTCAGCCGGAATACCCCGCAGACCTCCTTCAAATCTGAAGGAATGGCGCTTGCGCCCGCGATCACGTTGAAGAGAATGTACCATTGCGTTCCCAACAGCAGCAGGACGATCGATGCGATTCCCATCCCTCCGCCAATCTGAATTAGGAGCATCAGCACAATCGGAAAAAGCGCGGGCGCGGGGACAGAGGCGGCGATCTGCGCGAGGGGTTGCGCTAGCGACGCGAGCTTCGGCTTGAGTCCAATCAAAATGCCCGCCGGAATGGTCCACAACGCCGCCAAAGCTAGAGTGAACTCTACGCGAAGAAAGGTCGCCCCCGCGCCCACGACGATATTGCGCAGGTCTGCCCGCGAAAGCCCGGCGAGCATGGCAACCATTCCAATCGCCGCATAGACAATGCCGGCCAGCGCAATGGGTGGCGCAAGGCGCGAAATCCATAGCTTTAGCCCCCCTGCCTGAACTGGATCGCGAGAGTGCGCTCTCGCGAAATGCAACGCCAAACCTTCCCGTGCGGGCGCCACTAGCGCGCGCGTGGCTCGCGCCGCGAGCTTGGAGCGCCGCAAGAAGTCGAGCACAAACGAACGCGGAGTCTCGGACGCCTCCACCTGCTCGAATTTGAATTTCTCTCCCCAGGCAATCGCGGGCCGCCAGACGAGTTGGTCGATCAGCACGATCACCGCGACCATCGTGGTCAACCCCCACGCGATCGATCGAGCGGAGCCGGCGCTGGATGCCGATTGCAGGTAGGAGCCGAGGCCCGGAAGCCGCAAATCCCGGTTTCCCAAAGTGAACATTTCGCAAACCATCAAGGAAAACCAACCACCCGCCACGGACATCATCGAATTCCAAATCAGGCCGATGGCGGAGTTCGGAAGCTCCAATTGAAAAAACCTCTGCCAGCGGCTCAGACGGTACAGCCGCGCCGCCTCGATCATTTCGCGAGGGATGCTCTTCAGCGACGAATAGACGCTAAACGCCATGTTCCATACTTGCCCCGTGAAGATGAGGAGGATCGAGCCCAGCTCCAGTCCGAGCTGCCTCGTTGGAAACAACGCGACCATGGAAATCATCACGCCCGGTAAGAAGCTCAGGACGGGAATAGATTGCAGCGTGTCGAGGATGGGAATCATGAGCCGCTCCGCCTTCAGGCTCTGCGCGGCGATGTAGCCATAGAGCAGGCTAAAGACGAGGCTCAGGCAGTAAGCGACAGCAATGCGCGCAATGGAGAATAGCGCATAAAGTGGCAGAGCCTTCGGGCTCAGATCGATTTGCGTCTGGGGATTAGCCGGGGTGGCCCAGTATCTCGCTAGAGCCAGCAGGCCGTAAAAGAGCCCGCAGCCCGCGAGAGCGATGGGCGCGTCGGTCAGCAACGACGACGCTTTACTGGAAAGCGCGCCCCACGCCGGGAGCCCGGAAGATCTGGTCGCTGGCGCGCTCGCCATCAGTGCGGAACCGTTTCCGCTACACGATCGATTTCGCCGGCGGCCGGCGTCAGCAGCAATCGGCCGCTGTCCGAATCGTAGGTAAAGATATCGCCGTACCGGCCCCAATTCAGCGCAGTGTCTATCTGCCGCTCCACGTCTTCCTTCGATAGGTGCTCGTCGAGGATGTCGCGAAAGAACTCCAGCGGCATGGAGTGGTCGGATTTGCTCGTCAGCGCGGCGTTCATTTGCTGAAGAAGCGTCACGTGCGCCAGAGCCGCCTCCCGAAACAAAGCCTTTCTCGAAGAGATATCCGCTTCGGCGAAAGCTTTTCCGGCCGGAGTAAGTTCCACGTCGCCGCGCTCGGATTTGGCGAACGCCATCAGCGCCGCAGCCTCCACTACCGGCAGCAGATCGTCCAGCTCCATTCGCAGTTCTTCCGCAATGCGATACAGATCTTCCTTTCCGCCGCGGTCGTTCAGTAGCTCCAGCAACCCGGCGATGCCGCCTTCCCTTGCATGGGGCAACATCCGGTAGGGCGCCTTGAGTTCGCGCGTAGGCGAAGGCGGCGCGGCTTCGAGCTGCGGCTGCGTCATCAATTTGTAGATGTAATCGAGATACAACAGAAACTCGGCCGAATGCCGCTCGCGGGGCCGGGGAAGAGCGACGTTGAAATCGGCGCGGATCTTCGCGGGATTGCGCCCGAGCACGATAATGCGATCGGCCAGCAGCACGGCCTCTTCGATGTTGTGAGTCACCATAAAGACGCTCTTGGTCGGGATTTTCTTTTCCATCCACAGTTCCAGGAGTTCACCGCGGAGATTTTCGGCGGTGAGAACGTCGAGAGCGGAGAATGGCTCATCCATGAAAAGAATCTCGGGTTCCACTGCCAATGCGCGCGCGAAACCCACGCGCTGCTTCATGCCGCCCGATAGCTCCTTGGGATAGGCCGCCTCAAATCCTCGCAATCCGACTGAGCGCAGCGTCTTCAGCGCCCGGCGATGACGCTCCTCGTGTCTCATCGCTTTTGCCAGCAGCGGCACCTCCACATTTTCTAGCACGGTCAGCCATGGAAACAACGCGAAGCTCTGGAACACAATCGCGACGCTGGGGCTTGCGGCTTCAAGGGGCTTCCCATGCCAGAGGACTTCGCCCGCGGAGGGAGGCGCGAGGCCGGAGAGCATCCGCAAGAGCGTCGATTTTCCCGAGCCGGACGGGCCCAGCAACGCGACGATCACACCGGGGTCGATCGACAGGCTTGTGGGTGCGATCACCTGAACCTCGCCGCCGTCGGGCCGTTTGAATCGTTTCTCGATATTGCGCGCTTCGATGATCGGCTCCGTTAGGGCCGGCTCGACCACGGCGCTCGGCCGGGGCTCTTCCGTGCCGTCTTCGCGGGAAAGCTCGGTGGCAATCTGGCGCCAGGATTCCTCCGGTAGTGCTTCGAGAAAGTTCAAGCGTTCGACCGGATTCATCTTCCCGATCACAGCCTTCATTTGAGCCGCGGGCAGCGCGCGTAACAGAACGAACGCGTCGAAATAGGGAAAAGCCGAGGCCAGTCTCGCGGCGAACTCCACCGGCAACTCGCGAAATAGCGTCCTCTGCTGCTCGTGGGAGATATTCAAAAATGCGTCCGCCGCCACGGTCAGGTCCAGCCGCTTGAGAATCGAAACGGCCCGTCCCCAACGCCCCTGGTCGAGAATCGTTTGAAGCTCTTCGACTCGGGTTGGATTCATCATCCGGAGGGAGCCGCCATCGCGGAAAGGGCCACCGCGCCGCGGTGATAAAGTGGCGGGCATTTCTTCTCGAAGTCTTCCCGCGAAAGAATAACAGGCCCCTCGGGACGAGAGCCAAGAATGGCCGCGAAGAAATCCTGTAACGGGCCGTTACGCGGAGTCGCCGCAAAATCGAACGAGATTTCGCGCACACCCTCTCGCTGGAAAAGCGTCTTCAGGCATTGATGCTCGATGCGCCGTGCGAAGGCGCGGCAACTCATCACCCAGCACGCAATGTGAAGCACACCGGCCCGCCGGCAGCCTTGTAAAACCGCGATTTTGCCCAGCGGCCCGAACTTATCGCGGTATGTCACGCTCATAAGAACCGAATCCGGCATCTCCAGCCGCTTGGCCCATTCGGCTTCGGTCAAACGCGATCCATTGAGGTTAAACTGATTGGTCTTATTTATCAGATCCAGACAGCGTGCGTCCGCTTCCCCGAACTGGAACTCGACCACAGCCTCCATTCGCTGCAAAAAAGCCTCCGCGGCTTCAGCGGGCGCGTGGGAAAGTGCATGAACGGCCGCGCGTGAATTTCGAACGCTTTCCAGCCGCAATCCGTCTTCTTCGTAAATTCGGTCTCTCGCGAACGTCTCCCGCAGGCGGCGGAACATTTCGAGCGCGCCTGAATAATCGTCTTTCGGGAACCGTATACATTCGATTTCCGGGTGAACCATGGCGACTTCCGCCAGCTCCATCGGGCTGTCGTCTACAAACACGACGCTATCCGCGGAGACGTTCCACGCCGTCAGAATTTCCGACACGGACGCGGATTTCGCATTCCAGCTCGCTTCGATGGGAAAGATCCGCTCGGGCCGCAGAAGAATATCGCCGCGCTGAAACGCCTTCTGCACCAGTGCTGGATCGTTTTTGCTGGCTACGCCGATCAGGATTCCTTCTTCGGAGAAAGTAGAGAGCAGCTTCTGATACAACCCATGCAACTGCTGCCGGCTTGCGAGGTCCCAATCAATGCCTTCCGGTCCGGCATCGCCCAGGATGCCGTTCCACAGCGTGTCGTCAAGATCGGTGATCAGGCCTTTCTTCGGAACGGATGGGACCAACAGCCGCGCTAGCGCTCTGCCGAGCACGCTCGTGTGATTGAGAGTATAGGGCAGGCCCGAGAGCAAATCGGATTGCAAATCGTAACGCCGGCCAGGCGGCGATTGCTCCGCGAGCCAAGATGCGTTCAACAGCCGGATGTTGGAGCGTTCAATTAGTTGCGATTCGAATTCGGCTACGCTGCGCCGAATTTCAATCTCGGGCTCTGACGCTTGAAGCTCGGAAAAATGAAATATGGGCGGGAGAGGCAGAATGGGCATCGAAATCGCGGCGGCGAGGCCGGGCGGAATCGACACGAGCGCCGCCGCAATGCGATCGAGCATCGCGCGGGCGTTCGAAACAATATCGGCAGTCGCGCCGGGTCCCCACGGGCCCGCGGAGCGGAAACCGAGCCGCGGATCCAAGTCTGCCCACTCGAGGGCAATGGCGAGTCCATGCCACTCCCTTTTCCCGGCGGCATCCAGCGTGCCGATCAGGTCTTCGAAGAGTCCTGTTTCCACGCGCACATGGCGTCCGGGAACCGCGAGCTGAAGTTCCGCCAGTAGAAAAGTTCGCAAGTGCAGCGGTGTGAAACCGCACGCCAGCAGGACGTCGAATCGCGTCGCGGCTTCAGGCGCGGATTGCTGGATTTTCAGTGCCTCGCTCAGTTTCACGTTTCTTCTACTCTAGCGGTTAACCGCCGCCATCCGGCTACTGCGCCGCGGAGTGGGCGAGCGTCTATGGTAAATCCAAATCATGCTTCCACAAGAGGTCATAGAATTGGTACGTCGCGCGCTATTAGAAGATGTCGGCGATGGGGACATCACCACCGAGCTTTGCATCCCCCCGCAACTCAGAGCGGTGGGCCGCATGTTCGCCCGGCAGACCCTGACCCTGGCAGGAGCCGAGCTGATCCCGATGGTGTTCGAAGAGCTGGCGCCCGGCGCGTGTGTGGTCGAACTGCATGAAGATTCCGGAGCGCGTCTACAAACAGGCGCAGAAATCGCGATCATCAGCGGTCCGGCGCGCGTGCTTTTGACGGGCGAGCGCACTGTTTTGAATTTCGTCCAGCGGTTGAGCGGCGTCGCCACTCTGACCAGTTCCTTCGTCGACGCCGTGACCGGCACGGGTTGCCGGATATTGGACACTCGTAAAACTACGCCCGGATTCCGCCTGCTGGAGAAGATGGCGGTCGCGGCGGGAGGAGGAACGAATCATCGCATAGGGCTGCACGACGCCGTGCTGATCAAGAATAATCACATCCAAGCCGCTGGAGGAGTGCGAGCGGCGCTGGACCGCACGCAGAACGCGGGCGTCCCAGTGGAGATCGAAGTCCGCACGCGCGAAGAGCTGGAGCAAGCGCTCGAATGGGGCGCGACCCATTTGCTGTTGGATAATCTGACCCCTCAAGAAGCGAAAGAGTGGGTGCGGCACATTGCCGGCCGGGCGAAGGTGGAACTATCCGGCGGAATCGCTCTGGCGACTGCCCGCGCTTTCGCGGAAAGCGGCGCGGATTTCATCTCTGTGGGCGCGCTCACTCACTCGGCGCCGGCGGTAGACATCAATCTCCGGCTGGAGCTCGACTAAAGGCTACTTCTTGGTCCCAATCACGCCGATAGCGAAGTAGTTCACGACCTTGGCTTCGTTGCGCGCGACCTCATAATAAGCCGCTCGCAGTAACTGATCCTTGCGGTTCAGGAGCGTTTCGCGGATGGTTTGTTGCACGGTCGGATCGCTTAAGGCGCGTTGGCCGGCAGGTTCTTTGGTGATGACCTTTAAGATCCGGTAGCCCTCCTCGGTGCGAAGGACTCTTGTGTATTGACCGGGCTGAAGCGTCAAAATCGTCTTCCGCAGATCGGCATTGGCTTTGTCGAGGGCGGACTCGGGAATGAATCCCAGATCCCCCCCATTTTGCGCCGAATTGGCGTCTTCTGAAAAATTCTTGGCCAGCATGGCGAAATCTTCGCCTTGGCTGACGCGCTGATAGAGCCCGTCGATCTTTTTTCGCGCCTGCTCGTCGTTCTGGGCTTTGTCGTTTTTGAGATTGCGAACGTTGGGATCGGGAGTAGGCGTCACCAGAATCTGCGCCATGTGAATTTGCGGCTCGGCGAGATTGAAGCTGCTTTTGTTGGCGTTGTAAAAGTCGGTGATATCGCTGTCGGTGATGCTGATTTGCGACGTGATTTCTTTATTGAAGAGCTTTTGCACGGTCAGATCGCGGCGTAGCTGCGCCTTCAGTTCTTCGGCGGTCACTTTGCGCGAAGCAAGCTGTTTCTGAAACTCTTCCTGTGTGTAAGGCGCTTTCATTTCCGTCAATTTCGCGTCGACGTCGGAATCCACAGCCAGGAGCCCCATTTTTTCGGCTCGCTGCAGCATGATTTCGTTATCGATTAAGGTGCGCAACACCTCTAGCCGCTGGATCACCACCTGATCGTCGGCGGGGTGCTCGTTGAGCGGGCCGAACTGCGACTCGTATTGCTTGTCGAGCTCTCCGTACGTGATCGCGCGCCCGTTTACGGTCGCGGCGACAGTGGGCGGCGCCGATCTGCCGCAACAGGCAAGGATGAAAATCGGGCCGAGCAGGAGCAAACGCAGGCGCTTCATGGGTGAAGCTTCATTTTAACGTCTAGCCCCGCCTCCACCGCGGGGGCTGAACGTCGGCTCTCCGGCGCCGGAACGGTGTCCGCCGGCCCGCAGTGGACACGGGATTCGCACGCGCTCGCGGCCGTTCCGGTTGAGGTATGATTTTTCCTTACATGATCAGAGCGTTGTATCTGGCCGCGTGCCTCGCCGCGGCCGCTGTTTGGTCTTTCGGCCAGAACGCCGAATCCTCAGCCCAACTTACGATCCTCATGAAGTTCGATGCGCAGCCGCCTCCCGCCGTTCTCGAATCCATGCAACACGAAGTAGCTCAGATTTTCGAGCCAGCGGGCATCAAGGTGGCTTGGCTGCCCCTGGAGAAAAATGATGGGCGCGAGGTCTTTTCGCACGTGGTGGTGATCCGGTTCCGTGGAATATGCAGAACCCAGCCGTCCTCGTGGAATGAGCTTCAGCCGCTGCTCGACAACCTCGAGCTCGCCAGCGCCTCCGTTCGGGACGGCAAGGCGCTTCCCTTCGCGGAAGTTCATTGCGACCGCGTCTCGGCTTTTCTGCGTCCTTGGCGGAGGGCGGAACAGGCGGCCACGCTCGGGGCAGCTATGGGCCGCGTGATCGCCCACGAGCTTTATCACATGATGACTAATACGCTGACCCACGGGGCGGGCGCGCTTTCAAAGGCGAGCGTCAGTTCGGTGGAGTTGGGCTGGCGGGGAGCGAGCTTTTCCAAGGACGAGATCGAGCTCTTCAAAAAATCCGTTCAGTCACGCCGCGAAATAGAGAGAGTGGGCCCGAAGGCCCACTCTCGAATTGGTCAGAACAGCAATCGCGCCCCCACCAGGAAGGTGCGTGGAGCGAGCCCGTTCACTAGGCTCGTGGAAAGCAGCGACGGAGCGCCGAAGCTCGGCGAACCGAGATTGGCGATCGGATTCCCATAGGCGGCAGTATTGAAAATATTGAACGCCTCGCCGCGGAACTCGAATTTAGCCCGCTCGGAAACCTGGAACGATTTGAACAGGGACAAATTGTAGGTATCAAAATCCGGTCCACGATAGGCGTTGCGGGCGGGAGACCCGAGAGTGCCCGCCGGCGGCGCCGCGAAGAACGCGGGATTGAAGCTCGCTTGGCCGTTAATAGACGGACCCGTCGGAACTGCGAACACTGCCGCGACGCCCGGGCAGCCGCAAGCGGTTGCTGGAGCTAGGACCGAGTACGGAGTTCCGGTGCCCCAGTTGAACATCCCGTTCAACTGCCAGCCGGCGAGGATCTCTCCCATCACTCCGCTGTTTAGGTGATGAGTGCCCGTACCAAACGGAACGTTGAACGTGTGGCTGAGCGTCAGCATTTGCGTGCGGTCCCAATCCGCCGGTCCGTAATTGGCGGCCCGGTCGAACGGATTGAGCAGAGTTGTGCCGTAATCGAGCGCCTTGCTCCAGGTGTAGGCCACCGAGAGGCCGACGCCGCGGGATAAACGCTTCGTCATGTTTACTTGCAGAGCGTTGTAGTTGCTGGTCAGGCCGGTTCCAACCTGGTTCACCCCCACGGGGCCGGTAAACGGGAGGCCCGCCAGTCCGGTTCCGGGCGCGGCCACATTGAGCGCTTGAATATAGGGAAGCTGGCGCCCAATATTCCCGACGTACGACGCGTCGAACAACATCCCGTGCGTGAAGTCGTGCTGAAGCATGAAGAAGTAGTTCTGCGTGTAAGGCGTCTCGACCCCGTTCCGCACGTTCAATGGAATGGCGGGAGCGGAGATCACCGTGCCGGGCGTCACACCCGCGATGGGCGCGGGCAGGGCCGGAACGGCGAACGGCGAGACGGCGAATGAGCCGTTGATCAATCCGAACTGATTTCCCACGCCGGCCTGGTTCAGACCGGAGAGCATGAACGGGATCGGGAAGTAGTAAATGCCGTAACTGGCGCGAACCACCGTGCGCTCGAATGGCTCGAACGCCACTCCGACCCGCGGAGCCCAATTATTCAAATCGTAATCGGTGCTGCCGCTGCCGAAGATTGTGTTGCCGGTTGCCGGATTATAGATCAACGCTCCTGTCCCGAAACGCGTAGTCACGGGACTGAACACGTCGTATCGCAGACCCAACTCCACCGTGAATCTCGGAGTGAGCCGAATTGTGTCGGCGACGAATCCGGAATACTGATTCTGCCGGTAGGTCGGCACACTCGAGAAAGCGAAGACGCCGCTGGCCACCGGAGCTCCGGTGAGGAACGCGGCAATGGAGTTGTAATACGTGCCGGCGGCCGGTGAGAACGGCGCCAGCTGGGCCGACAGCGTGGTCCCCGGGCCAAAGAACAAGCTTCCGCCGGGGCCGAACGGAAAGTTTGTGAATCCGTTGCTTTGCAGCGCGCGAATGTCCGTGCCGAAGCGCAGATCCTGGATTCCGCGAGCCCAATGGAAGTTCGCGGAGCCCTCATACGTGTTGTCGATCATTTTGTTCGGAACATTGACCGGCGCGCCCAGAACGCCCAAGCCGGCGATATTGATGCTGGGAAGACTCGAAAAACCGAAAGCTCCCAGCAGCGGACTCAAACCGCCGCTGAAATCCGCTGGGTTCACCGCGTTGCGATAGCGATTGTAGGTGAACCGCAGATCCCCAATCAATCCATGGCGATTGCCGATTAGGTCGATGGCGGCATGGTCGTTTCGCAGAGCGGAGCTCGTCGTTCCGCCCACCACCGGTCCGAAGAACGAACCCTGGTTCGCGTTGAAGTATGAGAACCCGTAGTCCAGGAATGCGGCGAAGTTGTTCGAGAAGCGATGATCCAGCCGCGCCGTAACAACACTGCTGTTGTCCGTGAACGGGACCGTCTCCACCAGGTTGTTGAAGGCGCCGGGCAGATTGGGCGCCGGAAGCGAGTTCAGAATCGCGAATGACAAAGGATTAATCTGGCCCGTTGGAATGATGTTCCCCGTGAACGGGGTGCGGAAAGAACCTCCCGCCGTGCCGGTGAATGGGTTAAAAATGGTCGTTCCAACCCCGCTGAAGTTTCCACCTATCATGGAGTCGGTGGGAACCGTGCCGAGCTGGGTCTGACCGTCGCGATACAGCGTGCCTTCATAGTTCGCGTAGAAATAGGTGTGATCGGGAACGATCGCCCCTCCCACGCCCGCCCCAGCCTGCCACCAATGCAAGGGAGAACTGCCGCCGAGCGAGAGCGGATTTCTGGCTTGAAGGAAACTATCGGAGTGAAAGCCATATAGGGCGCCATGGAATCCGTTCGTTCCGGGACGCGAAAAGATGTTATCGACCGAACCGGAGGCGAAACCTGCGTCCGCGCGATAGTTGCTGGTGGTGACTTGAAGTTCGCGAATCGCCTCATTGGGTGTCACTTGAATCGAAAGATCGCCCGTGAACGGTTCGCGAACCGTATCGCCGTCGATCGTGCGATCGTTCGCATAGGTGGGCAGTCCATCGGTGTGGAATTGCCGGCTCCGTTGCGGATCTTGGGTAATGCCAAAGGTCGATTCCGGCGGTGTCACTCCAGGCATTAAGTTAATCAATTGTCCGTAATTCCGGTCGAATACCGGTAGAGATTGGACGGGCGATTGCCCATATCCACGCTGAATTTCAGGCGGAGTGTCCTGGGTTTCGACTGCGTCGGCCTTGAGCTGAACCACTTCGACCGTCGGACCGGCTTCGAGCTTCGCGGTAACCCGGGCGCCCGTGCCGGCCGTGACCTCAATCGATTCCAGAGCCATCCGTTTAAATCCCGTTGTTTCCACCTCGACCTTGTATGTGCCGGGGGGAATCGAGACCGTGAACGCGCCATCGGGACCGGTCACCGCTCTCTCGGAAGTATTTGTGCTTGTATTCGTAATCGTAATTACGGAATTCGGCACGGGTTTGCCCGAGGGATCGGTAATAGTGCCTGAAAGCGTGCCTGCCTGGCCCCAAACGTTCAGTGCGCCAAACAGAAAGATCAGGATGCCAACACTAAATTTACGACTCATCGATTCTAACCTCTCCTTGTAATTCCAATCGGAACGTGCTTTTAAGATGCAAATGGAATGTTGTGCGTCGCAGTGGAGCGGCCGCAGGTGGCAGCCGCCTGCCTGCCGCAAGGCGAGCGGACGACAGACCCCCGTCTCCGCGCCATCGCGCAGATGTGCGCTCGCGTGCCGTCGTTCCAGCTAGGCGCGGGAACGAGTGATCAGCCGTAAAGCCAGACCCAGCGCGAGCGAGGCGGCTCCAGCGGCCAAAATCGATGCCCAATTGGATGCGGTTTTAGGTAGCTCCGGTGTGGGTGGCGGCGCTTCCGGAACCGGCGTCGGGGCAGGCTGTGCTTGCGCCGGTTGTTCCGGTTGTGGTTGGGCTTGTGGAGGCGGTGGAGGCGCGGGCGGAGGCGGCGGAGGCGCGGCCTGCGCGACTACCGGCTGCGGCGCCGTGAACGTTGCGCTAAGCGTCAGCGGCTGTTCGATCTCCTGAATTCGACTCCGCGCCTCGGCCGGCAATGCGAACTTGTAGCCGAACTCTTTTCCGGCGATCCAAATATGATCTAGATAGTAATCCTCCCCAATGCGCTGTAAAGTCACTTGAGTTTCCTGAGGAGGAATATTGCGTAGGGACCGCTCGCTGATGGCCGACGCGGTGTAGCGCCGGTCCGTCTTTTCGTTGGCCAGAATAATTTTCGACGCGTCGCCGGGGCTGGGAAGTTGCCGCAGTTCGTACTTTCCCGCGGCGAGTTTCTCACCGCCAATCCACGTATTCGCGGGCAGATCTACGACGACCTTGTCGTAGGCCCTCTGTTGAGCCCAGGCAGGAGCGGCGATCAGCAAAGCCCCAAAAATCCATAGTGAATATTTATGAAAAGCCATAATTCTCCGTGTTTCCTTTTCTGTGCGCTCCCCTGATCGAGATCCAATTACGAAATTCAGTTGGATCCGGAGCACGATGCCGAGTGAGGGTGCAATCACCCGTCCAAAGCGGGGTTATAGCCCCAACTTGGAGTGGTGCAATTGCTTCGAGTGACCGAACCAGCTAATGCGTTCGGCGGGGGAAGCATGAAGTTCTTACCATCTCCATGCAGAAAGTTCTACTGAAGCGCGGAAGCTGCAAAAGTTGCACACTTGCCGGCGGGCGGCGTAGGTCTAGCGCTGCGCTCGTCTCCGGTCGGCGCTACCAAAGAACGTATAAACTGTAGTCTGGAGGATAAACCAACATCATGGCCGACTATGCAAATCCGCAGGCCCTCGTCTCGACGGAGTGGGTCGCTCAGCATTCCAAGGACCCCCAGGTCCGCGTCGTGGAAGTCGATGTGGACACAAGCGAATATGCCAAAGGGCATGTTCCAGGCGCGATCGGCTGGAACTGGACCACCCAGCTCGCCGACACCCTGCGGCGCGACATTTTGTCCAAGGCGCAATTCGAGAAGCTCATGAGCGAGTCCGGCATTTCGAACGACAGCACCGTCGTGCTGTATGGAGATAACAACAATTGGTTCGCCGCGTGGGCGTTGTGGCAGATGAAGATGTACGGTCATTCCGATGTCCGCATCATGAATGGAGGACGTAAGAAGTGGCTTGCGGAGGCGCGCGAAGTCTCCACCGAAACTCCGTCGGTCGGTCACTCGAATTATGCCGCGTCCGGACCCGATAACTCCTTGCGCGCTTTCCTCGATCAGGTCCAAGCCGCGGTGCAGGGCAAACAAGCCGCCCTGGTGGATGTACGCAGTCCCGCCGAGTTCACTGGCGAGATTTTAGCGCCTCCCGGATTGCCCGAAACTTGCCAGCGCGGAGGCCACATTCCGGGCTCGCGCAACGTCCCGTGGGGCAAGGCTTGCAATGACGATGGCACCTTCAAGTCCGCCGACGATTTGAAAACTCTCTATGGAGCTGAGGGCGTGGACGATTCGAAGCCGATCATCGCCTACTGCCGCATCGGCGAGCGCTCCAGCCACACGTGGTTCGCGCTCAAATATCTGCTGGGTTATAGCAACGTAAAGAACTACGACGGCTCCTGGACGGAGTGGGGTAACCTGGTGGGCGCTCCCGTTGAGCGCGGGACGACGCACACGGCGAAAGCCTGAACGGATCGGCATGAAAGCGGACGATTATCGCGAGCGCAAGCTCGAAATCGAAGGCTGGCCGGTGAATCTGACCAGCTATCGCATCGGCGAGACCTTCTACTGCAACGCCGACAACGTTTCGCCGGGCGCGACGCTTGTGCGCGTCAGCGCCCCCACGCGCGAGGAAGCCGAGGCTGCGGCGATTGAGCGAGCCAAAGTGAAGCTCGCTTCCACTCAACGGCACGCGGTATGACCCCGGCGGCAACCACTGCCGCTCCGCTCACGGGCCTTCGCCGGCTGGAAATGGTGGTTCTGCTTGGGGCGCTCACTGCCTTTGCGCCCCTCAGCATCGACATGTATCTGCCGGCGCTACCCACGCTGCAACGCTATTTCCAAACATCGGAAGGCGAAGTTCAGCTAACGCTAGCTTCGTTCTTCCTGGGTTTCGCGCTGGGGCAAACTCTTTACGGCCCCATCGCGGACCGCTTCGGCCGCAAGCCACCTCTTTACGCCGGAATGCTGTTGTACTCGCTGGCCTCGCTTTCCTGCGCGCGGGCATTCTCAGTGCGGGCGCTCACCGCCTTCCGGCTGTTGCAGGCGTTGGGGGCCTGCTCGGGCTCGGTGATGTCGCGCGCCATGGTGCGCGACTTGTTTCCAGTGGAGGAGACGCGCCGCGTCTACTCCGCGCTGATTCTCGTGATGGGAGTCTCGCCCCTTGCCGCGCCTTTGCTGGGAAGCTATATTTTGCTGTGGTTCGGATGGAAGGCTATCTTCCTCACTGTGGCCGGCGCGGGCTTGCTGGCGCTGATCGGCTTGCATTTTCGCGTGCCCGAGACGCTGCCCTCCGCCCAGCCCCTCTCCTTTCGCTACATCCTGGCCACTTATCGCGCGCTGCTCGGCGATGGATTCTTTGTGGGTTCGAGCCTGGCCACCGGGTTCAGCTCCGCCGGGATGTTCGCCTACATCGCGGGCTCGCCGTTCGTGTTCATCGATATTTACGGCATGCGGCCGGACCGGTTCGCGTGGCTGTTTGGAGTGAACGCGGCGGCGGTAGTAATTGGGGCGCAAATCAACGGCCGTGTCCTGCATGGCCACGCGCCGGAACGCGTCATGCGGAACGCCGCCTTGGTGCAGTCCGCGGCGGGAGTGGCTCTTATCGGCGCCGCTCTAACAGGCATGGGTGGATGGTTGGGCCTGGCCGCGCCTCTATTCGTCTTTATGTCCACCATCGGCTTTGTGTTCCCCAACGCGGTCACCATCGCTCTGGCTAACCACGGCCGGATTGCGGGGATGGCTTCGGCGCTGCTGGGCATGCTCCAATTCAGCATGGCCGCGTTTTGTGTGTTGATTCTCGGGGCCATCAACGGCAAGACTGCCGTGCCGATGTCGGTAGCGATTTGCGCGTGTGGCCTGCTGGGTGTCGCGTCGCACGTGGCGCTGATAAAGGATGGCTATGCTCCGCCGCCTGGATCGTGACATGCGATCATTCGGATCGATATTCTGCCGCGCGGGATCGCATCTGTTCCAAATACGCAGATGCCGCCGCGCTATTCGGGCGCTGTGTATCGTTTCCCGATAGCCGCCTCAAGAAGCGAACGTGCTTTGGCCACCGGGATTCCTCGCTGCCGCTCGATCCCAACCGTCTCGCGATAAAGCTCTTCGTCCTTGATTTTCTCGCGGAACCAATTGGAATAATCTCCGTTGCACAGATGGTACATCCAGGTCTCGTCGTCGACGCCCCGGCCGATCTGCAGAAAAAGCGCCAGATTCTGAGCACGGAGATTAAGCTTGCCTTCCGGACCTCTGAAATAGAAGCTGCGGTCCGCGCCCAGTTCTCCCACGGCGTATTTGCGCTGATGCCTGTGCCAATCTTTGCTGGCGGGAATGCTTCGAAAGACGGTGGGCTCCTGGCTCCTTCGACACAGCAGTGCTTCGCCTGGCCCGAGTTTCGCGGGGACGGAGCCGGGCATGGCGCCCCCGAGAATCTCACGAATGGCGCCCACCGTCTCCCCCGGCGACTCCCCGATGACGACGAACGTATCGATGGCGGAGAGAACCGCGTGCGAGACGTGTCCGGGATGCACGGTGATGAGGAGCATTCCGGATAGATCCGCGGGCGTCATGGAAGCAGCCTTTTCCCAGCGGGCGGGCAAAAGATGATGACTTTCATCGACCACGATCCAGTGAGGGCGGCCCGTACGCATCCGCAACTGATGTAGGCGCGGCAGCAGGCTTTCGAAGTAGGAGGGCCGGTCCTCGATGCGAACGCCCAGCAGATTCACGATCACATTGGAGCGCGGGTCTTCCAGCAGACTCATCACTTCGTCGGCTATCGGAGGCCGCTTGGCTTCTCCAATCACAAGCGAATGATCGAATTCCGAGAAGTCCGCCTCCGGATCGATGACGCAAAACTGATAGCCGCCGCGCACCAGCCGCTCCAGAATTCCCGAGGCGAGCTTGGTTTTGCCTCCTCCCGACGTCCCGGCGACCATTATGTTGCCGCCGTAGGGCTCGAATCTTACGTCCTGGCCGTCTTTGTTTTTACCAAGCAGGATTTCGTGGCGTCCCAACCGCGGCTCCACTTCCTTCAAGTCGGAGGCGAGCATGCGGTCGATCAACTCCACAACGCCGGCGCTGCTCTTCCCGGACGTCACAAGATCGGAGTGCTGTTTTAACAGCGGCACGGCATTGGCCACCGAGACGGCGCACTCGCAAAGGCTCAATAAAGCATGATCGTTTTCTGCGTCGCCCACGCCCACCACATTGTGCGGGGAAAGCTTTAACTCGGCTAGGGCCGCCACCAGTCCCGTGGCCTTGTTGACGCCGGAAGGGAGAATCATCACCGCTCCCTTGTTGAAGACCACGTGATGCTCCAAACCGAGCGCCCGTATCGCGTCCAAGGCAACCGTCTGGTACGGCTCCCAGGTGGCGATAATCGAGCGACCCACCGAAAGGGGTTTGGCGCCTTTTTTCCTCAGAGCGGCAACTAGGCTTTCCGGGGCCGGTTCGGCGAGAAGTGTTTCTTCGTGCGTCTCGGGATTGTAGAGCAGAGCGCCATTCTCCGCGACCACGCGGTCGAAAGCCACTACGCCGGGAAAGACCTGCTCAAGATCGGGAAGCTCCCGTCCAGTGACGAGAATCAGCATCCGTCCCGATCGCCGCAGCCTCTCCAGAGCTTCGAAAGTCTCTGGGCAAACGCTTCCATGAGACGCAAGCGTGCCGTCGTAGTCGCAGGCGAGCGCATGATAGCGCATATGTGGATGACGCTTGGGGAAGACGGCTGTTTCAGGAGGACGTTTAAACATCGTGTCTACTCTAGGCGAAGCGCGGCCACGGGATCGATGCGCTTGGCCCGCCGCGCAATGATGGAGCAGCGAGCAGGGCGAGAAGCAGCGCCACTCCTCCGAAAGCGATCGGATCGGTAGCTGTCACGCTGTACAGAAAACCTGAAAGCGATTCTATCGCAGCCAGGGCGCCCGCCATCCCGATAGCCACCCGGCGAACGCCATCCAGGCGCCGCTGTCGAGGATGAGCTACCAGATCTGGCGGGGTTCCGCGCCTAGCGCCGTGCGCACGCCGATTTTGTTCGTCTGGCGGCCGTGCTGACCCTGGCGCCCGGCCTCAGTGTTCGCTCCGATCCCGGCTCAAGGGCTCCAACAGCCCGTGCAAGCTCACCCGGCGGCTTCGTCCATGGCCATCAATGAATGTAGGGACCACGCCCTCCGGGCGCGCCATAGTGCGGGTGCTGCAAATCAAAGACCGCGCGGAGGCTCGATCTGCGCTCGAACTTCCCAACGCGTACCTATTGCGCCTGCTGAACGGCGAGCTCCATATTAAAGCTGTAGCCGAATCCCCGCACGCTGCGGATAAACGACGCTCCGCCCTCCGTCTCGATCTTCTGTCGCAGCCGGAGAATGTAGACGTCGACGGTGCGGTCCGTGACGGCGCGATCATGTCCCCAAACCGCGTCGAGCAGTTGCTCGCGGCTGAAGACCACCCCGGGACGGCTCATCAGGAATTCGAGCAGGCGGAACTCGGTGGCGGTCAACGAAAGGTCTTCGCCCGACAAACGGATTTGGCATCGCGCGCGGTCCAGTTCCAGGCCGCCCGCTTTTAGCAGCTTGGTGGCGGGTTGTTGCCCGCGGAAGTGGATCTTGATGCGAGCGATTAACTCACGCACGAAAAATGGCTTGACGATGTAATCGTTGGCGCCCAGCTCAAGCCCGACAATGCGGTCGGCTTCGGAGGCGCGAGCGGTCAAAAAGATCAGAGGCGTATGGGCCAGCTCAGAATTGCTTCGAATCCCCTTGCAGATGTCCAAGCCGTCGGAATCCGGAAGCATGATGTCCAGAACGATCAGGTCCGGGCGCTCCCGCCGGCAAAGCTCCAGGGCGCCCTTGCCGGTTTTCGAGCCGACGACCGTGAAGCCCTCCTTATCCAGGTTGTACTGAAGCAGAGAATAAAGGTCGGCGTCGTCTTCGATGACTGCGATCTTCTTCATCTAAGGACAGAGTAACCCACGGATTGTTGCAACTGAATTACAGTGGCGTAAAAACTTCGCGGCGGGCGGGGAACGGCGAAAAACCCTTGTGCGGCGAGCGTCAAATACCGGTCAGTGACCTTATTTTGACCCCACTGATGCGCTTTTCTCTTGAAACTGTGATAGGCTCTCATGTGGCGGGGTTCGCTGCCGGCGATCTTCCGTACTACGATAAAGCCCTGGAGATGATGGCGATGAAGCTTAAAGTGCTGGGTGTTATAGCAGGTGGATTATTGGCAGCGGCGCTGCCGATGTTGGCGCACCACTCGTTCGCGGCGGAATACGACGCCGCCAAGCCCGTAACGCTGAAGGGGACGGTGACGAAGGTGGAATGGATGAATCCGCACGCCCGTTTCTACATCGACGTGAAGGACGATGGGGGAGCAACGACGAATTGGGAGTTCGAGCTCGGGAGTCCCAACGGCCTGATGCGGGCCGGCTGGACCCGGAACTCGCTGAAGCAGGGTGACGAGGTGACGGTGAGTGGTTCGCTCGCGAAAGACGGCTCGCATTTGGCCAATGCTCGCAGCGTGGTGCTCGCCGACGGCAAGCGCGTGTTCGCGGCTTCGTCCGAAAACGAGAACAAGCAAGAGAAGCAGTAGACGTTCTTTTGAGTAGAGATTTCGCCCCGCCAAGCAGGCCGCGAAAATATGGCCCGCTTGGCGGGGTTGTTTATTTCCAGCCCTACTTCGGCGAGTAGCGGTTCCCTAACCGTGACCGCGCAAAGAGGAGTCCCACCAGTCCACTTCCAATGAGGGCGAACGTCGCAGGCTCGGGCAAGGGCGTAGTAGGAGCGCCCGTGATCAAACGGACCATGATGTCGTTGAAGTCGCCATTTCCCTCAATGGCGTCGCCGTTAAGGCCATCCTCGACCCCGATGAAAAACATGGTCGGATTCGAGGCTAGGGAAAAGAGCGCGAAGTGTTGGTGCGAATTTTCCGCGCCGGGATTCAGGGCTTCATTCGTGAAATAAGTGCTGGTAGCGGTGCATTGATATGTGGAGCCTACCAGTACCGTCGATTGACACACGGTCTCATAGAAACCGTAATTCGCGTACAATGGCACGAACGATTGGCTATTTCCGAGCGAACCCGGAATCGATCCCGAAGCATAAATTGGCACTTCGGTGCCTGCCGCCCCGCCCGCGGTAGTCTGACTGGCATCGTAATATCCGAATGAGTTCGCATAATTCCCGGCGTACGGATTGTTGTTGGCGACATCCTTGGAGGCATAACCGCCCAACAGCGTGATCCGCAGAGCGATGGAACTCGAAAGCAAACTGAAGTTACTGGGCGCGTTCGGCGTGTTTGCCGCTTGCGCATAGTACTCGCCATTGGCTCCAAGATAGCTCGTTCCGCACCCAGGATCCGTCCCAAATTGGTTGCAGTTGGTTGGGAAGCCTCCCGAATCGGCAAGGAAATAGCCCATGTTCATTCCGGAGCAAGCGGAGTTCGTGCCGCAGCCCGACCAACCGTCCCTTGAAGCGTTATCCCAAAACGCCGTAGCGCTGCCGAGCGTTGGAAGCCCAATAAAGACGCCGGTACCTGTAACGGTGTCGGCAAATCCGATACAACTTGCCAGCAGTAACAAACCGGTCAGACCGGCGAATCGCGTCATTTCTACCTGTCTCCGACGGCCAGCCTAATGGGGGTCTATCAGTCTGATAGTAAGGCTTTGCCTGGGGATTATAATACCATGGAAGCCCTGAGCTTTAAAGCGTTTTATAAGAAACCCCAGTTCCGGGGAGGTTCCGGCTCCGGAGAACCAAGAAGTCCATGCAAACCATTGTATTCACGGTATTTGCCAAGAATTATCTGCCGTACGCACGGGTTTTGATGGACTCCGTAAAGCGGTGGAACCCTCAGGTGGGCCGGGTTGCCTTTCTGGTGGACCGTGTCGACGGCTACTTCGATCCGTGCGCCGAGGATTTCGAGATTGTCTCCTCCGAGCAACTGCCGATCGAAGCGTCCCGCGCGTTCCATTTCAAATACTCGATTCTCGAACTGAGTACGGCCATAAAACCCCACGCGATTCGATTTCTGCTGGACCGGGGCGGCGTCGAAAACGTTCTTTATTTCGATCCGGATATCCGCCTGCATGCGTCGCTGGATTCGATCCTGAGCCGCCTCGAATCTCATTCGTTTCTCCTGACGCCCCACCTTACCAGCCCGCTCGCGGACGAACGCCGCCCCAGCGAGTTGGACATTCTCCGGTCAGGCGCGTTCAACCTCGGTTTCATTGCTCTCCGGAACTGTAGCGAGAGCCGCGATTTGCTTTCGTGGTGGCAATCCAGGCTCGACGATCATTGCCGGGTCGATCTTGCGAACGGCTTGTTTGTCGATCAACGATGGCTGGATCTGGCCCCCGGATTGTTCCCCGGCATGGGGATCGTCCGCGATCCGGGCTGCAACGTCGCCTACTGGAACCTCGGCCATCGGAGAGTGGAGCAGGGGGCCGACCGTTGGCTGGTGAACGGCGAGCCCTTAATCTTCTTTCATTTCAGCGGATTCGATGCGGAGCGGCCTGAATCGATCTCGCGGTATCAGAACCGGTTCGATCTTGATAGCCTGAATCCGCCCGCCCGCCGACTCTTCCTGTCATACGCCGGCGCTCTCCTAGAACGCGGTTATGCGGAGTGCAAGAAGTGGCCCTATGCCTACGGCGCGTTTTCAAATGGCGAGCCCATCCCGGATGTCGCTCGGTCACTGGGCTATTCGATGCCGGATGCAACCGCGGATCCATTCTCGGACAGCGGTTACCAGGATGTGGTTCGCTCCGCTACCGCGTCTCCGCGCGGCGGGGTCTTGCGCCCGCTTGCCGCGGCGATTTATGACTCGCGCCCGGATTTGCAGCGCGCCTTTCCCGATCCGGATGGGGAGGACCGGGCCCGATTCTTGCGATGGCTGCTGACGTTCGGAGCCATGGAACATGGCCTTTCTCAATCCTTCCTCGAGCCTTTTCGCCAGGATTGGGAGTCCACGGTTTCAGCGATTCCGAGCGCGCTCGAAAGGCTGAGACATCGAAGCTTGCTCGCGGTATGCAACCGCAAGCTCAAGAGCCGGTTCTTGCCTTCGCCACTTTCAAAGGACGCGCAATCGGAGCCGAATGGGCGCGCGAATCGCTCCGCTTTCGGAATCAATTTCGTCGGCTACGTGCGTTCGGAAATGGGCGTCGGCGAATCGGTCCGGTGCGCGATTCGCGCGGCGCGAGCGGCGGAGTTCGCGTTTAGCGTGAAGAGCGTGGATCGTGCCGGCGGCCCTTATCGCCTAATGGATGGGAGCGTCGCGGACAATGCGGCGAGCGGTCTGCCATATTTATTCAACATTTTTCATGTCAATGCCGACCAGACCCCTTCGGTGATGTTGGCCGTGCAACATGAAATCGCGCTCGACAGGTTCAATGTCGGCTATTGGGCCTGGGAGTTGGAGGAATTCCCGGCGCGGTGGGCGCCGTCGTTCGGTTATTTCCGGGAGGTCTGGACGCCGAGTTCCTTCTGCGCGGACGCGATCGCGCGGGCGTCGCCCGTGCCCGTGTTGCGCGTGCCGCACGCCGTTCATGTGAACGAAATCGCGGCGCTAGACCGCTCGGATTTCGGAATTCCGGAAGACCGGTTCGCGTTCCTTCACTGTTTCGATCTCATGAGTGGGTTCGAACGGAAAAACCCGCTGGGGGCTATCGCGGCGTTCCGGGCCGCATTTCAAGGCGACGCTAGCTGCCATTTGGTGCTGAAAGTCAACCATGCGGAGCTCCATACAGAGCAAATGGAGCAAATCCGGCAGGCATCCGCCGGACTGCCTGTGACAATTCTGGAGCGCACCATCGGCCGGGCCGATCTGAACGCGCTGATGAATTGCTGCGATTGCTTGATATCGCTGCACCGGTCTGAAGGGTTCGGGCTAACGATGGCCGAGGCGATGTTTTTGGGCAAACCGGTCATTGCGACGGCATACTCCGGCAATCTCGATTTCACCCGGGAAGACAACTCGTTTCTAGTGCGCTTCAAAATGACGACTGTGGCGCCCGGCTGCCAGCCCTACGACAAGGGCCTACGCTGGGCCGATCCGGACACGGATCACGCTGCGGAGCAGATGCGAATCGTGTTCCGATCGGCAGAAACGCGCACTGCCAAGGCGCATCGCGGACGGGAATTCGTGCGAAGGGAGCTTGCTCCCCGCGCCGTGGGGGCGATGATGAGGCGAAGGCTGGAGCTGCTGCATTCCCGGCTGAACTAAAATGGAAAAGTCCGCGATGCCTCCCTACTTTTGGCGCATAGCTTACGTCGCGGAGTTCCTGCTGGCTGTAATCGCGGTGCTGACGTTTTGGGGTGAGGTGGGAGGCGAGGGTCATTTGGATCTTATGCCCTGGTATGCCAAATTCGGGTTAAGCTCCGGTCTTGCGCTCGCTGTCGTGACCGCCACGATTTCCGCCGCTTCCGAAGAAAACCCGTGGAATGCGAAAACGCTTCGAAGCGTGATCGCCGCTCTGCTCATCGCCGGCGCCATGGCCGCAATCACGTATTATTACCACGTTCATGAAAACGACGAGGACGAGAGCGGCGGAGACGACGGGGTGGCGTGGGTGTTTCCGCACCGAGAGCCGCGGGGAGGACATCGATAATGAGCACTGAATCGTGGAGCGCCGTCGAGGTTCCTCTCACAATCGAGTACTCGCAAACCGCGATTGACGAGATCCGCGATGCCATATGGGTCGGCTTTCAGCGGCTGGCCCGCGGCGGTTTGGAGGTGGGCGGCATCCTGTACGGCCATCGCCGCGACCGCACGCTGGAGATCGTGGGCGCCCAACCGATGGTTTGCCAACATGCCTTCGGACCGGGGTTCGTACTCTCGGGAACCGACCGGGCGGCGCTTCAGAAACTGCTCGAGACGCCTCCGGAAGCCGCGCGACTGAAGGATCTGATCGCTTTGGGGTGGTTTGTGTCGCACACTCGCAGCGGCATCGTGCTGACGGCATCGGATACCGAGATCTTTGAGGCCTATTTCCCCGAGCTGTGGCAAATTACGTTGGTGGTTCATCCGGAGCGTGATGGAAGCATGCGCGGCGGCTTTTTCGTTCGCGAGGCAGATGGCTCGATCAGGACCAGCGGCAGCTATCGCGAGTTCGATTTTCCGGAACGCCTGGCGACGCCGGGCATTCCGTTCGATCGAAGCGAAGGACGACGGGAAGGCTCCAGACGCGGCAGAAGCGGGGCCGCCGTATTCGGCAACGGCATTCAGCCGATCCCCGATTCAACTCTTGCCGTTCCCGAGCCTGCCGAGGCGCCGCAAGAGCCCGCCGGGCCACTGGAGCCGATACCCGCGGCAGGATCGTCCGCATTAGCCATTTCCAGCGATATTCCATCCTTGGCCCTGGTTTCTCCTCCCCCCCGACGGCTCAAATGGCTATGGTTGACGGTGTGGGGCTTGGCCGCGATCGGGTTGGCGTTGCTGGGCGTGCGGTGGGCCGTACAACGGATGGGCATTCCTCGCCTGGCCGAGCCTGTCGCGCTCACGCTGATCGAGCGGGACGGCCAACTGCGGATCGAGTGGAGCCGCGCGGCCCCGGCCGTGACGGCGGCGGTAAACGGTGCGCTTGACATCGTGGACGGAGGAGAAACGCAAACCATCGCGCTTACTCCTCAGGACCTGGCGCGGGGAGAACTGCCCTATATGCGCAAGTCCGGCGACGTCGAGGTGCGGATGAGCCTTCGCGGCCCGGCTGGACAGAGGGTGGATGAGGCTTCGCGATTTCTGGGCAGCCAGCCGGAGAAAAAATCGGATCCAGCCGAGCTGGATTCGCTTCAGCGGCAGCGGCAAAGCCTGGAGACAGAGGTGAACCGGCTCCGAGGAGAGAATGCCACGCAAGCCGCGCGCATCAAGGAACTCGAGACCGCGTTGCGAGTCCTGCAAGAACGATTAGCGCTGACCGGCCATTAGCATCGCAGGCGCCGCCGAGAGCCTGGATTCCCATCCAGTCCACGCAAAGAAGCGAACCTTAATCGGGGTATCCTGCCTTTATGGACATCCGCGGATCGGTTTGCGCCCTGGACTGCCCGGACACATGCGCCATGCTGGTGCATGTCGAAAACGGACGCGCGACTAAACTGCGCGGGGATCCGAACCATCCCGTCACGCGCGGATTCCTGTGTGGCAAGGTCGCGCAATATCTGGAGCGCGAGTACTCGCCCGAACGCTTGCTGTATCCGCAAAAACGCATTGGGGAAAAAGGCTCCGGAAAATTTCAGCGGATCTCGTGGGAGGAAGCGCTCGATACCATCGCTGGGCAACTGGGCGCCATTTCGCGCCAATTCGGACCGGAAGCGATTCTGCCCTACAGCTACGCGGGAACCATGGGGATGCTCAACGGCGGGGGAATGGATCGCCGGTTCTTTCACCGTTTAGGAGCGTCTCGGCTGGATCGGACGATCTGCTCCGCCACCGGCGGCGCCGCGCTCGCGGCGACTCTCGGCGCACGCTACGGGACCGAGCCCGAGCAGTTCCGCGAGTCGAAACTCATTCTGGCTTGGGGCGCCAACATTCACGGAACGAATATTCATTTGTGGCCGTTCATCGTGGAGGCGCGGCGGAATGGCGCCAGGCTGTATGTAATCGATCCCATTCGAACGCGAACGGCCGCTCTGGCGGACCGGCATTTCCCGATTTACCCCGGCAGCGATCAAGCGCTGGCGCTGGGCATGGCGCACGTCATCATCGCGGAAAATCTGTACGACCGCGATTTTGTCGCCTCTCACACGCACGGTTTCGAAACTCTGCGCGATCTGGTCCGCGGCTACCCTCCCTCGCGGGTCGCAGCCCTTACGGGAATTGCGAAAGACGATGTCGTGCAACTGGCGCGCGAGTACGCCGGCACGCGCTCCGCCGTCATCCGTTTGAACTATGGCATCCAGCGGAGCGAGCATGGAGGAGCGGCGGTCAGAGCGGTCACGGCGCTTCCGGCGCTCACCGGTTCGTGGCGCCAGATTGGCGGCGGGCTTCAGTTGTCCACGTCGCAAGCCTTTCAATTCAATCGCGGCGCGTTGGAAATGCCCGAGCTTCAGATCAAATCGCCGCTTGCCCGCGAGGCGCGCATCGTCAACATGTCCGAGGTGGGAAAAGCGCTGACCCAGCTCGATTCGCCGCCTGTGAAGGCGATGGTGGTCTACAATTCGAACCCGGCGGCCGTGGCGCCAAATCAGAACCTGGTGCTGCGCGGACTGCGCCGCCCCGACCTTTTCACCGTCGTGCTGGAGCAGTTCCAGACCGACACCGCAGATTACGCCGATATCCTTCTGCCCGCCACCACTTTTCTGGAGCACACCGACATTTATCTGGCCTACGGCCACTACCATCTGCAATTGGCGCGCGCGGCCGTTCCCGCTTCGGGCGAAGCGAGGTCCAACGTGGATGTCTTCCGCGAGTTAGCCCGGCGAATGGATTTTGAAGATTCGTGTTTCCTCGACTCCGAGGACGATATGATCCGCGCTCTGCTTTCAAGCGGCCATCCCTTCCTTGAAGGCATCACGCTGGAGCGATTGGATCGCGAGCGCTCCGTCCGGCTGAACGTCGCCGCGAATCGGGAGCCTTTCCTGCCTTTCGCCAACGGCTTTGCAACGCCTTCGAGAAAATTCGAATTCGGGGCCGAAAGCTTGGAATACAAGCCGCCCGTGGAATCGAGATTCGGCGACGAGGCTCTACGGAGGAAATATCCGCTAGAACTGATTTCTTCGAAAAACGACGACAGCATGAATTCGACCTTCGGGCATCGGGCGGGCGTCGACGAGGAGACTTCGGTTTTGTGGATTCATCCGAGGGACGCCGCGCCGCGCGCCATCGCCACAGGAGACCGCGTGCGTGTTTTAAATGCCCGGGGCAGCTTGCTGTTGCGCGCGGAGATCTCCACCGCGGTTGCGCCCGGAGTGGCTCGCGCGCCATCGGTCCGATGGCCCAAGCGCTCAATCGATGGGCGCAACGCCAACGCTCTGACATCGGACCGGCTCGCCGACATGGGCGGAGGTCCTACATTCTATAGTTGTTTGATTGAGGTCGAACGATGCGGAGACTGAACAATGGCGCAAGCCGGTTGTGTTGCGTCATTCTGCTGTTGACTGGGATAGGCGGATGCAAGCGGGCGAAGCATGACCCGGAAGCGCTTGTGCCCGAGAAAGCCGGGCCGCTGCTAAGCGCGGTCAGCGTGAACGATCCGGCCGCGTCGGCGCAACTGGTCCGCGGTTTTCACGCGCTGGAGGCCGGTTCGTGGAGATGGACGCAAAAGCAGTTTGAAGTCGCGCTGAAGCCTCCTCCCGGCGCGGCGGAAAATGGAGCGCGGCTTAGTTTTAAGCTGAACGTACCGGAGGGCGTGGTTGGCAAGTACGGGCCCGTTACGCTGACCGCCACGGTCAACGGCCTTATGCTGCCCTCGGAAACTTACCCGAAGTCCGGCGACTACGTCTACGCCCAGGACGTGCCCGCCACCGCTCTGAAGGGCGATGCGGTCGCCGTCCAGTTCGTCTCCGACAAAGCGATTCCACCTACCGCTGAAGACCAACGCGAGCTTTCGCTGATCGCCGTCTCCATCGGCCTGACGCCGAAATGAGGCGGTTGCTTTACTACGCCCTTCCACCCGCCGTCTGCCTGGCGCTGTTCTGGCGCACGCTGTTCACCTGGTTTAACACCGACGATTTTGGACTGCTGTGGCTCGCTTCCACGGCCCACGATCCATCGAGCCTAGCCCATGCTCTCTTTCACCCGATCGCGCAAGGCACAGTCCGGATTTTGAGCGATCGTCTTTTCTACCTGGTCATCTATTCGTTGTTCGGGATCGCCGCGGCGCCGTTTCATGTCGCGATCCTGCTGACCTGGTTCGCGACGCTCGGTCTTGCATCCGCCGTCGGAACCCGCATTACCGGCTCGCGCGCCGCGGGACTTGTAGCCGCCCTGCTCTGGACGACGAGCAAAGTAATGGTTTCGCCGCTCGCGTGGGCGGCGGTTTACGAAGTCGTGTTGTGCTCCTTCTTCGCCCTAGCCGCGCTTTACGCCCGCATCCGATGGCTGGATACGCGCGCGCCGGGATGGGCGGCCACCGAATGGATTCTATACATCCTCGGTTTCGGAGCGCAGGAAAGCATGGTGATGTACCCCGTCGCGGCGCTGCTCTACACGTGGGCCGTGGCTGGGCGCGATATACGAAAGAAGGGCGAGCGCGGCGTTTTCGCCCTGTTCATCCCGGCGGCGGTTTTCACCGCGATCCACGCATTCTTCATTCCCAAAGTTCCAAGCGAGATTTATCGCATCGCGGTGGATGCGCGGCTGCCGGTTACTTTGTCGATGTATTTGCGGATGGCCGTGGGGCCGGAACATTACGCGTCGAGAAAAATTCTGCTGCCAACACTGGCGATCTTCGCAGCGTGGCGGATGCGGCGGCCCGCTTCCCGGGAATTCGGCGCGGCGCTGTTCTGCGTGGGATGGTTCTTGCTGTGGCTTGTGCCCGTGCTTCCGCTGCCGAACCACATCTCCGAATACTATTTGACTGTTCCTCTGGCCGGCTTGGCCTGGTTAGCGGGATGGGCGGCGATGGCGGCTTGGAGATCGGGATGGGTCGCGCGCGCCGGTTTGGGCGCGTGTTTGACGCTATACCTGGTCAACGCGCTGCCCGCGATCCGGAACGGCACAAGCTGGTACAAGGAAGGCGCCGCCCGCATGCGTCTTGCGTTCCGCGGAATGCAAGAAGCGGCATTCGAGCACCCAGACACGATGGTCATTTTCAAAGGCGTCGATAACGACCTTTTCAAGATGGGATTTCAGGATAACCCCTTCCGGCTCGCCGGCGTTTCCCAAGGATTTCTGGCGCCCGGAACCGAAAACGGCATCTCCGTGGCGCGTGCGGATTTGGGCGGGCTTTCGACTCTGACCATCTCTACCGAGGACGCGCTGCGCGCGGTGGAAAGCGGGCGGGCCCGCGTTCTCGAACTTCCCACCGATGCGCCGGCGCGCGACGTCACCGGCCAATTCGAAATTGTGGCGCGCGCGGAATTTCTAGCGTCCCGCCGGAATTTCGTGGATGCCGGCCGGCCTGAGTACTCGTCGCGCCTGGGCCCTTCCTGGCATCGAATCGAAAATGACGATCGCTGGATGCCGAAATCGGCGACGCTCCAGTTGGCTGGGCCCAGCTCGCCGGCAGAACGGCTCTACGTTACGGGTTTTGGGGCCGCCGAGGCGCTGGCTTCCGGGCCCGTAACGCTGCATTTTCAGGTGGCGGGCCGGGATGTGGGGACGGCGACGATCACGCAGCCGGGCCGCCCTTTCCAGTGCGATTTCGGCTTGCCGGCGGACCTGACGGGGCAATACTTAGTCGAAGTCGCCATCCAAACCAGCAGAACTTTTCGCGCTCCTGGAGACGGCCGCGAGCTAGGGATGATCTTCGGTACGTTCGCGATCCGGTGAACTTTTCTTTTCGACCTTGAGGTTGATGGTGGGTTTTTTTCGCGAATCGAATACGCTGAGAGTCTTGGTCTCGCTGACGTCGCCGTTAAACTCCGCTTTCACCTGGTAATCGGAGTCCGTCTTCAATCCGGAAAAAACATAAGCTCCGTCGTCTTTGGTGATATAGGAGCGGATTTCGAGCGTGCGCATATCCTTCAGTTGAACCACCGCGCCCACCGCGGGATTGTTATTCATATCGGTCACCAGCCCTTGTAAACTACGCGTAACCGCGTCGTCCTTATTCTTCTTCTGGGCTGCGAGCGGAAGCGCCGAAACGAAGGCAACGGCTAGAATGAGAGCGCATTTAGAAGAGGACCACTTCACTCTTCCTCGTCCTCCTCGTCTTCGTCCTCTTCGTCCTCGTCTTCGTAGTCTTCGTCGTAATCCTCGTCTTCCTCGAAGTCGTCGTCGTCGTCCGGTGTTAATTCCAGCGGGGAAACGCTGCTCACGCTAAGATTCGCGCCGCACTGTTCGCAGGTGAGGGCGTCGCCTTCGTCCAATTCGTCCTCGTCCACATCCATGAGTTCGTTGCAAAGCGGACAGTTCACCATTCGAGCCTCCGTCCAGACACCGGTTTAACCTCAGAGTATATTTTAATCATGATGTCAACCGGAAGAGGATCACGCGGGCTGTAGCACTCCCGCCGCGCGCTTGAGGTCCTCGAGGGAAAGCGTAATGAGGGTTTTCTCCATATCCTCGGCCGATTCGATCATGTGCGTCAGATGCCTGGCCGCCAGCTTCATGCACCATGCGTCGGTGAGCGGATGGACGGCTTCGTTGCTGAGCGCGAGCAAATCCGCATGAGGCAAGGCTAGGATCTTTTCCTGTTTTGGCTCCCCTTCCGTCCACACGATGTATTTCAAATCGACAGTGTCGGCATGGCGGATCGAAATCCCGGTCTGATGCCACCGGAATTCCACTTCCCACTTGCGTCCAAACGGATCCGGTCCCGCGGTGAAGCGGCGGAAGTTCTCTGACATGCCTTCAGCGTACCAAAAGGCCGCCTTGGCCCATTTGCAGGTGTTTCAGGAATCTGCGGCCTCAGACGCGACGGAACAACACTCTCTCGTTCGTGCTGGACGCCTACCTTCGGTCCGGCAGCGCGAACACGTACAACTGCGCGCCATATTGAGGATAGTGAACGTCGGGATCGAGAATGCTCGGAACGTTCCGAGGGCTGCCGCCGCCTAATCCTGTGCTGACGGCGATGTACTGCTTTCCGTTCACGCTGTACGATGCCGGAAAGCCCTGCACCGAAGTGCCCAGGCGAGTCTCCCACAGCACCTTGCCCGTCTTGACGTCCACCGCGCGGAACATACGGTCCATGTCGCCCACGAAGGCCACGCCGCCCGCCGTCGAGAGAACCGCGGTCATAAACGGCGCATGCTGCTCGAGTTTCCAGTTTTCCTTGAGGGTGCGAACATCGAAGGCGGCCAATTTGCCCACGTTGCCGTTCGTGCCCGGCATCTCGAAGAAGCGCCGCGACGCGCCCGCGCCGCTCGCGCCGCCTTCCACCAGGTTGACCTTTTGCGCTAGCATCTCCTGGCAGCTTTGCGCCAAGGGCGCGATGAGCTGGTTGGTGGGCTGGTTATAGCTCATGGCGTGCCAGTTTTTTCCGCCTTCGGAAGTCGGGCAGCTCTGCACCCAATCGCCGATCCGCTGCTCCACAATATCGTTGCGGTAATGCGGCTCGCCGGTTTGCGGATTGAAAGAATCGTAGATGTTCTGGAACACGCCTTCCTTGTGGCCAAGATACTTGCCGTTAGTGCGGTCAAGCTTCCAGATAATGCCGGCCTTGCCGGTGCTGAACACGATCTTCTGTCCGTTGTCGTCCACCAGGATCCGCTCGAAAACCTCGTCGAGATCCAGCGATTCGCCCGGAGCGTGATTGAAGTACCATTTGAGCTTACCCGTGTCGACGTCCAAGGCGACGGTGGAGTTCGCATATAAAGTCGAGCCGTTGCCCGAGCCGCGGCTGGGCCGCATCCACGGCTTGGCCTGCGCCGTGCCCCAGTAGGTCAAATTGAGATCGGGATCGTAGCTGCCCGTGATCCAGGTTTCGGCCCCGACGCGGAACATGTCGGGAAGGCCGCCCCAGGTGTCGCCGCCGGGCTCGCCAGTTTTTGCAATCGTGTAGAACTTCCAGAGCAGTTTCCCGGTCCTCGCGTCATAGGCGCTGATGAAGCACTTCTCGTTCTGATAGTACGAGCAGCCTTGACCGCCGAGTCCCTGGATGACCTTGCCCTTGGCAATCAGCGGCCCGCTGCTGGTGGAGTAGCTGTTTTTGGTGCGGTCCCCGATGGCCGTATCCCAGACATTCTTGCCGGTGCGGGCGTCGAGCGCATAGATATGTGCCTCGCCGGTGGTGATGTAGATCTTGTCCTCGAACATGGCGAGGCCACGCTGCGAGCTGCCGGTATCCGATTCGCCGATGCGGTTTTCCCAGATGAGATCGCCGGTCCGCGCGTCCAGCGCCTGCACGATATTGCCGGGATTGTTGATGAACATGACGCCGTTGTGAACGATGGGCGCGGCTTGATTGGTGCCGTTGTTGTTCATGGCCCAGGTCCACGCCAGTTGCAGGTTGTTCACGTTGCCCGCGGTGATCTGCGTCAGCGGGCTGAAATCGCTGGCGCGATAATCGCGGCGGATCATCGGCCAGTCGGCCGGATCGGGCTTGAGCAGCATGGCTTCGGTGACCGGCGTGAAATTCTTCGCCTCGCCGACGACCGTAAGACCGCGAATGGCTGGGGCTGCTTGCTTGCCTTGCTTGGCCTGCTGCTTGCCTTTGGCGGCGCCGGGACCGGCCTGGGCGACCACTCCCGTGGCGATCGTGCGAATCGCGACCGTGCTCGCCGCCGCCAGAGGCTGGTTGCCCGCTCTGGCGCCGTTCGATTCCAAAATGAAGGCGGCGATGCTGAGGTAGTTTTGCTCTCCCAACGTGGCGCCGCCGGGAGGCATCGCCGCTTGCATGAATCCGACCAGGTCCCCCACAGTTCGCGTGCCCCAACTGCCAAGAAACTGAGCGCCGGCGAGCTGAGGCGCGTCGTTGCGGCCCCCCAGATCCGGTCCGTGACAGCCGGCGCAGTTCGCCTGAAACAAAGTCCGCCCCGCTGCCGCCTGATCTGCCGTGTATGGTCCTACGGCCGTGCCCTGTTGGGCCGTCGCGATCATGACGCCGAGGGCCACGGCGATCGCCGCGATTAACGCAAGATATTTAGTTCGCATTTCACGCTCCCATCAGACGGCCAGACTACAGCACTACGAGCGCTGGGGTCAAGGGGCGTTTCGAGAAAGGGCTACGGCGCGGGCGTTGTGATGTGGCTCACGTCCTGGTTGTTCTCCGCGCAAATGTATTCCATCAGATCGTCCTTCAAAGCGTAGCGGGCGGTGTAGCCGATCTTGAACGGCTTTTGGTACGCTCCGGGATCGATAACCGTGGTTTCGACCACAAGCGTCCCCAAATCCTTCCGGTTATAACGCTCGATCGTGTGAAGCCGATCCGTATGGGGATGGCCCTTGGCATCGAACCAAAACCTGTCATTGAAGCCGACCGTGTCAATGACCAGCGTGTCGCCATCCCAGGAGCCGGTGGAATCGCCGTACCAACTGGGCCACCGGTTGGCCTCGGGCGTGTGTTGGCGGCCGTCGATGAAGATCTGGCGATAGCTGTGGATGTTCCCCTCGAACAGGATGAACATGTGAGTGGCCTGCTGCACAATGCGCCAGGGATACGGCGCCATGCGCGGCACTCCCGCCGGAAGGCAATTGGCCTCCGGATCGTCCTTGGGACGCCGCTCCGTCATCAGTTTCTCGGCGGCCGGCGTGAGAACAATCTGCTCGCCGGGAAGCAGGTTGCGGCTGATGTCCTGCGAATACGGGCCGCCATTGAGCACGCCGTTGAGGTCGGGCTTGCCATTGGGCAGGCGTGGCGCAGCCGCGGGGGCCGGCGGAGCAGTCGCCTGGGCCCACAGTGAAGCCGAAGCCACCACGATTGAGCAAACAAGACGAGTGTGCATCTCGATTTCTCCGCCGCGTTTATTGAGTGGGCGCTCCACCGCTCTCGGCGCCGCCTGCAAAACCGGGAACCTTTCGCCCATCCGCCAGAGTTACCTGCCGCGTCTGGGCCAGGTTGGCGCCGTCCTTGGCGGCCCAGCCCTCAATGGTGATCTGGTCGCCTTCCTTCACGGTGTTCCGCGTCCATCCCGCCCGGAACAGATGGTTGGGGCTGCCGAACTCGAAATTCCAAACGGTCGTTTTGCCGTTGGCGTCCTTCACTTCCAAATACATACGGGAATGAGGATTGGTCCATTCGACCTTTTTGACAGTGCCCGTGACTTTCACCGGCTTCTTCTCGTCGTATTCCGCCGCGAAAGAGTGGTGCGCCACTGCCGGCAACGCGCTCAAAAACAGGCCAAGTCCGGCAGCCGCGGTCCTCGATTTCAATTGGAGGGTAAGTCTCATTGCGATGACCTCCCATACAGTCTAATCCGAGGATGCGCGGGTGTCAGGCCGCCATTTGGGAGAGGGGCGAATTCAGGAGGGTTGCCAACGTCCGCGGGTTGGACGTTATTCCAGGCTCATGTTGACCACGTCGAAATGGAACCGCTCGGGCGGCAGCGCGCTTACCGGGGTGGCGCTCATGGCGGCCCACGTACGATAAGCCGTATTTGCGACGGGCGAGTTCAGGTAAAACAAGAACTGATTCGAGAAGCACTTCAAGGGCGGGGGCTGCCGGAAGGTGAGCCGCAGCCCGACGGCCTTTTCCAACTCCACGCCGCCGGTTTTGACGGCCTTATCTTCTAGAAGAACCACAAAGCTTGACCGGCCGGCATGGGGCCATAGGTCGGTGCGCAGGACATTGCGAAGCTCCATCCGCAGGCCGAACGTCGTCTCGCACTGGCGGATCCATTCTATGATGCCGTCTCCCCATTGCCACTGCTGAACGAAGTCGAGATACTGCTCCACCAAATTGAGGGCCAGATCCGTCCTGCGCCGCTCCAGATCGAGTTCGGCGCGTTTCACGTCCGTCTCCGGTTCGATCCCCGGAACCGGGATCATCTCCTCCTGGTCGATAACATCGCTGGCCATATCCATGACCCGGTCGAGACGTCTCACCCCGGCGACTGTACGAACCAACAGGGGCGGCAACTCATGGGTTCGCGACCCCGGTATCTCGACGAACTTTCGATCGCCCAGAATTTCCATAAGACCCTCGGACATCGGCCAATCTTGTTGACCGTCCACTTTATCAGATGCCAGGCGGCATATAGAAGTTACCTATCGGCTGGCGCCGTGGGTTGCGCGTCTCACGGAATGCCACTCCAGATGAAAATCTCTATATCTCTTGCGTAGCATGCCGGGAATGAGGAACGGGAAGAACACAAGACTGGTGATTGCATCCACGGCGCTTAAACCTAGCGCATTGCCGAGGGCGCCCAGCGCTGGAAAATTCCGTGCCGTAATTCCCGCTAGATGCAGCAGAGCGGACAAGGCCAGGATAGCCGCCAGAGCCATCAGCGTGCTTCGCCACGCGAGCAGCCACACGATTTTCAAGCTCTGTTGATAGGTCAGCCGGGTCCGCGCTTTGCCATCCCTGGAGACGGCCACGGCGCTCCGGGGACCGTACGAAAGCGCCAGAGCGCGGCCCACCACCCATGGTGAAGCCACGAAAAATCCGATCACTGCCCAAATCGAATCCGGCGTCTCGCCCTGGACTTCGAGCAAACCATGAATTGCGATTGCCGCCGCGCAATCCATAGCGGCCAGCGGCCAAGTCATCTCCCAGGTCATGCGGAGGCGGTCGCGAAAAGACGGCAGGTCCATATCTGGAAACAATCGGCTTACAATTCAATCTAACCGGTATGCCGCTATCCGCCCGGAACCAACTGCAAGGTAAGATCGAATCGATTCAAAACGCCGATATTCTTTCGCACATCGTGGTGCGCGTCGGCGATAATTTAATCGAAAGCGTCATCACCCGCCACAGCGCCGACGAAATGAAGCTGAAGGTAGGCGACACAGTCCGCGCGGTAATCAAATCGACCGAGGTGATGATCGCCAAGGATTAAATCTTCGAAGTCGCGGCTCGTGGGACCATAGGTCCATGTCCCCGGAAGAATTCCGCGCGGCCGCGCACGAGGCGGTGGATTGGATCGCCGATTACCTGCGCGACGCGCGCGAATATCCCGTTTTGCCGCGTGTGCAGCCCGGCGAGCTGATCGATCGCTTGCCCAAAACCGGCCCAGAGCGGGGCGAGCCGATCGAAGCCATTCTCCGCGATTTTCGCGAGCTGATCGTTCCCGCCACCACCCACTGGAACCATCCGCGCTTTCTGGGCTACTTCGCCAATTCCGCTTCGGGACCCGGAATCCTGGGCGAAATGTTGTGCGCGGTGCTTAATTCCAATCACATGGTGTGGAAAACCGGCCCGGCCGCGGCGGAACTGGAGCAAGTGGCCCTGGGTTGGCTGCGGCAGTGGCTTGGACTCCCCGAGGCGTGGTTCGGTATTATTCACGACACCGCGTCCACAGCCACCATGCACGCGATCATGGCCGCGCGCGAGGCGGCGGCGCCCCAAATTCGGCTCGCCGGTGAATATCCGCCGCTGGTCCTTTACACTTCCGAGCACGCCAATTTTTCGGTGGATCGCGCCGCGCTGGTGGCCGGAATTGGCTTGAATAACATCCGCCATATCGCGATCGACGGCGAATTTCGCATGATCCCGGAGGCGCTGGAAGCCGCGATCCAAGCCGATGTCAGCGCCGGAAATCGCGCTTTCTGTGTCGTGCCGACACTCGGAACAACCTCGTCGGCGAGTGTGGATCCGCTGCCCGCCGTGGCGGCCATCGCCCGGCGGCATGGGCTTTGGCTGCATGTCGACGCGGCCTACGCGGGACCGGCGGCGCTGCTCGAAGAATACCGCCACATTCTGGACGGCGCCGAGGCCGCCGATTCCCTCGTGCTGAACCCGCACAAGTGGCTCTTCACGCCCATGGATTTGAGCATCCTCTACACGCGCCGCCCTGAGGTCTTCCGCCAAGCCCTGTCGCTGGAGCAAACGCCAGCTTATATTCAGACCGCCGGCAGCGATCGCGCCGTGAATTTTTCCGAGTACGCTCTGAGCCTGGGACGCCGCTTCCGGGCGCTGAAACTGTGGTTCGTCCTGCGGTACTACGGGCGAGAGGGGATCGCAACGATCCTTCGGGAGCACATCCGGGTCGCCCAGGCATTGGCCGGTTGGATTCGCGAAAATCCCGATTTCGAGTTGGCAGCACCGGTCATGTTTTCGCTGGTGTGCTTCCGCTTCCGCGGAACGGACGAACAGAATCGGGACTTGCTGGATCGCGTCAACGCGACCGGCGAGGCGCTTCTGTCCGGGACCGTGCTCAACGGGCGATTCGTGCTCCGGGTCGCGATCGGCAACATCGGCACCACCGAATCGGACGTGGAGGCGGCGTGGAAGCTGGTGAGAACGATGCGAAACGAGCCGGCATCGACCGCCGCCCCTCTCTGAAATTTCAGTCGGTCACGCCGATGCCGGGCGGCGCGGGATCCCTATGCTATCGTTGAAAAAATTCGCTTCGGCCCATGACACCCCCTCTCCGTGCCGCAAAGATGGCGGCAGTTCTGCTGTGCCTGGCTTCGCTAGAGACGCTCACCATCCCCAGCGTATTCGCGCAGACTGGCGTAAGGCCCGCCCAAGCCAATGGCTTGGCTAGAAAGAACTTCGTCTCTCCCAGGGCCAGACCCGAAGACGACCGAGGGCCCATCGAAGAGAGGAATCGCCTGTCTCATATGACGCTGGTTTTCCAGCGCACTCCCGAGCAGCGCGCCGATCTCAATCGCCTGCTGGAACAGCAACAAAATCCTTCTTCGCCGAACTACCACAACTGGCTTACTCCGGAGGAATTCGGCGAGCGGTTCGGCGCGAGCGCCGATACTCTGAATCGGATGGCGGCTTGGTTGCGAACGGAAGGCTTTACGGTTGAGCGCACAGCCCGTGGACGCGGATGGATTGAATTCAGCGGGACAGCCGGGCAGGTACGGAATGCCTTCCGTACCGAAATTCATCGCTACCGGGCGGGATCGAAAGACCATTTCGCTCCCGCCTCCGCTCCCTTCTTGTCCGCCGAACTCGCGGGTCTCATCGTCGGCATTCGCGGCCTGGACGATTTTTACTTGGAACCCTCAGCTCATTTCGAGCCGATGTTTACCGCAAGCGACGGGACGCATTACCTGACCCCCGGCGACATCTTCACCATCTATGATGTCTATCCTTTTGGCGGCGGTGGGCAAACCATCGCCGTCGTCGGAGCGTCTTCGATCGATCTTGCCGATATTCGGCAATTCAGAAGCGCGTTTCAGGGCCGTCCAAGCGACCCGCAGGTTCTGCTCGCCGGAGACGACCCCGGCATCGATCAGAACGCGGTTTTTGAGGCAGACGCAGATTTGGAGTGGGCCGGCGCCATTGCCCCGGGAGCAACGCTCCTGTACGCCTATGCCACCGACGTGGTTGTCGCCGCCCAGTACGTAATCGACCAAAACCTAGCGCGGATTCTGTCGTTCAGCTTCGGACAGTGCGAATCGAACATATCGCAGGCCGATGCCGTCTCAATTCAGGATTTGGCGCAGCAGGCGAACGCGCAAGGCATTACCTGGGTCGTAGCATCCGGCGACGGCGGCGCCGCCGCTTGCGACCAGGGATCGTACCCGGCCACGCACGGGCTTGCAGTGTCATTCCCGGCCTCGCTTCCCGAGGTCACGGCCGTTGGCGGCACGGAGTTCAACGAACTGGGATCGAACTATTGGGGCGGCAACAACCCCTTGAATCCGGCCTCCGCATTGAGTTACATTCCCGAAGTTGCCTGGAACGGCACTTCCAAGTCCCAGGGCCTGTTCGCAAGCGGCGGAGGGGCGAGCGCGCTTTATGCGAAGCCCTCCTGGCAGAGCGCGCCGGGAGTGCCCGACGACGGAGCAAGAGATGTGCCGGATGTGGCGCTGTCCGCTTCTCTCGCGCACGACCCGTACATCGTGATCAGCGGCGGAAAAACGTATTCTGCCGGCGGGACTTCCCTGTCCGCGCCTGTCTTCGCCGGCATAGTGGGGGCTTGGACGGCTCCTTCGGGCGTGGGGAACGTCAACCCTTGGCTCTACGCGCTCGCGGGCCAAAACTACGCCAATTTTTTCCACGACATCGTGACCGGCGGCAATCTGGTTCCTTGCGCCGCGGGCACGCAAGATTGCTCGAATGGAGCGCTGGGTTATTCGGCCGGACCGGGGTACGACCTTGTCACGGGGCTCGGTTCGGTGGATTTCTTGCGAATGCCCCAACTTTCCGACCTAACCACTACGATCTTGAGCGCCTCGTCCGCACAGGTGTCGGAAGGGCAGCCGGTGACCCTCACGGCAACCGTCACGTCATTCGGAGGCCCGATTCCAACGGGCCAAGTGGACTTCTTCCAGGACACCGGCGCTTTTCCCGGAACCTCCGAAGGGACCCGCGACCTTGATGCCACGGGCAGAGCCACAGTCACCGTGTTGTTGCCGCCCGGCGCTTACGCCATCCGAGCTCGATATACCACTTATAACCTGACCTTACCTTTCGTGTTTTCCGAATCGACCTCCGCGCCCGTCACCATGGTCGTCGTCCCAGCGCCGCCGCTCGCGCCAACCCTTGTCTCTCCGGCAAGCAGCGCCGCGGATGCTTCTGTCAGCGTCTCGCTGAACTGGAACAAATCGGCCTTTGCCTCCTCCTACGACGTGTACTTCGGAACCACGGCATCGCCGCCGTTTTGGGGAAACGTTACGGGAACACAATGTTTTCCCGGCGCGCTTATGACGAATACGAAATACTATTGGAGAGTGGCAGCGAGAGACGATTCCGGCGCCACTCCCTCCGAAATCTGGTCGTTCACCACCGCCGGGACGACTTACACCATTTCCACCATCGCCGGCTCTGACAACTCCGGATTTTCGCCAGATGGAACCCCGGCTGCAGCCGCTCTCTTGTCAGGCCCATCCGACTTGGCGTTCGATTCCAAGGGCGATCTCTATATCGTCGAAACGGGAAATAACCGGGTTAGGATGATCAATCCGGCCGGTATCCTTTCGACCGTCGCAGGAGGAGGCACGGGCGGAGATGGCGGGCCGGCAATTTCGGCGCAGTTGAGCAACCCGCTGGGAATCGCATTGGACGGGCAAGGCAATCTTTATATTTCCGACGGCTACTACGACAACCGCAGCCGGGTTCGTAAAGTCTCACCGGCGGGCATAATCACGACTTTCGCAGGCGGGTCGGCCTCAGGTTATAGCGGGGATGGCGGCCCAGCTACTAGCGCTCAATTGAACAGGCCAGCCGGTCTGGCTGTGGATTCCCAGGGCAATCTCTATATCTCCGACACCGCCAATGGCTGTATCCGCAAAGTCGAGGCCGGCGTGATAACGACTTTCGCTGGAAAATGCGCCGCCCTTGACTCTTCTGGTTCGCCGATCGGAGATGGCGGCTCCGCAACGGACGCTCTGCTCGATGGACCCGAAGGCGTAGCCGTCGATGCCGCCGGCAACCTAGACATCGCGGACACCGGCAACTGCCGCATTCGCAAAGTGTCGAACGGCATCATAACCACGCTTCTGGGCGATTCCAACATAGGGCTGGGCTGCGGACCCGGAAGCTACAACCTACCCAATGGCAATTGGTTGCAGCCATTCGGATTAGCGCTGGACAATTCGGGAACGCTGTACTTCACCAGCGGCTTTACAAGTTCCTATTGGGGCATTGATGCCGGTTACGTCGTCAAATTAGCCGGCGGGAGTCCCACCCTTATATCCGGCGGTGGACTCTTCGCTCCAGGCGATGGAGGCCCCGGAACCAGCGCGATCGCCCGCGCCAGCGGCGGTCTTGCCGTAGATGCAAGGGGCAGGATCTACTTCGTAGAAAGCGTTTTCTCGTACGTTGGCCAGAACGCGCCGTCACTAAGTCAGCGAATTCGAATGCTTACGCCCGCAAATGCGTACATTCCGTCCGGCCCATCTATCGCCCCAAATGGGGTTGTAAACGGGGCCACTTTTAGCGGCGGTCCATTATCTCCGGGCAGCATCGCAAGCGCATTCGGGACGTTCGGTTTCGGCTCGGATGCCCAATCGAGCGGCGGATCTGTTCCCGCGGCCCTCGCCGGCGTTTCGCTTCAATTTCAATCGGGCTCTGGCCCCGCATTCGCCGCTCCGCTGTTCTTCGCCTCCGCACATTCGGGACAGGTTAACTTTCAGGTTCCGTGGGAACTGGCCGGAGCATCCTCAGCGACGATGCGAGGGGTGCTAAACGGCGTTGCCGGCCCCAGCCAAGCCGTTTCGCTGGCGCCCTATTCGCCCGGAATCTTCACCGTCTCCTCCAACGGTCAGGGCGCGGTGGTGGACCTAGGCGGACAGTTGGTGGACTCGAACAACCCGGCAAGCGCGGGAAGCGTGATTCAGATCTTCTGCACAGGACTTGGCCCGGTCACAAACGCTCCCTCCACCGCAAGCGGGGCCCTCAGCGCGCCTTTGTCGAAGACCATCGCGACGCCGATTGTGACGATCGGGGGAATCCAGGCCCAGGTTTCTTTCTCGGGATTGGCGCCGGGAACGGTGGGCGAGTATCAGGTGAACGCGCAGGCGCCGCAAGGAGTCACGCCGGGCCCGAGCGTTCCGCTCGCGCTCTCTATTGGGGGCGTCAACTCCAACATCGTTCGCATTGCTGTGCGTTAGCGGCTCGGGTTTGCGCCGAGTCGAATTTTCGCGGTGCGGCGGCGGATCAGCCGAGCGTAAGTCGCAACCCGCTGGACCGCGGGAACGCAATCGGCAACATCGGCGCCACCGAAGCGGACGTAGAGGCGGCGTGGAGGGCGATCGGGGAGCGGACGGCGCCTGCGATGAGCGTGATATCGGTTCAGGGCGAGCAAGAGCACGGCGTTGCAGAGCGCCCGCATGAGGGGATAGGTAAGTCGTAAAATGTACTAGAGTTAGGCTCAAAATCGGTGCGACCAAGCCTAGCTGGAGGACTAATTGAAGGAACGCATCTTAAGGTGCGCGATTTGGGCTTTGGCGGTTTGGCTGGTCTATGGAATCGTTGAGTTCACGCTCACCTGCGTCGTTCCTCTCTCCAGCGGCGATACGGTGATCGCCCGCTGGCAATGGCCCCTGATCGGCCAGTTCTTCCTCGTGTATGCCCTGGCCGGACTATTTCTCGGAGCCTTAGCCGGGGTGGTCCCGGCTGCCAAACGGTCGTGCAAGCTAGTCGCGTTGCTGACCGTCGTTTTGGCGTTTATCGGCAATCTCGCCGCCGCCCAGCAATTGATTCCCGCCGACTACATTGCAGGAGGGATAACGCTTCTTCTTGCACTTGCCCTGACAGCGGCTCTGGCTTCACCGCGATGGCGGCTGCGTCTGGATTTCCTGTCGAACCCGCTAACGGTAAGTCTGCTGCTGCTGGCGATGCCTTGGATCGCGATCGATATGCTGTCGGGAGCCGCCGTTTGGTTGAAAACCGCGGCATCCGTTGGAGCGCTGTTTGCGATCCTGCTGCTGTCAAAGCTCTATCACCGGCTGCGCTGGGGTCGATCGGCGGCGCTCAAGGCGCAAGTCGCCGCTGCGGGAATCGTTCTGCTGCTTGCAATCGAGAGCATGCCGATCCACGCAGATCAGCCGGCCGCGCCCGCGGAGTCCGGCAAACCGAACATCGTCTTCATCACGATGGACACCGTGCGCGCGGATCATTTGACGCTGTACGGATACGATCGCAACACTTCTCCGAGCCTGGCCGACTTCGCGCGGAGCGCCACCGTTTACACGCGGGCGATGGCAGCGTCGGATTTCACCTTGCCCACGCACGCATCGATGTTCACGGGACTTTATCCCCAGTGGCACGGGGCCAATTTCGACCCGCCAGATTATCCTCTCGGGCGGCCAATGAATCCCTCCGCGATTACCCTTGCGGATCTATTGCGGTCGCATGGCTACAGGACGGCGGCCGTGGCGGCCAATCGCGGTTATCTCAGAAGCTCGATGGGTGTGGTGCGCGGATTTTCCGAGCTCCAATCGCTCCGGCCCGTACGCTTGAACGCGCGCAGCCTGGAATTCTATCTGCGTCAGAGCGCCGACCGCATCCTGAGCCGCTTTGAGGATACAAGCGCGTTTGAAGCGGTTACGCTGCGCGCCTCCGACATTAATCGCCGCGCTTACGATTTTCTGGATCGGGTCAAGCCCGCCGCGCCGTTCTTTCTGTTCCTAAACTATATGGACGCGCACGTCCCCTACATCCCGGAACCGCCCTTCGACACGATGTTTCCAGGGTCTCGGGACCGCTTTAGCGAGAACGAATTTCAGGATTTAAAGAGCGCGGTGGTGTACGGGAAACAAAGCCTCACGGCGGATCAAAAACGGGCCTTGGTCTCGCGCTATGACGGCGGAATCGCTTCAATCGATTTCCAAATCGGGAAGCTGCTGCAAAGTTTGCGCGCGCGAGGTCTGTATGACAATACCCTGATCGTTGTCATTTCGGATCACGGGGAAGCGTTCGGGGAGCACGGCTTGCTGGAGCATGCGGTTAATTCCCTATATCAAACGCACGTTCATGTGCCTCTGCTGATAAAGTATCCCCACCAGTCGGCGGCTCAGCAGTCGGACGTCTTAGTGAGCCAAGTGGATCTCATGCCCACGATTCTCGACTGGTTGGGATATCCTTCCCCTCCGGGTGTACAGGGACATTCGCTACGGAATGCAGGCGCTCCACATGAGATTTTTGCGCGCTCCTCGGACACCTCTCAACCGGGGAGTGTCCGGCGCGCGATATTCTCGGGTTCCCTGAAGTTAATTCAGTTCACAGGGAGAAGCCCGGAACTGTACGACTTGGCTTCCGATCCCGGTGAACTGCACAACCTATACCAGCCCGGCGTTCCTCAGACGGTCGAACTCGAGCGGCGGTTGGCCGCCTGGCGGGCTTCCGCGCCGCGTCCGCCGGCGGCTAATGGTAAATTGAGTCCATCCAGCATTGAGGCTCTGAAATCGCTTGGGTATGTGCAGTAGCCGCTCCAGGAACCTCGAAATCCAGGATCACGCCTAGTTTCGATTGGTCGCTCTCGTCCACCACCATCGGTGAGCAAGGTGTTGACGATGTCCACCTCCGGGTCGCATTCGATTTTCACGCCAAATCGAACTTCTCGTGGTGCAATAGCGGATCGCCCTTTACCATCACCGGGCGGCGGAGCACTTCCTCCAACTCCTCCAGGTACTTGTTCTGGTGTGACTTCAGCACCTTGGCCACGTCCGGGTGCACGCGCAGCATCACCTCTTTGCCTTCGACGCTCGCGGCCATTTTCCGCGCTTCGGTGAGGATTTCGCTCACCACAGTTTGAACGCTCTTGATGTACCCCGCGCCGTCGCAGTGCGGACAGGGCGCGCACAGCGTCCGCTCGAGCGACTGCTTGACGCGCTTGCGGGTGATCGCCACCAAGCCGAAATCGTTGAACTGGAGGATCTTGTAAGGCGCGCGGTCGACCCGCATGGCGTCTTCGAGCGCCTGCATCACCTTCTGGCGGTTCTTGCGCTCGTCCATGTCGATGAAGTCGATCACGATAATGCCGCCCAAATCGCGCAGCCTGACTTGCCGCACGATTTCCTTGATCGCCTCGGTGTTGGTCTTGACGATCGTATCTTCCAGCCGGTTCGATTTACCCACGAACTTTCCGGTGTTGACATCGATGGCGACCAGAGCCTCAGTCTGATTAATCACGATATAGCCGCCGCTTTTCAGCCATACTTTCGGCCGCAGCGCCTTCTCCAGCTCTGCCGTGATTCCGAAGGCATCGAAAATGGGCGCCTCGCGCGTGTACAGCTTCACCTTATTTGCTAGGGCGGGCTGGAAGCGCTGTACGAAATTGACGACATTCTCGTAAACTTCCTCGTTATCGATCCAGATGGCCTTAAAGGTTCCGGTTAGCTGATCGCGCAGTACCCGCTGCACGATGTCGAGGTCGTGATGCAACAACGCGGGAGCGGGCCTGCGGTCGGCTTTGTTGCGGATATCCTGCCAGAGCTTGTACAGGAACTCCATGTCCGCCGCGATCTCGTCGTCGCTGCGGCCCTCGGCGGCGGTGCGCGTAATAAAGCCGCCCACCGGCCCGGGACGGCGTCCCTGCAAAACTCTCTTCAGCCGGAGCCGTTCTTCATCGCTCGAGATTTTGCGCGAAACGCCCATGTGCTCGAGCGTTGGCATGTAGACCACATAGCGTCCCGGCAGCGCGATGTGCGATGTGATGCGTGCGCCTTTTTGTCCGAGCGGCTCCTTGGCGATTTGAACGATGATCTCCTGCCCTTCTTTGAGCAACTCGGATATGGATGGCTGCCCGGCGGCCGGACGCGCAACGGTTCGCTCCTCGCCACGAGCGCCTTCGGAACGGCTCTGCGATTCGCGAGCCTGGGGCGCGCCCGCCTGTTGTTCTTCCTGCGCCTCCCCGCGTGGGCCGCGCATCCGACGCCGCATGCGGCGTGAGACCCTATGCGGATAGCGTCCACCGCGCTCGCGCACCTCCGCCGAGCCGTTTTCCGGCGGGGCGGGGGCCGCTGCCACCTCTGCATCGACGCCAGGCTCGGCAGGCGCTACATCGGGTTCCTCCGCCGCGGCATCGGCACGTTCCAGTTCGGCTTCCACGGCTTCGAGCACCATGGCTTGAATCTCGGACCCGTCCTCTTCGTCCAGCCAAGCGGCCGCCGCGGCGGCGCCGGACCCGGCGTGTATCGGCTCGGCAGGACCGGCGGAAGCCGTCTCCATCTCCGAACTCACCGGAGGCTCCTCCGCGAAGGCCGGCTCCGGCTTCTCGCGCGGCCAGTGGATTTCCTCGGCTTCAGGCGCGGATTCCGCGGCATGCGCGGGGGCGTCGGGCAGGGCGTTCTCGGGCGGATAATGAACGGGCTCGTCGAATTCGGACTCCTCGCCCGCCGAATCCGCATCGGCGGAACCACTGCCATTCGGCCCGATGGAGGTGGAAGCGCCCAGCGCCGGCTCGGCTTCCGAAGCCGGACCGGATCCCCGATATTTGGCGAGCGACTCGCCGGGAAGAACCAGCGGAGCTTCTTCGGGCGCGCTTGCTTTCCCGGGTTCCGATTCGTGCGGCGTCTCGGCGGCCGGCTCGCCCTCTTCGGCGGAAACAGGACCGCTGGCGTATTTCGATTCGGGAAAACCGCGCCCGCGATTGCGGCGGCGGCGCGAGCGCCGTCCGCGGCGGTCGCGTTCGTCACGATCCTCCGGACGCCCCGCTCCAACCGCCGGCGCCACGCCTCCGTCCGGCTGGGCCGCCGTTTCCCGCGCCGCTTCACCCGCGGGTTCGGCAGGCACCGCGGCTTGAGCCGGCCGGCGTTCGGGGCGATCGCGCTCCCGCTCCTGGCGGGGCCGCGGCTCGTCGCCGGTTATGCGGTCGATATCCTCGTGCTCTTCCAGAAAATCGGACACATACAGGAACGTGTCCCTTTCCAATCCTAGGTCCACGAATGCGCTTTGCATCCCTGGCAGCACTCGGGTCACTCGACCCTTATGAATGCTCCCGGCAAGCGAATATTCGTTAGATCTCTGGAAATAGACTTCCACTAATTGGTCGTCTTCCAGAAGCGCCAGCCGCGTCTCATGGCGGTTGGCCGCGATTACCATTTCTTTGCTGACCATCCAATCCTCCCCGCCCCGCCAGCCTCTTCAGGCGAGCGGGCGTTAGCCGCGGGAGTTCCGGCAGCGGGGTCCGGCGTGGGATGTGGGCAAGAGGTTCGGGGAAATGTATGCCGGCTCGCCGGCCGCGGAGTGGAGCCCAGGCTCTGCTGCCTCGACCGAGAGGCTCATTACACTCCGGCCGGCGATCGCTCAACCGGCTCACGATACGGACCCCGCCGGCGGAGGGCCAAATCGAGGGCGGACGCAACTCCTCGTCTCCGCTGATGGGCTCCGAAAACTTTTTAACCGAAACTCGCCTCGTATCCCCGCGCTTTTATCCGCACAGGAACGCCCGAGGGCCTAATCTTTCCTTTGTATTCCTAGTTTTCGTGCGTTCAGCCTTCGAGCCTTCGGCGTTCGCGCCTCGGACTCTGGAGCTGTCCGCACGTTCAAAATCCTCAACCAATAAACCTCCGGAGCCGGACGTTATTCACCAGCCCCAGCGCCATAAAAATAGAAATCATATTAGATCCGCCCGCGCTCATCAGCGGCAGCGGAATTCCCGACACGGGCACATTGCCAACCACCATTCCCACGTTCACCAAAACATGGACCAGCAACAGCGTCGCGACGCCCATGCAAAGATACATCCCGGCCCGATCCGGCGCCGCTTGCGCGTTCTGCACAATCTGCATCAACAGCAAGAAATATAATCCCAACACGACCACGACGACCACAAACCCATGCTCCTCGGCGAAGGCCGCGAAGATGAAGTCGGTGGCGGCGGCGGGTAGAAAGCGGAGCTGCGTCTGACTGCCGTGTGTGACGCCCCGTCCCCACATTCCGCCATCGCCCACAGCGATCCGCGATTGGATTACCTGATATCCGCGGCCGTGCGGGTCGCGGGAAGGATCGAGGAACGTAGTCAGCCGCGATTTCTGGTAATCGACATCCTTTCCAATTTGCGACAGAACAAACCAACCCATCGGTATGGCCAACGCCAACGCCAACGCGATTGCCGCCACGTAACGCCATCGAAGTCCCGCTAGGAGAACCCCCACTACCAAAACCGGAACATATGTCGCAGCCGTACTCAAATCCGGCTGGGCCATCACAAGCGCCGTTGGGATTCCGACCAACCCTCCCAATTTCAAGAGATCGCGGCCACCCATCTCGTCGCGTTTCAGTTCGGAGAGATACCGCGCTACCAGCAATATTATCACTATTTTAACCAGCTCCGAGATCTGAAAGTGGAACAGCCAGCGTTTGGCTCCTCCCGCGCGGTGGCCCAGCACGATGGTGGCGAGCAGCGCGGCCACGGAAAGGCCGTACAAGATGGGAACCTGCCCAATCAGCGTGTGGTAATCCACCGAGGTCACCAGCCACATCGCCCCTAGCGCCGCCAGAATGTAGAGGATCTGTTTCCACCAGGAATCGTGGAGCCGCGTGTCGAGAGTTGCAGAGTAGATTTGCAGGACTCCCAGCGAGCAAACGATAAGGGCTATCGCCAGAAGCGGCCAATCGAAATCCCGGATGCTGCGGTAGCGCGCCACGTTTTGCTTTTCAGTGTAGCGCCCAGGGACAAGTTAAATCTTCCGGCTGGCTCCAAATTGCATTCGGCCGCCGGTTACAGTAAGTTACTAAGAACATGAGGCGATCCCTAATTGCAAATCTAGCCGCTCTGATCGCGTTTGCCGCGGTTGCGCAGGCTCGCATTGTCCGTATTGTCGTTGAGCGCCGTGAATCGCCCGCCTATAAAGGCCAGTCGTTTGGCGAAGCCGGTAAATACGAGTGGTTGAGGGGACGAGCCTATGGCGAACTCGACCCGAAGGAGCCGCTCAACGCGATCGTTACCGACCTCGCGCTGGCGCCGCGCAACGAGCGCGGGTTGGTGGAGTATTCGATCACGTTCACTCTCGCAAAGCCGGTGGATCTTTCGAAAGCCAGCGGAGTGCTGCTCTACGACGTGGCGAATCGCGGCCGCATCGCCCTGGCGGCGTCTTCCACCGAGGCTGGCGCCTTGGCGGACTTGTTTAAGCACGGCCATGTGGTTCTATCCAGCGGCTGGGAAGGCGATGTTCCGCCGCGGGACGGCATGGAGTTCATCGTGGTTCCGGCGGCGAAGAATCCCGATGGCTCTTCTATCACCGGCCCGGTGATTGTGCGCCTCAGCAACATGCCACGCGGATCCAACACTCTTCCGCTGGCGCGCGGCTTGGGAGCCGGTTTCCCCTCCGCGCGGCCTGCCACCCTGGACACAACCAAGGCCACGCTGACCCGGCGCGCTTCGGAAGAGAGCGCGGCTGTTCCGATTCACTCCGCCGATTGGGCCTTTGCCGATTGCGGCAAGATTGCCTTTCCGGGCGAGGCCGACGCGGGAAAAATCTGTCTGAAGGGCGGTTTCGATCCCGAGTATCTATACGAGTTGGTTTACACCGCGAAGGATCCATTAGTGCTGGGAATCGGCTACGCCGCCACGCGCGATTTGAACGCCTTTTTCCGCCACGCCGAGCGCGACGAAGCGGGCGCCGCCAACCCCGTAGCCCAGAAGATCTCGTTCGCCGTCGCGCGCGGCAGCTCACAATCGGGAAATTTTCTACGCAGCTTTATCCACTTGGGTTTCAATCAAGACGAATCGGGCCGGATGGTCTGGGACGGCATCAACCCCAATATCGCGGTGCGGCAGCTCGCTATGAATTTCCGCTTCGCGGCTGTGGGCGGAGGCGCGGAGCTGTTTGAGCCCGGAAGCGACGGTGTTTTGTGGTGGGGCGATTACAAAGACGACGTTCGGCGCAGGCCCGAGGCGGGCTTATTGGATCGCTGCCGCGCCACCGGCACATGTCCCAAGGTTTTCGAGACATTCGGGTCGTTTGAATTCTGGGGATTGCGCGCTTCGCCCGATCTGGTGGGGACCAATGCGGATCGGGACATTCCCTTGCCGCCAAACGTCAGACGCTATTACTTCCCGGGCGTCACTCACGGCGGCGGACGCGGAGGTTTCAGCGTCGCCGCCCCCGCGAAACCCGCCAACTGCGAGCTGCCCGCCAATCCCAATCCCTCTTCCGACACCATGCGCGCCCTCACCGTGGCGCTGGTTGATTGGGTGACGAAAGGCATCGCTCCGCCTCCCAGCCAGTATCCGCGGCTGGATCGCGGCGACCTCACGCTGCCGACGCAAGCGGCGTTGAAATCGCCAATGATTCCGGGCGTACCGCTTCCAGACGGAGTTATCAACCCGCTGTACGACTATGAGTTTGGCCCGGCTTTCCACTACAACGATTTGAGTGGCGCGATCTCGATGGCCCCGCCTCCGATCCGCCAGGTTCTGCCCAGCGTGGTGCCCAAAGTGGATGCGGACGGCAACGAAGTTGTGGGAATCGGCAGCGTCTTGCACCAGGCGCCTTTGGGCACCTATCTGGGCTGGAACGTCACTGCGCAAGGATATTTCAAGGGAAGAGAATGCGGCTTGAACGGCGCCTTTGTTCCGTTCGCCACAACCAAGGCCGAGCGCGAGGCGTCCGGCGATCCGCGCGCCTCGCTTGAGGAGCGCTACGGCACTCACGCCGGATATGTCGCCGCCGTGAAGCGCGCGGCCGGCAGAAACGTCAGGGATCGCTTCCTGCTGCCCGAAGACGCCTCGCGACTGATCGCGGAAGCGGAATCGAGCGACGTGTTGAGAGGGAAATAAGGCCGAGGCTATTCGAGCGGAGGCGCCTTGGTCGCGGCAAATCGAAGCCGCACGTAATCCGCAATCCACACTCCGTTTTCATCCAGAAGTTGGGATTTCAGGGCGGCTCGGACCTCTTGCAGATACTCGTCTCGCTGCAGGCTCGAAAATCCGTGAAAGAAGGTTTGCGCGAACGTCTCTAGCCACCCGGCGATGTCGCCCGGCAGGGACGTGGGACGCGGTATGAGCGCGATGGTGTCGACGCGAAAACCGGCCCTTTCCAGGCGCGTCGCGTAATCGCCTGGCGTCGGGAAATACCAGGGAACGCGCGCTTGCCCGTCGATTCCGCGCTGGTTCAGCGCCCGGACCAGGGCGCTTTGAACCTTATGCACGCAGCCGTATCCGCCGCATTCGGCCACGAAGCGGCCGCCCGGCTTCAACGCGCGGAAGACGGCGGCGATCGCTTCGTCGGCGCGCCTGATCCAATGCAGCACCGCGTTGCTCAAGACGGCGTCGAATTCTTCGCGATAAGGCAGGGATTCGGCGCTCATAACGTGCGCGTCGAGCCCCAGCTCCCTTGCCGCCTCGATCTGCGGCGCACTCGAATCGACGGCCACGACCTCACACCCCAAATCGACGAGCTTTTTGGTAAGCGCTCCGTCGCCGCAGCCGAGGTCGAGAATGCGCTCGCCGGGCTGAGGCGCCAACAGTTCCACCACGGGATCTCCGAGGTCTGAAACAAACCGGGCGTTTCGCGCGTAGCTCGCGGGGTCCCAGGTTTGCGCGGTGGACATGGCTTAGTGTAGCGTGGGGTTCGGGCGGCAGATGGGGTTCGCGGTGTGGATCGACAAGGAAAGCGGCATCGCGTGGGCTCAAGGCACACACGAGTACAGGCCGATGGGCGCCGCGGCGATCGCCGCCACGGACCGGTTTCGTCCCGGCGATTTCAGTCCTTCCCGGACGCGCCCGCCTCGGCTGCGACGTTGCTTCGCCGGATTCTTCGGATCGCTTGAAGAGGTGAACACGCAATTGCGCACGCGACGCCATTGGCGGCTCCGGCAGACGCCGGCCCATTTGTGATGAGCGTTACTGTTATAAAATCGTCGAGTAAATGTCGAAATTCATTCTGCCCGTCGTGATTTTGTGTTTCGCGGCTCTGTGCCAAGGCGCTCAGCCGATCGTTGATAACGAGCGCGTCACCGTCTGGGACGCAGTTTCGACCCAAGCCGATCCAAATCCGATCCCCAGCCACAACCGCGACTTCGTGACGATTTATCTGGCGGGCGCCGCCGACGGCGCGCATAAAAAGGGCGACGTGATTTTCGCGCATAACGGCGCCGCAAAACTGAGCCCGGGCGAGCGCGTCGTCGTGATTGAGTTGAAAGATCATCCCGTGCCGCCTCTTCCCAATAAATCCGGATACCCGCTCGCCTTCCCGCGCCCACGCGTTAAAAAAGTGCTGGAGAACAACCGCATTGTCGTTTGGAGCTATGCCTGGAAACCCGGCGAGCCCACGCCGATGCACTTCCACGATAAAGATGTGGTGGTGGTGTATATGGAGGATACGGCGCTGAAATCTACCACGCCCGAGGGCAAAAGCACGGTCAACGAGTACTCCGCCTTTCAGACTAAATTCAACTTGCGCGACCGCGTTCACACCGAGACATTGGTCCGAGGCACGGGGAGCGCGATCATGACCGAACTGAAGTAATCGGACTAGGAGATTCCACACCGATTCTAAAGCCGCTCCATATCCCGCATGGCCGATGACGCCGAACGCGTGCTGCGCCGCCGAATATTCTTGCGGTGGCTTAATTAGTCCGAGAGCCGGCAAGGCCACTCCAAAACCTCCCAGCCTGCCGGCCCGGTCGTAGCTTGTCCGCATCCCCTAGGGGCGCCCCGTCCGTAAGCTCGGCGATCTGAGCGAGGTCCATCCTCTTCAACTGTCCGCAGGCGGCGTAGACGTCCAAACCCCGCGGCTTCCGCACGAAACACGGGAGCGACCGGCGCACGATACTTTGAAACGACTCGACGCGCTCCGCCGAAGGGGTTTCGTACGGAATGTCGGGCCCAGGATTGAGGGCGATCAAATTCACTTTGGCATTTAGATTCGCCAGCAATTTCACCACGCGCTTGGCGTCCGCATCGGAATCGTTCACGTTCTTAAGCAGCACATATTCGAACGTCAGCTTTTCCCAAGAGCGGAGCGGATAGGCCCGGCATGCCTCCATCAGATCCCGCAAATGATATTTGCGCGTGATTGGCATAAGCTCGCGGCGCTGCTCCTCCGTGGACGCGTTGAGCGAGATGGCGAGCTTCGGCCGGATCTCCGCCTGCCCCAACTCCGCGATTTTCGGAACGATTCCCGCCGTGGAGACGGTGATCCGGCGCGCGGAAATCGCCATGCCGTCCGGGTCGGTGAGCAGACGCGTCGCCTGAAGGACATTGGGAAGATTCAGCAGCGGTTCGCCCTGCCCCATCATCACGATGTTCAGCCGGTCCGCTTGAGCCTCGACGTCCCGGTCCGCCGCGGCGCGCAGCACCTGACCGACGATCTCGCCCGCGGTCAAATTTCTCTCCAGCCCAAGCAGAGCTGTGAGGCAAAACCGGCAATTCACCGGGCAGCCTACCTGAGTCGAAATGCAGATGGTCGAGCGCCCTGCCTCCGGCATCCACACGCTTTCGACCGTTTTTCCATCGGAAAGCTTCAGCAGATAGCGGCGCGTTCCATCGCTGGAATCGAAAGACTGCGCGATTTCGGGCCAAGCGAGCGCGTACTCGCGTGAAAGCCTGATGCGCAAAGCTTTGGGAATAGTCGTGATTTCATCCAACTCCGTTACGCGCTGCCGGTATAAAGCGTCGAAAAGTTGTCGCCCGCGGAAATTCGGCTCGCCCTCGCCGGCCGCGGCTTGCAGTTCGGCGCGATCCATCCCCAGCAAATTCTTCGTCATCTGCGCGACTCTATAACAATCATGACGCACACAATGGGACAAGCCGGATCTTGTCCTGCTTTTTCATTATTTCTTCAGAGTCGGATGCTTGACTGGTAGATGGACGAAGCCCTATCGATGAAGCCCACCACGCTTGTGCCTCTTTGCTTGTGCATATGCGCGGCGGGGGCGGCCCCCGCGCAGAACGCTCCGCCTCAGGCCGCTCCGCCGAGAATCGGACTGCAAGATGCGCTGAACCGCGCTCACCAATACGGTGGCCAGGTGCAAAGCGCCAATCTCGCGGTGCTGCAGGCGCGCCAAGACACGGTCCAGGCTCGCGCCGGCCGCCTGCCTTCGGTGACCGCGTTCAATCAGTTCATCTATACGGAGGGCAACGGGACGCCTTCCGGCGTGTTTGTCGCTAACGATGGCGTACACGTCTACAACGAGCAGGCGGTGGTGCACCAGGAAGCCTTGGCCTTCTTTCGCAAAGGCGAGGTGCGCCGGGCGCTGGCCGCGGAGGCTGTGGCGAGAGCCAGAGTCGATGTGGCGGCGCGCGGACTCAATTCCACCGTGATTCAGGATTACTATGGAATCGTTTCGGCGCAGCGCAAGCTAGCCAACACCCGGATTGCGGTGCAGGAAGCCCAGCGGTTTTACGACATCACCCAGCAGCAGGAAAAAGGGGGCGAGGCGGCGCACTCGGACGTGATCAAGGCGGAAATCGATCTGCGCCAGCGGCAGCGCGATCTCGCCGATGGCGAAGCGGCGGTTCAGAAGGCGGCCATCGCATTAGGCGTAATGATTTTCCCTAATTTCAGCGCCGAATTCAGCGTGATCGACGATCTGGATCAGGTCCCCATGCTTCAGCCTCTAGCGGAAGCGCAAGCGCAAGCCGTGGCGGTCAGTCCGGATTTGATGGCCGCTCGCGCAGGCGTGCAGCAGGCGGGCGAGGACGTGAAGGTCGCGCGCTACGGTTATCTGCCTTCGTTCGGCCTGGATCTGTTTTATGGCATAAACGCGAATCAGTTCGCGATCCGCACGAACAGTCCGACGGAAGACACGGGCCGCAGCACGCTTCCGCATTTCGAAGTGCCCTTCCGGCAAAACCTGGGCTACTCGGCGCAGGCGACGCTCAATATTCCGGTGTGGAACTGGGGCGCCATACGAAGTAAAGTCAAGCAGGCCGAGCTGCGCCGGGATCAGGCAGATCTCGATCTCGCGCTGGCCGGCCGCGAATTGCAGGGCAATCTGGCTGCGTTTTACGCGGAAGCACAGGCCGCGCAAGCCCAACTCGATTCCTTGCGCACCTCTCTCGGCCTCGCTACAGAAAGTTTGAGACTGACGCTGTTGCGTTATCAAGCGGGCGAATCGACGGCTTTGGAGGTAGTTGACGCGCAAACGACGCTCAACCAGTCGCGCAACGCGCTTGACGATGGCTTGGCGCGCTACCGGATCGCGATTGCGAATTTACAAGCGCTCACGGGGAACTTATGACGAATCGATCGGGAGCAGGTCTGGAACGTATGCGGGGCCGGAAAGGCGCCGCCTTGCGAGCCGTGGCAGCCGGGGCGGCGATCGTCGCGCTTACGATGCTGGCCGGATGCGGAGCAAAAGATTCCGGCAAAGCGGAGGAGCAGGAAGCGCCCACGCACGTCCTGGTCGAAACGGCTGTACGAGGAGCCCTGGACCACGTGATCGAAGCCGACGCCGTCCTCTATCCGATAAACCAGTCCAGCGTCACTTCCAAAATCAGCGCGCCGGTCAAACGCATGCTGGTTAATCGCGGCGATCACGTTCGGGCCGGACAGTTGCTGGCCGAGTTGGAGAACTCCGATCTGGAAGCCGCCGCCAACGAGAGCCGGCAGCAGTACGAGCAGACGCAAGCTCAGTATCAGACGGTGACCGGCGCGACGGTGCCGGAGGATCGCACCAAGTCGCAGGCGGACGTGCAGACGGCGCAACAAGCCTTTGACGCCGCCAAAAAGCTCTACGACAATCGCGTAGAGCTGCAACGCCAGGGAGCGCTGGCGCAAAAGCTCGTGGATGAGGCGAAGGTGGCCATGGTGCAAACGCAGAGCCAGCTGGAAACGGCGCAGCGGCACCTGGAAACGCTTAATCAAGTGAGCCAGCGCGAGACGGTGCGGGGCGCTCAGGCCCAGATGGACGCCGCGAAGGCGCACTATGAAAACGCGGCCGCGCAGCTATCCTACGCGCGGATTACAAGCCCCATCAATGGAGTGGTCGCCGACCGGCCGGTTCACACCGGCGAGATGGCGTCGAGCGGCTCGCCTCTGGTTTCGATCGTCGACATCTCGCAAGTGGTGGCGCGTGCGAACGTCCCGGTGAAAGAGGCGCAGACGATCCAGGTGGGACGTCCGGCGCGAGTTTCGGGCCCGGACGGGGATTTGCCGGGGACCGTCTTCGTAGTAAGTCCGTCCGTCGATCCCAACACGACGACCGTCGAGGTCTGGATTCAATTGGCGAATCCAGGCGAGCGCCTGAAACCGGGTGGAACGGTCCACGTGGCGATCGTGGCCGAAACGATCCAGAACGCCATCGTGGTTCCCGCGTCGGCTCTGCTCTATTCGGATAACGGCGGCACGAAAGTGATGGTGATCTCCAGCGACAATGTCGCCCACGAACGCATGGTTTCTCTGGGAATTCGCCAGGGGGACCGCGTCCAGATCCTCGGGGGCGTGCAGGAGGGCGAGCAAGTGGTCGTCTCCGGGGGGCTTGGTCTGGAGGACAAGGCGAAGGTCGTCGTGGATCAACCGAAGAGCGAGGATGAGGACGAGGACCAGGGTCAGTAGATGAGCGACGTCGACACGATTCACTCCGTCGCGGCGGAAACGGGCTCGGAACACTGGACCGCCCGTTTTTCCCGCCCCATCCTTTTCATCATTCTCACGCTGGTTGCCATTGGCGTCTATCTTGCCTTCACGATTCCGGTGTCGGTGTTCCCCGCTACCAATTTTCCCCAGATCATCGTGGGCGTGGATAACGGAGTGTCGCCCATCAATCAGATGCAGGTCACGATCACGCGGCCTATCGAAGAAGCGATGAATAGCGTACCGGGGTTGGAGCGGGTGCGTTCCATCACCAGCCGCGGCTCGGCGGAAATCGACCTGTTTTTCAATTGGTCCGTGGACATGTTCCAGACGCTGCAATACGTGAATGCGGCGCTGGCGCGGGTGCAGCCTGATTTGCCGGCCACCGCCAAGATCACCGCCAATCGAATGACCTTTGCCGCGTTTCCGATTTTGGGCTACAGCCTGACTTCGGACAGCGTTCCTCAAACGCAGCTCTGGGAGCTGGCCACCTATACCATTAAGCCCAGGCTGAATCGGAAGAACGGCGTGGCCTCGGTGGTTGTGCAAGGCGGCAACGTTCCCGAGTTTCAGATCGAGCCCGATCCAGCGAAGCTGCTGGAATCGCAAGTGACCGTCCCGGCGATTCTGGACGCGGTGGCGAAAACCAACATGGTCGATTCCCCCGGGCTCATCGAGAATAATCACGAGCTCTCGTTGACGCTAGTGACAGGCCAAACGCGCGATCCTTCTCAAATCGCCAACATCGTGGTAAAGACCACCGACAGCGGCGTTCCCATCCGGATCGGCGATGTCGCCACGGTCAAGCCTTCGGTCATGCCGGTGTACACAATCGTCACGGCCAACGGAAAACCGGCTGTACTACTGAACATCATCCGGCAGCCGGATAGCAACACCGTCTCCGTGGCGAACGACGTCCGGCGCGAGCTGGATTCAATCCGCAAGACCCTCCCGCCCGGCGTGACGGTGCAGACGTTTTACGATCAGTCGCGGCTCGTAAGCGATTCCATCGCGAGCGTTCGCGACGCGATTCTGATCGGCCTCATCCTCGCCGCGATCATTCTGGTGTTCTTCCTTCGCGATTGGGGCAGCTCGCTGGTGGCGGGCCTTGTGATTCCCGCCACCATCGCGATTACCTTGATCGTACTCTGGGCGCTGGGCCAGAGCTTCAATCTGATGACGCTAGGCGGACTGGCGGCCGCAGTGGGATTGGTGATCGACGACGCCATCGTGGTGGTGGAAAATATCGTTCTTCATCGCGATTCCGGCCAGACGCGCGGACAGGCCATTCGCAGCGCTTTGCGTGAGATTCGGATTCCGCTGATCGGCTCCACCATCACCCCGATTGTGGTGTTTCTGCCTCTCATTTTCATCACCGGAGTCACCGGAACGTTCTTCCGCGCGCTTGCGATCACGGTGGGGACGGCGCTGCTCACTTCTCTCGCGCTAGCTCTCACCTGGACTCCCACACTGAGCCACTATCTGTTACGGAGCCGCGGCCGGAGATCTTCCTCGGTGGCCGAGACGCATGGCGAAACCGCCTCTAGCGGATTGATGGGCCGCCTGACCCACGCCTACGCTCGAGCGTTGGGATTCGTGCTCGCTTATCCGATCGTGTTGGCGGTCGGCTGCGCCGCGCTGATCGTCGCTTCGTTTTTCTGCTATCGGGCGCTCGGGACCGATTTGCTGCCCGCGATGGACGAAGGCGGATTCATTCTCGACTATCTGATGCCCGCCGGATCGTCGCTCGACGACACCAATAAGGTGCTGCTGGGCGTCGAAAAAATTCTTCAGTCCACGCCGGAGGTCGCGGGAACGTCGCGGCGTACCGGCCTGCAGCTCGGGCTCGCACAGGTTACCGAAGCCAACAACGGCGATTTCACGGTGCGATTGAAGCCTCTGCCCCGCCGCGGCATCGATGAGATCGTCTCCGAAGTTCGAGCGAAGGTGAACGCTCAGTATCCTCAGCTCGACGTGGAATTCGTTCAGCTTCTTCAGGACATGATCGGAGACCTGACCAGCTCGCCCGAGCCGATGGAAATCAAACTGTTCTCGCCGGACCCGGACATATTGAAGGAATGGGGGCCGAAGATCGCTGACAACGTTAAAAAAATCAAGGGTGTGGTGGACGTAAAGGATGGAATCGAGGACACAGTCAGCGGGACCGCGATCACCATGAGCGTGGATCCGGTAGTGGCGGCGCGCTCCGGTTTTACGCCTCAGGAAATCGAGATCGATGCGAGCGCGGTTCTGCAAGGCGAGCCCGCCACGACGCCAGTCGTGGTGAATGACCGCGCCTACACCATTCGCGTGCGCTTTCCCCAAAACGCGCGAGCCAATCTCGACCAGATCCGGAATACGATCATCACCAGCAGCTCCACCGGCAAATCCGCGACGCTCGGCTCGCTGGCGCAATTCTCCACCGAGCCCGGCCAAACGGAAATCATCCGGGAGAATCTGCAGCGCCGCATCGCGGTCACGGGCCGTTTCGAAGGGATGAGCCTCGGCGAGGGAATGGCGCTGGTGCAGAAGGCCGTGGCGGACATGCATGTCCCATCTTCCATTCGCGTCGTCTACGGAGGCCTTTATGAACAGCAGCAGAATTCATTCCGGGACCTGCTAACCGTGCTGGCGCTGGCGATCGTCCTGGTGTTCACCGTCTTGCTGTTCGAGTTCCGCACGTTCGCCGCGCCCATTGCGATTCTCGCCTCGGCGCTGCTTTCGACCTCGGGCGTATTTCTCGCGTTGCTGATCACGGGTGTTTCGTTCAATATTTCTTCGTTCATGGGCTTGATCATGGTCATCGGCATCGTCGCGAAGAACGGCATCCTGTTGCTGGACGCCGACCAGCGTTTTCGCTCGGAAGGCTATTCCGTTCGCGACGCAATGATCGAAGCGGGCGAGCGCCGCCTTCGCCCGATTCTAATGACCGCGCTCGCCACAATGGCCGGGATGATTCCGCTATCGCTCGCCATCGGCGCCGGCTCGCAGATGCTCCAACCCCTCGCGATCGCGGTGATCGGCGGGCTCCTCGCATCGCTGGTGCTGTCGTTGATCGTGACTCCGGCGGTCCATTACTATTTGAGCCGGCATCGCGAAGCCTAGAATCTACTACAGCAGCCGGAAGCTCACTTCCACTGTCGCGATCACGGGGACCGGCTTGCCATCCTTCATGCCGGGCTTGAAGCGCCATTTTTCGACGGCCTCGATAGCCTTTTGATCCAGGCCGAGCCCGAGCGATTTGGCAATCCTAATATCCACCGCCTTGCCGTTCGGATCGACCACGAGCGTGAGCAGCACGGTCCCCTGCCATTTCGCCTTCCGGGCTTCCTCGGAGTATTCGGGCTCGGGCTGATAGATCGGCACTGGGGCCGAGACTCCGCCGCCGATTCTGTAAGCGCCACCGCCGAAGCCTCCACTGGCTCCCGGTCCAAATCCGGCGCCGCTACCCGGCCCCACGCCGCCGCCCCTCCCATTTCCGATTCCGCCGCCCGCGCCAATGCCGTTCGAAGCCATGCCGAGCTTGCTCAACGGATCGCCGTAATTATTCGCCTGAAGATTCGGGAGCGGCTGGTCCGCCACGATGGTAGGCGTAACCGGCAAGTGCGCTTCCACGGGATCGGTGCGTGGCGGCGCAAACTGCTTTGGAGCGATCTTGGGAAGCTTGCCTTTGCTCGCGTCCCGAAGCTCGCGCGCTCCGCCGCCCCCGCCACCCTGCATTTTCCGCGGCTGAGGCTTGAACGCGCTCAGGTCCGGCGCGATCAGCGACACCGTCTCCCGCACCGCGATCTGCACCGGCTTCAGCGAGCCGAGCAAAAATAATAGCCCCAGGATGCCTGCGTGAATCAGCGCCGAACTCAGGCCCGCCAGAGCCCCGTTGCCTCGATAGAGGCGATAGGTGGTCTGATAAACGCCGGCGCCCTCGGCTTCATGACTCCACTGCCGGACCGAGCTCCGAAATCGCGCGAGCGCGGTTTCGAGGCGTTCGATCTCGGCCCGGCATGCCCCGCATTCCCGGGCGTGCCGGGCTTGATCGGGTCCCGCGGCGCCCATGAGGCATTCTGAGATCTGTTGCGAAGAGAGATGATTCATGTTCGTTTCTCCAAGACGGATCTCACCGCATTGAGCGCCCGAAACAGGTGAGTTTTGATGGTTCCTTCTTTCATTCCAGTGACCGCGGCTATTTCCAGAAGCTCCATGTCTTCCACGAACCGCAGCAAAAACACCGTTCGTTGCCTTTCCGGAAGCCGCGCGGCGACGCGCCAGACGGCTTCCACTTGCTCTCGCGCCAGCACCATCGCCTCGGGCGACAGGTGGCGGTCGGGGACAACGTCGATCGCCTCGCCGCGCGCGTCCGCCGGTCCCGCTTCCGGCCGGAGCGCGCGCCTCCAGAACTTCAACCGGTTACTCGTTTCGTGGCTGCGCACCAGGTTCGCCGCAATCCGCATCAGCCAGGTTCCGAGGGCCGAATCGCCGCGAAAACTATCGCGAGCCTTGTAGGCCCGGAGCAAGCAATCCTGCGTCAGATTCTCGGCCGTTTCGCGATTTCGCACCGACGCGAAAATAAAGCGAAAAACGCGGGAACGGTGCAGTTCGAGCAACGATTCAAAATCTTCGGTCGCCGCGATATCGGCTCCGTCAATTACCGGCGATGCTTCGATCGACATCTGCCGCATTAGACCGATTTGGAGCGCGCCGGGTTTACACGATATACTCGCGCGAAGAGAACAAGATGGCGGAAACGCTGAACGTTACTACAGAAACCGAATCCGGCTCGACGGCTGTGAAATGTGCGGGGCGCTTGGTCGCGGGCAACACGGAAGCCCTCCACGCCACAGTCAAAAGCCTGTTCGCAAACGGCGGGCGCATTGTCCTCGACTTGTCCGGAATCACGCAGATGGACAGCACTGGGCTGGGAAGCGTGGTCGCGCTGTATGTGTCCGCGAAGTCTGCCGGCGTCCGCCTGGAACTGGTGAATCTCGCCCCCAAAATCAAGCTTCTATTCAGCATGACGAATCTGTTGAGCTTGTTCGAGCCGGCGGGCGACACGACGGCGCGGATTCCCTAGGCACGAACGCGCGTATCGTGCGCTTACCGGAACCCGACTCCCTGAATCACCACGCCCAAAACGCGGGCGTCTCCCGCAGCCGAAAAGGTCTTGTCGGCCTGGAGCGTAATCGTCAGGCTGGAAGCGCTCGAGGATACGGGCGCCGAGGCCGTGTAGAGACCCGGTCCCGGGATCTCTTTGTCGATCGCGAGAGCGCCACTCGCATAGACGCGGAGCCGACGTGTGGGCGCGTTGGCCGGCACGTAGAACGAAACCTCCAGCGGCTCGGTATGATCCGGCGCCTTGAGCAGCAATTTCGCTTCTCCCGCCATCCAGCCGTCGACGGAAAGCCCCGAGACGATCTGCGAAGATGCGTCGGGAAGCTTCGGGTCGACATAGCTGAGCCGAGGCTCAATGGCGATTCCGGCTTGGATGCGATCGATCGGCCCGCGCGAAATCTCGAAAGGAAGAAAGCCGCGGCCGGACGAGTACGCCGAGCGTCCACTGAGCGATATCAGCCGCAGCGGAATGCGCGGCGATATTTCAGCTTGCGCGAGCGGTGCCAGCGGCACGCCCGGACGCAAAGGATTTCCCAATTCGCTCGCGATCACGATCTCGCCGGGCTGAACGATTTGATTTTTCGGCAACGGCAGACCTCCGCCCGCTTCCAAATACCAGCGGAGACCCCAATCCGCATCGATCCAAACGCGGCGCGGCGCGGTTTCGCGCAGAAGACTGGCCGCCACATCGCGATACGCGTTCGAATGCTGGTAGTTCACCACAGCCAGCCCAAGAGCGAGGCCCATCTGCAAAACGAATCCCGCCGCGGCCAGCGACCGGGGAACCGCTTCCACCAGGAGAATCGCCACAGGTGCCGCCAACGGCAGAAGGTATCGCGCTGAGCCGACAAAGAAAACGGCCGCCCCGCAGGCAAAGAAGATCAGCACCCACGCGCCCGGAAAACCCCGGCCAAAACACCAGGCTAACAGCCAAGCGCCGCAAGCGAATCCGATCCAGAAGAGCGGATTGGGATCGTAAATCGCCGCCCCGATCGCCGCCGCGGCGGCGACGGCCCACTGCCATCGCGCCGAGCGCGTCATCGCGCCGAGCACGATTAGCGGCGATGCGATCCATCCCAGATGAACCACCAGCGCGACTACGGCGTGTGTTTTTCTCTTCAGCGATTCGAAATCGTAGGCGCTCAGGTAGCCGGCGAGCATGGATGCCGGCAACGCTCCGCCGGTGGCCCGCTCCCAAATCTGCCAGGCCGCTAGAATTGCAGGCGCGGCGAAGATCGCGGCCCATCCCGCAACCCAATCGCGGCGCTTCTGCCAGAGAAAGGCGGCGAGAATCGGCATAAGAAAGATGCCTTGATACGCCGCCAGGGCGGCCAATCCGGCCGCTGCGGCGGAGCCGGCCAGCGCCGCCAGCGATCCGCGGTCCACCGCCAGCGCGAACAACGCGACTGCGCTCATCCAGAATGCCAGGAACGGCAAGTCGGATTCCAGCGAATTGCCGTTGACGATGAACGCGGGAACCGCGCAAAACAACAGAGTCGCAAGTGCCGGGCGCGAGGAAAACCGGCGCGCGAGCGACCACATTGCCCAGACCGAAATGATCGAAAACAGAGCGTAAGCCAGATGGAACGGCGCCTCGCGGACATCGCCCGCCACTGCCAGCAGGAGCCCCAGAATCCACGAATTCAGCGGCGGATGCGACTGCCCCCGCATATCCACCAGATCCCCCAGAAACAAGTACTGCGTATGCGTGGGATGCAGCGGATCGATCTGCGCATGCTCGGCGCCGTAGAGATAGTACAAATCGTCGCCCTGAATCGCCTGATTAAGAAACGGCAAACGCAGCGCTAACGCCAACCCGGCTAAGATCAGGAACTGCTTTACCACTGGGCGGGAACGCCCGGCTGGAGCGTCCAAACCTCCATTTCCGGAATGTCGCGGATTAGATCGGCGAGCTGCTCGGGACGGCCAGTGAGGGCCGGAAAAGTTCCGAAGTGAACCGGGATCACGCGGCGGACGTTCAGCATTCGGCATGCAAGCGCCGCTTCGCGCGGGCTCATGGTATAGAAATCGCCGATGGGTAGGAAGGCCAATTCGGGGTGATAGAGACGCGCGATAAGCTGCATGTCGGTGAAAACGTTCGTATCCCCCGCGCAGTACACGGAACGGCGGTCGGGCAGGCGCACCACGAATCCCGCCGCCTCGCCGCCATAGATAATCCGGTCGTCGTCGAGAATTCCGCAGCTATGCACGGCGTGAGTCATCGTCACCGCAACCGGCCCGACCGTCGCCGTGCCGCCTTTATTGATGCCGATTGTGTTCTTAACGCCTTTCGATTCCAGCCAATAAGCGGTTTCGTAGATCGCCACCACCGGAGGGGCGAACTTGTTCGCCAGCGGAATCACGTCGTGAATATGGTCGAAATGGCCATGCGACACCAGAATCGCGTCGATGCGATCGAAATTGTGGTCCTTCGGGTAGGCGGGGTTGCCTTCGATCCACGGATCGACTAGTACTACTTCGCCCGAATCGAGCCGTATTTTGTAGGTGCCGTGCCCCAGCCAGGTGATCTCAACCATTTTTCGATTTTACTTCGAGCGGTGGCCTGAGCTTGTGTGACAGTTGCCGGCGCGGCTAACCCCCCGCGCGGGCCTCACCCCGCCCCACAAGACCTCCGGGAGAATTGTTTGAAAAGAATCCGCTGATTTGGTTAGAATTCGATCATAAAACGCGCCTCGGAGAACCCTCAGCGCGTGTTGGCCCCGAATTTGCAAGATTCAGCCTGAACCGTCACAAATGAGCGCTTCTGTTCTGCCTGCCCCTGGTTTGACTGGGTCTGCACCGAGCCAGCGGAACGCCGCGACGCCAGTGATTGCGGCGGCGGGCGTTCTCTTATTGGCGCTGGCCCTGGCCGCCGGCATCCAACTGGTCCAGGCTGGCCGGCCGGCGGAGCGCGCGGTCATGCTGACCGGAGTTTTCTTGGCCGCGATTCTCGCTGCCGCGCCCGGCGCCTACCTTCTTGTCCGCGGCTTGCGCGCTCAGCCGGGAACCTTGGGCCTTTGCTTACTGACTTCATGCGCCGTCTGTTCTCTCGGCATTTACTTCTTCTGGGTCAGTTCGTACGTGTTTTTCCCCGCCGACATCCTGATCTGGTCGGAAGGCGATTTCATCAACGATATTTTGAAGTTCTCGATCGGATATCCCATTTACGCGCCCCAATTCAACAACGACTCCATCAACTATGTTCCAGGCGCCCAACTTCTAACGCATCTGTTGGGGTCCATCATAGGCAAAGCTTGGTCCATTCCCACCTACCGGATGATTCAGTTGGGCTACGCGGCGGCTGCGGCTTTTCTGGGCGTTTTGTCCTGCCGCCGGATTTTGCGGCTCGCATTTCCCCAGTCTCGCTTCGGCGAAGCCTTGCTCTGGAATTGTTTTTGTTTCGCCATGCTAATGCTGGCCGCGACCAATTCCATCACGAACCATTTCGCCCACAATTTGCACGCGGATTCCCTGGCGGAGGCAGCGAACGTAGGGGCGTTCTATCTCCTCCTGCGCTACATCGAATCGAGATCGCGCGGCGTGCTTTGGGCCATGGCGGCGATGGTGACCGCGGGATTTTTCGTGCGCCAGAATGCGCTGATCTGGGGAGTTTGCTACGTCGCGTTCCTCGCGATTTGGGGTGGTTCGTGGAAGAGGCTCGCGCTCTTTACGGCTGGAACGGCCGCGATTTACGGGGCCGCCATCGCCGCTTGTTTCGCGCTATGGGGCCAGCCATTCTACTACTGGGTCTTCTACATGCTAAGCAAGCATGCGGTGGCGCCGCTGCGGAGCTTCCAGCACGCCATGGACGCATGGGCCTATTTTGCCGCCATTTTGCTCGGGGGCGCCGCGACCCTGCGCGGCCGGAATTCCAGCCCGCTTTTCGGCGCCTGGCTGGCATGTCTTCTGGTCTTCCTCTCCGAAACCTACACCAGCGGGATCGGCTGGATGCTGAATCACATGGGCCCTGGCTCGCTTCTGGCCGTGCTATGGGCTTTGGCTGGACTGATTTCCGTTTGGAATCTCGCGCTAGCCTCGACGCAAACGGTCGAGCGAACTGTCGAGTGTTGGATCCGCGCGGGAGCGCTCACCGCGACCGTTGCATTGATGTTCAGCGGTCTTGGATTCATCAGGATTCCGCTCAAGCCGATCCCTCCGGACGCCTACCGTTACATCCACGACATCGAGGCGCAATTCCAGGGCTTGCCGGCCAAACAGGTGCTGCTCGACCTGGGAACCTGGCCCTATATCAAGGAAAAAGCGATTGTCGGAGACCGCGCCACCAGCATTGGCGATCGAGGCTATTCCGGGGCGGGAGACTTCACCGGCATTCTTACGAGAATCTCGGAGAAGCACTATTCGAAAATTCTGGTGCACGGCTATCATAGTTTCGATTTCGTGTACGATTATTTCCTGTTCCCGAAGCCGACGGGTATTCGCCAGGCGCTGCTGGACAATTACCGCGAAACGGGCACGATTCGCGCCGTGGAAGGCAACCCGTACGTGAAGGACTGGGCCGAGGACCCGTTCTACTTCGGGGAGATTTCGATTCTGGAGCCGAAGAAATAAACGCGTTGAAGATAGCCGTGGACGCGACCTGCTGGCACAATCGCCGCGGCTACGGCAGGCACGCGCGGGCGTTGTTGCGCGCCTTGGTGCGTCTGGATCGGAACGCCCGCTATACGCTGTTCGTAGATTCGGAAGAACCCGCCGAACCGTTGCCCGAGCAATGCGAGGTTAGGCTGCTGCGCGCTTCCGTTCCCACCGTGCAAGCCGCCTCGGCTAATAGCCGCCGCACCATCAAGGACATGTGGCGCATGTCCCGGGCCTTATCGGCGGCCGAATTCGGCGCGGTACTCTTCCCCACGATCTATAGCTATGTGCCGGTGTTGAGCCGCGCGCGAAAACTAGTGATGATGCACGACGTCATCGCGGAGACTTTTCCCCAGTTGACCGTGCCGCGCTTTTCCGCCCGAGTGTTCTGGAACGCGAAGGTCGCCGTAGGACGAATGCAGGCGGACGCGCTGATCACCGTCTCGGATTATTCCCGCGATTGCATCTTGCGGCGTTTCGGGGGCGATCCCAATCGCATACGCGTGGTCGGCGAAGCGGCCGACCCGATCTTCCACAAGCTCGACAAAGCCCGTCCCACTTCCAAGCTAAAAGAACTCAGGCTGGATGGGTCGCGTCGCATCGTGGTTTATCTCGGCGGGTTCAGCCCGCACAAAAATCTAATCGCGCTGGTGAATGCATTCGCAAGCGTGTCGGCGCGCCGCGAGTTTTCCGATTTGCTGCTTGCGATGGTGGGCGATACTTCAAGCGATGCCTTCCACACGTATTTCGGCGAGGTCGCCGCGAGAGTCGAGGCGCTGGGGCTGTGCGATCGCGTCGTCTTTACCGGATTTTTGAAAGACGAAGACGTGGTGGCATTGCTGAATCTTGCCAAAGCGCTGGTGCTTCCGTCATTGATGGAGGGATTCGGCCTCCCGGCCGTCGAAGCGGCTGCTTGCGGCTGCCCGGTGATCGCGACCAAGGCCAGCCCGCTGGAGGGACTGCTCGGCGACGCGGGAATCTACATCGATCCGCGAGAAGACGAAATCGCCAGCGCGCTGGAAAGGATCTTGTCCTCAGAAGATCTCCTGTCGCGGATGAGCGCTCAGGCTCTGCGCGCCGCCCGGCGTCTTACCTGGGATCATGCAGCCAGGCAGATGATGGACGTGATCCACGGCCCGGCTTCCGCATCGGGTGCGATATGAGCCGCCCTCTGAATTTTCTCCATTTGACCACGTTCTATCCGCCGTACGGATTCGGCGGGGACGCGATGCAGCTCTACCGGCTCTCCCACGCGCTTGCCGATGCGGGGCACCATGTGGACGTAGTCCATTGCGTGGACTCCTATCATCTGCTGCATCCCGGCGCGCCTCCCATACAATTCTCCGAGCACCCCAACGTCACCCGCCACGAGCTCCGCAGCCGCTTCGGATGGCTTTCCCCTGTGCTTACGCAACAGACCGGAAAGCCCACGCTTAAGCGCGGCGGCATCGAGGAAGTGCTTCGCTTGCGCCCTTATGACGTAATTCATTTTCACAACACATCGCTGCTTGGGCCGGGGATCCTGTCCGTGGAATCGTCGGGCCGGAAGGCCGTCAAGATTTACACCACGCACGAGCATTGGTTGATTTGCCCCACGCATGTGCTCTGGAAATACAACCGCGAGCCGTGCAGGGAACCGGATTGCCTGCGCTGCACGCTGATTCACAAGCGCCCGCCCCAGGCATGGCGCTACACCGGATTGCTCGACCGCATGTCCGCGCATGTGGACCAGTTTGTCGCGCCCAGCCGCTTTACCGCGCGAATGCACGCGGAACGAGGCTTTCCCCGGCCGGTGGCGCATTTGCCCAATTTCATCGACGCCGTGGACCGCGAGTGGCAAAATCCCGGCCCGCGTCCGCAACCGGAGCCGTATTTTCTATTCGTCGGGCGGCTCGAGTTGATCAAGGGCCTGCAAACGCTCATCGCAATTTGGGAGCGCATGGGCGCTCACGATCTGTTGGTGGCTGGAACGGGAACCTATGAGCCGCAACTTCGCGCCATGGCCGCCGCGCATCCGCGCATAAAATTTTTGGGGCCGCTGCCGCAAGAAAAGTTGGGCGCGCTGTATCATCACGCGCTCGCCTGCATTGTTCCATCGGTTACTTACGAGACGTTCGGGCTCACCAGCGTCGAAGCGTTCGCGCGGAAGACGCCGGTGGTCGTCCGGGATTTGGGCGCGCTGCCGGAAATCGTGGAGGATAGCGGCGGCGGATTCGTCTACGGGACGGACGAGAAGTTGCTTTCCGCGTTGCACAAAATTGCGGGATCGCCCGGGCTCCGCTCCGAGCTCGCGGAGAAAGGCTACCGCGCCTTCAGGCATTTATGGGACCGCGAGGCCCATCTGAAGCAGTACTTCGAGTTTCTCGATCGGGCGGCGGAGCGCAAATTCGGCGGTTGGAAGATGGAAGCCGGCGCCGGAAGTTGAAAACCCGAAACCGTTCTCACACGTCTATATTGGTGATATGGACCAGATGCCGGCCAAGGGAGCCGAGGCCGCCGCAACCGCGCCCGCCCGCCCCGACCCCACCCCGACGAAAGTAGCCTTCGCCTGGCTCCGCGATCTGACCTTGAGCGTTATCCTCGCAGTACTTGTCATTCTGTTTGTGTATCAGCCCGTGAAGGTCGAAGGCACAAGCATGATGCCGACGCTGGTGGATCAGGAGCGCATCTTCATCAATAAATTCGTCTACCGCTTTGGGCTGGAGGACATCAATCGCGGCGATACCGTGGTGTTTTGGTTTCCGCAGGACACCAGCAAATCCTACATCAAGCGCGTCATCGGAATTCCAGGCGATTCCGTGGAAGTCCGCAGCGGGACCGTGTACGTGAACGGACGGGCTCTGAACGAGCCTTACGTGCCCGAGGAATTTCGCGATCGCGTCTCCATGCCGCTCCGCGTTGTAGAGCCGAATCACTATTTCGTTTTGGGCGATCACCGTAGCTCTTCAAACGACAGCCGCACCTGGTGGACGGTGCCGCGAGACTTCATCTACGGCAAGGCCGTCTTCGTCTACTGGCCGCTGGACCGGATGGGCTTGCTGCGGTAGCTTCAGGCGGTCGGCGCGCCGCCCACCTCTTAGTTTTTCCCCGATTCGAGCGATTCCTTTTCCGTCCCTTGGGTAATACTGTTCAGGCATGGCAAAAGCGCCCGAGCGGCTTATTCGCGAGGCCCGAAGAGGCAAGGAAGAGGCGCTCTTAAAACTCTTCGACGAGCACCACCTCCCGCTCTTCCGCTTCGCCTGGCGGCTTACGGGCTCGATAGCGGATGCTGAAGACATCGTGCAGGAGTGCTTCCTCGCCCTGCTGAGGCCGGATTGCGGCTTCGATCCGGCTCGTACGGCTGTCCGCACCTATCTCTTCGGCGCGGTTCGCAATCAGTGGTTGAAACGTCTGCGGCGGCGGGACCAGGGTATGGCGCTGGAACCGGTGGACCGTCGCACGCCGGAGGCGGAGGCTGTGCGAGGCGAAGCCGCGGGAGCCGTGGCGGCCGCAATCGCGGAACTTCCCGGCACGCAGCGCGAGGTCCTGCTGTTGGCGCATTACGAACAGTTGTCGCTGGCGGAAATAGCAGAGGTCACGCAGTTGGAGATCGCCGCCGTAAAATCGCGTCTGCAAAGGGCGCGCGCCACGTTGAGAGAGAGTCTGGCGGCGTATGCGCCGCAAACGGAGCGGATCATATGAACGACACCGAACTCGATCGGTTATTGGAAACGTGGGAGGCTCCCACACCCAGACCATCGCTACGCCACGGCCTTAGAGCGCGGTTCCCGCGGGCGGAGCGGCTGGGATTTGTCCGCCCGCTGCGATGGGCACTGGCGATTCTCGTTGCATCCGTGGCATTGGTGATCGGCATGGCGCAGGCGCAGAGCAGCTATAGCCAATGGGATTTCGGGGACCTCCCGGTCGTCAGTCTTCTGCATCGGATGTTCGAAAATTTCATGGAAGGCCGGGAGGCGCGTCGAGTTGAGCAAGTGGTGGCGAAGATCCGCCAATCGGACCCAAAGGTCTACGTGGATGGCCAGTTAGTTGCACCGTTGGAGTTTGGCCCCGCCAAGAGTATGGACGTGGAGGTTCCCGGAGAAGGGCTCTATTCCATCGTCTTGTATCGATTCACGAGAGTCCGAAACGCTGCCGGACGCCCGACTGGCTGGGTCGAGGCTGGTCGTATTCATGACAGCGTCATAGAATTCCAGGCGGGTGGCAAAATGGTTCGCATCGAATGCGACCGGCCGATTGTGGGCGAAGATCGTCCGGTGTTTGCGATGCGCCGGCGATAAACCTCAAGCCGCGGTCGGATCGCTATCGCGAAAACGGCCAATGACTTTACCTTGACAGAAAGCGCCACAAGTGTCACAGTACCTATGTGACACTGTTCCGGCTCGTCCTTCGTCCCGGCCAATCCATCTTCGATCAGGTCGTGTACGCCGCGACGAAGGCCTTTATTAGCGGCGAATTCGCTCCCGGGCAGCCGTTTCCCTCCGTCCGCGCCTTGGCCGCCGAGCTGAAAATCCATCCCAACACCGCGCATAAAGTCGTCCAGCACCTGATTCAGGAGCGCTGGCTGGAATCGCGCCCCGGCGTGGGGACCGTGGTCGCCCCGCATCCACCAGCCCGTCCGGGCGACCGCAAGCGCCTGCTGCGGCAGGAGGTTGAAGAGCTGGTGGTCGAGTCCATGCGCATCGGCCTCGATCTGGAGGAGCTTATGGAAGCGATCGAGGCGCAGTGGCACAAACTCGCCGGAAGTCACGCCGGCGAATCTCTCAAACATACGGAGGCGATTCAGCGATGATTCAAGCCGAGAACCTATGGAAAAAATTCGGCCGCCACGAAGCTCTGCGCGGCCTCACCTTCTCCGTTCCGCAAGCCAGCGCATATGCCTTGATCGGCGCGAATGGAGCGGGCAAAACCACCACCATCAAAGTGCTGATGAACATCCTGGAGCCCACGCGCGGACACTCCACGGTACTCGGGGTGGATTCGCGACGCATCTCGCCGCGCGAGCTCAGCCGGATCGGCTACGTCTCCGAGAACCAGGACATGCCGGAAAGGCTTACGGTGGGCCAATATCTCGACTATTTGCGTGCGTTTTATCCGGCTTGGGATCGCAAGCTCGAGGCGGAGATCCGCCGCCAGCTCCGCCTGCCGCCCGAGCGCCGCATCGCCGATTTGTCGCACGGCATGCGCTTGAAGATGGCGCTCGCCTGCGCGCTGCCGTTCCGCCCGAAGCTGCTGATCCTCGACGAGCCCTTCAGCGGGCTCGACCCACTGGTGCGCGACGAGTTCATGGAGGAGTTGCTGCGCCGGACCGACGACACAACCGTGCTGATCTCGTCCCATGAGTTGGGCGAAATCGACGGCGTCGCCACCCACGTCGCGTTTCTCGACGACGGCAAGCTGCTGTTTCAGGAATCCATGTCCGATCTCACGGGGCGGTTCCGCGAGGTCAGGATCGTGACGGAAACGGAGGCAGCTCCGCCCGGCAAGCCGCCGAGCCACTGGCTGGATTTGAAAGCCGCCGGGAACGTGCTGATGTTCGTAGATTCGCATTTCTCGGACGACGATTTTGGCGAGCGGGTTCATTCGTTGGTCGGCGGCGTGCGGCGCGTCGACGCTCAGCCCATGGGTCTGCGGTCGATCTTTACAACTTTGGCGCGTGCCGCGCGGGACGGAGGCAACCAATGATCTGGCACATTTTCAAGAAAGACGCGAGGCTCTTGTGGTGGCTAGCCGCTGGAGTAGCGGGCCTGCGCTTGGCCGAAGTGGCGGTGGTCCGGACGGTGGGTCTCTTTCCATCCAGCCGGCAGATAACGAACCTCATTAATTCCCTCGCCGCCGCCGTGCTTCTGGGAACGGTGTTCGCCATATGCGCGGTGGTTCATCAAGACGCGATCCCCGGCGTGCGGCAGGATTGGCTGGTCCGGCCCATTCGGCGGCGGGATCTGCTGCTATCGAAGCTGATTTTCATCGTGCTGCTGATCGAGGTTCCGATCTTCCTTGCGGACTCACTTCAGGGCTTGGCCGCGGGCTTCCCGATCGGTGCCTCTTTGACCGCCGCAGCCTCGCGGTCTATGTTTCTGTTGTTCCTCGTGGATATTCCGCTTCTGGCGTTTGCCTCGGTCACCCGGAATCTGCTCGAGGCGATCACCGGCGGAGTGCTGTTATTTCTTCTGTTTGCGGTATTCATGGAGTCGTTTTCCGGCGATCCCGCCAGAAGATTTCAGCCGACCTTCGGAACCGGGGCGGAGTGGATTACGGCTTGCGTCCTGGTCCTGACCATGTGCATCGCCGCCATGGTTCTTCTTCGATTGCAGTTCTTCCGCCGGCGGACTGTTTTGGCCCGATACCTGGTTGGAGCGTTCGCCATCTGCACCCTCTTTTCGACATTCTTGCCGTGGCAGCCGGCATTCGCGATCCAGAAATCGCTCTCCCCTGCGCCCGGCTCCGCCGCCGCGATAGGCTTGAGTTTCCAACCTGAGCTGGGCCGAATTCGGCGCGATCCGAGCTTCCCAACGCTCGTCGGCAATGAAATGTGGGCTTTCGTATATCTGCCCATGCGCATTTCGGGACTGCCGGACAACTCCGGCGTGCAGTCGGACAAGGTGCGGATTCGCCTGCTCGAGTCCAGCGGCGCGATCTCCACGCTTCCATCCTTCTCCCTGACCGGCCTGCAACTGGGCGTTCGCCGGCGCCAGGGAAGCAACGCCGATCAGGACGGCTATCTAACAGTCCCGATCCCAACCGATCTTTACACCCGCGTCAAGGATCGTCCGGTGCGGATGGAAATCGATTACTCGCTGACTTTTTTCAAGCTCGCTTCGTCCCATGTGCTCTCCGCGGTCAACGCCAATGAGCGCATTTCGGGCGTGGGCTGGTGCGCCACACGCATCAATCCCTCCGAAACTTCGGTCCAACTGAGCTGCGAGCAAGCCGGACGCGGTCCCGACTGCATGACCCTCGCGCTCGAACACACTCCGACCGGGCAAAAAAATCCTGAAAGATTCGGCTGCGACGCGGATTACGCTCCTTTTCGCGACTGGCAGCTTATGGCCGACGGTTTGGCGCGTTTCGGCGGAAATCTGCCTTTCCGCGATCCGAACGGGCTGGCGAAGTATCCGGTCAACGGTTCGATGCTTCCGCAATCCCGCGTAGACATCCAGATCTATCGCGCCGCCGATCACTTCACGCGAACGCTTTCGATTGGCGAGATCCGGCTGCACGATTGGGAGCCTGCTCCAGCCGAGTAAAACGGTTAGGTGGAGCGGGCTTTAGCCTGCAACGGGGACTTCAGTCCCCGCTCTGGGCGTCGTTCGGCATCAGCCGAGGCTGAAGCCTGCATCCGAGGCAGGCTCGGCGGGATGGACATCGAGTGGAAATCGGATTGACACCCCCTTTCGGGCGATGGTACATTGGCCGATGCCGGTCGAATGTCGAGCCGGTTAACCCGTTCGTAAAGTGTACAAGACACTGCAACTTAAACCTGTCCTAACGGAGTTGAATCCATGCCATATACCCTGACCGTTAACGGCAAGAAACACACCGTGGACGTCACGCCCGATACGCCCCTGCTATGGGCCCTGCGCGATGTCCTCGATCTTAAAGGAACCAAATACGGCTGCGGAATCGGGCAATGCCGGGCCTGCACCGTGCACATCGGGGGCAAAGCCACCCCTTCCTGCCAGATCCAGGTTTCCGCCGTCAAAGACGAGGTCACCACGATTGAGGGACTTTCGAACGGCGGCGCCTTGCATCCGGTCCAGCAAGCCTGGATCGAAGAAGACGTTCCCCAGTGCGGCTATTGCCAAGCCGGCCAGATGATGGCCGCGGCCGCCCTGCTGCGCCAGAAACCGCATCCCACGCCTCAGGATATTGACGCGGGGATGAACGCCAACCTGTGCCGCTGCGGAACCTATCTGCGCGTTCGCGCGGCCATTGTCCGCGCGGCGGCTATCGCCAGCCAGTCCAGACCACCGTCTTCATCGGCGGCCATTCGATAAGGAGAAAGCGAACATGAAAACCGAATCTCGCGAACAAAAGCTCATTGCACGCCGCTCCTTTTTGAAAGTAACCGCGACCGGCGCGGGCGGAGTCCTCATCGGCCTGTGCGTCGAACCTCTCGCGAAAGCGCAGCAGGCCGGGCGCGGCGCCCCCCGCGGTGGACGCGGAGGCGGCGGCTTCGGCGGACCACCCCCCAAGGTGGAAAACTACATCGTGGTGAACGCCGATGGCACCTTCACGATCATGGCCAAAAACCCCGAGGTCGGCCAGGGCGTCCGCACCATGCTGCCCATGATGATCGCCGACGAGTTAGATGTGGATTGGAAGGATGTAAAAATCGAGCAGACCGACTTCGATGCTTCGAAGTACGCCGGCCAGCTCGCCGGCGGCAGCACGGCGACGCCCCAGAACTGGAATCCGATGCGGCAAGTCGGCGCAACCGCGCGCGCGATGTTTGTCACCGCCGCCGGGCAGAGCTGGAACGTGCCCGAATCCGAAATCACCACCGCGTCGGGCAAGGTCTATCACAAGACCTCTAATCGCTCCATGGCCTACAGCCAACTGGCGTCCAAGGCCGCGACGCTTCCCGAGCGCGAATTGGTTCCAGTCGAAAAGCTGAAGCACCCCAACGACTATAAGATCATCGGCAAGGCCACCAAGAACAACGACATCATGGCGATCGTCACGGGCAAGCCTCTGTACGGCATCGACCAGTCTTTGCCCGGCATGCTCTACGCCGTGTATGAAAAGTGCGGCGTGTTCGGCGGCAAGCCAGTAAGCGCGAATGTCGACGAGATTAAGAAGCTTCCCGGCGTGAAACAGGTCATCCTGGTCAACGACCGTCCCGACGTCAAAGAAGAGGTCCTGCCCGGCGATCCTGGCCTGGAAAACGGAGTCGCGATTCTCGCCGACACCTGGTGGAACGCGCAATCGGCTCGCAAAAAGCTGAAGGTGACTTGGGACGAAGGTAGTCGAGGCGTGCCGGACCACAGTAGCACCGTCTACGCGCAGAAGGCCGAAGAGCTGAATAAGCAGAAGCCGATGACCGACACACGCAAAGACGGCGACGTGGAAGCCGCCCTTTCAAGCGCGGCGAAAACCGTGGAGGCGGCTTACTCGTATCCGTTCATTTCCCACGCTCCGCTGGAGCCGCAAAACTGCACCGCCGATTACAAGAACGGCAAGTGCACCATCTGGTCCACCAGCCAGATCCCGCAGAGCGGGCAGCGGTTGGCCGCGACCGCTCTAGGCATCGAACCAGCCGACGTCACATTGCACATGGTCCGCGGCGGCGGCGGATTCGGACGGCGCCTCACCAACGACTATATGGTGGAAGCCGCCTATCTTTCGAAGCTGGCCGGCGCTCCCGTGAAGCTTCTGTGGGCGCGCGAAGACGATATGACCCACGATTACTATCGGCCGGGCGGATTCCAGTTCCTCAAGGCCGGTGTAGACGCGCAAGGCAAGGTCGTCGCTTGGCGCAATCACTTCGTCACTTATGGCGCGATGGTCACGGGTCCGGCCCCTGGCCCCTTCGGCGGACCTCCGGGCGGAGGGCGAGGCGGCAACGGCCCGCGGCTGCAAACCGTCAGCGCAGGCGGCATGGGTCCGACGGAGTTCCCGCAGCCGTTCGTTCCCAACTACGCGCTGCACACTTCGGCGCAGCCGCTGGCGATCCGCACAGGGTCGTTACGCGCTCCGTCGAGCAACGCGTTCGCCTTCGTGATCCAGTCGTTCCTGGACGAACTGGCCCACGCCGCGGGCAAAGATCCGGTGCAGTTCCGGCTGGATCTGTTGAGCCAACCCTCCAAGACTCCGGGCATGGGCTTCATCCCCGAGCGTATGACGGGCGTGACCAAGCTCGTCGCGGAGAAATCGAACTGGGGCAAGCGCAATCTGCCCAAGGGCACCGCGATGGGCTTCGGCTTCCATTACAGCCACGCCGGTTATTTCGCCGAAGTGGCTGAGGTGACCGTCACCGGCAATAAAAAGGTGAAGGTCAACCGGGTCTGGATCGGCGCCGACATCGGGGGCCAGATTATCAACCCCAGCATGGCCGAAAATATGGCTCAAGGCGCGATCATCGACGGAATGAGCGAGTTGATGGGCCAGGAGATCACCGTGAAGAACGGCCGCGTGGAGCAGTTGAACTACAATCAGCACCCGCTGGTGCGGATGGCTCAGGCGCCCACCGACATCGAGGTCCATTTCCTGAAGTCGAACAACCCGCCGACGGGTCTGGGCGAGCCCTCGCTGCCTCCGATTCTGCCCGCCATCGCGAACGCGATCTTCACCGCCACGGGCGACCGGGTGCGGCACCTGCCGTTCTCGAAGTCCGGCTATAGCTGGGCGTAAAAGCGCAGCGGTTTGCAAACCAAAAGGGGTGCGAATCTTTCGCCCCCCTTTTTTCGTCCTGGACCTTATTTCTAGCGCGCCGGGCTCTGGCTTAACAAGCGGACGCGGGGATAGCGAGCGTGGGCCTTGGCGGCGAATTTTTCGTCAGCGGTCACCAGGGGCGCGTCGAATCGCTCCGCGAGAGCCAAATAGATGCAGTCCTGAAGCGGGTGATTTAATTCCAGGGCCAGTTTGAGAGCGGCGGGCAGGTCGTGGTCCTCCGGGATCAAGACAACAATTCCGTGGACGATGTCCGACCACACATCCAAGGAGCGGTACGCGGCTTCAGGCGTGATCTCCCCAAACAACGCCTTTCGCGTTATGGCAGCTGCGGCTTCGACCCGCAGCAGCGATGGCCCGGCTAAATCCTCTCCGCCGGTCAGGATCGAGTTCGCGGTATCTCCTCCCTTTTCCGCGGTGAGCCATTTCACGGCGACGCTCGCGTCGACGACGATCATCCCCGGCGGCGGTCCGCGCGAATGCCAGGAGTGCTATCCCCGAGCTCGCCGAATTGCTTCCTCATCTGGTCCTGATGTGCCTTTACCCGCCGGATCAATTCCTCTCGCCGCTGAACGGCCTGTTCCGTGATCAGGCTGCGCAGTTCTTCTTCCAAGCTCGTCCCTTTATGCTCGGCCTCTATTTTGAATCTGGCGACGACCCAGTCGGGCAGATTTCGGATTTTGACATCCCCCATAACCCAATATTAACAGAAAGGGACCCCTTGCCCCCTTGCCCCCTTGTCCCCTTCTCCCATGCCCCCAGAACTGGGAAAACACAGGCGCAGTCGGGAGGCGGATAAATCCGAAACCGGTCTCCTACGCCTTCCCGGTCGAGGTCACACTGGTGACATCGGCGGTGCCCGTCACCCGAGCGTATGTGAGGCGCGGCGTCTCATTGGTGAACCCGAGCTTGCCAAGCTCCTTGCACACGTTCTGCTCGAACACCACGGTGGCGACCTCTTCTTTGCTCACGCCGACCGAACCGCCTCCCGCTCCCGCGCCCACCGACACCATCTTCTGCGGCATGTTTGGGTAGATGTCCTTCAGAACGAACTCCTGGTAGGCGTGGTACATCTCGTGAATGAGTCCCACGGCGGGCGACTGCCAACCTCCCTCGGTGACCTGCAACGCGCTCAGCGGGTCCCAATGAATGTAGCCGCCGCCGGCATAAGCGTGAGAATAAAAATCGTTGTTATCGTGGATTACTTCGACCGGAATTTTCGTGACCAAACGCTCCAGCGCGTCGTATACGGTTTTTGCGGACTGCGATTTGGTCACGTATTCGATCGCTTCGCGAAAATAATCCGCCGCCTTGGCGTGACTCACGTGACTTGCGCTCGACTTCGGGCCGCCGCCGCCTTTCGCTTCTAACGCCATCGGACCTCCTCACCTGGATAGACCTTCGGTTTTCGAAGGAATCGACTTGTTTTAGCTCGCGAATGCCTGAGCTAGCGGCCGCGCAATTTGCGCCGATCGAACCATTTTGCGGCGTGAATTGCCGCTAAATCGAGTCCATTTCGGATTTGCTCGGCGCTGTCTAGTATACAACGATTATGGAGCGGGCTTCAGCCTGCAACGGCGGTTTCAGCCGCCGCCAGCTTAATCACCATGCACTGATTGCCGCTGAGCTCCACCACGGGTTCCGGCTTGCGTTCGAAGAATTCGTCGAATGCGTTGCGGACGCCCGCGAACTCCACATAGTCGTGCGATATGACGATCGCGCCCGGCTCCATGCGCGGATAAAAGAATTCCAGCGCTTCAAGAGTGCTGGCGTATAAATCTACGTCCAGATGCACAAAGGAAAAACGACGGTCCTTTACGGCCTCGCCGGTTGCCGGAAAATAGCCTTTGTAGAAACGAACGCCCGGGAACGGGCTCAAATAGGCGCGCACGCTCTCCAAGCTGCAGGCGTATTGCCCCTTCTGAAACGCGCTATCGGCCGCGCCGGGCTCGGGCAGGCCCTCGAATGTGTCGAATAGATGCAGCGGGCGGTCGCCTTTGGCTTCGCAAATCACGCGCGCGGTGCCTCCGCGGAATACACCCACCTCGGCGATGTCGCCCCGAATCTTGGAGGTCGCCACCACACCGGAGCGGACCACGTAAGCTTCGTCCACGCCCATCGTTTGAGTGGGCCAGGAGGTGACGATGGCGCGGATACGCTCGGCGATTTTAGCCCGCTCGGGCTGCGAAAAATTCACCACCTCGCGATGATGAACCGAGAGGGCGTACTGGAGCGCGTGGAGAAGAGGACGCCCGCACCACCGCGCGGGCGGGCTCGTCACGATGCTTTTGACGAGAGGCTTGAGCGCATCCTTGGCCTTCATCTTCGACGTCCGTCGCCGCGTCCAGGCCAAGGTTGGGCGCCGATTCCTACTTTCCGTTGTAATTCGGCTGCTCGTCGGGATTCGAGCCGCCCACGAAGATCTTTCGCCCGTCGGGGAAGGTGATATCGCGGCCATTGGCTCGCGGCGTGCCGTCTTTCGCCTGATAGCCGTCCGCTATAATCTCGGTTCCGACCGGCAGCGCGTCCTTGGTGAAACCGCGGCGGATCAAAGCGTTCGGGCTGCCGCCTTCCACCATCCAGTTGGTCACCTTCCCGTCCGGGCCGACCACATCCAAGTGAATCCAGGAGTGCGGATTGATCAGCTCGACCTTGGTTACTTTGCCGCGCAGCTTCACCGGCTTGGTGGAGTCGAATTCCGCCGCAAACGCGTGATGCGCCCATGCCGGCGCCGCAACCGCGAGTAATCCCGCGCTTGCAAAAATGACCGCTAATTTCGTACGCATCGCCTTCCGCTCCTCTCATCCCCGCGTGACGCGAGGGCCGTTACTTCCCGCCCGCCTTCTTCTCCTCTTCGCGGGCCCCGGCCAGCATGCCCGTCATCGCGTAATTCCCTTCATGACAAGCATACTCGATTATCGGGCCGGGTATACGGTTCATGGGAACCTGCGCGGTCCACGGTTTGGTGAACGCGCTAGAATCGTTCACGGTGAATTCGTACAGGATCGTGTCCGGCCCGGTGCGGGTGAACTTTTCGACCAGCTTCATGTTTTCGTCCGACCCGCGAAAACTATTCTTGTCCGTAAAATTCGTGGTGTCCACCACCAGCGTGTCGCCTTCCCAATGCCCGCGCGAATCGCCGAACCATTCCCGGATATTCGAGGGAAGATGTGCGCGGCCATCGGTCGGTATGATCCGGACGTCGTGCACCATCTCCACCAGCACCATGACATATCCAGGCGCCTGCACGATCTGATAGTTGTTGTTGTAAAAGCTCGGCATCATGGGCGGGCCGGCCGTGGGCCACACCAGGCAGCGCTCGGTCAGCGCCCGGCTTTCAGGGCCGTCGAACTGATGGCCTCGCGCCGCGGCGACCCGATCGGCTTGGCGTTTTTGCGCTTCGGGCGTCATCGCGGGAATGTGCCCGTCGGAAGGATCGACGATCAGCGACGTTCTCCGGCTGGCCACAACCTTTGTGCCGCGGTCGTACCAAAAGTTGTTGTACGCCCGATTCACGTCGGCCTGAGCGCCGCCGTCGCGGCGATCTGCGTTGTTCTGATCGAGGAACTGCTTTTCGTATTGGCGCGCTTCCTGCTCGGTGAAAAATGCCTTATCGCCGAGGTCGCGTGGACGCTCCAGCGGAGTAATGGTGACGTTGGTCCAGACGCCCTGGAGGTCCGGCTTGCCCTCGGGCGTTCGTGGCGGGTTCCAATGCGTTTGCGCAAGGAGCGTAGCCGCCCCATGCGCAAATAGAATCGCAAAGAAAAAGCGCTGAATCATGCAAGTAGGACAAGCTTACCTTGTCCATCGCGGGGACAAGCTGAAGCTTGTCCTACTTGGCTTAGTTTTCCGAGACGCCGCCAGGACCGCTCGCGCCCGGAGCCGAGCCGCCCAGGAACAGCTTCTTACCGTCTTTGAACGTAATATTGGACCCGACGCCGCGATTGGCTCCGTCCTTGGCCTGGAAGCCTTCCACGACGATTTCAGAGCCTGGCGGAAGGGAGTCCTTCGTGAACCCCTGCCGGAACAGGGCGTTCGGACTGCCGCCCTCGATCATCCAACTCGTCGTTTTGCCGTCCGGTCCCTTGACGTCCAGGTGAATCCAGGAGTGGGGGTTAATGACTTCCCACTTGGTCACGGTTCCTTGCAGCTTGATGGGGTGCTTCTCGTCGAATTCCTGCGCGAAGGCGTGATGCGCCCACGCGGGGACGGATGCGAGCATGGAGGCTCCGGCGACTAACAAGGCGAATTTGGCTCGCATAATGTCTCTCTCCTTTACTTCGAAGCGGAGCCCTCTTGCTTTTCGGAAGCACGGGCGCCGCTGAGAATGTTCGCCAAGCCGTAATTGCCTTCCTGGCAGGCATACTCGTAAATCGGGTTATTGATCGTCTCCCAGGTCACTTCGGCCGACCACGGCTTGGCCCAGGTCTGGGGATCGTCTACCGTGAACTGATAGGCGATGGTCTTGTCGGAGGTGCGAGTGAGCCTCTCCACGATATGCAGATCGTCGCTCGAGTTACGGAACGCGGTCCGGTCGGAGAAGTTGGTGGTGTCGATCACCAAAGTGTTGCCTTCCCAATGGCCGCGCGAATCGCCCATCCACAACCGGACGTTCGAGGGCAGGTGCGGACTGCCGTCGGTTGGGATGATGCGCGTGTCGTGGATCATCTCCTGGAGGATAGCGACGTAGCCGGGTCCCTGCACGATCTGAAGATCGCTGTTATAGCCCGGCGAAAGCATCGGCGGACCCTCGTTGCCCCACATGATGCAGCGTTCGCTCAGGCCCCGGTGCTCCGCGTCGTCGAAGTTATGCCCGCGCGCCGCGGCCTGCTTGGCGGCCACCCTGGCTTGCGCCGAGGGTAGCAGCGCCGGCATGGTTCCCTCCGGCCCCATGATCTGCGAAGTGCGGTTGGTGGGGGCCAGCACTCTCTGGTTAAGACCGAATTGGCCGAGATCGTAGTGGACTCGATTCGGATCGGCGTCCGCGCTCAGCCGCGCAGCCTCGGCGGCTGCTAACTGTTTGGCCCGCTCCGCCATTTCCTCCTCCGTATAGAACTCTTTCGCTCCCAGATTTCTTGGGCGCTCAAACGGAACCGTGGTGGCGTTGGAATATACTCCCTGAAGGTCCGGCACGCCATCGGCGGTCTTGGGTGGAGTCCAGGTCTTTACGGCGTTGGCGGTCTGAGCAGCGAGCGGCGCGGGGACGAGCAAAACCGCCGCGATCACGGCTGCGAGGAACATGCTGGCGACAACTCGGTGGCTCATTCTTTTTCAATCTCCTTACTGTCTTTACTGCGTGGGTGGTGGGACGCCCGGCTTGCGGAGATGCCCATACAGCACTTCCTCCGCAAACTCGACACACTTGAACTCCATCAACTGCGCGTTCTTTTCCACATGCCGGTACAGCGGCATGCTGATCTTCCAGGGACGGGAAAACGTCTTGGGATCCTCAACCGTAGCCTCGTACATCATCGTATCGGGGCTGCGCGGGGTATAGCGCTCGACCACGTGGAGCGCGTCGCTGTGGTAGTCGCCGGAACGGTCGAACCAGGTGTCCTCCACCTGGCTGGTGACGTCGATCACCAGGCTTTCGCCGTCCCAATGGCCGTTCGACCAGCCCATCCAGCTATCGGCGGGCGCCTTTGTCGGCGCGCCCATGTTCACCACGCGAACCGAGCCCGCGTATTCGTAGACGAACATGATGTTCTGCGTCGATTGCACGATCTGAAAAGGATACGGCATATAAGTGGCGCGCGGAACGCCCGGCATGTAACACTTGACTTCCGGATCGAGCTTTACCCGGTTGGCGAAATTGTCCTTCCGCTTCTGTAACGCCGCGGGAAGATATGGGATCGGTCCGCCATCCACCACGCCAAGATCCGGCGGTTCGGCGAATTCCGCGCCCAGAATGCCCAGAACTTCTTTGGCGGGCATGCCGGCCGCGTGTCCTTCCAGATTCCAGTTGGCGTTATTCATGGCTTGCCAGATGCCGTTGAGGTTCGGTTTGCCATCGGCGGTGCGCTGCGCTCGGTACGCGGGCGCCTGCTGAGCGGCGGCGGGCAATACAGCCAGAGCAAGGGCGGCCAGCGTTGCCGCCGGCATCCTCGGGTGAAGGCGAATAAGCATCGAAAATCTCTCCACGCGCCTCATATTACGGTCCTTCGAGCGCGCGTTTTGCTATGAGCGGGGTCCCGGATATTATATCCGGTACACGTCGCCCATAGTGCGATTTTGATAGTACATGGAACGACTTCCGGTGTCAACGGGCCAAATGGGGCCAGTAGGGTCGGGGCGGGAAGCCTAAATTCGTCCTGATCGAGGCGTCACAAAGGGCGGATGCGGGCCGATTGTCTGCGAAGCTACGCGGCCGCATGCGGGCGGCGCAGCTCAAAGCCCAACATGATCAAGAAGATGCCGATGATGAGCGCGTATCCCGCAATGACCCAGATCAACGTGAGCGCGCCCCAGATTGGCCGCACCATCAGCATGAGCGCGAAAAGTACGGCCACTAAGCCGCTCAGCACAAGCCACACCTCGCCTGTGATTTCGTTGCGCAGGCGGACGGCGGTCGCGATCCTCAGAAATCCGGTCGCCATCGCCCAAATCGAAATGAAAAACACCAGCGCTATCGCCGTGACTTGAGGGACGCGAAGGGTTACCACGCCCGCCCAAACGCCGACAATTCCTTCTAGGGTGAGAAGCCAGCGGTCGTACCGGTCGCGCTGGCGGCCGCCAATCGCGGCGAGCAGCGTGAAGAAGCCATCCGCGATCGCATAAAATCCAAATAGCAAGACCAGGGTGCCCAGTGTGACCCCGGGCCAGCAGAACGCGAGCGCGCCGAAAGCGATGGCCACGATGCCTCGCAACACCATCGCCCACCATCGCCCCGCAAAGAATCCCGCGACTTCCGAAAACGAATCGTTAGCCGGCATCGATGCACCTCCTCAAGAGGTGAGATGCGAGGCTATAAGCGCGGGCGGAAAGAAATGCCTAGCGGAAAAAATCGCCGCAAAAAAATTGCCTAAGAGGCCCGCGATTCGCTAGGCCGCGGCCAAAGTCGGCCCCGAAAAAGCATACGCTTCGCGATCCAGCCGGCTCAGCGCTTCGGCGCGGGGCTCGGTAAATTCAGCGAGTGAAAGATCCAGAATCCGCACTCGTTGGCCCTCGCGAAGCGTTTGCAAGAGGACCTGGCGTCCGTTCCGGAACCGGAGCGCGTCCCGATGCCTGCAAGATGCGGCGGTGACTTGCGTGAAAATCGCCTCCTCGGTCCGCCAGATTTTTAGCTCGCGCTGGAGCTGTTCGGAAATATCCCGCACCAGCAAGCGAGCTCCCGGCGGCACGCACACCGCGGGGACCGAATACGACCGGCCGGTCTCGAAGACCTCCCACACCCTGGACCAAATGCGCACGATCCGGGTGTGCGGCAAATCGGGCTGCGCCCGCAGATCTGCCGGCGACGCCAGGCCCATGCTTCCGCGGGGGAACCGGTAGGTGAGCAGTTCCTCTCCTTGTCGCGCCAGACGATTCGAGAAAGACATCAAAGAGTAGTCGCACATGCGCCGGTCCTCTCCGAGCGGTTATTCGACTCATCGCGTTCAATCGACTAAGCCGTTAAATCGTCCGATGCTTGTATCCCGGAGCGGAGGTAGAATCTTTCTCCTCGCGCGGCGCGAAGCCGCAAGGCTCAAATAATGCGTCCGCCTTTTAAGATCTCCATCGTTGCTTTCGGACCCGCTCATGAAAACGCTGCTTACAATCTCACTCGCGGCGCTGCTTTGCTCGGCGCTTTCCGGCCAACAGTTCCGGCTTCAGGTCAAGACTCGCACCGTTTACATCGTCCCGATGGCGAATGGGCTGGATCGTTACCTGGCCAGCCGTCTCACCAGTTCCGGCACGGTCTGGGTGGTGCTGGATCCCGCAAGCGCGGACGCCATCGTCACGGATCGAGTAGACGATTCCTTTTGGAGTTGGTCGAACGAAAACTATAAGGCGAGCCATAAGGGCCCGATTCCGCCGTTTGTAGACGATCGTTCCCAGTCCCCCGATCGGCAAAAAAGCCTGAACCGCGGCACGGTCTTTCTGGTCGATCCGCGAACAAGCGTGGTGCTCTGGTCCATTTATCAGCCCGCCCCGAACGCGTCGCCGAATGCCTTGGATCAGACCGCGGACCGCGTCGCGCTAAGCCTGAAGAAACATCTCACAGCGAAATAAAGCGGTTCACCGAGAAGAAATAATGCATCGGAGTAACCGTCGCGGAAATCCAAGTAACGCTAGGGGCGGCGAAAAATTCATCCATGGCGCTTAGAAGTTCGCCGGGGATTCACGTCCGCGCGGAGAAAGGCGATCGGAGCTATGAATAGTCAGAGAGTTGAGGGCCTGGAAGAATACAACGCAAGGATTGAAGGCGTTTACGATTCGCTGAAGGGGTTCCATTCGGCGACAGAAGAAGCACGGGCCCGATGCGAAAAAGCGATGCAAGCGTGTGAGGAATCGCGATCGGCCTGCCGGCGCGAAATGGCTCAGTATGCGGCGTTGCGCTCGCCGGGCGATTGTTCGGAGCGAGACAAGCTGGAAGATGATTATCGGGCCGCGCTCTTGGCTTATGATGAAGCGTTAAGCGCCGTCCGCCTCCCCGCGGGGACGCCGGGAGCGGAGGAAATCGAGAGAATCGACGAGGCGCGCACCGTGTCTCGCGCCGCGATCGCGCTTTGGGATGAACACCGGCGCCGGCACGGATGCGATCGGGGACGATCCTCTCGCGGAACCGCCACAGGCCGCGCCCTCTGATCCCGGGAAAACCGCTCGCGCTCGCGGCTCGGCAAGACCTTCCGAGCCACGACCGCCAGGGAGTGGTAGACGCTGACTTCGACCGCTAATTCGGGCGCTGGACCCGACCGTGATCGTCGCAGTGGCCATCGTGCGGGTGATGCAAGTGATCGGCAACCAGATAATCCACATGATCGCCATGCGGAACCGCCTCGTGCCCACAGTTGGGGCCATGGGCGTGGCCCTTCTCATGCTCGCCGCATTGGTGCTTGGGCGTGCAGGCGTCCGGGTTTGAGGTGCTCACTTCAATCTGGTGCTCGTCTATATATGGGCCGCGAACGTTATGTAAGTGCCCATCGTGAAGGTAATCTATATGGCCGTTATGTTTCAACGTTGTGTGACCGCATCCACGGCCATGAGCGTGAGTGTGATCTTCGTGTCTCGTATGTCCTTCCGGCATGTTCTTCTCCCTTTCTTTTATTAACCCTGTAGGGGGGATGCCTCCGGCGGAGCAACTGATTCACGAAAGCGCCAATTAGTGGTTCGCGGAGCGGCGTCAGCGGCTAAGCGGCCAAATCACCTCAGTCCTCCAGTCGCGAGGATCGGCGTAATCGGCGGGATCGGTAACGTAAACCTCCCATGGCGCTCCTGCCCCCACGAGACCCGCGCTGTCCATCCATTCCTGGATTGCGGCATAGGCCTCGGGCAAGTTTTCGTACGGCCCGGAGTGCGTGGTCACTGCGGCCGGTCCTCCGCGCAGCGTATCGGCGATCACCTTAGCGTCGCCAGATGCCGCAACTTCGTCTGCCCGCGACGACGCTCCGCCTGGCGCCACCTGCATCCCCGCCTCTATCGTGAGTAAACCCGGCCCCCATTCCACATATCGAGTAAAGGGCTGCCCGGCGAGCGCGATTCCATTCTGCTGCGCATACTGAAAGACGTAAGGAAGAACCTCTGCGATTGTGCTGGCGATCTCCGATCGCTTCACCCTTCGCCGCACGATCAACACGGCCTGAGGTTGCAACTGCTTCTTCTCGATGAGATAAGTCATTTCACTCCTATGTGACCCGCTTTCCGTGGCGCCATACAGCCCGGCGCATGGACCGATTTGAGCGACCAGCGCCGCATGGCGCTCCGCCTGCGCCGCGTTGATCCGATTGGCAAATCCACGCTCTCGATACGCGCGTGGCGTCATTCCGAATCGCCGCCGGAATGCCCGGCAGAAAGCCTCATGACTCTGAAATCCGCACGCGAGCGCCACATTCAGAATCGAATCTTTGCCTCCGAGCAACATCGCTGCGGCGAGGTTCAGCCTGAGACGCAGCGTGAACCGCTTCGGCGTTTCGCCCACAACGCCGCAAAACAACCGGTGCAGATGGAATTTCGAAATGCCGGCCTTCGCCGCAAGAGTCTTCAGCGCGAGGTCTTCCTCGAGATGTTGCGCGGCAAAGGCGATCGCCGGCTGGACCTGGCGGAGCTGCCTCTTCGCGATCACGACCTCAATTCTAAGTGGAAACGCCTCGCCGCGTCTTGATAATTCTTGCGAAAAGCTCCGCGGAATTCCGCTCGCCGCCCATGTTATTCTTTGGGGCGTGTTAGCCCCTGCCCGCTCCGCTTCCGCCCGCCTGGCGCTGCTTCAGCCTACCGCGGTGAACGCCATTCTGGCGGAAGTTCGCGAATGCCAAGCGCGGGGAAACAAGCTCGTTTCGCTCATGCGCGGCGAGCCGGATTTGCCCACCCCGGCGCACATCGTGGAAGCCTGCGCGCGCGCCCTGCGTGATGGCCGCACCTCCTATCCGGACAATCGCGGCGAGAAGATACTGCGCAATGCCATCGCCCTAAAGCTGGCTCGCGACAACCGTCTTCAATTCGATCCCGAGACGGAGATTCTGGCGACCACCGGCGCCACGTTCGGAATTTATGCCGCGCTTATGGCCCTGCTGAACGAGGGCGACGAAGTCCTGCTGCCGGACCCGATTTATGACGCTTACCAATCGCCGATCCGTCTGGCGGGAGGCCGCATCAAATCCGTGCCCGCTCGGATTGAAGCCGGGCGGTTCGTTCTAACCGAAGAGTCGTTGGAGTCGGCGTGGTCCGCAGCCTCCCGAGTTCTGATTTTGAATACTCCGTGGAATCCAGCCGGCACGGTTTTGAATCGCGAAGAGATTGAAGCCGTTGCGCGATTCTGCGAGCGCCGCGATGTCGCGCTGATCAGCGACGAGATCTACGAAGCCATCGTCTACGACGGCCACGCGCATCTATCGCCGATTGCCATCGCGCCTGGCTTGCGCGAACGCGCAGTATTGGTGAACAGCCTCTCGAAAACCTATGCGATGACCGGATGGCGCATCGGCTATTGCGCCGGACCGGCATCTTTGATTCGCGATATGTACCTGGTGCTGGCGCAATCCAGCCGCGGCCCGGCGACTTTCGTTCAGTATGCGGCCGCCGAAGCGCTCGGCGCGTCTCAAAACTGCGTGGCCGGGATGCGCCAGGAATATACGCGCCGTCGAGAGCGGGTGCTCTCAACCCTCTCGGGCATTCCCGGAGTCGAGATCCTGCGGCCCGAAGGCGGCTTTTTCGCCATAGCCGACGTGCGCGGTTTGAAGCTCCCGTCAAATGAAATTAGAAGGCGCCTCATGAACGACCAGGGAGTGGTCGTGGTGCATGGCGCGGCTTACGGTGCGGGCGGCGAGGGAACTTTGCGCGTCTCGTTCGCCGGCGGAGGCGAGACGCTGGCTAACGGGCTCGAGCGCCTGCGGCGGGGTTTGGAGCGCCTGTCTTGAGCCTGGTTAAGCTGGGCGGGTCGGTGAATTCATCGGCTCTCCGCCAAGAACTCGAAAACGCCCGGGTGGGCGAGGTCCGTTTCGATGTTGTCTCGCGCGCGCTTTATTCCACCGACGCGAGCGTTTATCAGATTCACCCGGTGGGCGTGGTCGTTCCGAAAACGCGCGAAGACATCGTGCGCACGCTCGAAATCTGCCGCAACCATCGTTGCCCAATTACCATGCGCGGAGGCGGGACTTCGCAAGCGGGACAAGCTATCGGCGAAGGCTTGCAGGTCGATACGTCGAAGTACTTCAACCGGCTGCTGGAAGTAAACGCGGAGGAGCGCTGGGCGCGCGTGGAGCCGGGGATCGTGCTGGACGAGTTGAACGCGCAGCTTGCGCCTTTGAAGCTGCGTTTCGCCCCCGACATCTCCACCGCCAGCCGCGCCACGCTGGGCGGCATGATGGCCAATAACTCCGCCGGCGCGCGCAGCGTCCTCTACGGCAAAACCATCGACCACGTGCTGGAGCAGACGGTTTTACTCTCCGACGGAAGCATCGCGCAATTCCGGGATCTCCCTCGTAACGAGGTTCCGCGAGGCGACGGCCTGGAAGCCGCGCTATACTGCACGGTTTTGCGCCTCGCCGCCGAGCATGCGGCGGAGATAGACCGGCGATATCCCAAGATTCTGCGCCGCGTGGGCGGCTATAACCTGAACGAATTCACGGATTCCTCCAAGCCGGTGAATTTATCGAAAATCGTGATCGGCTCGGAGGGCACGCTGGGAATTGTTCTGGAAGCGAAGGTGCGCCTCGTGCCGCTGCCGAAAGCCAGGGCGGTAATGGTGGTCGCCTTCGGGGATCTTCTCGAATCGCTCGCTGCCGTGCCTTCGATTCTTCGGCACAAGCCATCGGCCATTGAAGTGATGGACAAGTCGATTCTGGATTACACCCGGCAGAACGATGCCCTCCATCGGCTGCGGAGCGCCGTGATTGAAGGCGATCCAGCCTCCACCTTGTGCATCGAGTTTTACGGCGACCGCGCCGAGGACCTGCCGCCGCGCCTGCGCGCCCTTGAAGAGGATCTGCGCGCGGGCGGCTTCGGCTACCACTATCGAGCTGAAACGGAGCCTGCCGGCCAGCAGCGCATCTGGAGCTTGCGCGAGGCCGCCCTCGGTCTTTCGATGGCGATGAAGGAAGACGCCAAATCGATCTCGTTCGTCGAAGATACGGCGGTGGCGCCCGAGCGGCTCAGCGAATTCATCGGACGCTTTCTCGATCTGCTCCGGCGTCATGGCACCACCGCCGGAATCTACGCGCACGCGTCCGTGGGATGCCTGCATGTCCGGCCCGTGGTGAATTTGAAGACGGAGGAAGGCGTCCGCAAATTCGAAGCCATCGCCAACGATGTGGCGGAATTGGTGCTGGAATTCGGCGGCGCTCTGTCGGGAGAGCATGGCGACGGCCTGGTGCGCAGCCCTTTCATGCGCCGGATGTTCGGCGATGAGCTGTACGAAGCTTTTCGAGAGCTGAAGCGCACGGCCGATCCGTTGGGAATTCTGAATCCGGGCAAAATCGTGGATGCGCCGCCGGTCGCCTCGAACCTGCGTTTCGGCGCGGATTACAAAACGAAGCCCGCCCCGTCGCATTTCGACTACTCGGAGTACGGAGGTCTGGCGGGCGCCGTGGAGATGTGCAGCGGCGTCGGCGCGTGCCGCAAAAAATTGTCCGGCACGATGTGTCCTTCTTACATGGCCACTCGCGACGAAGCTCATACGACGCGCGGACGCGCCAACGTTCTGCGGCTGGCGATGAGCGGAAAGCTGGGCGAAGCGGGTCTGGGAGACAAGGGCGTCTACCAAGTGCTGGACCTGTGCCTGGAATGCCGCGCATGCAAATCCGAATGTCCCGTGGGCGTGGACATGGCCGCCTTCAAAAGCGAATTTCTCGCGGGCTACTGGAATCGCCACGGTACGCCCCTGCGGGCGAAGGCGCTCGGGCACGTTCAGGACGCTTCCGTTTGGGGCAGCCGGTTCGCGCCGGTTTCCAATTGGTTTGCGGGCGCGACCCGCGGATTCATGGGAGTGGACCGCCGGCGCCCGTTGCCGGCTTGGCAGCGCCAAACGCTTCAAAAGCGGTTGGGAAGACGGAGTTCCAGCCCGCGCGGCGCCTCAACGCCCCGTGTCGCCCTGTTCAACGATACGTTTCTCAATCACTATCATCCTGAAATCGGTATCGCGGCCGTTGAGGTTCTGGAGCGCGGCGGGTACGACGTCGCTGTCATTCGGCCCGGCTGCTGCGGGCGTCCGCTGATTTCCCAAGGACTGCTCGGCGAAGCTCAATCGAATGCGGCGAAGTTGACGGCCGCTCTGGCGCCCATTGCCGAACGCGGCGAAAAGATCGTATTCTGCGAGCCCAGTTGCCTCTCCGCCATCAAAGAAGACGTTCCCTCGCTGCTTCGAGGAGAGATACAGCAAAAAGCTCGGGCTGTGGCGAAGGCGTGCGTGCTGTTCGACGAATTTGCCGCGGGGCTCGATCTGCCTCTTCGCCCCGGCCCGTCGCGCATTCTGTTGCACGGCCATTGTCACCAAAAATCGATGGGATTGCTCGGCGCAAGCGTTGCGCTGCTCTCGCGCATTCCCGGCGCGACTGTGGTGGATCTCGACGCGGGCTGCTGCGGCATGGCGGGCTCGTTCGGCTATGGTCACTACGATGTCTCCGTGGCCATCGCCAATCGGCGGCTGCTTCCCGCCGTGAAAGAGATGAAGCCGGGCGACGTGCTGGCCGCGACGGGAACCTCCTGCCGCCAGCAGGTCCACGATCTGGCCGGAGCCTCCGCCGTGCACCCAGCCGTGTTGATCCGCGATCTATTGAATTGAGGGCGGATACAATACGATCATGAAGGCGACCGAGCTTTACGAACGCGATTTCTTCGAATGGACCCAATCTAACGCCGCTCTGCTGCGATCCGGACGCTTTGATCAAGCTGACATTGAGCACATTGCGGAGGAGATCGAGGACATGGGCAAAAGCGAACGAAGAGCGCTGGAGAGCCGGTTGGAGGTACTCTTGCAGCATCTTCTAAAGTGGCAGGTCCAGTCCGGAGGGAGAAGCCAAAGCTGGCGGAGCACGATCAAGCTTCAACGCCGGGAAATTTTCAGGCTGCTCTCCCAAATGCCCAGCCTCAAACCCAAGCTAAAGGCCGCCCTTAAAGACGCCTATGACAGCGGCATGCTTCGGGCATCGGCGGGGACCGGTCTTCCTGAATCCAGCTTTCCCGGTCGCTGCCCATTCACCCTCGACCAAATTCTCGACGAAAACCTCCTCCCGGAATAGCCCTTAGGACGTTGCAAAGCCTGCGGCCGTCACGTAAGCTATAGAATCTGAGACTAACTCGGTCGCGTTTTAAGGGAGTGTTGAACATGCGTTGGAGCGAAACCCTGAAGCGGCGCCTGCCCGCCCGGACCACGTGCCGGATGGCGGCAGCCGCTTTTTTATTGGCAGCGTGCGGCGTGGCGCCCGTCATAGCCGCGGACGCCGACGACGGGATCGATGTCGTAAAGCTTCGCCCCAACTTCTACATGATCGCCGGAGGCGGCTCGAATATCGCCGTGCAAATCGGCCAGGATGGGGTAGTCCTGGTGGATGCGGGCTCGGCGGCGGCCTCGGATCGGGTTTCAGCCGCTCTTAAGAAGATCACCAATCTGCCGATCCGCTACATCATCAATACCGGCGCGGACGCGGACCATGTCGGCGGCAATGGAAATCTCGCCAAAACCGGCATGACCGTATTCACCAACGCGATCGGTAATGCCGGACTCGCCGGCGCCATGACCAACAACGGCGCCGCGGCGATCCTGGCCCATGAAAGCGTTCTTCGTCGCATGAGCGCTCCCACCGGCAAGCCCGAGCTTTTCCCCGCCGACGCTCTGCCTACCGAGGCATTCGCCCCCAAACGCTGGTATCTGCGCATGAACGACGAGCCGATTGAAGTTCTGCATCAGCCCGAAGCTCGCGACAACACGGATACTTTCGTGTTCTTCCGCAAATCCGACGTTGTGGCCGCGGGCGACGTGCTGGACACCACCAGTTTTCCCGTAATCGACGTTGAAAAAGGCGGCAGCATCCAGGGAGAGATCGACGCGCTGAACAAGCTGATCGAGATCGCGATTCCGCCGGGGCCGTTCATTTACGAGGGCGTCGGGACCTACGTCGTTCCAGGTCATGGGCGGGCTTGCCTGCAGTTGGACGTTGTGGATTACCGCGACATGGTCGTGGTTGTCCGTGACGTCATCCAGGACATGATCAAGCAGGGCATGAACCTGAACCAAATCAAAGAGGCGCATCCGGCCAGAGCCTATGAGACCGAATACGGCACGAAACCCGGCGCCACCAATGCCTTCGTTGAGTCCGTCTACAAGAGTCTGACCGGAAAGAAATAGCGCGGGCAAATAGTCGAGCACACAATCATGCGATATCGAATTTCAAACAAGTTTTTGCCGCTGATCTTTGCGGCGGCCCTTCCGATGGCTCTTCCGGTGCTAGCTCAGCGAGGCGGCGGCGGAGGGCGCGGCGGCGCGCCGCGAGCCCCGGAAGCCGCCGAACCCATCGATCTCACAGGTTATTGGGTTTCGGTTGTGGACGAGGATTGGCGCTTCCGCATGGTCACTCCCGCGCTCGGCGATTATCAGGGCGTTCCAATGACGCCCGCGGCCCGCACAGTTGCGGACGCGTGGGACCCGGCGAAAGACGAGGCCGCGGGCGAGCAGTGCAAATCCTACGGCGCCCCCGCTCTGCTGCGCGTTCCAGAGCATCTTCACATTACCTGGCAAGACCCGCAGACGATGAAGTTGGAAACCGACGCTGGGAAGCAGACGCGTTTATTTCACTTCGGCAACTGGAAGGCGCCGGCCGGGCCAGCCTCGCTGCAAGGAGATTCCCTCGCGGCCTGGGAAGTGCCGGCGAGAGGCCGTGGCGCGGCCGCGGCTCCCGATCCTAGCGAGCCGCCGCAGGGCAAAGGCTCGCTCAAGGTGACAACCACGCACTTGAAAGCCGGTTATTTGCGAAAAAACGGCGTGCCGTACAGCGAGAACGCGGTTCTCGAAGAATATTACGACATGATCCGGGAGCATAACAACGCTACGATGCTGGTCGTCACCACCGTCGTGACCGATCCTCAGTATTTGCGCGAGCCGTTTATCATCACTTCACAATTCAAGAAACAAGATAGCGACGCCGGGTGGACTCCATCGGCGTGTTCCGCGAGATGGTAAGGAAGGGACCAATCATGACGCCGAAAACACTCAAGTTCAGTTCGATCGCCTTCTTATGCATGGGCCTGCCCGCGCTTGCGCAGGTGGAGCTTTCCGGATCCTGGGCGTCCAAAAATCACGAGGACGCGCTGGAGCGCGGGGCCGGGCCAAACCCGGTGGACTTCACGGGCATCCCGTTTAACGACTCCGGCCGCGCCAAGGCTCTGAGCTACTCTCAGTCGCAAATCTCTATGCCGGAGCGCATCTGCGCCTTCTACTCTCAATGGCACATGATGATCGGCACCTTCGGAGTGAAGATCTGGAACGAAGCCGATCCGGTGACCGGACGAACTGTGGCGTGGGTGGTTGGCGCGTGGGAAGATCGCGCGCCGATGACCATCTGGATGGACGGGCGGCCGCGCCCTTCCAAGGACGCACCCCACAGCCAGGAAGGGTTCACCACCGGCGTTTGGAACGGCAGCGTGCTCACCGCCACGACCACTCACATGATGACCGGCTATCTTCGCCGCAACGGAGCGATGACCAGCGATCAGGCCACCATGATCACGCACTTCATCCGGCACGGAGATATGCTGACCCTGGCCTCGCAGATGGACGACCCGATCTATTTGAGCGAGCCCTACTACATCACCCGGACGTTCGTGCTCACCACGAACCCGATGAACCTGGGCGGTCCCCCTTGCCTCATCGGCGACGAGGGCGTCGAGGACGGGAGAGTTCCGCACAATCTTCCGGGGAAAAATCCGTTCCTGGACGAGATGTTCAAGCTGTACGGCATTCCGAGGGAAGCCGCGATGGGCGGCGCGGAGACGATGTATCCCGCCTACCGGGACAAGATCAAAAGCGAATTCAAGATGCCGGCCAAGTGCCAGCGCAATTGCGGAGCGCCGGGGGGCCGCTAGCCGGCGAGGCTGAGCGGCCGACTCACAGTGTCGAAGCCGGCCATACTTCTTGTTCCAGGCATAGAGGGTGTGCTTGGGGACTCTTCCCACCTCCGCCGCCGTCCTTCCGCTCTCCATCTGCTTCAGAGCCGTATTAATCTGTTCTTCCGTGAATCGGTTCGGTTTCATGTTCTCTCCAAAACATTTAGATCGTATCCTGTCTTGGTAGAGTTTTTGGGGAGCAGGTCAGTTTGCTTCGAGGCCTGATAGGACTGGCCGGGATCCGCCGCGGCTCGCAATCTCCCGGTAGCTTGTTCCGCTCGAGTAAGCCCGGGTGAAATAGGTATAGCCCAACGCCCCCTTGTACGAAAGCTGAACATTGGTCATTTCCGCCGAGCTGTCGTAAGTAAACTGATGATACGTTCCGATGCTCGACACCGTCGCGCGAGAGAGCAGCGCCGTCACCCGGGGATAGAGGCCGTCGAACGGCGAAACCACCGTCTGGTTTTCCGCATAGGTGAAGTTGTATTTCTCGCCGGTGCTGATCGCGTTTGGAAATCGCAGGTCGTAATTCACGAAATCGGTGGGCTTTACCCACGCCTCGATCGTCAGATCGCCGGTGTTTGCAGCTTCCCCCAGACGAATGACGCCGCATCGGTGGGCTGCTGCGCAGGCACCGAAATTCATCAGCCTTCCGGTGGCGAAACGTCGCCGTTCAGCTTTCACCGGATGGATGCATCAATCGGATCCCGCTACTTCAATCGTGAGCTCCGAATTCCCAGGGCGAATTACCACTGGTTGAGTACCCAGAACTCTATCCCCGCGGACGACAGTCAAAAGATAAGGTCCGCTTCTTGATGTAACAACCCTGAAGCCTCCTGAGTTTCCGACCCGAGTCTCCACGACATCGGCTGGGCTCCCAGCTAAAGGGAAGGCAAGCACCCATATTCCAGCGTAGTCGTTCGGTCCTCGAACTCGTCCTGCGATCTCCATTTGCTGACCGCTCGCTTCCACCGAGACCTGCAAGACGACCCTAACCTCAGTGAGTCCCGCAGTCACGTCTAGTTCTCGATGAAACCGTTTGAAACCTGGCTGGAAGACATCAATCTCGTATAATCCGGGTGGAATGGCGTCGGCCGTCTGAACGTGGCCAGTCGGCCAAAGATCCCGGTGTGAACCAAGTTCATACAAGTGGATTTGTGGACGGAGCCAATCCGTGTCGTTCGAGAGATAGGGTCTTACCACTACCGTGACAGTGCCCGCGAATGCGGGCAGAAGGTGAGAAAGCAAGCCAAGTATAATCGTCGAGGTTCGTGAATGAGTGGGCCAAGACATTACTTATTCCCTTTTCCGATAACACAATTGGTTGTCATCCAAGTCGTAATCTGTTCCGAAAGCCCGTTAGGATCGATGCCCGAGCCGGGATCATATGCTTTGAGAGATTTCATTATGTCAAAGTCATCCAACCCGTAAACCTCATGGAGCATTTCATGGAGCATCAGTCCCTGATCCAAGTACAGGGATGAAATATACAACAGCGACGGATTGACATAAACAGTATTGCCCCCGAACGGGGTCCAAGCGCTAACATTCCCAGCAGCCGCGAAATAGTCAGCAACGGTCAGATGTTGCAGCCCGTGAGACTGAAGGTAAGAAGCGTATTGTGAATCGTATTTAGCCTGCGCCGAGGCACCGAGCCGAGCATCACCGTATGCGGAAGCTAGCAAATTGTTATCGCCGGTGCCGTCCTTAATGTCAACCAAACTCGCAGCGATCGCCAAGCCATCAAAATCGGCGCCAAGCGCATCTAACGCGCCCTCACACTTCGTGGAAAACGATGTCCTGGCGAGAAGCATCCCGCCCGCGTGAATCAGATAGGCCCTGTCGCGGCCAAATGGAGTAGATAAAGGGGATTGTACGGCTCTCTGCGTTGAACTTGGAACATCCGAATCGTCTTCGACGGAACAGACTGTCACCGAGTGATCATCGTCGGCCGATTGATCGCATGTCCCGAGGCGATCTATTCGATTTATGGGATCCCCCCGCGTATACGCGTATCGGTTCCAGCTTCCAGGATCTGCGGCTCCAACACTTGCCCTGTACGGGTCCGCCGTCAAAAACCTCCCCATCCCCGGCGCCTCATACCTCTGGTCCGCATAATCCAACCCCGTCTCCGCATCCCGGAAATACCCCGTGAACTTCTCTTTCCCATTCTGCGTCGCGCTCGGCCGCTCCTGACCGTACGGATAATACTTCCCCACCGACCCCAGCCGGTCCGCGTACACCCACCCGCCCGCGTTCTTAATCAGCTTCGAGCCGAAATAAATGTTCGTCCCCGTCGCCGCCGCGCACGATAGCTCCGGATACCCCGGCACGTTCTGGACGCTCATCTGCCACGAGCCCAACTTCTGCCCGCTCGGACCCCACAACGTCAGCTCGTCTGTCTGCTGCGGATTGCTCCCGGTCGTGTTCGGCGTCCCGGTTCCCCGCCACACTCGCTTATTGCCCGGCGCGTAGCTGTAATACATCGCGCCATATCCAGGCGTCTGCACGATCCGATTTTCCACGTCATAGGTGTAGAAGCCGCAGCAGCTGCCGCTCATACTGTTGCCGTTGGCGTCCGCGTAAGACCCATGATTGGTCGCCGGATCGTAGGTCACTCCCAGCGTTGGAGCGCTCCCGCTGATCACGTTCACGTTTGTCAAATTCCCGAAGCCGTCGTATGTGAAGCTCTGGCCCCAGGGCGCCGTTGCCGAATTGCTCAACGCCGTCGCCAATCGATTCAGCGAATCGTAGGTGTAGCTCACCTGCTCCCCGCTGATCAGGTCCGTCTGCGAAACGATCTTCCCGTTATTCTGCGTCGCCGAATAGTTGTATTGAATATTCACCGCATTCGACCCGCTCGCGCCCGAGCTCAACTGAGTCAGCTGCAGCATCGAGTTATACGTCCGCGTCTCGCTGCCGAACGATCCGAAGTACCCGCCGCCCACGAGTTGCTGCAACTGCCCCGCCGCCGTATACGCCGCGCTCTGGATCGTCTGCTCGCCCGATGTCTGATCCGTCAGCGAATACAGCCGCCCCATGCTGTCGTAAGTGTAGCTCAGGTTCGGACCGGCGGTGGTGATCAGACCCGTTCCCGTGCCATCGATGGTCGTCGAGCCGGGATACTGCTCCGTCAACATGCGTCCTTCGTTGTCGTAAGTGAACGACGCGCCCAGCGTCGCCCCCGCCGGAGTGGGCATTCCGTTCCAGCCCACGAAGCTGCGTATGGCCGAAAGCGATTTGGAAGCCACTCCGCCCGGCTGCGTGTACGTGTAGGTCTCGGTGAACGTGATGTCGCAGGTG
>DATBIA010000057.1:0-13180 GCA_036557165.1 Bryobacteraceae bacterium
GTATTCACTGACGCGATCTGCGTTGGCTGTCGGACTCATCGGGGTTGTCGAGTTTGTGCCCATGTTGACCATGGCGCTCATTGGCGGCGCGTTGGCTGATCATTTCGACCGACGGCGGCTGATCGTTTTCGTGGAGTTCGCCATGGTTCTCTGTTGTGCCGTTTTGGCCTGGAATGCCGCGCTCCCGACGCCCTACGTCGCCGTGCTCTGGATCGTCGCCGGACTGCTGGCTGGACTTGGCGCACTACACCGGCCCTCAATGGAGGCGCTAGTGCAGCAGGTGCTGCCGGTAAGCGAGATGATCGCGGTAGGAGCACTGAACTCGGTCCGCGGCAATTTCGCGTTCATCGTGGGGCCAGGATTGGCGGCCTTCGGCTTCGCCCGCTCGCTGTGGCTGGCGCTGATATTCCTTGCAGCCGCCGGAGCGGCGGACATGGTAAGCGGTGTCTTTCGGATGGCGGTCTGGAACCAGACGATTCCCTCGTCGATACGCGGTCGTACTGCTGCAATCGAAATGGTTAGCTATCATCGATCCTCCTCGATGCCACGCGTTTACCGGAGAAGGCAACGGCGCAAGGATGGCTCGATCCGGGAACGGCTATCCATCGGGAAGACCTGGAAGCGCTTGAAAAACTGGAGCGCGTGAAAGTATCGGCGGGCGATGTGATCTTGCTCTACACGGGGCGTTGGAAGCGGCGCACCGCTTTAGGGCCTTGGCCTAATGCCACAGGGTTCGCTGGCTATCACGCTGACTGTAGCGTACTTCATCAAGGAGCGTGCCGTTTCGTTCATCGGTTGTGACAGACCGAATGATGTTCAGCCCACTGGGCTTCCAGCATCTGTCGGAATCCCGCTTCATCAGCTCGCGCTCGTGGCGATGGGGGTCAGCATCTTCGACAACCTCGATTTTGAAAGAGCCATCGAGCAGGCGAAGCGGCTGAATCGCTACGAATTCCTGTTCACCGCCGCGCCGTTGCGAATCGAGCTGGGCACACGGCTCGGATCGTGCCGACCAACGATACAGAGATCAGCTCGTTTGCGACCAACCCAACACAGTTGGTACTGGATATCGTCGGTTATTTCGCGCCGTAGAATCTATGAGATCCGGTGTATCCCCTGAACCGTTGATGCAACTCGCCGGCCCGTGGTAGGCTTGAGTCTTTTCGACCATCAAAACGGGGGGAATACCTTACAGTGCATCGCGCGCTACTGCTGTGCGCACTCGGATGGAATGTGGCAGTGGCCTTTGGCGGCTCCGCGAAGGAGCTGTCCGGCTATGGCCGCATTCCCCTAGCCTTCGAAGAGAATCGTGGCCAAACTGATCCGGCTGTTAGATACATAGCGCGGAGCGGCGAATACTCCGTTTTTCTCACCGGCGCAAAGGCGGTTCTGACGACACGGGCGGGTGACGTAAGGTTTGCCGTTTCCATGCAACTTGCAGGCGCGCGCCGGACCGCAGAGCCACAGCCGGAGGACCCGCTCCCTGGCCAGACCAATTACTTCATTGGGAACGATCCGGCGAGGTGGAGGCGGGGAGTCCGGCAGTTCGGAAGAGTGCGCGTCCCGGAAATCAGGGCAGGCGTCGATATGGCGTACCATGGCAGTGGCCGAGAGCTGGAATACGATCTCATAGTCGCCCCCGGCGCGGATTCCTCCGATTTACGGCTGCGTTTCGACGGGGCCAAATCGCTCCGCCTGGATTCGGACGGCGATCTGGTGATCCACACCGCGGCCGGCGATCTACGGCAGCACGCGCCGCTGGCTTGGCAGGCATCGGGCGGGGCGCGGCGAGCCGTGGAGGTCCGGCATGTGCTCAAAGGCCGCCGCGAAGTGGTCCTGAAAGTGGGCGAATATGACCGCGGTCTGCCGCTCACCATTGATCCGGTAGTGAGTTACTCGACGTACCTGGGAGGCTCAGGCGGCAATAGTATCAACGGCGTTGCAGTGGACTCGTTTGGAAACGCGTACATCACTGGAACGACGTCATCGCTCGATTTCCCGGTTACGAGCGGCGCCTATGCCGGCGGAAGCTCGGATGCCTACATTGCAAAGTTGAATCCGGGCGGAACCGCGCTGATTTATGCAACCTATATCGGGGGATCGAGCGCGGATTCGGCGGCCGGGATTGCGGTGGATTCCTCCGGCAACGCGTTCATCACCGGCGCGACCTCATCCTCGGACTTCCCGATCGTGTTCAGCGGCGCGAGCTCTTGCGCCACCAATTCGCAGTGCGCGTTTGTGGCAGCGGTAAACTCGAGCGGCGTCATCAGCGCGTCCCGCTATCTGGCAAATTCTTCGCTGGGCGCGGGAATCGCGATGGATTCCAGCGGGAATCCGTATGTCACCGGATCCACGTCCGCGGCTTTTCCGGTAACTACCGGCAGCTTTATTATGACGAAGCCGAGCAGCTCATCCACCGGATTTGTAGCGAAACTCACTCCGTCCCTAGTGGTGTCGTACGGGACCTACCTGGGCGGCACAAACACCGATGCGCCGACGGCCATCGCTGTCGATTCCAGCGGCCATGCGTTTATCGCAGGGGCCGCGCAATCGGCCAATTTTCCTACCACGGCCGGAGTTCTCCAGACGACTTATCAAGGAGGCGGAGACGTTTTCGTGACGGAACTAAACGCACAAGGCAGCGCTCCGGTTTATTCAACGCTCCTTGGCGGATCCAGCTTCGATGCGGCAGTGGCAATCGCCGTGGACAGCGGCGGCAGCACATACGTGGCCGGCAATACCCAATCGAGCGATTTTCCCACCACGCCCACCGCCTTCCTTCCCTCGAAACCGAGTCCCAGCGGGTTCGGCTTTAATAACTCTTCGTTCGTAGCCAAGGTGAATCCCGGCGGGGCTGTGCTAGCCTATTCCAGCTATCTTGGCGGAAGCTACTCCGAGTCAGCCTCCGGCGTCGCAGTGGATGCTTCTGGAAACGCCTATGTCCTGGGAACGACATCATCCAACAACTTCCCCACGACTCCCGGCGCCATCAAAACCCAGCGATCCTACGTGGTGTGCTGCTCCTACAACGACGGCTCTGACCTCTACCTATCCGAGTTCAATCCCAATGGGACTTCGCTTGTTTATTCCACCTATCTCGGAACATCTTCGACTGACACCGCCGCAGGGATCGCCTTGGATGCCAACCTCGGAATATACGTCGCTGGGATGACGCAAAGCCTACTATATGCCACGACGGCATCGGCGTTCCAACCAAAATCCAAAGGGACGGGAAGCAATTCCAGCGGCTTTCTTGCCAAAATCGACTTCTCGTCGGCCGCCGTGTGCAATGTCGTTCTTTCGAGTAATTCCGCCAACGTGCCGGGCCACGGCGGATCGGGTTCCTTCACGTTCACCGCCGCTAGCGGATGTCCTTGGGAAATCACCAACGACTCCATAATTAACGTGAGCGGCCCCCGCAGCGGCTTCGGCAACGGCGCAGTCAACTACGTCGTCGCCCAGAACCAGAGCATCTACAGCTTGCAGACAGGCACGATCCACGTGAATGGCGGCGTACTCACCGCGGGAACGAATATCTTCACCGTCAATCAGGCTGCGGGGTCGTGTACCGATCCGACATTCAACCCTTCCTCACTCAATTTCACTCAGGCCGGTGGAATCGAAAACATTTCTGTAGGTCTGCCCGGCGGCTGTACATGGAATCTCGCGAATGTGCCTGTGTGGATCACGCCCTCGAATTCAGTCAATTCCACCGGCAGTGGCACTCTTTCGCTCTACGCCACGCGGAATTCCTTTTCGGCGCGGATCGCAACGATCACGCTTGCCACTAGGACGCTCCTTGTGACGCAGGCGGCCGGTTCGTGCATGCTTTCGCTGATCTCATCATCGGCTACTGTGGCGCCACAGGCGGTGGCTGGATCGATCGCCTTCACCACCGGCAGTTCGTGCGTGTGGCAGGCGGGATCGTCCGTTCCGTGGATTCAAATCGGCGCCGGATCCGCGACCGGGCAAGGCAGCGGATCGGTTTCCTATGTAGTGGCAGCGAATCCAAGCGCAGCACCGCGTGCGGGCTCGCTCTTGATCGGGGATCAGACGTTTCAGATTACGCAGAGCGGCGGTCCGAGCTACATACCTACCAGCTATGTCGCATCGCCGTACACCAGCACTACTTCTGGGTTGGCGGGCGACGGAGGCACCGTGGGCTCTGCATCGGTGTCGTCTCCTGGCGGATTGGCGTTTGACAACGGTGGCAATCTCTATATTGCCGACACTGGCAATAACCGCATTCGGCGGGTGGACCCAAGTGGAATCATAACGACATTGGCCGGCGGCGGGACCACCGGACTTGGGGACGGGGGACCCCCGGCTTCCGCCAGTCTAAATCAGCCCACAGGGGTGGCCGCGGATGCGTCAGGCGCGGTTTACGTCGCCGACGACTTCAACTATCGGATTCGCAAAATCGCGAACAATGTGATCACCACTGTCGCCGGCACCGGAGTTTCCGGGTACAACGGCGATAACCAGCCCGCTACTTCGGCTCAAATCGGTTATCCCATCGCCATCATAAGTGATGCTTCCGGAAACATCTACTTTAGCGACTATTCCAACAATCGCATCCGGCGAGTCAGCACAACGGGAACGATTTCCACCGTTGCGGGCACCGGCGCGACAGGTTATGGCGGAGATGGGGGAAGCGCTGTGAGCGCCGTGCTCGATCGACCGGGCTCGCTTGCCATCGATGCCGCGGGGAATCTCTACGTGCTTGATAACAGCCGCGTCCGCAGGATCTCCACAAACGGCATCATCACTACTGTGGTCGGAAATGGTTCATATGGTTCTACAGGCGATGGGGGACCCGCGATTTCCGCGTCCATCGAAACGGATTGTTGCTCGGGACTCGCGCTGGACAACTCGGGCTCAATCTATATAGGCGAATCGAGCGGCAGGATTCGAAAAGTGACGCCTGACGGTATTATACAAACCGTCTCCATGGTCCAGTACAACCGGGGATTGGTCGTTGATTCCTTTGCAAATCTGTACGGGTCAGGGTATTACGTGTACAAACTGACGCCCACGCCAGCGTTCTGTACTTACACTGTTTCTCAGCCGGCTTTGCAATCCTACGCGGGCGGCAATCTCACCCTTCAAGTATCCGCCGCACCCGCCAACTGTTCTTGGACTGCCGCCTCCAATGCCTCCTGGCTCACGGTGCAAACGGGGAGCGGTAGCGGGAACGGCTCGGCCACCTTTATCGTGGCCGGCAACAGCGCGTCCACATCGCGCAGCGGCGCCATCACGGTGGCAGGGCTGACGTTGAGCGTGACTCAAGCAGCCCTCACGGGCGGGGGTGTTTCCACAGCGACGCACTTCTCGGTGACCGCCGCCTCGTCCGCCACGGCTGGAGTTCCAGTGCAATTCACCGTCAACGCTCTGGACGCGAGCAATCACACGGTTGTGAACTACAGCGACCCCATATCATTAGGCAGTTCTGACAGTTTCGCATCGTTGCCCGCCAACGTAACGCTGTCCAATGGAGTGGGAACCTTTCAGTCGTCGCTTGTGACGCTCGGCGTCCAGAACTTGACAGCGTCTGACCTGTTTTACCCGTCGATTAGCGGCGTTAGCGGCGGGATCAGCGTGTTAGCGCCTTCCGGACTGCACTTTGTCCCGGTCACGCCGTGCCGCGTAGCAGACACACGTAACGTCTCGGGCCCGTTCGGCGGTCCGTTCATCCCGGGCGGCGGCAGCCGGTCCTTCACCATCCCGAGTTCAGCGTGTGGCATTCCTCCCACCGCGCAAGCCTATTCCTTCAACGTGGCGGTGGCTCCGCACGGGCCTCTGGGGTACGTGACCGTCTGGGCGGCGGGCCAAACGCAACCCGTGGTATCGACATTGAACTCGATTGATGGTCGGATTAAGTCTAATGCGGCGATTGTGCCGGCGGGGACATCCGGAGCCATCAGCGTCTACGCCACCAACGACACCGACGTGATCCTGGACATCAACGGGTATTTTGTCCCGGCTTCGACTTCCGGAGCTTTGGCGTTCTATCCGGTGACGCCGTGCCGGTTGGTGGACACGCGGCATGGCACGCTGCTGAGCGGTCCGTTCACAGGAGGGAGCAGCCGCACCTTGCCCATTCTGTCGAGCAATTGCAATGTGCCGGCTTCGGCGCAAGCCTATTCGCTGAACTTCACCACGGTAGCGCCAGGACAGGTGGGATTCCTGACGGCCTATCCGACGGGAGTGGCGCAGCCCACGGTGGCGACCCTGAACGCGCTGCCGCCCCTGCCGTTGACGACCACGCCGGTGGTGGTGGCCAATGCGGCGATCGTGCCCGCGGGAACCAGTGGCAGCATCGACGTGTTTGCCTCTAACGCAACGGATCTGGTGGTGGACATCAATGGGTATTTTGCGCCGCCGGGGACGGGAGGACTGTCGTTGTACAACCTGCCGCCATGCCGGGTTTTAGACTCGCGGCAGTCGCTGGGTCCGGGAACGCCGCCGTTCAGCGGGGAGTTGGATGTGAATGTATTGGGGAGCGTCTGCGGAGGGACGCCGCAAGCGCAGGGGTATGTGGTCAACGCGACGGTGGTTCCTTCGGGGCCGTTCGGATTCCTGACCATGTGGCCGCACGGAGCGGCGCGGCCGGCGGTGGCGACGCTGAACGCGCTGGATGGAGCGATCACCAACAACATGGCGATTGTGCCGACCAGCGACACGGAGGTCAGCTCGTTTGCAACCAACAACACGCAGTTGATTCTGGACATGTTTGGATACTTCGCGCCTTAACGGGCGGCGTGCGTTGCGGCGCCGACACGTCGGTGTTGGACGACCGCAGCTTGACCCAATCTGTCCGCACGATACGCCCCAACGGCGAAAACGGGATTGAGATATATGAGTCTAACTGCGGTACCTTACATTCGGCACAGTGACGCAGGCACAATTATACGAATCCCGATTCGGGAAACTTCCTATGGCGTTTAGCAAGCCGCACCAGGCCGTTTACATCGTAGGGAGAGAATGGAGAGCGAGGAGCGCTGTCGTTCGCTCGACAATGCCTGAATCCCGAATGACGGGAGGATCCGGAAGTACTCTGTCGACTCTGGCCACCCCTCCGCAGTGGACGTGAAGTGGGGTTACCGGAAACTAGCGGAACCTGCGGACGCCCACTTTCCGATATCCCCGTCTTTCGTCCACAAACTGCGCCAACTTCCGTTTGGCTGACCAGGGACAGGATCGGATTGATTCCGCAGTCTGTGTCAAGAAGGAGCGACAGCGCGGCGGACCGCAATTCGAGGGCTCGGCATTGCGGCATTGTGATCGGGAGACAGTCGTCAGGCGGGAGCGCTACTTGTGGCAAGTATCGATCGCGAAGCTGTGGAGGGCGCGCCGGCAAACCCACGGACAAACAGTAGTTGCCTAAGGGTTAGCTAACATCAACTAGCTTTCCAAGAAGCATTCAGAGCTGCTACCATCGCCTTCGGCCCTTTAAAACTCGCTAGCGAGTAGAACCATCATGGGCACCCCCTGGGTAGCACGCCCATGCTAACGTCGGTGTCGCTCTGCGCCGGGCATATTCAGCCAAGCGTCCCCAATGTACACGCGATGTACCCAATTCTTTAGGGCTTGCGGGATCAGCATGACGGCCACCAGCCCGGTGACATCCACCGAGTTCTGGCATTCAGAAAACTCGTTTTTCATCAGTTGGGGAGTCGGGGTTCGATAGTTACGGGGCCGGGACAAACGCATTCACCTTTGGATGATAATACCCGCAGCCACCGCGGCATGGTCCGACGGCCATAGCCCATCCGGTAGCCGGCTGTGAGAATCGGCTCCCAGGAGTCCGATTCCCAACGGACTGACGGTGCCCTTGGTCAGAATCAAATCGATGCGCTGCGAAAGCTCGGAAACCGGATTGTTGTCCGTTTCGTTTTGACAACATGTGAATCCTGGGAGCGAGAGAAATACCTGAGTCCAGACATCCGAGTAGCCTTCAGAAATAAAGTCCAGATAAGTTGCGTCCTGCGGGAGCGGGAAAGACTGCGAATTCGAATCCATTGCCACGATGACCGGCAAACTTGTATTTGCTGGACCGGCGCGCAATTCGCCTCCTTGAGCTTCTCGTATGGCCGAAGAGAACGACTCAAGATGGGTATCGATGAACCGAAACGGGTATCCAAGGAACTCGGCGTCCACCGAGGCCCACGATCTCGGCAACGGGATTGGGCCCACGGGAGATGGAAGCGTTACTATGTTCGTGAATTGCCCAGACTGTGGATTGGTCCAGCTAAAAACCCACGCGGGTAGATCCGTACGAGCCAGCAAGATGTTGTAATTGTTGACCGCGGCACAAATATAGGTGGAAGGCGGAATCAATCCCGGAGTGGGTGGAAACGCGTATTGAGTCACCTTCACCGCGACCTGATAATGTCCTCCGCCGGCAGCGAGCGCGGCCATAAGAGACTGCAGCATGTCGTACTGAGGCGCTAGGGGCCCGCACACGCCCGCAATCGGATCGAAAGCCCCGGTGTACCACTGGTCGACTTCCTGCAGGCTTACCAATTGGGGCTGTACTGATAAAATCTGCTGCGCGACCGCCTGCATCCGCTCCGGCGGATTCGTGCCTTGCACCTGCTGGACGATTTGGCCGACGCCGATCAGGAATTGTCCCACCGAACTCGCCGACTGCACCTGCAGGAAATCCGATCCTTCATTTACGTTGTAGGTCATTACAATGCCGATTCCGGGCAGACTTTGCGCGACGGCCACACCCGTCCCCAGCGCGACGGAAACGATCCAAACGGATACAGCGATTTTGTGATCTTTCATAGAATTCTCCTGTTATGCCATCCCAGCGTTACGAGAATGGCCTGGGCAGTCATTAACCATTGCGAGAAACGGGGGTCAAAGCTGTAATCGCCTGGTAGGCGCACTCGGTTCTCCTCTCCAAACCGCGTCAGCCTAACGGCAACGGCCTACGCCTGTCGTCACCTGAACAGGTGTGTTGCATCCTCGGCTTTACCGGAGAATGCCGCTGCACTACGCCTTCGCCACCGATTCCGATCTGTTGACCCTCCGTTGCCAAACGACAAAACCGTGGGGTTGGTGTCCGCCTCGAAGGTAAATGCCCATGATTCGCTCGGCCCCGTAAAGGCGCTGCTCGCAGTCGAGGGCGAGACCTCCGACAAGAACCTAACGTAATACGACTAGGTGGCTGCGTTCACGATACGCGCGGCCCGCACTGGTCGGTTCATCGGTTGGGCAGTGCGTTGAAGCTGTAAGTTCCGTCCCAGTACGTGATTCCCGTCGCGAAGTCGATGACGACATCGACTCGCGCGGTGAACCCGGCGAGTGGGCCGACTCCATCCGTGACGGTGCACAAGCCCTTACCTGTAGCTGCCTCGACGCTGCAACGGCCGACCGCCCAGTCGCCGCTACTCACGAAGAGCATGATGTTGCTGTCCAGGTTACCCGCCGGTATGCCGAAGGCTTGATCATAATAGACCGTGGTCCCGGGCGGCAGCTCCGAGACATTCGAGGTCGCGATCGTGCAGTGATCGCCGGCAGCGTAATGGTAATCAGGACAGAGCTTGGTCACGTGGATCTGCCCGTTTTGTGCTGCGAACGCCAGTGCTGGCGTCGCTCCGGTGGTCACCGAATGGGACAGCGCTACTAACGACCCGATCAGGACGGTGGCAAGCGCAAAGACTGTTTTCTTGTTTTTCAATTTCTCCGAGTCTCCTTTTCGATGGTTTCGGTGTGCCCATCGGGGCGCACCGATGAGGGCAAACTTGCCAGAACTTTGCCCGAATGTCCTTAGGAAAATCTCAAAAAAATATGAGAAACTTCTGATTGCCCTATGTCAGTCGGAGGAAATGGGTTCTACGAATTCGGGCCGTTTCGTCTGGATACGGGCCAGCGAGTACTCCATCGCGATGGACAACTGGTTTCGGTTCCGCCCAAGGCCCTCGAAACGCTTTTCGCGCTAGTCGAGGGCGAAGGTAAAGTCATTGGGAAGGAAGAACTCCTAAGGAAGGTCTGGCCGGAGACCTTCGTCGAAGAGGGGAACCTGACGCAGAACATCTCGATCTTGCGAAAGGCGTTGGGCGAGGGCACGAACGGGCAGCACTACATTCAAACCATTCCGAAGCGTGGCTACCGGTTCGTGGCTCCGGTCACGGACCGCTCCGAGCCAGTGCGAGAGCCGGAAGTTCTTCCGGCACCGGCTCCAGCAATCCGACCCGGCCGCAAATACGCCCTCGCGGTCGTCACAGGGGTAGTTCTGGCAGCGGGCGGCATCTATGTGGCCGCGCCTTATCCGAAATCGAAACCCCTCACGGACCAAGACGTGCTAGTGCTGGCTGACTTCACCAATTCGACCGGCGACCCGGTCTTCGATGCAACTCTCCGGGACGCGCTGGCGTATCAGCTCGAGCAATCACCATTTCTGAAAGTTCTGGACGACGGGGTCATGCACCAGGATCTTGAGCGAATGCGCCGCTCGCCTCAGGAACACGTCACGAATGACCTCGCCAGGGAAATCTGTGTGCGGGAGGCCAAGAAGGCCATTCTCGGTGGGTCCATTGCCAGCCTGGGAAGGAGTTACGCGCTTGACTTGAAGGCTACGAACTGCCAGAGTGGCGCGATCCTGGCGCGGGAGCACGCCGAAGCCGCGGATAAGGAGCACGTGCTGCCTAGCTTGGCCAAGGCCGCGCAAGGTATGCGCGCCAAGCTGGGTGAGTCGCTTAGCTCGATCAAGAAACTTGCCCCTCCGCTCCAGGACTGGAACGTCACCACAAGTTCTCTCGAAGCGTTCCAATCCTTTCACGAAGGGGCACAGCTTTACGTGAGCGGGCATACCTCCGAGGCAGTCCCAGTGTTGCAGCGCGCGACGGAGCTCGATCCCAATTCTGCGGTCGCGTGGGTTTTTCTAGCGGGAGCTTATTACGGCTCCGGAGGCAGTAGCGAGAAATATCACGAATACATGGACAGAGCCTGGGCGGTGCGTGACCGCGTTTCGGCGTATGAGCGCATGGGCATCCACAGGGATGGCGAGAGCATGGAGCAGGCGATCCAGGCCGCCGAAGAATTCGCTCGAACCTATCCACGCAGCCCCGGGCCGCGGACTTCACTTGGGCGAATCCACCAGACGACGGGCGAGTTCGAGAAGGCCCTGGCGGATTTTCAGGAAGTCTACCGGCTTTACCGGGAGTCGTACCCTCTCGTGGCGATCGAGGTGATCGGTCTCATCATGAGCTACGGGCAACTCGACCGGTTTGATGAGGCGAAAGCCGTCGCTGCGGAAATGATCGGGAAAGGGCATGATGCATCCATGCTTCGCAACCAACTTTTGTGGATCGCCTACGCTCAGGGGGACCAGGAAAGCGCCGCGAAGCAGATCGAGTGGTTCAGCGGGAAACCAGACGAGTACCGCGTCCTTGCCCAACAAGCCGCTGAGGCCAGAGTGCGGGGGCAATTACGGAAATCGCGAGAACTGCTTCGGCGCGCCGCGGATCTGGCGCGGCTCCGCAACCTGCCCGACGCCGCGGCCACATATTTGAAGCCGGATCCGGCCAGCGACGCACTTATCGGAAACTGCGCGACACCGCAGAGCCCGGGCGAATTGTCCGACTCAAGTCCCGATCATGTCGGTCTTGCCGCGCTCATTCCGGCCAATCACCTTCAAGGGGCGGTGCTCGCGCAGTGCGCCCCTCCGTCTTTGGCGGAACAGGCGGAGGCATTGAATCCGCGGTGGGTGAGCGGCGCAAACGTAAGCCCGGCCAAAGTGCCGGTCACTCGCGCGGCGATCGCGTACAGACTTGGCGATCCGCGCAAGGCAATTGAGCTGCTGGAATCGGCGCGAGAGTACGAGCGCGGATACACGATGGCGAACTACATTCGCGGGCTGGCGTATTTGAAGTTGAAGAAAGGCGCAGAAGCTGCGGCGGAGTTTCAGAAGATTCTCGACCATCGCGGAGCGAACTGGGGTCCACTGTACCCGCTTTCGCACATTGGAGTGGCGCGTGGTGCAGCTCTTGCCAGAGACACGGATCGAGCTCGCAAAGCTTACGAAAGGTTCTTCGAGCTTTGGAAAGACGCTGACTCAGACGTGCCGATCCTAATTCAGGCGCGTAAGGAGTACGCCCGTCTTGCACAATGAGCTTCTGGGGAGAGAGGAACACCAGCGCCATTCAGTTGTTGTTGGCCTACGGCTACGGCCCGCCGCGAGCGGAGAACATGGGCGGCGAGGGCATCAGGATTCAGGTGACGTATGCAGAAACAAATCACATTGCAATTACCGGCGCCGCACCCGGCGCAATGCCGACTCATCCAGCAAGCGAAACGCTTCAACGTGGTCTGCTGCGGCCGCCGCTGGGGCAAGACGGTCCTGGGGATCAATCGGCTGATCCATCCGGCTCTGCAGGGTAAGCCGGTCGCTTGGTTTGCTCCCAATTACCGTCTGCTTTCGGATGTGTGGCGCGAATTGCAGACCACTCTGGAACCCGTTGTTGCTCGGCTCAATCAGCAGGAGAGGCGCTTGGAGTTACACGGAGGCGGCGTCATCGAGATGTGGTCGCTAGACTCCCCCGACTCGGGTCGTGGTCGTGCCTATGCTGCCGTGGTGATCGATGAAGCGGCGATGGCGCCGAACCTGGAGTTAGTGTGGCAGAGCGTCCGGCCCATGCTGACCGACTGGCAGGGAGAGGCTTGGTTCCTTTCCACGCCCAAGGGGATGAATTTCTTCAAAGTTCTGTTCGACCGGGGACAGGACCCGACGCGCGGCGATTGGGCGTCTTGGCAGATGGCGACCGGCGACAACCCATTGATTCCCCCGGCGGAGATTGAAGCGGCGCGCCTGGATATGACGGAATCTGCATTCAATCAGGAATACCTGGCCTGGTTTGTGAACTGGGAAGGGAGCGTGTTCCGGCGCGTGGGCGAAGCAGCCACCGCCATCGCCGGAGTCGGGAGGGAGACCGGCCACGAATACATCATCGGATGCGATTGGGGCCGGTCCAACGATTTCACCGTGTTTCTGGTGCTCGACGCGATTGCGAAGGCGGTGGTGGCGATAGACCGTTCCCATCGCGTGGATTACCTGCTGCAGTGCGAACGGCTCAAGGCCCTCTATGAGCAGTGGCAGCCGATCCAAGTCATCGCCGAGCAGAACAGCATCGGGCAGGCGATCATCGAACAACTCACTCGCGAAGGCTTG
>DATBIA010000058.1:0-105152 GCA_036557165.1 Bryobacteraceae bacterium
ACCGCGGGCGGCGATGTAAACGTCGCCGTTCACAAAGCTCGCCGCTGCGGCGTTCAAATCTCTGCGGTAGTCGAAGCCGGTCTGCTCGATGAAATGGCGGTAGTCGGGCTCCTCGGATGCTTGGGACCCGGCGATAGAATCCAGCAGCCCGCCGGCGCGCAGCGCGTCGGCATCCAGATAAACCTTCACGGCGCGATCCCGCGGCAACGACGACAGCAAGCCCTTCTCGTCGAACCGCGTGGCGGACCTGCGCCATTCAAACAACGCCACAGCCCCGCCGAGCAGCACGATCAGGGCAACCGCCACCCGGAGATAGAAAGAAAACCGCACGGTTACTCGCTGGCGGCCAATCGTTCCGGGACCGCTCTGAGCCCACTGGTGGATTGCTCTCCCGCGGCGCCGGATTCGTGATATTCGGCGTCCTGATTCACCGCCCAGACGTCGAACAGTTGCGCGTCGGCGCCGACGTTTTTGGCGGTCAACATCGCCGTCATCATCGCATGATCCTGGTTGTTGTATTTGTGCATTCCATTGCGGCCCACCAGATGAATGCGCTCATAATTCCGCTCTAAAGCCTGGCGGACGATCTCCACGTTGCGCTGGTACGCTTCATCGTAAACCGGATACGCCTTGCGCTGGCGGATTACGCAGCCATCGGCAACGTCGCTTGCGCGGCCCAGCCCCAACTGCTCCACCTCGCGCTTCGCCAGGGCGATCAGATCCTGATCCGGCATGTTCCAGGCGCTGTCGCCCTCGAAGCAAAAATACTCCAGGCCGTAGCAACAGTACTCGGGATCGGGAACCATTTCCGGCGACCACGATTTGTAATTCTGAACTCGCCCCACCTTCACCCCGGGATCGTGAATATAGATCCAGTTGTCGGAGAACCGGTTCTGTTCCTTCACGATCAGGCCGACCGTAAGAAAATCGCGATATTTCAGCGCCTCGGCCGCCGCCATCGCTCGCTCGGGCAAGCGTGGCTCAATCTGGCCGGCCAGCTCGCGGATGGGCATCGAAGAGATCAGGTTTTCTCCCGAATACGTCTCGATTTGCCCATCGGGGGTTCGCGCGGCGACTGTCCAGGTGCGCGTCTCGGGATCGAATCGGGAACTCACCACTCGCCTGCCAAGCAGCACCTGTCCGCCCATGGTCCGCACCTTTTCGGCGCAGGTTTCCCACATCATGCCTGGACCTTTGCGCGGATACCGGAAGCTGTCGATCAGCGTTTTCACGATCGCTTTCCGGTCTTTGGGCTTACGTTGAGGAAACAGGGCGTGCTTGATGGCCGAGCCAAGCGACAGCCCCTTGATCCGCTGAGCCGCCCAATCCGCCGAGATCTCGCGGCAGCTCATGCCCCAAACCTTTTCTGTATAAGTCTTGAAGAAGATGCGGTACAAGCGCTCGCCGAATTGGTTGCTGACCCACTCCTCGACGGATTTCGGATTAGGGGTGGGGAACATGCGCGCGCGAGCGAAGGACAACAGGCACAGCGCGGACTCGATGGGGCCTAATTTCGCGAACGCCTCCAAGGGTTTCAGCGGATAGGCGAAAAACTGGCCGCGATAGTAGATCCGCGACGACCGAGGCCGCTGGAGCATGTCCTCGCCGCAAATCTCCGTCCAAAGATCCTCTACCTCGCGCGATTTCGAAAAGAACCGGTGCCCGCCGATATCGAAGCGAAAACCCTTGTAGGTTACCGTGCGCGCGATGCCGCCGACATATTCCGGATCGGCCTCCAGCACCACTACCGCCTGGCCGGCCTTGGAAAGCTCATAGGCGGACGTTAACCCGGCTGGCCCGGCTCCCACGATGACGGCCTTAAAAGGCGGCGCGCCCGGTGGTTCCGTCTTAAAAAGGCTCACTAAACGATTTTATCGGACGCGAGCGCCCCGGTCTTCAACCGGCTGGTGCGATCAGGCCATTTCGTGGCATAGAGTTTCAAAATGGCGCGCCAAGTCCTTGTATCCGGAGAGCGACCCGGGCTTCTCCAAATATGTGCGCGCGCCCAGCCTGAAGGCGCGGTCCCGGTCTTCTCCTAACTGAGAACTGGAGAGAATCGCCACCGGGACCCTTCCGAAACCCGGAAGATCCCGCAATTGCTCCAGAACGGCGAACCCATCGATTTTGGGGAGATTCAGATCGAGCAGGATCAGATCGGGCGGCGGGCTGGCGACGCGGAGATAAGCCAGAGCGGCCTCTCCATCTACGATAACCAGCAGTTCATGAACCCTACCCGATTCCGCCAGGGTCATCCGCGTTAGAACCACATCGGCGGGATTGTCCTCAATTAGGAGGATGCGCAGTGGTCGCTGTTCCATATCCGGTTCATACCCATTCCCCCGACCAGATACAACAGTCTACAACGTGCCTAGGGAAATAGTTATCCTACTTGCCCTTGGCGCAAAAGTCGATCCCATCCCCGCGCTAGCGCCTGCGGGAACTTCAGGCCCGCCCCAATACAGACGTATTGATTGCATGCAAGGCTTACAATCCTGTATATCATAGCGAGCATCCGCGCGGCGCACAACCGCCCGAACGGGTAATCTCCAATACGGTATCGTTTCGCGTTCGCTCGCGAATCGTAACCGCCAAAACGCCCGCTATTTTACGCCACTATACTTTAGACATGCCGATTTCCAACTATAGCGTTCTTAAGGGCGATCCCACTGCTGGAAAAGTCGTATCGGGCAGCAGCGTCCATTATCAGATCACGGTCCAAGGCAACGGCGGGCCGTTTACGGTGGCCGTGAATATTCAATCGGTGGACGGCTCCGAGGTGCTCTACGTCATCGATTCCGCCTTTGTGCCGCCCAACCCCGGCGGCTTGCTCGGGCTGGCGTCCGGGATGACGCGTCTTCAAAGCACGCCGGGTGGCTTGGCTCTTGATTTCGTTCGCGAAACCGTGCAGGGGACGCCGATGGTCGACAAATCCACTATGACCCAGCTCTCACCGAAGTTTCCGGCGGGCCACCGGCACAATACTCTCCAGAACGCCGTCGTCGATCTGCTCAACCGGACCATCGCCGATCGCGATGGAACGATCTATGCGTTCGGCAGCGCTTTCGCCGACAAGGGCAGGGTGGATGGGATTCACGATATTCACATGAATCAGGGCAATCCTATTGGAAATCACAGCCAGGATAACGGGATCTGGCAGGATGGCGGGCTGATCGTGAATCTACCCTCGCAAAACGCCTGGATCGCCGTGTTTATCGCTTTTCAGACGCAAATCTGGACCACCGACAATAACGGAAATCCCATCGCGAGTGCAACCACCGCCTGAACCGCAATTCGTCGATAAGACATAAATCGACGGAAAGGAACGCATGCCGACCCCACGCCGTCCTGGCACGGGCCCGTTTATCATGGCGGGATGGATCCACGCTCATGCGGCGCCCTTATCGTTATCGACGTCCAAAGGGCCATTGACGATCCTCGATGGGCGCGTTATGGGCCACGCAACAATCCCCAAGCTGAGCAAAATATCGCGCGGCTCCTGAAAGCCTGGCGCGACAGGGGGCTACCCATTTACCACGTACGCCACGACTCGCTCGACTCCGGATCCGCCTACCGGCCCGCCCAGCCCGGCAACGAATTCAAGGAGGAGGCGGCGCCGCTCCCAGCAGAGACGATCATTGCCAAGCGGACCAACAGCGCCTTCATCGGCACGGCTCTGGAGGCGCGGCTCCGGTCGGCAGGCCTCGCGCGGCTGACAATATGCGGCGTGATCACCAATAACTCCGTCGAAGCCACGGTCCGCATGGCCGGGAATCTGGGATTTGAGACCTATCTCGCCGAAGACGCATGTTTCACGTTTGCGCGTCCGGACTTCTCCGGCCGCCTACGCACTTCGGACGAGGTCCACGCGATGTCGCTCGCCAATCTGGATGCCGAGTATTGCACCGTGCTTACAACCGGACAATGTTTTCCGAAGTAAATCCCTTGAGCGCGTTGCGCGTATCGACGATGAGCTTCGCGGAGCCGACCACGCTCTTGTAATCGAAACAACGGTGGTCCGTGACAATCACCACGCAATCGGCGTCCTCGATCACGGTGTCCGGCTCCAACGCCTTCATCTCGATTCCGTCGGCCTGGATCCTCGGGACGTAGGGATCGCTATAGCTCACGCGCGCGCCGCGGCGGCCGAGCAGATGAATGATATCGAGCGCGGGCGACTCGCGCACGTCGTCAATATCGCGCTTATAGGCGACGCCCAGTACGTGCACCCGTGACCCTTTCAAGGGCTTGCTGTGATCGTTCAAGGCGTTCTGAATCTTATCCACGACAAAATGCGGCATTTGGCCGTTGATATAGCCCGCGAGATCGATGAAGCGCGCCTCAATGCCTGCCTGCTTCGTTTTCCAGGAGAGATAAAACGGATCGATGGGGATGCAGTGGCCTCCCAGACCGGGCCCCGGATAGAAAGGCATGTATCCGAAAGGCTTGGTCGCCGCGGCGTCAATCACTTCCCAAACATTGATGCCCATGCGATCGCACATCAGCGCGATCTCGTTGACCAAGCCGATATTGATCATGCGAAACGTGTTTTCCAGCAGTTTCACCATCTCGGCGACGCTGGTGGAGCCGACGGGCACCACCGTTTCGAGCGCCTGACGGTAAAAAGCGGCTCCCACTTCGGTGCAGGCAGGGGTGATGCCTCCCACCACCTTGGGAATATTCTTGGTTTGAAATTTGGGATTGCCCGGATCCACGCGTTCCGGTGAAAAACATAGGAAGAAATCTTCGCCCACTTTCAGGCCGCCCTGTTCGAACATGGGCAGCATGAGTTCGTCGGTTGTGCCCGGATAGGTGGTGGACTCCAGAATCACGAGCATTCCCGCGTGAAAGTATTTGGCGATTTCCTGGCAGGAGCTGACGATATAGCTCATGTCCGGATCTTTGGTTTTACGCAGCGGCGTGGGAACGCAGATATTAATCGTGTCAAGCTGCGAGACTGCGGAAAAATCGGCGGTCGCGCGAATCTTGCCCGCATCGACCAGAGGCTTCAGAACCGCGGTGGGAACGTCTTGTACGTAGGATTCTCCGCGGTTGACGGCGTCGACTTTCGAGCCTTGCACGTCGATGCCGGTTACGTTAAAGCCGGCGTGGGCCAATTCCACCGCTAAAGGCAAGCCGACGTACCCTAGGCCAACTACGCCGGCGTGGGCTTGCCGGGATTCGATTTTGCGGCGTAGATTTTCGATATGACTCATGCGCTCCTCCTTGACATGCTGTGCGCTTTTCTATTGTTGTCCATTCCAGTGAAATTCGCCCCGCGCCACGATCTCCACGGGTCCCGCCAGTAGGATATCGTCAGTTTGCCAGCGGAGGCTTAGTGGACCGGCAGGCGTAAATACACGCACGGGGCTCTCCACAAACCCCCGCGTGAAAGCCGCGGCGGCGGCTCCCGTGGACCCGGTCCCGGAACTCATTGTTTCGCCCGCCCCACGCTCAAAAAAACGCACTTCAAGCGCATGGCGGTCCACCACCTGCACAAAAGACACGTTAGTACGATTCGGGAACCGGGGATGCCGTTCCAACCGGGCGCCCAGCGCGCGCCAATCGAAATCGAAATTCGAGACGAAAACGGCGCATTGAGGGTTGCCGACGTTTAGAATGACGGCCTCGTGGCCGGGCGCGATCGGGGAGGCCAGCTCTTCGATCGTGGCCGAGCCCATGTTCATTTCGAAGAGGAATTCGAGGCCGCGCCGCTCCAACAGCGTCAGATTCTTGATGCCCGCGCCCGTGGCAATGGAGACCTTATTTCGCGCCAACCCCGAGTCCACCAGCAATGCCGCCGCGCAGCGTGTGCCGTTGCCGGAAATTTCGCTGGCGCTGCCGTCGGAATTCCACAACTCGATGGCTGCGTCCGCGGATTCCGCCGGCGATACGACGATCCAGCCGTCGGCCCCAAGCCCGGTATGCCGCTGGCAGATCGCTCGGGCGGCGCCCGGGAACCCGGGCAAACCGGCGGGGAGCCGGTCGCGCCACGTGAGTAAAAAATCGTTGCGCGCACCGTGCGCCTTGACGAACGGTATGGTTACCACGGGTTAGAACGCTGTGAATTTCCGGAACTCTTCAAAGCGCGAGTCGATCTCGGAGCGCTCCAAGGTGCGGAACCGCTCGACGCCGAAACGCTCGCAGCAGAAGCTCCCCATCACCGATCCATAAATGACCGCCCGGCTTAGTTCGCCGCGGCTGATGTGATCGGCTTGTAAGTCGAATCCTTGCTGCGCCAGATAGCCGATGAATCCTCCCGCGAAGCAGTCCCCGGCCCCGGTGGGATCGAAAACGTCCTCAAGCAGGTAGCCCGGCACGACGAACATCGAGTCGTTGCGGAACAGCATCGCGCCGTATTCGCCGCGCTTGATCACCAGCGTGTGCGGACCCATGTCCAGAATCGTGCGCGCCGCCTTTTTGAGGTTGTCCTGACCGGATAGCATGCGCGCTTCGCTGTCGTTGATGAGCAGAAAGTCCCATTCGCGGATCGTCGCCAACAGCTCCTCGCGAAAATCCTTGATCCAAAAATTCATGGTGTCGCCGCCCGCCAGCCGCAGGCCGTCCATTTGGGCGCGGACTTCGCGCTGGAGGCGCGGCTGGATATTGCCCAGCAGCAGATAAGGCGCGCTGGTATAAAGCGGCGGCAGTTTGGGTTGAAATTCGGCGAACACGTTCAACTCGGTGGTGAGCGTGATGCGATCGTTCATATCCGGCGTGTACTTGCCGGCCCAAAAGAAGGTCCTTCCCGGAACTCGCTCGAGCCCTTCCAGGTCGATGCCATGTTCCGCGAGCAGGTCTGTATCCTCCTGCGCGAAGTCATCGCCCACCACGGCGACAATCCGGGTTTTGGTGAAATAGCTGGCGGCGAGAGAGATATAGGTGGCCGCTCCGCCCAGCATCCGATCTACGCGACCATGAGGGGTTTCGACGCCATCATAGGCGACCGAACCGACGACGACAAGAGACATTTTTACATTGTAGCGGGCGCTCGGAAGCGTGGCGCACGCTTCAGCGTGCCGCGGCGACCTTCAGGTCGCCGAGGCCAAGGTCCCTGCCGAAAGCCTCGGCCTTGCCCAACATGGGCGCTCCGGTGAGGTGGTAGAATGTCTTCTACATGCCGGACGCCAAGCTCGAAATGCTCCAGGGCACCCTCGATCTCCTGATTCTCCGCACCCTGCAATGGGGAGCCCAGCACGGCCACGGAATCGGGCAGGCGATCCGCGTCCGATCGGACGATCTTCTTCAGCTCGAGCATGGCAGCCTCTATCCGGCGCTGCACCGCCTGCGCCGCGCCGGCCTGATCGAGTCTCAATGGGGCGTTACGGAGAACAATCAGCGAGCCAGGTTTTACCGGCTCACCAAGGCCGGCAAGAAGCAATTGAGCGTCGAAGAATCGAAATGGAATCTGTTCGTCAAAACAGTGGCGAAAATTCTGCGCCCACAGGAGTAGCTTATGTGGAGCCGTTTCCGTTGGTGGCTGCGGCGTGACGATGAAGAGCGAGACCTCGACGAGGAACTCCGCGCGCACCTGGCGATCGAAGCGCGCGATCGTATGGACCGGGGCGAGCCGCCGGAGCGGGCCCGGCTTGCCGCGCGCCGTTCCTTCGGAAATCTCTCGCACTTTCGCGAGGAAACCCGCGATGCCTGGGGCTGGACCGAACTCGAGCGGCTGGCCGGCGACGTTCGCCACGGCCTCCGCATGCTGCGCCGAGCGCCGGGTTGGACGGCGACCATCGTCGCCACGCTCGCGCTCGGCATCGGCCTGAGCACCGCGATCTTCGGCGTGGTCTACGGCGTGCTGTTGAAACCCCTGCCGTACCCCTCGGCCGACCGCCTCATGGCGATCTGGAACAGCGCTCCCGTCGCCGCGTACCGCCGCTACAACGTGAACGGCGTGAACTGGTTGACGTGGCGGGCGCGCGCGCAATCTTTCGAAGACATCGCCCTGGCCCGCCTCATCCGCAATTTCAATTTGACCGGGATCGGCGAGCCCGAACGCCTGCAAGCCGCCAGCACGTCCTGGAATCTGTTCCGCGTGCTTCAAGTTACGCCGCTGATGGGCCGGGTTTTTACAGAAAAAGAGCAAAACGGCGACGCCAAAGTCGCGGTCCTGAGCTACGGCCTTTGGCGCGGCCGATTCGGAGGCGATCCCGCGATCCTTCACCGCAAAATCTTCCTAAATGGAGAACCGTATGAAGCGATCGGCGTTATGCGCGCCGATTTCGAATACCCCACTGCCCAATTCGAGCTGTGGACTCCGCTTTATTTACCGCCCGACGAATTGCGGCCTGGACTCAATAACAACTACGTCGCCATCGGACGGCTCAAGCCCGGCGTTACCGTGGCCCAGGCGCAAGCCGAAATGTCGGCGATTATGCGCCGGTTCGTGGACGAACATCCCCAAACCAATCGAATCGTGGTAGCGGCATCCGGTTCGGCCGGGCTCGGATATATCGACGCCCTGGTCGAACCGCTCTTGACGAGCAATACCCTGCAGGTCCGCGCGGCTCTGTGGGTTTTGATGGCCGCCGTCGGATGCCTGCTGCTGATCGGGGCGCTGAATTTGGGAAGCCTGCTGATCGCCCGCGTCGGCTCTCGCGGCCAAGAGATCGCCATTCGCGCCGCCCTGGGCGCGGGAGATGGGCGCCTCGCGCGACAGATGCTGGCGGAGACGATTCCGCTGAGCGTCGCCGGCGCCGCGGGCGGAATCGCCGTCGCGTGGCTGCTCCTTCGCGTATTTGCGCCGCTGTTCCCATCGCAAATTCCGAGGATCGAAACTGCTGGGCTGAATGTCCCCGTGCTCGGGTTCGCGACCGGCATCGGTTTGCTCGTGGTACTGCTGGCTTCCCTGCTGCCCGCGCGCCTGACCAGCCGCTTTCGGATTTCGGGAACCATGCAGCAGGACTCGCGAAGCGTCACCGGCGGGACCAAAGCACGCGGCGCCCTGGTGGTCGCGCAAGTGACCGTAACCGTCGTGCTCCTGTTCGCGGGAAGCCTCTTCGCACGCAGTCTTGAGGGCGTGCTTCGGGTCAATCCCGGATTCCGCACCGATGGCGTGCTGACCATGCACCTGGCGGTGACGCGGGCCAAATATCCCCGAGACGCGCAGGTCTCGAACTACTACGACCGGATCTCCGATCGCGTGCGAGCCTTGCCCGGCGTGATCGCCGCCGGCTTCGTGAATCGTCTGCCTCTGAGTGGCATCGACCAGACTGGACCGGTGGAATTCGAAAGCCACCTCGGCAAGCTGATCGATACGGATTGGCGCTCGGCCACGCCCGGATATTTCGAAGCCGCGGAAATTCCGCTGAAGCGAGGCCGCCTGTTCACTGAAAGCGATACGCCCACTTCACCGTTGATTGCCGTAATCGACGAGCAACTCGCCCGCGAGGTCTTCGGCGATCGAGATCCCATCGGCAAGCGCGTTCGAATCCCTATTGCCGATCAACCTTGGACCACGATTGTCGGCGTCGCCGGGCATATTCTGAATGCGACTCCTGAGAAAGACATCCGGCCGCAAATCTACTGGCCCGAATCGCAGCGGACGCAGGACCGGGCCGCACTGGTGATTCGAACGCTCAGCCGCCCCGAGTCCTTCACCGCGGCCGTCGTGGAGCACATCCGCAAGGAAGACCCCGATCAACCTGTGTATGACGTGCGCACGATGGATGAGTGGATGTCGCGGACCCTCGGCGCTCGCGATCTTCTCACGTGGCTGGTCGCATTTTTCGCCGCGGCATCGCTGATCCTCGGCTGTCTGGGTTTGTATGGCGTCGTCTCCTTCACCGCGAGAGCGCGCACCCGGGAATTCGGAATTCGGTTAGCTCTGGGCGCGAGCCCAATCCATGTGGGGAGACTGGTGCTCGACCAGGCCGCGAGATTGGTGCTGATCGGCTGCGCCACCGGCCTTGCGCTCGCCTTTCCGGTGGGCAGGGCGATCCAAAGCTTGCTCTACGGAGTCGCCGCGTCGGACGCCATGGCGCTGCTGATCGCGCCGGCTCTCTTGATGAGCGTTGCAGTGCTAGCCAGCTTGGGGCCGGCGTGGAGGGCCCTAAGAATCGATCCCGCCGCCGCCCTCCGCGCGTAGGAAAAATACGCCACAGATCGACCCCGCCGTGACCGTCGGGGCTGGCAGTCGGCTTAAATGCAGCGCGGCATTCCACAGCCCCGGCCGCGGGCCTGGCGCGGATCGATGCGGGCGTCCGGCTCCCCGACGGATGTTATTCTGAGTTAAGAAATCCCTTCGGGCCTCAAAGAGCACAAGCGAAGGCTTGTCTCCACCGATATTTAACTCATGCGGAGCGTATCCGGTCAGCCTGCTCTCAAAGGCGGCCTTTCCATACTCGACCTGTATTCGCGCGAGGGAGTGGCGCGGCTGGACGCGCTGTTTCTGGTGCGCTTGGAGCAAACCAGCCCCGAACTGCACCATCGGCTGACTATGGCGCGGCGCCATCCAGAAGCTCTGGAGGACAAGCCGCGGTCGGAGCTGACGATCGAACTCGCTCCATATCTGGAAGACTTTCTCGCGGACGAATTCGGGATCGCGCGGGAATTAGCGGATCTGCAGGCGCGCCATCACGAGCTTGCGCCGCTCTACGCGATCAAACGAAAGTTCGTGCAGCGGCGGGCTATCAGCGGAATGAACGCGGAGCAGGCGTCTTCTATCGACGCCGCGGCCATCGCGGAAGAGTTGGAGAAACGCTTGGGAGGCCCGCTTACCGAGCGCGCCTTCGCGGAACACGTCTCGCGGTGGCTGGAAGCGGAGGCCGAATTCGCAGCGGAAATCGATCTGGCAGCGCGCTATGCGGCTTGGGCGACGCTCTCGCCCGCCGGACGCGCAAAACACAAGCACGGCGTTTTGTTCAAGACGCCGCATAAGCTCGACTTCGCCCACCTGGTTCCCGTGGAGGCGCTCACCGGGGACGGCGCCGCGAAGCTGCGGCTGCCTCCGGAGCATTGGCGCCAGCGCGACGGATTCAAGCTGACCGATCCGGGCATGGACATTGTGGGCGCGCTGGATCAGGCGCACTATTGCATCAAGTGCCACAACCAGGCCAAAGATAGCTGCTCCACGGGGCTGCGGGAAAAAACGGGCGAATTTCGCAAGAGCCCGCTCGGCGTGACGCTCGCGGGCTGCCCTCTCTCGGAAAAGATTTCGGAAATGAACGTGGTGCGCCAGCGCGGAAATCCAGTGGGCGCGTTGGCCATCGTCACGGTGGACAATCCCATGGCCGCGGCCACGGGCCACCGCATCTGCAACGACTGCATGAAATCCTGCGTGTTCCAAAAGCAGGACCCGGTGGATATTCCGCAGATCGAAACCGAGACGTTAAAGCAGGTGCTGGCGCTGCCGTGGGGATTCGAAATCTACAGCCTGCTGACGCGCTGGAATCCTCTGAACTTCGAGCGCCCTCTTCCCCGTCCCGCCACCGGCCAAAAGATCTTGGTGGTCGGCCTCGGCCCGGCCGGCTTCACGCTCGCGCACCATTTAATGAACGACGGCCACGCCGTTGTGGGAATCGACGGCCTAAAGATCGAGCCGCTGCCGGCGGAGATTTCAGGTGTCCAAGCGTCGGGCGAGCGCGTGCCGTTCCGCCCGATCCGCGACGTTCGCGAAATCTATGAATCGCTGGACGACCGCGTGATGGCGGGCTTCGGAGGCGTCGCCGAATACGGCATCACGGTCCGGTGGAATAAGAACTTTCTCAAAGTCGCGCGCCTCTTAATCGAGCGGCGGCGCGAGTTCGCCATGTACGGAGGCGTGCGCTTTGGCGGCACTATTACCATCGACCGGGCGTTCGAGCTGGGTTTCGATCACATCGCGCTCTGCGCCGGGGCAGGGCGGCCCACCATCGTGCCGATGGCGAACGGCCTCGCGCGGGGCGTGCGTCAGGCTTCCGATTTTTTGATGGCTTTGCAGCTCACCGGCGCGGCCAAGCGCGATTCCGTCGCGAATCTGCAAATCCGCATGCCGATTGTGGTGATCGGCGGCGGGCTCACCGCCATCGATACGGCCACCGAGTCCCTGGCGTACTACGTCGTGCAGGTGGAGAAATTCCTGGACCGCTACGAGAAGCTGGTGGAAGAACGCGGCGAGCGCGAGGTTCGCGACAGCTGGACCGAAGAAGAAGAGGAAACCGCGGAGGAATTCCTAGCGCACGCCCGCGCGATCCGGAAGACAAAGCCCTCCGATTTGATTCCACTGTTGAATTCCTGGGGCGGCGTGACCATCGCCTACCGGCGCCGGTTGATGGATGCTCCGAGTTACACGCTGAACCACGAGGAAGTCGCGAAGGCTTTAGAAGAAGGCGTCCAGTTCGCCGAGGAGCTTACGCCGGTCGCGGTCGAGATCGATCGGCATGGCCATGCCTCGGGACTGAAGTTGAAAAAGCCATCGGGCGAGACGGTTTTATTTCCCGCGAAGTCTATTTTGGTGGCGGCAGGGACGCAGCCCAACACCGTGCTTGGGCGGGAAGATCCGGATCATCTTCGCCTGGACGGCCGGTACTACGAGGCTTTGGATGAAGAGGGCCAGCCCGTGAAGCCCGAAAAGAACGCCAAGCCCGAGGCTGCGCGCGTCCTCACCTCGTTTGCGCCGGATGGCCGCGCGATCAGTTTCTTCGGCGATTTGCATCCGTCGTTTGCCGGGAACGTAGTGAAAGCGATGGCCAGCGCAAAACAGGGCTATCCCGTGGTTTCACGTCTGCTCGCCCGGCGTGCTCCTTCGGAGCCGTCGCCCGAGTCGCTGGTTGAAAAACTCGACGCGGAATTGCGCGCGACCGTCCGCGAGGTCGTTCGCCTGACACCCAACACAGTGGAAGTGGTAGTCAAGGCTCCCATGGCGGCCAGGGCCTTTGAGCCGGGGCAATTCTATCGCCTGCAAAACTACGAATCGTTTGCGTCACAGTCCAACGGAACCAGACTCGCCATGGAAGGCCTGGCTCTCACTGGCGCCTGGGTCGATCGGGAACAGGGCCTGCTTTCGACGATTGTGCTCGAAATGGGCGGCTCTTCCGATCTTTGCGCCCTGCTGAAGCCGGGAGAGCCCGTGATTCTGATGGGTCCGACGGGTACGCCTACGCACACGCCGGCCGATGAGACCGTGCTGCTGGTGGGCGGCGGCCTGGGCAACGCGGTGCTGTTTTCCATTGGTCAAAGGCTACGCGAGCTGGGCAGCCGAGTCCTCTATTTCGCGGGCTATAAGAAAATGGCAGACCGCTTTAAGGTCGAAGAAATCGAGCGCGCCTCGGACGTGGTGGTGTGGTGCTGCGATCAGGCGCCGGGATTCAACCCGGACCGTCCGGGCGATTTCACCTTCACCGGCAACATCGTGGAGGCCATGGCCGCCTATGCGACCGGCGAACTGGGCGACGTCGAAATTCCGCTGTCTTCCGCCCGGCGGCTGATTGCGATTGGCTCGGACGGCATGATGCGCGCCGTTCAGCGGGCGCGCCATACCGTGCTGAAGCCGTTCCTGGACCCGGACCACGCCGGCATCGCCAGCATCAACTCGCCGATGCAATGCATGATGAAGGAAATTTGCGCCCAGTGCCTGCAGCGCCACATCGATCCGGCCACCGGCGAGGAAACCGTGGTCTTCTCGTGCTTCAATCAGGACCAGGCGCTGGACCGGGTCGATTTCGATGTACTCCGAGCGCGGCTTTCGCTTAACGGCGTTCAGGAGAAGCTGACGCGGCTCTGGATCGACCGGTGTCTACGGCAGCTCGGCGTCAGGCACGAGCTTGCGACGCAGGCGGGCTGAGCTTAAGCTCGTCCTACCTGCGCGAGCAACACGGCAGGCCCGCGACCGAGCGTGTGCTTTGGGACAACCCCGCTTTTCAGAACGAAATCGGAGATTTATCTGGAGAGAGACGGCGCCGCGCCGTCGGAGATTTTCCTTCCGACAAGCTTGCCGGAATGGAGATCGCGCTGGGGCACTTGAAGCTTTACACGCAACGGACATTGGCTGGAACGGCGGTTTTGCACGCGTTGACCGGCGAGGATCACCGCATCCTTCACCAGATCGGGATCCGCCCTAGCGCGTCAAGCTCAAATCCAGCGACGCCGTAGCTCCCTCTTCCACCCGCACGCTGGCGGCTTTGGAGATCACTCCACGCAAGTACGCCGCAGTAGTCATCTCCCGAGGCTCGTATCGATCCACGGCGACGGCGTAGTATTCGCCGGGAGGAAGTCCTCGCATTTCGAATGCCCCGCCAGCGCCGCACAAAGCGGACTTGCCGGCATCGCCCGGCAGCGTGGATTGCGGCCACACGATCACGACGCCTTGCCCGCATTGCTTCACCGTACCTCGAAGCGTCCCGCCCGGTCTCAAGATCACGCGGATGGCCGGCGAAGAGGATGGGATATCGACCGTTTGTCCGGTTACATCCGTTCCGCCTATCATAATTCGCGAAGCGTAATAATTTCCAAATCCGGTCGTTCGAATGCGATAGCGCTGAGGCGGCAGATGCTCGATTGGTCCTCCCGCGAACCTATCGGGAAAAGCGTCGTTCGACGAGAGTAGGCGGGCAGACGGCCTGATGTTCGACGCCGGCGAGCCGTCGCTCCATTCGAACCTTACGTTCAGATCAAAAGTGGGCGCAAGTCGTATTTGCAAATCGCCGATGTCGCTATCCCGAACGCTAGCGGTTGCTGTGCCATAGAACCGGTATCGCTCCACCCCTTCTTCCAAGCTCACGAGGCCAGCCCCAGAGCGCAGGACCCATTCGCCGGTGGGGAGGGAAGGAAATTCAAAGACTCCATCCGGCCCCGTACCCGTAGATTCCATCGGTACACGGAATATCGGTTCTGAGTGAGGCGCGATGAAAAAACGCCCGAAATCGGCCGAGTAGTCCAGCACACCGAAGGCGCCTTTGGGGATAGCCTCCACGACGACCCTTACAGCCGGTTTGCGCTCGGCATCCAGCACCACTCCTCTCACGCGATGCACTGGCGAGGCCTGCAGCCGGATATCTATGCCGCTCTTGTCGTCGCCGGATTCAACCGAAATGTCCCGCGCCGCCGCCGGGTCGAGCACGGAAGGGAAATAGGTGGGACGAATCTCCATTCGCGTGCCGCCTCGCATGAAACTCGCGTTCGCCGCGGGTGGCCACACGAGGATGCTGTAAGGACCCGGCGTGAGGTTCTCCAACGCGAAGGCGCCATCTTCATCCGTGGTTGCTTGAGATCCGGTGGGTCCCGCAGCATCGCTGCCTCCCGCTTCTACGCGGATGTGCGCTAGAGGCTCTCCGTCGATCCCGTAAACGTGCCCTCGCAAAGTCGCCGGAGGGAGGAGTTCGAATCGCAGCCGCGTCGGCGCGCCAGGGCTAACGTGGATCGAGGGAGGCGTAGAAACAAGAGTGAACGCATCCTTATAAACAAAGGAATCATAGTCGCCTGGCGTTATCCCGGAGATCTGAAATCGCCCGGACGCATCGGTGGTGGTTCGATACGCCTCTTGGACAAGATTTAAACCGACAACGACGCCGCCGATGCCTGCGCCTGTAAGGCTATTGACGACGATGCCTTCGAGAGAGCCCGTGCTCTGCGCCCAGATCGGGAAGACCCAAAGGAGCAGGGCTGCCAGCTTCATTTCACCTAGGATAACCACGCCTTAGCGCGTCAGGCTCAGATCCAGCGACGCCGTAGCTCCCTCTTCCAGCCGGACGCTGGCCGATTTGGAAATCATGCCGCGGAGGTATGCGGCCGTGGTCATCTCCCGAGGCTCGTATCGATCCACGGCGACGGCGTAGTATTCGCCCGGAGGAAGTCCTCGCATTTCGAATGCCCCGCCAGCACCGCATAAAGCGGACTTGCCGGCATCGCCCGGCAGCGTGGATTGCGGCCACACCATCACGGCGGCTCCATCGCCTTGTTTCACTGTGCCTCGAAGCGTGGCCGCGGGCCCGAGGACCACGCGGACCGGCGGCGAGGCCGGAGAGAGCTGCACAATCTGTCCCGTCACGTCCGCGCCGCCCATTAGCACGCGCGCGGCGTAGTAGGGCCGGTCGAATAACATTCGCCCCTCGACGCGGTACTGCCCCGGCTGCACGTTTTCAATCCGCGCGGGTCCACCGGGTCCACGCTGAGGCCGGGAGCCGAGATCCGGCGACGCGCTCTCTTGCGGAATCAGCGCCACCTGAAACGAAAGATTATCCGGCGCGGGCGAGCCATCGCTCAATTCGAAGCTCAAGCCCAAGTCGAACGAGGGCCGAAGCTGGATGGCGAGATCGTCGATATCGCCCCGCCCAAGCGCAACCGATTCGGCGCCGTAAAGCATCACATCCTTTTGGCGGGCCGCGTCGTGAATGGTGTCGGATTCGGCGCGGAGAGTCCAATCGCCGGCTGGAATCGATGGAAATTCGAACGACCCATCTGTCTTCGTGACCGCCGGTTCAATGAGCGGGCGAGCGCCCGCGGTTCCGGCGCCCGTGGCGATCGAAAAGGGTCCGGATGGGATTGCGAAGAATCCTCGAGCCGTCCCGGGCGTTGCTTTGGCGAAAATCTCGACCACTGCCTTCGCCGCCGGTTTGCCCGCGGGATCGAGCACCGCGCCGCGAACGCGGTAAACGGGCGCGGCCTGAAGCCGGATATCGTAGCCGCCTTGATCGACGCCCGGTTGAACGCGGATTTCCTGGGCCGCGCTTAGATCGAGCGCGGAAGGAAAGTAGGTTGGGAGAGTCTCCATGCGCACGCCGTCTTGCACGAATCCGGCGCCGGTCTGCCGTGGCCGCGCCACCAGCGTGTAGGAGCCGGGCTCGGCGTCGTCGATTTCAAAAGACCCGTCTTCGGCCGACGGAACCATCTTGCCGCCTCCCAGATCGACCCAGACTTTCGCCGCCGGCTTGCCGTCAATTCCGAACACGCGACCGCGCAAAATCGCGGGAGGCATTAATTCGAATCGCAGCCGCACAGGTTCTTTCTCGGCCCGCACATGCACGGGAGTGCGCCGGAATGCCAGCGGAGTAGAAACAGTGAACGAGGATTTTTCGACCGTGGTGATGTAATCGCCCGCTTTTATTCCCGCGATGTGGAACGTTCCGGCGCCGTCGGTGACGGTTTCGTAGCGCTCGGTTTTGAGGGTTAACCGGACCGTTGCGCCGCCTATGCCCACGCCAGTGACGCTATTCACCACCACGCCTTCCACTGTGCCGGAGGCGGCCGGGGAGACCGGCTGGCCCGCGAGCGGCAAACATGCCACCACGACGGCGAGGAATCTCACTCCATCAGTCTAGTGGAATGCGGCTCTTGTTGGCGGCTAGCCATTGGTCCAGCGTCTGAAGGTCCGGGTTCAGTGACCGGCTGAATTCCAGGCTCCGCGCCGCCGCAAAGTCCTTCTCGCAATCGTGATAGAACTGGAACATATTCCCCAAATCTTCCGCCCCCGGAAATCCGAAGCCGCGATAAACGTCCGGAGGAATCGCGTTGTAGCTCACCGGCTGTTCCAGCGCCTTGGCGAAGTCAGCCGCCATCCCTTTGCCTGTGGGATGCTCGCCCGCGATGCCCACGGTCTTGCCGATGAACTCGCTGCCTCGCTTGAAAATGCCATAGGCGCACTTGCCGATGTCCTCGGCCGCCATGCTCGGCATCTTCGCGTCACCCATCGGCAGCGTCAGCGTCAATTTGCCGTCCTGCCCCTTTTTGGGTCCCATGCCGAAATTGATGAAGTTGTCCCAGTAGAACGAGGTCAAAAGAAACGTCACCGGCAGCCCCAAATCCGAAAAGAAATGGTTCGCTTCCCCCTTGGAATCGAAGTGCGGACACTTGTACTTGCCCTGGAGTGTGGGCATGCGGTTGTCGCTCAGCGGGATGAATTTGCGCGTGTCTTCCAGTGTCGACCAAATGACGTGTTTCACTCCCGTGTCCTTAGCGGCTTGGGCCATGCTTTTCGCCTGCGCCTGTTCCTTCTCAGGCGAAAAGTGAGCCCAGAAAAAGGTAACGCAATAAGCGCCGTGCGCACCCTCAAAAGCCTTTTTGACGCTTTCCGGGTCGTCGATATCCACCTGGACGACTTCGGCGCCCAGATCCGCCAGCGCCTTGGCTTTGTCTGAGTTGGGATCTCTGGTAAGCGCTCGGGCCGTAAAATCGCCGCTTTTATCGCGTTGAATCGCGCGAACCAGGCCTCCGCCCTGCGAGCCGGTCGCGCCCATAACCGCTATTATTTTTTTGCTCATTCGCTTCTCCTTGGTCGATCTTAGAGTATACAAAATACTCGAAATGCGACGGCTGTGTCTGCCAAATCGCGGATTCCGGCGCCGCATTGCCTGAGAACCCCGCTGAATTCCCAGTGCCAATTCGTTGGCAACTGGAGTGTTGTCCACTCATTGCCGCAAGCCTCGACGGCTGACCGGCCGCGATTGCCGCTCCTGGATACTATTGCCGGTCTCGCTGTACGATTGCCTGAATTTCGCGCGGTTGAACGGTCGCGCCAAAACCGGGTATACTCCAAGTCGTTTATGCGATGGGGTCCGCTGGAAGCGCTTTGGCGCGACGCGCAGTTCGCGCTGCGCATACTGCGCTCCAACGTCTGGTTTACTGTCGCGGCCGTCCTGCCGCTTGCTCTTGCCATCGCCTGCGCCGGCGCCGTCCTGACTTTAGCAGATGCGGTACTGTTCAGGGCCACCGGCGTCAAAGATCCCGGGCGGGTCGCCGCCATTTATACCGTCTCGCGCGCGCAAGGACGGTATCTATCCGATTCCCTCCCCGATTTTCGGGACATCGGTTCTCTTCCCGTTGTGGAATCCGCCGCGGCTTATGTGCGCATGCCGCTGAATGTAAGGCTCGGCGAATTCCCGGAGCAAATGAATGGAGAAATCGTTACCGGCGATTACTTCCGCGCCGCAGGCGTGGTCCCGGCGCTTGGCCGCGCGCTATCTCCCGAAGACGACCGTCCGGGGGCAGTGCCCGTCGCGCTGGCGAGTTATTCGCTGTGGGAAAGCCGTTACCGCCGCGGCTCATCGATTTTAGGTTCAACGGTTTGGATTGACGGCGTCGCATTCACCATCGTCGGCGTGATGCCCGAAGGCTATCGCGGAGCGCTGCTCGACTGGTATTCCGACCCGGCTTTCTGGCTTCCTGTGCGACAGCTTCCGCAAATGATTCCCAGTTTCCGGAAGCTCGATTTCGAAAATCGCCGAGAACTGCAGATGTTTATGATGGTGGCGAGGCTGCGGCCGGGCGCGACGTTGGCGCGGCTTCAGGCGGAGTTGGACGGGATCGCGCCGCGCGTGGCTGCAAGCCCGGATCTTCGCTTTACGGCTCTGCCTTTGGCGGAGGCGCGATTCTTCCCGGCTTATCGCGCAGCGACGTTGCGTTTTCTCTGGATCTTGATCGGCGTGACCGGATTGGCGGTAGCCGTCGCTTGCTTCAACCTCGCAACGTTGTCGTTGGCGCGCGCGGAATCGCGGCGCCGGGAAATGGAGACGCGCAGGGCTGTGGGCGCGAGCGCCGCGCGGCTTTTCCAGCAATCCGCCGTCGAAAACGTGGTTTTGGCGGCGTGCGCCTGCGCACTGGCGCTGCCGGTCGCGCTGGGGGCCGCCGCCTGGTTGAAAGGGGTTCAGATCACGCGCGGTTTTCAGCTTTCGCTTGATTTAAGTCCCGATCCGCGCGCGCTCGGAATCGCAATGCTGGCTGGCCTCGCCGCCGCACTATGCGGGACAAGCTTCAGCTTATCCTCCTTCCGCCGTCCTCGCTCGAATGCGCGCCGCCGCCCGTCGTGGCGCGACGCGCTGGTCGCGGCCCAGGTGGCCTGCGCGCTGACGGTTCTAATCGCATCCGCGCTGCTGGCTCAGAGCATGCACAACCTGAACGCCGCTCCCCTTGGCTTCGAGCCTCGCGGCGTCCTGCTCGCATCGCTCGATTTACTGAGCGCGAATGTCCCTCGCGATCGAGCCGCATCGGTGATTCGCGCGCTTCTGTCGGAAGTGCGGACCGAAGCGCCGGAGGCGGCCATCACCACCGACGTGGTGATTCCCACGACGATGCGGACGACGCTCGATGTCCTAACGGATTCGGATGCGGCCAAGTGGCGCGCTCTCGCTTCCAGCCACGTTTCCGACGGCTATTTCGAGTTGCTCCGCATGCCGGTTCTGAGCGGTAGGGCGATTTCGCCCGGCGACGACACCAGTTCGCGTCCGGTGGCGGTTTTGAACGAATCCGCCGCGCGCCTGCTGTGGCCCAACCAGAACCCTTTGGGACGCACGCTGCGGGTCCGTGGCGAACCTGCGGATAGGGAAGTCGTCGGGATTGTACGCGACGCCCGCTATCGTCCGCTGGGCGAAGCCGAAGCCGTGACGCCGTGCCTGTTTCTTCCGCTGCTGCAAAGGTACGGAACTATCGGCGGCATAACGCTTCACATTCGGCCCGGCGGCGCTCCGCTCGCCTTTGTGCCTACGCTGCGGCAGATTGTGGCGCGGGTTGTAACGGAAGCGCCGGTCTACGGGGTCGAAACGATGCAAGAGCACGTGGAAAACGGACTTCGGCAGATCCGCACGGCGGCGGAGGCGACCGCGGCGGTGAGCCTGCTCAGCCTGTTTCTGGCGCTCGCCGGAATCTTCGCCGCCAGCGCCTATCGCGTGGCGCAGCGAAGGAAAGAAATCGCGGTCCGTATCGCGGTCGGCGCCAGGCCCAGCCGCGTGATCGGCGCTTTCGCGCTTCGAGGACTGTTCATCGGAGCCGTGGGATCGGCAGCGGGCGCGGCGCCCGCGATTTGGGGAGCGATCCTGCTGCGTGCCTCAATTCAAGGCGTCGGCGCGGCTTCCGTGGCTGCGGTCGTGTTGGCGGCCATCGCGCTATCTTGCGCCGCGGCGCTGGCTGCTTGGGCCGCCGCGGCTCGCATCTCGCGCATCCAGCCTGCAGACGTGTTGAGAGCGCAATAAGCTTACGCGGGGCGTTTGGCAACCGCAGATCCCGGAGATATCCTATCCACTATGGTCGTGAACAGCCGATTCCTGATTGTTCTCCTCATGCCGGCCCTGGCGTTTGCGCAAGCCGATCTCTCCGGCAATTGGAGTCCCGCCACGCATGAAGATCAACCCGAGCGGGGCCCAGGCCCCGACCTAGTGGATTATCTCGGCCTGCCGATCAGCGAGGCGGCGCGCCAATGGGCTCTGAGCTGGGACCCCGACCGCCTTTCTCTTCCGGAGCATCAGTGCCAGGTTCATACCATCGGATACATCCATCGAGGGCCGCTGCGTGTCCGCATCTGGGAAGAACGAGATCCTCAGACTCAGGACGTAGTCGCACTGCGGGAATACATCAGCACCTATGAACAGAATCGCACCATCTACATGGACGGCCGCCCTCATCCGCCGGACTACGCCGCCCATACCTGGATGGGCTTTTCCACGGGAAAGTGGGAAGGCAATATTCTCACGGTCAGCACCACGCACATTAAGCAAGGCTGGACCCGGCGCAATGGGCTGCCTTCAAGCGATCTGATGACGCTGACCGAGCATTTCATCCGTCACGGCAATCACCTGACGCACGTAACCATCGCCAACGATCCCGTGTATCTGACCGAGCCGCTCATCAAGAGCCAGGATTATCTGCTGAACGAAGGCTCCGACGGCAACTGGTTGTGGCCTTGCGAATATGTGGACGAGACGCCCGGACGGCCCCACGGCAAGGTCCCCAGCTATATGCCGGGCGAGAATCCATTCGTTTCTGAGTTCGCGAGCCGCTACCACGTGCCGCAAGGGGCGGCCCTGGGCGGGGCGGAAACGATGTATCCCGAATACAAGAACAAGATCGCGGCAGGCGCGAAATAAAGCATCGCGTTCGTCATCGTCCCGACGATCCAAACCCTCCCGCGCCGCGCGCCGAATCGCCTAGCTCGCCTTCCTCCCATTCGATGCCCTCATAGCGGCCGATGACCAATTGCGCGATCCGGTCACCCTTCTCGACGATGTATTCCTCGCGCCCGAGATTAAACATCACCACCCGGATCTCACCGCGATATCCGGGGTCGATGGTGCCGAAGTTGACGGTGAGGGAGTGCTTCAATGCGAGGCCGCTGCGCGGCCGGACCTGTGCCTCAAAGCCGGGAGGCAACTCGATCGCCAGGCCTGTTGGCACGGCCCGCGCGATGCCGGGCCGGAGCGCCACTCGTTCGATCGAGCGCAAGTCCAGGCCTGCGTCTTCGAGCGGACCGTGGGCGTAAACGGGAAGGTGCGCGTCGGAATGCAATCTCTTAATTCGAATATTCATGATGCGGATTTCGCTATGATAGCCGTTTGAAAATGCCCCGCGTCATCGCCGTGGCGCCCATGCCCCCGGAAAAAAGCGCATACGCGCTGGCGCGATACAGCCGCTCGCCCGATTCCATCCGCGATTCCATCGAGTGGGTGCGAACGCACGACTCCGCGAAATTTCTCGAAAGCTTCTATTTCCAGTACGGCCACGCCTCCATCGCCGATCTGGGTCACGTGGTGATGTGTTTCGAGGGCGTTTCCGAGCTTGCGGCCACCGAGATCGAGGACGAGCAGTTATGGGACGGACAGGCGCGCAGTTCGCGCTATCAGGATTTCTCGCGGAGTGGATTCATTACGCCGCCGGGGCTGAGCGAAAAGGACGCCGCGTCCTATGCGTCGCAAGCGTTGCGATTGCTGGACGCCTATCACCAGATCCACAAGCGCATGTGCGATTTCCTGGTTGAGAAACTACCACGCCCCGATGACATGAAGCCGGACGCCTACCTCCGCAACATCTCCGCGCGGGCGTTCGATGTGGCCCGCTACGTCCTTTTTTTCGGTATCCCGACGGGGGTCGGGCAAGTTACCAGCATCCGTACTCTGGAACGGCAAGTACGCCGGCTCAAAACGTCCGAATACGCGGAGGTGCGGGAGCTTGCCGGCGAGATCGCCGCCGCGTGCGCCGCTCCTCCCGAATGCGCTCTCGATGAGGGCGCAGGCGCCGAACCGGTTGCCCCGACGCTTGCGCGCCACGTCGATCCAGACGAGCAGGCCAGCAAATCGCGCGAAGATCTGAGGGCTTGGGCCGCGCAAAATCTTCCCGCGCCCGCGGCGGCGTCTTGCGAGGCCGTCGATCTTCTTCGTCCCGACGACGCGCATTCCGAAGCGGTCGCGACGTTGCTTTATCCAGTCACCGAGCGGCCGTTCCGGGAGCTATACGAGGTCGCGCGGAGCTGGTCCGCGGCGCGGCGTAACGAGGTGGTCGATATCGGGCTGGGATCGCGAGCCCGTCACGACGAATTGCCGCGGTCTTTTCGCGCGGCTACGTACGCGTTCGACATCGCGATGGATATCGGCGCGTATCGCGACTTGCATCGCCATCGCCGCTGCCAGCAATTTCGCCAGCCCTATACGGGCCGTCTCGGCTTCGATACGCCGGAGGCGCTGAAAGAAGCCGGATTGGAAAACTTGTTCGCGGCGACGATGGCGGAAACATTCGAGACCATCGGCGTGATCGCCGGGGTAGAAGCGCATTATCTTCTGCCGTTCGCGGCGCGCTCGCGATTCCTTTTCAAAATGGATTTCGCGGAAGCGGAATATATTTGCCGTCTGCGCAGCGGCGTGAAAGGCCACTTCAGTTATCGCAAAATCGCGTGGGAAATGAAACGCAAAATGGAAGAGATCGAGCCCGATCTGGGGCGGCTGATGGAAGCCACTCCGCCATGGGTGGAAGATCCTCTCAAGCGATAGTCCCGGCAGTCAACCGATAGTCCGGCAGGCAGTGTCCCTCTTAAATCTAAAAATCTCTTAAGGTTAACGAAAGATGAAGCGGGCAACAGTCCGTCGCCCCGGGGCGTCTCGCAATTAGGAGGGCAGATGAGACATGCATGGTTGTTGAGCCTGGCGCTGGGAGCGATTTCGTTATCGGCGTGCGGAGTCGGTTACGCTTACTACGCGCCAGCGGCGCCCCCGCCCGTGCGAGTGGAAGCCTTTGGTGTCGCGCCCGGACCGGGCTACGTGTGGATTAACGGATATTGGGGATACAGCGGCCGAAACTACGTCTGGACGCCAGGGCGCTGGGAACGTCCACCGCGACGGGGAGCGGCGTGGGTGAATGGAGGTTGGGAGCGTCACGGCAACCGGTGGGCTTACCGGCGCGGTCACTGGCGCTAGCGCGATCAGACGGGGTTTCCGTCGCCGTGCTCGGGAGGCTTCTGCTCTCGCTACTCGGGCCGATCGGCGCGTGGGGGTTGCGGACTGCCTTTGTCTTTCGGGCCGGGATGGACCGCCGTCTTCACCGGGCTGAGGAGCACGTGCGCGTTGCGCCCTTCCAACCTCGGCTGGCCCTCAATGGAGCCGTGCTGCGAAAGATCCGCCGCAAATCGCAGTAACAGTTTCTTGCCTAAATCCACGTGCGCGATCTCGCGTCCGCGGAACTGCACCACGGCCTTTACGCGATTGCCTTCCTGAAGGAAACGGATGGCGTGGTTTTTTTTGAATTCGTAGTCGTGATCGTCGGTGTTAGGACGGAATTTCAGCTCTTTCACCTGAATCACGTGCTGTTTTTTTTTCTGTTCGTGCTGCTTCTTTTTGTTTTCGTATTGCCACTGCCCGTAGTCCATCGCCTTGGCGACGGGGGGCTCCGCGGTGGGCGCGATCAGGATTAGATCGAGGCCCAAATCCTGAGCCTTGCGCACGGCGGCGGGCGTGGGCATGATTTCGACGCTACCGTCGGGAAATACGGCTCGAACTTCGCGCACGCGAATCGCCTCGTTCACATTCTCCCGGATCCTCGGCCGGCGGGGTTGAAAGCCTCGTGGATTCATCCGCGCGGACCGAAGCGCGCGGCGCTCCGCGCGCGGACCAATGGAGAAAGCGAAATCGTCATGACCAAATAGTAGCAGATAGAAGCGCCGGGCGATGTCGCCGCGTCACGCGCTCCTGGCGATGTCCCGCGCGCGCCCTGTGATAAGGTTGGCATTGCCTATGTACACAGCCAGCTCTGCGTTTGTCGAGGCGCTTCACGATGCCGGCGTTTCCTACATCTTTGCGAACTTCGGCAGCGATCATCCGGCCCTGATCGAAGCTCTCGCCCAAGCCAAGGCGGAGGGCGCGCCGGCGCCGAAGGTGGTTACCTGCCCCAACGAGATGGTGGCGCTGGCGTGCGCGCAAGGATACGCGCAGTTCACCGGCCGCGCGCAAGCCGTGGTGGTGCATGTCGAGTGCGGAACGCAATCGCTGGCGGGCGCAGTCCACAACGTGTCGCGCTGCCGTGTTCCAGTGCTGATCTTCGCGGGAGCGTCGCCGTATACGCAGGAGGGTGAACTCCGGGGCACGCGCAACGAGTACATTCACTGGCTGCAAGACGTTTTCGATCAGCGCGGCATCGTGCGGCCATACATGAAGTACGAAAACGAGCTTCGCACCGGACGCAACATCAAACAAATGGTCCACCGCGCTTTGCAATTCGCCTATAGCGACCCCAAAGGACCGGCGTATCTGATGAGCCCGCGGGAGGCGATGGAGGAAGAGATTCCGCGGATCGAAGTAGATCCCGCGCGCTGGGCCCTGATCGAACCGGTCGCGCTTCCGGCCAATGGCGTGGAGGAAATTGCGCACGAGCTGCGGTCGGCCCGCCGTCCGTTGGCGGTTACCTCTTATCTCGGCCGCAATCCCGAAGCCGTCGAGGAACTGGTCAGGCTAGCGCGATGCACCGGTATGGGCGTCCTGGAATCGGTCGCGACCTATCTGAATTTCCCATCCAACAATCCGCTCTACGTCGGAGTGCAGGGGAATGAGCCGGTGCAGAATCCGGCTCTCGCGGAAGCGGATTTCGTTCTGGTCTTGGATAGCGATGTGCCCTGGATTCCTTCGAAGAACGCGCCCAATCCTCGGGCGCGCATCTATCACATCGACATCGACCCGCTGAAGGAGAACATGCCTTTGTGGTACATCCCGGCGAAGCGCGTGTTCCGCGCCGATTGCGCCACGGCGCTGCGCCAGATCCACGACCGGCTGGGTTCCGGAGTCGAGGCCGAACTAGTCAAGGAACGCCAGGACCGTTACGAGCGTCTTCACAAGGATCGAGACGCTCAGCTTGCGATCCGCGAAGGAGCGCCCGCAAACGGAACCATCACCGCCGAATACCTGACCGCGTGTGTGCGGAAGCACATCGAACGCGACACGATTGTGCTAAACGAGGGCATCACCAATTCTTCGGCGATTCACAATCACATCGGCGCCACGCAGCCCCGGCGAATATTCACCAGCGGCGCAAGCTCACTGGGGTGGAATGGCGGCGCCGCGATCGGGATAAAGCTGGCCGCGCCGGACAAAACCGTCGTGAGCCTCACCGGCGATGGCTCCTATATGTTCAGCCAGCCTTCCACGGTGCACTGGATCGCGCGGCATTACAAAACCCCATTTCTGCAAGTGGTCTACAACAATCGAGGCTGGCGCGCTCCCAGATATTCGGCGCTTGCTGTGCACCCTGAGGGATTCGCGAGCAAAGCGGACGATCTCGGCGTCGCCTTCGACCCGCCGCCCGACTATTCGGGAATCGCCGCCGCCGCGGGAGGCGCTTACGCGCGCATCGTGAAAGAGCCATCGGAGTTGAATCCGGCTATCGAAGAAGCGCTGGATGCGGTGCGCAACCAGGGCCGCGCTGCCGTGCTGGACGTCTGGCTGGCGCATTTGATGAAAGGTTGAAAGTTCGTTCGCGGCGCGCCGCGGAGCCTTGCGCGAGCTGTCACAAGATCATGACCCCCATCGGCTTTTCGATTGAGAATTTCGACGCCATTCGGCAGTGGCGCACCACGGACGGCGTCGACCCCATCGATGCCACCGGCTACCTGTTGGACGGAACGAAACTGGACGGAGTCAAAGGAATGCGCGAGGCCTTGCTGCGCTACTCGCTTCGGTTCGTCCGGGTGATGACGGAAAGGCTGATGATCTACGCCCGTGAAGAGCGAACTGTTCCAGATGAATATGAAAACGCAATCCGGTTAGCCGCGACCGCCGGCCGTTCGCGCGGTTTCGCTCCTCAGAATTGAAACCGCGCCACCAACGTGCCCTGACGCGGCGGAGGCGTGGCGAAGGTCGCCGCGGTCGCTGCCGCTGGATTGGTCGCCGCCGCGCCAACCACGGCCGGGTTGATATAACCGAAGCCCCCCGTCGTCTGACCGTTCTTCGTGGTTTGAGTAGCGAATGCGTTGCCGCTGGATGGCACGTTATATCCGGCGCGATTGAATATATTGAGAAACTCGGCGCGTATGGTGATGCTGGCGCGCTCCTTGAAGCGGAACGTGCGCGCCAGACTCATGCTCTCCTGCGGACGCCGCTGCATCCGGTAATCGGAATAGTACGCGCTCGACGTGCCGAATTGCCCCACCGGCGGGTTCACCCACGCGTTCGGATTCAGCACGAATGTCGCGTTCGGATCGTAGCAGTGACAGTTCAGATCGACGGTGTAGAGGGGCTGCCCCGGCACTCGGTCCACCGTGGTGCCTTGAAAAATATACGATGCCAGACCGGTGGTCGCGCTAGGGACTTTAAATGGCATTCCGCTGGCATAGCGTAGAACCGCGCCGAGGGTCCAATCGCGGGCCAGCCAGGACGCCGCTCTGCCTGTGAAACCCGAAGCTCCAGCCCACGCTTTCGGGGTCGTGTAGTTCCCGGCGAAAATCAACGTCTGCGGTTGATCGAATCCCGAGAGAGTCTTGTTATTCTGCCGGTTGAATACGTCGTTGACGACCGGAGTGGTGGGCGAGGCGTAGTTGTTGTTGTCTTCCGCGCCCAACCCCAGGCTCTTGGACCACGTATAGGTCACCAAAGCGTCCAGACCGTGGGAGAAACGCTTGGTCATTTTCGCTTGCAGAGCATCGTACCAAGTGTCGCCCAGAGGAGTCCAGGTCTGCACCACGCCCGTGTATTCGGGCAGCGGGCGCAGCGCTTGCGCCACGGTCAATCCGGTGGGGAAGCCCGGGTAGGGAGGCGTGCCGAAGTTGCGCGTGATGGCCAACGAGGAATTGAGCGGCGATGCCAGCAACTTTTGATCGGCCGGATTGTTCAGGTCGAGTCCGCGCGCCTGTAGAGTCGAAAAGGGAATCGCATCGGAGGCCCACGGGCTTAAAGTTTGCGCGGCCCACCATACGCCCCTATTGCCGACATAAGCCGCCTCCACCATCAGGTCCCGCGTGATCTCCCGCTGAAGACCGATGCTCCATTGCCAGATGCGCGCGGGCCGCCCGGCGTTGCGGTCCACCATGTTGGTGGGGTTGCCGACGGTTCCCGGCAACGGCTGCTGGCCGGGATCGAAATTCGGGAATTGAATCCGATAAGGCATGCCGCCCGCCAGCGTGAACGGAGGCGTCCCATAGGCTGGCGCGTTAAACGGCTTGGTCGACCCGAAATTGCTGGCCTTCGATCCATCGTTGCTGGTTTTGGCGTAGGAGATGCCCGCGCCAACGCGGAACACCGTCTTGGGGTCGATTTGATAAGCGACTCCCAGCCTGGGCTGGAATGCGTACGGATAGTTGTGCGCGAACGCGCAGTTGCAGCGCCCGCCTCCGTAGCCTTCGAAAATGATGCCGCCGGGAAGACCGCCCGCGGTGGGATTCGGGGTGGAGATGGAGACGTTGAACATGTACCCGTCATGCTCTTTCAAATAAGTTTGAAAATCGTAGCGCAGACCGTAATCTACGGTCAGCTTGCGCGTGACTTTCCAACTGTCCTGCGCGAAACCCGCTATCGAATGATTGCCGGTCCGGAGCGCGGCCGGCACGCTATCGTACCCGCTATTCGGCGATCCCAGCAGGAAGCTGGCGTAGTTAAAGCCAACGCTGGCGGGGAGCGAAACGCCGTTCAACGAAGGCAATCCGCTCTGTGTGGGACTGTACAGCATGTTTCCGGGAGAATAGGTCTGGCTGAACGACTGATATCCGTTCACGATCAGTTCTCCGCCGAATTTATAGGTGTGATTGTTGCGCACCCACGTGATCGCGGCCGATCCGGTCGGCTTCAGGTTTTTGATCCGGAAGTCGGACGCGGGGCCGAACGGCACCATGCCGCCCTGCGCCACCGCGAGCACCGAGAAATAAGGAAAGAGGTTCGCGTTGGTTCCTTGGAAGCCGATCTGCGAATTGTCGAAGGACTGCACTTCCGGATCGCTCGTCGTTTGCAAGTATCCCGCGCCGATGTGCAGAAGCAGAGTGGGCGTGAGTGTGTAATCCGCGTTGATGCGAGTGGTGTCGGCCGTCACATGGTTGCCGACAGCGCTCGCGATCGGGTAGCTGAGCCCCTGGTTGTTGGGCGAATCCGTTTTCGTCCGCGACCAATAACCGGAGAGCTTGAAGCGCGAGTTGATCGAGTGATCGATTTTGACGGACGGGATGCTGGTCACGCGCGAATTGCTGAACGCCGGAATGTAATTATTGGTCAAGCCGGAGTTGGTGGGCTTGGGGAGATAGGCCTGGATCTTCAGCGCCACCGGATCGATCTCTTGCAAGGGAATCGTGTTGTTCTGGAACGGGTCGCGATAGCGGACGCCACCGATAACGCGCTCCGTGTTGGGATCGTAAATTTCATTCTCCTGATAAGGACGGTTCAGGCCGTCCGTGCCCAGCATTCTTCCCGTTAAGGCCTGCTCGAAATTCCCGTCGCGATATGGCAGCGTGGGCACCGTCAACGGCAGGTTATTGACCACCTGCGTCTCGCGATATTGTTCCCAATTAAAGAAGAAGAAGGTTTTGTCGTGGCCGTTATAAACCTTCGGAATCCAAACCGGCCCTCCCACGCTGAACCCATAATCGTTGCGCCGAGCGCGCGGCCGCAGCAGATGGCCGTTGCCGTCATCCGTGAACGGAGTGCCCGCGTTCAGAGCTTCGTTCACGAAATAGTCGTAGGCGGTCCCATGGAACTGATTGGCGCCGGACTTCATGGTGAAGTTGAACAGGCCGCCGCCGGCTTGTCCGAACTCGGCCGCGTAGTTGCTGGTTTGAATCGCGACTTCCTGGGTGGCTTCGACGCTCGGCTCGGTTTGCGAAGTCGCTCCCAGAGAGATCGTGGCGGTGGCGTCCTGCCCTTCCACGCGCAGCGCGGCGGAATTGCCTTCCATGCCGTTCAGGCGGATGGTCGCGTCGGGCATCCAGTTGGCGCCGGGCAGCATGTTCATCACCGAATATGGACTGCGGATTCCCGTAGCTCCGACGTTCCCCGCTCCGATGCCCAATATCGGCAAAGAGTTGAGACTCTCCGAGGTGACATTATGACTCAGCTCGCCGCTTTCGGTTTTCAGCAGAGGAGCCGCTTCGGTGACTGTCACCGATTCGGCGTTCGAGCCGACCTCCAGCGTCACATCGACTCGCAAAGTCTGCTCCACAGGGACCACAAGGTTTGAGCGGATGAATTTTTTGAAGCCCGGAACCGTCACCGACATTTCATAGGAACCCGTGGGAACCTGCACCACATAATTTCCGGTGGCCGAGCTGCCAACCTGGTACACAGCTCCGGTTTGGACGTTCTTTACCTCAATGGGAGCGCTGGAGACGACGGCTCCTGCCGGATCGGCGATCGTACCTGTAATGGTCCCGCGGTCGGACTGAGCGAAGGCGATCAAAGAAAACGCAAAGCAAGCTATGGTTGCGGTTGCACGCATGAAATTCCCCTCTCTCAAGAGACTTTGAGCGAGTCTACTCCCGAATTTCGGCGCCGTCAAGGCCGCGACAGGCCGCGGGTGCGCGATATGGAAGTGGAATATTTGTCGGTTTCTTTTTGGGGCGCTTATACCGAGCGTATGTGATACGCTCGGTAAGAGGAGGTGCCCGTGCCCCAGTCGCTACCCGAGTTGGAGCAGCAACGAGCGGCGCTGCTCCAGCGGATTGTCGAATTGGGAGATTTCCGCGCAGGCTCCATTACGGGAACCGGAGGTAAGTGCGGCAATCGTAATTGCCATTGCCATCGGCCAAAGGATGGAGGCCATAGTCCTCATCCGCGGTTGACCTACAAGAAGAACCGTAAGACGGTTACCGAGAGCTTTGCCAGTCTCGCCGCGCAGCGCAAAGTCGAGCGCGAGATCGCAGCCTTCCGAGAGTGGCAACGGCTCAGCCGCGCGGTGGTGGAGATCAACGAGCAGATTTGCCAAGCGCGCCCGGCGGAGGAGAGCTTCACGCCGCAGGAAAAAAAACGGCGCAAGCGGTCCACCGCGAGGTCGCGCGGGAACTAGACCGAGTGTTGCGCGTGGTGTTCCAGCAATGGCGCAAGAGCGGACGACCCAGTCTGGAATCCCGGGAGAGCGCGGTTCGCTCGGGCATGCATGAGGCCGGAGCGGCGGCGCTGGGGGAACTGCTGAGGCTGGAACCCCCGCCGGAGGACCAGCGCACCGTCCCCTGCCGCTGCGGCCAGCCAGCGCACTACCGCGAGTTGCGCTCCAAGAAGATTCAGACCATGGTCGGCCAGGTCACGGTCGCGCGGCCTTACTTTCTGTGCCCGCACTGCGGCGAAGGCCAGTTCCCCGCCGATGCCGAAATGGACATCGAGAATACCGAGTTTTCTCCGGGAGTGCGCCGCATGCATGCTCTGGTGGGTCAGGAAGCGCCGTTCGAGCGGGGCCGCGAGCAGATGAAGGTGTTGGCCGGTCTGGAGGTGACCACCAAGGCGGTGGAGCGCGTGGCGGAGGCCATCGGAGAAGATCTCGCAGGCCAGCAACGGCAGGAGATTCAAAGAGCCGTGCAGTTAGAGCTGCCGCTGGTGCTCGGCGAGCCGGTTCCCATTCTGTACGTGCAAATGGATGGAACTGGGGTGCCGATGGTGAACAAAGAAACCGAAGGGCGCCCGGCAAACGCGACGGACAGCCCGCGCATACGCGCGAAGCGAGTTGGGCTGCGTGTTCACTCAAACCCAATGGGATGAGGAAGGCCACCCCATCCGTGATCCCGACTCCACCACCTATACCTGCGCTATCGAAACCGCCGAGGAGTTCGGCCGGCGTCTGTATGTGGAGGCCTGGAAACGAAGCTGTGAGCCGGGCTCACAAGAAGGTCGTTATCGGCGACGGCGCCGAATGGATTTGGAACCTCGCGCGGGAGCATTTTCCCGGTGCGATTCAAATCGTCGATCTGTATCATGCCCGCCAACACCTCTGGGAACTGGCTCATCGCTTGTATCCCACCGATGAGAAGCAACAACAGGCTTGGATGAGAGTGCATCAGAAGCGTTGGCTCGACCAGGGCAAGATCGAAAAACTCGTGGAGTCGCTGCGGTCCGTCAAAACCCGCGATGCCGCAGTCGCGGAGAAGATCCGCATCGAGATAGAGTACTTCGAAAGGAATGCCGCGCGCATGCGCTATCCCAAGTTTCGCCAGCAACATCTATTCGTGGGATCGGGTGTCATCGAGGCCGGCTGCAAAACCGTCATCGGCTCTCGCCTCAAACGGTCCGGCATGTTTTGGACAGTGCGGGGAGCCAATGCCATTCTTGCACTACGCTGCTGTCATCTCAACGGGCGATTCGAGGACTACTGGGAGAAGCGCCGGGCGGCCTAGTTTCACTTCCATGTCGCGCACGTGCGTCTCTAGGGCGCAGATTACCAGTGGGTGTAAGTCCCACGCCAGGAGGAATCGGATGCCTGGGTAGCTGACGAGTGGCTTGGGTGGGTGAACCGCCTGGGCTGGAGCCTCGTGACAGAGTCCACGTAAGTGGGCGAGCAAAACTGTAGGCCGTAACGCGAGTGAAGCCTGAGCAAGCCTCGAAACATAAAGCCGTGGATGCCGACCGGTTGTGTGCGCCGGGAAGGCCAGAGCGAATCGGGAAGAGCCCGGTGTGGGAGCGCACCAATGAATCACCGATACGCACCGTTCGATCCACCGGGGTAGTGGGCACGGCATGCAGGGAAAGGTGATCTGGGTAGTGGAGAGAAGCCCGGAGCCAGTGGGACATGACCGAACGGTCTCTCTCAGGAGGCCGGCTGGCTTGGGTCTCGGAGAGGGTCATAGTAGCGTTGAAGCCGGTGATGGAGTGGCAAATTTGCAAAAAAACCGGCCCGAAGGCGAGGCCCCTCAAGCCGGTTTTGATAACATTCTGATAACATCTCGCTGAAACACGAAGCTTTCAGGATCGCATTAGAATCAACTAGTTAAGACGGGGTAAAACGAGGAGCGACGATGCTAGACACATTCGCGTCCTGTCGCGCCTACCAGAAACCAAGTACGCACACGCCGAACCGGCGCTCTCTTTCCGGTAGACTTCCTGAAAACCCTGGTTTGGCCGCCCTCGCCTGATCCGACGTGGCGGCTCTTTAAAAGGACGATCCTGATCGCGCAATTGTCCGCGCATCGACGCGATTGCTGCTTGCGCAGCATGTAGCGCACTCCGCCGTAAGCCTCCTGAGGATAACCACTGCCGCATTTTGCTAGACTCAGGGCTTCATGGCTCTCGGCCACATCGGACAAGCGCTCACGGCAGTCGAAATCTTCGATCTCGTTCGCGACGACCTCGCTGAGGCTGAGCGCGAAATCGGGCTCGAATCCATCGCGTCGGTCGACGCTATCACCTACATCGGACAATATCTTCATTCCGGCGGAGGCAAGCGTCTGCGACCCATCCTGGTGCTGCTGTGCGGGCGGCAGTTCGGAGAATCGAATCCAGGCTTGATCCGCATGGCCGCAGTGGTGGAAATGATTCACACCGCGACCTTGATCCACGACGACGTGATCGATATGGCCAAGACCCGGCGCGGGCGGCCTTCGATCAACGTAGTTTGGGGCAACCATACCTCCGTGCTCGCGGGCGACTGGCTGTACATGCAGGCCTTTCAAGTCGCTCTGCGCGAGCGAAGCTTCCCGATCCTCGACGTGCTGATCGAGCTGACCCAAATGATGGTGGAAGGCGAGCTTCTCCAACTCGAGCGCCTCGGCAAGATCGGCGTGACCGAGGCCGACTACATGGAGCTGATCGACCGCAAAACCGCGAGCTTATTTTCCGCCTGCGCCAGACTGGGGGCGCTGGCGCAAGGCGCGGGAGATACCGAAGAAGCCCGGCTCGGCGAGTATGCATGGAATCTCGGCATTGCCTTTCAGTTAATTGACGACGTGCTGGATTTTACTTCGCGGGAAAAGATTTTAGGCAAGCCGGTGGGCAACGATCTGCGCGAGGGTAAGGTCACGCTGCCGTTGATTTATGCGCTCGAATCCGCCGGCGCGGAAGAACGCAAGCTGGTGGAAACGGTTTTGGCCGACGGCAACTACGATCAGGCGCCTTTCGGCAAGATTCTGCAAATTCTGCACCGGCATCGCGGAATCGAGAGGGCGCAAGAGCGAGCCGAATCTTTCACCAAAAAGGCCCGCGAGATTATTTTGGAATTTCCAGAATCAAGGTACCGGACCGCCCTCGCCGCGCTGACGGACTTGGTCACCGATCGGGACCACTAAATGAGCTCGCTCCAGGGCCGCGTGATTCTCGTCACGGGGGCCGCCAAACGCATCGGCCGGGGTATCGCTCTCCGGCTGGCCAAAGAGGGCGCGCGCGTCGCCATTCATTATCATGGCTCGGAAGAAGAAGCGAGGGCGACAGCGGCCGAATGCGGCGGCGCGCCGCTGTTTCGCGCAAATCTGGAGCGGGTCCCGGAGATTGAAAAGCTTTTTGCTGATGTCGAGCGATCTTGCGGCCCAATTGACGGCTTGATCAACAATGCCGCGCGATTTACGCGCATCGATCCGCTGGCCGTGACCGAGTCCGATTGGGATTTCATCCACTCGGTGAATCTGAAAGCCACTTTCTTCTGCTGCCAGCAGGCCGCCCGAAGAATGCTGGATGCAGGCGGCGGACGCATCGTGAATCTCAGTTCGCTAGGGGGTCTGCGGCCTTGGAGCCAGCACGCGCACTACTGCGCCTCCAAGGCTGGAGTGATCATGCTCACGCGCGCGCTGGCCAAGTCTTTTGCGCCGAAGGTGACGGTGAACTCTGTTGCGCCGGGAGTAATTCCGTTCGGCGAGCCGGACGATCGCATTCGCCGTTTGATCGCCAAAACGCCGGCCTGCCGGGCGGGAACCGCTGACGACATTGCCGACGCGGTGGTTTTCTTCCTGACCACGACCAATTTCGTTACGGGTCAGGTGCTTGCCGTGGACGGAGGCCTGAGCCAGAAGTAGCTTCTCAGAAGTAGCTGCTAGAATCAATGCCGTGAACCGCTCCGCCGAGCAAGTGCGCATGTCCCGCCCGCTCTCTGAGGCCGATCCCGAAGTATATGAACAGATACGCGAGGAAACCGAGCGGCAGAATTCGCGTCTGGAGTTGATCGCCAGCGAAAACTTCACCTCCGAGGCGGTTTTGCAGGCCGCGGGCAGCGTTTTCACTAATAAGTACGCGGAAGGCTATCCGGGCAAGCGATACTACGGCGGATGCGAGCACGCCGACGCTGTGGAAAACCTTGCGCGGGACCGCGCGCGTAAGTTATTTGGCGCCGAGTATGTCAACGTTCAGCCCCACTCCGGCTCTCAGGCGAACGAGGCTGCCTACGCGGCCGTGCTCAACCCCGGCGACACCGTTCTGGGGATGAATCTGGCTCATGGCGGCCATTTGACGCACGGCCACCATCTGAATTTTTCGGGACAGCGTTACAAAATCGTCCCTTATGGCGTGAGCCGCCAAGACGAGCGCATCGACTATGAGGCCTTGGCGCGCCTGGCGGACGAACATAAGCCGAAGATGATCATCGCGGGCGGCAGCGCCTATCCGCGCACGATCGATTTTGCGCAATTTCGTGCAATTTCGGACGCTGTTTCGGCTATTTTGCTGGTCGATATGGCCCATTTTTCGGGCCTGGTGGCCGCCGGACTTCATCCAAATCCGTGCCAGCATGCGGATATAGTCACATCCACGACTCACAAAACTCTTAGAGGTCCGAGAAGCGGCATGATTCTCGCGCGGGAAAAATATGGCGCGGCGATTGACCGCAGCGTCTTCCCTGGCGTCCAGGGCGGCCCTCTTATGCACATCATCGCGGCCAAAGCGGTGTGTTTCAAACTGGCCTTGGAGCCCGAATTTGTAAACTATTCGCGGCAAGTGCTGAAGAACGCGCAGGCGCTCGCCGCCAGTCTGGCTGGGGCGGGATGCCGCGTCGTTTCCGGCGGCACGGACACTCATCTTCTGCTGGTGGACGTATTCGCAAAGGGCGTTCGTGGAAAAGAGGCGGAGGCGGCTCTCGACAGGGCTTACATTACCGCCAATAAGAACGCGATTCCGTTCGACACCAATCCGCCGTTAAATCCCAGCGGGATGCGGTTTGGCAGCCCCGCTGTGACTACGCGAGGCTTTGGGGAGACGGAGATGCGCGAGGTGGGTTTGTTGATCGCCCAGGTGCTCGAAAACATTTCCAGCGAAACCGTTCTTTCCGAGGTTCGCCGCCAAGTCTCCACGCTGACCGCGAGGTTTCCGCTGTACGCCTGGAAGATGGGCGGAGCGGATGATCGAGCGGCGTTATCGTCCGTGCGCGTTTAGGCCGCGGGCGCGCCCGCATTTACCCACTTGCCATGCCGTCCTTTCATGCGGTCATCGACGTTCGGCGCTGGCGCGATTTCGGCATCGGCACCTACATCCGAAATCTGGTGCGCGCGCTCGCCCGGATCGACCATGAGAACCGGTATACGCTGATCGCGCGCCCCGAGAATTGCATCGAGCTCGCCGGCCTTCCGCCCAATTTCCAGACGGCCGCGTATTCGCGTCGCGACACCGATGTTTTTCACAATATCGCATTTCCCTATTTTCTGCGGAGATTCCGGGCGAATCTTTATCATATTCCTCTGAATTCCGTCGCGTATTGGATGCCCCGTCCTTATATCGTCACGGTCCACGACATGAGCAGCGTGCTATTCCGCGCGCATAAGGACCTTCGGGGGACTCTGCACGAAGAACGCTACCGCCGCGGGGCGCTGCGGGCCGCGCGCATCATCGCGGTTTCGAACACGACGCGGCGCGACTTGGAGGCGGTGTTGCCGATAGACCGCCGGCGCATCCGAACGATCTACAGCGCTCCGGACCCCGCTTTTACTCAAAATCACGACGATACTGAACATCAGCAGGTTTTAGAACGCTACTCCATTCGCGCCCCTTTTATTCTTTACGCCGGAAATGTCCGGCCGGAGAAAAACGTGTCGCGGCTGGTAGAGGCCTTCGCGGTGTTGCGCAGCGACTTCGAAAACCATCCTGCGTACCGGGATTTGCGTCTGGTGATCATCGGCGACGACTTATCGCGCAATCCATCTGTCCGGCGCGCGGTGATCGCCACCCGGGTCGAGTCGAGCGTCCGGTTTCTGGGCTTTGTTCCCATTGAGACGCTGAAGGTGTTTTATCGAGCGGCGCTGATTTTCGCTTTTCCATCTCTTTACGAGGGCTTCGGACTGGCCCCGCTGGAGGCGATGGCGTGCGGCACACCAGTGGTGGCGTCGAATCTTCCGGCCCTGGTGGAAGCCCTTGGGGATGCGGCGGAGTTCGTCACGCCCGATAATGTGTTCGATATCGCTCGTGGATTGCGGGAATTACTGGTAAACGACGAAAAACGCCGAAATTTGGCAGCCGCCGGACGCGGGCGTGCCGGGCGCTTCAATTGGGACGAAACGGCGCTACATGTTTTGTCGGTTTACACGGAAGTAATCTAACATTTTGCGAGAAAATGTTTGACATATCCACGGAATGGCCGTACTATACCTCTACTGGCCTTTTCGGCCATACGTAGGATGCCTATCTTCAGGGCAATATGCCGGGACAAAGTCTCGAGAGGATACAGGAAATGGAATGGACACGATCGGAAACATTGGCGCTAGCCAAACACAATTGCACGCACTGCCACGGCTCTGGATTGCGTTTAGGAAGAACGAAGTCGCTCGCGCCCTGCAATTGCGTTTTGCGGGCAATTTTCCGGATCTGCTACGACCGTTTTATCCGGTGCGCGACGCAGGAGCCGTACTTAAGCCGGATCTCCGTCGAGCCCCACGCCGGCAAGCAGCGGGCCGCGACCTGGGGAAGAAAGGACGAGGAGTATTTGGCCGATTTCTGTCTGGTGTCGCGCAGGACGCTGGATGAGTTTGAACACAGAATTTTCCGCTACCACTTCCTTTTGGGAGCGGACTGGAAGCTTTGCGGCCGCAAATTGGGCATCGACCGCGGAACGTTCTTTCACGCGGTTTATCGAATTGAACAAAAGCTCGGACGGGTTTTCCGGGAACTCGAGCCATATTCGCTATTCCCCTTGGACGAATATTTCCATGGGCCGTCCCGTTTGGGATCGGCTCCTCGCGTTGCCGCCCGTTCCGGCGGTCCCTCCATGCTTCCCGAAAGGCTCCGCTTCCCGGTTGTGGGACGCGCCGCCTAAGTTCTTCTTCGTTCGAAAAAGCTCGATATAAGCTCCGCGCATTCGGCTCCCAAAACGCCTTCCTCGATCGCCAGTCGGTGATTTAGCACGTCCGCGTCGGCGAGCCGGAACTTGCTGCGGACTCCGCCGAAGCGCAGGTCGCGCGCGCCAAAAACCAGCCGTTCCACGCGCGCGGCGACCAGCGCTCCGGCGCACATGACACACGGTTCAATCGTAGAATAGAGCGTCGTGCCGGGGAGGCGGTAGTTGTGCAGAACTGCCGCGGCCTCCCGCATGGCAAGGATTTCGGCGTGAGCGGTGGGATCGTGACGCTCTATAGGAGCATTGCGCCCTCGTCCGACGATTTCGCCATTGGCTACGAGCACGGCGCCGACGGGCACTTCGCCTGCGGCAGCCGCCTCCCGGGCCAACTCGAGGGCGTGGCGCATGAAAAAGTCGTCAGCCACTAAAATAAAACTCATTTAAGCGGACTTCAATGACCGATAGAATACCCAGATCCAACCGTAATCCGTCCGTAAGCTTGCCCCCGCCCTCACGGGCGGGGCTGAATGTGGGCACGACAATGTTCCAGCGTTCGCACCCAGCCCCGGCCGTAAGGCCGGGGATAAGCGCCGGTTGAATACCTATCGACGGATTACGGTCCAAGTGACCAAGGTACTCCCCGGGCGGGGTCCACGCTTCACCTCACCACAATATTCACTAATTTATCCGGCACCACGATCACCTTCACTACTTGCTTGCCGGAAAGAAAGGGCTGAACTTTAGGATCGGCCAGCGCGGCGTCGCGCAATTCATCCTGGGTCGCGCCGAAGCGGACCAGAATGCGGCCCCGGAGCTTTCCGTTAACTTGCAAAACCACCTCGGCCGCGTCCTCTTTCGCTAGTTCCTGGTCATAGCTTGGCCAAGGCTGGCGGAAAACGGGTCCCGTCCGGCCAAGCGCCTCCCACAGCTCCTCGGCCAGATAGGGAGCGAAGGGGCCGAGCATGAGAACCAGCGGGGGAAGGATCTGGTCCAGCGCGGCGCGGGAAATTCCGTCTTCCTCGTTATAAAGCTCGTTAATTAACTCCATTAGCGCCGCAATGGAGGTATTAAAGTGCCACCGATTTGTAAAATCTTCGGTGATTTTCCGGATGGTTTGATGCAGCTTGCGCAGCGCGCGCCGGTCGGCGTTCGGATCGCCGCTAGGGGAGCGGTCCAGATTGCGCGTGACGAAGCGGTGGACACGTTCCAAAAAACGACGCGGGCCGCCGACGCTGGCCTCGAGCCAGGGCATGTCTTTTTCCGGAGGCGCGGCGAACAGGACGAAGAGGCGGCAGGTGTCCGCGCCGTATTTCTCGATCATCTCCTCGGGGTCGACAACATTGCCCTTGGATTTCGACATGGCCGTGCCGTCGTGCCCCAACACCATTCCCTGCGTGAAGAGATTCGCGGCGGGCTCGTCGTGGAAAATCAGCCCCAGATCGCGCATCACCTTTGTGAAGAAACGCGAATACAGGAGATGAAGGATCGCGTGCGTGACGCCGCCGATGTATTGATCCATCGGAAACCACTTCGCGACGATGGCCGGATCGAAGGGCGCCTTATCGTTGTGAGGGTCGAGATAGCGATAAAAATACCAGGACGAATCGACGAAGGTATCCATGGTATCGCTCTCACGCTGCGCCGGCCCGCCGCACTTTGGACAGTTCACGTTCATAAAAGACGCGACACTCGCCAGAGGCGACCGGCCTTGGCCCGTCAAGTTGACGTCGTGCGGAAGGACCACCGGCAAATCGTTTTCAGGAACGGGCACCACTCCGCACTTTGGGCAGTGGATGACCGGAATCGGGGTGCCCCAGTAACGCTGCCGCGAGATGCCCCAGTCTTTCAGACGGTAAGTGATGGCCGCCTTTCCGAAGCCTTCCCGTTCGGCTCGCTGGTTCATCTTCGCGCGGGCCTCGGCGCTGGGGAGGCCGCTGAATTCGCCCGACCGCTCCACAATTCCGTCCTCCGTGAATGCGGCTTTCGGATTCTCGTCCAGTACGCCGTCTACGGGCCGAATCACGGGCCAGATTGGGATGCCGAAGGTTTTGCAGAAGTCGAAGTCGCGCTCGTCGTGAGCGGGAACGGCCATGATGGCGCCGGTCCCGTATTCCATGAGAACGAAGTTCCCGATCCAGACCGGAACATTTTGGCCGCTGTATGGATTTACGGCGTAGTGGCCGGTGAATTGGCCGTCTTTTTCGAGATCCCCGGGGCCCTTTTGAGCGCGCGCATCGATCATCTGCTTGGCGCGGGCGCGGCCTTCCGAATCGAACAACTTCGCCGCCAGGGGATGCTCGGGCGCCAGAATCACGCAAGTGGCGCCGTAAATCGTGTCCACGCGCGTTGTAAAGACACGGATTTTTTCGCCTGAGCCCTCCAGCGTGAAATCGATTTCCGATCCCTCGGACCGGCCGATCCAATTCCGCTGCATGGTGAGCACGCGCTCCGGCCAGCCGCCTTCGAGCTTGTCCATATCGCGCAGCAATTCGTCGGCATACGCGGTGATCTTCCAAAACCACTGCTCCAGCGCGCGCTGCTCCACGATCGTGGTTTCGTGGCGCCAGCAGCAGCCGTCCACCACTTGCTCGTTGGCCAATACGGTGGCGCATTCGGGGCACCAGTTCACCATCGCCTTCTTGCGGTAAGCCAGGCCGCGCTCCAGCATTTTCAGGAAAAACCACTGATTCCAGCGATAGTATTCGGGCTCGCAAGTGGCGATTTCGAGGTCCCAATCGTAAGCGAAGCCGACGCGGTGCATTTGCCGCTTCATTTCCGCGATATTGGACATGGTCCACTCGCGGGGATGACGGCCGCGCGCGATGGCCGCGTTTTCCGCCGGCAATCCGAATGCGTCCCAACCCATGGGATGCCGCACGTTGTACCCGCGCATCCACATGTAGCGCGCCAGCGCGTCGCCGATGGAGTAGTTGCGCACGTGGCCCATGTGCAGGCGTCCGCTCGGATAGGGAAGCATCTCCACGACGTAATATTTGGGCGCGGAAGAATCCGGATCGGCGCGGAAGAGCGAAGAGCCGCTTAGTCGCTGCTGCCACTTCAGCTCGATTTCGTTGTGGTCGTACGCGCGTTCCGGCATGGGATTTCAGGATAGCGGAGCGGGCGGCCTCGCATCGGCATGGACGCGATGTGGCTACCATGGGCCATTTTACGAGCGGGCGTCGGTCCGTTGTGTATTGGCGGTCAATCACGCCGGGAATTAACCCGATTGCCGGCCAAGCCTGGGGGCCAGGGATTTCAAGGTGTCCAGGTTTTTCCGGTCGCCGCCATTCTCCATCGGCGTTTCGAGGATGAATGCTTTATCGCGGAGCCCCGGATGGGCGAGGATGCGGCGAAACCCGTCCAGGCCGATGTAACCCTCGCCGATGTTCTGGTGCCGATCGACGTGCGATCCTAGCGGCGCCTTCGAGTCGTTGGCGTGAATCACATGCACGTGCTGAAGACCGATCAACCGATCGAGATCGCGGACCGTTTGGTCGAGTCCCTTCTTCGTCGCAATATCGTAACCGGCCGCGAGCAGATGGCAGGTGTCGAGGCAGAAGCCGATCGGCAGGTTCGTAAATTGTGGGGCGAATTCACGCATCACATGTAATTCCTCAAGCCGGCTGCCGAGTTGCGCTCCCGCGCCTGCCGTGTTCTCGATCAGTAGCGTGAGATTTCCGGGATCGAGCCCTCGCGCCGCTTCGGCGGCGCCTTCGAGCACATGAAAAATTCCTTGCTCGACCGAATGCCCTTTGTAATTTCCCGGATGAGCGACCAGGAATTCGGCTCCGATGGCGGTGGCGCGCTCGATTTCTCCGCGAAAGGCCTGGACCGAATGCGCCCGAATTCCCTCATTCGCGGCGGCGAGATTGATCAGGTAATTCACATGGATCGCCAACGGACGGAGATCGTGGCGTTCGCGCTCGCGTTTGAGTAGCTGGATCGCCGGCCCGCTTAGCGGCGACGCCTTCCACTGCCTCGGGCTGGAGGAGAAAATCTGAAACGTATTCGCGCCCAAATCGACGGCTTTCAGCGCCGCGCGCTCCAGCGATCCGGCGATGGAGGTGTGGATGCCGATGCGCACAAGCTTTCATGGTAAGGCGTCCATTGGCGCCAAGATTTCACGGCCGGGCGGCGTTCCGTAATCCGCCCGTAGGCTCGACCCCGCCCTCACGGGCGGGGCTGAAATCCGGCACTGTTGTAAGGCCGGGGTTCAGCGTCGGTTTCATGCTCATCAACGGATTACGGTCAGACGCGGCCGGGCGATTGCTGGCGCCGAAGGTCCAAAATCAGCCCGATCACCAGCGCCTCGATCCGGTTCGCCACTGCGCGAAAGAATTCGGTGTCTTCGCCGATCGGATCGCGTACCTCCCATTCGACGACGCGCGCGCGCCGGATCGGCAGCGGAAACCCGCTCATGTTGACGATCAGGTCGAACCGCTCATGCAAAACCGATTCCAAGTGCTTGGGGAATTGACCCTCGGGTTCGATATTCTTTTCCCGGAGCACGTCGTGGGTTTGGGGCGCCACCATCATAGCCGGGCTGAGGCCGGCGCTAAACGCATCCAGCACATCCGATCCATAGCTGCGCGCGAACGCTTCGGCCATCTGGCTGCGGCACGAATTTCCAATGCAGACGAACAGCACCCGCTTCTTGGCCTCAGCCGCGGCGTCCTGGCGAGCGGACGGGCTCCGTGGCCCGCCTACTGGACCTGGCGGTACCATTCCAACGTCCGTCGCAACCCTTCTTCGATGGAGAACTGCGGCGCGTGACCGAGTTCGGCCACGGCGCGCGTGGTGTCGGCCATCGAATCTCTAACATCGCCTGGACGGGGTGGACCGAAGCACGGCGTAATCTCCACGCCTTCAATTTTCTGAAGCAACTTCCAGATCAGGTTCAGAGAGTAGCGGCCTCCATTGCCGGCGTTATATATTTTTCCCGACACACCCGGCGCGCGCGAAGCTTTACAGCACAAATCCGCGACGTCCTCCACAAAGGTGAAGTCGCGGGTCTGCTCGCCGTCTCCGAATATTGTGGGAGGCGTGCGGGCCAACAAATGTTTCATAAACAGGCTGAGCACGCCCGAGTACGGGCTGGTGGGATCCTGCCGGGGCCCGTAGACGTTGAAAAATCGCAGCGCCACGGTTTCGATGCCGAAGCAAGAATCGAAAACGGAAGCATAGTATTCTCCCACCAGCTTCTGCGCGGCGTACGGGCTCTTTGGCGACGGCAGCATGGTTTCGGTTTTGGGCAGCGTAGGCGTATCTCCATACGCGGAAGACGAAGCGGCATAAACGACTCTGCGGACGCCGCCCTGCGCCGCAGCGCGGAGGACGTTGAAAGTGCCGTCTATATTGACCTCGTGCGAAGGCACGGGATCGTCGATGGAGCGCGGCACCGAAGGAATCGCCGCCAAGTGGAACACCGTGTCAGCGCCGGCGATCGGCGGCGCGATGGCGGACGGATTGCGGATATCGGCGCAATGAAATTCAATCTCGCGGCGCACCTCCTCCAAATTGTGTTCGTATCCCGTGAGCAGATTATCGATCACTACGACTTTGCCGAGCGGAATCAGCTTCCGCACGAGGGCGGATCCGATGAACCCGGCGCCCCCGGTGACCACATATTTTTGACGATCCATGTAGGTTGAAGTTTTAGTGTACAGTGCACTCTAGCGGGGGCCGACAAAGCGAGGCGTAGCTCGCCTCTTTCGCCTGCCTTCTCCAGGCATAAGCGGCCACAAACTACGATGGTTTACCCAACTTGGAGGCCACCACGACCAGCGAAAGCCCATTCCAGGGCAGCAACCAATCGATGCGGCGCAGCAGCCACACCGATTTGTCCCACAGCTTCAGCGCGGGACGGCTGATCTGCCGGCGGCCCAAAACGCGCGAGGAAAACCACCACCCGATCGCGCCGATTTTGTTGATTTGGAATTCGCGCTCCACTTTAAAACCGAGCGCACCGAAAATTTCGCGCAGCTCGACGCGCGAAAAGCGGCGCTTTGTCCCCATGCCGCGATCGAGCGCGCCGAAGAGCGCCTTGCCTTGAGGAACCAGGACGACCATCGCTCCACCCGGCTTCACACACGACGCCAGTGAAGCGATGACCGCCTTGGGATCGTCCACGACTTCCAGCAGATTCACGCACATGGCGCTTTCGAATTCTTCCCGCCATGGCTCGAAGTCCGCCGGATCTTCCGGATCGATGCGGCAAACGGTCACATTCGGGGTTCTCAAAAAACGGTTGCGAAGGGCGTGAAGATACAGAGGATCTTTCTCGCCGGCCACATATCGCAATCGTTTGCCCATCAGGCGTCCAGTCATGTTGCCGAGGCCGGCGCCGATCTCCAGCACCGTGTCGCGCAGATGAGGGCGTAGCACCCCCGTCAACCAACTCAGGTACTGCGGCGTGCCCGTCAGGCTATTAAGAAATCCGCGCCCATAACTTGGAACGTACAGATCGTCGATGAGCCAGAAGTAGAAGACCACGCCCATCGCCTTCAGGCCGTCTTTCCATCCGATTTTCTTTCCTTCTTCGTAAGTGCGGCCGTGATAGCTGATGGGCACTTCGTAGACGCGCAGCTTACGCTTGGAAACCTTCATCGTGATTTCGGGCTCAAATCCGAAGCGGTCCGAGCGGATGGGGATGCTTTTAAGCAAATCCGTGCGAAACGCCTTGTAGCAAGTCTCCATGTCCGTGATGTTCAGATTGCAGAACATGTTGGAATAGAGCGTCAGCCCTTTGTTGATCATGGAGTGCCAGAAAGGGAGCACGCGAGTGCGCTCGCCGGCCAGGTAGCGCGATCCGAATACGGCGTCGGCATGGCCGTCCAGCAGAGGCCGCAGCAGCTTCGGATAGTCTGTCGGGTCGTACTCCATGTCGGCGTCTTGCACCAGACAGAAATCGCCTTCGGCTTTCTCGATCGCTGTGCGAACGGCGGCGCCTTTGCCCCGGTTCACAGGATGGCGGAACAACCGGATGCGCGGCTCCGCTTCGGCTATGCGCCGCAGGATATCGGACGTCCCGTCGGTGGAGCAGTCGTCCACGATCACGAGCTCGCACTCTATGTTCTCCGGGAGCGGGGCGGCCAGAACCAGCGAAAGACTCCGCTCGGCCACCGCCCTTTCGTTGTAAACCGGAATCAAAATGGACAGCAGCATGCGAATTCCCCAGTATAATTGGGAGGACGCCCACAGCCTGAAAATAATTTCCGTGCGCGACCAGGAATGATCTTCCCACCAGTGCTAGAAACTCATCTCGAGCGTTATCGCCGCTTCGCTCGCGGCAAAGTTCGCGACGTTTACGAGGACGCCGATCGTTTGTTGATCGTCGCCACCGATCGCATCTCCGCGTTCGATTTCATTCTTCCCACCGGCATTCCGTCCAAGGGCCGCGTGTTGACGCAGATGAGCCTGTTCTGGTTCGACTTTCTCCGCGATCTAGTGCCGAACCATTTTTTGAGCGCCGACACCAGCATGTTGCCGCCGCAGTTTGAAGGGCGCTCGATGTGGGTGCGCCGCGCGGATATGTTCCCCATCGAGTGCGTGGCCCGCGGCTATCTGGTGGGTTCGGGATGGAAGGATTACCAGCGCACGGGCGCCGTTTGCGGCATTCCCTTGCCCGCCGGATTGCGCGAATCGGAGAAACTTCCCCAGCCGATTTACACGCCCGCTACCAAAGCGCAAACCGGCCACGATGAAAATATTTCGTTCGAGCAGACGGTGGAGTTGGTTGGCGCCGATACGGCCGCGCGGCTGCGCGATCTCACGCTGACGCTATATGGGCGCGCCTCCGATTACGCCCGCCAACGCGGCATTATTATCGCGGATACGAAATTCGAATTCGGTTTGGCCGGCGGAAAGATCGTGCTCGCCGATGAAGTGCTTACGCCGGATTCTTCGCGCTTCTGGCCGGCGGATTCCTACGAGGCCGGGCGCGCGCAGCCTTCCTTCGACAAACAATACGTCCGCGATTATCTGGAATCCATCCACTGGAACAAGCAGCCGCCCGCGCCTCCCTTGCCTGAGGAAGTCGCGCGACACACCAGCGAAAAGTACCGGGAGGCCTACCGCGCTCTCACTGGGAAGACGCTGGAAGAGGAATTAGCGGCGCAGTGACAGTTCTGGACGTGGTGCTCGCGCTGATCATCGCCTCCTCCGTAGTCGCAGGGTTCACGGGAGGTTTTGCGCGCGTGGGCGTCGGGTTTGCCGCGGCCATCGCGGGCCTGCTGTTCGGCTTCTGGTTTTATGGCATGCCGGGCGCGTGGATAGCAAATTCTTTTCCTCTTTCCGAAACTGTCTCGAACCTGCTAGGATTTCTGCTCATCTTTGTCGGTTTCCTCGTGCTCGGGACGATTGTGGGGTTTGGGCTTTCCAAGCTTTTTCGCTGGACCGGTCTCTCCTGGCTGGATCGTTTACTGGGCGGCGCTTTCGGGGTTGTTCGCGGAGGCCTGGTGGCCATCGCGCTGGTTTCGGTGCTGCTCGCCTTCTCGCCGCGGCCCTTGCCCGGTTGGATTGTCAATTCCCGCCTGCTGCCTTATGTGGTGGGCGCCTCCGACGTGGCTTCGACGCTCGCGCCCAATTCCGTCAGAGAGGCTTATCGCGATACCCTGGCCGAAATCCGCAGGCTCTGGGAGGAACAGTTGCAGCACAACCGCAAGAACCAACCACCCGCCAACGGCAAATCGAATCTGAAGCGATCGGACGCGTGAGCGGCACGATGAACGCGGATTTGCTGATCTTCGATCTCGACGGCACTCTCATCGATTCCAAGCGCGACCTGGCCGATTCCGTCAACGCGATGCGCACCTGGATGGGCCTCCATCCGATCCCGGACGACCATGTGTATTCGTACGTGGGCGACGGCGCGCCAATGCTGGTCCGGCGCGCTTTGCCCGGCGCGAGCGAGGACGATTTGGCTCGCGCGCTCCGCTACTTCCTCGATTACTATCGCGAGCACATGCTGGACGCGACGGTGCTCTATCCGGGCGTCCGCGAAGCGCTCGACTGTCTGCATGGCGCGGGCGCGCCTTTGGCCGTGCTGACCAACAAGCCGGTCCGCTTCAGCGTTCGTTTGATCGATGGGCTGGGGCTCACGCAACATTTTTTCCGCATTTACGGCGGCAACAGCTTCGAGGAGAAAAAGCCGAGCCCGGTGGGAATAGAGAAGTTGATGGAGGAATCCGGCGCGGCGCGAGAGCGGACGATGATGGTCGGCGACAGTTCCGTGGATATCCGCACCGCTCGGAATGCGAGAGTCCAGGCCTGCGGCGTCGCGTGGGGATTCCGGCCGGAAAGCTTCGCCGAGGCCCCTCCGGATTTCGTGATCGGGCAAATGGGCGAGTTGGTGGATCGGGTGTTGAACGGCGAGCGCCGCCGGATTTAATGTACTCTGATGCTGATATGCGGATACATCGTAGTGCCGTTAAATGGATCGCGCTCTTAATCGCGCTAGTCGCGCCGGCTGCGGCTTTTGCGCAGGTCGGCTGCATGCGCGAAGGCTTGCAGGCCGCAACCGATCTTTACCTTGCCGCGCAAGGCAAAGGCGATCCCTCCGGTATGCCATTGGCGCAGGGAGCCGCCTATATCGAGAACATGCAGGTCGTCGATATCAAATCGGGCGTCATTCAGAAGCCGATGAAGATCGATTTTCATCGCACGCTCATCGATCCGGCGACGTGCGAGACGTTCACGGAAATCATCGTGACGGACAAGAGTCACCCGTATGTCCTCGGCACGCGCATCCGGGTGAATCACGACAAGATCGCCGAAATCGAATCGCTGGTGACGCAGCCAGGCGACTGGCTGTTCAACGCCGACAACTACATGAAGTGGTCGCCGGGCGAGGATTGGGGAACGATACCGGCGGCGCAGCGGGATAGCCGCGATACGCTGGTCGCCGCGGCCAACGCATACCTGGACGCTTTCCTGGAGAAAAAGATCGACGCTGTGCCGTGGGGTTATCCGTGCAATCGAACCGAGGGCGGGATCCGCACCGGCAAGGGCGTCCCGCAAGACGGCTGCGAGGTTGGCGTGCCCGCGGGAGTGAACATCGTCGCCCGGCGCTTCATCGTCGACGAAACGACGGGAGCGGTGGTGGCCTTCGATACGTTCGGCGTCGGCGGATTGCCGGATACGCATCTGTTTCGCGTCGAGAAAGGCAAACTGCGCTTCGTGCACACGCTGACGCATGTGCCTCCGGGCAGGCAGATCGGCCGGGGCGGACCCAGGAACCAGAAGTAGAGCGAAGGTTGAGCAGGCTTAAGCCCGCGCTTGAAGGTTCTACATTTCGAGGAGTCAAATGCCACCTTCAGCCCCGCCCCGTGAGGGCGGGGTCGAGCGTCCCATTAGAGAAAAACGCCTTCGTGATCGCACTCTCTAACAATGGTGTTGTTGGTGACGTTCTCCTGCTACGGCTCGCATGTGCCTGGCGATCGCCGGGGAAGCTTCGATCACGTCCGCAATGGTGAGCGCCGCTTCGTGTGGCCTGATGCCGGCCTAGAGCAGGACCGGCGAGGGCGCATGCGAGGGCCGCCGTTTCTACTTTCGTGTCCGCAATCCAGGGCATTGGTGCGCGACTCTGTATTGAAAGTGTGCGAGTTCCGGGGTTGGTTCTTGTATGCTTTGCACGTGCGCACCAACCACGTCCATGGGATCGTCGAAGCCGATGAGCCAAGCCGCGTTTTGAACGACTGGAAAGCCTATGCCACACGGGCGCTGCGAACCGGGGTCTTGGTAGGAACGGACCAGCCCGTATGGGCGCATGGGGGGAGCACGCGGAGGATCACAAGCCCCGCGGGGCTGGAGCATGCGATTCGATATGTGCTGCAGCGGCAAGGAGAAGCGATGGAAATTTTCAGCGCTGTACCCCGCCCTCACGGGCGGGGCTGAAGGTGTCGGCCTCACGTCGAATGTCGAACTCCAAGAGCAGGCTTAAGCCTGCTCCACCTGATGCTCCACCGGAAAGTTGACGCTGCGAGCGATAAAACAAAGCTCGTGGGCTTTCGCGTGGAGCGCTTGCATCTCCGATTCGCGACTCGGATCCGCGATGGCGACACGCGGCCTCAACACCACTTTGGCAAATTCGCCGGAGCCATCCGCATTTTCCACCATCGTACCCTCCGCATCGTCGTGATAAGCGGTGACTACGATTCCGCGGTCGGCGCAAAGATGAAGAAAAGCCAGCATGTGGCACGCTGAAAGCGCCGCTACCAGCAGCTCTTCGGGATTGTACCGGCCGGCGTCGCCGCGAAAATGCGGATCGGAGGAACCCGCTATCGACGCGGCTTTGCCCTCCGCCGAGAGCTCGTAATTGCGCCCGTAGGCGCGGTAATGGCTGGTTCCCGTTCCAAGATTGCCGCTCCAGGTATTTGAGACTCGATATTTATGTTCGCGCTCCATAGATCGATCATGGCATCTGCCGGCGGGCGCCGGCATCGGCCTAGAATGGAATTTGGCGTCCTCTAACCCCGCGCTCCTCCGGCAGCTCGGCGTGGTCAGCGCAACCGCTCTGGTTGTGTCGAACATGATCGGCACGGGCATCTTCACCAGCACAGGCTTTCTGGCAGGCCAGCTCGGCTCGCCTCATCTGGTGCTGTGGAGCTGGGTCGTCGGCGCGGGCGCCGCCTTTCTGGGTGCGATTTGCTACGCGGAACTCGGCATCAATTTTCCCAGCTCCGGCGGCGAGTACGTTTATCTCACGCGCGCCTTCGGCCCCACCTGGGGCTTTATGACCGGGTGGGCCTCTTTCTTCGCGGGATTCTCAGCGCCCATCGCCACAGTGGCGCTTGCGTTTTCCGGATACCTGGGACATTTCGACCAGCGTTTCCTCACTGAAAACGCGCGCGTGCTGGTGGGCTCGGGCGAGTGGACGCTTCAATTAGGGTGGGCTCAGGTTGTCGCTTGCAGCCTGGTGGCGGTGTTCACTGTGCTGAACCTTTTCGGGATTCAAAGGGCGGCCAGAGTGCAGAACGTCCTCACTGCCCTGAAAGTAACCGTGCTGGTGGTGTTTGTCGCGTTGGCTTTCGCCTCGGGCCACGGAGATCCGGCCAATTTTTCTCAGACGGCGGTGCGCGACGTTTCCACTCCGCTGGCCGCGCAGTTCGCTATCAGTATGTTTTGGATTTACGTCGCCTATAGCGGGTGGAATGCCGCGACCTATGTCGCCGAGGAACTGCGCCAGCCCGCGCGGACGCTGCCTTTTGCGCTGGCGATCGGCACAGGCATCGTTGCCGTGCTCTACCTTGCGCTGAACGTTGTGTTTATTTATGGCGCTCCGCTCGAAGCCATGAAGGGCAAGCTGGCCGTGGGCGCGTTTGCGGCCTCGCGACTCTTCGGCCCGCAGGTGGCCGGAATATTCAGCGCGTTAATGGCCCTTTCGCTGATGGCGACGGTAAACGCGATGATCACCATCGGCCCGCGCGTCTACTATGCGATGGCCAAGAACGGAGCGTTCCCCAGCGCCGCCGCGCGCGTGCATCCGAAATGGCATACGCCCGCCATCGCCATCGTGGCGCAGGCCATCTGCGCGATGTTGATGACAATGACCCCGTTCCCTCAGCTGGTGATCTACATCGGCTTCACGCTGAATTTCTTCGCCGTTCTGAGCGTGGCATCCCTGTTCCGTTTCCGGCGAAGACCGGGCTGGCAAAAGCTGCGCGTGGTCAGCTTTTGCTATCCTCTGTTTCCCTTACTGTTTCTGGCCGTTGGAGTATGGATGACGTTCTACGGCATCCAGCTAAAACCCTTAATTTCGCTGGCAGCCATCGCCACTGTGGCCACTGGAGCGCTGGTGTATCACGCCCGCTGGAAATCCCGCGCGACGAAGACCCCGGCGGTGGAGACCTACTGACCGTGGCGCGGAAAAAGATCGACTTCGATATCGTTCGCAAAATCGCCCGCGAGCTTCCCGACATCGAGGATTGCACGACGTACGGCTCTCCCGCGCTAAAAGTTCACGGCAAGCTTTTGACCTGCCTTCCAACCCACAAATCGGCGGAGCCGGACTCGCTGGCGGTGCGCATCGACGTCGATCAACGCGCGGCGCTGCTTGCGGAGGCTCCGGACATTTATTACGTAAAGGATCACTACGTTCCCTACCCGATGGTGCTGGTCCGCATGGCGCGTATCGACCGCGAGGCGCTGCGCGATCTGCTGGCGGCGTCATGGAAATTCGTGACATCGGAAAGGCGGGGACGCGCACGCTTGCGAAAATTCCGCCCAGTTTGATTCGTCCTGGATAGATGCGGCAGTCAGGCTCCGGCGTTATAATGACGCTTCCCATGACAATCCGCAAATCCCCTCGAAAAAGCGTCGCGCCGCCGGCAAGCTCGCCGGAAGAGCGCGTGCCGATCGTCGGGGTGGGCGCCTCCGCCGGGGGCTATGAAGCCTTCCGCCAGCTTCTGAAGGGGCTGCCGCCGGATCCAGGACTATCGTTCGTATTCATCCAGCATCTCGACCCCGAGCACGAAAGCATGCTGACCAGATTGCTGGCCAAGGCGACCAACCTTCCCGTCACCGAGGTAAAAGAAGGGATGCGCGTGGAGCGCAACCACGTCTACGTGATCCCGCCGAACACGATCATGGAGATCGCCCACGGCGTCCTGCACCTGGCCGCCCGCAAGGAATCCGCGGCCCGGAACCTGCCGGTGGATCAGTTTCTCAAATCGCTGGCGGAGGACGAGGGAAGCCGCGCCATCGGCGTGATTCTTTCCGGGACGGCGTCGGACGGCACCCTGGGGCTGAAGGCGATCAAAGCGGAGGGCGGAATCACGTTCGCGCAGGACGAGAAATCCGCCGCCCACGACGGGATGCCGCGAAGCGCCATCGCCTCCGGCTGCGTGGATTTCATTCTCTCGCCCGAGGAAATCGCCCGCGAGCTGGCGCGCATCGGCCGCCATCCTTATTTGGCCGTTCATCCCCGGATCAAGGTCTCCGACCGGGCCGCGGAGGCCAATGAGGATCTGCGCAAGATCTTCCGCATGTTACGCACCGCCACCGGGGTGGATTTTACCTATTACAAATACAACACCATCATGCGGCGCATCAATCGCCGGATGCTGGTTCAAAAGATAGAGGAGTTGCCTAAATACATCAGCCTGCTGGAGCACGACCGGCATGAGTTGGAGGCCCTGTACGAAGACATCCTGATTCACGTCACGGCGTTTTTTCGCGAGCCGGACGCTTTTCAAGAGTTGAAGGAGACGTTTTTCCCGAAAGTTCTTGGGAAAAAGTCGCCGGGCGAGCCGGTCCGCGTTTGGGGCCCGGGTGCTCCACCGGTGAGGAAGCTTATTCGCTCGCGATCCTACTGCTGGAGTACATGGGCGACCGGGCCACGGCTCGCCCCATACAGATCTTCGGCACGGATATCAGCGAGCCGGCCATCGAAAAAGCGCGCGCCGGCGTCTACACCGAAAGCAATCTAGCGGACGTTTCGGCCGAGAGGCTGCGGCGATTTTTTGTGAAGGTGGAGGGAGGCTATCAGATCCAGAAATCGGTGCGGGAGATGTGCATTTTCGCCCGTCAGGATTTGGCCAAAGATCCTCCATTTTCCCGCCTGGACCTGGTAAGCTGCCGGAACGTCCTGATTTACATGGGGCCGGTGCTCCAAAAGAAAATCCCGACTATTTTTCATTACGCTTTACGGGCTACGGGCGTATTGGTTTTAGGAAAAGCGGAGAATATTAGCGGATTTTCAGATTATTTCACTCCAGTAGGAGCAAAAGGCAAGATTTACTCGAAAAAACCGGGCATGTCGCATCCCGTCTTCGACCTGCCGGCGGTGTACGAGGGGCCCGGCGAGACGCGGGATCGCAAGGGCGAGCCCCCGGCCCGCTTTGACGTCCAGAAGGAAGCCGACCAGCTTGTTCTTTCGCACTATTCGCCGCCAGGTCTGCTGGTGAACGAAAATCTTCAAATCATCCAATTCCGCGGCCAATCCAGCCCTTTTTTAGCGCCTTCGCACGGGGAAGCGAGCCTTAATCTTTTAAAAATGGTCAGGCCGGAGTTCACCGTGGAGATGCGCACGGCGATTCAAAGGTCGAAAAAGCAGAACGCGCCGATCAGGAAAGACAATATAGAAGTCCAGCGCGATGGCCGCATGTGGAATGCGAGCCTGGAGGTTGCGCCGATTCGGAGCGATTCGGGGGAGCGGTATTACCTCGTCCTGTTTAACCAGAAGCCCGCGCCGGAAACGCCCCCCTCCGCGCGGCCGGCCAAAGGCAAGATCTCCAAGGCGCAAGCAGCCGAAACCGGACGATTGCGACGGGAGCTGCAAAGCACCAAGGAGTATTTGCAGTCCATCATTCAAGAGCAGGAAGCAACCAACGAAGAGCTGAAATCGGCCAATGAAGAGATCCTCTCGAGCAACGAAGAGCTCCAAAGCACGAACGAGGAATTGGAGACCGCGAAAGAGGAACTGGAGTCCACCAACGAAGAGCTGGTGACGGTAAACGAGCAGCTTCAAAACCGGAACGTGGAGCTCGCCCAAACCACCGACGATCTGACGAATCTGCTGAGCGCCGTGAATATGGCTTTCGTGGTGCTTGGCAGGGACCTTCGCATCCGGCGGTTCACGCCTCAGGCAGAAAGACTGTTAAACCTGCTTCCCAGCGATATCGGCCGGCCGGTCGACAAGATTCGCCCCAATATCGACGTGCCCGATTTGCACGATTTGATTGTCGAAGTAATGGAAACCGTGGTTCTGAAAGAGCGGGAAGTGCAGGATCGCGACGGCCACTGGTACTTGCTTCGGGTGCGGCCATACCGGACCGTGGACAGCAAAATCGACGGCGTTGTGATTATCTTTATCGATATCGACGCGCTGAAGTCGAGCCAGGCGGCGGTGCAGGAGCAATCGGCATTTTCGGCCGCCGTAGTGGACTCCGCGGGGTCGCTGGTGGCGGTGACGGACCTGGCCGGTGGAATAGTACGTTTCAATCGCGCCTCCCAGCATGCCAGCGGCTATTCGTTCGAGCAGGTGCGGGGAAGAATATTCTGGGAAATGCTGTGGCCGCCGGACGAAATGGAGGCGGCCAAGAGAGTGTACGCCCAGGTGACCGGGGGCAGCCAGCGGATCGAGCTTGAGGGGCACTGGGTTACGCGGCAGGGCGGGCAAGTGCCGGTCGCCTGGACGGTGACCGCGCTTGCGGACGCCAAGGGCGCGGCGCGGCACATTGTTTGGGTGGGAGCGGACATCACCGAGCACCAACGGATGAAGAAGGCGTTGGAGACCAGCGAAGGAGCGCTTCGGCGGAGTGAAACGCAGCTCCAGGCCCTGGCGGGGAGCTTGCTCATCGCCCAGGAAGAAGAAAGGCGGCGGATCTCCCGCGAGCTGCATGACGATATCGGCGCGAAGCTCGCGGCTCTTTCTATCAGGACCGAAACCATCCAGCGCGATCTCAAAGGCAAGAGCGGACCCGGATTCGAGCCGGCGATGCAGGCTGTACAAAAGGATCTTGGGGTCGTGCTGGATACGGTTCGCCGCACCGCGCACGAAATGCATCCTTCGGCCGTGGAAGCGCTGGGCCTGCCGACGGCGCTGAAGGCATATTGCGCGGATGTATCGAAACAGGAACAAGTAAAGGTGCGGTTCACCCAATCGGGTAAGATTCGCAATCTGCCGCCGGGCGTCGGCATGTGCTGTTACCGCGTGGTGCAGGAGGCGCTGCGGAACGTGGTCGAGCATTCCGGCGCCGACCGCGCGCAGGTGTCCCTGGCGGAGAGCGATGGCTCGCTCAAGCTGACCGTAAAAGATCATGGACGAGGCTTCGATCCGGTCGTGAAACAGAGTAACGGTTTGGGCATCATCAGTATGAACGAGCGCGTCAGGCTGGTCGGCGGGACATTCTCGTTGCAGGCGAAAGAAGGCGCGGGGGTTCGCATCGACGTTGAAGTCCCCCTAGGCAGACGGACGGGCCGTAGAGAGCAAACAGGCGAGAATCGGCCATGAGCGGGGAAACGGACGAGTTTCTGGATGAAGCGGCAAACGCTTCCGGGAAAAACCCAAGCATATGGAGCAAGCCGCGGGTCGTTTTAGCCGACGATCACATGGTTGTCACCGATAGCCTGCGCAAGCTGCTCGAACAGGAATTCGATATCGTCGGGACTGCAGACGACGGGCGAGCGCTGCTAAAAATAACCCGGGCGGCGAAGCCCGATTTGGTGGTGGTGGACATCTCCATGCCTTCGCTGAACGGAATCGATTCGGCGCGGCTGCTGCGACAACAAGATCCCGGCATTAAGATCGTTTTTCTGACGATGTATTCCGACGCGGCATTCGTCCAGGAGGCCATGCGCGCGGGCGCGCAAGGCTACGTCACCAAGCGCGGCGCCGCTCAGGAACTGATTGAGGCGATGCGGAAGGTGCTGCGCGGAAAGACCTACGTCTCTCCGTCGGCAGAATGGGGCGCGGGGCCGCGATCCGGCGAACTGTTGAGTTCCAGGCAGAGAGAGGTGCTCCAGTTGGTGGCGGAAGGAAAACAAAACAAGGAAATCGCGACCATCCTCAACATCTCGCCGCGGACGGTGGAATTCCACAAATCGCGGATCATGACTAAGCTGAATCTTCATACCACGGCGGCGCTGACGAAGTTCGCGCTCGATCACGGGATTTCCGCCGGGGGGGTGACTCTGGGGCATTCCCGGACGGCGAGCTAAGCAATCTACGCCGGTTAGGAGGCTCCCCAGAAATTTAGCGCCGAGCGCGACCGGCTCGGCGGGGTTACGTCGATTTGATCGCCTCCGCCGCCCCGGACGCTAAAGCGCACCCTCGCCGCGGTCTCCATTCCGGATCCGAATCGCGTCCTCCACGGGGAATACGAAAATCTTGCCGTCGCCGATCTTGCCGGTGCGCGCCGTCGTGCCGAGCACTCCGAGGATCGGCTCCAGGAGCGAATCGGCGACCACCATTTCGAGTTTTAATTTCGGCAGCAAGTCGATTTTGTATTCGTGGGCCCGATAGACCTCGGTGTGGCCCTTCTGCCTGCCGTGGCCTCGCACCTCCATGATGGTGATTCCTTGCGCCCCGGCATTGGTTAGCGCGTCCTTGACTTCATCGAGCTTATGGGGCTGAATAATCGCTTCGATCTTTTTCATTGGATTGTTCTCCTTATTGGGCGGCGTTACAAATGGAGGCCGGCGCGCCTGCGCCGGCGCGCGGCCTCCGTCAAGTGGCCGACTACAAACTCAATCTCCGGAGGAACTGCTCAGCCCCAGTCGTGAGACCTGCTGCGCCGCCGCGGCCGCCACCGCCGGCTCGGCCGGCATCCCCGTGGGACGTCCGATGGAGGAGATCACGTATTCGGGATAAGCGGAAATTCCATGCTCGTGCAGATCCAGGCCGTAGTCCTCGCCTTCTTTGGAGACGCGCAGGACGCCCATCATGTGCACCGCATACATAAGGACCAGCGCCACGCTGAAGGTGGCGAAAGTGACCACCACGCTGCCGATAAGCTGCGCTTTGAGCAACGTCATTCCGCCTCCGTAGAACAGTCCGGTCAAAGGCATGCCATTATCGGGAGCGAGCGGCCCCGTGGAACCGTATCGTCCGGCGGCGAACAAGCCGAGCGAGAGCGTTCCCCAAATTCCGCAGAAGCCATGTACGGGAACCGCGCCGATGGGATCGTCGATGCGGAGCCACTCCAGCAATTCCACGCCGAGGCAAACCACCACACCCGCGACGCCGCCGAGGATGATCGAACCCGTCGGACTCACCCAGTAACAAGGACACGTGATCGCGACCAGACCCGCGAGAAATCCATTGACAGTGAAGCTGACGTCCCATTTCTTGCTGAGCATGTATGCCCACGTCATGGCGGTGAGCCCGGCCGCGCAGGCGGCAAGGGTGGTGTTAGTGGCCACCCGCCCGATGCCTTCGAAATCCATGGCGGAGAGCGTGCTGCCGGGGTTGAAGCCATACCAGCCGAACCATAGCAGCAGCCCCCCCGATGCGGCGATGGTGAGGTCGTGCGGCATCATGGGGCCTCCGCCATCGCGCTTGAAAGTGCGCCCCAGCCGCGGCCCCAGCACGATCGAACCGGCCAGTGCGATGAATCCGCCGATGGTGTGAACCACCGTGGAGCCGGCGAAGTCATGGAAGCTCTGTCCGAGCGATGGAAGCCAATTGCCCGCGCTGCCCATCGTCGCCAGGAACCCATCCGGTCCCCAAGCCCAGTGGCCGACGATGGGATAAATGAACCCGGAAACGCCGACGCTGTAAACCAGGTCGCCGACGAATCCGGTGCGGCCGATCATGGCTCCGGAGGTGATGGTGGAGCAGGTGTCGGCGAACGCAAATTGGAATATCCACACAGCCAGGAACGCCACGCCGGTTGTCTCATAGGTCGCGGGCGCGCCTTGCATGAAAAACCAGTGGTAGCCGATGAAGCCATTGCCGTGGCTGAACATGAACGCAAAACCCCACGCGTAAAACAGCAGGCCGCACAAGCAGGTGTCGACGATGCACTCCATCAGAACGTTCACCGTTTCGCGCGAGCGGCAAAAGCCGGCTTCGAGCATGGTGAATCCCACTTGCATGCCGAAGACGAGAAACGCGGCGATCAGCGTCCAAGCGGTGTTGATCGGATTGACGATGTCATTGCCCCTAAGCGCCGGCGCCGCCGCCGCGGCCGGGGCTTGCGCATGGCTCGCAAGTCCCATCAGGTCGGGCCGCATCAGCAATCCCGCGAGCAGCAGCAGCGCGACAGCCAGAAACTTGCCGGTGAGCAGTAATGCTCCATACCGGCGCCATTCGGCGTCTCTGAGCCGCTCTCTCAAACGGCGGACCTTTCCGGCAAACGACAAACGTCGAGTCATATTCGTGTCTCCTTTGTCTCTCGCTTTTGTAGGCGGCGAAAATGTAGTCTACGGGCGGATGCGGTGCAGCGTCCAATCAATATTTTCAATCGTTCAAAACCATTTTTTGGATTTATGACACATAAGAAAGGCGGCATTGTCCAAAAGATAGCCTTTCAAGAAACCCCTGCCTAACTGGGCGTCCGCTTCGGCGAATGGGGGCCGCGTGCGTCGGCTATCTTCCGGCGCCGGCTAACTAACTATCGAACGTTTCTGCGCTTTCAGACGCTATGTGATGCTGGGATGGAGAATGCTAAAGGAAGAAAATCCCGCGTTTCTTAACGCGGGAAAGGCTAAGACGCTTCTCGCCACGGCCGTTTTGGTCAGTTTGGTGGCGCTTGCGGACTGGTCGGTGGGAAATACATTTTCGCTCGGCGCGCTGTACATCCTGCCCATGATGCTCGGAGCGCTGGTGCTCCAGCCCGTCGAGATCGCCGCTCTCGCCGTACTGTGCGCGGTTTTGAGATTTCTTTTCGACGTCCCCAGCCGTCCTTTGGAAGCCGCCCTGCGGTTCGTATTCTCGTCGCTGGCGTATTTCACCTCGGGGCTGTTCGTTCTTACTTTAGTGCGAAATCGCGGGCTGGTGGTGGAGCATCTCGCGAGAGTGGAAACGGAGCAGGCTCTGCGCCATGAAGCCGAAGAACAACTGCGGGTGCTGGTGGAAAGCAGCCCGGCCGCGGTGGTGACGCTGGATGGCTCCGGCGTGGTGCTGGCCGCCAACCGCTCCGCCGATATGCTGTTTGGCGTCCCGGAAGGGCAGGCGCTGAGGGGGCGCGTGATCGCCAGCTACCTTCCACTTCTTTCCGACGCGCTGCGTTTGGACCGGGGCGGGGAAGGCTTTCGCACTTCCGCGCAGTGCTACGGACGGAAGGAAGACGGCGATATTTTCCTGGCTCACACCTGGTTTTCCACCTATCGGGGCAGGGAAGGGACGCGGCTGGCGGCGATCGTAGTGGATTCGTCCGAGGAGATGCGGGACCGGGAAGAGCAAAATCTGCGGCAATTAATGCGCTATAACCGGATCGGCGCGGCCGCCGTTTCACATGAAGTCCGTAATTTATGCGGCGCAATTGTATTATTGGCTTCGAATTTAAGCGACAAATATCGTTTGGAGCCGGATGAGGATTACCGAGGGCTCGTCCAGCTCGTAAAAGGACTGGAGCATACCGCGCAGTTCGAATTGCAGGCGCACGTCCGGGAGTCGGTGGAAGCGGTGCCGTTACGCGCCGTCCTGGACAGCCTCCGAATCGTGATCGAGCCGGGCTGGCGCGAGGCGAATGGACGCATACGCTGGACGCTCCCGCCGGATGCTCCGCGCGTGATCGCGGATACGGAGGGGCTTTTGCAGGCATTCCTGAATCTGGCGCAGAATAGCTTGCAGGCCGTCGAGAAAATGTCCATCCGCGAGTTGACGATTTCCGTCGCGCGGGACGAACGGAAGATCGCGGTGCGATTTGAAGACACCGGCCCAGGGGTCGCCGAGCCCGAGAAGCTGTTTCAGCCGTTTCAACCCGGCGCCGAGGGAACGGGATTAGGCTTGTACATCACGCGCGCGATTTTGAGGAGCTACGGCGGAGAGCTTCGTTTCGAGCCCGGCCCGCGGGGCTCTTGCTTCGTAGTCGAACTGGAGAGCGCAGAGGACGCGCCCGAATGAGCGAAGCCGCGCCTCGTCGCATCAACCTGTTTCTGCTGGACGACCACGCCATGTTCCGGGAGGGTCTGGCTCGCATGATCGAGAAGGAGCCCGATATGAAGATCACGGGACAAAGCTCTTCGTCCGCGGATGCCCTGGCGAAACTTCCTGCGAGCGGCGCGAATATGGTCCTTCTCGACGTGGACCTGGGGCCGGAACGCGCCGTGGATTTCGTCGCGCATGCGAGGAAAAAGGGCTTTGAGGGACAGATTCTGGTGCTGACGGCGGGCGTCAGCGGGCCGGAGGCGGTGCAGTTGGTGCAGGCCGGAGTGGCCGGCATTCTCCACAAGCATCATTCCACCGACGTGCTTTGCAAGATCATCCGGCAGGTGGCGGCGGGGGAAAGCTGCCTGGAAAAGGATTACCTGACCCACCTGTTCCGCTCGTTGGACCGGACCCGCGCGTCCGTTCAGCCCAAGCTCACCGAACGCGACAAAACCGTTCTACGATTTATTTTTCAGGGGATGACCAACAAGGAGATCGCGGCTCGGCTCGAAATATCCGAAGGCGCGGTTAAGGCTTCGCTGCGGCTGCTCTTCGAGAAGCTCGGGGTGCGCACGCGAGCGCAGGTGGTGAAGATCGCGCTGGAGCAGTACCGGGATCAGCTCTGAGTTGATATCATTGCGTTTGCCGGTTCGAACCGGCTCAAGGAGAATTACGATGAAGCGACTGGCTATTGCGACCGGTTTAACGTTGAGTCTGGCTTTTTGCGCTTCCGCGGAAGCGCAAAAGAAGGACGTGGACATCAAAGCTTCGGATGGCGTGACCTTGAAAGCGTCCTATTTTTCGCCTGGGCGATCGGGTCCGGGAATGATTCTTCTGCATCAGTGCAATATGGACCGGCACGCCTGGGACGGTTTGGCGCAGGATTTGGCCAACGCCGGATTTCACGTGGTGACGGTGGATTTCAGGGGTTACGGCCAGAGCGGCGGCGACCGCGCGCAGCGCGACAAATGGCCTGGCGACGTGGATGCGGCTTACTCGTATCTGATGTCGCAAAAGGGCGTGGATAAATCGCGCATCGCGGCGGGCGGCGCAAGCTGCGGCGTGACGCAGGCATCCGATCTCGCGACGCGCCGTCATGACATTAAAGCCCTGGTGCTGCTCTCCGGCCAGGCCAGCGACGCGGCGAAGGCTTATCTCACGGCGACCACTTCGTTGCCGGTGTTTGGCGCGGCGAGCGAAGGCGATACCAACGCCGCGAAGGGGATTAGGGATGCGGTGGGCGCCTCGAAGAATGCGCAATCGACCGTCAAGATCTATGCCGGGACCGAGCACGGCGTGCCGATGTTCGCCAAGAACGCGGAGCTGGAGCCGATGATCGTGACCTGGCTCAAGATGGAGCTCTCGGTAAAGACCAGCAGCCGGTAGCTCCTCCGCATTTCGCCTGCGAAAAATCGCGAGCCGTAGGCACTAAAGACTATGGCTCTATTTCGCATCCGCTCCGCGGCCACTTACGGCATCGACGCGCACCTGATCGATGTGGAGGTCGATATGTATCCCGGCGCCAACCGCGACTTCATTACGGTCGGAATGCCGGATACGGCGGTGCGCGAAAGCCGGGAGCGGATCAAATCCGCGTTGATCAACTCGGGTTTCGGCTATCCGAGTAAAAGCGTGACGATCAATCTCGCGCCGGCCAACGTGCGGAAAGAGGGCGCGGGCTTCGATCTGCCGATGGCGCTCGGGATACTGGGCGCAATGGGGAGGGTCGCCTCCACCGACGACCATCTTTTCGTGGGCGAGTTGTCGCTCGACGGTGCGGTGCGGCCCGTGCGCGGAGCGCTCTCCATCGCGGCGTGCGCGCGTAAGAAGGGGATCTCGAATCTGCTTGTACCCGCCGAAAATGCCGCCGAGGCCGCGGTAGCCGAAGGCGTCCGCGTGTTTGGAGTCAGGCATCTTGCCGAGGTCGTACGCCTGCTGGAGAACCCCGCGGAGTTCACGCCGCACGTGGCCTCGTCGAACGGGTCGAAGCCGCAACCCGCCGCCGCAGTCGATTTTCGCGACGTTCGCGGCCAGATCACGGCCAAGCGCGCTCTGGAAGTAGCCGCGGCAGGCGGGCACAACGTCTTGCTGGTGGGTCCTCCGGGATCGGGCAAAACGATGCTGGCGAAACGGTTCGCGGGAATCCTGCCGCCGCTCAGTTTCACCGAAGCGCTCGAAACCACCCAGATCCACAGCGTCGCCGGCCTTCTGCCGCAAGGCGCCGGGTTGATGAGGGAGCGGCCCTTTCGCTCACCGCACCACACCGTATCCGACGCCGGGCTGATTGGCGGCGGATCGGGCACGCCGCGGCCGGGCGAGGTCAGCCTCGCGCACAATGGCGTGCTCTTCCTCGACGAATTACCGGAATTCCCACGCAACGTGCTGGAGCAATTGCGCCAGCCATTGGAGGAGGGCTGCGTCACGCTGGCTCGAGCGCAAATGACGCTCAGCTTTCCGGCGAGATTCATGCTGATCGCGGCGATGAATCCGTGTCCTTGCGGATTCTACGGAGACCCGACGCGCGAGTGCCGCTGCACCGGCGGTATTATTCAACGCTATCTTGGCAAAATCAGCGGGCCGCTGCTGGATCGCATCGATCTGCACGTCGAGGTTCCGGCGGTGCCCTTTCAAGAATTGCGCGGCGGCGACGGCGGCGCGGCTTCGGCGGATATCTCCGCGCGAGTACAGGGGGCGCGGGCGGTGCAGAACTCCCGGGGCTTCTACAATGCGCATATCCCCGTTCGCCAACTGCGCAAGCTTTGCGCGCTGGACGACGCCGGCGAACGTACGCTCGAAATGGCGGTGCGACGCATGGGGCTCAGCGCCCGCGCGCACGACCGCATGCTGAAGGTCGCCCGCACGGTCGCGGACTTGGACCACTCCGAGCGCGTCACCGCGAAACATCTGGCGGAGGCGGTGCAATACCGCAGCCTGGACCGAAGCTACTGGCAATAATCGTCGAGGCGCAGGACCGTTGAAGATCCATTTCTCAAGAAAGATCGTGCTCAATGAGGTGACAATCGCCTTTTACCGAAGGCCATCTCACCGTGATCAATAACGAATCTTCCAGCGCGCGCGATAGATGAGGGATTCCAGGCCCAAATAAAACGTAGTCGCCGGGCGCGCTCAAATCGACGAACTCGACAGGCGCATTTCTGAACAGGATCCTGAATTTTCCGGAAATTAGAACAGACAGCGTCGTCGCGGTGTAGCAGTCGGACCATCCTTTGCCGGTCAGACCCGGCGCGTGTCGAGTCCATTTAACTTCGACTGCTCCGGTTTGGCGAGGGCCGCCGGCAAAATTCCCCAGAACCCATCCTCTGTCTGCGATATCGTCAAGCTGGCCTCGCTCGAAAATGGACATGTATAAGGCCAGTTTATTAGGGCGCCGATGGGTTACTTTCCAGGCATGTGCGCCAGATCTTTTTCCCCCTCCGAGCAGAAGGTTTCGATGAGTTCGGTGTCTGGCAGCAGGCGATAGCGGAGGCGAATCGTCACCGGTTTGGTGTAAGTTTTGGCATCGTCCACGGTGAACTCCGCGTCCAGATGGCCGAAGTCGCGCCGGCGATAGCGCTCCGTCAGCTTAAGAGCCTCGCTGTGAGGATGGCCCAGCGCGTCCAGCGGCCCTTTGTCGTTGAAACCGACGGTTTCGGCCACGAACGTATCGCCTTCCCATCTCCCCACCGAATAGCCGAGCCAACTCGGTTGCGGATCTTCGGGAAGTTTTCGGCCGTCCGTGAAAACCTGGCGGAACACGTTGTCGGCCTCATACAGAAACAGCATTGCGCGGGAAGTTTGAGCGATTTTGTATGGTACTGGAAGCAGATTCCCGAACGGCAGAGTCAACGGAGGGCAAAGGGTGGGCGCCTTCCGCCCGCTCTGAGCCATCTTCTTGTACATTTCCGCCGCGGCCGGCTGCAACGGTTCCTGCCCTAACGGGACGTCGGCGAAGAAATTGAAGAAATATTTCGACGGTATATCTTCACCGAGGCCGTTGATTCCGCCCGGGAGCAAGAACTGCTGAATCTCCGCGATGGGCGCGCTTTCCGCCAGCCAGAGGCCCGACACGTCGGGCTTGCCGTTCGCGCGCGGCGCCGGCGCCGAGAGGTTCGGCTTACCGTCTTTCGTTCGCGGAATCGTTGGATCGCGATAGACGGCCCATTGGGCGTTGATACATAAGGGCGCGCCCACCAGCGCCCAAAGCAATAGCTTCTTGTTTTTCATTTTTCCTCCTAGATACGCGGGGAGGCGAATGTACAAGCGCCGTACCCAGTTCATGCGCGATTGCGGGGAAGAAGGTGAGTACGATTCGGGCGACGGGCCCCTCCGAATAGCTATCGCCAGCATATCAGATGGGGCTCGCTCTTCAGAAGTTATTTTTTCTGCTGTTTCGAGTAGTCGATGAAATTCAACTCCTGGCACTTGCCTGGATTGAAAGGCACGTCGGCGACGAGAATCGTATCGGAGCCCGTGTATTTTCCTTTCATGTACACGGCATCTTCGGCCGTATAGGCGCGCGTCAGCGCCATCTTTTCCGGGTCGAGAGTAAACCGCTCCACCACGTGGAGCTTGTCGCTGTTGCGTACCGGTGGATTCAAGAACCCAGGCGAAAACCCAACTGTATCGACGACCAGCGTGTCGCCTTCCCAGTGGCCGATCGAGTGACCCGCGCGGCTTGGTTTTATGTTCGCCGGATGGTCTTTCGCGTTCATGTAGATCGTGCGCTTGAATCCGAACTGGCCGTATTCGAGCACGACGGTGTCTTTATTTTGGGTGATGCGGTCGACCGGTCCGTCGAAGGTCCAGTCGAAGACGACGCTGGTGGTCTGGCAGTGGAAGCGCGGATTATCGTCGCGCTTGAATTCGGCGGCGGCTTTCTCTCCCGCATCGGTGAGTTCGGTCCCGCCGTAGAGCCGCGGACCTTTGGGAGCGGCGCCGCCTTTGCGTCCACCTTTGGCGGCGGCGTTAGCGGGCCGCTGGCCATCTTTGTATTGGCTCAGTGTATCGAGCGGAACCAGTCCGCCTCCAGTCCCGCGCGGATTCACCATCACCTGCTGCACCGGCGCCCAGTCGCCCGCGATGTTGGGCTCGCCCGTGGGTCGCCGCGCCGGCCGGGCATTCTTCGGCGCGGAAATAGGGCCGCGAACTTCCTGGATTCCGCCTTGCGGCGCTTTCACATATTGGCCATACCGGTCCATGCGAGTGCCGTCGGCGAATTGGATCGTTTGCAGGTAGCATGACGCGGGATCGGTCCGGTTCGGCGACGCCTCAATAGTGACCTGCTGGCCAATGGGAAAATTCTCCTTGGTCCAGCCCGATCGCCGCAACACGTGAACGGATCGCATTTCGCACCGGTGATGGCTGATTTTCCCATCGCTTTCGTTTACGTCGAAATAGATCCAGGAGTGTGGATTGATCAGTTCGAGGCGTGTGAGCTTGGCCTTGAACTCGACGGTCTTGCCGAGGTCGTACTCGGCTCCGCCGTGATGAGCCCATGCGAACCGGGGCGCGAAAAGGATGAGAGCGAGCGTGAGGTTCCGGAACATGATCGATCCGCCTTTCGCGTAATCCGTCCGTAGACTTGACCCCGCCCTCACGGGCGGGGCTGAAAATCGGCTCAGGCGTGTACCAGCGCGGGATGCCGGCTTACCCACGGATTACGGCCTTTCGCGGGGATGATATCACACGTTGCTGTCCCGCGTGCCGGGTGTATGCTTGATGGAAACGGCGTTCCAATCGAGTAGAACCTGTCGAGGAGCAATTATGTCGATCCGAAAATCCATGCGCGTGGCGATCGCGGCAATGGGGCTCGCCGGAGCTGCCTTGCTGGCCCAGGCCCCTCCGGGCGGAGGACGAGGCGGCCGTGGCGGCCCCAAGGCCGGGCAAACCGTCGAGAAGATCCGCGAGCTGAAGCCGAATCTTTATATGATTACCGGCGGCGGAGCGAATACTCTGATCCGCATCACGCCCGAGGGATTGATCCTAGTCGACACGAAGAATCCCGGCGACGAGAATTATAACCGGGTAATGGAGGAGATTCGCTCGGTTTCGAATCAGCCGGTGAAGTACGTGTTTAACACGCATCACCATCCGGATCACGTGGGCAACAACCAGAAATTCATCGATGCGGGCGCCACTGTGATTGCGCTGGAGGCGCTGAAAACCGACATGGCGAGCGACGCCCGAACCAAAGACATTCCAGGACGGCCCACCCAGACCTTCGCGAAGGATTACGTCCTGAAGTTCGGGGGCGCGGTGGTGGAAGCGCATTCCTACGGACGCGGACACACCGGCGACGACACCATGGTTTACTTCCCGGATTTAAAGGTGGTGATGGTCAGCGATCAAATGACCGACGCAACGCCGATCGTGGATTTCGCCAATGGAGGCAGCGCGGTGGAGTGGACGCAGATTCTCGACGGCGTGCTGAAGTTGGACTTCGACATGGCGATTCCGGGGCGCGGCGAGCCGAAGACCAGAGCCGAAGTGCAGGCGTTCCGCGACAAGTTCGCCATGCTGGTTAGCCGCGCCTCGGCCGCGATCAAGGCCGGCGCGACCAAAGATCAGCTTGCGTCGCAAGTCAACACGGAGGACCTGGGCTGGCGCTTCAACGCCGCCTTCTACGGCAGTCTGTACGACGAGCTGACGAAAAAATAGCCGTCAGTTTCTTCCGCACAGATCGGGCGTCTGGCACATGCCTCCGGCACAGGAAGGCATGTCACCCATATCGAAGTCGCCGCCGCTATCGGAGTCGGCGCCGCGCCCGTGAGCCGCGAAAGTCGAATACTGTTGAGTTAAATGGCTTTCGCCGCAGCTCGGGCAAGCCACTCCATTGGCGCTCACCTGCCGCACCAGCTTCTCAAACTTGGTTCCGCAATCGTCGCACTGATATTCGAATATGGGCATGATTCACTCCGTTAAGGTCAATGCTATTTTATCAACCCAGGACTCGATCTCGGGCGCCGGCGCCGCGAAATCGTTCACCATGATGGAAAACGCCAGCCATCCGTGGGTTTTGCTTTCCGCATAACCCGAAAGCGCAATGGAGCGAGCCAGCGTGCCCGTTTTCGCGCGGATCAAATGGCCTTCCGCGGCGCAGCACAGACGGCGTGTTAAAGTCCCGTCCTGGCCGCCAATCGGGAGCATCGAGATCCACGCGTCCCGATTGCCTGAGCGGTACATGAACGCGAGCAGCCGAGTCACAAGCGCGGGAGTTACCCGGTCGTTGCGCGAAAGCCCGGAGCCGTCGTCCAGGCGCGAATCGCCGGGGGCGGCTCCAATTTGATCCAGAAACGCACTCAGCGCCTGAAGGCCGGCTTCGCGAGACCCTTCGTTCCTGGTCGCGCGGCCCACCTCGCGCAGCATCAGCTCCGCATGAAGATTTTCGCTGACCTTATCTAAAACTTGAAGAATCTGGGAAAGCGGCGGCGAGGTTCGAGTCGCGAGCGTCTCGCCGGAGGGCGCATCATATTTTTCCCCAGCCGACCGGTGCCGCGCCGTAGGACGCCCCGCAATCGCGACGCCCCGTCGCGTGAGGGCGTCGTAGAGAGCGCACGCGGCATAAAGAGCGGGATCGTCGACAGCCACGAACGCCTGCGCCGCCGCGGATTTCGCAGGAATCGTCCCGGAGAGCAGGATCTGGCGCGTTCCCGGAATCCGTGTGACGGCCACATGGGCAGGCCCGGCGCCGGGCGATGTCGCCACCCGATTGTCGATAGCGTAATATTCGAGCGGCGGCTCCAGCGAAATCCTGGCATTATCGCCCACGCTCGTGCCCGGAGCGATCGAGATCGCAATGAAATTATCGTTGACGCTCAGCGCACTGACCGGCGCGCCGGACTCGTGAATGGCATCGTCCTGCGTCCAACTGGGCGGGTAGGGCTCCCAGGGATAGAGGCGGTCGTCGCCGACAATGTCGCCCTCCACCCGCCGCAGCCCGTTTATCGCCGCTTGATCGGCCAGTTGCTCGATGGCGGCCAGCCCCGGCATGGGTGTTGCTTTGGCGCTGTACGGGTACGCGCGGCCGTTCATCGACGGATCGCCCGAACCGGCCAACGCCAGATCGCCGCTTGCCTCCCGGATCAGGCGAGTGGTGAAGCGGTAATCCGGCCCTAGAGTTTGAATCGCGAGCGCGCTCGTGAACAGCTTCATGTTCGAAGCGGGTAGGAAAAGGCGTTTTTCGTTCCGCGAGTAAAGCGATCTTCCGGTCGCGAGGTCCACAACGTGAATGCCGATGCCGGCGTGCTGCGCGAGGCGGCTGGAATCCACCGCGGCTTCGAGGCGGTGGGCTAGATCCGCGCCTCGGAGCGCCAAAGCAGCAAGGATAAAGATTATCGTCCGCACCGGCAAGCTAAAGCATACCCCAGTCTCGACGAAGCGCGGACCCCGGCCAGACTGTATCGATGGTAATCGTACCGACATCAAGCATTCATAAAACCGCAACTTTTGGCTGGTAATTTGATGCTTTCGCCCAAGCTTGCAAAAGGCCGTCCCAAGTCGATTCCCAAACTATATATCCAGGAGATGCAATCGCTGATGATCGAAAAAACCCAAAAAAATTGGCGCGCCGCTTTTTATTCCGTGGCCGCCGGAGCCTTCATGTTGGCAATATGCGGCTCAACCGCGTCTGCGCAAAATGGCAGCGCTTACTTCTATCCCGGCAATCTGGTGGTGAGCCGCAGCGTCTATGACAATAATCCGAACAACGTCCAGGTGGGAATGACGCTGCCGCCCATTTGCACGAATAGCTGCGTTCAGGCCGTCGTCGATGGGACGTACCCGTTCGTGTGGAATAACGATGCCGTAGACGCGAGTTTCGGGGTCACTTCGAAGATCTTCCTCGATCAGATCACGCCTTCCGGGACGCCGGTCAGCTCGCTTGAGGTCCCAAACAGCTCGCAGAAAGGAGTTCCACCCACCAAAGATCAAGTCGTCACAAGCTTTTCTTCCAAATCGGAAATGGCGTTAAATCTGTCGACCGATGGCGGCTCTCTGACATTCATGGGATACCTTGCGCCCATCGACGCAATCGACGTGTCCAACTCCAACACTCCGTCGATTTTCGATCTCTCTAATCCTGTCGGGGGGAGCTTCTACCGCGTTGTGGCGCAGATCGACACGAAAGGAAAGTTGCGCTATACGGCGACGAACGCCTATAGCGGAAACAATGGCCGCGCGGCGATTCTGAACAATAGCCGCGGCGCGAACGTAATCTACACGGCCGGCAACGCCGGTAACGGCGGAAATCCTCAGCCGGACGGCATCATTATCGGGGCGGGCGCTCAGATCCTTACGCCCGAGGTCAAGTCGCTGGTGGCGCAGTCTCCCGGGATACCCACGCCCGTGGCGAGCTTCAGCATTACGCAATTGGGCGATTCGCTCGATAAGGTCGGCAAAGACACAAATTTTCGCGGCCTGACGATTTTCGACAACGTGCTGTACTACACGAAAGGAAGCGGCGGGAATGGGGTTAACACCGTGTATTTCGTCGATCCGACGGGCACGGTTTGCACCGATTCAAACGGCGTGGGCCTTCCCGCCGCCGGCGCGGCTCTTCCCACCTCGGCGCTCGCGTATGACCCAAATCCAAACACGATTCAGTCGGTGGGCCTGGATCCAAACAACATGTGCATCTTGAACGGGTTCCCTACCGCTCTCAAATCCAAAACTTCATTCCCCTTCGGCATATGGTTCGCGAATGCAACCACTCTTTACGTCGCGGATGAAGGCAACGGCACGACCGGCAAGACCGTCGCGACGTTTTACAACCCCGCCGCCCTCCAAACCACTGCCGGGCTTCAGAAGTGGATTCTCGCGTCGGGCAAATGGCAACTCGCTTATACTCTCACCGACGGCCTGGACCTGGGGACGCCGTACACGGTTCCTGGGTATCCCTCGGGGAATAATTCCGGTACCGGCGGCACCGGATTTCCTTGGGCGCCCGCGACCGATGGGCTGCGTAACATCACCGGCATTGTGAATGACGATGGAACCGCGACGATTTACGCGATCACGTCCACGATCAGCGGGAACGGCGATCAGGGCGCCGATCCGAACAAATTGGTGGCGATCACCGATACGTTGAGCGCCGTTGGCCCGAGTGCCCCTTCCGGAGAGCGTTTCAATACGATCAAGACGGCGGGCTTCGGCGAGGTTCTTCGCGGCGTTTCCTTTACCCCCGGGACCAGCGCCGGCGGGCGCTGACGATCCCGGATCGGCCGCATTCAATTCACCCAAATCGTCACGCCGGTTTGGGTGGAGGACGCCCCGGAGGTTACCAGCACGCTTAGCTTCCCCGGCGCCAGGTATCCCGCGGGTATGCGCGTATTGATTTGGAAAAGCCCTGGATAGCCCGGCGCGGGACCAGAATAGAGTACTTCGGCGGAATAGCCGCCGATGGTCACCGCGACGCGTGGGGGCGAAAGCCCCAATCCGGTTCCGTACAGCGCGATAACCGAACCGCGGGAGGCGGGGCTCGCGGCCGAATTGGACGATCCGTCTTCGTTTGTGGCGGCCGCTTGACCGGAGGCGTCCGCAAACAGCGCCGGCGCTAAATCGGCGGTGGCGATGGGAATGGAGGCCACCTGGGCTCCGTCGTAAAAAACGTCGATTTCGGATAATCCGGCGATCTGCTGCGGTGCGAGAACTAGAACTCCCCCGGAGCTGACGGAAACGATCTGCGCCGTGACCGAGCCGAATAAAACCTGCGCGCCAGCGATCTGGCCGGGCGCGAGGCCGGTGTTGCGCAGCATCACAAGCGCTCCAGGAGCGATAGGGCCGGGCTGAAGGCTCGCGGCGTTGACCGCGTCGGCCAACGGGGTCGCGGTTGGCGCCGCCTGCGAGAGCGGCGTCAGCAATCGCACGCGATTGTTGCCCAGATCCGCAACCGCGATGAGGCCGTTGGGGCCGGTCGCCACGTCCCAGGGATAGAGAAATTGTGCGAGACCTGCCGGGCCGCTGTCCCCAGAAGATCCCGCGGCGCCGGTTCCGGCGATGGGCATCACTTGGCCGGACGCGTCAATCGCGAAAATGCGCTGCAGCCCGCTGTCAGCCACGAAAATTTGTCCCGCTGAATTCACGGCGACGCCTCGCGGGGTATTCCACGCGCCGTCGGCCAGGCTGGTCAGCGTTCCGTCGGGCGTCATGCGGCGCACGCACGCGGCGCCGGATTCCGTGAAATAAAGATTTCCTTGTCCATCAAGAGCCAAGCCGTGCGGAGATTTTAATCCCGTCAAAATCGTGGCCGGAACGCCGTTGGGACCGGCCCTGAGAATCTCGCCCTGAGCTTCATCGGCGATATAGACTCCGCCCGCGGAGTCGGGAATCGCATACACCGGAGAGAGCAGCCCGAGCGTGGTGCGGCCGGCAATTTGGCCATCCGGCGATACCGATCGGATCCGGCTGTTCCCTGTATCGGCAATATACAAATTTCCCGCGGAATCGAGCGCCACGGAGCTGGGCGAACTTAACTGCGCGAGCGGCGCGGGCCCGCCGTCTCCCGCATTGCCGGCGATGCCCGTGCCCGCCACGGTCGAGATTGTCCCATCGGGCGAAACGCGGCGAATCCGGTTATTATCCCGGTCTGCGATGTAGAGATTCCCGGCGGCATCCATAGCCGCTCCCGAGGGATGGTTCAGCCGGGCCTGCGTTGCGGGGCCTCCATCGCCGTGGGCCGGATCTCCTCCTCCAGCCGCAAGCAGCACCCCTCCAGTGGAACCGATCTTGACCACAGTCGTGCCGGAAGAGGCATAGCAGTACCCGTTCGCCAACGCCAGATCGTAGGCGGAGACGTTCAACGCGGTTTTGGCTCCAGAGGGAGACAGAATCGAAATCTGCCCGGCATTGGGGTCGGCCACGTAGAGGTTGCCCGCGGCATCAAAGGCGAGCCCCGTCGCCGCAGTCGCTGGGCCGAAGGTGCTCATCACGCCTCGCGTCACCCTGCGGATTAGGTGATTTTGGGTGTCGCCAATATAAAGCGATCCTTGAGAATCTAGCGCTAAACCTGCTGGAAATGCGAGCTGTGCCTGCGAGGCTGATCCGCCGTCTCCCGAATTCCCCTGAACGCCCGTCCCGGCGGCGGTGGTGAGAGTTCCGTCCGCCGCCAGCAGGTAGACGCGATGCGCGTTGAAGTCGGAAATGTAGAGACCGCCATGGGAATCGGCGGCCACATTGCGCGGGGCATTCAAGGCCACAAGCACGGCCGCGCGGCCCTCGCTGGCTCCTCCCGGCGCCAGCGTGCCGCCTCCGGCCACTGTGGAGATCGTTCCATCGGGGCTCACCTTTCGCACGCGGGCGTTGCCCAGATCGGCTATGTAGAGATTGCCGTTCGCGTCAAACGACAAACCGTAAGGCGAGTTCAATTCGGCTTCCGCCGCCGGCCCGCCGTCTCCTGAAAATCCGGGACTCCCCGTACCCGCGACGGTTTGAATCGCGCCGCCTGGATCGATTCGCCGCACTCGATGATCGGCAGCGTCGGCGACATAGATATTTCCGGCTGGGTCCGCCGCCAAGCCTTCGGCTTGAAGCAGAATCGCGGAAATGGCGGGGCCGCCATCGCCAACCCAATCGCTACCCGCCGCGGAATGAATAAAATAGCCGCCGGCTTGGCCATAGCTCGCGGCAGCGGTAACGGCAAACGCCAATGTGATTAAGCCACGCACCCTACTGATACTCAGTGGCAATTTCCGAGGGTTTCTCTCAGGGCGGGGCGATGAGTACTTTCGTGCGCCGGACTTTTCCTGGTCTTCTATTGCTGGCCGTAGTCCCCGCCTTAGGCCAGCGGGTTTTGCATTTTAAAACGCGGTCCATCGCGTCCCCGGCTGGCGCCGCTGTGGAAATGGCCGATAGTCCCGTTCCCTTTGGCCGGGGGCATCTGATCTTGCAGTTCAATCATGCGATTTCGGCCGAGACGCTCGCGGCGCTTCGCGATCGAGATGTCGCGGTGCTTGGAGGTGTCCCCGACAATGGCGTGCTGGTGGCGCTCAATCATCCCGTGGCCCTGACGGGATTGAACGTCACGTATGCCGCGCCGGTCGATCCAAGCGACAAAATCAGTCCGCTGATTTCCTCCGGCGATTCCGCGGCGATGAACGGGTATTACCTGGTTGAGTTTCATCCCGATGTCGATTTGAACGACGCCCGCGGCGCCGTGCAGAGCCTGGGAATCGAGATCGCGGAAAATCCCGATTTAAATCCACGGCACCTGATGGTTCATATTGGCGATTCAATGCAGGTTCTGCCGGTTCTCCGGTCGCTGGCAGAGCAAGATCCGGTGGCGTACATCTTCCCGGCGTCCGACGATCTGGCAAGCGGAGTTCCGACGCGTCCGTGTGAGGGAGCGCTCACCTCGCTGGGGGCCACGACACAGCTCATCCCCACCTACGGACCGGGATGGGGTGGCGCCGACCACAACGCCGCGACTATCGGCTATGTTTTTAGCCAACTGAGCGACCGCGTCGCGTCGGGGGCTGCCGCGGCGGCAATTCAGCGCGCGATGGCGGTTTGGGCCGGTGTGGTTCAGGTGACGTGGCGGCAAGGCTCGGATGCGACCGCCGCGCAAACGGTGAATATTCTATTCGCAAGCGGCGATCATGGCGATGGATATCCGTTCACCAGTTCCGCAATCCTTGCGCACACGTTTTTCCCGGCGCCCCCGAATCCGGAGCCGATTGCCGGCGACATGCACTTCAACGCGGACGAGTCCTGGCAGATCGGCGCGAACACGGACGTATTCAGCGTGGCCTTGCATGAGCTGGGCCACGCGCTGGGCTTGGGACATTCCGATAATCCGGCGGATGTGATGTACCCGTACTACAAGATGGTCACGGGTCTGAATTCGGGCGATACGGCCACCGTGTTGACGCTTTATCCGCCTGCGCAGGTGGCGAGTCCCGCGCCTCCCGTTTCGCCGGCGCCGGGACCAACACCCGCGCCCGCACCCCCGCCAACTCCCGCTCCGGCCCCCACCCCCGCTCCCACGCCGAAGCCGGCACCGCCGTCAAATCCGACGGGAAGCGATACCACGCCGCCCTCCCTCACCATTACTTCGCCGGGCGGAACCAGCGTCTCGGCCAGTTCGTCGTCGCTCGCGTTCGCGGGCACGGCCACAGACAACGTCGGCGTCGCGAGCGTAACCTGGTCCACTAATACAGGATCTTCGGGAACCGCGTCCGGGACCGCGCATTGGTCCGCCTCCATTCCGCTGTTGACTGGATCGAATACTGTAACGATCCGCGCCACCGACGGGGCAGGGAACTCGAGTTGGCGAACCGTGGTTGTGAGCCGGCATTAGAATGGCGTCCGGTTACTTGCCGGCAGCTTTCCTCTCGACCGCGCGCGCACCGCTAAGGGAATCGAACATCGCGTAGTTGCCCTCATGGCACGCGTATTCGAAATTCCGATACCCGGACTCTTGCGTGAGCGGGAAACCGATCTTGAACGGACGGACGTACGTCTTCGGATCGTCGACCGTCACCTCGTAGTTCATCTCGGTCGATCCGACGCGCGTGTAGCGTTCGACCAGTTTCAAAGCGTCGCTGGAGGGAGGAGAACCCCAGCCGTTGCCCGAAACCGAAGTCCTATCGGCTAGGAAATTCGTGGTTTCCACCACCAGCGTGTTTCCCTCCCAATGCCCTCTCGGATCGCCCATGTACGTTCGGATATTCGAGTTCGCGTGAGGTCGGCCGTTCAACGGAATAATGCGCGCCTCGTGCACCATTTCCTGCATGATCGAGACATAGCCGGGCCCTTGCACAATCTGCTGTCCGTTGCCGTAAACCACCGGATAAATCGAGCCGACGACGCCGCGCGAGATGCAGCGGATGTAGTAGCTGAAATCGGTATAGGAATCGGCTTTGGGGTTGTTGTTCAGCGCGGTCTCCGGAATCGCCCTGGTTTTCGCCTCGGGCAGATAGCCGGGCGTCTGACCGTTCGGCGGATCGATGACCAGCGACGTCTGCCTGCATGGCCGCCGCGCGCGCTCGCCCCAGTGGCTGGGAGGACCCGTGCCTACGCGCGCATCCTCCGCCACGGTTTCCACCAGATCGGTTACATGCTGTTTTTCGATCTGGCCCTCGCGCTGAGCGAGTTCCTGCTCGGTGAAGTACAGCCGATTGCCGAAATTAGCGGGCCGGTTCATGGGCGTGCCGATGCAGTCGTCGCTGGTCCAGGTGCCCTGTAAATCCGGGTCGCCCCACGGCGTTTTCGGCTGCGTCCAAGCTTTGGCGGTGGACGAAGCCTTTGAAGTCTGCGCCAGCGATGGCTGGGCCGCCAGGAAAAACACCGAAACAGCCGCCAGCCCGCTCGCTAGTGCAACGATGAACTCGCGAAATCGGTTTCTCATACGATCTCCGTTCCGTTGCTAAACGCTCCTATGCTACTTCAGCAGGGCGGGGGTGGCAATCGGGCTCTTCGATGCGTCCCTTTGGCATAATCGATCTTGGTTTTATGGCCGCCGGAATAGCAATCGAATCCAACATCCAACCGCCGCAAAAGCCCGCGTTCACCCCCGACATGGGCTGGACCAAGGACCTTCCGCAACGCAAAACGCTCAACTGCATCGCCGTCGCCGATGAGACGTTCCTCCAGGCGGACCGGAAGCTGAGCCTTGTCGAAAGAACGGGGCTCGACCGGGAAAGGATCCGCGTCGCGGCATTTCTTCCACGCCTTTCCGGCGCCGAAATCGATCCGGGTTGCCGCCGCTACGCAAGTTACATGGGCAAAAAATTTCGTCAGCATGGCCTCGATTTCAGGGTGGAGGAGGCGGCCAGCGCCGACACGCTGGAGTTGCTGCTGATGGGCGCTCAGGTCAATGACAAAATCCTCGGCACGTTCGTCTTTTTCCCTACTCCGTTCGGAAAAACAGAGGACTACTTCCTCCGGCGTGTGCGGCCGGAAAAAGACATTGAAGGGCTTACGGTGGAAAACACCGGCCGGATGGCGCTCAACATCAAGACCGTCGACGAGGAAGAAAAGTACGAAGGCGTCGTGCCGTGCACCGCGCGAGCCATTCTGACCCTGTTAAACCGGCACGAGTCGATTAAGAACATGTTCCCGCGCGATGCAAGCCAAAAAGGACCGACCGTGGCGATCTTCAATAGTTCGCCTCGCATCGGAATTCCGCTCCAGAGCATGTTGATGCGGATTGGCGCGACGGCGGTGATGGTGCATCCGCAGACGCGCCCGGAAGACAAACTGCACTTCCTCAAGATCGCGGATATCGTCGTCACAGCGTTTCCCGCGCGCTCCGAAGAGGAGCTGGTCAGGGATATCAAGCCCGGAGCCGTGGTGGTCGATTGCTCGACGGAAGGCAATCTTCACCCCGATGTTGCCGAGAAGGCGGCCTACATTTCAACGCACGATAACCACTTGGGGCAAATCACGACGGCGTTGGCGCTGTACAACACGGCCCTGTGCGCGCTTTGGGAGCGTGGCATGCACGGTTGAAACGGGCCGGAGAGTTGTTCGCTGGGTCAGAAAGCACTCGGCAATTTTCTGAAACTGACCCACTACCTTCTTATTTTACATAATAAACGTTATCGGTATCTTGCCTCCATCCGGCCCACCTGCAGTTTCGCGGCAGCTCCGGCTAGAACCACATTAGATTTAGTCGCTTGGGCTTGAATCTGGAAGTGACGCCGGAATTTCGCGATCCAGAATCCAGGCATGAAGAGGAAGTCAGTACCCGCACAGAAATCCGGCAAGAACCAAGGAACGGACGGCTATCTGGCCAGGGCGAGCGGGCCTGTCGCCACGGCTCGCATTGAGAACGAAGGCGCGATGAAATTCACGGCTCGCGAAATCTCGGGCGCGACCGCTAAGTCCCAGTTTAGCGGAATGGTCAAAGAGGAAAACGATAGCGCGATCAAAACGAGCAATCGTTTTGCGAAGGGCCGCGCCGGCGCGCATATCGACGATGGGAGCCGCAACAAGTGAGACACAGCGCGATAGCGCCGAAGGGAGAATAGAAAAAAATGGCTGCAACCGTGACCGGAAGTAAAACTTGCACACAGGCATTGGCGCCGCATCTCAGCGCAACCTATCTGACCACCTTGCTCGGGACGCCGATCGAGAACCTTACCGTCGGGCAAATTCGCGATCTAATCGACGCGCTCAAGCGGGTAACCGGCGGCGAAGCCCGCAATCTTGTGGTGGGGACACTACTCAAATGAAACTCGATCGCCGAACTCTTTCCGATTCCGACTTTGCGCTGCCCAAGTCGCGGCAGTATCCGATCCCCGACGCCCTGCACGCCCGGCTTGCCATCGGCGAGGCGAAGGCCAATGCCAAGCCGTCTGAGCGAAAGCAAATCGCGCAAGCAATTCGCAAACGGTATCCCGACATGCGGGCCGAGGCGGATCAACTAGCCAGGGGCTAGGCCGTGGCCGAACCGGTGGCTTCGATGCACGATTGGATGGTGTCTATTGCGAAGTCGGCCTGTTCTCGATCGATTATCAGCGGCGGACAGAGCCGGATGGTGTTGGGCCCCGCTCCGAGTATCAACAGTCCTCGCTCAAAGCACATTTGTACCAGTTTGTCCCGCAGCTCCGGATTCCGTTGTTTGGTGGCTTGATCTTTTACAAACTCGATTCCAATCATCAACCCAAGTCCACGAACATCGCCCACCACGGGAAAGCGATGGGGCCAATCTTTAATGCGGGACACGATATGGAGGCCGATATTTGCTGCATTTTGCATTAGTTCAGCCTCCAGCAGGTCTAGGGTCGCGAGCGCGGACGCTATCGCCACAGGATTGCCCCCGAACGTGCTTGCGTGAGCGCCTGGCGGCCAAGTCATCAAGTCTGCACGCGCGACCGCCGCGCTGAGGGGCAATCCGCTGGCGATCCCCTTCGCCAGCGCAATCACGTCCGGAACAAGGCCGAAGTGCTCGCAAGCGAACATCTTTCCCGTTCGTCCCATACCGCACTGAACTTCATCTAAAACGATCAGAATCCCATAGTCATCCGCAACGCGGCGGAGCTCCTGAAAGAATTTCCTGGGAGGAACGGTATAACCGCCTTCTCCCTGGATGGGCTCCAGGAAGATGGCGGCTACTTCGTCGGGCGGTAAAGTAGTGCGAAAAAGCTCGTTTTCGATGACATTTACGCACTCAACCGCACAGGAATCGGGGGGTTTGCCGTACGGGCAGCGGTAGCAATTGGCGTAGGGGACATGGTGGACGCCCGGCATCAAGGGAAAGAAACCGTCTTTTTGAATGCTTTTGCTGGCGGTTAAGGCGAGCGAACCCATGGTGCGGCCATGGAAGGCTCCGGTGAACGCGATAAACTGTTTGCGCCCTGTATGATAGCGGCAAAGTTTGATGGCCGCCTCGATGGCTTCCGTGCCGGAATTTCCGAAGTAGACCTTTCGAGGAACGCCGCCAGGAACCAGAGCCGCAAGGCGTTCTGCGAACTCTACCATGTTTTCATAGTAGAAATCCGTGCCGGACATATGGATGAGCTTCGCGGCCTGACCCTGAATAGCCGCGACGACCTTGGGGTGGCAATGTCCGGTGGCTACGACAGCGATTCCGGCAGCAAAATCAAGGAAAAGGTTGCCATCCGGGTCTTCCACGACGGCTCCCTGCCCTCTCGCGGCGACGAATGGATAGCCGCGTGTATATGAAGGAGATATGACGCGCTTGTCCCGTTCAATTATGGCTTTGGCTTTGGGGCCTGGCAGGTCGGTCAGCAGCTTCGGTAGCATCTTATTGATATCGGTGCGCATCCAAAGATTGACATTGTTACGCTAAGATTCTTGCATAGAGTGTCGCTAAATGTGCTAGAATCTCTCTAGAGGTTAGGCGCTTATGGACTTCAATCGTTTCACGGAAAAACTCCAGGAAGGACTCCGGACGGCGCAATCGCTGGCGGCCAAGAGTGGGCAACAGCAATTGGACATAGAGCACCTGCTGGTTGCTCTGCTGGAGCAACAGGGCGGCTTGGCGCAGTCGGTCTTGGCAAAAGCCGGGTTTAAACTTGAGAACGTTCATCGCGCTCTGACGCAGCAATTGGACAAGTTGCCGCGGGTTTCGGGTCCTTCGGCGAGCATGGACCAAATCTATATCACACCGCGCTTGCAACAGTTGCTAACCCGAGCCGAGGACGAGGCCAAACGGCTTAAAGACGAATACGTCTCGGTGGAGCATGTTCTGCTGGCCGCCACCGAGGAGAGGGTCTTCAAAGATCTGGGGCTGACGCGGGAACGATTGATGCGCACGCTGCAAGAGGTGCGCGGATCGCAGAGGGTCACGTCGCAGAATCCGGAGGCTACCTACGAGGCTCTCGAAAAATATGGCCGCGATCTGACGCAGATGGCGGGGCAAGGCAAGCTCGATCCCGTGATCGGAAGGGACGAAGAGATCCGGCGAGTGATGCAAGTGCTTTCGCGACGGACCAAGAACAACCCGGTGCTGATCGGAGAACCGGGCGTCGGTAAGACAGCGATTGTGGAAGGCCTGGCGCAGAGAATCGTACGCGGCGACGTTCCCGAGGGACTGAAAGACAAACGAGTAGTGGCGCTGGATATGGGCGCGCTGATCGCGGGTGCGAAATTCCGCGGCGAGTTCGAGGAGCGATTGAAGGCGGTGTTGAAGGAAGTGCAGGCATCCGAAGGCAGGATCATTCTCTTCATCGACGAGCTGCACACTGTGGTGGGCGCGGGCAAGGCTGAAGGCGCTATGGACGCGGGCAATCTGCTGAAGCCGATGCTTGCGCGAGGCGAGCTGCATTGCATAGGCGCGACGACGCTCGATGAGTATCGGAAGCATATCGAAAAGGACGCGGCGCTGGAGAGGCGCTTCCAGACAGTGCTGGTGGATCAGCCGAGCGCGGAAGACACCATTTCGATCCTGCGCGGGCTGAAGGAGCGGTACGAGGTCCATCACGGGGTCCGCATCAAGGATTCAGCTCTGGTGGCGGCGGCTATATTGAGCCAGCGCTATATTTCGGACCGTTTTTTGCCGGATAAAGCGATCGATCTGGTGGATGAGGCCGCGGCCAAACTGCGTACGGAGATCGATTCGATGCCGGCGGAACTCGATGAGATTCTGCGGCGTCAGATGCAGCTCGAAATCGAACGGGAGGCGCTGAAGAAAGAGAGCGATACGGCTTCACGAGAACGCCTAGCCAAGATCGAAAAAGAACTGGCGGAATTGAAGACGGAATCGGCATCGCTCAAGGCGCAATGGCAGGCGGATCAAGAGAATATCCGCAAACAGCGAGAGCTGCGGGCGCAGGTGGAGCAGGTGAAGCAGGAGATCGAGCAGGCCGAGCGCGCCTACGATTTGAATAAAGCCGCGGAGCTGAAATATGGGCGGCTGACGGCGATCGAAAAGCAGTTGGAAAACGAGGCGCACGAAACGGTGCTGCTGAAGGAAGAGGTGACCGAGGAGGACATTGCGCAGGTGGTGAGCCGCTGGACCGGAATCCCGCTCACGAAGTTGATGGAGGGCGAGGTTCAGAAGCTGATCCATCTCGCCGATGAACTGCACAAGCGCGTGGTGGGCCAGGATGAGGCGGTGGACGCGGTGGCGGACGCCGTAATGCGGGCGCGCGGCGGCTTGAAAGATCCCAGGCGTCCCATCGGAAGCTTTATCTTCTTGGGACCGACGGGCGTCGGCAAAACGGAACTGGCGCGGGCGCTCGCCCAATACCTATTCGACGACGAAAGGGCTCTGATCCGGATCGATATGTCCGAATATCAGGAGAAACACACGGTTTCGAGGCTGGTAGGCGCGCCTCCGGGCTATATCGGCTATGAGGAAGGCGGACAGTTGACGGAAGCCGTGCGGCGGAAACCATATTCGGTGATCCTGCTGGATGAAATCGAGAAGGCGCACAGCGATGTTTTCCATGTACTGCTACAAGTACTCGACGATGGACGACTGACCGACGGACAAGGACGTACGGTGGATTTTAAGAACACGATCGTCATCATGACGTCGAATGCGCCGAAGGACGAGCTTCCGCGCCTGTTCCGGCCGGAGTTTTTGAACCGCGTGGACGAGATCATCGTCTTCCACCGGCTGACCGAGGAGCACCTGAAGGAGATTGTCGGTATCCAACTCGAGTCGCTGAAGGCGCGGTTGGCGGAGCGGCACATTCAACTGGAGCTGACGGACGCGGCCAAGGAGCATCTAATTCACGTGGGCTACGATCCGACCTATGGGGCAAGGCCGCTGAAACGGGCGATTCAGAAAGAAGTGGAGACGCCGCTGGCGCGGATGCTGGTGGCGGGCGAGATTCATGACGGGCAAAAGGTGCTGGTGGACGAAAGAAATCGGGAATTGAAGTTCGAAGTAGAGACGCTTACGACAGTTTAAGCATCGATTATATGTGAGGGGCAAACTGCCCGGTGCGAGTCCTTACAGCGGAAAGCTTGCCCAATTTGGGGGGTTGTGATGGACGAACTGAACAAAGAAAACAAAGTGCAAAGCATGCCGTTGCTGGCGCTGAAGAACTCGGCGCTCTTTCCGGGATTGTTGATGCCGCTTTCGGTGGGGCGGCCGGGCTCGGTGGCGGCGGTGGAGTCAGCCCTGGGCACCGAAGACAAGGAGATTATCGTTGTCGCGCAACGCGACGCGGCCGCCGATAAACCGGGCGCGGCCGATTTGTACACGGTGGGCACTCGCGCCTCGATCCGGCGGGCCAATCGCCAACGGGCCGACCAAATCGACATCATGGTCCAGGGCCTGGAGCGCGTGGTGATCGTAAAGGTGGAAGAGAACGGATATCTCAACGCACGGGTCACTTCCCTGCCCCTCCCCGACGACTCCAGCCGCGAGATCGAGGCGCTGGCGCTATCGCTGGTGGAGTTGGGATCGAAATTCGTCGGTCTGGCTCAGGGCGGCACGGCGCCGCAAGAAGTAGCGCGCATGTTTGCCTCGCAGACGGATTCGTTGCAACTGGCGTTCATGATCGCGTCGCTGATGAATCTGGACGCCTCGAAAGAACAGGCGCTGCTGGAGACGCCGACGCGGCTGGAAGGCCTACGCATGGTCCACGGGTGGCTTTCGCATGAAGTGGACGTGCTGGAGATCCGCAACAAGATCGCCAACGAAGCGCGCGAAGAGATGTCGAAGGAGCAGAAGGACTACATCCTTCGCCAGCAGAAGAAGGCCATCGAGCAGGAATTGGGCGAGAAGAATCCCGACCAGGCGGAAGTGGAGGAGTTGCGGGAGCGGCTGGCCAAAGCCGAGCTGCCCGAAGACGTGCGCAAAGAGGCCGAGCGCGAAATGGGGCGGCTGGAAAAAATGCCGGCGATGCAGCCCGAGCACAGTGTGATCCGCACGTGGCTCGAATACGTCCTGGAGCTGCCCTGGACCAAGCGCAGCGAAGACAACCTGGACCTGAAGCGCGCACGGCAGGTGCTGGACGAGGATCACTTCGGCATCGAGAAAGTGAAAGACCGCATTATCGAGCAGCTTGCGGTGTTGAAGTTGAATCCGGAAGCCAAGGCTCCGATTTTGTGCTTCGTGGGCGCGCCGGGCGTGGGAAAGACCTCGCTGGGGCAATCCATCGCGCGGGCGCTGGGACGCAAGTTCGAGCGCATGAGCCTGGGCGGTCTGCACGACGAGGCGGAGTTGCGAGGGCACCGGCGGACGTATATCGGCGCGCTGCCGGGCCGGTTGATTCAAGCAATGCGGCGGGCGGGCTTCGCCAATCCAGTGCTGATGCTGGACGAGGTGGACAAGCTCGGACGCGATTTCCGGGGCGACCCGGCTTCGGCCTTGCTCGAAGTGCTGGACCCGGAGCAAAACAAGGCCTTCCGCGATAATTATCTGGATCTGCCGTTCGATTTGTCGAAGGTGCTGTTCATCACTACGGCCAATTCGCTGGATCCGATTCCGGCGCCGCTGCTGGACCGCATGGAGATTTTGCAACTGACGGGTTACAGCGAGGAAGAGAAGACGCAAATTGCGCGTCGGTATCTGATCCCACGGCAACTGAAGCAAGCCGGGCTGACGGCGGAGCAGTGCGCGGTGGACGACGAGGCCTTGAAGAAAATCATTGAGTCGTACACGCGCGAAGCCGGCGTGCGCAGGCTGGAGCAGGTGCTGGGCCGGGTGATCCGCAAGATCGCGGTGAGGTTTGCCGAGGGCCATACGGAATCGGTGTGCATCATGAAGGAAGAGATTCCGGAGCTGCTGGGACCGGAAGCGATTCTGCCCGAGGACGCGCGGAAGGAGCTGCCTCCCGGAGTAGCGACGGGTCTGGCGTGGACGGAAACCGGCGGCGACGTGCTGTACATTGAGGCCGCCATGCTGCCGCAGGGCAAGGACCTGACGATCACGGGGCAGCTCGGCGAAGTGATGCAGGAATCGGCGAAGACGGCGCGGAGCTACTTGTGGAGTCATGCGTCGTACTTCGGTTTGGAGGCTGCGCAATTCCTGAACTCGGGGCTGCACATTCACGTGCCGGCGGGCGCGATTCCGAAGGATGGGCCGTCGGCGGGCGTGACGATGACGACGGCGCTGGCGTCGCTGTACTCGGGAGTGCCGATGCGGAGCGATACGGCGATGACGGGCGAGGTGACGCTGACGGGATTGGTGTTGCCGATCGGCGGAGTGAAGGAGAAGGTGCTGGCGGCTCGGCGCGCCGGGCTTCGACGGGTGGTGCTGCCGCGCGGGAATCAGAAGGACCTGCGGGATCTGCCGCTGGAGGTGCGGCAGGAGATGGAGTTCGTTTTCGCGGACCGGGTGGCGGATGTGCTGACGGCGGTGCTGCCAGGGTTGTCGGTGCTGGCGCCGCCGGCGAAGGCGGCGTGAAGGCTACTTGCTGCGCCGCGCGGCGGGCCGGCGTTGACGGTGCTTCTGGATGATTCCCGCTAAGGCCCGCAGAGCCTCATTGGCCGCGCCCGAAGTCGGGAATGCAGCGGCTACATCGGGATCCAGGACTACGACCGTTCCTCCGGCCGTGTACCGCGAAGCATACTTGTTGGGCGCGGCGCGGCTGAAATCGTATTCAGGCAGGATTTCGTCAAGTCCGCGCCGGCCAGCAAGTCTGCCTTTACTGGAAGCTTTTTTCATAATCTTTTCGTTCCGCGCGAGTCGCGCGCCGGGCGCTGATGATGCGGATGGCCTCGCCGCGGTCGGCGTACATGACCGCCAGCAAACGCTGGTCTTGGGAGATGCCCAAGAGGACGAATCGTTCTTCCTCGTGCGAGTGGCGCGGATCGGCCACAATGCGGCCCAGCGGATCTCGAAAGACGGTCGCCGCCTCTTCGAAGGAGACTTCGTGCTTGCCTAGATTTGACGCGGCTTTTCGCGGGTCCCACTCAAACTCCGGCTCCAAGCTTCATTGTACTTTGGCATTTGATGAGTCGGCTTCCAATTGGGCGAGACGTTCCTTGAGATCGCGGATTTTCCGCTTCCTGGCGCTGCAATTCACTCAGTAACAACGCCTCCAGCAGTTGATATTTCACCGACTCGATCTGGCCGTCGGCGGAAAGGACCACGAGATCGGGAAAGACTTCGTTGACCTCTTCGGCGACCAGGTCATATTGGATCGGTTTGGAGCCGCCGTCGAAGGGCTTCTGGGCGACGCCAGCCGCGCGATCCTCCGCCTTCGCCCCGTCACCTTCCGCCCAATTGGCCGTTGGAATCGATCACCACGGCCGTCGTTGTTGCCTGTGGTGGCGCCGCGGATTCCGGCACCGAAAAAGGAGTCGGGGGCCCTGGCGTGCCGATGCGGATGGCGCCGTTGTCGGTAGATGCTCCCTGGCTGCCTGCACGTAACGCGCATTGGTTGCGGTTTTCTGTCATTCGGAAACGTCGAGGCATCGTGCTGACGATCCTACGCACGCCCAATGTACCTTCGACATCCGCAGATAGGCGACTTTACGAAGAAGTGGATTACTTCCGTGTTGCGGACGATCTCAGGTCTGATCCGCATGCCTCTTCTAAATTCCAAGCCGACCTTGTCCGCCGACGGCGCACTGCAGTCTATTCCGCACCTATTCCGGCAGATTCATCATCCTCGCGACCTCGGCCCAGTGCGGGCTGGGATAGACTCTCTGAGCCCACCGGAGCATAAAGGCGGCCTGGAAATAGCGCTCCTCGACCAACATCCTCATGCATTTTGCGGCTTTATCCGTCTCGCCGGTGGGTAGATGGTAGTTCAAGAGTTGGTACGGCTTGAAGCCGGGCATCTCTGGAATTTTTCGGAGCGCGTCCTCCGCGCGTTCAAGCTGCCCGCTGAGCTTGAGCAATGCCGCCCGCACGGCCGCCACAGTCGGACTGGCGGGCACCATTGCGTAGGCGGCCTCTGTCTGTTCCAGGGCTTCGGCGAGCTCTCCGCAACGTACAAGCAGGAAGGCCAAAAGGGCGCGGGACAGATAGAGCCGTGGGTCGATTTCCAGCACCTGGCGATGCTCGCTCTCGGACTCCGAGAGTCTTCCTGCCGCAGCCAAGCAACAGGCGTAGTTGTGTCTAAGCAACGCATTCAATGGGTCCTGTTGCAATGCCCGTTGGTGCTCCCCAATCGCTTCCTCTAACCGGCCCATCGGCAACAGGTAGTGGAACGCGTACCAAGTGCGGGCCTGTGGCGGGACGGGCTCTTGCGCCAACGCCAGCCGGAATCGGCGCTCCGCTTCCTTCCAGTCATGTTCACAGCTGCCCGCAATCACTCCCATCAAGGCGTTGGCCTCCGGCAGGTACAGATCGAGATGCAGCGCCTTGTGCACTTCTTCGTGCGCCAGGGTTAGTTGCAGCCTCGATCCCCACGTTGAACCGGCATGCAGCAAATAGTCGGCATACCCAACGAGCGCGATCGCCTGCTCGTAGAATTCTTTAGCGCGGTCCCTGCTTTCCGGCGTGAACCTCCACTGGTAGTGGCGCGCCTTGAGATAGGACTCACGGGCTTCGGGCCTGGGCGTGTGCCGGCGCGTGACGGCTGGCACGCCGAGCTTGCCTTGCAGCACGCCCGCGATCGCCGCCGCTACCTCGTCCTGTACCGCGAAAATGTCCGCCATTTCGCGGTCATAGCGCTGCGACCACAGATGGCTCCCGTCGGCCGCCGTGATCAACTGTGCGGTGGTGCGCACCCGGTTCCCCGACCGGCGCACGCTCCCCTCTAGAACCGTTTCCACGCCCAACCTCTCCGCGATCTCGCGAATGTCAAGCTCTTTCCCCCGGAATGCGAACGCCGAGGTGCGCGCAATCACCTTCAGTCCGGGAATCTGCGCCAAGGCGTTGATGATTTCCTCGCTTAGGCCATACCTGAAGTACTCCTGCTCCTTGTCGCCGCTCAGGTTGGCGAAAGGAAGCACCGCGATGGAGGGCTGCTTGTGAGGCTCAGTGGGGGCCATGGCGACTTCCCGCAAGGCCGACCGCACTTCGGCCATGCTCTGATAACGCAGCGTGGGGTCCTTCGCCATGCATTTTTTGACGAGGGCTTGCAACGTCGCCGGAGCCTCCAGCGGCGTCGGTTCCTTATGCAAAATCGCGGCCATAGTCGAGATCGAATTCTCTCCATGAAACGCCTTCCGCCCGCTGAGCAGCTCATACAGAACGGCGCCGAAGCTGAACACATCCGAGCGCGCGTCTAAAGCCTTACCCTCGGCTTGCTCGGGAGCCATATACGGCGCCGTGCCCAGCACCGTCCCCTCGATCGTCACGGTCTCTTCCGGATCGGTCACGTGTTTCGCGATCCCGAAATCGAGCAGCTTCGCTAATCCCTCCGGCGTCACCAGGATGTTGGCGGGCTTCAGATCGCGGTGCACCACCCCTTTCCGATGGGCGGCATCTAGCGCTTCCGCGATTTGGCCCGCTAATCGCAGTGCCTCATCGGCCGATGCGGGTCCCTTGAGGGGCTTTCCCTCGATGTACTCCAGCACCAGGTAATCCCGTCCGATATCGTGGATCTGGCAAATGTGAGGATGATTGAGCGCGGCGATGGCGCGCGCTTCCTGCTCGAATCGCGCGCTATGGCGAGCTTTGAGGCGTTTCACCGCGACGATACGACCCAAGCGAGTGTCACGAGCCTTCCATACTTCGCCCATGCCTCCCGCTCCTAGAGGCGCAACGATCTCGTACGGCCCGAGTTTGTCACCGACGGAGAGCGGCATAAGGAGTGATTTACCAAGCTGCCGAGAAACGAGCGTTCTCCCCTTGTGGGGATGGGTCCCGATCGCACATTCACTTCGGCGGAATGATGACTTTTCGTCCAAGAGGACGTAGCCCACCATTCGGCACTAGGCAGTGAGGCCGGAAGCACAAAGAGTAGATCCGGTCGGGAGCCGCCAGTGATACGATAAACATCGCAAAGGAGGGCGCCGTGACTTCGACTTTCTTCACCCCCCGTAAGTACTTCCGTTCCCGTGCGTGCGCTGTCGCGATCGCGTTGCTCGCTTGCGGCGGGAGTAGCGCTCTCGCGCAGTCAAGCGCGCTAACTCCAAGTTTCTTGGAGCATCCGGCGGTGACGCCGCCGCTGCTATTCCGCGAGGTCTGGCAGCAGCCGCCCCATACGGGACCGCTAAACGACGAGAATCGCCGCGTCACGCAGCAGGCCCTGACCAACCCGGGATTGGAACTGCGCCTTTACGGCACGGACGCGCGCAACATACAGGCGACCGAGCACAATGGCATCCCCGACCTCTGGAACGGCTTCACGACCTCGCCCGTGGCTCTGACGCTTAGGTACAAGAACGCCTACCTCGATCTGACGGGCCTGACGAGGATGCGCTGGAGAACACGCACGGAGAATCTGCACGTGCTGCATCCGGTCGTGAAGCTCGCCGGCGGCAAGCTGCTCGTCGGCAGCCAGTCGTTCCAGAGCCCACAGAGGCGGATGGTGGGATCGGACGGTTTCACGGGCGATTTTGTGGTGTCGGAGGTGACGTTCGACGATCAGCGCTGGTTCGAACTCGATCCGGAGAGGGTCGTCGTGAAGCTGGAAGTCAATAACCCGGACCTGAGCCGCGTGGACGAGATCGGATACGTCGATCTCATGCCCGGCGGCGGACACGGTACTGCCGGATGCTCCAACGTCTCATGGATCGAGGTGTACGCGACGCCACGCAAGCGCTGAGCGGGCGGAACGCTTGGCCATCGCGGTACGAGTCCCTTTCTCGGCATGCCCTTGGCGATGATGCTGCCGTGATCTTCGATCGGCGTAATGAAGCCGGTAGTCAAGTCTCATTGATGTTTCTCCTCTTGTGTCAGAACCGCCTAAAACCCCGTACTACAAGTAAAATTCGCTGCGTCGTCCGTGCTTCCCGCACCCTTGTACTTGGCTACCAGAGGATACTGGCATAGCGGCCTCGACCGAGTAATGGCCCCGGCCTGGTCGCGGCGGGCGGCGGTCAACGTCGCTGGAGCCTTGCCGTTTTCCACCCAGGAAAGCAGCGCGTCCAACTGGCCGTACGGATTCGGCCCCGTGCCGCCCGCGCAATGGGCCACACCTGGCGCCAGGAAGAAGCGCAGGAACTGTGCCGTCTTGTCCGCGCCCCCCATCTGCCGTAGGACTCTATTGTAATAGTCGATAGTTCCGTCGGGAGTGATGAGCTGGTCGGCCCCGCCATGCCACAGAACGACCTTGCCGCCGCGGGCGCGGAAGGCGCTCAGGTCGGGATTGTCCGTCCCAATCACGACCCCGTACTCTTCGACGGATTGATCCCAATAACGCTCGTATGCCTCCGGCGTCAAAGTAGTCGAATCGAACTGTGGATTTTGTGTGATCCAATATTTCAACCAATCGTTCGTGAACGCGAATGCCTGCGGCTTCGCAGGATTTCCTCTACTGGCCGCTAAAGCGCTCAAGTCTGCCCCACGAGTCTGGCCGTACCAAAGGGCGCTTCCATCCAAGCGGCGTGGGCCCTCCCACAGCTTGCGGATGATGTCCGCGTCGGCCTGGGTGAACGCGCCACAGTCGCCGGCGGAAGTACCGACGAGCTGCTTGGGATCGTAGTGACAGCGATCCGGATCTTCGATGACGCCGTCCTTCACGCCGTCGATCGCGTCGCAAGCGGCGATGGCGGCCGCGGTGGCGGCGGCAAGCTTACACGGAGGCACCGCATTGCCCGCGGCCATTTCCTGTACTGTGCCCCATATCTCCTGCATCAGGAGTTTGGGCCAATTGATCGCGGGCGCGCCCGACACGATGCCGTCGTAATCCTGAGGATACCGTTGCGCTTCCATCAATCCCTGACGTCCGCCCGTGGAGCATCCGTTGAAATAGGAATAACGCGGCGCAACGCCGTACATCATTTGGGTCAGAGCTTTGCCGGTCACGGTCATGTCGTGAATCCCCACATGGGCGTTGTCGCGGATGGATTGCCAGTTCAGCCGCCCATTCGCATCTAACGCGAAGCTGCCGCTGCCTCCCGGATGGCCCGTGTCGGTCGAGCCGGAAGCGTAACCCAGGGCCACTGGTTGATTGACGCCTTGCGCGCTGCCGCCGGAAAATCCTCCGCCTCCAATCCCGAGAAACCGCCCATTCCAGTTCGATGCCGGTATGCCGATCCAGATCGTCACCTTGTCACCCATGGGCGGATGGGTGGCGATCGCCGTCACGCGGCAGATCCCTGGATCGGCCGGATCGAGCGCCGCGGATTCAATCGTCGTATTGGGGAGCACAACCATCGCCAGGCTTTCGCAGGAGCGTACCGGCTTGACATTGGGTATCGCCTGTTTCGGCGTAGTGCCGAGAGGAGGCTGCGCGAGAGCGCCACCGCGTCCCGCACCTGAAGGAAGGGCACCCTTAGGTCCGCCGCGTCCTTGGCCCTGGGCATAGACGACCGTGGCTACCACCGCGCACAGAGCACAAGAACGCTTCAATAAGTACAGAGTCCTTGAGAGTTGCATTCCTCGGTATTGTATAGCCATTCTTGGATAGATGCCAATAACGATTGCTATCGTTCAGCAGGATGGCAGCCTTTGTGAAATGGAGTCGCAAGCGCGCAAAAGTAGCGGAGCTGCCATATCTCCACGGGGGGTCAAAATAGCAGCCAATCGCGAAATGGACCTGGATTGCCGCCCCGTAATCCTCGGCGGATAAGATCCGGATCAGCGGGCCTCGGAGTTGCTTCTCAGCGCCGATTCGCGTTCACCGGGGCTTCAACACGACCTTAGATTTTTCGTTGACGCCGATTTGATGGTAGAGATCCTTCAATCGGCTTAGCTGGCTCGCCGGAACCGCCACATCCTCGATCTCCAGGCTCCTGCTATAGCGGAGGACCGTTCCTTGCACTTAGATTTTGCTCCGGTAAGCGACCGTCCCCGTGTCGAGCGCCACTGCCGGGGGTAGTTCATCAACGACGAATCCCTCTGGCAAAGCGATCTCCAATGCATCGTTCCGCCGTGAAGTGGAGGAAAACTGGACCGGCTGTTTGCGGTCGCCTTCCTGCGTCAACTCCGCTCCCCAGTCCGCGAGCGCGGGTTGCAGCAACAGCAAGCCCCCGGCAGAAGCGGCGCATGAAAGCTCTATGTGGGGCGGGCTGGCAGCCTAGGGCGGACTGGAAGTCGGCCTCTTCAAGATCTCTGCACCCCCGGGGCCGGCCGACTGGCAATCCGCCGCCGCAGGCGGGCACCCCGCCTGGGTATGTTCCGCGCAGCGCTTAGAAGGTAAACCGCGCGACGGCCTGGCCCGCCCGCGGCGTAGCCCCGACTCCGTTAACCGTGGCGATATAGCCGTAGCCCCCAATGTTGACGCCGTTCGAAAGGACGGGCTTCGTCGTCGGGCTGATGGCGCCGAAACCATTCACACCCGGCGCGGAATAGAACACCCGATTGAAGATATTCTGGAATTCCGCGCGGACTTGAAGGTTGTATTTGCCTTCTTTGCCCATTCGGAAATTCCGACCGAAACCCATCGACTCGGCGGGTTGCCGCTGCCAGCGATAGTTGGTGTAGAAGGGAGCCGAAACACCGAAGGTCCCGGGGGCTGCATCCGTCCAGGCGCTACCGTTAAGGGGGAACGCCGTCTGCGGATTGAAGCAATGGCAGTTGGGGTCGACCGCGAGCGGACTCACGCCGGTGTTGTAGTTGAAATACGTCGCGTCGGCGCGCTTCAACTGGCTGTTGATTCCGTTGTTCGAGCGCGGGCTCGAAAGGAGGGCGCCGCTCTGATAGCGCAGCAGCCAGGAGAGCTGCCAATCCCGGGCAACCTGAGAGAGTACTTTCATCCCCCCACTGTCCGCCTGAAACTTAGGAGTCGTGTAAGAGCCGGAAATGACTGTGGCCAGCGGCCTGGTCAACTGGTTGAGCTGTTTGTTCAGGCCGTAGTTGAAAATGTCGTTGAACTGGGGAATGCCCGCGACGAACTGACCGGTTTCCGCTCCGGTACCATTGACCAGACCCTTCGACCAGACAAACGATCCCTCTGCCTGCAAGCCGTGGGAGAATCGCTTGGTGGCTTTGGTCTGGAGGGAGTCATACCAAGTTTTGCCGATCGCAGGCCCCAGGGAGACAAACCCCAGGTTATTCCATTGCGGCACCGGGCGGATCTGTTGGGCGACGTTCTGGTTTGTGGGCATTAGGTTGTACGCGGAGTAGATCCCGTGAGCGGCGGCAGCCTGGTTGTTCCCAATCAAGCTGGTGAGCAAGGAACGGTCTGTCGCATTGGCGAGGTTCAACCCGTACTGGGCGAGAATACTCGGAGTCAGAGCGTTCGCCGCAATTTGATCTTCGTAAGGCGCGGCGCCCCAAACCTCTCGATTGCCCACGTATGTTATCTCGGCCACGAGGTCCTTGCCGAGCTCGCGTTGAATCCCCAAACTCCACTGCAAAATCCGGGGAGGCCGCGCCTCGGGATTGTAATAGTAAGGAGGATTTAAAGGCGTCAATACGCCGCCGTTCAAGAATGGAAATTTCCCCGGGCTGAAGTCGGGCCACACGATGTTCGGGTACGGATTGGGAGACTGAAGCCCGCCGGGGAGAGGGCTTATTCCATAGCCGGCGGCGTTGAACTGGTAATAGTCGGCGACGCCGTAGGAAGTGCCGGCCGGCGTTTGGGTGATTCCGTAGGTTACGCCCGCACCCCCGCGAAGCACAGTTTTGGCGTTGATCTGGTACGCCACGCCCACGCGAGGTCCGAATGCAAACGGGTAATTATGCGAAAAGGCGCAATTGCAGCGTCCGCCGCCGTAGCCTTCATAGATTCCTGCGCCGAGACGCCCTCCCACCGTCGGATTCGGCGTGGTGAAGGAGGGCACTTGGAAGCGGCCGTGCTCTTCCTTCAAATAAGTTTGGAAATCGTACCGCAGGCCGTAATCCACCGTCAGCTTCCGCGTCACCTTCCAACTATCCTGCGCATAGAAACCCATCAGATGGTTGCCGAGTTTCGTTTCGGTGTGCGGGGTGATCGCCATGCTGTCCGGAAGACCCAGGAGGAAGCTGGCGTAGGCAAAACCGGAGCCGTTGGAATAGTTCCATCCTGTCTGCGTATTCTGCCAAGGGTCGCTGGTTTCGGCGTTGGAAAAGGTGAAGTTTCCATTGGCGCGCCAGGCGCTGTGTTCGGGATATCCCTCGATGGAAAGCTCGCCGCCATACTTGAAAGTGTGGTTGCCCTTGACCCAGGTCAGGCTGGTATTCGCAGTGGGCTTCTCTTCCCAAATCGTCGCCTCAAAGCTCCCGCCGAAAGCGCCGGCCTGCGCGCCCCATCCGCCGGTGCTCGCATTGGATAAGCCTCCAATTGTCGGGAACAGGTTCTCGTCATAGTAGCCGTGAATCCCGATCTTGTTCTCATCGAAGACCGGCGGAATGGTGGGCTCGGTCTGGTGGAAGAAACCGGCGCCCACGTGCAGCAACAGCGTCGGCGTGATCGACTGATCGTAGTTCACGCGCGTGGTGACGTTGTGATAGGCCGTAGGCACCGCGGTAGTGAACGGTCCGGTAAAACCATCGGCGTTAGGCGAATTCCAGTGATAGTCCGCGAGGTACCAGGAGAGCTTGGCCGTCGGGCTGAGCGAGTGATCGATCTTGAAGGAGGCATTCGTCGTGTGCTGCCAATTGACGTAGCTAGGCGTGTTGAAGTTGTTGACGATCCCCGTCGCGTTCGGGAGCGGCAGCATGTTTTGAATAGCCACCGCCACGGGGTCCATCCGGCCTGCCGGGATGATTTGGTTCAGGAACGGGGTCCGAACCTGCACTCCGTTGATCACTTGAGTAGTATTCGGATCGAAAATCTCGCCATAGGTCAGCGTTTGGCCGAGCGGGTCCTTCGGCGATGCGCCGCCGATCGTTAACGCCTGAGGCGCGATATTGCACTGTCCGCTGGCGCCGTTGAAATTAAAACAACCCGTCTGGGAAAAGTCGCCGTTGCGGTAGGCCTGCGTCGGCACCGTGGTGAGGTTGTTTGTAAACAGCCGGTTTTCGCGGTACTGCTCGAAGTTGAAAAAGAAAAAGGTCTTGTTGGCTCCGTTGTAGACCTTGGGGATGCGGATGGGGCCGCCGACGGTGAATCCGTAATCGTTGCGGCGCTGCGCGTTCCGGATGTGCTGGCCGGCTTTGAGCGAGTTGGTGGCGCCGGCGTCGGTCCAGGGGAGGCCGGCATTGAGAGCTTCATTGACGAAGTAGTCGTAGGCGCTGCCGTGAAGCTGATTGGTGCCCGACTTCATCGTGAAATTGAAATAGCCGCCCCCGGCCTGCCCGTATTCCGCGGCGTAATTGCTGGTCTGCACCGCGACTTCCTGGATCGCGTCCACGCTTTCGGGCTGGCTTCGCTGCTGGTACACCTTCCAGATGGTTCCGGTGGAATCCTGCCCTTCGATGCGGATCGATTCGCTGTTGCTTGGGAGTCCGTTCACGACGAGCTGATTGTCGTTGGCGAAGCTCACGCCGGGGAGCAGCAGCGAGCTTTGCAGCGGGTTGCGGATGTTGCCCATCGTCGTTGCGCCTGTGAAGCCGCCGCCAGCGATGGTGAGCACGGGAAGCTGATTCACATCGTTGATGGTGACCAGATGGCTCATTTCCCCGCTTTCGGTCTTGAGCAGCGGCGCCGTGTCGTTCACGGTGACCACATCGGTCGCCTGACCGACCTGGAGCGTCACGTCAATACGAGTGCCGGTGGCAACAGTCACCTGAACGTTCTGCTGGACGAATTTCTTAAACCCGGTGACGTTGATGGAAATCTCATAGACGCCCGCCGGGACCGGAATCGCGTAGTTGCCCGTGGCCGACGCGCCGCCCCGGTAAACGATGCCCGTGGCGATATTCTTCACTTCGATCTGAGCGGCCGGCACTACGGCCCCGGTGGGATCGGAAATCGTACCGGTAATCGTGCCTAGATTCGATTGCGCGAGCGCAAAAACGCCGGCGAGCAAAAGAAGCGACAGCATCCACCTGGATCGCATGACAGACCTCCTAATAGTGACGGAACCCTGAAAATATCACCCAAAAGGCTTCCGCCGATTATATCCCAGGCTGAAATGAGAGTCGATATCGAACGCTTGATAGTTGGGATCAAGTGCATTGATGAGCCAAAGCGAGGAGCGAGGTTAGATCTTAACGTCCGGATGCCTTCCGGCGCCCGCATGCCACAACCGGAAGCCGCCTCGAAAGGCGTTGCTGTTACTGCCCAGTTCGACGCCTTGCGGCAATTCCTTCATGAACTTGGCGTTTCCGCCGCCCAACACGACATAGTCGGCCTGCAGCGCCTCTTTCAGCCGTTGGACCACGTCCAGCACATGCCGCCGCCATTTTTTCTTTCCGGAGCGCCGCAATCCACTGAGGCCGACATAATCTTCGTAAGTACGCTGGCGCTTGTAGGGCAGATGGGCGATCTCCATGGGCTCCAATGCTCCATCGACGATCATGGCCGATCCGAGCCCCGTGCCGAGCCCGAGAAAGAGCATGCGGCCTCCGCGATAGCTGCCCAAAGCCTGCATGGCCGCGTCGTTGAGCAGTTTCACCGGACAGCCGAACGCTTTTTTGAAATCGAATCCGATCCAACCCGGCGCCAGGTTGTGCGGCTCGCTCGCGATGCGATTGTGCACTACCGCTCCCGGATATCCGATGGACACCGCCGAGTAGTCCCATCCGGTAGTCGCTTTTTTAATTTCCGCCGCCATTTTTTGCGCCGTCATCTCCGGGCCGGAGGGGACCTTCACAGGTTGCCGTCGTCCCGTGGCTAGCGCCTTAAGATGCGTGCCGCCGACGTCGATAACCAGGATCTTTTGCTTCTTAGCCGTGGTGAGCAAGATAAAGCATACCCCAAGCGAAGCGAGAGCGTAAGCGATCATGAAAGCGGAGAGGATAGCGAATGCGACGGCGATTCTTCGTCGATGCGGTGCGCAACGGTCACGCCGCGGTAGAAGGCGCAGAAGCACGCCACTTAACGCGAGTGCTTCGCGTGGACGCGGGCCAGCGCTACGAGATTTCGGACAACTCGAACGTTTATTTGGCCGAGATTGAAACGGCCCGTAAGGAACGTGTAGTCTTCCGCGTGCTCGAAAGGCTCGAAACGCCGAATGGATTTCCGAACGCGATCCTCTGCGTGGCGCTGATCAAGTTCGACCGTTTCGAATGGATGATCGAAAAAGCCACGGAGCTGGGCGTGAGCGAAATCGTGCCAGTGCAAACGGCGCGCGCCGAGCGGGGCCTGGAGCGCGCGGCCCAAAAGCGCGTGGAGCGGTGGCGCCGTATCGCGTTCGAAGCCAGCCAGCAATCGCGGCGGGCGCGCCTACCGAACGTGCGCGAGCCGTTGTTTTTCGACGCGGCAATTTTGCAGTCCGCAAACTACCGGCTCGCGCTCGATGAAGAACACGGCGGCGCGCCGCTACTTTCGGCATCGCCAACCCAACTCGAGCCAGATCAATCGATCGCGCTGCTAATCGGGCCGGAAGGGGGATGGACCGAGGGCGAGCGCGCGGCTTTCGTGGAGGCCGGCTGGAAGAGGGTATCGCTGGGGCCGTTGATTCTGCGCGCGGAAACCGCGGCTATTGCCGCTCTCGCCGTTGTGGCGCAACGCGCCTTATGAAGACGAAGGACACATTCGGATAGCGCTTCTCGGGCGTGGCTTGCGAATGTCAACACGCCGCCGCGCCAAACGCGATATCCTGGCAAGGTATGAATCGACCTCTCTTTCTCCTGCTCTCAACCTGCGTGCTGGCCGCGTTTGCCGCCGCGGCGATTCCCGATCCGGTTCATCTGGATTCCGGCTCGGTTTCCGGCGTCTCCGCCAACGATCCGAGCGTCCGCGTGTTCAAAGGAATTCCCTTCGCCGCGCCTCCGGTGGGCGATCTTCGTTGGCGCGCTCCTCAGCCGCCGGCGAAATGGGAAGGCGTTCGCGCAGCAGATAAGTTCGGGCCAACCTGCACCGCCGGTGGGGGCGGGTTCGGGGGAGGACGCGGAAAGGGAGGCGCCGAGGCAAAACAGGGTGCTCCCAAACAGGGGAAAGCCGCTCCGCCAGCCGGGGCTGCGCCCACGGCGAGCGAGGACTGCCTCTACATCAACGTGTGGACGCCTGCGAAGTCCGCTAACGACCGGCTGCCGGTCATCGTGTGGACTTACGGCGGAGGGTTTACGGGCGGCTCCGGCTCCGAACCTCGCTATGACGGAGAGGCGCTGGCGAAGAAAGGGGTTGTCTTCGTCACCTATAACTATCGCTTGGGAATTTTCGGTTTCTTCGCGCATCCGGAATTAACGGCGGAATCCAGTCACCACGCATCGGGCAATTACGGCATGCAGGACTTTCTGGCGGCGCTGCGCTGGGTGCAGAAGAACATCGCCGCGTTCGGCGGCGATCCCAGGCGCGTCACCATCGACGGCGAGTCCGCGGGCGCTATCCAGGTCTCGGCCATGGTCGGATCGCCGGAAGGCAAAGGGCTATTTCAGCGCGCGATGGCGCAAAGTGGAGCGTGGATGGGCTTGAGCGCCGCGAAGATGCGGACGCTGGCGCAAGCCGAAGCCGTAGGAAAGACGGCTGCGGGAACGCATACGCTCGCCGAGCTGCGCGCCATGTCGACTCAGGACCTCGCCCAAAACGTTCGCGGCGTCCAGGCGGGCATTATCGTGGATGGGTGGATGGTTCCCGAGGACGAATCGATCACGTATTCCAAAGGCAAGCAGAACGATGTGGATATCCTGATCGGGTCGAATCACGACGAAGGGACTTTCTTCGGCGGCGGCAACGTCACGGCCGAGCAGGCCAAGAGCCGCGCCGAGCAAACCTACAGTAATCTTTCCGCTCAGTTCCTACAGTTGTACCCTGCCGGGACTGACGCGGAGGCAAGCGCGTCCGGTCTGGCGCGAACGCGCGATGAAGTCGGCTGGCACATGCGCACCTGGGCGGAGCTGCAAAGCAAACGGGGGCGCAAGGCGTATCTGTACTATTTCACGCACGTGCCGCCCGGACCGGGAGGCGCGCCAAGCGAGCGCGGCGCCACGCACACGGCGGAACTAGCCTACATGTTCGAAAACCCGGGCAATGCGCCGTGGATGGATGGAGACCGCAAACTGGCGGACATGATGTCCAGCTATTGGGCGAATTTCGCTGCAAAGGGCGATCCGAACGGAAAGGGCTTGCCTGCATGGCCCGCATACGACCTGAAGAAGAACGATGCCAAAGCGATGGTGTTCGGCGATGGAGTGGAGTTTGGGCCGCAGATCGACGCACCGCGGCTAGCCTTCTTCGATAAATTCTACGAGTTGGTGCAGAGCCGTTGATTCGGCCGATTTAAGCCGGCATCACGCCGATCATCTGTTCCCACTTGACGTTGAACTTTCGGGCCTCGCCTCCCGCCGGATGGTCGACAACCGCGGTGGCTACACGAAGGGCTAGGGTGTGAGAGATGCCCTTCTCCTGGACCGCATAGCGAGTCGAAAGCTTTTGCGCGACCTCGGCCGAAAAAGCAACAGCGGCTGCAGGACTCACATCGAGAATGGTTACAAACTGGTCTTCCGTCCACCTCCCGACCGGGACCTGGGGCCCGACGATCGCGTTCACGCGCTGGATCATCGCTTTTAATGCCCCGTTGATCTGCGTCCGGGAACAATCGGCGTCCAGCCGTTTTAGGTTGCTCACCCAGATGATGATGGCGACGAATCCTTCCCCGGCTTCCAGCAGTTCCTCGAAACGGCTTTCCAGTTTTTGCCGGTTCCACGCTCCGGTGGCGCGGTCGGTATACATGGTCCGCTTGGTATAGTCCATTTCCCGATGCAACGTTTGGATCTCATCGCGAAGCTGGGCGATCATGAACTGGTTCGCTTCGCGCATCTCTTCCCAACTTGCCGTGATGCTCGCCGTTGCTTGACGGATCGCGGCTCTGATCTCGCCCAGATCGGCGGTGCGCGCCACCGCGCCCAGTTTGTCGAGGTCTTCCTTCAGCCGCGCCTCATGGCCGCTGCCATTGGCCATCACGCGGTCCGAGAGGGTTTGCATGGCCTCGGCGGCGGCTTTCAGCTCGCCGCGCGTCCGCGCCAGCCAATCGTTTATCTTGTCGCGATAGCCGCGCAGCTCTCCGCGAAAGGAGGTATGAATCGTCTGGAAGTCTTCGGTTTGCAGAACATTTTCGAGCATCTTTCGCAAAGCCTGGACGTGCTGCTGGTACATATGCGCTTCCACGGCGTCGACTTCCACGGGGTATTCGGCCGCCGCGCGGAGGACTTCGCTATAGGAGTCCAACGCCGCCCGATGCATCGCCTCTAGCTTTTCCAGTTGATTTACGGTCTTTACAATCGAGAGCAAAACGTCCCCCCGGAGCAGCAGGGCAATTTCGAGCGACAGAGCGTAAGCGGATTCTGCAAGCTCCTAGACCGCTTATCGGGCACGCCGCCAGTCAGCTTGAATGGAATCGAACCCCGGCGAAACTGACCACGCTCGCCTCGTCGATATTCCATTGCTGATAGTGGAGAAGTTTCCCGCGTGCTTGCGAAACAGCTCGCAAAAACGCGTAAATCGGGGCGGAGCCGCACCATTTCAGATCGTCGTCTCCGTTTTCGCCCACCAATTCCCAGAAACCTTGGGCATCGCCTTGCTCGATCCGCTGGATACGCGCTCGGTCCCGGAGCGCAACCGCCTCCATCTCACCCTGCGCCGCTTTGGCGCTCAGCGAATCGCCGTATCGCTGTCCCATGTGAGCCATATCGACGCCCAACACCCACAACAATCGGTGGCCTTCCCTGGCGGCAAGTTCGCCCAGCGCGCCCAACGCGCGACGAACCCGGTCGTCCGATTCGGGCGTCTCGCCTCGATGCAAACTGCGGCCATACGAGCCGCAAAGGATGGGGACGATGCGAATCCCCGGACCGAACAGATGCTGCAAGAACACGATCTGGAACTCGATAGAATGCTCGACGGCGTGGCAATAGTCTTCCATTAAAGCTCCCTCGCCAGCCGCCGTAGCCAGCCGGTCGACGATACCGGTATCGGTTACGGTTTCACCAAACGGCGTCGCGAACGGCTTCCGTGTCAGCCCGATGCGGTCCGGCGGTCCGTAGTGCGACGTCCCCAGAACCACGAAAGTGCGGTCCGCGTCGGCCGGAGTAAGCGCCGAATAAGCCGCGCGATAAGATTCGACTCCCCCGAACGGGCTGACGTGTGGCGCCGCGATGCCGAGGACCGGCCCGTGTGTCGAGTTGGCTCCGCCGGCGCCGTTCAGGTATTCGACGAATGTCTTCTGAAGATCGGCGGGCGTATCGGGATATCCCGATCCGGCATGCGATGGCGCTCTGCGCGGAGCCTCCGCGAAATCTCTTTCCGCCCGTTCTTTTCGCCGTAGGAACGCTTCGTCTTGCAAGAACCCGGCCTGGCTCAGAGTCTCGGCGAGATGCCGCACCAGCGCGCTGACCTCCACATCTCCGGTAAGCCGCACCAGATGCTCGCGCAGGTCCAGTTCGGTATGCGCTCCATCGAAGTACTCCAGGCAATGGATCAGCGCCGGAGGAACGATCAGCGTGGCGTCGGAGAAACGGAACGGGTCGCGAATCAAGAGGCCGGGCCGGTCCGGGACGGGCGACGGCATGAAATCGAGCGAGCGGAGGGGGGCGAGCATGTGAGCTAAGCGAAGGATTGGACGGCCGCACAAACATGCTACCATCGAACTTACCCCGCCCTTTCAGGGTCCTCCGTTTGCCTTTCAAATAGATTTCTATATACAAATGCCGACCACGGTCAACAAGAAAGTCCTGGCGGTGCTCGAAGACCTGTTCTTCACCGTCAAGATCAACGAATCCGCCAAACGCGCCGGACTCCCCGTCGAATTTGTCAAAAGCGAGCGGGATGTGCTGGAGAAAGCCAAGGGCCAACCGGCGCTCATCATTATCGATCTGAATTACGCGGGGGTCGATTCGCTCAAATTGGTGCAGAAGCTAAAGTCGGAGTCCGACACCAGGAAAATCAGCGTGCTGGGATACCTGTCGCATGTGCAAGGCGAGTTGAAGCAAAAGGCGCAGGAGGCGGGGTGCAATATGGTTCTAGCGAGATCGGCATTTTCGCAAAATCTTCCGCAGATTTTGAAGCGGCACGCGGCGTAGACGTTATCGCGATCGCACCGAAAGCCCGGCCTCCCGAGACGCCGAGCGGATAGGTTAGCGGCATGCGAACCCTGATCGTGGACGACGAGCCAATCGCGCGGCGAGTGTTGCGGGAAGAGTTGGAGGCTTTTCCGGACGTCACCGTGGTGGGCGAAGCCGAGAACGGCCGGCAAGCGTTGCGGCAAATTGCGGAACTCCAGCCGGATCTGGTTTTCCTGGACCTTCAAATGCCCGTGATGGGCGGATTCGAGGTGGTGCGGGAACTCGGATCCGGACGCCTGCCCGTGGTGGTGATCGTTACCGCTTTCGACGAACATGCGATCGAGGCGTTCGAGACGGGCGCCATCGATTACTTATTGAAGCCCGTGAGCGAGCCGCGGCTGCGCAAAGCCGTGGAGCGGGCGCGCAGCCTGCACAGCCGACCCCTGGACAACGCCAATGCGATGGCCGCGATCCTTTCCGCCGCCGCGCCGGCCGCCGCGGCCGCGAACCGCAAAATCGTTGGCCGCAGCGGGGCGGATTATTTTCTCCTCGATACCGATGAGATTTTGTGCTTTCAAGCCGAGGGGGAACTGGTCTGGATCGTCACGGCGAAGCAGAGAATGCTGGCCACCCAGACCTTGCGAGCGATTGAAGACCGGCTGAAAGGGGCGCAGTTCCAGCGGGTGCATCGCAACGCGATCGTGAACGTAAATCATGTGCGCAAGATGAGCGCCATGAGCAGCCAGCGCTGGCTCATCACTCTAAGCAACTCGCTGCAAATCGTCGTGAGCAAACGCCAGGCTCGTAATATCCGGGAGATTCTGCATTGGTAATAACCGCACCGTAACCTAGTGGGTGTATACTGCCGGAACAGGTACGCACATTCGAACCGTCAAAGGAGTGTGAATATGAAGCGAATTTGCCTTGTCCTCTCAATCGCGATCGCCGCGTTCGCTTTGGCCATGGTGGCTCAGCAGGCGCCCGGTCCGTATAAGGTCGAAAAGGCCGCAAAAGTCGGTGGAGCCGGCGGCTTCGACTACGTTTATGCGGATACAAATGGCCGCCGGTTGTATATTCCGCGCACCGGCCAGGGCGCTCGAATTGCCGTATTCGATCTCGATAGCCTCATGCCGGTGGGAGAAATCGCCAATACGAATGCTCGTGGAGTCGCGGTTTCCAGCAAGTCCGGTCACGGCTTCGGCAGCAGCAAGCCGGTCGCGATGTGGGACTCCAAAACCCTGATGCCCATCAAGACCATTGAAGTGCAGGGCGGTCCCGATGGCATTATGTACGACCCCTTCAACGACCGCGTCTGGGTGTTTAGCCATATCGCGCCGAACGCGACGGTCATCAATGCCGCGGACGGATCGGTGGTGGGAACGGTGGATCTGGGAGGCATGCCCGAGCAAGCCGCCTCGGACGGCAATGGTCATTTATACGTCGATCTCGAAGATAAGGGGCAGATTGCCGCGGTAGACGCGAAAACGCTGAACGTCACGGCCCATTACGACCTACAGGGCAAAGGCAACGGATGCGCCGGGCTGGCCATGGACGTGAAGAATCGAATTCTATTCGCCACGTGCCGCAATCCGCAGAATATGGTGGTCTTAAAAGCGGACGACGGCGCGATCGTGACTACGTTACCGATCGGCCAAGGCACGGACGGAGCGGTTTTCAACCCGAGCACCATGGAGGCGTTCAGCTCGCAGGGCGACGGGACGCTGACGATTGTCAAGGAAAACAGCCCGACTAATTTCGATGTGGAGCAGACGCTTCAAACCATGACTGGAGGCAAAACGCTCACGCTCGACAGCAAGACCAACCGGATCTTGATCATCGCGGCCGAATACATGCCGCCCGCGGCGGGCGCTCCCAAAGGCCGCGGCCGTGGCCAAATGGTGCCGGACTCGTTCTCGATTCTGGCGGTGGGAAAATAGCGTCACGGAATGGATGCCGTCACCGTCTCCGAGCGGGCGCTTTCATTGCCCGCCAGGTCCACCGCGGAGATCTGGTAGCGGTACATCTTTCCGGGCGCCGCTTTCGCATCGCTGAAGACGGGAGCTTCAATGAGAGACGCGATTTTCTCGAACATTCCCGTCCCCTCGGCTCGAAACACGTTGTAGCCTCGGAAATCGGCCTCGGTATTGCGCACCCAGGCTAGTTCGATTGAGTTGCTGCCGCCCGAGGCTGTCACACCGGCCGGGACGGCGGGAGCGAACTCGTCTTTCGGCGTCATAGAAGCCGTATCCGATACGACGCTTCTGTGCGATTCGCCCTCGATCGCCATGACTATATAGCGATACTCCGTGCCGATTTGCGCGGATGTATCCAGGTACTGGGGCGCATCGGTTTCGGCGATCGGCGCCGGCTGCGCCTCTCCCGTCCAGCGGAAGACGCGATACCGCGGGCCGGAGCCAGTCCAGGTAAGCTTGACTCCATCCTTCGTATTCTCCGCGTGAACAGCCGTGGGTTTGGCCAGCGGCGGGCCGACGATCAGCGAGACGAAATTTGACCAGCTTGACACTCTTCCCTTTGGACCCGTAGCGCGGACTCCAAGGGCGATATTCTTTCCCATCCACTCCTGAACCGGAATTTCATCGAAGGCATAGGCGCCGGGCCCGTCCGGCGGCAGGTCGAAGCGCTTCGCCGTCGCGCCCCAGGCGTCGCCGTTGAATGGCGAGTTCGGAGGGCCGGCGTATAGATCGACTGAGCGTACGGTTTTTAACGGCAATCCCTCGGTGGTGAGCATCGGAATGGTGAACTCTACCACGATGCGATCGCCGTATTCCGCCGCTCGAAGATCGACCACGGGAGAAGGGATATCGAGCGCGGGGGCTTGCGGGTTGCCAATATAGCCACAGCTCAGAAGACTTACGGTGACTCCCAGGAGGGCCGCGCAGACGCAACGCCGGCGCCACATCGAACCACTCACAAAATATACCGGCTCAGATCCTGGTCCTTCACGATTTCCGCGAGTTGCTTCCGAACGTACGATGAATCGACCTTGACGCTCTTCCGTTTAAGATCCGGGCCGTCGAAGGAAACGTCTTCGAGCAGCTTTTCGAGAATCGTATGCAGCCGGCGAGCTCCGATATTTTCGGCGGATTCGTTGACGCGCGCGGCGAAGCGGGAGATTTCCTCGAGCGCATCTTCGGTGAACGTCAGCTTGATGCCTTCCGTATCGAGCAGCGCCTGATACTGCTTGATGAGCGCGTTCTTCGGCTCTCTCAGGATACGGATGAAGTCGCCCTCGGTGAGGGATTTCAGCTCCACACGTATGGGAAACCGTCCTTGCAGTTCTGGAATGAGATCGCTGGGCTTGGAGACATGAAAGGCGCCCGCCGCCACGAACAGAATGTGATCGGTCCGGACGAACCCGTACCGCGTGTTCACGGTGGTGCCCTCGACGATAGGAAGAATATCGCGCTGCACGCCTTCGCGACTGACATCCGGGCCGTGGCCGCCTTCCCGCCCCGCGATCTTGTCCACTTCGTCGAGAAATATGATGCCGCTCTTCTCCACGCGCTCGATCGCCACGCGCGTGACCTGATCCATATCCACCAGCTTCTGCTCTTCTTCCTGGACCAGATAATCGATCGCCTCGCTCACCCGCATTTTCCGTTTGCGCGTGCGACCTCCGAAGAGGCCCGGCATTAAATCCTTGAGGTTGATGTCCATCTCCTCCAGACCGGTGGAGGTGGTGACTTCAAACGTGGGGCCGCGCTCTTTCACATCGATTTCGACCATGCGATCGTCGAGCTTCCCGGCGCGAAGACGCTCCCGTAGCTTTTCGCGCGTCCGGTCGGTGCTTTCGGTCGGCTCCGGCTGGTTCGGCATCAGCAGCTCCAGCAGACGCTCTTCGGCATTCCGCTCGGCGCGCTCGCCCACTTCGTTCAGCCGTTCTTCACGCACCATGTCGATGGCGATCTCCACCAGGTCCCGGATCATCGACTCGACATCGCGGCCCACGTATCCGACCTCTGTGAACTTGCTCGCCTCCACTTTGAGGAACGGCGAATTGGCGAGCTTCGCGAGTCTGCGCGCCAATTCGGTTTTGCCAACGCCGGTCGGGCCGATCATGAGGATGTTTTTAGGCATGACCTCGTCGGCCATTTCCGGCTCCAGCTTCTGGCGGCGGATGCGATTGCGGAGGGCGATGGCGACGGCGCGCTTGGCGTCGCTCTGCCCAATGACGTATTTATCGAGCTCCCGCACGATCTCGCGCGGGGTCAATTCGTCCAATACAGGCGTGTCTTCGGCGGCCTGCGCGGGAAGATAGATTACCATCAGCCCAGCTCCTCATAAACCACGCTCTCGTTTGTATAAATGCAGATTTTACCCGCGATCGCCATCGCTTTTTCGACGATTTCGCGCGCGGATAGTTTCGTGTTTTGGTACAGCGCGGTAGCTGCGGCTTTGGCAAAAGCCCCCCCGCTTCCAATGGCTGCGATGTTGTCGTCGGGCTCGATTACGTCGCCGTTGCCGCTGACTAGATACGTGGTGGAGGCGTCCGCCACCAAAAGCAAGGCCTCCAGATGGCGCAACATCCGGTCGGTCCGCCACTCTTTGGCAAGCTCGACCACCGACCGCGCCAGATTGCCGTTGTACTGTTCCAACTTGGCTTCGAAGCGGCTGAACAGGGCGAACGCGTCGGCTGTGGCCCCGGCGAATCCCGCGACGATTTTGCCGTTATAAAGCCGCCGCAATTTCTTCGCGGATGATTTGAGAACTTCCGAGCCGAGAGTCACTTGTCCGTCGCCCGCCATCACGACTTTGTCGTCCCGGCGGACGCACAGAATGGTGGTGGCGTGTATTTGGAGTTGTTTCCGCACAAGCCTCCAGTGTTACACAGAGCGAGATGCGGAGAACCCGCCATAGTTCGGCCCGTAATCCGTCCGTAAGCTTGCCCCCGCCCTCACGGGCGGGGCTGAAAGTGGG
>DATBIA010000059.1:0-7455 GCA_036557165.1 Bryobacteraceae bacterium
GCGATGTAGCCACCGCCATGCGCCGCGCAAATCTTCAAACGCGGGAAACGGTCGAGTGTTCCGTCTAGGATCAGGCGCGAGAGAAACAATGTGGTCTCGAGGGGATTGCCGATTACGTTATTCAGATCGCCAGAGCCGCCCAGGGAGCCAGGCTTGGCGATGTTCTCGGCATTGTTGGGATGCATGAACACGAGCAGGCCCAGATCCTCCACCTTGGCCCAGAACGGGTCGTACTTCGGCGTGGAAAGCGGCTCGCCTTTGACGTGGCCTCCGAGGGCGACGCCGCGCATGCCGAGCTGTTTGACGGCGTGATCGAGTTGCTCGACCGCCAAATCCGGGAACTGCAGCGCCGGCGACGTGAAGGCGATAAAGCGATCCTGGTGCGCGGCGCACCATTTGGCGAGCCCTTCGTCGTGCGTCTGCACGATCTTGGAAGCGAGATCGCGGTCCGCGTCATACCACCAAAAAGTGTTGACCTCGACCACCTGGATGTCGATGCCGCGCTTGTCCAATTCCTGAATGCGGTCCGGACCCAGCGCGCGCGCGGTGCGCGCGAACCGCATCAGCGGCCCCTCTTTGATTACGTCCGCGACCTCGGGGAAGGTGGCGTGCGCGTGGATGTCCACCACCTTCACGCGCTTGCCGCCGACGCGGACTTCGCGCCGCACCTGGGCTCTGGCGTCCCGAAGCACACCGCATGCGGCCATGCCGGCCGCGAGGCCCTGGATAAATTGCCGTCGATTCCGCATCATCCCCTCCTGCCCGCTCACAGTCTCACGGTCCAATCATTTTAGTCCTCGCCGAAGGCGTGTGCTTGCCCCGCCGACGCGGATCACCACAACCAGAAACTTAATTCCGCGTCGCCGGACCCATGGCGATGAACTCGAGAGTGGCGCCCTCCGGCCCTGTTCCGTCATAGTGCATCTGATTTGGGATATCGTGGACGACTCCGCCCGGCCCTATGGCAACGGTGTTGTTTTTGTCGAATTTCGCGCCGGTGCCGATCAAGAAAGTCCCTGCCAGCACGGTGATGAATCGCTCATTCGGATGAGCGTGAGGCTGACTCCAGATGTCAGGGCCGCGTTTGGTCACTTGCACGTACAAACCGGGTTTGGAAGGGTCGCCAAACAGAGTCGCTGTTTTGCTATTGCTTCCATTATCTTTCCATTCAAGCTGATCGGGCAGTCTGAAGTCTCTCGCGTTGCGGTCGATGGTAGCGGCTTCGGCGCCGTAGAGGGCCAGTAAGTTTCCTATGTGTGGAAGGACCACGCCGGCTTGCTTGTTCGTCCGTGGCGAGGGGCCTGAAAAAAACGCCAGAGCCAGGATTCCAGATGCGAGCGTCGTCCGCCGAAGACAGCGATTACCCGGATTGAGCAGTCTCACAAGAATCTCCTTTCCGCGGTAGTCTATCAATCGCTTGCGCCGCTGTCGCGAAGTCGAGCGCCGGCGACTTGCGCGTGATACGTCCGAGTGACGCATGGAGAAAGGACTCGCGAGGGCCGACTACTTGATCCGTGCCCCGCTGCCCTCGGTTAGCCTCTACGTTGCGAAAGATATTGGACTGGGGTTTTTCAGCCCAGGGAGCCGATCAGGGCGGCGTCAGAGCGGATGCCATCTTCAGCAGTATGTACCGCGATGGCCAAGCTGTTCCGCCCGCTCAGCGCTTGCGTGGCGTCGCGTATACCTCGATCCATGAGACGTTGGAGCATCCGGCAGTGCCGTGTCCACCGCCGGGCATGAGATCGACGTAACCGATTTCGTCCACGCGGCTCAGGTCCGGGTTATTGACTTCCAGCTTTACGACGACCCTCTCCGGATCGAGCTCGAACCAGCGCTGATCGTCGAACGTCACCTCGGACACCACGAAATCGCCCGTGAAACCCTCCGATCCCACCATCCGCCTCTGTGGGCTCTGGAACGTCTGGCTGCCGACGAGCAGCTTGCCGTCGGCGAGCTTCACCACCGGATGCAGCACGTGCAGATTCTCCGTGCGCGTTCTCCAGCGCATCCTCGTGAGGCCCGTCAAATCGAGGTAGGCGTTCTTGTACCTAAGCGTCAGTGCCACTGGCGAGGTCGTGAAGCCGTTCCAGAGGTCGGGGATGCCATTGTGCTCGGTCGCCTGTATGTTGCGCGCGTCCGTGCCGTAAAGCCGCAGTTCCAAATCCGGGTTGGTCACGGCCTGCTGCGTGATGCGGCGATTCTCGTCATTTAGCGGTCCTGTATGGGGCGGCTGCTGCCAGACCTCGCGGAACAGCAGCGGCGGGGTCACCGCCGGATGCTCCAAAAAACCGGGAGTTAGGGCGCTTGACTGCGCGAGAGCGTTACTCCCGCCGCACGCGAGCAAGGCGATCGAGCCCGCGATAGCCCACGCACGCGTACAGAAGCACTTACAGGTGCTGAAGAAAGTCGAGATCACGGTGCCTCCTCTGCGATGGTTTATGGTATCACTGGCGGCTCTCGAGCTGATCTACTCCTTGCGCCCGGCCTCACTGCCCGTGCCGAATAATGGGCTTACGTCCACTTGGACGGAAAGTCGCTATGCTGAGAATCAACTGCTCCCGAAATTTGGATCCGTTCGGACCCCTCGGAATTCGCGCCGTTGCTCCAGAACTTTGGATTTGATCAGGGCGCACGATGGCGCCGTCAACCAACGCCAGGGCGGCGGTGTGTTGAGGGTACAATCGCGCATATTGGCGCACCGCGGGCGCCCCCATGCTGTGTCCGACGAACACCACGCGATTCACCTTTGCCTCGGCCCGAACCGACTCGATGGCGCGGGCGAAGAGATCAACCGTGAACTTACCATCACTTGGCGCGTCGGTCCGGCCGTGGCCGGGCAAATCCAAGGTGATTACGCGGTAACTTTTCAACAACGGGTATCTGTTCTTGCCAGATGAATTCATCTCTTGCCAGGTAAATTCGCCACAGGTCCAGCCATGGACGAAAATCACGACTTTCGAGTGCTCGTTCCCGGCGATGACCAATGAATTTTCGTGGCGTCCACTGTGGCCGCTTGAAGAGAGGCCGCTAGCAACATCGCCCAGGTAACAGGCTTCATCCGCGATTTCCGCGGCGCTCGGCAGAGCCTCGACATCACGGCATAGCGCCATCACCCGGCACGCTTGCGAGGCGGGCGGCATCGGGTTCCCCTGGAATGCCAATCTGCACCCATGAATTCGACCTTCCGATGGTGTAGACTCCAGTCAAATCATGTCCGTCGCTGGCGTTGCCGCATCACTCAATAACACCGCGAGGCGGCCGCGTCATAGCGCCATCGTCCGTATCACCCACTGGATAGTCGTGCTTAGCGTGATTGGGTTGCTGGTGAGCGGTATTGGCATACTCATATCTCATCCGCGCCTTTACTGGGGCGAGACCGGCGCAGTAGGGGCGGATTCCCTCATCGATCTTCCAATGCCCTTTGTGATCGGCCCCTCGGTTTGGAACCGGCCAATCCATTTCTTCTTTGCCTGGATTCTAACGTTCGCCGGTATTGCGTATGTCGTCTATGGCTTCATCACGCGGCACTTCCGCAAGGATTTGGTGCCGGGGAAAGCGGATCTGCGTTGGACGAGCATCAGGGACGTGATTTTGGATCATTTGCGCCGGCGCTCCGCGGGGACGAATACCGCTGGGACCTACAATGTGCTGCAACGGTTAAGCTATCTTGCCGTCGTGTTCGCGGTCTTTCCCGCCATTTTCTGGACGGGCTTGGCTATGTCGTTCGGGGTCACCTCGGTGTTTCCAGTCATGGCGGTCGCATTGGGCGGTCACCAGTCCGCCCGCACGCTTCATTTTGCTTGTGTCGTTCTCCTGCTGCTGTTTGTGGCCGTACACATCTTGACGATCTACCTCGCCGGGTTCGTGAAAAATGTACGGGCGATGATTACCGGACACTTATCCCCAAGACGGAAGGCTCGATGAGTAACTTTCTCACACGGCGCAAACTTATCATTTCGGGACTGTCGACGGCGGCAGGCGCATCGGGAGCTGGCGCTGCAGCCTACTTTGCCAGCCGATACGGGTTGATTCCACCAGACCACACCGGCATTCTGGGGGTTGGGGAAACACTTACATATTCTACTCAGCGTCTTCTGACGTCGAGGCACTCGCTTGCTCGAGAATTCAAGCGCAGCGACATTTCGAAAATCGCACCGGTAAACGGCCCCCATCCCATGGACGAAAATTATCGGAAGCTGCTCGCGAACGGTTTCAGGGAATGGCGTCTCTTGATCGAAGGATTAGTTGGGCGCCCTCGATCGCTTTCCTTGGAAGAATTGAAACACCTACCGTCGGAAAGCCATATTATTTTGCACGCTTGCGAGGAGGGCTGGTCTTACATCGCCGAGTGGACGGGCGTGCGGCTGGCATCGATTTTGGACCTCGTTGAAACCCGCCCTGAGGCGCGATACGTCGTGTTCGAACCATTTCCAAACCCTCGTCAAACAACCGGCGTTGTGCGCGTGTTGGGCGGCAGCATCGATATGGCGGACGCCCTTCATCCGCAAACGATCCTAGCCTACGGCATGAATAGTGAGGCATTGCCTGCCGATCACGGCGCCCCGGTTCGCCTTCGCCTCGGGCGACACCTCGGTTACAAGAACACAAAATATCTTTCTAGAATCGTCGTGACGGACAAGATTGGCTTTAGAGGCCGCGGCACCTGGTACGGAGGCATTTAACTGTTTCTTGATCGCGGAGTCGATTCAAGTATACTTGGCTGTGTCGCTGAATCGGCGTTGAATCCAGGCTAAGGGGGCTTATGATGCGCATAGTTCTCGTGGGATTGGCGTTCGGGACAGCCGTTCTGGCAGCCGATCTTTCTTCTTCCGTGACGTTCTCCAGGGACGTCCTTCCAATTTTCCAGAAAAACTGTCAGAGCTGCCATCGACCCGGCCAAGTTGCCCCCATGTCCCTGATCAGTTACCAGGACGCGCGCCCATGGGCCAAAGCAATCAAAGCCGCCGTAATCCTTAAGAAAATGCCCCCTTGGTTCGCCGACGCGAGGTATGGGCATTTCCTTAACGACCGGTCACTAAAGCAGAGCGACATTGACACGCTTGCCAAATGGGCTGACACAGGAGCATTGGAAGGCGATCCCAAGGATGCTCCGCTGCCGATTGACTGGCCCAGGGGCGGCTGGGAAATCCAGCCGGATGTCGTTATGGATCTGCCGCCCCACGACGTACCGGCGAAAGGCGTGCTGGAGTGGGAATTGATCGCGTTACCCGCCCCGTTCAAAAGCGACACATGGCTCACCTCTCTCGAAATCTTGCCGGGCGAACCGTCGGTGATCCATCACATTTGCTTCAGCTTTGTAAAGCATAAACCCTCGACCGTTTACAACCGGTACGAGTGGGTGGCGGTGCCACGAGATGCGAGCGGGAATCCTACTCCTGGCAATACCGGATTCGGCGAACTGCCGGACATGCGCACCGCCTTCCGGGATGTGGGAAGCACCGAGGTCCAGTTCAGGCCAGGCCCGCCCGCGCTGCGGGCCAACAACGACTTTTGCTACCTTCCAGGCAACAGCGTGGACGATTACCGTCCATGGGAGGCGGGAAAGCTGGTGCCTGCGGGATCGGACATGATCCTGAGTCTGCACTACACCACCAACGGCAAGGCAGTTGTGGATCGCACGAAAATCGGTTTCACGGTGGCCAGGACGCCGCCGCTGAAAAAGTTCGTGATGCAGCAGGCGGGCGAGGATACACCGGTTACCGTGCCGAGCGAGGCCAGCTCCAAGGCCCGGTTCTCTTCCGCCTACAATCCTAGTTTTGCGATTCCGCCCAATGATGGCGACTATCGCGCGCCTCCCATGGACATCACTTTCCTCAAGGATGTGGAACTTGTCCGCCTGCGCCCCCACGCACACCTGCGGGGCAAGAGCACACAGTACACGGTGACCTATCCAGACGGGCGCGACGAAATTGTGCTGAATGTCCCGCGCTACGATTTCAACTGGCAGGTTGCGTACGGAGTATCGCTGAAGCTGCCGAAGGGGAGTCGGCTGCACTTCGAGTTTCATTACGATAATTCCGCGAACAACAAGAATAATCCCGATCCTGGCCGCTGGGTGTACCAGGGATTTCAGAGCTGGGAGGAAATGATGGTTCCCAACCTGGGCTTCCTTGTCGATCGGGATGCCGATGTCAGTGGCCTCATGTCCGTCCAGAATTGAGTAACTCAACCCCTTTGAGGTTGTCAGTCGGATAGCTTCCGAATAGGGCGTGCGTGACACGCTCGGAGTTCGTCGCCCCCGAACGTCGCGGCGCCCGCTCGGAGCATTCCGCTCGCGCTCGCGGCGATCGCTCCGGACGCGAACCGCGTCCGCGCTGCCGCGGCGAGATGTTCACCTTGCAGCGGCTGAAGCTGCCACATTGCCGTACAAATGCCTGGCCACAACCAATGTGATCGAGAGTCCGCAGAGCGTTGTGGCGCCGCACGGCGAACGTCACGCGGTGGCGCTATCGGGCGATGGTGGAGCGCTGAGTCGCTTGGGCCTGGCCGCTCAAGGAGAAGAACTTCAGCAAAATCCATGGCCATCGAGATCTGTGGCGTTGGCCACGATCTTGGGCCGTCAACGTCTAGTTCAGCCAATCGCAGGAGAAGCCAGCGTAAAATAAACTCGTTGCTGTTGGCAGTCTTCAGCTACGGTTGGGATACCTCCGGAGGGACGCGTGGTCCAAATTTCCACCGGTAACGCGAACGACTTTGAACAAGAAGGGGGATGATATGACAGTTCTACGAAAGATCTTTGGGACAAGTGTTGCGATAGCAGTCGCTCTGACGATCAGCGCGCCGTCCTCGGCCATTGCACAAGCACCTGCGGCAGCGCAAGCCGAAGGCGGCGGAGGCGCGCGAGGCGGCGGTCGCGGGGGCCGAGGGGCGGCTCCGCAGTACACCCCGGCACCCGGTGCGAAGGACCTGAAAGCAGTCCTTTTCAACTGGGCTTGGTATATGGGCATGCTCCGAAGTACCGAGGAACGAGACCTGATCATGACGCTCGAATACCAGGGCAAGGGCACCATGCAAGTGGCCGGGCAGCCCTGCAATGTAACGAAGTATCGAACCAGCATCAGCTACCAGACGTCGGGTGAACGGATACAGATCACCGGCACTCGGCCCAACGGACAGAGTTGCTCCAATGTCGAAGTCCTCAGTGGAGCGTATGCCTGGAACGAAGACATTCCCGGCGCCGAACTCGTCGCCGGTAAAGGCAACGCGACGCCGATGCCCGCAACTGTAGAGGAGCGGATGATTCGCCTGTGGGCAAGTCCGCAGGGTGCGTTCAAGGGCGCGATGGCGGGGATCAGTGATCCACCGGAAATGGCCCCCAGGCCGCAACGGGTACCTGCCGGCGTCTCGATGGCCGGGAAAACCTCCGTCGCGTGGGAAGACAATAAGCCCGTCGTGACGTTCCCGATTCCGGGCGTCCCCAATGCGATCGCAAGC
>DATBIA010000060.1:0-23832 GCA_036557165.1 Bryobacteraceae bacterium
AGTGATCCACCGGAAATGGCCCCCAGGCCGCAACGGGTACCTGCCGGCGTCTCGATGGCCGGGAAAACCTCCGTCGCGTGGGAAGACAATAAGCCCGTCGTGACGTTCCCGATTCCGGGCGTCCCCAATGCGATCGCAAGCGCGACTCTCAACGACAAGTTCATGGCGGAGCGCGTGGTCGTGAAACAAGGCGCGAAGACTTACGAGTTCCTCTACGGCGACTATAAAGATTGGAACAATCCGCTCAATCCGGCGGAGGCGTTTTACGCGGGCAGGATGACCGAGAAGCAGAACGGCACGGTGGTTCGCGATATTACGACGACGGTGACGGAAACGGGACAGATGTATGTTCAGATGCCGGTTCCGGCAAGCGTCAAGGCGGCGATCAAGCCGACGAATCAGCCGCCCAACTGGACTCTGAATGTCGACGCACCGGCGCCGGCGACTCAGACTGCGGCGGCCGTAACCCCGCGGCTGCCCAATGGGAAGCCAGACATGACAGGAATCTGGGCTCCCCCGCCTCTTGCAATTGCGGGTAATGGGAGGCGCCGATGTGGTCCAACGCAGGTCAAGGGTGGGGGAATCAGCCCTGAGACCGGCTGCCAAACCGGGCAAGACAACTTCTGGGTGGAATATGAGTGGATCTCGCCCTCGCGGTTTGGGCCGAGTCATCCCATTTACAAACCCGAGTTCTGGGACAAGGTTCAGGAACTCGATCAGTGGACGAACAAGTACGATCCGATCATGACGTGCCAGCCGATGGGGATTCCGCGGGAAGGCCCGCCCCGCCGCATCTTCCAAACGGCAAACGACATTACCATGCTGTATACGACGAGCGATTACGGAGGCGGAAACAAGGAATTTCGCGTGATTCCAACCGACGGCCGCAAGCACGACCCGAAGAAGGCGATCGAGTCTTTCTACATGGGGTATACCGTCGGAAGCTGGGAGGGCGACACGCTGGTGCTCGATTCCATCTCGATCACCGATACGACGTGGTTGGGACGAGGCGGCCTCTTCCATTCCGCCAACATGCACGTCGTGGAGAAATTCACGCGTAAGGGCGATGAGATCCTTTACGAAGTCACCGTCGAAGACCCGGATGTGCTTCTGGAACCGTGGGTGATGGAGCCGCGAACGCTGCGGCTCACCGACGCTGCCGACGCCGGACTTGTGCCGGAGCGCGCGTATTGCGAAGTCTACGAAACGAATTCCATCGTGTCGCAGTCGAGACATTAACCGTTCTTTATAAAGGAAAACTTCAGCCCGTTTCGGAGTCACTCCGGAACGGGCATTTGGAGCGATCCATGACCAAAATTAAAACTTCGGCTCTGCTGTTGTCTTGCGCTGTTTCGCTGGCGTCCTGCCTCTTGCTGGCGCAGGTCCAAAGGCCCGGGGAGTATCCGCGGGGCGAGAAGCCTTCTCCGATGATGAATTTTTTCGTGACGAGCGAACCCATCGGCGACGGCGGCAATCTCGGCGGACTGGCCGGCGCTGACGCACATTGCCAAGCGCTCGCAACGGCCGTAGGCGCAGGAAATCGCACTTGGCACGCTTACTTGAGCACGCAGGCGCGGCCCGGGCAGCCGGCAGTGAACGCGCGCGACCGCATCGGCAAAGGTCCCTGGTACAACTTCCAAGGCGAAATGATCGCGCAGGATCTCGCGCACCTGCACGGCGATACGATGGAACTGGCGCATCAGGGAAATAATCTGAATAAGCTCACCGGGTTGACGGAAAAAGGACAGATCGTGCCGGGTTTGTATGACTATTCCGATCCACGCGATACCGACTGGAATTACGCCAAAGCCACCCGGTTTTCGACTCGCCATGAAATGCTCACCGGTACTCAGACCGATGGCACCGCGTTCACCGATGATGTCGATCATACCTGCGATAACTGGACCAGCAACAAGAGCCCCGCCCCGGGAACTTCGAACGGAAACCTGAACGCTCCCGATGGCAGGCCTAACGCCCAGATCGGTTTTCCCGACCGCAATGGCGGCGGCAGCGGTTCCTGGAACTCCGCTCATGGAACCCGCGGTTGTGCCCAGACGGATTTGCCGAAAACCCACGGCATCGGCCTGTATTACTGTTTCGCGATTAACTAGAATGGCGGAAAAGCATATCACCAAGCCACATGCTTACGTTCTCGTCTTGTGTACTTTGACGCTGGCCTCTTGTCTGATGCTGGCCCAACAGAACGCGCCGAATACCCAGGGCATCACGCCACCCCCCGGTAGCCCGACGCCGACACCGGCTCGAATGACCTTTTTCGTCACCAGCGTCGGTCTCGGTAAAGGCGGAGATCTTGGCGGACTTGCGGGCGCCGACGCGCACTGCCAGGCGCTTGCGGCGGCTGTCGGCGCGGGTGGTCACACCTGGCACGCCTATCTCAGCACGCAGGCTCGTCCCGGACGGCCCGCCGTCAACGCACGTGACCGTATCGGTACCGGGCCCTGGTTCAACTGGTCGTTCGCGCAACTGGGGGCGCCGCAAAACGCCATCATTTCGGCAGACCTTGGCGAACTTCACGGAGACACGCTTGTCCAGGCGCAGCGCGGCAGCAATCTATTCAAACAGTCCACACGCAACGAGCATGGACAGGTCATTCACGGCATCGGCGATACGCCACCGATTCAGCACGAAATTCTCACCGGATCGAAGTGGGACGGCCGGGCTTACATGGATAACGCCGACCATACTTGCAACAACTGGACCAGCAGCTCAACAGGTTCCGCGCAGGTCGGCCATTCTGATCGAATCGGCAATGGCTCATCCTGGAATTCCTCGAACGCCACAAGAGGATGCAGCCAGGCAGCGCTGGAAAGCACCGGCGGCGCGGGCCTTTTCTACTGTTTCGCAATTAACTGACATTCATAGGCTGGCCCATGCGCTTTGCGGGCGGAGTGTTTCGGCTCCTTGTAGCTCATTGCAGCTTCACGGCGTAGCTTTGGATTTCACGGCCAGTTCGCGGGCCACCATCCGAAAGCCCGACCCACTGTATAGCTCGTCTCGCTCTCGGCGCTCCGCGTTCCGTTCGCGCCCGCCGCTCGCGCCGCACGAACCGCGCTCGCGCCGCTGCCTATTGGAGCACTCTGCGGCTTTAGTTGCGGGAGCGGCCGAGTGAGGTACGGGCGGTGTGTCGGCTCCGCTGTTCGGGCCGCCGCGGAGATCGGAGTTGCACGGAAACGCTCGGGGCGCTGGTTAACGCCACTGGCGTGACTGCCCGGCGTAAGATAACAGAGTGTTGTCACAATCGTTGACTAAGGGAAATCTCATGAGGTTGGCTTATGCTTTTGGGGCCGCCGTTCTCTCGTTCTGGGCTGTCTCTGCGCCGACACTGAACGGACAAGATGACTCGTCCCGCATCGTTGCTGGAGGAGGAGTTTCCGTCCCGGGATGGACCGGCAAGATCGATACGAGCGAAGAACGAATGGGCCGCAGTCTCAGCGATGCGAAGCTGGCGAGGGATGGCGACATCTTATGCGTCACCACGGGTCCCGCCGTGGCGTATTGGAATCCAGCCAACAAGGCGTCTGGAGACTACGCGGTGAAGGCGACGTTTACAGAGCCAAAATATATGAATCTGAACAGCCACCCGCATCCGTACGGTATTTTTATCGCCGGCAAGGAAATGGGAACCGCCAACCAGAGCTACCTCTACTGTGCAGCCTATGGGAACGGAAGATTCATCGTGCGCGGCTTCGGTCCGGGTGCGTTCCAAATGAACGGCTTCCAAGGCGAAGCGAACTCAGCGGTACACAAGGCGGCGGGTGTCGGACAACCCGTAACACAGGAGATCGCTCTCTCCGTGAAAGGCGACCATGTCGAATGCTCCATCAATGGAACCGTCGTTGCGGACTACAACAGGTCGGTACTGGTGACGGCCGGGAAGCTCAAATCCACGGATGGGATTTATGGTCTTCGCTTCGCTCACAACACGGAAGTCACCGTTGCGGGCCTGAGTCTTGTGAAGGACTGAAACGCCCGGGGTGGCACGGAAACGAGACGACGTTCTGCGTTTCGCGCCGCGGCGGTTTGGGGCGACGATGCGGCGGCGGATCGACCCTGGCTAGCGGAACAGTCGCGCTACTACCAGAATACTTGAGTGTTATTTAGCAGCGGCTTCCTTCTCGGCGACGCGAGCTCCACGAAGCGTATTCGCCAGTCCGTAATTGCCTTCGTGGCAGGCGAATTCATAAATCGGCCCACTCTCTTTCGCCATCGCAAGCTCGGCCGTCCATGGCCTATCCCAGGTATCGCGGTCCTCGACCGTGAATCGATACACGATCGTGTTTTCGTCGACCCGCCTGAATCGTTCCACCACGTGCAGTTTCTCGCCCGATCCCCGGAAAGAATTCCGTGCGTCAAAGTTAGTGACGTCAACTACCAACGTATCGCCCTCCCAATGACCGCGCGAGTCTCCTCGCCACTGCCGGACGCTTTGTGGGGCGTGCGGCCGTCCATCTGTGGGAATAATGCGAACCGAGTGGTTCATTTCGTGGAGAATGGCCACGTATCCCTGCCCTTGGACAATCTGCAAATTGTTGTTGTAGGCCGCAGGTAACATCGGCACCCCTTCAGCGTCGGTTCCTGGTTCGGTTGGCCGGCTCTCTGTTTCGTTCTCCTTGAGCCGCGCGCCTTCCTGTTTGAGACGGGCCGCAAATTCCTCCTCCGTATAGAATTCCTTAGTGCCAAGCCCCTTAGGACGTTGCAGTGGCGTAATGGTGTTGTTACTCCAGTATCCCTGGAGGTCCGGCTGCCCATCGGGAGTGCGCGGCGGCGTCCAAGCTTTCCCAGAGATAGACTTGGCTGGGGGACGGCGTTTGTGCCGCGACTGGTGTCTGAAAAAGCGACAGGAACCCGAGCGCCAGAGCCGCAGCGGCTGATGGAACCAAGCTATAGTTCATCGGGAGCCCTCCGTTCCTACTGATCATAACGACGCCCCCCGCTGGGCGCCAGTAGCCTTCGCCATCGAATTCGACCAACGGCGCCATTGGGGACGCCATCCGTTCGACGCCGCGGCCGTTCGGGCGACGTGCGGCGGCGGAACGCAGCGGGCGGAACAACGGCGCCGGCGAGCGGGTCGGTTGAGCCTCCGCCCGGCGAAGACTCGGTAACCAGAAGCGGTGATCAGTCGCAGCTAGCCTACCGGCTCAAGCTCCAATTCGGTCGTGATAGCGATCGCTGGCCGCAGGCTCCGGTAAATCGGGCAATGATCCGCGAAGAATCCGTGCACTCGTCGCGCCGTCTCCCAATCGCTGGGAGGAGCCTTCAGTTTTAGCTTCGCGTGGATACGTCGGATCACCAGAACGTTATCTTCGAGTTCAATTTCGCCTGCGGCCTCGCACACCAGACGGTCGTTTGAAGCACTAATTTGGCGCGCCTCCAGCGCACCTCCGAAAGTGCCTGTAAGTCAACCCGCAGTGGCAGCCACAACATAGTCGATCGTGGTGGCACGAGGCTCAACAGCGCCGGGCTTCACCTTATAATGTTCAGCGACTTCGTCGTGCACACCAAACATCACGGGTTCGGTTTCCGCCGGCAGATAGGCTTTACGGACCGGGCCTTTGACTCGCTCAATTCGAACTCGTGAGCAATAGACGACAGGCATTAAGGCCTCCCTATCGACTATACCCGCGAAAGGCCTTCCTGCTAGAGTGGTCATTGGTGCCAACGCTGCAGTGCCGCTAGCCCGCGTCCGCATCGCGGCCGTGCGGAGCAACGGCGATGCTGGCCGGGAGGTCGGCAAGTAACGTTTCTACTGCTGTGGCAGCCCGGCCAGGGCCGCGGGCCAGTTTCGCCGCAACTCGCAGCTTCTAAATTCTGGGCCCGCCGCTCGCCCCGGGGCACGAACCGCGCCCTTACAGAGTTACGCTACGGCGGACGTTCGCGGGCAAAACTGTGGATCGCTCCGCCAGCCGATGTAATCTGCCATAATCATCCCCCAGAGAGGAGCATCCGTATGCGCCTGCGATTGTTGAACGTTTGCTTTGCCGCGGTGGTCCTAAGTCACGCCCAAATTCCCGCCGACCACAATTTGAAACTGGTGGGCAACCGTTTCGCTCCCCTTACCTGGGACGCCCTCACGCCGGAACAGAAGATCATGGTCGAGCACTTGTTCACCGGCGAGCGCCACGGCGCCGGTGGTCCGTTCAACATATTGCTCCGCGCTCCCGAACTCGGCGACGAGTTGCAGGCTTATGGCGCCTACATCCGCTACCATCCATCGCTGCCGCGCCAGATTACCGAACTTGTGATTATGACAGCGGTCCGCTACTGGAATACTGAGTCGGAGTGGAACGCTCACAAGACCATCGCTCTGCGGGCTGGCCTCGAACCCGCCATCGCCGACGCGATCGCCGAAGGCGTACGGCCCCAGCACATGCCGCCCGACGTCGAGGCAGCCTACAACTTCGTTGATGAACTTCTCACCACTCACCAACTCACGGACAAGGCATTCAGAGCGGCCGTCGACAGATTCGGCGAGAAGGGCGTGGTCGATATCATGGGGGCCATGGGATATTATGGCCTCGTCTCTTTCGCGCTCAACGCCGACCGCTACCCGCTGCCGAAAAGCGTCAAGCCCGAACTCAAGCAGGTCGAAAACACCTTGCCAGTAGCGAACCCTCTGGGATTCGCCACTCCGCCCGAGCCGCCCTCGTCGCCGATCGTATTCAAGACTTCGACCGTGGCCAACGGCAAGAAAATGGTCCTACGGGGCGATCGCTTTCCCGGCCTGTCGTATCAAGAAATGACTCCCTTGCAACGGGCCATGGCGGATCGCGCTGTGAACGGCCGCGGCACCACCGGTACCTTCAACATCCATGTCCGCGACGTGGAACTTACCGATCTGCTGTGGCCTGTCGGCGAGCGAGTCCGCTTCCACATGACCGTAGGGGAGAGGCTCAAAGAGCTGTCCATCTTGATCGCGGGCCGTTATTGGGGCGCCCAGTTTGAATGGCTGGCCCACCGCAACGCCGGAGTGCGCGCAGGTCTGGCCGAAGCCACGGTTCGGGCCATCGCCGAAGGCAGGCGTCCGGCCAACTTACCTCCAGACGAGCAAGCCGCTTACAATTTTTGCGCCGAGTTCTTCAAAACCAAGCAGGTTTCCGACGCGACGTTCCAGGCCGTCAAGGACACAATTGGCGAGCGCGGCATCGTCGAAATCATCGGTGCGGCCGGCCAGTACCAGATGGTTTCGCTATTCATGAACGTCGACCGTTATCCGCTCGAACTCAACCAAAAACCGGAGTTGATGCTATTAGCGCATCCGCTGCCTTAACTCAACGTTGGGTGTAGAATTCTGCCGATGGCTTTGAAGCCCGACCTGGTGGTCGCCCTCGCGGTTTGCGCACTTAGTGTGCCGGCGACGGCTCAACAAACGGAAACGCTGACGGCACTCGAAAAGAGGGTCGAACGACTTCAGGGCGATCTGGAAGGCATCGGATCCGTCCGCGCCATCAAGCGCGTGCAGTTAGCCTACGGACACTATGTCGAGTTCGGTTTGTGGAATGACTTTGCCGACCTGTTCACCGACGACGCCATCACCAACTATCAGCAGGGCGCGCGTGGAAGGGAGGCAGTCCGTCGGCTCTTTTTCGATCAGGTCGGTCAGGGGAAGCTCGGCCTCTCCGACGGCCGCATTTACCCGCACATCCTCTTTCAGCCGGTGATCACGCTGGCGCCGGATGGTCGAACCGCGAAGGGGCGATGGCGCATTCTGGCGATGTTGGGAGGCTACGGAGGCTCGGCGACCTGGTATAGCGGCGTTTATGAGAATGAGTACGTTCTTGAAGGCAGCGCCTGGAAGATTTCCGTGCTTCACTCGGAACCCAAGGTCACCGCAGTATACACCGCCACCGGCTGGAAAGACTCAGGAGTGCACGTCCCGTTTCACTATACGGCCGCCAGCGTCACTACACCGATCCCGGATTCGGCGAGCCGAGGTGTCAAGGCCGCAGGCAAGGCGCATCCCTCCCTTGCTTCTCTAGCCGACCACGTCGATCAACTATCACGTCGCGCCACTCTTCTGAACGATCAAGCCGACGTCACCAATCTCCAGGACACATACGGATACGCTGTCGATCGCAAATTGTGGGATCAGGCGGCGGATCTTTTCGCCCGGGACGGAACTCTGGAGCTCGGTCAACGAGGCGTATACGTGGGCAAGGCCAGCATCCGGCGCGCTTTCGATCAATTCGGATCGCAAGGGCTCCGCGGCGGAGAACGGAACGATCACGTCTATCTGCAGACAATCGTGTCCGTCGCACCGAATGGGGGCACCGCAAAGGCGCGCGGGAACGAGTTGATCATGTCCAGTGCCAACGGCGGCGAGCTAGTCGAGGGCGTGTTCGAGAACTCCTTCATCAAGCAGAACGGCAGATGGAAGATTCAATCGGTGCATTTCTATCCGCGCATGATCGTTGATGCCGCGACGGGGTGGGCCAAAAGCGCAAAACCCGCACCCGGTCCCAGCGAGCAGTTTCCTCCAGACCGCCCGCCGACCATTTCTTATGAAATCTACCCGAAGTTCGCGGTTACCCCGTTCCACTTCGATAATCCCGTCACTGGAAAACCACCCCAGTATCCGGAGCGGGTTTTGACCGCCGAGAAGCCCACGCCGGCTACAGCACCCCCGCCACGCGGGCCCGCGATTCGCAACTCAGCGGCACTGGAGGCTCGTTTGGCAGAACTGGAGCACGCCATCAACGTAGCAAAAGCCTACGACGCCGCCGAGAACCTGATCGGTGCCTACGCCTATTACCTGGACGAATCGCCAAGCGACATGGCCGGCCTGTTTGCGCGGGCCCCGCGGAAGAAGGAGGATGCGCCTCGCTCTATGGCGCCTGAGGGAACCGTCCTCGTGAATCAGATTCTGCAACCCGTGATCGACATCGCGGCCGACGGCAAGAGTGCGAAGGTCCGAGCGCGCCTGTTGGACCTCGGCGGCATCTCCGGAGGCCGCGGCTACTGGACCGCCGGCGCCTTTCAAGGCCAATTCGTTTCGCAACACGGCAGTTGGAGAATCGAATCGGCAGGTTCAACAGCAGTTTGGTCCGCACGGTATCCGGGTGGCTGGACTCGAAGTCCCTAAGTGTTTTGCAGGCGAGTTTGGGGTAAAGTTTGGAAATGCGAAACGCGATGTATCTGTTGATTTTTTCTTCTCTGGGCGCTGCGGCGGCACTGTATGCTGCTGATTCACAGGCGCCGGCGGGTATGCCGATTCCGGCGGCATCGCCCGCATCAGTGGGATTGTCGACGGAGCGGCTTGAGCGGTTTTCGCAGCGAATCAAACAAGACATCGCAGATGGAAGAATGCCGGGTGCGGTAGTGGCGATTGCGCGCAAGGGGAAGCTTGCCTATTACGAATCCTTCGGCTTTGTCGACAAAGCGGCGGGCGCGGCGATGCCCAAGAACGCTATTTTCGCCTTGGCGTCCATGACCAAGCCGATGGTCGCGGTGGGTACGCTAATACTGGCCGAAGAAGGCAAATTGCTGTTGAACGATCCTGTGGGGAACTATCTTCCGCAGTTGAAGGACATGAAAGTGGCGGGTCCCAATGGGATTGTGGCGACGCACCGGCAGCCGACCTTGCAGGACATGCTGCGTCATACTGCCGGTGTGAGCTACGGCAATCGGGGCGACACGCCGCTGCACAAGTTGTATGAGGCTCGGATCAGAAGCGCGGCAGATCAGTCCGGCGCGGAATTTCTGGAAGAGCTGAGTAAGCTGCCACTCTTTTACCAGCCGGGGACGCAGTGGGAATACAGCCACGGATTGGATGTGGCGGGGTTAGCGATTGAAGCGGTCACCAAAAAGAGATTGGATGAATTTTTGCAGGAACGCTTGTGGACACCGCTGGGGATGACTGACACGGCGTTTATGCAGCCCGAAATGAAAGCCGCGCGGATTGCGCGGCCCCTGTCGCATGATCCGGACACCGGACGGGCGGTGAATTTCCGGGTGCCGGTGACGCCTTGGCAGTATGACTGCGGCGGAGGATGCGCGTCCGGAACCGCGCTTGATTACCTTCGCTTCGCCGAGATGCTGCGCAACCACGGAACGTTCCATGGCGCCCGGATCTTAAGCCGCAAAACGGTCGAGTATATGACCTCGAACCAGTTAGGGCCAGAGGTAGACAAATCAAGATTGAACGAGTTCCCGGTAGAGCATATGAACGGATTCGGGTTCGGACTGGGGGTAGCGGTGCGAACGCAGACCGGTGTTGCGGGGGTGCCGGGAACGCCCGGCGAGTTCATGTGGAGCGGCGCTCAGGGCACTATGTTTTGGGTGGATCCGAAAGAGGAATTAACGGTGGTGTTTCTGGCAAATACACCCGGGCCGGTGCGGCGGCACTATCGCGAACTGGTGAAGTGGCTGGTGGAGCAGGCGGTAAACGACTAGCCAGCGCCGTCATTGAGCGCGGAACAGGAAACGATGTATGGCTCGCTTTTCCGCGCTATTCTCCAGCCACTGATCCAGACCGCCTCAGATTTCAGGACTCTTGCAGCTGAGATCGGTTTCTCCAGTGTCTTCCACACCTGGAAATCGTGTCTGGGGAGATCACTTTTCGCCTTGTCCGTCGTCCTGTTTGTTCACGGCGGTGGATTCGTCGCGGGCGATAAGGGAGGTGCCGACGCGCCTTGGCCGGCCGGCAGCGAGGACATCGGTGCCGCCGTCCGATTTCTTCGCGCCAGTGTCGAGCGATGGGGTGGCGCTCCCAATGGCATTATCCTCATGGGACAGTCCGCAGGCGCGGTCCACGTCGCGAGATACCTCGCCATGGCGCGGCTGCACGCGGTCCCAAACGGCGGGATCGCCGGAGCCATCATGGTTTCAGGCCTCTACGACATAGTTCGTGCCGACCGCAACCCGTTTCAGGCCGCGTATTACGGCGCTGACGCCTCCCGCTGGCCCGAGCAGTCCACTCTGGGAAGGCTGGTGGAGACCTCCGTTCCCTGCTTTTATAGGGTTTCCGAATTCGATCCTCCCGATTTCCAACGCCAAGCCGCCTGGCTGGTGGAAGCACATGCGGCCCACCAGGGAAGATGGCCGCGACTGCTGCAGTTAACCGGTCATAACCATCTTTCGAGTGTGCTGCAAATCGGGACCGCCCTGGACACACTCGGCCCGGAGTTGCTGCGGCTCATCCACACAGTTCGAGAGCGAGTCCGTGCGACCTGACTGTCGTCGCCTTGACAGCCATGTACTGCGACGGAGTATTTCCGCATCACCCTGCTCTTGGCTATTCTAGTTGTGGCGCAAAACCACATCCAGAGGAATGCGATGAAAAACAGTACCGACCGGATCTTGACTACTCATGTCGGCTCTTTGCCAGCCCCGCGGGATCTCTGGAATCTGAACGGCGTCGATCCGTCGCGCTTGAGCAAGGCCATCCGTGACGTGGCGTGAAGCCCGGGTTCCACAGCAAATCAGAAAACCGCGAAAATGGCCAAATTCGAATGCGGCCGGCGACGTCCTCGTGACGAGCGACAATTCGAACGGCGTTGGTAGTATCATTCGGGGTCTTGCGTCCTGGGATTTCGCCGTCCCCAGAGTGGGTAGCCCATGTGGCTGTGGCCAATGAACCGTCGATATACGGGATAGCTCGTATGTTCTAGTTAATGGGGGATTTGTTCGGAGAACACTATAACGTCGTTAACTCGCCTGGAGGAGGCCTACGACATGGTTGGAGTGCACCGAGAAGACTTTACCGAGCACCTCTTCCCAAAAGATCTAGCCGCCTTTGCTGGCGAGAAGCCCGGGTTCCACAGGAAATCACAAAACCACGAGAATGGCCAAATTCGACAGGTTTTCGGAAGAGCCTTTACCGTTAACCCGTAGTTTGTAGGAAATTTCTGCCTCCCCGAACGCTCTCGGAAAAAGTTCATTCGGTTAATACACTTGGTCAACAAGCACGCTCCAGACCGACCCGCTCCGTTTTGGGTTTGTTGGGCGGCTGAGTCAATGACTGTGGAGCGGCGGCATTAAGGGCCTGCAGGTCCCATATCGGGTAATGCTTCCGATCACGAGGACCGGATCGCTCGAAGCGGGATGTTCTCCCGTCTTCGCAGGCTGAACGCCAGTGGCGGTGTCGAGATGGGACTCGGCTGTGGATCCACAGTGTTTGTATATTGATTTTACGCCGACCTGCGTGGCGTGAGCCATGTACTTGTCGGTTTGAGGTCGAAGACCTCGCTAGTTATCCGCCATTGGAAAACTTGTCCCGGCCGTGTTAGTACGAGTGCTGGCCAAGCCACACTTTTTAGCGATTTGTCTCACTACCCTCAAGTCATACGGTGGGAAAGAATCAAAATCGCATGACCTCCTCGGGCCGAGCGGAGAGCGGCCGAACGCCTAACGAATCGGGTGCTTGCTCCCCGAATCGGCGGATTAGGACCGATAAATGCCCCTGGCTTCGCGGATCGATCTAGTCAGATTCCAGTCGCGATGCCGGCTTCAGAGATCTATCGCGCTCGGAAGCCAATTCGGTGTGTCGGCTTCGCGTCCAAGTGGACAGAGCAACACGCCCCAGACTCCGTCAATCAGACTGCGATGCCCCGCTCGTTCCCACTCGTTGCCCCAAACCTCGCCGAGGGCACCAAGCTCTTCGCTTTCCCTCATCCCGCTCGAGTCCGTTGCGGAATCACTGGTGGGACGAAGAATGGCGATTGACACCGGCATGGCCTTCCAATAAACTGGCCACCCAAGGGGAGTTGCCTCCGCCGAAGAAGCTTCATGCTGTTATCGTTCGAAAGGGATACTGCTGCGGGTTCGTAGTCGTGAGAATCGCAGTCGAATTTCTTCGGTTTACTCGACAGACGATCGTGCGAAAAGGAGTTCTAAAGTGCGAAGTCGCTTGATGGGTGCGATGATTGCGATCATTGTAGTGCTTCCGTCGTCAGTCGCTTTGGCCCAGAACGGTAAGCAGACGCCACAAAAAGACAGGACCCCCGGCGGTTCGAACAAGCATTTTGACCCGCACGATCTGTCCGGATATTGGGACATCACCAACATCGGGCGGCCACCGGGCACCCTGAACGAAACGAGCAACAATCGGCCGCCAATGACGGCGTGGGGTCTGGAAAAGTTTCACAAGACAAAGACGGCATACGATGCCAAGTCATTGGGCAACGGAGCTGTCCCGAACGAAAAAGACTGGAACGATCCGGTCCGGTGGTGCGATCCGCCCGGTTTCCCACGCATCCTGTGGGGCCCCATACGGCCCGAAATGAGGTTTGCTCAGGCTGCCGACGAAGTCATTCAGTTCTTCGGGAGTAATCGCGTTTGGCGCGACATATGGACGGATGGGCGAAAACTTCCGGGCGACGATGCGGATTCGCGATGGTATGGATACGCGGTCGGCTATTGGGAGGGAGACACGTTCGTCGTCAACTCGAATAACTTTACCGACACCAGTTGGCTCGACCAATATGGCTCCCCGCACAGCGATGAGATGACAGTGGAAGAGCGCTACCGTCGCGTAGACCACGACCATCTGGAGCTAACCCTGAACATCAGTGACCCCAAGACATACGTCGGGACGTGGAAAGGCGACAAGAAGATCTTTCGTTTGGCAGAAAAGCCGGCCAGCTCGGAGTACAACGATCTCCCCGAGGACATCTGTGTATGGTCCGAGACAAAGCGGCCGGTGAACCCGTAGCATTGTTAGATTCAGGAGATGTCACATGACGCGTAAGCTTCTGGTTCCCTTTTTTTCGATGACGCTGGCCTTACTGGTGATTTGTACGCCCGGATTCGGGCATCATGGAACAGCCGGGGTGTATGACTACAGTCATCGCATCACGACGAAGGCGACCGTGACGCAATACATATGGGCCAATCCCCACGTTCAGATTTATTTCACTCTGAAGAATGATAAGGGAGAACAGGAGACCTGGGGCGTCGAAACAGTAAGTCCGGGAAATGCTCTCGCCAATGGCTGGACGAAGAAGACATTCCAGCCCGGGGATCAACTTCTGGTGAGCTTCGTTCCCGCAAAAAACGACCGGCATTTCGGGACTTGTACTCAATTCGTGTTTGTCGCCGATGGTAAAAGGCTCGGTGGCAACGGCCGGTGCGGCATGGGATCGGAGGCCACCGACATGAACACGCTTCCGATAAAGCCAGGCTACACGGCAGTTGAAGTTCAGATGCCCAAAGACACCCGCGAGAGGCCCGAGTCTGAGCAGGAGAAGTAAGGAACCGGGGCCGGGAGGTCTTCGTGACCCGCGACAGGAAGGGAGTTTCCTCATGAGGTATCGTTTCATGGCCTCATTCGTTGCTCTTGTCACCGTATTGTCTTTGACACGTATCCTTTTTGCGCAGAACCGTCCGCAAACGCAGGCGCAGAACGCTCCGGCGACAAAGGCCGAACCCTTTGATCCGCATGACATCTCCGGCATTTGGAAGAACCCCGGAGGATTTGATGTGGCGTTAGGCCCCAATCGTCCTCCCATGACGGACTGGGGAAAGGAGAAGTGGGGTAAGACGAGGGCGTCCGCCAGAAGGACCCCGCTGGCCTTTGGCTTCTTCGATGACCAAAAGGATTGGAACGATCCGCTATTCGAGTGCGACCCTTCCGGTTATCCGCGCAACCTGGACTACAGTAACTACCGATTCGTTAAGCTTCCGAATGAATTCGTGGAGTTTTTCGAACGGGACCGCATATGGCGCGATCTGTGGACCGACGGGCGCAAACTCCCCGGGGCTGAGGCAAAGCCGCGGTGGTACGGATATGCCACGGCGCATTGGGATGGCGACACACTGGTGGTGGAATCGTCCGGTTACGACGACCGGACCTGGGTCGATCCATACGGCTCGATCCACAGCGACCAGATGCGTCTGGAAGAGCGTTATACGCGCCTGGATCAGGATACTTTGGAATTCAGCCTGACCCTTACGGATCCGAAGGCCTATGTGGGGGCCTGGGGTGGCAGGAAGCTGAATTTGAAGCTGATGAACTCCTCACAGCAAATCCAAAGAGGTCTTTGGGGTAAAAGGCCGGATGGTACGGCATACGGAGACATCCGAGAAGAGTATTGTGTCTATTCCATTGAGCACTCATTCTGGCAAGGACGGCCCCTGGACGGAGTGGGTGGGGACAATAAGAAGTGAGCGGAAGACCGAGCCGCTTCACACGGGCTGCACCACACTCCAGGCGCATCGATCAAATCGAGAATCCAGGAACGGGAGACAACCAATGAAGTTCGGATCCGGGCGGCCAGTACGCGGTGTCGTAGCGGTAATTGCCGTCTGGCTGCTGAATCTCGCGTCGGCGTCTGGACAAACTGCGCCGGCAAAGCAGCTCATGTCGGAACAGGCTTTCAAAAACGTTACCGTGCTCAAGGGAATCCCGGTGGATGAATTCATGGACACGATGGGATTCATTGCCGCGTCCACGAACTATAACTGCACCGATTGCCATGTCGAACCGAAAGTGGAGGGCGATTGGAGTGTCTATGCCGTGGAGACGCCCCGCAAGGCGACAGCGCGCCGAATGATTCTGATGGTGCAGTCCATCAACCGGAACAATTTCGGGGGAGCGCGCGTAGTGACCTGCTACACCTGCCATCGCAACCTTCAAGGCGCACCCAAGATCAGGCCGAGCCTAAGAGAGCAGTACGGCGCGCCTCCCGATCCCGATCCCAATGAAGTTGAGATTACCCGGCAAGCGCCTGGGGTGCCTTCCGCCGATCAGATCTTTGACAAATATCTTCAGGCGGTCGGAGGAGCGGTGAAGGCAGCCGCTATCACAAGCGTTGTCTTCAAGGGCACGTATCAAGGGTATGCAGAACCGCAGGCGCCTGTCGATATTTATGTGAAGGCTCCGAATCAGCGCACCATGATCGTGCATACGGACGGCGGAGACCGAACGACGACATGCGATGGCAGCCACGGATGGATGGCGGCACCTGCCGCGGACAAGCCACTTCCCGTGATCACGTATAGCAACGGAGACCTGGATGCTGTCCGGCTGGATGCAGTGCTCTCGTTTCCGGCGGGAATCAGGCAGGCCATCACGAAACCGCTCGTGGGTTCGAGCAGCATTGACGATAAGGATGTGGTCGTCGTGCAGGGGACAGCCAACGGCGGACACTCTTCGATAAAGCTGTACTTTGATAAGCAGTCCGGCCTGCTGGTGCGGCAGGTGCGCTACGCCGATACGATTATCGGACAGGTGCCGGTACAGGTGGACTACAGCGATTACCGGGACGTCGCCCCGGCTGGAGTCAAGCTACCGTTTCACATCATCACAACATGGACGGACGGACGGTCAGACGTACATCTGAGTTCTGCGCAAACGAACATTCCGATTGATGCTGCGAAGTTCAATCAGCCGGCTCCGTCGGCGCATCCCAAACAGTAGAACCGGGACGCGACGCGATGTATCTCCCGGAAAAACAAACACCGATTTCGGCAACAGCCAGCGGGGTTTGTTGCTGCGGTTCCGGGTGTCGCGAGATTCGTTCCATGAAGTCTTTTACGTCAACTTGACGGGAAACGGAAGTCGCTGATTTACGGACGATTCGCTCGCCTTCCATGGATTAGGATCCGGGAAACTTGCGCGGCTTCGCGGATCGATTTACACCTATCCCTATCGCGATGCCGACCCATCTTTTTCATGGGTTCGATACGGGAACGCATGGTTTGCCAGCACCACTCATTGGGGATTCCGACGATTCTGAACAGCATTCCGGAAAGAAGCCGAACACCATTCCGGGCCGAAGGTGAACACCGTCGGAGCGAAGCGACGCTGGCTTTCTGATTTTCGGAGAAGTGTTCGAGTTCGTCAAGTGAAACGTGTGTGTTCTAGCTCAGACTTGATCTGACAAAGCCTCATCCTCAAGCGGTCGCAATGCGCGCTTCGCCTGCGCCTCCGCTCCGCTCAGCATGGCTTCGCTCCGGCTCCGGCTGCGCGCGCGGAGGGGCAGTGTCCGATCGCTCTCTGACTGCCAGACGGTCGAGCATTTTCTCTTGGGCCAGGTGCACGGAATCTTGGAACGTCGCTAACGGCGTTTTGCCGAAACAGTATTTGCCGGAATGTGCGCGCTCCTCATTGTACTCGCGAATCCACAGGTCTAGATCCAGCTGCAGTTCCTCCAGGGAAGTGTACAGCTTCTTGCGAAAAGTCACGCTGTAGAACTCCTCCTGCACCGTGCGATGGAAGCGTTCACAGATACCGTTGGTCTGTGGCGACTTGGCACGCGTGCGGGAGTGATCAACATTCTCGACCGCCAGATATAGTTCATACTCGTGCGCTTCACGGTTGCCGCAGTATTCGGTGCCTCGATCGGTGAGCACGCGCAGCAGCGGCACATCGTTTTCTTCATAGAACGGCAGCACGCGATCATTGAGCATGTCGGCCGCCACCAAGGCATTCTTGCGATCATACAGCTTGGCGAAGGCCACTTTGGCATAGGTATCAATGAAGGTCTGCTGGTAAATACGGCCAATGCTTTTGATCGTACCGACGTAGTACGTGTCCTGGGCGCCCAAGTAGCCAGGATGTTCCGTTTCGATTTCGCCGTGGGCCACCTTTTCTTCCCGGGCCCGCTCCAGGGCGCGGACCTGATCTTCCGTCAGGATCAGGTTTTCCTGCGCGGCCTTAGCTTCCAATGCTTTGAGCCGTTTGGAAAAGGTTTCCAAATCATGCCGTAACCAGACGCAACGCACCCCCGCGGGCGAGATCAGCATGCCGCGCTTAGCCAGTTCGTTGGCTACGCGGAGTTGCCCGAGCGCCGGCTTGTCGACCGCCAACTCGACGATTGCCTTCTCGATATGCTCCTCGACCCGATTCTTGACACACAAGGTTTGCGACGGCTGATTTCTTTCAAAGCCAACTCGCCACCCTTCTCGTACAACTCCTTGAAGCGATAGAAACTATCGCGTGAGTAGCCCATTAGCTTGCAGGCCCGAGAGACGCTGCCGAGCATCTCGGCCAGGTTCAGCAAGCCCACCTTGTTCTTGATGATCTTTTGATCGGTGTTCACTGACATTCTCCTTCTTGCGCCGTTCGACGCAGTCTATCAGAAAATGTCAGATCAAGTCGTGACTAGGACAATTTAGCCGTTCGCGCAGGTAAGCGGTACCGGCGACGCAGGCCACAAACGTGGCCGCGGCGCCGTACATAGCCATTGCTGTCGCAAATCCTTCAGATCGTGTTACACCGCCAAGCTGAAGGAGCAACCAAGAACCGACCGATGCAAAACCGCATATAACAGCTCCGGTTCCAAGAGCGGCCCGCGCGATTGTCATGTCCTTTGCTCACGATAACAACATGCAGTGGCTATAGCTACGTGTTCGGCTTCCCGCGCGTTTTGCGCATGGAATCATCGCGCATCTCGATTCTATGAGCATTGTGCACAAGCCGATCGAGAATGCCGTCGGCTACTGTGGGGTCGCCAACCTGTTCGTGCCAGCGCGCCACCGGCATCTGCGATGTCAGAATCACGCTGCGCATCTGGTAGCGTTCCTCGCAGATCTCCCAGAAATCCCGGCGTTCCGTTTCTGTGAGCGGCGCCATTGCCCAGTCATCGACTACCAGCACATCGATACGACTGATCCCGGCAAGCAAGTGTCGGAAGCTGCCGTCGGCGCGAGCTAAGGCAAACTCACGAAACAGGGCGGCGGCCCGCGTGTAAAAGGCTGAGTACCCGTCACGGCAGGCCTTCTGTGCCAGGGCCGACGCAATGAAACTTTTGCCCACGCCAGTTGGGCCGAGAACGAAAATGTTCTCGTGATTCTTCACCCAAGCCGATTCCTGCGTTAGCGCCCGCATGACGCTCTTGTCCAGTCCGCGAGCTGCTCGATAATCGATGTCTTCCACACAGGGATTCCCGCGCAGCTTGGCGTTCCTCAGCCGTCGTGCCAGGGCTTGGTGCTCGCGCCAACTCCATTGCTGATCGATCAGTAGTCCCAATCGTTCCAGAAAGCTGAGTTCCCGGGTATTGGCATCCCGCTCCTGTGCCTTCAGGGCTTCGGCCATGCCGTGCAGACGCATCGCGAGCATCTTGTTGACCATCGGTTGTTGGAGCATGGCCTATCGCACCTCCCCATCGAAGTAGCCTGCGCCGCGAAGGTTGTCGTGGCGTGGCGGTGTTGTCGGCGGTGGAGTCTCCACCTTCGCCGGGGGCGCGAGATCGAGCGAGTTCTTCAGGATCGACTTGATGCTTTCGTAGCGGCAGGCACCAGTGGCCAAGGCGAGTTGCGCCGCCGATTCCATCCGCGCTGCCGTGTAAACATCGGCCAGGCGGATGATCCCCAAGCAGGCGCGGTAACCCATCTCCGGATGGGGCTTGTCCTCCAGAATCCGCTCGAATAGGCGTGCGGTATTGGGACCGATCGTGCGGGCCCAGTTCACCATTCGTAGTGGCGTCCATTCCAGATGCGCCTGATGGCTCTTAGGCCGATGCTCGGGGTTGGTCACCACCTAGCCGTGTCCGTGAAAACGGACGTGTGAAGCCAGACGCGCACTTTTGTGAAAGATCTCCACCGTGGTCGGAAGAGAGCGCACTTCGACCAGCTCATGAACCAAGTTATAGGGAACCTGTAGAAGTTGGAGTTGAACGCGACAGGATAATCGATGTTTACGCGGGCGTGTGCCCACTGACTCATGTCGAACCGCTCCGCCGGTAAGGGCCGGAGTGTGGGGCGGTCAACCTCTTGAAGCACACTCGATCGCGAACCGTCGCGCTTGCGGAGTGGCCGGGCATTCAGCCGGACCAGAAGCGGCCGGATGGCTTGGTTGGCTTCATCAACGCTGTAGAACCGGTGGCGGCGCAGCGCCGCCACTATCCACCGCTGTACCAACCGAACGCCCGATTCGACTTTGGCTTTGTCTCTGGGTTTATATGGCCGCGCGGGCAAGACGCCCATGCCATAATGCATCGCGAACTCCTGGTACGTGGGGTTCAGATCGGGATCATAGCGGCACGCTTTCGTCACGCCGGTCTTGGTGTTGTCGGGGACTGAAAGCTGCGGAACGCCGCCATAAAACTCCAGCGCGTGCATGTTGACCTGAATCCAGCTATCCAACTGCTGGTTCCGAGCGACCTCGGCGTAAGTGTAGGAACTGGCACCGAGCGTAGCGACGAACAATGGCGCTTGCGCGATCTCGCCCATGGAACGATTGTGAAGCGGGATAGTCGCGCCGGCCCAATCGACAAAACATCCGCTCACCAGGCTTGTGCTGCTGGCGCAGGACCACGTCCTGTTGTCGACGCCATCGCTGATACAGCTCACAGAAGCGCGAATAACGATAGCCCGTCCGGGTTCGTCTCCTGGTACTCCTCCCAGAGCAGTTGTAAAGTGACGTGTGGCTTCTGTAGCTGTTGGTGGATCGCCGGGTAGTCTGGCGTTGCCTTCCGCGATGGCACCGGCGCCGGCGGCTGACGGAACAGGGCTGCCTCCAGGCGGGTGTCGTCGAAGCCCTCCAGCAACGGCCATTTGATACCTGCTGCTTCGGCGCGCTGTACGTAGTCATGCACCGTTCCCACGCTGATCGACAGGCTGCGAGCGATCTGTCGTAAGCCTAGCCCCGATTCAAATCTCAGTCTCAGTATCTCTTTCGTTCTGCGCATGGACGTTCTCCTGTTCGGCAAACTGACTCTCCCTTTCGCGGGGGAGGCATTGTTGTCCAGCGCTACTCGCCTGTGGAAAACATTCCGGGGAAATCGAACACCATTCCGGGCCGGCTGAAAAAGTGTTCAGCTTCAGCCCGGAACCGTGTTCACCCTCCTCCCGGAATGGTGTTCAGAATCAGCCCGGAATACTGTTCAGCTTCGTCGCGGAATCGTGTTCAACATCGCCCGGATTCCCCAACTCATTTCGCGGCCCATGCGGAGGAGGTGTAATCCCAGAGCTGTTGAAAGGCTTCCTTAGCTTGCTGATGGTCTTGACCGCGTATGCTGGTAGACGATCAAAACATTCTGTGGCGAACTTGTTTCAGAGGTCTTTCAGCACCCTGCATAGTCGGCGTTTTCACTGCGATCGCCGTTGCTCGCGCCCAGGCCACCACCTTCGTCACGGCCGGGCGTTCCCTGGTGAGCAGAAACCGGTGCTCATCTTTGAGGCGCTGCAGGCCGCTCGGCGTGATGTAGTTCTTGCCTCGCGTCGCGGGCTCGTCTCCTTGCGGTTTTCTCGTAAACCCTTTTCGCATATCGTAGTCCTTCAAGCGCGAATCCAGTGGGTGCCACAGGGCTCTCAGGAAATGGATAGTGCCATGCCTGTTTATACGTTGTCGCCTCGATTCTGCTCTGAACTCCCCAAAACAGCTTGCCGACGCCCCCGCAAATTTCCTGTGAATGATCTCCGTATCCGCGCCTGGATCTTCGAACGCAGTCTCTTATTGATCCTGTCCATCATCTCGGACAAGTGCCGACGAGGCATGGTGAGCGCAGAATTACTCGCGCAGAGTCGCCAAGTGTTTAGGAACGCCTTCCGGAGCGCACCTGGGCGCGTAACACGCTAGCCGCGAATTTGACTTGCGAAACCGAAGCGCACCCAAGAGATCATCGTCAATCGCCTCCCCCTTCCAACCACTTTTCCGCCAGTTTGGTGGGGTCACCCGATAGATCGACCAATGTGCTTTCTTGCTCCCTGTCTTCGAAAAAGAAGATTGCGAGCACGCCTCGCGGTGTGGGACGCAATTCCAGTTTATTAGCGCCAGCTTCCAGACGGAGTGTCGAATTTACCCAAACTGGCCGCACCAGAATCCGCCGGCGATGGCCGATGCTTCGACAGGCGCCCAACAAGCCATCCTTGAATCGTCCATTCCGGAGGGCTTCGGCGTACGGAGCGATTTCGAGTGCCAATGACCGGGCGGCATCGCGTGCCGCGGCACCGCGCGCGAGCGCATTCGGGTCTTTTTCGTCCAGCGATTCAAAGGCTTTGAGATTACTTTCCAAGTTGTCGAGAAAACTCATTCTTCTTCAGCATACCGTTGTGCCGTCCCAGGAAACTCCTCTTCGGAGAACGACGCCACGCTTAGTTGACGGGAAACGCCCTTATCCGGCCAATCTCTGCCCGTTATCCTGCGGGATTGAGTTTGCGGGTTTCGGAGAGAATCTTGGTCAGCCGATTGGAGAGCTGATCGAGGCGATGTCGGGGTGGGCCGTCCGGTAGTGAGCGGCGGAACATCTCAATGGCGTGTTGAGCGAAGAGGAGAGAATCGACAAGGCCTTCCAAACCGGCGCGCGGGGAAACGATTGGCGCTTTCGGCTGTGGCGCCAGATGCCGGGGTTGAGAGCGCGCCAGGTGGAACTCACGTTGCAGGTCCTCACCGGCGACAAGGACGTACTTCATCGTCATCTCCGCCTTGACGTGACCGAGTAGCGTCATCAGCGCAGGCAGGCTTACGCCGGCGCGAACCAGTTCACTGGCATATGTGTGTCTGAGCTGGTGCGGAACGATGCGAGTGGAAATGCCAGCGGCAGCCGCGACATCGGATAGATATAGGCGCAGCCGTTTGATGAAGGTCTGCTTGCCGCTGTATCGTGCCAGCAGCCGGCCGTCGGCAGGGACGGGATCAAAGGAGCGGAAGAACCGCAGGCGTTGGACGAGTTCACAAACAAACGAGTCTACCGGGACCATCCGTTCTGTCTTCAGCTTTCCGAGAGGGGACATGAATCGCCCAACGGTTCTGGCCCATCTGGTGAAGGCAATCATAGGCGAGGTCGGCACATTCTCCGACGCGCATGCCGGTATGGCGCAGCAGCAGGAAAACGTTAGCAGGGAGATCGTTACGGCAGAGCAACTCTTGCTGGATTAATCGATCCTGCTCCGCCGTCAACGGGCGGGGCAGACGTTGCGGAATGCGCGGAATATCCTCGCGGCGGATGAGGCGAGCCAGGTCGGGAATCTGTGCAGTCCAGGCAAGCTCCTCCAGAATGGCGCGCAGAAAAAGGAGGCGACAAACGTAGACGGCCGTCGCCAAGGGCGGGGCCTGCGAGCGCAGTTGGGCATACCAGCCGAGGATGTGGGGATCGCGGCGCAGTTCGTTTAACGAGCAAAGGGATGGATAATTCTCGCCGAGGTAGATGAGGAAGTGGCGTGCCGCGCAACGATAGGCACGGGCCGAGTCTGGGACGAGGGCGGCAGTAATGGACTCGACGGTTCGTTGAAACTGGTGCCCTAACGGATGTTCCAGTGGAGCATAGCGGGAGATCTTCATGACCGTGGTCCCGGTACGGGCCTGATGTGCTGCGCCACAGCTCGGGCATACTGCTGATAGACCTCCAGAGGAGTGACCTGCACATACACCATCGTCGTCTGGATTTGTGCGTGTCCCATTAACCGCATCAGGGCCGGGAGGCTGATTCCGGCGCGCACCATGTCTGAAGCGAAGGTGTGCCGGAACCGATGAGGATTGGCCATCTTTACACCCGTGGTCCGACGATGGTATCGAAACAGCGAGCGCAACCCCGCGGGAGTCATCCGGGCGCCGCGGGCGGGTCCTTTGAGAGAAACAAACAGAGCGTTGGTCGAAGTCTGTGGCCGCTCCAGCCGCAGATAGTGGTCAAGGAGTTGGTTCGCTTCCGGTGCGAGCGGCAGAAAACGGGTCTTGTTACCTTTGCGCGTACACGGATCTGCGCTTCGGACAGCAGCAGATCGTCGCGGCTCAGATCCAGGACTTCTTGCGACCGGAGTCCTTGTAGCAGCATCAGTCCCACGATGGCCAGGTCCCGTGAGTTCCGAAAACTGGACCAGAATCGTGCCACTTCGTCGACGGACAAAGGCACGATAGTTCGTTTGGCGGTCTTGACGTGCAGCCGACTTAACGCGGGTCGCGGCTTGCCGATGCCCATGGGTGCCTGTTGTCAGTAC
>DATBIA010000061.1:0-26604 GCA_036557165.1 Bryobacteraceae bacterium
CAAGTCGGATCTGCAACGTTTGGTTGCGATGGGGATCATTCAAGAACTCTCTGGCGCGCAACTGATGACGTATTACTGTAGTTCTATTTACGAGATCACGTACGAGGGAGCCTCGCGAAGCCGAAAGGGGTGAATGCCGAACGGTTAGGGGATCACGGCCGATTGAGATACTTTTGGTACAGCCTGGTCTGGCGGTTGGTCAGATCCACTTCCCGGCCTTTGACAAACACCGCCTTGATCGCGGTCCGGGTTTCAAACGGATCGCCGTCGGTCAACATCAAATCCGCCCATTTGCCTTCTGCGAGCGACCCTAACTGCGTACCCGCGCCCCAAATTTCCGCGGGGTTGACGGTGACGGCCTTTAACGCTTCCTCATAAGGCAGGCCGTAGGCGACTGCGGCGGCGGCATTGTAGGGCAGATCGCGCACGAATTCGTTGTCGAAGGTGCCGAGAGCGATCTTCAAACCTGCGCGGAACGCTTGCGCGGGAAGCGCGAAGGCGGCGTCGTAAGGATCGTCTTCGTTCAGCGGCAATTCCAAAGTCCGGCCCAGCACCACGGGCATGTTTCGCGATTTCAGCTCCGCCGCGGCTTTGCCTAGCTCACGCGGCTCCAGCAGCACCATCCGAATCTTTTGCCTGTCCGCGAACTGGATCGCGTCCAGGATTTCGGTTTCGCGGCTGGCGGAGATTGCCACGGGCGCTCGTCCTTCGATCGCCGGGATCATCGCTTCGAGCTTCAAATCCGGCTTGAATCCGGGCCCACTGGCCAGTTTCGCCACGCGATAGCGCCGCGCCTGGTCGAAAAAATCGCCGATCTGCTGGATTTCGCGATCATAGGCGCGCTTGGCGCCGGCAAATCCGGATTGATCGCGCGGAAGCGATGGAAAGATCAGGTGAACGGCGGCCGAGCCGTTCACCGCCATCTCTTCCCAAGTCCAGCCATCGGTATGGATCAGAGCCGCCTGGCCGGCGAGAATCTGGCGTTCGCCTCCGCTCCGTCCGGCATTTTCGGGAGACGGAAACGTGACCACGCTGGTGATGCCATTGGCCCGGATCACGGGAAAATGCTCGCTGTCGGGATTCACCGCCGTCAAAGCGCGAAGCTGCGGCATGAAAACGCCGAGTTCTCCCGTATCGACCGTGACCCGCAGGTCCGAGATTTCCGCCAAGCCCAGTTCGGTGGCGGAATCGATCATGCCGGGATAGACGCGCAGACCTTTGCCTTCGACGATGCGGACGCCTTTAGGCGCCGCGATCGCGGAGCCCACCGACGCGATCCGGCCGTTCCGCACCAGGATCGACGCGTTTATGATTTCAGGCGACGTTACGGGGAAGATATCCGCGTTGCGAAGCAAAAACGTGTCCGCATCGGAAGCCCAAACAGCCGCCTGAAACGCGGCGGTGGCCAGGATACTCCGCCCCAAGATTGTCCGCCATGGACGCTTCAATTCGCCCTCTCTTTTTGCAGCAGATTCTGTTTTTGCGCCTGTTTGGCGTTCCAGTTCTTCGATTCCTCGTTCCGGTCGAAATAGATCTGCCCGTCAATGAATACTTTCTGAACTTTGGCGTAGTTCGACAACGGATGCTTGTCGTAAATGACGAGGTCGGCGTCTTTGCCGCGTTCAATGGAGCCGACGCGATCTTCAATCCCCAATTGTTTGGCCGGATTCAGCGTCACCAGCGCCAGGGCTTCCGTCTCGCTTAGCCCGCCATATTTCATCGCCTTCGCGGCTTCGGTATTCAGGCGCCGCATCAATTCGGCGTCGTCGCTGTTGATGCTGACCAAGACGCCTTTCCTTTGCAGGATCGCGGCATTGTACGGAATGGCGTCGAACGCCTCCACTTTGTAGGACCACCAATCGCTGAACGTGGAGACGCCCGCGCCGTGAGCGGCGATCTCCTTGGCCACCTTGTAACCTTCGAGCGCGTGCTGAAGCGTGCGAATTTTAAATCCGTACTCGTCGGCAAGCCGGAGCAGCATGAGAATCTCGTCCGCCCGATAGCAGTGGACATGCACAAAACGCTTGCCTTCCAGCACTTCCTTGAGTGGCTCCAGCTTCAGATCCTTGCGCGGAGCGAGCACGCTCTCGCCGCGCGCGGACCTCGCGTTGTAATCGTCCCACTTCGCTTTGTAGGCTTTGGCTTCAAGAAATGCCTGGCGGATCGTGTCTTCGATACCCATCCGCGTGGCTGGATAGCGCGCGGCGGTGGCGACTCCGGCGCTGGGGCTCCCCGCGCGCTTGGGATTTTCGCCGAGGGCAAGCTTCAGGCCGGGAAGCGCGCCCTCGAAGATCATTTCTCTCGCGGGCTTGCCCCAGCGCATTTTAAGAACCACGGTTTGACCGCCGACGGCGTTCGCCGACCCGTGCAAGATGTTCGCTGTGGTCACGCCGCCCGCCAGAGCGCGGTAAATCGAAATGTCTTCGGGATCGATTACGTCCCGGACATCCACCATAGAAGAAACGGACACGCTCGGTTCGTTGACGTTGCCCTCAATCGCGATGTGCGAATGGCAGTCGATGATTCCAGGCATGACATACTGGCCCGAAGCATCGACGATCCGGGCGCCTTCCGGGATCTTGATTTGGTCGCCCAGGTCTGCGATCTTGCCGTCGCGGACCAAAATGGAGCCCTTCAACGTCCCGTTGGAGACGGTGAGGATGGTGGCGTTCCGGATGACGATGGTTTCGGCGCGCAGCGCCATTGCGCAGGTCAGCGCGGCTGTAAAAAAGCGGGCTCTCATCGCTCGTTTTCCCGTGTAAGCGGAGCCCGGCTCGCCGACGTGTCCGCTTCAGGCGCGGTGAAATACCGCCGTCCGTCGATGAACACCATCTCCACTTTGGTCGTGTCCTCGAATAGCTCGCCGCGAGTCACCACGAGATTCGCGATTTTCCCCTTTTCGATGGAGCCGATACGGTCCGCCACGCCGTAGATTTCGGCCGGCGTGAGCGTCAGCGCTCTCACAGCGTCCTGGCGCGAAAGACCCGCGGCGATGGCCTTGTTCACGGCTTTTTGCAAGTCGCGAGGTTGATCGAGTCCATCCGAATAGAAGGCGAAGGGAATGCCCGCCTTGCCAAGCGCCGCGGGCGTAGAGGGGGCGCGATCGCGCAATTCCAAATCACGGTAGCTGTCGACATCGGCGGGGTTAGCGTCGCGCGGCCGCTCCGGCCACTTAAGGCTCACCAGAACCGACGTGTTCGGCTTCACGTTTTTAAGCAGCTCCGTGGCCCGGAAGCCTTCCTGCATTCCGTAGAGGATCGCCGGCTGCCCAAGCTCGGCGGCGAAGCGGAGCATCCGGTCAATCTCCACGACACGGCTGGCCGGCAGCAGGATCCGCTTGGATTCGAGGACGCCTTCCAAGGCGCGATCGTAATCGGGGCGGCGCATGCTGCGGGGATCGCGCGCATAGGCGTCTTTGAGCGCGCTGTAGTAGCGGGCGTCGAGATAAATCTGGCGAATATAGGCAATGGTTCCCATCAAGGCGGCGGGAAATCCATTTCCCGAAGGCGACATGGTGAGAAACTGCCCAGCGGAAGGAGCAAGCACCATCGCGGCCGGCTTGTCCCCCGCCAGATTCACCACCGATCCCTGACCGCAGAAGATGCCGCGCATGGGGAATACGACGGCGGAAGTAAATCCGGCGGCGCGGACGCGTTCAAACCGCGGATCAGCCACCCGCAACTCGTCGGCAGCCTTCACCCAACTGGTGGTTGCAGGCCGGTCTTCCGGTCCTCGGGCAGGGGGCGCAACGTTCTGCCCACCTCTTCCGGGGCCGGGAGCGAGATTCGGAGGCATGCCCCAGTTGCTGGCGGCGTCGATCAGCCCTGGATATATCGTTAGCCCTTCGCCTTCCACGATCCAGGCGTCCGGCGGAATGGGAATATTCGTTCCAACGGCCTCGATCAGGCCATCGCGCAATATGAGTGTGCCCTTCGCGATTATGGGCCCACTGACGGTGACGATATTCGCTCCGCGAATAACCACGGGCTGCAAATTCTGAGCCCATGCGGTGATCCCGGCCAAGACAAGCGCCGCAAGAAGACGCATTCCTTCAGTATGCCGCAAAAGACGCATCCGGCTTGTCCAAAACGGTCCGTCGATCTTGCGGTGAGCCGAGACGGTCCAAACTCCGCCGCAAGCGTCAGCGTCGCGCGGCCGACCGGCGCCGCGAGCGAAGCAAAGCTAGCGATACATTCGGCGCGCCTCGATCATTTTCCCACGTAATGTGGAGCGTCGCGATCCTGGCAGATGAACTCGATCATTTCGCTGTCGGGAGAAAGGCGCTGGTTTACGCGGACTGTGAACGGTTTGGTGTACGCCTTCGGATCGTCGATCGTGACGTCGATTTGCAAAGTCCCGAAATTCGGCCGGCGGAAGCGCTCTATCGTCTTAGCGGCGCTAGTCATGGGCGATCCCTGAACGTCCAGCCACACGTCGTCGCGATAACCCGTCGTCTCCACGACAAGCGTGTCTCCGTCCCAATGTCCGATTGAGTAGCCGTACCACCACGGGTCGGGATCGTTGCCGGGCAGAGACCGGCCATCCAGGTAGATCTGACGGAGACCGTGATTGGCTTCGTAGACGATCACCAGTTCCTTCGGCGTTTGAATCATCTTCCTCGGCTGTGGGTGCGTGTGAAACTGCATCAGTCCCATAGGCAGGCAGTGCGCGTCGGGATTGTCCTTGCTGTTATCGCCCTTACGTTTTGCCAGCAACTCAAAAGCCCAGGGCTGAAACGGCAGGCCGTCTTTGAGTCCAGCGCCAATGTTGCCGAACGTGGCGACCGGCGGGCCATCCGAGGGCGACGGCGGGGGAGGTGGAGCTTCTTTGCCTTTGGCCTTGCCTTGGGCGCCGCGCCCAGGGCCGCGAACCGCACTCCACACTCCCGTAAAATCGGGTTTGCCGTCCGGAGTTCGAGGCGCGGGCGCCTTAAGATCGACTTTCCCATCTGGCGTCCTGGGCCCATCGGTGGGGTACGACGGCCACTGCGCAAAAAGCGTCAACGCCCCCGCGGCTGCGACGATTGCCGCAGCCAGCGCGCCGGTTGAGGTTCTCATCTCGCGATCCTTTCGTAAATGGAGAATGTTTCCGAACTTACTCTGCTCTAAACCATCTGGCCGGAACTAGAATTGGAATCTCGCAATGATCTGGCCCGTCCTTGGTTGGGCTCCGGCGCCGTTGAACCAGCCCACGTACCCGAAACCGCCGGAAAGCAGGCCGGTTGTGCCGTCATAGGCATTGCCGCGCGCGGTCACGGTCGCCGGGCTATTGCGGCTAGGCATGGGATGAAACATCCGGTTGAAGATATTGTTGAACTCCGCACGGATCTGAAGCGAATACTTCCCTTCTTGCGCCAGGCGGAAGATGCGCCCGAAGCCCATGCTCTCCGAAGGCTGGCGCTGCCAACGGTAGTTATCGTAGTAGGCCGCCGACGCGCCCCATTGTCCCAGCGGCGCGTCCACCCACGCGGCCGGATTCAGCACCAGTTTTGTGGTGGGGTCGAAATGCGAATTCGGATTCACCAGGAACAACGGCTGTCCCTGCACGCGATTGTAGAACGTGCTGCCGGACTGCGCATCCAAATCGCTGCCGAGAAGATTATTAGACGGCGGAACGCCCAGCAAAAGTCCATTCTGATACCGGAGGACGCCGCTGTAGGTCCAATCGCGCGCCAGCCACGAGAGGGCCTTCATTCCCGCGCTCGTGGCGCCCGGCAGCCTGGGGGTGATGTAGCTGAACGAGACTGTCAGGCTCTGGGGCAGATCGAAGGCGGAAAGCTCTTTGTTCTGATACAGGTTGAATATATCGTTGATGAGCGGCGGAGCCGGCGTGATATAGGAGGTGTTCGCGTTCAGGCCGAGCGTCAGCTCCTTTTCCCATGTGTAGGCAGCCGCAACGCTCAAGCCATGGGACAACCGCTGGGTCACCTTGATCTGAAGCGAATCGTACCAGGTTCGCCCCATCGGCGGTCCTAGGAACGGCGGAATCCATCCCCACTGCGGAAATGGGCGTAGCGCGTTCTTCAGGCTTTGCGTGGCGGGAAAGCCTTGATACACGCTATTGATCACCTGGGCGCCGTTCGGAAGCGTCGTGATGGGAAAAGCGCCGGGAAACCGGGATTGCACCGGCGCGGAATTGAGCGGATCGTTTAGCAGCGCGTGGTCCGTTGGATTGGCCACATTCAGGCCCCACTGCGAGAGCAGGAATCCGGGCGTAAGTTGATTGTCGTTGGGAAAACCGGCCAGGTACGGCGCCACCCACCAGGCGCCGCGATTGCCTACGTAAGCGCCCTCCACTACCAGATTGTGCGTAATCTCGCGCTGCAATCCAAGGCTCCATTGGAAAATGCGCGGCAGCCGGCCGGCGTTCCGGGCGATGGAAACGAACGGGGAGCCCGGGTTGGTCAGGCCGGACGCAGTAGGCGCCGGAAAATAGTCGGTCTGAAGAAACGAATTCGGCCAAGTCAACACGGGATTGTCATAAACATTGCCCACGCCATACGGATCGCCATATTTCAACAAGCCCGAGGGAAGTCCGTAACCGGGAGATCCCACAGGCGCGCGGTCCTGGAAAATGAGATTCAGTTGCTCGTTATCGGAGCCGGCCCCATAAGCCATCGCGGCGCCCGCGCGGAACACCGTCTTCGGCGTGATTTGATACGCCACGCCCAAATGAGGTCCCATCGAAAACGGATACGCGTTCGCAAGCGAACAATGGCAGGTGGCCTCGTATTCGACGCCCCCGATTCGTCCGCCGATCTCCGGATCGGGAAGATTGAACGCCGCGCTCTGCATCCGGCCGTGTTCTTCGGTCCAGAGATTCTGGTAATCCCACCGCAGCCCCAGCTCGAGCGTCAGCTTGCGCGTGACCTTCCAGGAATCCTGTAGATAAAGCGCGTAGGAGTGCCTGCCGATCCGCGAGTCCGCGGGCGCGGCGGCGCTGATGCTGTTGGTGAGGCCCAGAAGAAAACTGGCGTATCCATATCCGCTGCTCGCCGTGCTGGCAAAAGATTGGCCCTGCTGCCATGGATCGGCCGTCTGGGTTTGTCCAAAACCGATCAGGCCCTGCGCGCCGCTTTCGCCGATTGTCGGCAAGCCCTCAAACACCGCCGAAGCGCCCAGTTTGAACGTATGATTTCTCTTGACCCAGGTCGTGCTGGCATTGAACGTCGGCTTGACATCGTACTCGCTGGACCCTTCATAAAGGTTGTTTCCCATCGTCGGGCTGAAGCCGCCTCCGAAACCGCTATAGACTCCCGAAATGAACGGAAAATAATTGGCCGGGAAGGGAGAGCCTTGCGGAAACAGGTGATTCGCAGCCTGGTCGAAAGCCGGCGTGTGAAGGGGAAAAGACGTGTACAGCAGGCCCGCGCCTAAATGCAGCAACAATGTCGGCGTAAGCGTGTCGTCGAAATTCACGCGGACTGTGTGCGACAGGATGTCCTGCGGCACGATGTCGGTCCAACCCTGTGTGAAGCCGTTGGTCTCCGGCGATTCGGTGCGCGTCGCCGAATAATAGCCGGAAAGCTTCAGCTTGCCGCTGAGATTGTGGTCGAACTTGATCGAGGGAATAGTGGTGTGGCGGAAATTGGAATAGCTGGGCGCGGTGTAATTGTTCAGGCCGGAGGCGCTCGGGGTATTGGGAAGCGGAAACATATTTTGAATGATCTGCGCCGTGGGGTCCATGCGTGCAACCGGAACCTGATTATTTAGAAAAGGATTCTCCACCGGATTGCCGTTCACGGTCGTCAGCGTGTTGGGATCGAAAATCTGATCCAGACAAACCTGTTGGCCCAAGGGATCGGGTCCGCCGCACTTCGTGGTGGGCACCAGAGCCGCGGCGAAATTCCCTTGGCGAAAGGCCGTCGTAGGCACCGTCGCGATCGTGTTCGTCGTGACGATGCTCTGCCGGAACTGTTCAAAACTGAAAAAGAAGAACGTTCGATCGTGACCGTTGTAGAGCTTCGGAATCGCGAGCGGCCCTCCCAAGGTGAAGCCGTAATCGTTCTGCCGGACCGGGTTGCGAACGTGCTGACCGGCCTTGAGCGGGTTGGTGTTGCCCGCGTCGGTGAACGGCAGGCCTGCGTTCAGAGCTTCATTCACGAAATAGTCGTAGGCGGTTCCATGAAGTTGGTTCGTGCCGGACTTCATCGTGTAGTTGAAATAGCCGCCGCCCGCCTGGCCATATTCAGCCGCGTAGTTGCTGGTTTGAACCGCCATTTCCTGGATCGCATCCGAACTCGGTTGAGTCATCTGCGTGAGTTGGCGCGCGAGCGCGTTGCTCGCGTCCTGGCCTTCCACGTTGATCGCCATAGAGCTGGAAGGCATGCCGTTCACTTGCAGAACGTTGTCCGTAGTGAAATTCGTGCCGGGCAAGAGATTGACAGACGACAGCGGATTGCGTATGTTGCCGAGCGCGCCCGCGTTGGGATTGAAATAGTTGGATGAAGAATTGTTCCCCGCGCCGGTGAGGGTGAGGATCGGTATGTCATTCAAGCTCTTGCTGGTGACGTTGTAGCTTAGCTCCGTGCTCTCGGTATTGAGCAGCGGCGCGGCCTCCGTCACCGTGACGCTTTCGTTGGCCGCCCCTACTTGCATCGCCGCGTCCACCCGAATGATCCCCGCGACTTCTACGGTGAGACCGGCGCGGACGAACTGCTTGAATCCCATGGCGGCGATCGTCAGATCGTAGGTCCCCGCCGGTAATTGAGCGACGGTATAGTTCCCGGTGTCCGAGGTCGCCGCCGGGTACACCGCGCCCGTGGCTTGGCTCTTTGCCTGAACGGCCGCACCGGCAATCACCGCGCCCGCGGGGTCCGTGACGGTTCCGGTTATTGTACCGCGATCGGTTTGGGCGAAAACGGCCAGAGAAATCGCAAATAGACCACACGTCGATAACAGGGAACGCATAACGAAACTCCTGGGAAAGCCGGAAGCGTGGACTGAGAGGCTACTGCCCGATACGAAGCCGGGACCACTGGCAGAAAATACTATCCCAGGCGCCACCGGGAGTCAATCGCGTCGTACTGACATCGCGTCGTACTGATAGCGCCCCGCAATCGGCGTCATGAACTGAGCCTTTCTGCGCTCAGTTTTCGCTTGGCCTCTCCACACGATCGATGATTAGCGTCTCCGCGGTTCCCCGATGCAGTTCGAGATCTAACCCGAGAGCGTTCCGGACAGCTCGAATGGTTTCGTCCGAGCCGCCCCTCGGCGGCAATCCAGGGATCTCGATGTCAAACAATCCCGTAATCCCCGTCTTGTCCAAAACGGGAAGCTGCAACTGCCGATACAACCAAGCCGCCAGATCGCTCATGGATACATGGCTGGCCACGCAAATGAGACCGCGCAGACCGGATCCACCTAGAGTTGTGCTGAACTCAGGAACGTCCACCGCGCCTGCTTCTTGCGTCGGCGTGAGATTCACGTTCGGCCCCGGAACCAGGAAATAGACCGGACTTTCGTTCGACGTTCGATGAACCACCAGGCCAAACCGTTCCTCAAGAAGCTTCTGAAGCAAGAGCTTTTGCCGCGGCAAGCTGGTGGGAGCCGACGTTGTCACCGCAACGTCGTAGCGATCGTCATACATCCACTGCGGCCGCCGCTCGACCCGGTCTATCGGAAATCCATACGCGAACGCCACGACATCGCCCAACAGCGCCGCCGGGAAGGCAATTCTCTCCGGCGTCCGGGAAACCCGCGCTATGTTGCGACGGGGAGCCTCGCCAGGGCTTACCCGCGATACCTCGAATGTCGCGCCGGCCTGCCCATACGCGATCCCTTGCGGAATCACGATCCCCATCATTACCGCCGCGCGCAGCATCCCCCACGCCAGCACGTTTCGCCATTCAGTTCGCATTCGGCTCCTCCACATCCGCAACGTTCAGAAGGGAAACCTCAGCCGGTCCGCGTCCGGGCGGCATCTTCCGATCATATATTGCTACCGAGAGCCTGGCCAGGGCTCACCCGCAGGTCCAATCACTCCGTCCGCAGCGCGTCCACAGGATCGACTAGAGTCGCTCGGCGCGCAGGAAGGTAGCTGGCCAGGGCGGCGGCGCCGATCAGCACGAGGGCCACCGCCGCGAACGTGACCGGGTCCAGCGCCGTGACGCCGAAGAGCAGGGTCTTCATCAGCCGCGTGGCAGCGGCCGCCGCGCCCAGTCCAATGGCCGCCCCAGTCAGAGCGAGCAACAATCCTCGCCGCACGAACATTCGCCGCAGGCCTCCTGGCTCAGCGCCCAGAGCTATGCGAATGCCGATCTCACGGGTGCGCTGCGACACCGCGTAGGCGATCACGCCGTAAATCCCCACGACCCCCAGCAGCAAAGCCATCGCCCCTGCGATCGCTAGGAGCACAAGAGTGAAGGAAGTCCGCTGCATCGACGAGTTGTAAAGCCCCTGCTCCGTATTCGTCAGGAACACGGGGAGATTGTCGTCGATGGACCAGATAGCGCGCCGCGCATCGGCAAGCAAGGCCTCCGTACCGGCGCGGCTGCTGCGCAGGATGAACGCCGGCCCTCGTGTAACCGAGGCTCCATCGTCGGCGAAAACGCTCCGCCGCATCGCCTGCCAATAAACGATGGCCGGAGCGGGCGCCTGCAAGCCATTGTCATAGACATCGCCGGCCACGCCGATGACCTCGCTCCAAGGATTTTTGGCGCCCTGCCGAACGCGCTTGCCCAGCGCAGCGCGTGCGTTGCCCCACAACTCGTGGGCTAGGTTCTCAGAAATGATGACTGCTGGGATCTTTTGATAGATCGCGCTCCAGGTGAAGTCGCGGCCGGCGATCAGCGGCGTGCCCATGGTCTTGAAGAACCCGGGGCTGACGGAGCGGTGCCGCCGCACCGGCGGGACTTTGCCCGCCGCCGAGTAATCGCGGCCCTCGACATCCAGGACATCGTTGTTGCTGAAAATCGACTCGAGCGGCGCGCTATCGGCGAGCGTCACCGACTGAACGCCCGGGATTGCGGCGAGCTTGTCCAGCATGTCGTTCTCCATCCGCATCACGCGTTCACTCTCCTTCACGCGCGTGTCGGGAATCACAATGCGCAAAATCTGGAGCTCTTCCGGCTTGGTCAATCCAGGATGAACCGATCGAAGCGCCTGAAACGTGCGAATCATCAGGCCCGAGCCGGTCAGCAAGACGAGCGCGAAGCATACCTGCGCGATCACCAGGATGTTGCGCGCGCGATTGCGCTCTCGGCCAGAGCTGAACGCGCGCCCGACGCCGCGCAGGCTCATCGCGGCGCTCTGCCCGGCATATTTCAGCACCGGAATGGCCCCGAAAAACAGACCCGACAGCAGCGACAAGCCCACCGCGAACGCCAGCACCAGCGGATCGATCGAGATTTCAGCGATGCGGGGCATGCTCTGCGGTCCCTTGGCCACTAAAACTTGGATTGCAGCGTAGGCCAGCACCAGACCCAGAACGCCGCCAAGAAGGCCCAGCGTCAGGCTCTCCAAAAGCATCTCTCTGGCAATTTGCCCCCAGCCGGCGCCCAACGCGGCGCGGATGGCGAGTTCATGTTGCCGTCCTTCGGCGCGCACCAGCAGCAGATTGGCGACGTTGGCGCAGGCGATCAGCAGCACCAGGCCGAGTGTGCCCATGATGACCCACAACGTCGCTCCGATATCGCCCACGGCGTCCTGCTTCAGCGGCAGGACCTTGGGTCCGAAGTGGGCATTTTCGAAGAGGATCTTGCTGAATCCGGGCGGCGTAGGCCACGCGTTTAGCCACATGGGGAGCATGCGGGCGATGTCGGCGTTGGCTTGCTGTAGAGTGACGCCGGGCTTCAGTCTCGCGACGCCCTGGAAGCCGAACTGACCCAGGAATACTTTCGACCGTTCGAAGCGCTCCGGCATGATCAATTGCTCGTCGAAATTCCGGAAGCGAAAACTGGCCGGGAGCACTCCGATCACGGTGCGCGGCCGCGAATCGACGGTGATGCTCTTGCCGACGATGGCGCGGTCGCCGCCGAACTTGGTTTGCCAGTAGCCGTAGCCCAACATCACGGTTTCGGGCGTTCCGGGCGTGTCGTCGGCTTTCGAAAACCATCGGCCGAGCACGGGTTTGACGTTCAGCGCGTCTAGGACGCCATAAGTCACCATCAACGCCCTCGCTTCGTCCGGTTCGCCCGCGCCGGTGACTGTGCCGCCATTAGCAGACCAGACGCCGATCTGGGCGAAGCTGCGGTTTTCGTCGCGGTAGGTGAAATACATGCTCGGACAAATGTTGATCCGGTCTCCGACGCCGGTAATTCCGGGCGCCGTGTGCCACAGGCTGACCAAGGACTCCGCGCCAGGGTATGGCAGGGGCTTGAACAGGACGCCGTTGATCACGCTGAAAATTGAGGTGTTTGCGCCGATTCCCAGCGCGAGAGTCGCGAGCACCGCCGCGGAAAACAGGGGCGCGGAAACCAGCCTGCGGAAGACATGCTTGAGCGTTCCCATACCCGTCTACTACGGAGCAAGCGATTGGAAAGTTGCACTTTCCGGCCGTTATTGTGACGCGGCTTGCGAATGCGCCGCTCGATCGAATCCATGACCAGGCCCTCGGCCCCGGCTACCGCGAGCCATTGTCGATTCGAGTGCGTTTGCCTTCCTCAAATCGCGCTCAGCAGCGCGCCTATTAGGAAATCGCCAGCGCGATGGGCCGCCAGTACGGAATCAACCGGCAATTGCGAGTATGGCGAAGAATTCTGAGATTGGCGGTGGAGCGAGGCGGCCAACAGCCACAATTCAATGACTCTGAAAAGGATGTTTGGGAATTGGTCGGGGCGAGTGGATTCGAACCACCGACCTCCTGGTCCCGAACCAGGCGCTCTAGCCAGGCTGAGCCACGCCCCGATATGCCCGCGGCGCCTTAAGTATACCATCGCCTCTCATTCTGGGTCTTCGCCTGTCGGCATCTGTCGCAGCCTCGTATCCGAGTGGGACACGGGAGAGCCGGAAACTCGAAACTCTCCTGTCATTGCCCACGTCTGCCCATCAGAGTACAATCAGGGAGGTGGAGTTGCATATGCGTATCAGGCACATCCTCGCCTTGTGTTCCCTCAGTTCTCTGTTCCTTATCCAACCGGGGGCGTCGGGCCAAGACGACAGCAAAAAGAAGAAACCCCAGACCCAGCGGGAAACTGTCGCCAAGCCGATGTCGGAGCGGCAGAAGAAGAAAAACGAAGAGAAGCTGAAGCAGGAACTTGAATCTCCTTATAAGAAGTGGCTGAACGAGGAAGTCATCTACATCATCACGGACGAGGAGCGCAAAGCCTTTAAGCAACTCCAGACCGACGAAGAGCGGCAGCAGTTCATCGAGCAGTTCTGGCTGCGGCGCGATCCTACGCCCGATACCGAAGAGAACGAGTACCGCGAAGAGCACTACCGCCGCATCGCCTACGCCAACGAGCAGTTCGCCAGCGGAGTTCCCGGCTGGAAGACCGACCGCGGAATGATCTATATCAAGTATGGTCCGCCGGATGAGCGCGAGGAGCATCCCACAGGCGGCACCTACGACCGGCCGATCGAAGAGGGCGGCGGAACCACCACCGTGTATCCGTTTGAGAAGTGGCGCTACCGGTACATCGACGGCGTCGGTACGGACGTCAACATCGAGTTTGTCGATCCCAGCATGACCGGCGAGTATCACATGACCATGGACCCGTCGGAAAAGGATGCGCTGACCAACGTTCCGGGAGCCGGTCTGACGCTATACGAGCAACTCGGCTTGGCTTGCAAAGTGGACCGCTTCAACCGCACGGATGGAACCCATCTGGGAACCGGAACGATGCCGCTGCCGGCCAGCATGGACCAGTTCACGCGCCTGGAGCAGTTCACCAATCTACAGAAGACGCCGCAGACGAAGTTCAAGGATCTGGAAGCGATGGTGACCTCCGCGGTGAAATTCAATCTGCTCCCGATGAAGGTCCAGACCGATTTCATTCCGGTCACCAACGTCAGTACGATGGCCTACATCACGATCCAATTCCAAAATAAGGACCTCCAGTTCAAGCAGAAGGAGGGCTTGTCGGAAGCCACCGTGAATCTGTATGGGCGTATCACGTCCATTACCCGCCGTCCGGTGAACAGCTTCGACGAGACCGTTAACGTGAACGTACCGAGCGAGATGCTGCAAAAGGCGGGCGAGTCGAAGAACATTTATCAGAAGGGCGTGCCTCTGCAGCCGGGGCGCTACCGGTTGAATATCGCGGCGAAGGACCTGGTGGGAAACAACGCCACCAACTACGAGATCGCGCTGGACGTTCCGCGCCTGGACGACGACAAATTGAGCGCCAGCTCGCTGATTCTCGCGGATTTGATCGAAAGGGTTCCGAGCAGGAGTATCGGTTTGGGGCCGTTCGTAATCGGCACCTCGAAGGTCCGGCCGCGCATGGACAATACCTTCCATCGCAACGAGAAGATGGGAATTTACCTGCAGGTTTACAATTTCGAGCCGGATGAGAAGACTAAGAAACCGGACGGGACCATCCAATACGAGATCACGAAAAACGGTTCTACCGACAAAGTCTTCGATGTCACAGAGGAGGCGGGACAGGCGACGGGAGGCGCGTCGCAGATCGTTATTGAAAAGCTCCTGCCCCTGCAGGACCTACAGCCGGGACAGTACACGCTGAAGATTAACGCGTTCGACAAGAAGCGCAACCAGACCGTAACGCAGTCGGCTTCGTTTACGGTACTATGAAAATGTGTAGAACAGGCATCAGCTTGTTCCATTAGAGGAATTAGTAGTTCGAATGGCTTCGCGGTTCGTGAATGGATTAATGGCCGCCAGCTTACTTCTGGCGGCTCGTGAAGGACGCGGCGCTCCGCCGGAGCAGAAGATCCGTTCCGTCCCTCTGGCGGGCGAGCTTCTTGGCCAAGTCCAGAACAGCGGCGGGATCGCTCAAATGGGCGCGAGCGTATTCCTCTACAACCGCTACGACCAACTGGTCCGGCAGGCTCTTACCAACGAAGCGGGCAAGTTCGCATTTGACCAGCTCATGCCCGGTCTCTATTCCATTCGGGTGGCGCTAGCCAGTTTTCTGCCTGCCGTACGAGGCAACATCGCTGTCGCCGCCGGATCGGCCAGCCTCTTGAAGATCGATCTTTCCGGCATGGCCAGCACGGTGGAACTGGCGCCCTTATCCGCCGCGCAAGGCACCCTGATGAGCGACGATTGGAAGTGGGTGCTTCGCTCATCGAGCGCCACGCGGCCGGTGCTTCGCTACCTTCCGGTCTCCAGCCCCTCGCCGCGGCGCACGACCTTGGCTTCGTTTTCCCAAACCAGCGGCATCGTGAGGCTTTCCGCCGGCGACGGCGATTCGGTCTCGGGAAGCACGGCTCAGGATCTTGGCACGGCTTTCGCTTTGGCGACATTGGTGAACGGCTGGGCGCGCGTGCGGCTCAGCGGGAATTTCGGCTACATGGCGAATTCGGGACTGCCCACTGCGGGATTCCGGACCACCTATGCCCGCGATACCGGCGACGACGCGCTGCCTCAGGCGGCGCTCACGGTTCATCAGGTGTATTTTCCGGGTTTGGGCGCAACCGGCGGATATCAGAATGGGGAGCAGACCGGTCCGGTCCTCCGGACCGTTTCATTCAACGCCATCGACAAGATCGACCTGTCCGATCAGATCGAACTGGAGTACGGGGGACATATCGATTCTGTGTCGTTGGTCGATCGAGTGACCTACGTGAGCCCGTTCGCGCGCGGGACGTACAATTTGGGCGAAAAGAGAGGTGTTGTGCGGGTCGCGTTTAGCTCCGGCACCCAGCCCACCGAACTGATCGCGCGCGACAGCCAGACGGCTGACGGAAATCTGAATCAAAGCTCGGATCTGAATCAGGACCTGCGAGTTCTTTCCGTGTTGCCGGTGATATCGCGAAGGGACGGCCGGACGAGATTGCAGCGCAATCAGACGTGGGAGGCGGGTTACCAGTTGGCCGAGGGCAGCCGTAAATACTCGCTGACAGCCTACGTGGACGACGTGGCCGACGCGGCCTACACCGTTTCCGGAAATACCGACGCGCTGCCCGCCGGCAACCTCCTGCCCGACTACGATTCCACCAATTTCGTGTATAACCTGGGCGCCTACTGGCGCAGTGGATATTCGGCCGCGATGACGCAATCGGCGGGCGATCATTTGAATTTCACCGTGGCGGTGGGCCGCGCGGGCGCGCTGGCGATTCCGCGGGACGGCGAACTGCAAAGCGTCCGCAAGACCGAGCGGCCCTGGGTGACCGCGCGAGCTTCCGCGACGCTTCCCGTCTCGGGAACGCAGGTCGTCACCAGTTATGGCTGGACCGACTTTCGCACGCTGATGCCCATGCACGTTTGTCTCACGGGAACCACGGTCCAGGACGAAGGCTTGAACGTCCGGGTCCGCCAGCCTCTGCCGCGGCTGAACGGAATGCGGGGCCGCATTGAAGCGACCGCGGAATGGCGCAACGCGCTAGGGCAAGGCTATCTTCCAGTCGCGAGCGGACAGGCAATGATCACCACCTCGCCTCGCGCGCTGCGCGGGGGCCTGGACTTTCTGTTCTGAGTCTGAGTAGGACAAGCTTTAGCTTGTCCCTTTCTTCCGCCAAACAACCACCAATTCCGCCAAACAACCACCAAAAGGATAAGCTGAAGCTCGTCCTACCCTGATATACTGAATGTGGCTGGAGGCTTTCGCATGCGATTTCGTCGTCCGACGTATCTCCTTGCACCATTATTCATCGCTCTATGTTCCCTCATTGCAGGTATTGTGGGTGGCGGCCACGTTTCGGCGGCCAGCTCGGATGACGCGGTCACCCAAAGCCTGAAATCGTTCACCAGAGTCTATAACGCGGTGGAGCAAAATTTCGCCGACCAGGTGAAGCCCGATAAGGCCATCTACGATGGCGCTATTCCGGGAATGCTGCACACGCTCGATCCGCACTCGAATTTCTTCGATCCCAAAGAATTTTCGAAGCTGCGCGAGGATCAGAGCGGCCACTACTACGGCATCGGCATGATGGTGGGCGCGCGCGGCAACAAGACCATCGTTCAATATCCTTTCGGGGGGTCGCCGGCGTTTCGCGCCGGGTTGCGGCCGGGCGACGCGATCCTCGAGGTCAACGATCAGAAGACCGATACCATGAGCATGAGCGATGTGGCGGAACACCTGAAAGGGCCCCGCGGCACCAAAGTGCAAGTGCAGGTTGCGCGCGACGGCCAGACAAAACCGCTGACGTTTAATATCGTCCGCGACGAAATTCCGCGATCCAGCGTGCCATTTGCATTTTACATTCGTCCGGGCATCGCCTACACGGTGATCACGGCGTTCAACGAGAACACGGCCAAAGAGCTGGACGAAAAACTGAAAAAGCTCAACGAAAAAGATATCCACGGCTTGATTCTCGACCTGCGCGCCAATCCGGGTGGATTGCTTAACGAGGGCGTGGACACGGCCAGCCATTTTCTGAAGAAAGGCGAGGCGGTGGTCAGCCACTATGGCCGTGCTTCCCCGAAGAAAGTCTACTCGGCTCGCGGCGACGGCTCCGGCAAAGATTATCCCATCGTCGTCCTGGTGAACCGCCTCACGGCCTCGGCGGCGGAAATCGTAAGCGGAGCTTTGCAGGATCACGATCGCGGCTGGATTTTGGGCGAGCCCACGTTCGGCAAGGGTTTGGTGCAGACCGTATTTCCGTTGAACGATAACACCGGCCTCGCGCTGACTACCGCGCACTACTACACGCCGAGCGGCCGGCTGATCCAGCGCGATTATTCGAACATCTCGTTCCTGGACTATTACACGCACACCAATCTCGACCAGAAAAATACCACCGACGTGAAAATGACCGATAGTGGACGCACAGTCTACGGCGGCGGCGGCATCACTCCCGACGAGCGGTTCCCCTGCGCCAGCGCGGGCAACACGCAGGGCAATCCTTATATTTGTAGCGTGCCCGACAAATTCAACAAATTTCAGGCCGTGGTGCTGCGCAACAACTTGTTCAATTTCGCCGCCAACTACTTCGGGCCGAAGCCGGACGCGATGCTTCCCAAGGGCTGGGAGGCGGACGAATCCGTCATCAATCAGTTCCACGATTTTCTGCTCAACAACAAAGTCGAGTTCTCCGAAGCGGATTTCACGGCCAATCACGATTGGCTGAAGAAGGAGATCAAGCGCGAGTTCTACATCACCGCGTTCAGCTTTGAAGATTCCGAGCGGGCGGCCATTGAGCAGGACCCCGAAGTCCTGAAGGCCCTGGATTCCATGTCCAAGGCCAAGGGGCTATTAGACAACGCGAAGAAATTGCTGGTCCAGCGCGTGTCGGCGCAGAGTAGCCAGCGCGGCCAGTAAAAACCGGATCTGGAGAGCGGGCTTCCCGCCACAGCAGACGGAGGCTGAAGCCTCCGTTGCAGGCTAAAGCCCGCTCCACAACCGAATCTACGGATTGCAACCTCAAATAACCGTTCTTGACGCGGGCGGACAGTACTGCCACCTCATCGCCCGCAAAGTGCGCGACTTGGGCGTCTACGCTGAAGTCGCGCCGAGCGAAACGGCGGCCTCGGAGCTTGCCGGCCGCAAGGGCGTGATCGTTTCGGGTGGGCCTTCCAGCGTCTACGATCCCGCCAGTCCCACGATAGATCCGCGCTTGCTGCATTCCAGTAGCGCGGTGCTGGGCATCTGCTACGGCCAGCAGTTGATCGCGCATCTGCTCGGCGGCCAGGTTGAGAAAGGCGAGCGCGGCGAATATGGATTCGCTCAGCTCGATCTGCTTCGCGACAATCCTTTATTCCGGGGAATCGAACGGACTCAGCAGGTCTGGATGAGCCATCGCGATCTGGTGGCCAAGGCGCCGCCGGGATTCGAAGTGCTGGCGCGCACGGGGACGTGCCACATTGCGGCCATCGCCTCCGCGACAGAAAAGGTTTACGCAGTCCAATTTCATCCCGAGGTGGCCCACACGCCCAGCGGCCCCAGGATCCTCAAGAATTTCCTGTTCGATATCTGCGGATGCGAGCGCGATTGGAACCCCGCCGGCCAGCTCCAGGAGTTGGAGGAGCAGGTTCGCGCCACGGCGGGCGGACGCGGGATCTTTTTCTTCGTGAGCGGGGGCGTGGACTCAACGGTGGCCTATACGCTCTGCCTGCGCGCGGTTGGGGCGGATCGTGTGCGCGGGACATACGTGGATACAGGGCTGATGCGCGAAGGCGAAACCGAATTTGTGCGCGCAAATTTCGCGGCGTTGGGAGCGCACGGATTCCAGGTGGAGGATGCCGCTCCGCAATTTCTGAGTGCGCTAGCCATGGCTGTGGAGCCGGAGCGAAAGCGGCACGCGATCGGCGAAGAATTCGTGCGGGTCCAGGAACGGATCCTTGAGAGCGAACATTTTTTGAACGGTCACTGGATCCTGGGGCAGGGAACGATTTATCCGGACACCATCGAATCCGGCGGAACCACGAAAGCCGATCTGATCAAAACGCACCACAACCGCGTCCCTGGCATTCAGAAATTGATGAGCGAAGGCAGAATTGTCGAGCCGCTCGCGTCGTTCTACAAAGACGAAGTCCGGGCGATCGGACGCGAGCTAGGGATCCCCGCCGCTCTGCTGGAGCGCCACCCGTTTCCCGGTCCGGGCCTTGCCATTCGGTGCCTCTGCGGCTCCGAATCGGCCCCGCCACAGAAGACGGCCGGCGGCTGGGTACTGCCCGTACGCTCGGTGGGCGTGCAGGGCGATTCGCGGACTTATCGCGCTACGCTCGCCATCGACGATTTTCCCGAGACGGCTGACGAAGCGGCGCGCCTGGTAAATTCGAGCGAAGGGATTAATCGCGTGGTTGTCGCGGCCGGCGGCGGCCGTATCCAGGAGATGCGTTCCATCGCCTCCCGGCTCACGGCGGAGCGCTTGGAAAGGCTCCGGCGCGCCGATGCCGTCGTGCGAAGGATGTCGCATGAGTCCGGCTTTGATCGCGAAGTCTGGCAGTTTCCCGTGGTGTTAATCCCGTTCGGGACCGCGCACCGGCCGGACTCGGTGGTGCTCCGCCCCATCGATTCCGTGGACGGCATGACCGCCAACGCCGTTCAGATGCCGAAGGATCTATTGGCGAGGATGACGGGCGAATTGCTCGGAATCGATGGCGTGGCGGGCGTATTTTACGACCTTACCAACAAGCCGCCCGCCACGATCGAGTGGGAATAACGCTACTGCTTTCCCTTTCCCTTGCCGCGGCCGAATCCTCCGCGGCCTTGGCTTGAGGGCGGCACCAGCTTCTGAAGCCTTAGATAAACGGCCATCGTGCCGTAGCATTCCTGGTCGTGCGCGATATTCCCGTACAGCGCCGCCACCCGAGTGGTGGTTCCTCCGAAACTCTGGACCGGATCGTTCGCGTTGGCGTCGGTTGTTCCTTCATACACCGCGTCGCAGGCGTCGAAGGATTTCTTCAGCGCCGCCACCAGATCCGCTTTGGACGTCATTTGGGCGGCGCCGAGGTTCTGCGGGTTCCCCGAAACCCGGCCGCATCCGCCCGCCTGCGCGTCGGCGACGTGCGCCACCCATCCTCCGAAGTTGCGCTCTTCCGGCGTTGCCTGGAAGCTGTAACCCGCGTCCGGCATCTCATCGGCGGCCCGCGTGATCAGGTTTTTGACCTGATTGTAAGACTGCTTCAAATCGTCGGTCGTGGAGCGCGGGCCGCCCTTCGGTTGCGCGGAGAGGGAGACGGCGCACGCTGCCGCGAGCGCGGCGATAGCAAAACGATTCATTACGAAAATGCTCCTTTAGTAAATTGAACACACGAAGGATGAGGCGAAAAAAAGGCGGCCTTCGTTACGCTACGCCAGGCCCTGGCAAGCGGCTTCCACGCTCGGGTAGAACGAGAACACCGTGTCGAGCCGGGTGACGTGGAACGAATCGCGCACCGCGCCGGTGGCGCCGGCGAGGCGCATCTCTCCGCCAATCTTGTCGAGCTTCGTGTAGGCGTCGATAAATCGGCCGATGCCTGTGGAATCGATATGGGTGACGCCTTTCAAATCGAACACAAAGTTCCGGTGGCCGGTGGCGATAAGCTCCGGGACCAGGGAAGCGAGTTTCTGAGATTCCTGGCCGAGCAGCAGTTTGCCATTGAGCGTTACCAGCGCCGTGGAAGGTTGAAGGTCGCGATGTTGAAGCTCCAATGCCATGCGCGCGAATTCCGCCGCATCAAAAAGTTTAGCGCACCTGGGAAGGTAAAATGATACGAATGACGACGCGCGCGAACGAGCGGTTGATTGTTGCATTGGATCTTCCAGGCGTGGATGCGGCTCGCGCCATGGTGGAGATGCTCGATGGAACCGTGGTATTTTTCAAGATCGGGTTGGCGCTTCAGCTCGCGCCGGGCGTGGACGAGTTCATCCGGTCGCTGATCAAATCGGGAAAAAAGGTCTTTCTCGATTACAAGTACTATGACATCCCCGAGACGCTAAAGAAGGCCGTCTCGCGCGCGGCGGAGCTCGGCGTGAGCTTTTTGACCATTCACGGACCGGCAAGCCTGATTCGAGGGGCGGTGGAAGGCCGCGGCAGTAGCAGTTTGAAGCTGTTCACCGTGACGGTGTTGACGAGCCTGGACGCCGGCGATATAGCGGAGATGGGCTATACGAAGCACAGCGTTGAGGATCTGGTGCTGTTTCGAGCGAAGAAGGCGCTGGAGGCGGGGTGTGATGGCGTGATCGCCTCGGGGCTGGAGGCTGACAAGATCAAGCAGCTATCCGCCGGCAAGCTCCTGGTGGTGACGCCCGGAATTCGTCCCGCGGGCCACGGCGGCGACGACCAGAAGCGCAAGACGACGCCGAGTCAGGCGGTGCTGGCGGGGGCCGATTATCTTGTGATCGGAAGGCCGATCACGGACGCGCCAGACCCCCGCGCCGCCGCGGAGTCGATCGTGGATGAGATGCGGCGGGCCTTCGAAAGCCAGCTCGTCCGGGCGTAATTCCTCAATTCCGCGTTTGGGGTTGCGCAACGAAAAGCGGCACTCACCGCAGCGCCGGCGCGTAAAGTTCGCGTCGGTCATCGCGCAGTAGGAGGTCGAATTCTAAGCGAGATAGCGCCCGTTCTGTGCTAACCTGAAACGTTTGCCCTCCATGCCTCTCACCCGCGAAAAGGCACAACTCATGAGCGCTTCGGAAATCGATCGCACTCTGGTGCGATTGGCTCACGAGATTCTTGAGCGAACGCAGGACTTGGATCATCTTGTTTTTATTGGGATTCGCAGGCGCGGCGTGCCGCTGGCGCAGCGTCTCGCGAAAAAAATTGAAAGCCTGGAGCGCCGGGCCATACCCGTGGGCATTCTCGACATCAGTCTATATCGCGACGATCTTTCCACGGTGAGCCATCAACCCGTGTTGAACTCCACCGACATTCCCTTTTCCGTGGCGGGAAAGGACGTGATTCTGATGGACGACGTGCTGTACACGGGCCGCACCGTTCGCTCCGCTCTCGATGCTTTGTTCGATCAGGGCCGGCCGGCGCGCGTACAATTGCTGGCGCTTATCGATCGCGGCCATCGCGAGCTGCCGATTGAAGCGCAGTACACCGGGCGCATGGTGCAAACCACTTCTCACGAGATCATCGAAGTGAAATTCCAGGAGATCGACGGCATGGAGAAGGTCTTGCTGGTGGAGAGAACAGCCGAGGGGGTTTAATATGCCCCAGGGGCTGCTGGGCATCGAAGGGCTGGAACGGGAAGAGATTCAGGCCATTCTCGACCGCGCCCGCGACTTCCAACCGCGTGGCGAGCACGGCGTTCGTAAATACGATCTGCTGCGCGGGCGGATGGTAGTCAATCTGTTTTTCGAAGCCTCCACGCGAACGCGCACCAGCTTCGAAATCGCGGCCAAGCGGTTGGGCGCGGATACGGTATCCATCAGCGCTCAAGCCTCCAGCGTGTCTAAGGGCGAATCGCTGGTGGATACGCTGAATACGCTCGCGGCCATGCACCCGGACGCCATCATCATGCGTCATGCGGCCTCTGGCGCGCCGCATTTTCTTCAGCGCTACCTGGACACGCCCATCATCAATGCGGGCGATGGCACGCACGAGCATCCTACGCAGGCGCTTCTGGACGCGCGCACCATCCTCGACCGCGGAGCTCAGTTGGAGGGCTTGCGCGTGGCCATCATCGGCGACATCGCGCATAGCCGAGTGGCTCGCTCGAACGTACACCTGCTCTCCAAGTACGGGGCCGATATCGTGTTGTGCGGACCGGCTTCGCTGCTGCCTCGCGAGCTGGCGGACATCGCGAGCGGCGTTACGCTGACTACCGACATGAACGAGGCGATCCGCGGCGCCGACGTCATCATGATGCTCCGCGTTCAACTCGAACGGCAGCACGAAGCGGCCTTTCCAGCGAGCGAATATTTTCAGTTTTACGGCCTTCGGCTGGAGCACCTGCGGCTTGCGAAACCCGAAGTGATTGTCATGCATCCTGGGCCCATTAATCGCGGACGCGAAATCGCTTCGGAAGTAGCGGATTCGCAGCGTTCCGTGATTCTCACGCAGGTAGAAAATGGAATCGCCGTCCGCATGGCGGTGCTGGAGCGCGTACTTAGTCCAAAGAACAACCATGGCAACGCTGCTCATTAAGAACGGAAGGGTGGTCGATCCCGCCTCGGGGCGCGACGGGGTGGCAGATGTGTGGATCGAAGACGGAAAGATCCGCGACGTAGCCGAAAACATCGCAATTTCGGACGTCTCGGAGGTGTTCGACGCCACCGGACTGGTGGTCGCGCCGGGATTCGTCGATATGCACGTGCATCTGCGCGAGCCGGGATTCGAGCATGCCGAAACTATCGAAACAGGTTCGCGCGCGGCTGCCGCGGGCGGCTTCACTTCCATTTGTCCGATGCCGAACACCTCGCCGGTGAACGATAGCGCCACGGTTACGAGCTACATCGTGGAAAAGGCGCGGCAGCACGCGATCGTCAATGTTTTCCCGATTGGAGCGATCACGAAGGGCAGCCAAGGCGAGCAACTCGCGGAGATCGGCTCCATGCGCGAGGCCGGCGCCGTTGCGATTTCCGACGATGGCCGTCCCGTGATGAACGCACGCGTGATGCGGCGCGCGATGGAGTTCGCCCGCAGCTTCGGCATGCCGGTCATCGATCATTGCGAAGATCTGCACCTGAGCGCCGGCGGCGATATGCACGAGGGCGCCGAATCCGTCCGGCTGGGACTGCGGGGAATTCCGGGATGTTCGGAAGAAGTGATGGTCGCGCGCGACATCCTGCTGGCAGAGGTGACGGGCGCGCGGTATCACGTGGCGCATATTTCTTCGCGGCATTCGGTCGAGATGGTCGCCTTCGCCAAGGCGCGCGGCCTGCCGGTGACCGCGGAGGCGACGCCTCATCATCTGGCTCTCGCCGACGCCGATATGCCGCCGTACGATAGCAACTACAAGATGAAGCCGCCGCTGCGCTCCGCCTGCGATGTGAACGCAGTGATGGATGGCGTGATTGGCGGGGCAATCGACGCCATCGCCACCGACCACGCGCCGCACCCCGGCAGCGAAAAAATGCAGGAATTTGAGAACTGCCCATTTGGAATTATCGGGCTTGAGACCGCTCTGGGCGTCGCACTCGAAAGATTATTTCATCCCGGAAAGATAGACTTATCGCGGCTGGTGGAGCTTTTCGCACTCGGCCCCGCGCGAATTCTAGGAATTGGCCGCGGAACTCTCGCTGTCGGCACGCCCGCCGACGTTACGATTTTCTCTCTCGATCGCGAATGGACTTACGACGTGAATAAGTCTTTCTCAAAGAGCCGCAACTCGCCGTTCCATGGAAAAACCTTTCGCGGTGGCTCTGTGGCGACGATCGCCAATGGCAAGATCGTCTGGCAGGGCTGAAATAATTTCCACCTTCGCAGAGCTTTAAGCATCTCTGTTCCAGAGACTTGGGAGGGCTACTACTCCTGAAAATAGCGAGAGGATCTTTATTGTTCTCATAGAAGAGATGCGCTGGCCGATAGAGAACAATAGGAGAACGGACGCATGATATCGTACTTCCTCCGCACTCTGCAAAGCGTCGAATGGTCGGGAGAATGCTCAAAGATAATTGGCGTCTGACGTCTTCCGTGGCCACGAGCTTTGACATTTAATTTTCAAGGAGGAGAAGGGCGCCCGGGAGAATTCCTCGATCCGCAAAACGGGTCAAAACTGAGAGAATTTTGGGGTGAGAATTTTGGGGTAAGGTGAAATTTCTACCACAGCGGAGGATCCCATGCCGGCGCCCAGACTGGCCATGACAACGACATCCAAGATGGAGCTTCTGCCGGGTGAGCACTCGGACATTCGAGTGGATGTAAAGTGCTTGTTGGATAACGCCGAAGAGTGGCTCAGCACACCAAACACCCGGCTCGGAGGACGTACTCCCAATGAACTTATTGGCACGTCCGAGGAAGGGAAGATCCGCGATATTCTTCGAGCGGCTGTTTATTCATCGATGGCATGAATCTAACGGTGTGCGCAGGTTTGCCAACGATTCGCGAAGTTGGCACTTGGTACCGCGCTGTTGAGCCCAGATACTTGCCAGGAGCCCTTGCCACCGCCCACACGTCTACATACACAGGCCGCTATCACCCCGGCGGCTTTCAAATTCTCTATCTTGCCGAAAACCATGACGTCGCGTTGTGCGAGGTTGGAGCGATTTTCGGATCGCCTTTCAAACGAGGAGGGATTATCCCCAATCCTTCCAGCTCGTGGATTGTTCTCAACGTGACCGTGTCGCTTCAGGCGATTGTCGATCTGACGGATCCAGCGAAGACTCACCTTCCGCTGAACACAACCTTTCAGGAACTCACTGGAGATTGGGAAGGCTACGGCAGCCGCGGGCCCTATACTCGAGTGAAAAACCCGACAGGAGTAGCGCCCACCCAGGATCTCGGACGCGAACTGTGGAACTGCGGGGGCTTTGAGGGATTCCGGGCTGTTTCCGCCAAGCGGCCCTGCAACGAGGTTTTGGCCGTTTTACCGCAACGGCTCAAGGCGGGCAGTTTCGTCAAATATACCTACATAGATAGCGCCGGCAACTCGAATACATATTCGCTCCCCACAAGCCCCCATCCTTAGAATCCAGCCGCTGCCCAAGAGCGCGAGTGCAATGATATCTGGAGTGGCGACTTCGCAGAAACCAGCCCTCGCGACCCCCATTGCGCGCGATTTCACGCCCGTGTTTACGAGAGCCGCGCTCGCGCTGCTGATCGCGTTGCTCCTTGGGGAAACCACCATAAATTACGTGGACCGGCAAGTGGTCTCCGTGCTCGCGCCTACGCTGCGCGCCGAATTCAATTTAAGCAACAGTCAATATGCGGCCATCGTGAACGCCTTTCTCGTGGTTTACGCGGTCTCGTATACTTTCGCCGGATGGGTGCTCGACCGCTTGGGCGTCGGCCGCGGCTTGACGTTATCGGTGCTGTGGTGGTCGGTCGCGGAGATGTTCACGGCCGCGGTGCGCGGCCCTCTCGGTCTTAGTTTCTTCCGCGGGTTGCTGGCGGTAGGGGAAGGCGGGGCGTGGCCGGCCTTCGCGAAGGCGGTGGCGATGTGGACGCCGCCGGAGGCTCGGACGCTGGCGATCGGCATTTGCAACAGCGGGTCGAGCATCGGGTCCGT
>DATBIA010000062.1:0-37460 GCA_036557165.1 Bryobacteraceae bacterium
GAGGCGCCCGTTTCCAAGCGGCGCACCGCCGCCAATTTAAACTCTTTCGTGAACTTCCTTCGAGACAGACTCATGGCTCTCTTCTCCATTCAATGAAATTTGAGCCTTAACTGGTTGTCTCAATTTTGGGGGCCACTCCAGATTGAGGTCTAGGATCAAGGCAAGGCGCGCGGCTCAGCCTGCAATTGGGACTTCATCAGTCCCCGCGGTTGGCGGCTACTCAATGGGAGACGCTCCACAAGGCCGCGTCCCCCCAGTTGAATTTCCCTCAAATAACCGCGCGTCTCCTCGATCAAACCGGGAATATCCCAGCGCACCAACACCGGCGGACGCCCCTCCACACAGAGCCAATGAAACCCCGCCGCGACATCGCGCGGCAACCCCGCCGCAAGCGCCGGGCTGATTAGCCGGATCTCCCCCCCGATCACCACCAGTTCCGGCGCCGCCCCAAATTCCCTCACGGCAATCCAGTCGTCGGGTCGCATCGGCAGCCGAAGCACATCCCGCGCCCCGGATCCCACGAGCTGGCGCGCCGCCGCGCCAAACTCCCGCGCAAATCGAATCTCATCCAGCAAATCCCCCTCGGCGGTCAGAGGCGAATCTGTCCCCAGCGCAATGCGAACTCCCGATTCGATAACCTCGCGCCCTAAAGTCCGCCCCAGCGTAAACAAATTCGACCGCGGACACCAGATCACGGCTGCGCCCGCGCATTTCACCAGATCCCATCCCGCGCCTGTGAGGGCCACCGCATGTACCAGCACCGTCCGTTCCGTCAGCGCGCCCAGTTCACGCAGACGGAAAATCTCGCTGGCGGCTTCGGCGTCGGTTCCTTCGCCCAAATGAATCACGAACGGAACACTCGGCGGCGTACGCTCGAAACACTCCCGCACATCGTGAGTAAACGCGAGCGAATGCGCCCACCCGAACTGCTTCACAACGCGTATCGGAAAGCCTAAATCGAAGATCGGATGATATTCGTCGTGATGGCCGGCGGTAGTCACGCCCGCCAGAAGATTCCGCAGCCCTCCCCAAATCAGGCGCAGATGCTTCGGAACCGCCAGGAGCGAGCGCGCCGGCTCGCGATCGGGATGATAAATATCGTGGGCCCACCCAGTGGCGTTTGGATACGGACCCGAGCCTAGGCGCGGGAAGAGCGAAAAGTGAAGATGATCGTGCGCATTGATCAATCCGGGCAAAACCCGCAGCCCATTCAGATCCAGTTCAACTCCGTCTACCCTCACACGCGAATCCACTGCGCCACGAAAATCGCCGGCAGAAGCGAGGCTTCGGCAAATCGCTCCGCGCATCCGGCCTGCTCGAAAATCGCTCGCTCGGGCGCCCCTAGGCAAGGCTGCCACAATCCCGTCTGCCATAGATCGGGCGCGCGCAGGTCCTCCAGCGCATACAACTGATGCGCAATCTCAATCACGTCAGGGAGGGCGGGCTTTAGCCCGCGCGAGGCTTCAGCCTCGCGATCGAGACGCGCACCGCTGTAACGGAACGTTCGCGTCCACCCGCGCCGCAGCGCGTCGGGATGAACGTCGCTTGCCAGCACCATTCCGCCGGGCCGCACGACGCGGCGCAATTCGGTGAAGATCTCCGGAGCGTAGCCCAGCGCAAAGGCGCACACCACTAAGTCGGCGCACGAATCGCGAAAAGGTAAGCGCCGCGCGTCCGCCTGAACGCGGGGCGGGGCGCCGAACCGCAGCATCTCGTAGCAAAAATCGACGGAAATTGCGGACGCGCCGCGCGAAGCGCACCGAGTCGCCCACCGTCCCGGCCCCGCGGCCACATCGACCACCGTTCGCCCGCGAAGCTCCGGCAGCAGCGGAGCCATCGTGCGCTCCTCCAGCGAGGCCAGCGCATTGGGCGCGCGGTCGTATTCGGAGGCCAATAGCGCGTAGGCCTCGCGCGGCTGTATCGCTGTCATAAGCTCTCGACGCGCGGATCGCGCGGGCGGAGAATTGCCTGCGCGAATTCCAGCTCGTGCGGCCATTTATAGAAATTGAACTCGTACCGCCACCAGCTCAATCCCTTCAGGGCCGCGCGCGCCCAGCGCGAAAGGCGCGAATCCTGAATCGTCGGCCAGCGGCACGACATCACGGTTTCAAACGCGTCGATCAGCCGCTTGGTCGGCCGGGGGAGCCATGGCAGCGCGGGGTCTTCTCTCACCGTGAAGTTGTACCAGCGCGGCGACGCCCATTCGTCCGGCGTTTTCGGAAAGTCGATCTTGTCGTCGATGTCGCCGTACATGCCGTCCGGGTGCGGGGTGGGCGTGTAGTGCTGGATGATGATCTCGGCGTCCGGGTTGGCGCTCTTCAGTTGCCGGATGAAACGCATGTTGATCTGAAGATCCGAATCCGGGTCTTTCGGATTGCCGATGACGAACGAAAACTCGGGGATGATGCCGAACTCGCGTATCCTCCGTGCCAATTCGAGGGTCTGCGCCGAAGTAAGCTGCTTGTCCATCGCTCGCAAAATGTTGTCCGACCCAGACTCGGCGCCCAGGAAAATCATCTTGCACCCGGAGCGGCGCAGTGCGCTTAGCGTTCGGTCGCTGTAGCGCAGCAAAATATCGATGCGGCCCTCGCACCACCAACCCAGCTTCAGCGGCGCGATGCGATCGGCCAGCTCTGCCGAATCGTCCTCGCGCAGAAAGAAATTATTGTCGTAAAACTGGACAGCGTCGATGGCGAACTGTTGCTGAAGGCGCGTGAGAATCGCCGCCGTCCGCTCTGGCTTTTCCGACTTTTGTCTGCCTCCCGCGACTTCCGTCACGCCGCAAAACTTACATCGGAAGGGGCACCCATAGCTCGCTTGATGAACGGCCGTTCGGTCGCCCAGAAACGTCTTCGCCAGATATTTGTCGGGATCGCGCAGCCGGTGGTACGGCATCCACGGAAAATCGCCGGGCGATTTGATTCCGCGGTCGCGCGTGTGAACGTGCAGGCCAAACTGATCGCGATAGGAAACTCCCGAAATGTGCCGCAAATCGCTTTTCGCGCGCAGCGCCGCCAGCAATTCCAGAAACGTATCTTCACCCTGGCCCCTCACCGCCACGTCCACATACGGAGCGTTGAGCGCGGCGTCGGGATAAAGCGATGGAAAGTAGCCGCCCCAAACAATCGGCGTATTGGGATATTTCGCGCGAAACCATTTCGATAGATCGATAGCCGAGACCATCTGCGGCCCGGGCATCGATGAAACGCACAAGGCGTCGATGGGCCGCTCGCGCACAATCCCTTCGATGGTGGATGTGGGATCCGGATCGGCATTGCCGTCGATAATTTCGTATTCCTCGCGGCCTTCGAGTACCGCGCCCAGCGCCAGCACGGAAAGCGGGAACCTCCTGTTTCTCGCGCGGCGGATGCTGCGGGGATGAAGCAAAACAATCACTGAAAACTCGCCTCCAGAATCCAAAATCGCGAAGGCGGCCGCCGCCGCTTCAGCCACGCCTGCACGGGCCGAAGATGCCACTTCCAGCCGTACCAGGGCCGATAGATTTTCCATTGGAGCGACAGCTCGCGCGCCAGCGATTCCAAAGTTTCTAAATCGAAAAATTCGATGCTGCCCAAAGCCTCGGAGCGGGTGCCATACTGCCGCTCAAACAGCCTCTGGCGTTCCACCTTCATCGCCACCCCGTGTTCGCGGCGCCGGTACACGGGCGAATCGAGAATCACGACGCGTCCTCGTTGCCGAAGGCAGCGCCGCGCCGCGGCAAGTGTCTTCGCATAGTCGTCCGAATAATGAATCGACGAATTGAAAACGATCAAATCGAAGCTCGCGGGCGCGAATGGCAGCTCGTTGAAGTCCGCTTCCACCACCGCGAAAGGCTCCGGGTAATGCCGCCACGCCGCCAGCCCATCTTGCGCGTCCGCGAAAATATCGACAGCCACCGGCGAGTGGCCCAGCGTGGCGAGCCGATGCGAGAGCCAGCAATTTCCCGCGCCGAGATCGAGTACGCGGCACGCGCTCCGGGGCAGCACATGCAGCGCGAAATATTCGAACGTGCGCGCGCGAATGCGCCACTGCGCGGAATTGCGGCCCGTCAAATCCGCGAAGGGCAGCGCGCGATAGTACGCGCTATCGGCCGAACCTCGCCCTTCGGCGGAGCGGATTTTTGCATAGTCCGCAAGAAATTGTCGCCGCGCGGAGTGAGCGGCCGTCATCCCATCCTCCGAAAAACATAGAGCTGGTGATCGCCCCAACCGATCGACACGCGCCGCTCGAAAACGAAATCCGCCGCAAACGCGGAGCGAATTAGCCGCGACGAGTGATAGAACACCTCAACGCCCCGCCACCGCGCGCGCCCGGACCACCGCCGCGCCGCCTTCCGCCACTCCAACTTCGCCAAAAATCGAATCGTTTCGGCCGGCGAAAACCGTCCCATCAGGCAAATCGCAACCGCCCCGCCTGGTCGCACCAAGCGCCCCAAACCCGCCGCCACTGGCCGCAAATCCTCGACGCAATTCAACGCCCCAAAATTTGAAATCGCCCCGTGGAAGGCGGGCTTCAGCCCGCGCGAGGCTTCAGCCTCGCAATCCGGATGCGAAGCTAAAGCTCCGCGCGGGCTGAAGCCCACCCTCCCAAAATCCTCCATCCTCATCCGCCGCGCATCCACACCACGCCCCCGCGCAATCTCCACCATCTTCTCCGACGCGTCGATCCCGATCACAGCCACTCCGCGCTCAGCCAAATGCAGCGCATCGTCCCCCGTCCCGCACCCCAAATCCAGCACGCAATCGCCCGCATGAAACAGCCGATCGATCTCCCGCCACACCCGCGTGCGCTGCGATCTTCCCCGCGCCGCCTCCGACCACAAGCGGCCATAATCCGCCGCGAGCGCGTCAAAGGCCGTCACGCTTCCACCTCTCTCGCCGTCGCCTCCAAAGCCGCGCGCACCGCCGCCAACCGGAGCGGATTCTGAGGCTCCTCGAGCGCCGCTCTCAAAAAATCGTCCGCATATTCGTAAAACCGGCGCCCATGCCGCCCGCGAATCTTCACGTCGCGATCCGTCGACGAGTCCCACTCTCCCAGCCTGATGAGGCGGTCCTGCACTTCCTGATAGTACGGCGTGCCTTTGATCGGGTATGACACTGTCGTAAGATAAGCGCTGGGGCGGCAGGTGCGCACGTGCTCGGCGGTCGCCTCGATATCTTCGATCTGTTCGCCCTCATAGCCCCACATCAGAAACATGCCGGTCTCGATCCCGTGCGATTTGGCGAGCCTGACCGCGGCCTGCACCTGCTCCACGCGCACGCCCCTCTGCATCGCGTCGAGTATCCGCTGCGATCCGCTCTCCGAGCCGATCCACACCCGAAAGCAACCCATCCCGGCCAGCGCCGCCGCCACCGGAGCGCTAAAGCGATCGGCCCGCGTGATGCACTCGAAAGGCACGCGAATCCCGCGCCGCTTCATCTCGGCGGCATACTTTAGAGACCAGGTCGTGTGGATGGTGAAAACGTCGTCCGCATACCACAGCATCTCGGGGCTGTAGCGGTTCAGGATCCATTCCGCTTCGTCCGCCACTGCTTCGACGCTTCGGCGGCGATGCGTCTTGCCGTAGGTCGAATGGCTGCACCAGCGGCAATGGAAAGGACAGCCGCGCGCCGTGATCAGCGAAACCGAGCCTTTGCCGTGCCGCTCGCGCCACGCTTTGAGATACCGGTCTAGATCGATGCGCTCGCGATCCGGCCAGGGCAGGGAATCGAGATTCGCAATCTGCGCCGCCGGAACCGTGCCCACGACCGCGCCGGACGGAGCGCGATAAATCACGCCGGGCGGCGCCGGATCTCCCGAGAGCAATCGCTCGAGCGTCGTCTCGCCCTCGCCAACCACGATATATTCGGCGCCCGCCGCCAGATACTCTTCTCCGTAATTGCTCGGCTCGGGGCCGCCCAGCACTACCCGCCACCCCGCGGCTTTCGCGCGTCCCACAATTTCCAGCACGTTTCCGCGCGTCAGCAGATTTCCATACAATCCCAGCCAGCCAGGCTCGCCGTCTTCCAGCAAAGTGAACAGCTCCTGCTTCGATCCGAACGTCGAGTCGTAAACCTGAGCCTCGAATCCCTTCTTCCGCAGGTACGCCGAAATATACAGAATTCCCAGCGGCGGATAAGGCCGCATCACTTTTTGTTCTTTGGGATCTTCGGCCAGAAAGAAGCCGTGGGTCAGCAGGAGGCGCATCGAAGACTCCCCACCTTCTCCCATGCGTGCCCTAAATCGTCGTTGTTACCCGTGTGCCGAACTTCGAGATGCAGCGCGTCGGCAAGCGCCCGGTAGAACTCGGCGGGTAACTGACTTCGAAACATCTGCGCCAATTCGCCGCTATCGGCCCAGTTGGCTTTGGGCCCGACTTGCTCCTTCACGATATTATAGAATCTCGTTTTGGGCATGGGATACGAGACGGAAACGCCGATATCGTCCGGCTGAACGCGGCGCACCATTTGAACGGTGGACTCGATATCTTCCCACTCCTCGCCCAAATATCCAAACTGAAGAAACAGACACGCGCGGATGCCGTGCCGTCGAAGGTTCTCCCGGGCTTGGTCGATCTGTGCGACTCGAATGCCCTTTTCCATCGCATCGAGCACCCGCTGCGAGCCGGATTCGGCCCCCATCCAGACCTCGGCGCAACCCGCGCGCGCCAGCGCTTCCACCGTATCGCGAGTCATCAGATCGCACCGCGACTGAATACGAAATGGAATTCGCGCGCCGCGCCGCTCCACGCACGCCGCGAACTCGCGCGTCCATTTGGCGGATAAACCGAAAATATCGTCGGCGAACCAGATCTGATCCGGCCGGCACAGCGCTTTCAGCCGCTCCATTTCCGACGCAACACGGTCGGGCGAATGATAACGGTAACTCGATCCATAGATAGGTTTGGCGCACCAGTTACACCGGTACGGGCACCCCCGGCTGCTCACGAGGTTCATCGAAAAATAGCCGTGCGCCTGTTTCCACGCGCGGCGGTATGGCTCCAGATCGATTAGATCCCAAGTGGGCAGCGGAAGCCGGTCCAGATCGGAGATCAAGGCCGGATTGCGAAACGTACCCCTCGGCCACGGCCGGCCCGCTGCGCAGATCTCGACCAGGGCATCCTCCAGCTCGCCCTGAATCACCACGTCGAAGCCGCCGCTTAGATAAACGCCCGGGTTGTCGGTCGCGTCCGAGCTGTTGATCAGTGCGGAAATGCCGCGCTCGCGAGCAGCGTGCGCCATCTCCAGCGCCAAAGCCCGATTAGGCTCCAGACACATCTTCGTCAGGAAATTGAAATTGTCCTCGCATACCGCGAGCGCGTCGGGCCGTACACGATCCAAAGCTGCCGTGAAATCGCAGTCGAATGTCGCATCGAAAAACACGACCTCCACCCCGCCGGCCCGCAGCGCCGCCGCCCCCATCAACGTTTGCAGCGGCGGATAGGGCTGCATCTTCTGGACCTGTTTGCGATCCGAATAGAGATGGTTCGCGTGCGTGACGAAGACTAACAAGCCAGCGCCTCGGACGGAAGTTCTTGCGGTGTGGTTTGTACCGGATCGGGCCGCGCGGGCATCCGATCCACCCAGCGCTTCAGCCAGACTTCAAACGGAAACGCATAGAAATCGTGATCCAGCCGCCAGCGCGCCAGCGGCGCAATCGCCTGGTAGACGAGTTTCGCGAGTAGACCCTTGCGCCAGCGCCCGATATTCACTCGCCGAAAGGCGACACGAATGTAATCCCGAATCGCCTGCACCCGCTCGTGCTCGGCGCCTTTTAGCCAGGGCAAAACCGTGTATTTCGGGAAGAAATCGGCCCATTCTTCGAGCTTTTTCGGCGCTTGAATGCCCAATTCGAACGCTTTATTCATCACCGGAGCGCCCGGATACGGAGTGAAAATGTTAGTCCAGAACTCGGCGCCGGGGTGCTGCCGGCAGATGTTCATGATGAGCTGAATGGATTCGTGCCGCTCCTTGCGCCCCTCGCCCGGATACCCGAAGATCACATTGAAAGAAGGGCGGATACCGGCTTGCGAAAGCCGGTCGGCGGCATCGTAAATAGTCTCCAGCTTTTGAAAATCCTTGTTCATCAGATGGAGCACTTTGGGAGAGCCGGAATCCGCGCCCTGCGCCACTTGCGTGAGCCCGGCGCGCCGCATCAGCTTGAGTTCATTGACGCTTAGCCGCGTCACCAGATTGGTCGACGCCTGTATGCTCCACTCAAAGCGGACGCCGCGGTCGAGGATGCCTTCGGCGATGCGGAGGGCGCGGTCGCGGTCCACCAGGAAATTATCGTCGACAACCCACACTAATTGAAGGCGATAGCGCTTGGCCAGGTCGCAAAGCTCCTGGCTTGCCTGCTCGGGATCGAGGGCGTTCCACTTCCTGCCGTAAACTCCGTCGTTGGTGCAATATCCGCAATTAAACGGGCACGCGAGGCTGCTGGTATACATGGCCCAACGGCGTCCGCAAAGGCGCTCATAAGCGTCAAAATCGGCGATTTGATACGCTTTTGGGGGCATTTCGGACAGAGGACGGAGCTCACGGCGCGGATTGAAAACGATCCGGCCTTGGTCTTTATATCCCACGCCGGCGACGTCTCTGGGAAGCTCGCCCGCCTCGATGTGCCGCACCACATCGAGCAGCGCTTCTTCGCCCTGCCCAATCACAATCATGTCGATGTATTCGGCGGCCAGGGTCTGGTCGGGCAGAAGCGAAGGATGCCAGCCGCCCAAAACCACGGGTTTTTCGGGATACAAGCGCTTCACTTCGCGGGCGATCGCCACAGTCTCGCGGATCATCGGCCCGGTGACCAGCGAAACGCCCAGACACAGCGCGTCCGCCATTTCTTCCACAACGCGTTGCTGGAAATTCGGGGTAATCGTGGAATCGATGAGCTTTACTTCATAACCTGCTCTAAGTAAAGGAGTAGAGACCGCGAGAATTCCCAGCGGAGCGGTCGCCTCGGAACTGGTGAAAGAGGGGAAGAAGAAGACGATCTTTTTGGAGGCCATTCAATAACTATGGGTTTCGACCGTCAGGCGAAAGGGAATGGAACAGCTTCATAAACCGGGTCTTTCGCCTTCAAAATCCGGCGCATTTTCTCCTGGAAAGACCGCTCAGAGAAGCGCTCGGCGTATGCCTGAAGCCGGTGGGGGACGAATTCGTCTTCGCGGTCTTCGAACCGGTCGAGACCGGCTTCGAGGTCTTCTTCCGAAGCGTTTTGGTAGAGCAGGCAAGTTTCAGGCGCTGCAATCTCCAGGAGTCCTCCCAGGGCCAGACCAATCACCGGTTTGCCGCTCGCTAAAGACTCGACGATCACAATGCCGAAGTCCTCTTCGCCGGGCATGATGAGCGCGCGCGAGCGGGCGTACAATTCGCGCAATTCAGCCGCGGAGACTCGCCCGCAAAACTCCACGCTGGGGCTGGCCAGGCGTTTCAGATTTTTGTACTCCGGGCCGTCTCCGATAATGCGAAGCCTTCTTCCCGTGCGCGCGAAAACGCGGACCGCGTAATCAAGCTGCTTGTATGACACCAGCTCCGCGACAATCAGAAAATAATCGTCCGCGGGGCGGTGGAAGAACGTCTCGACAGCGACCGGCGGATGGACGATCTCGGACTCCCGCCGGTAGGTTTTCCAAATTCTCTGCCGGACGTTCTCGCTGTTGGCGATGAAACGATCCACGCGCGCGGAAGATGCATAATCCCAGAGCCGCAGTCGCCGCGACGCGGGGCGCAAAATCGCACGCCTGACCCGGCTGCGCGTCCAATCGTGAAGATACGCGGGATAAAGCTCCCACAGGTAGCGCATGGGCGTGTGGCAATAGCAGATGTGCCGCGCGGTGGATGGCGCCAGCACGCCCTTGGCGGGGCCGGACTCGCTGCTGATCACGAGATCGTATCCGCGCAGGTCGAAGCTTTCAAGGGCGGAGGGCATCCATGGGAGTAGAGAGCGGTAAAACCGGCGAAGTGGGTTCAGATAGGAGGCCGTCACGCGATGTGACCGGATGGTTTCAGAAACGCGCGATGGATCGTAGAAGAGAGTGAAAATATCGGCCTGGGGGAACATGCGGCACAGCGACTCGACGACCGCTTCGCCGCCGCGCATTCCCAAAAGCCAATAGTGGACGATGGCAACCCGCACAGACCTATAATCGCTTGATTAGACTGTTCCAGGGTGGGCCATGGCACGGTCTTTAAAGAGGAGTGGCCTCGCGCACTATAGCCCTGACCGAGCCGCCGAGCGAGGCTGTCAAATCTCGCGCAGTCCAGACGCGTCTGGTCGCTAATACGGTCACGGTGGGCGCGCTTACCTGCGCCTCCAAGCTGACAGGGGCGGCGAAAACGATCATTATCGCTAAGTTTTTCGGCGCCAGCGACGCGCTGGACGCATTCCTGATAGCCTTCCTGCTGCCTTCCTTCGTGGCCGACCTGATCGGCGGAAGCCTGACTCCGGCCCTGGTGCCGCTGCTGGTCCGAGCGAAGGCGGAACGCGGCGCCGAGGCTGGGCGGCGGCTGGCGGGCCTGGCGCTCTCCTGGGCATCTGGAGTCACGCTGATGCTGGGCGCCGCGCTCGCACTCGGCGGCCGCTGGCTTCTTCCGCTGGCGGGATCGAGCTTTTCCGAAGAGAAGCTACGCCTGGCCGAGCTGCTTTTTTTCGTTCTTCTGTTGTGGCTGCCGATGGGCGGCTGCATCGCGGTGTGGCGCGCGGTGCTGAACGCACACCAGCGGTTTGCTCTCGCTGCCATTGCGCCTATCGCCTCGCCCGCGTTGTGCATCGCATTTCTGTACGCCCTTACCGGCCGATGGGGAATTGGAGTGCTGTGCGCGGGAACGGTGGCCGGCGTAGCGATCGAATGCCTGACGCTGGCCGTGGCCGTCTGGCGATTGGGCTATCCGATTCTTCCGCGCTGGACGAACTGGCGAGGCGCAGATGCGACTCAGCTTGGCGGACAATATCTGCCGCTGCTGGCGAGCGTGGCGATCGGATCGGCGTGCGTGCTGGTGGACCAATCCATGGCGGCGCGGCTGGGACCGGGGCAGGTATCGACGCTGGTGTATGGGAGCAAGCTGACGGCGGTCACGCTCCAATTGGTCGCGATGCCCATTGGCGTGACGATACTTCCGACGCTCGCGCGGCTGGCGGCGGGCCGCGATTGGTGGCGGCTGCGGAGAGCAACTCTGATATGCTGCGCGGCCGTGACCGCGATTGCCGTGCCGCTTACGGCGAGCCTGGTGGGCGGCTCGGGCTTTTTGGTGCGCGTGTTTTTCGAGCGCGGCGCCTTCCACGCCGATGCGGCCCGGATGGTGGCGCAGGTGCAGCGGTTCTCGCTGCTGCAGGTTCCTTTCGCATTGCCGCTGGCTCTCACCACGCGGCTAACGTCGGCGCTCTCGGCGAACGCTCTTTTGGCCCGCGTTGGAATCGTGGCGCTCGCCGCGGACGTCACGCTCGACTACGCGCTCTCCCGCTGGATGGGAGTGGCCGGAATCGCCCTGGCGAGCGTTTTCGTGCAGATTGTGTCGCTTCTGGTTCTGATGCTGTTGTTATACCGGCGCGAGCCCAGATTGTTCGAACGGAAATATTAGATGCCGCGCGCGCTTTTCTATCCATTGGGCTATCCGGTCGAGATCGTCTCGGGCGACGAAGCGGCGCTGGAGGCGGCTTCCGATCTTTGGCGCTCGTGGCCGGCCTTATTCGACGCCGCGCCGGTGAAGATCCAGATCGAGGTTCATGGCGGCGCCGCGCCTTGCCGCGCACCCCGCTTCAGCGCGCCCGCCGGGTCGTTGAGATTTTCGTCGGACGAAATGAATTTCGCAGAATTCGATCCCGGGGCGCGGTGTGGAAAATTAAGCATCGCCGCCGACGCGCTGGGCTCGGGGATTTTTCGTCATCATTTTCTGGAGGCGCTGGGGCTGAGCGCGCTGGATGCGGTCTTCTTTACGCCGCTGCATGCCGCCTGCGTCAGCCGCGACAATGCAGGAATTCTTCTTTGCGGAGATTCGGGATCCGGAAAGAGCTCCCTGGCCTACGCGTGCGCGCGCGGCGGTTGGACGCTTGTATCCGACGACGCTGTCCATCTGGCGCCGGGACCGGATCGAATCGGCGTCGGAGGATCGAATGTCATTCGTCTGCGGGAACCCGGAGCGCTTCCCACCAGCGAGCAAACCATCGAGATCGACGCGGCGGCGCAGGGACTGAGGGTGGCGCGCTCGGCGCCGGCCGACCAGTGCATATTTTTGAAGCGCAGGCCCGGCCCGGCTGCGTGGCGCGAGTTCCCGGCCCGCGAGGCGACGCGGTATTTTTTGAAATATATCGAACCGCGAGAAACGTCGCGCGCCGCGCGGCATCTCGGCGAATTTTTGGATTCGCCGCCGCTGTTGTTGGAATACGAAGACGTCGAGGACGCCGTGGGCGCGATCGAGGCCTCCGTGGGAGCCGCGGCATGATTACGCCGGCGATGCGCGCGGCCTTCGCGATGCTGAGCGGGCGCGGTCCGGCGCCGGCTTCGATTCTCGCCGAGTGGAACGAGCTGCTCGCCTTCACCGACCGATTCCAGCTCACGCTGCACCTGCGCGGCATCCCTGGCCTGCCTCCGCGCGTAGAGGAGGAAATCGACGCGCGGCTAGAAAAAAATCGGAAGCGGCGGGAGCGTCTGTGCGAGTCCTACCGGGCCGCCTCTCGCGCGCTGGACGAAGCCGGAGTGGCGTTCGCGCTGCTGAAAGGACTGACGCACGAAACGGGCTTCGGAGTCTGCCCCGAGAACCGGGTTCAGTACGATTTGGATCTCCTCTGCCGGCCGGAAGATTACGAACGGGCGCGCGAGGCGCTGCGGCGCATCGGATACGCGCCGCATGGCGGACGGTCTTTATCGGCGGAGCACGGCCGGCCGCTGGTCCAGCCGTTCGAGTGGAAATGGCGCGGCGACTACTACGATCCCGATATGCCCATTCCGATCGAGCTGCACGATTCCATTTGGAGCGCGGCGCAGGATCGAATCCGCATCGATAGCGCCGCGTTTTGGAAGCGCAGGACGATTCTTCACGTGAATGGGCTGGCGGTTCCCGCGCTGAGCGATGTGGATCGCGCCGGATTCGCCGCGCTGCATGTGCTTCGGCACGTATTGAGGAACGATGCCCGCCCGGCGCACGCGTTCGAGCTGGCCCAATTACTCCGCGCGCGGGGAGAGGACGATCCTTTCTGGGCGGGGTGGCGGCAATCGCGCGAGGCACGCTTGAGCGTGCTCGAATCGGCCGGATTCCGCTTTGCCGCAGAGTGGTTCGCCGTGCGCGGCAAGCTGCCGCGCACGCGGGAGCAGCCCGAGAAAATCGAGGTTTGGTTCCGCAATTTCGCCTGGTCGCCAATCGCGAACCTGGCGGGCGGAAACAAGGATGCGCTGTGGCTGCACCTGGCGTTGCTCGACAACTGGGGCGATCGCGCGCGTGTTGTCTGCCGCCGTTTGGCTCCACTGCGCCTGCCCCACGCGAACGCAAGCTTCGGGGGAAGGCTGCGCTATCACGCCGCGGCGCTGGGGCCGACACTCTTCAACGGGCTGCGCTGGTGGTGGGGGCGCGATGCGGGCTCAACCGCGCCACGGCTCTCGGACTGGAAACGCGGCAGCGCATAGCGCACGAGCGGGGGGAGAAGGGGTGGACTGCCAGTCCGGGGCAGGCCGTAATCCGTCCGTAAGCTTGCCCCCGCCCTCACGGGCGGGGCTGAAAGGTGGGCACGACGGTGTTCCAGCGTTCGCACCTAGCCCCGACCGCAAGGCCGAGGATAAGCGCCAGTTGAATACCTATCGACGGATTACAGACAGGCTAAAGCATATTCCGACCGGACACCACAAAAAAACCGGACGCCCAAAAAATGACAGGGCAGGCGCTCGAGGAAGACCTTTATGACCGTAGTCGTCTTGCGAGGCGTGCAGATCTCCTCGCAAGAAACCTTCCCCTGCGCCTGCCCGAAGGCCGCCGGGTCGGAGGGGCCGGCGACCTAGCCTGTATGCCGCCACCTTTTTAAAGGCGGCGGCAAAACTCTATTTACTGCCCAATTCCAACTCCGCCTGCCTGGGTGGTTGAGCCCGAGCCCGCTTCCGGAATGAACAGCCTTATTTCCACGCGGCGGTTCTGTTTGCGGCCGTCCCGCGTTTTGTCGTCCGCCACCGGCAGCGCGTATCCCGAGCCGAGCGTCGAGATCGACCGGAGCGGAATTTTATGCTCATTCGCGAGGTACCGCGACACGGCTTCCGCTCGCGCCGCGCTCAGCGACTCGTTGAAGTTGGCGGGACCGGTCTTATCGGTAAAGCCTTGAACTTCGACCTGATAGCGCTGGTATCCCGCGACTTTTGAGGCGAAGTCGTCCAGTTGCGCGCGGGCGTCTTTCGACAGCGTGGATTGCCCCACCGTGAACAGCACCGTTGTGGAAGTGGAAAGATCCCACTTGTTCATCGCGTTCATCGTTGTGGTCAATGTCTTTTCCACGCGATCCACGTTCTGCCCGGCCTGATCCGCGGTTCGCTGCGCATTGCCGGCCGCCTGGCTGGCCGCCGCCGCCGCCTGATTCGCCTGCTGCGCCGACTGCCCAGCCGCCGTAGCCTTGGAATCGACATCGGTCACCCGTTCCTTGGTGCGCGACAGATCGGTACCGACCTCATCGATTTCCTTCTTTTGATCCGCCAAAGCCTTGCTGTGATCCGAGAGTTGCTTGTCCTGATCCGCGTTCTTGCTTTCTGTCGCACTTACGCGGCTTTCCACAGGCGACACCGTTTTCGCGACATATTTGTGCGTAGCGATGCAACTGCTCGAAGCCATCATCAATCCCAAAGCGCCTACCGTCAGAGTAAAGTGTTTCATTTGTTCCCAACCTCCTGAAGTCTTATGTTTTATTCCGCACCTTTCGCCACCGGAATCCGAGAGTCCGCTATATTCACGATCAGAGGATTCCTGAGAGTAAAACCGGCCACCGACTCCGCCGGAAAAGAAATATCGTCCTTACCCACCGCTACCGCTCTGGAGGCCGTGCCCGCCGCAGTCCCCAGGGGGCCCGCCGCCAGACCGCCGACGAGACTATCCGCCCCGCCAACGATAGGGGCCCGGTCGCGTGTGCGATGGGGCGCACTCACGCGAGTGAGTGGACTTACCGATACCGGAAGATCCCCGTCCGACAGCCGACAAAAATCCAGCGCGATCGAAAGGACTGCCTGTCCCTTCAGCCGCCCCGACTGGTGAGTGGTCAAGACGTGTCCGCCCACAACCGTACCCTTCGGGAGAACTTCCGATCCATCCGCGAAAAGCGGCGCATCCAGGACGCCGCTAAACCGGTCTCCGGGCCGGCTATACCTGGTATTGAGGGTTTGGTCCAACCGGACCCGGAGAACGGAGCCCGCGGGAGCAACCACGGGAGATTGTCGTTCTTGGCCGTTGGCATTTGCGGCCGTCGCCGTCGCGCCCGGATCCACATCCGTATTCGCCGGCGTCGAGGCCGATACCGAAGCGCTGTGACATCCTTCCAGAGTCGCAAGCACCCAGGCGGCAAGTAGAATCTTCTCGATGAGAACCGGGAAATCTTTCCGGCTCACCGCTCCAACCGATTGATTCTGTTTGGCCACCCGATTCACGTGCGATTAGTAGGCATTTCAGGGACCAAATCTAAGGGGTTGAATTTGCTTACTTCAAGGCCGCTGCCTTCCTCGCGCGCTCGTAGTCTGTCATAAGCTGCCGGGTAATTTTGTCCGCCACGTCGGCGCTCGCCCCCCGAAACTTCGCGCCATTGCTTTCCTGGGTTGTGGACCAGACGACGTCGCCGTCCTTGTCGACCAATCGCACCGTGGCTAAAGCTTCGTGCTTGCGTTCTTTGATGTCCGTGGATTCATGTTCACCGGCTCCAAGCGAGAGGGAGTGGCCGTTTGTTGCGCCCGCGGAGGAGGAGGTCCGGGTGGAGCGCGTACCGGCGCTCGCGCCGCCGCGAATGTCCACGCTGTCGGACGAGTCAAACACGTCGGTATAGATCAAGTCCTCCGCCGCGCCTCGGAGAATTGCATCCGCGCGGTCCTGGTTTTCGGTCAAGATAAAGAGTTTCGAGTTTTGCAAGCTGGTAATGATCAGGTCGCGCATCTGGGCGGCGGTTTCGCCACCCGTCAACCGGTCCACATAGATCCGCTTCATTTTCAGGATCTCCGTGGAGAGATCGTCCGTTCCGGGCGCCGCGACCAGCCGGGGATTGTCTTGTTGCGCATGCAAGCTCGACCCTGCCAGGAGCAGCGCTCCCACTGCCGAAAAAGCCGCTCTCTTCAGAAACTCGCGCCGCAACCCGAAGCGGGTAAACTCCACGCCGCGGCAGCGGTTTTTGTCGTGGGAGAGGAGGCCGCGGACTCCCGCGGCGCTCTTCATCCTTTACCCGCTTTCCGCGCCTCCGGGTCTTGATATTCGATCTTCAAGCCCGTCCGCGCTTCCAGACTCACCAGGGTCGCGCGGATGTCGCCTTTGTCCACCCGGAACACCAGAGCCTGCTGTTTGCCGTCCTCTCCCATGTAGCCCACAGTCAGAAAATGCTTGCGCTGTTTGCTCAGCAACAGGATGGGAGAAATCACCACGGCCAACGCCAGGCGCCGGTCTACCTGCTGGCCATATTCGATCAGATTTATCTGGTTATATTCGACCCGAAGCTGGGCCTTTCGAGAGTAAAACGCGAAATATTGTTCGTCATCCACTTGAATCGAGCCATATGTTCCCGCCGCGATTTTCGCCGCGGTTCCGCCAATGTATTCGACTTTGCTTTGCGCCAGGGCCAAGGCGGAGAGCGCAAGAGCCGCGAGGGCGGCCAAAATCGGTCGCATACGAGACTAGTCGGCGGCGGGCGGGGAAATTCTCAAGTGGGGATGACGGAGGGCGCGGCCTTCCGGCGGGCCTGCGGAGCCGCGGACGTTGTATATGCTGGACGACCGAAATCCCCGCTTAAAGTCAAAGACTGGGTCAATGTCCAGTCTTCCCAAACGAGATTCTATTCCGAGCGCATGGCCACCATCGGCAGCACCGACGCGGCCCGGCGGGCCGGGGCGAGGCCGGCAAGCACCGCGACGAGTATGGCAATCATAGCGCCGGCGACATACGCGAGCGTCTCCATGTTGCTGAGCGAGATACCGAATCGTTCGGGGTTCAAGCGAACGAGGACGGCTGTGAGAAGGAGTCCAACGCCCACGCCAGGAGCGGTGAGCCTGACGACATCAAACAGGATCATACGCAGCACGCGCAGGCGGGAGGCGCCCAGCGCGACCCGCACGGCGATCTCACGAGTGCGCGCCGCGACCATCAATCCGACGACGCCGTAGATTCCAAGCGCGGCCAGAATAAGGATCACGCCGCCAGCGGCGCCCGCAATCGCCGACTGTTTCAGGAAATTGTCCATGCTGCTTCTTCGAAGGGAAGCACCGGTTATGATGCGATCGCGCCGAAACTCCGGATCGAATTCCCGAACCACGCTCTCGAGCGCCGTAACGATTCTCTCCGGCTGTTCCCCGGCGGCGCTGCGCGCGATCAGCAACAGATCCGGTAATCTGTTGCCTGACTCATCGGTGTGGATGGAATTCGCGCGGATATCCGACTGCCGCGCCAGCGGCAACAGCAACTGTGCCCGTATCGCGCTCATCCCGGAAGTGGGGAAATCGCGGGTGACGCCAATGATGGTGAGGGTTTGTGGCGGCGCGTCCGCGGCGCCCTCCTCGGCACTGGCGCCGTGGTCGATGAAAGCGAAGCGCTTGCCGATCGGTTTGCCGACTCCGGCATCCGGGAACAGTCGATCGGCGAGGGGTTTCGAGATAATCGTCACCTTCTCGGAGCCTGCGTTGTCATCCTTGCTGAAACCGCGGCCGCTCAAAAGCGGAATGCCCAGCGTGCTCAGGTAACCCTCGCCGACGCGAGTCACCTGAACGCGGACGAACTCCGGCGTTGCGTTCGCCGCCGTATCGAGCGATACCGTGGCGGAGTGGCCCAGGGAAACCAGCGGCAGGCCATCCGCTACGGTAACGGATGCAATACCGCTCGTCTTCGCAAGATTCTCCCGGAGGCTTCGGATTCGGAAGTCGATGTTCCCGGCAGTGCGGGCGTTTGGGCCGCTGTCAAGGTCCAACGGCGCTGCGTACAACACGCCGGATTCGAATCCGAGATCCGCGATTGCCGTTGAGCGGACTCGATCCAGGCTGATGCTGCCAATCACCAACAGGGGCACCGCGATCGCTACCTGCAAGGCGGCCGTGAATCGATGAATGCGGCCAACCCGCAGCCCCCCAGCGCCGGCTTCGTCCTTCATGGCAGAGATGATCACCGGACGGCTGAAGCGAATCGCCGGCAAGAATCCGAAGACAAGGCTTGTCAAAAAGCAGAGCCCGACACAGATCGCGACCATGGAAAGATCGAGCTTCAGGGCGTCCTGGAGCGGAATCGGTATAGGTTGTCCGGAGAGCCGGGAGATCACCGTTGGAGCATTGAAAAGCACCAGCGACGCGAGCGTCCCTCCGGCCGCCGCCAGCAATACGGCTTCGGCCAAAAGATGCCGAGCCAGCCGTAACCGGCTTGCGCCGATCGCCTGACGAATCGATAGTTCCCTCTCACGCATTGCGCTGCGAACCTGCATCATCCCGGAGAGATTCAGACACACGACGAGGAGCAGCGCCCCCGTCAGGGTAAGACCCACCGTCTCAAGCACCCGGAATCGTGAACGATCGAGGACGCCCAGAGGGTCGTATGACTCGACGATGCCGGCCTTGAGCGCGTTCGTCGCCGGATACTCCTTGGCCAGTTGCGATGTGATGCCGGCAACGGCCGCGCTCGCCTGCGCAACACTAACTCCCTTCGAGAGCCGGCCGTGGATGTGCAACCATTCCTTGCTCCGGTCGAAACGAGCGTTGCTATCCGTAAGCAGCAGCGGATACCGTTCGAGCGGAACAAACAGATCTCTTCCCTGGAGACCGAGGTGCCCCTGGAACTGATCGGGCGCGATGCCGGCCACGGCGTAGGGAACGCTGTCGATCTTGAGCGTTTTGCCGATGATCGCTGGATCGGCGCTCAACTGGTTCTGCCAGAAACGGTACCCGACGATCACAGCGGCGCCGGTCTGCCCTTCAAACCCAGATCCGCGCGCCAGCCGCACGCCGATCGTTTGGAAGTAGCCGGCAGAGACGTACATCGGCCACATCGCCGTCTTCTCTCCTCCCGGAAGCGTGATTTCGCTCGGCGCGGTGGCCCACCCGAAGAGCGTGGCGCCGGTAGCGGAGGTGCGTAGGTCCATGAAGTCCGCATAGGACCACGAGTTGGTCGCCGGTCGCGATTTGTTGGCCGTCGTGATGACTTCGACCAGTCCCTCCGTGTTCACGCCGGGAGGCGGCATGTGTGGTATTCGGGCGAGGTACGGAACCGCGATGACAGGCGCCATCCCAATTCCGAGCGACACGATACACACGAATGTAAACGCGGGAGCCTTCGCCAGCGAGCGGGCGGCATAAACCAAATCGCTCCAAATGCCACTGAACATACCCTCCATTGAATCACATAGTACTTGTCATTGCAAAGTATTTGATGATGCCGCCCACATCGCTGGCGTCCACGCCAGGACGAGGGCGGTCTTTTATCCGCCTCTTATCCGCTTCTTATCCGCCGTCTCTGTGGATCTCGCGCTCGATGCCGTCCACAATCTCGTGGACGTGATGCGTGTTCAGCTCGCGCTCCAGGCGGCGGAGGGCAAGCCCCACAACGTCGCGGTGGTGGAGCTTCGAGCCGACGTGAGGGTTTTCCGAAAGGCGCAACCACAGCCTGTGCAAGAGATCCACGTCTTCCGGCCATAGCCGCGGGGGGTGAGGGCCGAGATTGACGAATTCCGAAGGACGGTCGGGGCTGGTGATTTCGAGCGAGAATGCATGCCTCGGCTCGGGGAGACGTTCCCACGCCAGCCCGATGCGTCGCGCCAGCTCTTCCGAAGCCATGCGCGCGGAGATGCCGACCACCACCCGCGAAGCTTTCAGGTTCGTCGCGGCCTGTACAATGCCGTCGAAAGGATCCACGGCCGGCACAACCAGGAGCTCGACCGTTTTGCCCTGCTTTTCCGCGACAGAAACGACGTGCGAGAACAACTCCTGCTCGTAATCGGCGAAGAGTTGGTCATCGCGAAGGTCGTATTCGGCCGCGCCGGTGGAAAGCTGCCGCACGGTCATGACCACGATATCGTGCCGGCGCACATTCGTTTTTTCCAGCACCTTGCTGAGATGCCACAGGCGGCGGGCATCCCGGACCGCGACCAGCACGCAGCCCGGCCTCGCCCGCAGCGTTTCGGAATTGATTTGCGGCTGGTGATCCAGGTTGAATTTCTCAAGCTCCGCGCGCTGCTCATGCTTCTTTCCGGCGTTGATCCGCTCCGAAATCAGAAAGAGAGTGTAGAGAACGATGGTAAAGGAGACGCCATAAATGGTGGCGATTCTCTTGGTGAACAGATTGGCGATCGCGACCAGAAACAAAAGCGACGTGGTTGCCGCCAACCCGATTGGGATCTCGATTCCGCCGATGGTGATGTTGAACGGAACTTTGTACTCCTGGTCCTTGCGTTGGTAACGCAGCACCAGCACGCCCAGCGCTTTCAGGGCGAAGCTCCAGATCACCCCAAACGCGTAGGCCTCGCCCAACAGCAGAACGTCCCCTCGGCTCGCAATAATCGTGGCGATCTGGAGCAGAGCCATGGTGTTGAGGATGCGGTAAGTGGTCCCATATTTCCGGTGCGGCCGGCGAAACCAATCCAGAAGGACTCCGTCCTCGGCCACGCGGTTCAGAACGCCATTGACGCCGATAAGCGAGGTGTTAACGGCTCCGGCCAAAATCAGCACGCCGACGATCACGACGAAAATATTGAATCCGAGCTTGAGCAGGGGCGGCCCCGCCAGGTTCGACACCAGACCCGCGATCATGTTGTCGTAATATTTGCTCCGCACGGCGTCGGGAATGATCATCACGGCCAATATGGATATGAGGCCGGTGCAGATCACGCAGTAGGTGCAAACCACATTGGCGGTGAGGCGCAGGTTCTTGAGCTTGGGATAGGCCACTTCGCGGTAGACTTGCGCCAGCGTCTCAAATCCGCTCATCGCCAGCAGCGAATGCCCCAGCGCGACGATAACCACCACGAACGAAATCTGGGCGAAGATCGTGCCTTTCAGCCATCCCAGAGAATCGCCGGCGAGATGAATGTTGGACGCGGTGGGCAGCGGCGGCAACGGCGCTCCGCCGCGGACAATCAGAGTCAGCGGGCACCAGATCAGCAAAATGACCACCATCACGGTCGTAATTTGCATGATCCGCAGAGCCTTGGCGCTGGATTCGGGAACGCCTTTGATATTGCTCCACCAAAAATAGGCCGTGACGGCGACGCTGAAGAACACCGAGAAATAGTTGGGATTGGTGCGCCAGCTCTGGTGCAGCGCTTCGCTGATATCGTTGAGAAGCGAGCCGAGATACTGGCCGGCGCTGACGACGCTGATGGGTCCGGTCAGGATATAGTCGACCACCAGCGACGACACAGAAAACTTGGCGACCGTCGGGCCGATACTATCTCGAACGACGACGTAAACGCCGCCGCGAACGAACATGCTGCAGCTCTCCATGTACACCGATCGGACGGCGAAGCTGAACAGCATGACGGCCAGGACCATCCAGGGCGCCGATCTGCCGATGGCCTGCTCAGTGATGCCTCCGATGTAGTACATGGTGGAGGCCATATCGTTCAGCACGACCGCCGCGGCCTTCCAGAACGTGATGAACGTGAGGGCGACAGTCGTCGCGACCACGACTTTGGTGGTGGCCGCAGCCGGCCGGGATCGCATCGAAACCTGTGGGTTCATGCGGCTTCGACTCTCATGAAGATTACGCGATGGCCGTCGCGCCGCAGCAACCGGGCGAGACGTTGTTCACAAGATGGCCACCACCACCGTTTCCAACCCCCGACAATTACCGTGGACTCTCTCGGGAGGACCTGACGGATGGTTTGCCAGCGGTCCCGGCAGAGATAAATGTGGACTCCCGCTTCCAGGGGTAGCTCCGCCGCCAGAGACCCGAGCGTCGCTTGCATGACTCCGGTGTTGACGGGCGGCTTTTCCAGCGGTAGAGGATAAGGAACAACCTGAGCCGCAACGACCGCGATTCGCGCGTCCAGATCGCGAGCGCAGGCGCAGGCGGCGGCAAGCAGGGCTTTGGCCGTCCGAAGCTCTGTGAGGACGATCTTCAGATCGAGCTTTTCCCGAGCCGGGGAAGCCGTTACAATTTGGCGCCCAGCCCGGTCGGGGCTCGAATTGGGCGACAAAGTGCGGATTGCCAAGCCTCAGGCTACCGGCTGGGGCGTTAAGGCCGCGTTAAAATAAAACGTCGGAGTGTAAAGGAAGTGCAAAGAAGATAGTGGCGTTAGCGCGCAGGAGGCTTTGCCCCGCCAGGTCGCGGGCCGGAAGCGGCGCTCCCGGCAATCGGAGTCTTTCCCCTAAACTCCTGCAATGACGACTTAAAATAAACCAAAGATGGCTTCCCAAGAAGAGACGATCCCGTCCGCAATCCGCCCGCCTGCGCCCAAGGTGGTGATTGCGACCACGGTAGCCCTCAGTTTCATCAGCTTTTGGGCCGGCGCTTCCATCGTTTTGGCGGACCTGGCGTCCTCCGCTTTTTACGCCGGAGGCGCGGCGGAGCAAGCTGTCGGAAAAGCGGCTCCATGGTTCGTTCTGGGCGTGATGCTCTTCAGCTTCGCGGTGCGCAGCATCTACATGGAAAGCTGCAGCATGTATGTGCGCGGCGGCGTTTACGTAGTGGTGCGGGACAGCATGGGGCCGGTGCTGGCGAAGCTGTCCGTCTCCGCGTTGGTTTTCGACTACATCCTCACGGGACCGATCAGCGTGGTGAGCGCAGGCCAATATTTAGGGGCCTTGCTGAACGAGATCTTCGGACTTCTGCACCAAAGCGCGCGCGTGAACGTGAATCTGTTCGCGGCGGGCATGGCCGTACTGGTCACGATCTATTTCTGGTGGGAGAACATCCAGGGCGTTCACGAATCGAGCGGCAAAGCGCTGCGCATCATGCAGATCACCACCGTGATGGTGGTCATTCTGCTGATCTGGTGCCCCATCACGATCGCCTTGAAGGGCCGCTGGCACAACCTGCCGCCAGCGCCTGTTTTTTCCAATCTGACGTTCGCCGAAGACGCCAAAGGATGGTTTAAAGGAACGTTCTGGCTTCAGATCCCGATTGTCGCCATTATTATTGCGTTCGGGCACTCGCTGCTTTCGATGAGCGGATTCGAGACGCTGGCGCAGGTATATCGCGAACTCGCCTATCCGAAGCTCAAGAACCTGCGCATTACCGCCAACATCACTTGCTGGTACGCCGTTATCTGCACGGGCGTGGTGACCTTGTTCGCCAGCATGATCATTCCGGACAAGGAGCGCTCGAATTATTTCGCCAACCTGATTGGCGGTCTGGCGATGAATCTCAGCGGCCCTTACCTGCTGCGGCTGGCGTTCCATATTTTCGTCGTGGTGGTGGGCTTCCTGATTCTTTCGGGGGCGGTGAACACGGCCATCATCGGCGCCAACGGCATTCTGAACCGCGTCGCCGAGGACGGCGTGCTCACGCCGTGGTTTCGCAAGCCTCACCGGAAATACGGGACCACCAGCGGCATCATCAATCTGATCGCGATTCTTCAGTTGGCCACGATTATTTACAGCCGCGGCGACATGACGGTGCTGGCGGAAGCATACGCATTCGGCGTGGTGTGGAGCTTCTTTTTTAAGGCGCTGGGCGTGACCGTACTGCGCTTTCAGCGGAACGATCAGGAATATAAGACCCCGATTAACCTTCACGTGGCGGGCCGCGAAATTCCGATTGGGCTGATGCTGACCACGCTGGTTTTGGGCACCGTGGCCATCGTCAATCTGTTCACGAAGCAAATCGCCACCAAGTACGGAATCGCTTTCACGATTATCCTGTTCATCACGTTCACGGTGTCGGAAAAGATTAATCTGCGCCGGGTGCAGAAAGAGAAAAAGGGCCTGGAGCAATTCAATCTGGACCCCCAGGCGGTGATCGAATCCGGCTCCCTGCACGCGCGTCCCGGCTGCATCGTGGTGGCGGTGAGGGATTACCGCCGGCTGGAGCACCTCAGGCGCGTGCTGGAGAAAACCAATCTGCGCAAGCACGATATCGTGGTCACCACCGTCCGGCCCCTTTCTACGGGCGCGGCCGAATACGATCTGGCACAGGAACAAATCTTCAGCGACTATGAAAAGGAGCTTTTCAGCCACGTGGTGCAGTTGGCCGAAAAGCAAGGTAAACCCGTGGAGCTGTTGGTGGTGCCGGGCATCAACCCGTTCGACGCTATGGTTCACGCGGCGAACTCGCTGCAAGCTTCGCGCCTGGTCACGGGCGTCAGCGCGCGCATGGAATCCGACGAACTGGCTCGCCGCATCGGGCAGGCTTGGGAGGCTTTGCCCGGACCGCGGCATCCGTTTTCGCTCGAGATCATCAGTCCGGACCGGCAATCGGTGTTTGTAAATTTGGGTCCGCACCCGCCGCGGCTGTGGCCGGAGGATATCGATCTGGTTCATGACCTGTGGCTGGAGCTGAGCGAATCTTCAGGGCTGGGCGCCCGGCTACATCATCGCGACGTAGTGGGGCTGGCTCTGCGCCGGTTGCGGAACGATTTGCACGACGAGCGGCGCGGCTCGGCCGTAGAGGATTTACAAAAGGACATCCGCAAAAGCTAGAGCGGCGTAGCGCACGCTTCAGCGTGCCGCGGCGAGCTTCAGCTCGCCGAATCGGACCGTGGGCTACCCGGGACGGGTCCGCAACCGGAAAGCCCTCGGCTGCACGCTAAAGCGTGCGCCACAATGTGAGCGACATCGACACCAAGGACGTTCAACGACCAGGGGTCTCGCCCGCTTGGCGCGAAGCCGCGTTCGCTATCACAATCGTCGCGATCGTCACGCTGATCGCGCTCGCGCTGAGGAGCTATCTAGCGGCGACCAGTCTCGCCATGGCGTATCTGCTGGGCGTGGTCGCGATCGCTATGCGGTGTAGCCGGCGCGTATCCGTCGCCGCTTCCATATTGAGCGTCGCGGCTTTCGATTTCTTTTGCGTCCCGCCGTATTTTACTTTTGTCGTCAGCGACTATGAATTCCTGGTGACCTTCGGGGCGATGCTGGTGGTGGCGCTGGTGATCAGCACACAGACGGCGCGCATCCGGGCAAGCGCCCTGCATGCGACGGAACGCGAGGCGCGAACACAGGCGCTTTACCGGCTTTCGCGAACCCTGGCCGGACAAACACGCGTGTTCGACGCGGCCCGCGCGGCGGTGGATGTGGCGGAACAGGTATTCGAAACCAAAGTTCTGATCTTCCTGCCCGACGACGGGAAGCTTTCGTTCCGCAAACGCACCGCGGATTATGTGCCCGTGCCGGCGTCCGAGGAACACCTGGCGCAGTGGGTTTTCGATCATGGCGTTAAGGCGGGCAACCGGATGAAAGATTTTTCCAACGCCGCCGGTCTTTACATTCCGCTGCGCGGCGCGCGCGAAATTCACGGAGTCATGTGCGTCGTGCCGGGCTCGAACAGCACGATCTTTCTGCCGGAGCAGCAGAATCTCCTGGATCTGTTCGCGAACCAAACCGCGCTCGCCATCGAGCGGACCATCAGCCAGAAAGGCGCCGAGGACACGCGTCTCCGCATGGAGACCGAACAGATGCGCAGCTCTCTGCTGAGCGCCGTTTCGCACGATCTGCGGACTCCGCTCGCCTCGATTACCGGCGCTGCATCCACATTGCGAACTCAAAGCGACAAGCTCGCCGCCGAGGTCAGACACGAACTTCTGGAGAGCATATCGGAAGAGGCCGACCGGTTAAGCCGCCTGGTGGCTAATCTCCTGGACATGACGCGCTTCGAATCGGGCGCGGTGGAGTTGCGGCGCGATCTCTATCCGCTCGAAGAGATCGTAGGGTCAGCCCTCCAGCGCCTGGAGCCGCGAATGGAGGGTCGCGCCGTCTCGACGGTGCTGCCGGCCGATCTTCCGCCAGTGTTCGTGGACGATGTTCTCATCGGCCAAGTCGTGGCAAATCTGGTGGAGAACGCGTTGAAATACACACCGGAGGGCACGCCGCTGGAGTTAGCCGCGGAAACCGGCGCGGATGGAGTGATTCTGGAGGTCCGCGACCGCGGGCCCGGCCTGGCGCCGGGCGAGGAGGATCGCATTTTCGAAAAATTCTATCGGGGGGCGACGAAAGGAGCAGGCGGAGCGGGGCTCGGGCTCGCGATTTGCCGCGCCGTGGTGCAGGCGCATCGGGGAAGCATTCGGGCTTTCAACCGTCCGGGCGGCGGCGCCGTGTTCCGCGTCACCCTGCCTTCGGGGAACCGGTCATGAAACCTCTGATCTTAATGGTGGAAGACGACCCGCAAATCAGACGGTTCCTGCGGGCGGCACTCACCGCCGAAGACTACCGCTTTCAAGAGGCGACTACAGCTGAAGACGGATTGACGCAGGCGTCCGCGTACCGGCCGGACCTTATCCTGCTCGATCTCGGCCTGCCGGATCGCGACGGGCTCGAGGTTATCCGGGGGGTGAGGCAATGGAGCACTGCCCCAATTCTCGTATTATCGGCTCGTGGGCAAGAGCGAGACAAAATCGAAGCGCTCGATCTAGGCGCCGACGATTATGTCGCCAAGCCGTTCACCGTCGGAGAGTTGCTGGCCCGAATTCGGGCGGGTTTGCGACGGTCGGCGACGGTTGCGCCGGGCGCGGTCTTTCAATTCGGCCAAATCGAGGTGGATTTGGAAAAACGCGTGGTTAAAGTAAGAGGCGAAGAGATCCACCTGACGCCCAACGAATATAAATTGCTGCAAACGCTCATCAAGCATGCGGGAAAAGTCCTGACGCAGCGGCAGCTTCTGAACGAGGTTTGGGGGCCAAATTCGACGGAACAGGCGCAATATCTCAGGGTCTATATCGCGCAACTTCGCCGGAAGCTGGAACAAGATCCGGCGCGGCCCAAGCATTTGCAGACAGAGCCAGGAGTCGGGTACCGGCTGGTTACGGGGGAGTAGTAGCGGCGTTAGCCCGGCGTGCCTCGCCTTAGCTCTTTTTACGCCCCTTCTTGGTCGCGGGCACGGGCACGGGCACGGCCTGAGAGTCCTGAGCGGCATCTCCGGGCGGATCTCCCGCTGCCGCGGCTGGCGCGGCCTTGGTCAATACTTCGTTGAAAAGCGCGGCTTTTTTGAGGTCCTTTTTGGACGGCGGCGCCTGCTCGTGGCGATAATCGTGATCGCTGTAGCAGGTACGGCAGCGGACCTTGGCTGCGGAGCCGTTCATCAGTGAAACCACCGAATGGTTGGTGATTCGGCGGCACTTCACGCAAAAGTCGTCGATTACGTCTCCGAGCCGTAAGTCGTTCATACCGGCTTCTGTGAGTATATAACAGTCTTCATGACCAATCCTCGGGCGCGCTGGGCGCCCTTCGACGCTTCCGAAAGGAAGGTGCTTCGCAAACTGACTTCCCCCACGCGGATTCAACGGTTTCTGGATTGTGAGCTGGGCTACAATCTGGAGGCCCGCGGCGAAACGTGCCTTTCTCCGCGGCTGGTGATGCGCCGGGGCGTCGCGCATTGCATGGAGGGGGCCCTGATGGCCGCGGCCGCCCTGCGCTGCCTGGGGCACCCGCCCCTGCTGGTGGATTTGGAAGCGGTGCGCGACAGCGATCACGTGCTCGCGGTTTACCGCGCCAACGGCCATTGGGGCGCGCTGGCGAAGTCGGATTACGCCGGTTTGCGCTCGCGCGAGCCGGTCTACCGGTCCATTCGCGAGCTGGTGATGAGCTATTTCGAGCACTACTTCAACCCGGCCGGCGAGAAGACGTTGCGCGGCTACTCGCGGCCGGTAAGCCTGGCGCGCTTCGACCGCATGGGCTGGATGACGGCGGAGCGCGAAGTCTGGGAAATCCCGAACTACTTGTGCGAGATTCCGCATGCGAACATCCTCACGCGGACCATGGAGCGCCAGCTCGCGAAGATGGACGACCGGCTTTATAAGGCGGGGCGAGTGGGCGGAGTGGCGCACTGACCAAGCCTCGGGCTATATGCTGTCCCATTCCCTCGGAATGCGAACGAACGAGCGATTTAACTCCGCGATCGAAGAGCAGCCGAGCAGCGTCAGCGTGCGTTCGGCATCCGAGCGCAGAATCTCGACGGCGCGCGCAACTCCAGCGCCGCCTGCCCCGGCCAAGCCGTACGCGTAGGCGCGGCCAGCCAGAACGGCCTTCGCGCCCAGGCAGATCGCCTTCAGAATGTCGCCGCCGCGGCGAATGCCGCCGTCCATCAGTACCTCTCCTCGTCCATCGACGGCCTCCACAATTTCGGGCAACGCGCGCAGAGTTGCGGAGGAGCTATCGAGTTGGCGGCCTCCATGGTTGGACACGATTACGCCCGCGGCGCCCTCATCGAGCGACCGTCTGGCGTCGTCGCCCGTGATCACTCCCTTCATCAAGATTGGTCCGCGCCAAGCCTGGCGGATCCACTTCATGTCGGCCCAGGAGACGGTGGACTGGCGCAGCATTTCGCGCACGTCGGTGACGCCCATCGCGTTGCCTTTGACCACGATGTTCGGGAATTTCATCACGTCGCGATCAAGCAGGTAATTTATCAGCCAGCGAGGGCGGGTCAGCAGCGCCGGAACAAAGGGCAGCTTGTCCATCAATCCTCCGGAAAGGAGCTGCGGAACGCCGTTGCGGTGGTCGCGCTCGCGATGGCCCGGAGTGTTCGTATCGATGGTCACAGCGAGGACGGAAAAACCCGCCTTTTGCGCGCGATCGAGCGATGCTTCCACCACCTCGCGCCCACCCGCCAGATAGAGCTGGTACCACAGAACGCCCGGAGCAGCTTTGCCGATCTCGTCTACGTGATAACCGGAAAAACTGGAAAGGCAGTAGCCGATGCCTGCCGCGCTGGCCGCCGCAGCCGCCCCGCGCTCGCCTTCGGGATGGAACAGGCGCGTGAACCCCAACGGCGCCAGGATCAGGGGAAATGAAAGCTCGCGGCCCAAGACGGTGGTGCTCAAGTCGCATTTTTCGGGAGCGCAGGCGTTCCGAGGCCGAAACGTCACTTCTTCGAAGGAGCGCACATTGGCGCGCAGCGTGACCTCCGCGTCCGCCCCGCCATCAATGTAGTCGAAAACGGCGCGGGGAAGGCGTTTGAAGGCGAGGCGGCGCAGATCTTCGATATTGACGACGCGAGGCGGCGAGAGCGAAGGCAACCACAAAGTATAGCTGCTTCGCCGAAGCCGCCCGCGTGCAGGCCACGGCGACTTCTAGTTTTCGGTGGGGAGCCAAATCTCAGAATCGCGTCCAGAGCCGACTTTCTGGGTTTCCTTTCTAAGATTTGAGTTGTTCGAACCCCGCAAAATCTCAAACGGCTCTTCAAACTCCACTCGCAACTCGCTCCCTTGCCAAGGTTCGTAGTAAGCGGGCCTGTTCGTGGCCTTTTTGGCGCCGGAACAGGGCGGCGGCCTTGCTGGTAAGCTGTATGAGATTCAGCGCACCTTCGACGAGCGCGGGCGCAGCGAACCGAATCTGTTCAATTTTTCGCAGTACGGCCTGCTGCTGAGGGCGAATCTCGCTGGCCTTGGCGTCGTACACTGTGGCGCTGGTCCGTCCGTCAAGCCGGTCCGTGTACAGAATCTCAACCTTGGGCGGAATCCACCGGGATCGCAACTGGAGAGTCTGCGCAAAGCCTCGCTTTTGGAACGGTGCACCGCCCGTGCTTTTTGAGGGACAAGCGGACGGTGAATTGTTCTTCAGCGTCGGCAATCTTCAAACGGGTCCAGGTTTCTTGAGGCAGAGCACCCGAGCCGCTCGCTCTAGCGCCGTTGGGCCCCTTCGATGAGCGCCTCCGCTTCACGAAGGGTTCGACCAAGGACGCTTTCTGGAGGTTGGCCTTTTGGTGCCTGGGTCCTGAATATCCGCAGCTGTTCGCGAGCTTCCGGAATCCTTCCAAGCCTCTGGTATGCCATCGCGCGAAACGCAAAGTGAAGAAGATCTGTAGCATGCTCTTCACGTAGCGAGCTTAAAGCCTCGGCGTATCGCCCGAGCCGATATTGCACTAGGCCGCGTGCCGCGGAGAGCCGCCATCGGTCCGCTGCAGGAGTGTTCGCCGCAGCGTCAATGCGATGTAGTGCTAATTCGTAATCCTTTTGCCGCGACGCGGCGGCCGTCACCACCTGACCAACCCACGATTGCAGACTTGCAAGGTCATCGGTGCGGAAGCGCGCCTCTTCTATAGCGGCTTTCCGGAGCGGCTCCTCTATTGAGGCGTCCTTCGTGAGGTACTGGACTACGTCAGAAACCAAAAAATGTTTGCTCAATAGTGACGTCACTAGCTCCTCGGCGCCAGGGTAGTATTTGGACTGCGCGTTCCAGAGATGAATCGAGCCATCGTAGGATATACACAGGAGACTATTCGCTCCGATGTCGAAAGCCGACGGCCGATCCGCGCACCTGAGAGTAAGTAGCCGATCGGGTTCATCTGGCCTCCAGATGGAAATGTTCCCTTCTAAATCTAGCGTTACCAATCTGGTACCGTCTGGAGTGAACTTGAGCCAGCGGGCATTGACGTCGTTGAATTTGCCCACCACCGAACCCGTCCTGATATCCTGCACCCAAACGCTGCTCTCTCCCCCCACAACGACCCGCTCGCCATCAGGACTAAATATGGCCATTCCTGGATTTGTTGACAGGGCTGGAACTTCCCAAGGATAAACGGTTTCTGAGGAGTCACGCCGCAACCACGTTCTGTCACCCAGAGTAGCGGTTGGAAACGGCGGCAGAAGCCTCAGTCCGTCCCGTGTGGGAGCGAGTAATCGCGAATGGGCTGAACGGAGATCAAAGATTTGAAGAGGCCGACTTCCTGCCGAGATCACAACGCGACTCAAGTCTGGGTCCAGCGCAAAGGGGCGTCCCGGCACCGTTACCTTAAACACTTCCCTGCCGGATTTTGTGTCCCAGATATGCACACTATTGTCAGCTCCGAGGGAAGCAATCCGGCCACTGTCCCTGCTGAACTGTAGAGACGCGTGATCCGAAGCACGCCCGGAGAGTGTAATAGCCGCAGTTCCGGTTGCAACGTTCCATATTGTGATTTGATGGTCCTGTGATATGGTAGCGAGAAGCTTTCTGTCCGTACTGAATTCTGGGAGGCCAGAAATGATCAGCTCGCTCCATCCCGGAGACGCCGCAGTGGATCGAACTTGCCACACTTGGAGACGGCTCTGAGAAATTCGTGCAATGTGGTCCACAGAGGCTATATAGGCAACATCCGAAAGGACACCGCTTTGTTTCGAGAAATCATCTGAAGGCGGTTCGAAAGTCTTGACGGGAATCCGCTTTACTTCTGCCGCGTCTAGTGCAAAGGCCCGAATCGCACCGGGTTTCGATGAAATCAGCAACAGTTCCCCACCAGGGCTAACGGCCATTGCCCCACCAGGGCTAACGGTGATTCTCGCCGACGCACCAATAGCTGATGCACCAATAGTAGACCTGACATCGACGGGGCCAATCAATCCAAGCTGTCGTCCGGAACGCGAATCGCGGAGTTCCACAACGCCGCCGCGGGTGACAAGCAGCCGTGTGTTGTCGCCGGCGAACGCGACCGTGGGTGGAACGACGAATTGAGGGCTCAGTTTCGGCGGTAAGTCCCATATCACGCGTCCCGCAGGCAACTCGATCAGGTGGACGAACCCTTGAAGGGTGCCCCACGCCAATTGGCTCCCATCCGGACTGAAGGAGATATGCAAGACAGCAGAGGCGTTCGCCGACGGTGCGGGGACCGTGGTAAGTAAGCTGTCGGAACCAATCCGCCAGATCCGTATGCTGCCGTCGTCGAGACCCGCGGCAAGTTGTTCATTATCCTTCGAGATGGACAGGGCGTCTGCCGGAAATCCCGATCCAGTTAAAGCGGCAACCCGCTCACCGGACCTTGTGTCCCACATCCATACACTGGTGTCTTCAAACCCGGCGGCTACGAATGAACTATCTGGGCTGAAGGTCACGCTCGACGTTGGCGATGCCGGAGTCTGAAGTCTGTGGATGACGCTTCCGGAAATGGGATCAATTAATTGCAGTTCTCCCAGCGGTCGGTAAGAGAGCGACATCATTAGCGTTCCGTCAGGGCTCATTTTCCTGCTTCGCGTCCCATAAGAAGCAATCCGTTTGAAACTAGAGACACTCCAGACATCCACGCCCGATTCGCTAGCAAGCAGAATCTGCTTGCGATCCCTGCTAAAGCCAATCGAATGGACCGACTCTCCGCTATAGAGAGTGGCGATACTTGGTTCCGAGCGCGACCATAGATAGCGCCACTCCCATCCTCGCAGCGATGGCTCGCACTGCAGGAGCGTCTGCTCTGCGGCCGCGAACTCGCCGGCTTCAATTTGCTCATCCGCAGCTCGTATGTTGGCAACATAGCTTTGCCATTTCGCCTGCTGTTCGCGCATTCGAGCGTCCATAGCGGCGGAATTGGCCCGATCTCGCTCTCGCTGCGTTTCGGCCCGGCTTCGCTCCGCCTCTTTGCCCCGCCGTTCGGCAACGTCGCGCGCCCTGTCCGCCTCTGCCCTTTCCTTGCTCTCGTTTTGCCTCGCACGTTCTGCTCTTAGATAGAGCGCTGTGCTCGTGGCCAAACCGATGCATAGTGCTGCGAATACAGCGGCGGCAGCGGCCACCAGTAAGCGGTGCTTGGAAGCAAACTTTCTGATTCGGTACAGCCTGTTCGGCGGGCCGGCGATCACAGGCTCGTTATTCAGGTAGTGTCCGATATCGGCTGCGAACTCGGCCACCGAGTTGTAACGGCGCCGCCGGTCCTTCTCCATCGCCCGCAAAGTGATCCAGTTCAGCTCCCCAGTGAGCTGCCGGCGAAGAGTGTCGGGGTCGGTGCCCCTCAGTTGGGCGATCTCTTGTACCGTGGGCAGCGTGCCGAGCCGGCTCGATAACGGGGTAGGGTTATCTTCGCGGATGATACGAAGGATTTCCGCAAGCCCCTTCTTGCGAAGCTCTTTCGGGTCGAACGGGAGGGCGCCTACCAGCAATTCGTAGAGAAGAACTCCGAGCGAATAGACATCCGAACTGGCGTCGACATCGCGCGCGTCCAAATTCGCCTGCTCCGGACTCATGTACTCCGGCGTCCCCGCGAGCAAGCCGTGCTGAGTAAACAGCGTTTGACCAGCCTTGTGTTGCTCGATAGCCTTTGCGATGCCGAAGTCGATAACCTGGGGAACCGGCCCGCCGTCCTGTTCCGTGACCAGCACGTTCGAGGGCTTTATATCCTGGTGGATCACCCCTTTTTGGTGAGCGTGATGGATTGCGAGACAGACGCTGCGGAATAGCCTCAGCCTCTCGCGGTTGGCAAGCTTGTGCTGGTCGCAGTAGGCCTTTATGGACGAGCCAGGGACATATTCCATTACAAAATACGGCTGCCTGGCTTCGGTGGCGCCGGCGTCATAAACATGCGCGATGTTTGGATGCTCCATCATGGCTAAAGCCTGGCATTCGCTTTCGAAACGAGCGACGGACGCAGCCGAAGCGATGCCGGGCCTGATGAGTTTGAGAGCAACCTGCCGCCGAATCGGCCGCTCCTGCTCGGCGAGGTAGACTATGCCCATTCCGCCCTCACCCAAGATGCTCAGAAGGCAATAGGGTCCGATGAGATCGTTGACGCCGGGATTGCAGTATAGTTGCGAAACCCCGTTGGCTCCTGCCGGAATTGTTACAGTGTCTTCGCGGGTACGCAGAAGACGCTGGACTTGGTCGTGAAGCTCAGGGTCCTTCTGTCGCAGATCGGAAAGGAAGTCGTCGGTCGCTGGACTCTTTAGCTCAGCGTCCGCGTGCCCAAGTAGGGTTTCGACTTCCCGCTGCAAATCGGCGTCACCTGCACACGCGTCTGCGAGATACCCAGAACGCTCATTAGCCGCTCTCCCTAAAGCCGCGTGATAAAGAGATTCAATCCTCGCCCAACGTTGCGCGTCCATAAGTGTTTGTTAGCTTAATTTTGGCTCTGCCGATTCCATGTACCGTCCTAGCCTTTTACCGAGGTTATATGACACGGCTGGACTGTTCAATCCACACCGCCGTCCCTTCTTCCTCTGCATTGTTTTCCCACCTAGCTATAGACATAGGCGTGAGTCGCACAAGAAAACTCTAATCGAGAACCGCTTTACGGATGAAAGTATCCTTCAAGCAACGTAAAGACACTCAATCTTGGCTCAGCGTTAACGGGCCCATGGTCCCCCTCGTGCGTCATTTCGTGGACGAGCCATGCTCTTCGCCAGACGCCAGTCGCAGTCAACCGTTTGTTTGGACACGTTGAGAAGAGCCGCTATTTGCTCTACCGTAAGCCCTCCGAAGAACTTTATCTTCACGGCCTTCGCCTTACGCTCGTCGAATTGGGCGAGAGCCTTCAGAGCCTGGTCCACAAGAATCAGATCAAGTTCCATCTGTGGCGCAATTGTCAGCGTTTCGGTCAGCTCGGCTCGTGAGCCCCGGGGGCGTGACCGAGCGTGATCGATGAGGATTCGGCGCATGATTCTAGCGCCTATCGCCAGGAAGTGCGCGCGGTCTTCATCTGCACGTCGCGAACTTTGACTAGCCGGAGGTATGCCTCATTCACTAGAGCAGTCGCTTGTATGGAATGGCCCCGCTCGTGGTAAAGGTGCTTTCTCGCGATCCGGTGCAACTCGGGATACACCAGCTCGACAATTTGGCCGACGGCTGACTGGTCTCCGGCGCTCCACGCTTGTAGAAGCTCCGTAATCTGGGCGCCGGCGTCATAGAAATCCCGTGATGTTCGGCGGTTATACAACGGATTGTCCGCCACTTTGGAGATTGGAAGCTTTGCGGCAATGTGGGTCTCCGTAACTGGCGTAGATCTTCGCAACTGATCGAGAAACTGATTAAGTGGGCTCGCATTACGGATTAGGAGTTTTCTGCCCGGTTTACGCCTATATAGTTTAGGAGGAATTTCTCGGGAGGATCGCCGCCGCCTTTGGCGAATCGGCGGACTGCATTTTGAGGCGGCTTTGCGTAGCATCCCCGTTCATAGGAAATTCAGGACGCGTTTATGCGCGGTGCATTGTTTCGCATTTATGCGTACTAGTAGAACGGAGGAGAAGAACAAGCTCGACGATGCATCGAGGTTGGAATCACAACTAGGACTCTCCTCAGACGGCAATCCCGCCGTTGCTGGTTTGAGAGTTTAAGAAAGGAGCAAAATGGATCTCATTGGCTTGATTTTGGAACTGATCGGGATTTCCTTCGAACCGCCCGACCCATGTTAATGACCCGGTGGTTCAGTTGGCTGAGGGGCGCGGTACGGTCTGAAGCGCGCCGCGCCTAGCTCATGGTAGTTAGCCGTTGTCGTCGAAGGTTGCGTGGACCGTATTCTGCTGCTGGCCCTGGATCCTAAGGGTTGTTCGTGACGAGAAAGAGGCCATCGAGCGAGTGCGATTCCTTCATCAGAAGTTCGAGTGCGACGTGCTGATCGAGACGCTCATCGAAGGCCGGGAGCTTGAGCCCGCCGGCATCCACCACTGGACCGAGATTATACGATTAGCTACCCAGGGTTGGAACCGCCTGCTCTTTGCGCGCCTTGAGCGCGTGCAGGATCAACGGGAGAATGCTGACGAACACGATTCCCAGCACGACCTTTTCGAAATTGCGCCGGATCAGCGGGACTCCCCCGAGCGTGTAGCCGGCAAGCGTCATCGAAAGCACCCACCCCAGGCCGCCAAACACGTTGAAGGAGACGAAGCGCGTGTATTTCATCTTTCCCACGCCCGCCATGAACGGCGCGAACGTGCGCACGATGGGCACGAACTTGGCGTAGATCAGCGTCTTCCCGCCGTGGCGCTCATAGAAGCGTTGGGTCCGCGTTACGTATTCCTGCTTGAACAGCCTGGAATCCTTGCGCGAAAAGATCGCCGGACCGGTGCGGCTCCCCAGAAAAAATCCGCTTTGATCGCCGAGGATCGATGCGACCACCAGCAGAGTACAGATTTGGACGATATTCAGCTCGCCAGCCCCGGCCACAACGCCGACGGTGAACAGAAGCGAATCGCCCGGCAAAAACAGACCCACCAGCAGGCCGGTTTCCGCGAATACAACGGCGGCCAGCAGAGCATAGCCGAAGCCGCCGGTTACGACCACCGATAACAGGTGGATCAGCCGTTCGGGATCAGTGAGACTCCTCCAGATTTCGAGCAGGAAGCTGAGCATCGGGAGTTAAAGAGCCGCTATTTCTCGTGGTAGGAAGCGGTCACGCGCGCAATCGCTTCCGGGAACATTTTGGCTTTGCCTTCGCGTTCCAACTGCGTGAAGACGCTGTCCAAAAAGAGGGCGTCGCGGCTCTGAGCCTTCTGCTGCTTCAACTTCAACACGATCCCGTCGCGCTCCGCGGCCAACGACGCTTCATCGGCCGGCGTTTTTCCGATCACTTTAGAAACTACGTCGCGATTTTGGATCATGGACGGCCCGAGAACCGAGCCTTCCGGCTTGGTGAAGGCATCCTGCACGTACACGGCGGAGCCAAGCCCGTCCACAGTCTCGTCGCGCCCGAAGAAGTTGGTGGATGCGACTTCCAGCTTGTACGATTTGGCGACTTTTTCGATGTCTTCGCCCGCGCGCAGCCGATCCGCAGCTTCTTTGGCCTTGCTCTGGGCGATATCCTGCGATTTCGTCGTCATGTAAGCTTGCTTCACCTGATCGGCGACCTCGCTAAACTCGGCAGGCCTTGCAGGGGTGCGCGCGTTCAACACCACCACCGCCAATCGGTTGGCCGGCAGAACCAACAGCATGGAAACGTCGTTCGGTTTCATGCCCGCCAGCGCGCCGTCAATCTCGGGGGAACTTCCCAGCGTGGGAATCGCCTGTCCTGGAGTGGCGTTGGGAACGTTCACCAACTCGGCCCCAAACTGCTTGGCAACATCCGCCGCGGAGCCTGGATTCTTGTCCAGGGCCGCGTGGATCTGGTCTCCCAGCGTTTGCATCTTCTGCGCGACGTCCTGTTTCCGCAGGTCCACCATCAGTCCGTCCTTCACTTCCTCGAACGGTTTCACTTTGGCGGGCTCCTTCGCCAGAACCTGAATGATGTGATAGCCGAACTGGCTCGTGACCACGCCGCCAATGTCATTCGGCTTGAGCGCGAAAGCGGCCGATTCGAATTCCGGAACCATTTGGCCCCGGACTACCCAGTTCAGATCGCCGCCCTGGTCCGCGTTGGCCTTGTCGTCGGAATATTTCTTCGCCAGCGCCGTCCAGTCCGCTCCGCCCTTGGCCTGCTTCAACACATCCTGAGCCTTGGCAAGCAGCGTTTTCTTGTCCGCATCCGATTTTCCTTCGGTGGAAATCAGGATGTGGCGCACGTGAATTCGCTCCGGCATCCGGAAGTTGTCCAGCG
>DATBIA010000063.1:0-8155 GCA_036557165.1 Bryobacteraceae bacterium
GGAGGATTGCGCCCCCAGGGCCATGCGGATTCCGATTTCGCGCGTGCGCTGCGTGACCGCGTAAGCGATTACGCCGTAGATCCCGACGATGCCCAGGACCAGCGCCATGCCGCCCGCCAGCGCCAGCAGCGCCAGCGTGAAGGAAGTCCGCATCATGGACAGGTCGTACAAATCCTGAAGCGTCCGGACAAGGAAAATGGGCAGATTCATGTCTTCCGACCAAATGGCCTGGCGCGCCTCTTTGAGAAAGCTTTCCGTTCCCGCGCGCGTGCTGCGCACGATGAAGGCCCCGCCGCGCGTCGCTCGCGTGGAGTCGCCCTCTATCGCGCCCATGAGGATCGGCCAGTACACCATCGCAGGCGCTTTTTCCTGGACGCCGTTATCGTGAACGTCGCCCACCACGCCGACAATTTCCCGCCACGGGTTTGTGGGCGCCGGCCGGATGCGCTTGCCTAGGGCGCCAGAGGGAGATCCCCACATCTCCCGCGCCATGTTCTCGGAAACCATCACGACGTCGCGTTTATCGTACAAATCGGTCCATGTGAAATCGCGGCCCGCCACAATGGGCGTGGTCATGATATTCAAATAGCCCGGCGAAATATATCGGAATCGCCGCACGGGCGGAATCTCGCCGACTGCGTAGTTCTTGTCTTGCGCGTAAACGAGATCGTTGGAATTAAAACCCTCCATCGGCACGCCGCTGCCAAACGCCGCCGCGGAGACGCCGGGAACGCTCGCCAGTTTTTCGATCATTGCCTGTTCCATTCGCGTGACGGCGACTTCAGCGTCTTTCACGTGAGTCTCAGGAATGAACACGCGCATGATCTGCAATTGTTCCGGACGCGCGAATCCCACCTGGACGTGGCGAAGCGTTTGAAAGGTGCGGATCATCAAACCCGAGCCGACCAGCAGCACCAGCGCCAGCCCGACCTGCACAACCACCAGCGTATTGCGCGCGCGCTGGCGCTCCCGGCCATGGCTGAGCGTCCTGCCGCCGGCGCGCAGGCTTCCCGCGAGCCGCGGTCCGGCGTATTTCAGCACGGGAATCGATCCAAACAAAAGGCCGGAGATCATCGAAACCGCCAGCGTAAACCCCAGCGCCAACGGATCGATCCCAATTTCGCCGAGCCGCGGCAGCGTCGCCGGACCCTTAGCCACAAGCAGCTTCAATGCGCCGTAGGCGAGCGCCAATCCCAAAACTCCGCCGGCCAGACTCAGGGCGACACTCTCAAGCAGGAGTTCCTGAGCGATCCGTCCCCAGCCCGCGCCGAGGGCGGCGCGAATGGCCAGTTCCTGCTGCCGTCCTTCAGCGCGCACCAGCAGAAGATTGGCGACATTCGCGCAGGCGATCAGCAGCACCAGCCCGATGGTTCCCATCAGAACCCACAACGTCGAGCCGATATCTCCCACCACCTCCTGCTTCAGCGGCTGAATTTTCGGACCAAAGCGGGCGTTTTCAAATAACGCGCGGCTGAATCCGGGCGGAACGGGCCAGGCCTTCAGCCAGCTTGCGAGCATCCGCGCCTGGTCGGCGTTGGCCTGCTGGAGCGTGACGCCGGGCTTCAGCCGAGCAATGCCCTGATAGCTGAAATTTCCCAGGAATTGCTTGTCGCGCTCGAAGCGCATGGGCAAGATCACATCGCCATCCCAATTCATAAACCGGAATTGACGCGGCATTACGCCGATAATCGTGTGCGGACGCGAATCCATGGTCAGCGTGCGGCCCACTACGGAGGCGCTCCCGCCGAAGCGGCGCTGCCAATATCCGTAGGTCAAGATCGTAGTTTCGGCTGTTCCGGGAGTGTCATCGGCCTGCGAGAACCAGCGGCCGAGCGCTGGCTGCACCCCAAGCGCTTGCAAAGCTCCATAGGTGACATTCAATGCCCGGACCTGTTCGGGCTCGCCGACGCCGGTGACGCTCGATCCACCGTTGTTCCACAGACCGAAGTCCTGAAATGTGCGGCTTTCTTCGCGGTAGGTGAAGTACATCGTGGGCGCGCAGTTAACGTTGCCCTGAATGCCTTTCACCCCGGGCGCCAGTTGCCAGACGCCCACCAGGTCCGAGGCGTGGGGAAACGGCAGCGGCTTGATCAGAACGCTTTCTACAACGCTGAATATGGCGGTATTGGCGCCGATGCCAAGCCCCAGCGTCACTAAAACAATAGCGGCGAATCCCGGCGCGTGGGTCAAGCGCCGCAATACGTGTTTCAGCGGTCCCATGGAGATTACTACGGTCCAGGGGCTCGCGGAGTTCGCGGATTATGGGGACTTATTGCTTGTCTTGGCCGTGCAACTCTTTGCCATCCGCCGGAGGCGGCGCGGGTGGACCCTTGGGGCCGCCCCTGCCGCGCCCGCGTCCAAAGCCGCCGCCCGCCGGAGCCTCCGGCATCTTCGCCGTGCCGCCGACCTTCAGGGCCAGGAACTGGCCGCCGGCCGCGAACCCGACATACTGCGTGTTATCGACCATGTAGGTGACCGGAGGAGCGGCGCCAAATTGGTTAAACGGCAGCGCCAGCAGTTCGTCGCCCGTATCCGCCTTGTAGGCGTACAGCGTATTGCCCGCAACCTGAAACAACAGATTGCTCGCCGTGGTCAGCGTGCCGCCGCCGGTCGAGCCCCCGCGTCCCTGCTTCACCCACTTGATCTGATTCGTCTTCGGATCGCGCGCTTGCAACCCGCCGCGTCCCACGTTGTCGGGGCCCCAGATCGGCATCGGGGTCTCCTTGTTTGCGCCCCCGCGCCCCAGGCCATGCGCGCCGCCGCCCGCCTTCGGATTGGGTTCCGCTGCCGCAGTGAAAGTGTAGCTTCCCGCGCTGTAAGGCAGGTACACCAAGCCGGTCTGCGGATTGTAAGACATCGGAGCCCAATTATGCGCGCCGCCGCCGCCGGGATAAACCACAACGGTTTTCGTCTGATCGTAGTATGCGTCCTGATTGATGATGGGCTTGCCGTTGTTCTTCTTATCGAAGCTCTTCACCCAGTTCACCGGGACGAACGGCTCGGCAGAGATGAACTGACCGTTGGTCCGGTCGAGAATATAGAACACGCCGCTCTTGGGAGCCTGCATGATAACCTTGCGCGTTTTGCCTTCGATCTGGATATCGGCCATGATGAAGCCGCCCACAGAGTCGAAGTCCCAACTGTCGGTGGGGACCGTCTGGTAATACCACTTCATCTTGCCGGTGTTCGCATCCACGGCCACGATCGAGCAGGTATAGAGGTTGTCCCACTTGCCCCACTCCGATTTCGGGATGCCACGCATCTCCTGTGGCCACGGTTCGGCGTTGCCCGTGCCCGCGATCACCAGATTAGTGTCGGGATCATAGACCAAGCCGTCCCATACCGGCGCGCCGCCGCCGTATTTCGCCCAGTCGCCCGTCCAGGTCTTGGCCGCGGCTTCCTGGGCCTTGTCCTCAAAAGGCTCGCCTGGCTTCGGAGGAACCGTGTGGAATTTCCACGCGAGCGACCCGTCTTTCAAGTTGTATGCCGCGAAGAAGCCACGAATGAAGTACTCGCCGCCACCGACGCCGACCACCACCTTGTCGCCGGCGATGCGCGGCGCGATGGTCATCGAATAATACTGATTAATATCCGCGATCTTGCTCTGCCATAGCTCCTTGCCGCTGACGGCGTCGAGCGCGATCAGCCGCGCGTCGTTAGCGGCCAGGATGATCTTGCCATCCGAGATCGCAAGCCCCCGGTTATGCGTGCCGCAGCACATGTGGCTCTGCGTGGCCGGATCGATCTTGGCGTCGTACATCCACTTCCGTTCGCCGGTGCGCGCATCGAGCGTGTACACGATGCTGTTGTCCATCGTTTGATAGATCGTGTTGTTCCACACCAGAGGCGTGCCTTCCGTGCCTCCGCGGGCCCCTGCCGCGGCGAGCGGCGCAGACCACGCCAGGCCCAGCTTGCCGACATTTGTCTCGTCGATTTGCTTCAAAAGGCTGTAGCGCTGTTCTGTTTGCGTCAAACCATAGGTGAGCCAGGTGCCCGGCAGAGCGTCTTTGGCCGTACCAGCCGTTTTGAGAAGTTTCGCGTCCACCGTGCGCGGCTGCTGGGCGACGATCGCGGAAATGAAAGTGAGAGCGGCGATGACGCCTGAGGCCCATAGGCCTGCCTTTTTGATGTTGAGCGTAGTCACAATGTATTTCCTCAGTATGACCGATTCGGGTTGCCTAAAGAGGCCGGTCAACCTCTTTCGCATTCGCTACTCCAGCGCGAACACCCAGACCGATCCGCCTTCGGGCACGGAACGAACTCCGCTTACGGTGCGCTGGATTGTGCCATTCATCCCGTTCGCATCGCCGCCCCAACCGGAGAGCACGGCGAGATACTGCTTGCCATCGACAAGAAATGTCGTCACGGGAGCCTCGACGCCGCTGCTCGTCGGAAATTCCCATAGCACTTTGCCGTCCTTCGCGTCGAAAGCGCGGACCTTACGATCGTTCGTGCCGCCGCTGATCACCAGGCCGCCCGCCGTGGCGAGCATCGCTCCCCAATTCGGCGATTTCTCGAACTTGTGCGTCCACACCTTTTGGCCCGTATCGACGCTCCAGGCTTGCACCTCGCCAAAATGATCGATGGCGTGAGGCTGCGCGGGAGCGATGCCGCGCGCTGTACCCGTATAACCCCTACCGGCAACGTAGGTGACCTCTTCCTCGCCCATAATGGCGCCACAGACGTTCTCGTTCGCGGGGATGTAAATCATGCGCGTCTGCGGGCTGTACGCGATGGGAGGCCAGTTCTTGCCGCCATGCGAGCCGGGACAGAATTCGGCGCGCTTGTTGGTTCCGGGTTTGTGCGCTGGATCGACATCGGGCCGCCCGGTGACGGGATCGAGACTTCGAAACACATTTTGATAAACGTAAGGCTTGCCTTCGATGAACTTAATCGGGCCGCCGTCGCCTCGATCCAGGAACCATAAGTAGCCGTTACGCGCGACGTCGATCAACCCGCTAACGGACCGCCCGTTGCGTCGATAATCTATCAGAAGCGGCGGCGAAGGCTCGTCCCAATCCCACGATTCGTTCGGCGTGTATTGAAAATGTCCCTTGATTGCGCCCGTTGCCACGTCGATTGCAAGTGTCGAAGAAGTATACAGATTATCGCCGGGCCGCTTGTCGCCCATCCAGGGGCCGCCGTTGCCGGTGCCCCAATACGCGGTATTCGTGACGGGATCGTAATTGCCCGTGACCCAGACCGAACCGCCGCCGTGCATCCATTGATCTCCACTCTTCGGCCACGTCTCGCTACCCGGCTCGCCCGGCGCGGGAATCGTGTAAGTGCGCCATTGCTCTTTGCCGGTGTCGGGATCGTAGGCGGCGATGAACCCACGGATGCCGGTTTCGCCGCCCGACGCGCCGACCATCACTTTGCCCCCTGCGATCAGCGGCGCGAGCGTGATGTAGTAGGCCGCCTTGCTATCGGCAACCGTGGTTGCCCATACGGGGCGGCCCGTTTTCGCATCGAGCGCCACAAGCTCCGCCTCGCCGGCGGCGTAATAGACCTTGTCGCCATAGAGCGCGACGCCGCGGCTCACATCGTGTAGAATCACAGCGCCTTCCGGCCGAGGCTTGCGATAACGCCACAGGATATCGCCTGTTTTCGCGTCGAGGGCAATGACTTGGCCGGTCGGGGTGGATACGAACATCGCGCCGTTATTCACCAATGGAGCCGCTTCGTGCACGCGCGATTCGCCGGTAATCGTCGACCATACGAGGCGCAGCTTCGACACGTTCGTCGTGTTGATCTGATTGAGCGGACTATAACCCCAGCCGTTATAGGTGCGGCGGATCATCAGCCAATCGCCGTCGGCGGGATTCTTCAAACGCTCGGCGGTGACGAGCGAATAATTCTGCAAAAGGAGAGGAACGGGCGCGGGAGCGGGCCCTTTTCCTTCTCTTTCTGTTGTTGGGCGCGGCTGGTGGTTTGCGTCGTCAGCAAGCCAAGGCCGATTCCCAGCACGGTCGCGAGACCGCTTATCGTGATTCTTTTGAACGCGGAGAGGCGCATGGATAACTCCTCGTCGAGGTAAGAGAACATCATACACGGGCCACAGGGATTAAGCCCGGGCGGGTTGCCGACAATGGACCCGGGGCCGCATTTCCGGCCACATAGAACTACTGGGCCGCGCCAGGTTGAGGGACAATGAGAACGATGCACGGCGTCCCCGTTTTTCGCGGGACGCGCGTGCCCGTCCAAGCTTTGTTCGATTACCTCGATGGTGGCGACACGCTGGAAGAGTTCCTGAAGGGCTTCCCAAACGGTTCCGCGGGAATTGGCATTGTCGGCGCTGGAGGAGACTAATCTAAGGAGCTTCTGCTGCCGCATCCGCCCTTTTGAAGAGCGCCGATCGCGGCCATTTCAAAAAGCCCAGTTGATGACGTGCCCCGTGTCGGGATCCTCGTGATCGTTTCGCGGGGCGATACGTGGCCGTCACGCCAGCTTCAGCGCGTTGAACATGGCGATGCGTTGCTCGCGGATCGGATCTTTCTCCACGCGGCTTTCGGTATTCAACACCATCGTGTAGCGATTCGTGGAGTCGTATCGCGGCCATCGCGGCAGCTTCGGCTGGTTGGGATCGCCCGATCGCGCGAACGCGATCCAGGAATCGCTTACCTTGTCCGCGAGCGCCATCGCTTCCGCGCCGCCGCCGGTGAGCGCGGAGGAAATCTTTACGTTATCGAACGCGAAGGGGATCTCGATGGTGTGCGGCGACTTCAACCGGCCGCCGTCCACGGGCGTCTCCCAAGTGAAGTAGTACAAATACACGGGGCCCTTATTCAGCGCCGCGCGCCGCTCGGCGATTTTCATGACCGGCGCGGAGTACTCGTGATCGCTCGCGATCAGAAAGAAGATCTCGGAAGCCGTGGCCTTCGGATTCGCTTTGCGATAAACGGCGATCACTCGGTCTGTGTCGTCGCCCAGATATCGTTCCACTCGCACGCGCATGCCCGATTCATCGAGAGAAAACGCCGCGGCGTCGTTGCGAAGCGCCAGGGTCAATTCGGTGCGCGTGGAGCCGATCATCAGCGGCACGTCTGCCGAAACCGAAGACGCGACCGGATGAAACGGATGCTGAGGCATGATTTTTCCGTCTACAGTAGGCGAGAATTTGTCCGTGCCCACAGTGCGCGCCGTCGTGGAATAGGCCGCCATGATTTTTTCAAGCGGAAGGTTCTGGAGATCGCGAACCTGTGCAGCCTTTAGATCCAGCGCGGAAAGGAAACGAGTGGCGTAACCCGTCGCGTCGGCTCGTTCAATCAGCTTGATCGTCGCGCCGCTTTCGATAATCGCCCGGTGAAAGAGCCCTTTGGCGGACGGCATCGCCAGCAGCGTGCCGACCTTCCGGCCTCCGCCCGATTGACCGAAAATGGTGACGTTACCTGGATCGCCGCCAAATTCCGAAATATTGCGCTTCACCCACCGGAGGGCGTGAACGATATCGAGCATGCCTGCATCGCCCGACGAAGCGAAATCCGCGCCCCCCAACTCGGCCAGATACAGAAAACCCAGCGCATTCAGGCGATGATTGATGGTCACCACCACCACATCGCCGCGGAGGCACAGATTCGTTCCGTCCTCGCCCGGACTGGAACCCGACCCGGATTGAAAGTGTCCGCCATGGCACCACAACATGACCGGACGCTTGCGGCCATCGTTAACGGCAGGCGTCCAGACATTCAGCACCAGGCAATCTTCGCTTTGCGACTTGGGCGGCGAGGTTTGCGGAGCGGTTGGCCCGTACTCCAGCGCATCGCGCACGCCGCTCCAGGGCGCGGGATCGGCGGGCGGCATGAATCGGCTTTTGCCGCCCGTGGGCGCGCCATAGGGAACTCCTCTGAAGATCTTAATTCCGCTATGTTCGGTCCCGCGAATTTTCCCGAATTCGGTATTGGCCATTACAAAGGATGCATCCGCGGCCCGCGCAAGCCGCGCCGCAAGTGGCGTGGCGGCGAGGGAGGCGACAAAGCTTCGACGAGTGGATTGAAGAAGCGCCATAATATTTCGAAGTTTATATCAACCGCTCAGCGAAAGCAGCCGACGGGCCGACCGTAATCCGCCGATAGGTATTCCGTCCCCGGCCTTACGGCCGGGGCTGGGTGAGAACGCTGGAACACCGTCGTGCCCACTTTCAGCCCCGCCCGTGAGG
>DATBIA010000064.1:0-45082 GCA_036557165.1 Bryobacteraceae bacterium
ATTGCTTCGGCAAGACGCCCCTGCAGACCTTCTTGGATTCCCGGCAGCTGGCCTGGGATAAGATTTTGGATCGCGAGGCTCCGGCCACTGCGGCCGTCGCCTGACGATCTCGTTTGTCAGATCAAGTTCTGACTACTACAAGTAATATGCCAAGCATATGAAACCCCCTCTTGAATGGCGTGGGCTATCCGGCGTTAGCCGGCGTTAGCCGGCGCGAACGCGCAATTGGTTGTTAACTTTTTTCACTCCATCGGTGTCCATGGCTACATGCGACGCTTCGGCCTTCGCCTCGGGCGAATCCACGGTTCCGCGTAGCGTCACCATGCCGTTCACCACGTCGATATTGATTTTTCGCGACGGGGTGTTAGTGTCCGCGATCAACTTGCTGGCGATCTTCGTGTGGATCCATGCGTCGTCCAGCGAGGTTCCAAGGCGGTCCCCCGTGGCCTTCGCCGCGTCGCGAGTTTGCCGCGCCATGTCCTCGGTATACGCGCTCTTCGGAATTTCGCCGGGTTTCACGTCGATTTTGTCGACCACATCGGCGCCGGGTTTGGCGTCTTTCGCATCGTTGACGGCTTGCGTCCGCGCTTCCTCGGAGTAAACCGTGCCGGACAGCGTGATTTGGTTTTTATCCGAATTAGCGCTCACGTCGAGTTTTGTATCGGCGGTCTTCGGATCGGCAGCCAGTTTGTTCTTTATGGACTGCTCCAAGTCGGAATTGCTTTGTCCAGTGTTCTGCGACGTATTGGCGTTGGTGTTCGTACTAGAGCAACCCACCAAGGCCATGGCGGCGGAAACTGCGATGGTCGTAAGAATTCGCATGTTTGGACCTCCCTGTTTTGAGGATTCGCCGGCGGGGAGATTTGTTCCAGAACCTTCCAGTCGTGGATTCGTGTGTTAGACTCCGCGCGACGCATACATGCGTTACGTTTTGCTTTTAGTTACCGCTGTTTCCGCTGTCGCGGCAGATCAAACGGGCAGTGTTCGGGGACGGCCAAGCTGTTCTCCCCTGGGCGGCGGAGATTGGAACCGCCGGGGCGTGGATGGCCTGAACTCGCGTTATCAGCCGGCACCGAGGCTTGCAGCAAGAGACGTGCCGAAGCGGACGCTGAAATGGGGACCTCGTGGGATTCCGAGGTGATATGCGCGGTGTCGCTCAGCCAACCGCGGTGGGCGGGCGCGTCTTCGCCGGGAGCTATCGACTCGATCTATTCTCTGGATGCCGCCACCGGCTGCATTTATTGGACCTACAACGCCGGAGAATGGTTTTCTCCGGACGGAAAATGACCGGTACGACCGATCCGTGTTGTCGATCGTCCGGGATGGCTACTTGAGGAGCCACGAAGGATACGAAAGCATGCGGAATTCGTGAGCTTGCTCCCACCCATGAATGCGCCTCATCGACGTGGACTGAAACGCGAATTCGCGCGCGCTCATGCCCGATGGCAAGTGCTCCGCTTCAAATGCCATCAATCTGCATGCGATGAGCTTGCGGTCGAGCCGCAAGGCGGCGCTGGTCCGGGCGTGTCCATCCGCGATCAAAAAGACGCCGTTGTAAACCACGACTTCGACGGGCGCCGAGGCGGCGTGCCAAGCTCCTTCCGCAGGCTCGTGGATCTCGCGCGTGGGTACGAGCCGCCGGGGAGATAGCCAACACTCGGGCCGCTCGGAGCCCGCGCCGCCCGCCGCCCTCCTCATGATTACGTCCGCCACCTCGCCCGGCGATGCGTGAGTCGTGTCAATCACAAGGTCGTAATTTCTCCAATTTCCCGCATTCACGGAGTACAAACTGAAAAAACGTTCCTGCTCCAAGCGCTGCCGCTCGGCGTTATCGGCGCCGGCGGTTTCGGGCGATTCGTGATTCTCGTCCGCGCGACTGGCCGAATAAACGCGGTTCCCGCCGATCATCGGCTCCACGACAAGATACACCTTGTAGGAATTGGGAAGGAAATGCCACGCGAGCCGCGAATCGACGATCAACGATTCCGGCGATTTGTCTAAGCCGGCCAAATATCCATCGATTTCGTTGTCGATTTCCTTGTGCGTTTTGGCATATTCATTGAATTCAAGGACCGACATTCCCTTTTCGGCGGCCATCCGGCGGAGAATCACGCCCGCGGAGACGATTCGCCAATCGGTACGGCGGCCGATTTCATGGCACACTTCGGTTTTACCGCTGCCTATTTGACCTGCCACGGCAATCAGCGTCCGTGGCTGCTTACGATCTGTCGTCGAGTCCACCTCAATTCCTTATTCGAGCTTGGCAGCCGCCTTGCCCTGTGCCCTCTTCACCAGCCATACTCCGGCGAAGATCACGGCCATGCCGATTCCTTCGCGCGCGGAGAAAGCCTCGCGGTAGAACAACCATCCAAGCAGCACTGCGACCAGGGGGTTGATGTAAGTGTAAAGCGATGCGACCGCCACCGGCAACCTGTTTACGGCAAACACGTACGAACTATACCCGACGATGCCCCCGAAAACGGCAAGGTACAGGGTCGCGCCAATCGCCCTTGCGTTCCAGTGCGCATTCCCGGACTGAGTCGCCGCCGGCGCGATATAGGCGATGCCGGCCGCAATTTGTTGGACAGCGGCGCCTACGAACGGATGGACGGGCTTAATCTGCCTGCGTTGGAGAATCGATCCGATCGCCCAAAAAAGCGCGCCGATCTGCAAAATCAAGAACACGCCGAGCGGTGCTGGCCCGCCCGATTTAATGGCCAGGGAATCTCCGCCGGTCATCAAGAGCGCCACTCCCGCCACAGCCACTAGAAGAGCACCGATGACGGAAGCGCGCAGGGGAGCGCCGCCCGGCAGCGCCGCCTCGGTCCCGACCATCCAGAAAGGCGACGTGGTCACGAATAGCGCCGACAGCCCACTTGGCGCCCATTGCTCCACGTAGGCCAGCAAACCGGTGCCCACTCCGATCGTCATGATGCCGCACGCGGCGTTCAGCCACAGCTCCCGGCCGCGTGGAAATCGGGCGCCGGTGAGGCGCACCAGGATCAGCATGACTCCGCCCGACAGCAAGTATCGTGAGCACATGAGGGTGGCGGGCGGAAGCGATTCCACAGCGATCCGGATGCCCAGATAAGTGGTTCCCCAGAAGACGCAGACGCTCGTTAGAGCAAGATAAGCGCTGAAATTGAGGCGATCGCGCAACGTGAGATTACCATGGTAGCTTGATCCTCACACTGACTCTGAATCCGGCGATCGACCGGACCGTAACCGTCGACAAGCTGGTGTTTGAAGACCGCGCTTATATTCTCGACCGCGCCGAGGTGGCGGGTGGACGCGGCCTCAACGCATCGCAGGTGATTCACGCGTTCGGCGGGAAAACGCGCGCGTTGCTCACTTCCGGGGGAGGGGCTGGGCAGCGAATGTTGAAGCTGCTCGAAAAGTCCGGATACCCTTATGACGCGGTCGCGGTGGGCGCCGAAAGCCGGATCAATCTTGCCATCTCCGACAAGCAGGGGCTCACCGTAAAGCTCAACGAAGTGGGCGCCGCTCTGGATTCCGACGAGCTGCGATCGGTCCGCGATCTCGTGGAGAAGCGCCTCGACGGACACGCGCGCTGGCTGATGATCTGCGGCAGCCTCCAGCCGGGCGTGCGATCTCATTTTTATTGCGAGCTGATCGAGCTTGCCAAGAGCCGCGGCGTCAAAGTGCTGCTCGATACCGACGGCGACGCGCTGCAGCACGCGCTGGAAGCCAAGCCGTCGGCGATCGCGCCCAACCAGCATGAGGCGGAGCGGCTCCTGGGCCGCGCGCTGATCACGCGCACGCAGTTGCTGGAAGCCATGCGCCGGATGCAGGCGATGGGGCCGGAATCGGTGTTGCTTTCGCTGGGAAGCCGGGGCGCGATCGGCTCCTCGCCGGAAGGGATGTTTGAAGCCCTGCCGCCGCGAATCGATTCGCTATGTCCCATTGGCGCCGGAGACGCGCTGGCCGCGGCTTTCGTATGGAGCATGGACAAAGGCAAAAGTTTCGCGGAGAGCCTGCGCTGGGGCGTTGCGGCCGGAACGGCGACGGCAACCCTTCCGGGCATCAAGTTCCCCTCGCTGCAGCAGACGCGCGCGATGTACAAGCAAGTGGAACTGCGGCAAGTGTAGTAAAAACAAGCTTCAGCTTGTCGCTTGGGGACCTCTTCACGCCGCGGTAAAGGTGGAGCGGACTTTAGCCTGCAACGGGACTTTAGTCCCCGTCTTGACGTGTCGTCCAGCAGCGGCCGAGGCTGAAACCTCGGTTGCAGGTGAAGCCTGCTCCACCAAGGGATCGTTGTCCTACTGAACCGCGATCGTTACACCCGTTTGACTCGTTACTCCACCGATCGTAATCGAGACGGGAATTGCGCTGCCGCTGACGCCCGCCGGGACGCGGACGTCGATACGGATGGTTCCCGCCGGAAGACCGGTATCGCCACCGGTGCGTTGAACTGTCGCGAATTGTCCGGCGACACTCGCCGTCACCGGCAGCAATGGATTTGCAAAGCCCGCATTATTGGGCGCGCCATCGGCTTGGACCGGCGTCACCAATCCATATCCAGTGGCGTATAGATAAATCACGTGTCCTTGGGGCACAGGGCTCGACGACGTATTCACCGACCCATCCTCATTGATCGCTACCGCCTGGCCTTTCCCGGAGCCATCCGCCGTAAAAAGGCCGGGCGCGGTGGGAGCGACGGTCACGGGCAGCTGCAAGGAAATCTGTCCACCGTATTGGACGGTGATTCCGCCGCTGCCAGGCGTGACCTCATAGGGAACGATAATGCCCACCTGATTGGTCCACGCGTAGATGACGGGAGCGGGCACGCCGTTGATGTAGACGCTAGTTCCGGCGGTTTGGAGCGGAATGTTACCGTTGCTGTCGGGCTGGTATATGGTCAGAGTGGATGGGCCGAGGCCGCTGCCATAGATGGCCACAGTCTCCCCTGGCGCGATAGGACCGGCGAGATTGCTCGCGCCACTGGTGACGGCGCCCGCGGAAGGCACGGGCGAGACCAACTGCAGAAGCCGGATTGCATTGTTGATCCGGTCTGCCACATAAAGATCGCCCGAGGTGTCCAGCGAAATGCCCGTCGGCCCGTTGAACTGGGCGCTTGTCGCGGGCCCGTTGTCGCCAGCATAGCCCGCTGAGCCAGACCCGGCGATCGTTACGATGAGCCCGCCCGCGGTCACCAGCCGCATCCGGTTCGCACCGGAATCGGCGATGTAAACGTTTTGTTGCGAGTCGACCGCGAGACCGGTGGGAACGATAAGCTGCGCGGCGGTCGCTGGTCCGCCGTCTCCCGAACTGGCGCTGGTCCGGTTTCCCGCGAAGGTGGAAATCGTTCCCCCAGCGGAGATTTTCCGGACCACGTGATTGCCGGAATCGGCGATGAAGAGGTTTCCGGAGGAATCCAGCGCGAGCCCGGACGGTCCGTTCAATTGCGCTTGAGTCGCGGGGCCACCGTCACCGGTGTAGCCGGCGACGCCATTTCCCACGATGGTCGTGATCGTGCCGCCGGACGTTACTTTCCGGACGGCATTGTTACTGAAGTCCGCGATGTACAGATTGCCCGCGCCGTCCACCGCGAGCCCCGCGGGAGAGTTGATTTGGGCGTTTGTGGCCGCGCCGTTATCGCCGCCATAGCCCGCCGTTCCGTTGCCGGCGACCGTGGAGATAGAGCCTCCCGCCAGCTTGCGCACCCTTTGATTCGCGGTGTCTGAGATATACAAGTTTCCAGCGTTGTCCACGGCGAGGCCGCTAGGAAACGCCAACTGACTACTTGTGCCCGCTCCGCCATCGCCCGCAAAGCCGGGCGTTCCGTTACCGGCGACTGTCGAGATCGTGCCATCGGGCGCGATGGCGCGGATTCGCTGATTGTTGGTATCGGAGATGTACTCCACGCCCCCAGGCGCGACGGCGACTCCCGCAGGCGCGCTCATTAGAGCGTTTTGCGCCGATCCGCCATCGCCGGAGTACGTGACGAGCCCGTTTCCGGCGACCGTGCTAATCGTGCCCGAAGACGTGATCTTGCGCACGCGCGCGTTGCGCAAATCGATAAAGAAGAGGTTGCCGTTCGGGTCCACCACGATGCTGACGGGTGAGTTCATTTGAGCTTTCGAGGCGGCGCTTCCGTCGCCCGAAAATCCAGAGCCGCTGGCGCCCATGACGGTGCTAATCGTACTGTTTGTGGCGGTCACTTTGAAGATCCGGTTGCCATCCCGATCCGCGAGGAAAATGTTCCCGGAAGAGTCCACGGTGACGCCGGTAGGTCCGGAGAGGACGGTTGCCGTTGCCAAGCCGCCTTCGGTGTACGAGGTGCCCCCGCCGACCGCGGTGCTGATGATCCCGGTAGCATCCACCTTTCGGACGCGGCCGTTGCCTGTGTCGGCGATATAGAGGTTTCCCGAAGTATCGAAAGCGATATCGCTGGGCGCGTTCAACGCGGCGTCGACTGCTGGGCTTCCATCCGAGGAGAAGCCTCCGATGTTATTTCCGGCGAATCGATAGATGACGCCGCCTGAAACCTGCCGGATCGCGTTGTTGGCGGAGTCGGCGATGTATAGGTTGCCGGACGTGTCCAACGCGAGACCCAGAGGAATGTGCAGTTGAGCTTGCGTCGCGTCGCCGAAATCGCCGCTGTCGCCGGGCTTCCCGTTGCCCGCCAACGTGGAGATGATTCCATTCGAAACCACCCGAATGCGGTTGTTGCCGGTATCCGAGATATAGATGTTGCCGAGAGTATCCACCGTCACGCCCTGCGGGGCATTCAGTTGCGCGCTCAACGCAGGTCCGCCGTCGCCCGAAAATCCGGCTCGGCCGTTGCCGGCGACGCGCGTTACCGTCCCGCTGGAAGAAAGCATGTAGACGGAATTTAGCGCGGTGAAGTAGACGTCGCCCGCGGGGTCCGTGCCGACTCTGCCGAGCCCTCCCAGAGCCAAATTGGTGGCGCCTGCGGCCGCGGGGGCGGGCGCGCCTCCGGCGACCGTGGTGACGGTGTACGTTTGCGCCGCAAGCGGCAGACAGACTGCCAGCGCGAGAAGAGACTTCATCTGGGACATGCTTCAGCTTGTATGTTCAAAGGGTATCCGACAAAAATGTACTTGGCCCGAAACACTCCAGTCCGAGACTTTGCGAAGCAGTTTGGACGCGCGGGCTAATGCTTGAGTTCCATTGTAGCCTTTCGCTGGATCTTGGTTGAAAAAATCTGGCCCTGTGGTCAAGGAATTCGTCCTGTGCGTCATCTGGGCAGGCTCGGTTAAGGCGCCGCGCGCCTTTCTGTTAGTATCGTCTAGGGAGCGTTCCTGCCGCGTTTGTGTGCGGCTTCCAAAAATTGATCCAACAGTCAATGTCATGGGGTCCGGCTCGATTTCGCGCCGGTGAGCAAGCTCCGGCGGATAGCCGCCATGGAGAAGCCTGATGGCGCGCGGAGGACTCCACCCTGCTGAGTTCGGGGTCAAATGACGGAGGTTAGGACGGCTCGGCGGTGCGCTCCTGTTCCGCCTGTGCTCTTTTGACCAATCTTCTTTTCATCGGGGACATTTTCGCTTCACCCGGGCGCGCCATGGTCGCCCGGCATCTGCGCGAAATAACCGCCGCCGGAAAAATTCACCTCACTATCGCGAACGGGGAGAATGCCGCTGGCGGATTTGGCATCACGCCCCCGCTCGCCGACGAGTTGTTCGGCTACGGCATCGACGTCCTCACCAGCGGCAATCACGTATGGGACAAAAAGGAGCTTTACGACTACATTCCAAGGGCGCCGCGCCTTTTGCGCCCCGCCAACTACGCCGCGGAGTTGCCAGGCGCCGGAATGATCGTAGTGGAGGCGCGTAACGGCGTCCAGTGCGCGATTCTGAATCTTCAGGGGCGCGTTTACATGCCCGCGACGGATTGTCCCTTCCGCAAAGCCGATTCCCTGCTGGCTTCGCTCCATGCGGAAGTGAAAGTGCGTTTCGTCGATTTTCACGCCGAGCTGACCAGTGAGAAAATGGCCATGGGCTGGTATCTGGATGGCCGCGCCTCGGCCGTGATTGGCACTCACACGCACATCCCGACCGCCGATACGCGCATTCTACCCAATGGCACGGCATACCAAACGGATGTAGGGATGACCGGTCCTTATCGTTCCATTATTGGGGTGGACAAGGACATCGCGCTCCGCCGGTTTCTCACGCAGTTGCCGGTGCGCATGGAGGCGGCGCGGCACGGGGCGGAGTTGCACGCGGTGGTGGTGGAAGTGGACGAGACCACGGGTCGCGCCACGGCGATCCGGCGGGTGTCGGTGGAGAGCTGAAACAGCGCCTCGGGCGGCTTTGCGATAGACCCGTCGCGTTGACCTGTGCCGCACACGAGTCCGAATCGTGTAAGCCGCTCGTTTCGTGTGCTATCTTAGAAAAGATTTCCCTTAAGGGAGTTCCCAACAGCAATGCCGAAGTTGAAGACACATAAAGGCGCGGCCAAACGGTTCAAAAAGACCGGTACCGGCAAGATCAAGCGCCATCACGCCTTCGCACGTCACATTCTCACGTCGAAGTCCCGTTCGCGAAAGAGGCGGCTGGGCCAGGGTACAGTGGCGGACGACGCTAACAGCCCGGAAATCAACCGCATGCTGCCGTATTAGGGCGCCTATATCTTCCGCCATCGAGCGGGAGCCTGGCTAACAGCGCGCCGCACGTGCCTGCCGCCAGGCCGGCGAAATTCGCCGGACTCTAAATTCCAGAAGGAGAGAAAACGTGCCGAGAGTAAAACGCGGAACCAAGCGCCGAGCCAGCCGGCGGAAGACGTTGGATCTGGCCAAAGGCTTTTTTCTAACCAAGAGCAAACTGTATCGTGCCGCTCAGGAGGCGGTGGAGAAATCGCTCCGATACGGCTACGTGGGGCGCCGTCTGAAGAAGCGCGATTTCCGATCCCTTTGGATCGTGCGCATTGGGGCGGCCTGCCGCGCCGCGGATATTTCCTACAGCCGCTTTATGGATGGCCTGAAGAAATCCGGCGTGGAGTTGAATCGCAAAAGCCTTGCGGATATTGCTCTTAACGATTCCGTCGCTTTCAACGCGCTGGTGAACCAGGCCAAAGAGGCGCTCCAGCAGGAGCCGGCAAGGAGCTGATATGGAAGCCACCGCTCCCTCCCTTCTACCGCTTCCCGAAGAAGACGCGCTGGCGAGCCTGGAAGACCGAATCCGGCGCGCCGCCGAGCTTGTCGCGACGCTCCGCGCCGAGCGTGACTCCGCGATAGCGGAGTTGGAATCGGCTCGCAAAACCGCGGGCGCCGCCCTCGCCGAATCTCAGAAGCTTCGTCAGGAAGTCGAGGTATTGCGCGGCGAGCGCAAGCAGGTCCGAACCCGCATCGAGAAACTGCTCGGGCAAATGGAATTGCTCTGATGGAAGGCGCGGCTGGACCGAAAACAGTTCGCGTCACAATATTTCACCAACAGTATTCAGTTAGCGCCAGCGAGGAATCGAGCGAAATCGAAGCGCTTGCGCGCGAAGTCGATGAATTGATGGTCTCTATCGCGCAGCGCGCCGGAAACGTGGACTCGACTCGCATCGCCGTGTTGGCGAGCCTCCATTTGGCCGATCGGCTCCGCACGATGGAGCGTGAGCTGTCGGCTTTGAAAGCGCGGGTGGGCGAGAAATCGCGCCAGTTCTCCGTGCTTTTGGACCGCGTCATCGAGTGAACCCCGAAGAGTGAACCCCGAAATCCTCAAGCGCGCCGCGCGCGTGCGCCTGCTGCTCATGGATGTGGACGGAGTGCTCACGGACGGTCGCCTGATTAACATCCCGCAGCCAGATGGGACCGTGCTCGAAACCAAAGCTTTCGATTCCCAGGATGGGATCGCACTTCAGTGGCTTTCCTGGCACGGGATCGACACCGGAGTCATTAGCGGTCGCGTTTCGCCCGCGACGCAGGAACGCGCCAAGCAGGTGAAAATGCGCTATGTCTACCAAGGACATATCGAGAAAATTCCCATTCTGGACGAAATCCGAGCGTCGACCGGAATCGCTCTCGAAGAGATCGCATACGCCGGCGACGACCTGACCGACGCAGTGGTGATGCGGCGCGTCGGCTTGGCGATTGCGACCGCGAACGCGCGGCCCGAGGTCAAGAAAATCGCGAATTACGTCACATCGGCGCCCGGCGGACGGGGCGCGGTCCGCGAGATTTGCGAGCTGCTGCTCACGGCGCACGGCCATTGGGATAAACTGTTGCGCAAATACGAGATCGAGTAGCGGCCGCTGCCGCATTTTGGCATGGAGCGCGATCTAATTTTCGATATCGGACTCCACACGGGGGAGGATGCGGCCTATTATCTGAGTCTTGGATATCGGGTGGTAGGCGTAGAGGCGAACCCGATTTTGGCCGAGGAGTGCGCGAGGCGGTTTGATCCGGAGATCCGCGATGGGCGGATGAAGATCGTCAATGCCGGCGTGCTGAGCGAGCCAGGAGAGTTCACGTTTTACCGCAATCTGACAGATAGCGCGTGGTCGTCTTTCAAGCCGGAGATGGGCAAAAACGGCGGACGCTGGGAGGAATTGATGGTTTCATGCGTGACGACCCGGCAGCTTACCTCCGAGCACGGATTGCCGTTTTTCATGAAGGTGGATATCGAGGGCGCGGATGTCCACGCATTGCAATCGCTGACGCTTGAGACAGCGCCTCCTTACATTTCCCTGGAATTGAATTTCTCTGATCCGATTCTGGAAAGATTGATCGAGCTGGGCTATTCCGCCTTTAAGTTCGTAAATGGAGAAACCGGCTATGCGACGGCTCCGATCCTGAATCATGAACTCGGTTGGCGCATTTTGCGGAAAGCGGGGCGCATTGCGCCGCCGATCCGGAGCGCGATGCGCAAGCTGCCCCCGCGATGGCGGCCGCGATCGGAATGGGACCCGCCGGGGAAATATGGCTCCGATGGCTATTCTTTCAGCGTTTGCAGCTCCGGGCCGTTTGGAGAGCAAGCTCCCGGCCAGTGGAAGACGAAAGAAGTCGCGATCAAGTGGCTCAATCGTCTGCGAGAGGGTTATCTGCGAGCGGGCGCGGCGGCATTTTGGTGGGACGTCCATGCGCGGCATTCCTTGATCAATCAGACGCTGGCTTCCAATTCGGGGTTGCGATTTGCCCACGCAAGAATGTCGTCGCGAAGCCATAGCGCGTAGGTCATGCGGGGGCGGTAGGCACCTTCGGCGTAGAGCTTGCGGCGCATTTCGCTGCCTTCCAGAAAGCCGGAATCGGACGGCGCGGTTCCGATGGAAGCGACGAAGGCGCCGTTCTCCAGATAAAAGCGCCGGAGCCAGGCGAGCGGCGGGCTCACCTTACCGGTGGTTTCGCAATAGAGCCAACTGCATGTACACACTCCTCTCACTTCGGGTTGGAGCTCGAGCGAGCGGGCAAGGCGGAAATAGCTCAGCAGCCCTTCGCGCTCCGAGACCGTCAGGCGGTTTTTACGGCGAACGTTCAAGTGAAGATCGACGAAGCGAGGAAAGCCCCGCACAGCGCCGGACAGAATTCGAGCGCCGCCGCGCTCGAGAATTTCGACTAATTCAGGCCATTTTCGTTTGGGCGTGTGGAGAATGTATGACCGCGGCAATCCTCCCATTTCCCAATGGAACTGTCCGGCCGGCGCGCGGCGAAGCGTGACGAGGCGAGCGAATTCTCGGAATTGCTTATCGCGCGGATCGAAAATCGGGCTTGCGGCGGGCGCCGCTCGGGCGCAGAAAAGGATCTCTTCAATCCATAATTTTTTGACCGAATCCGCGACAGGCCAATCGGGGACCCGGCCGATCGCGGCGAGGCTCGCGTTTAGCAAAACCCAGCGCGGAAAGAGCTTGCGGCAGACGGCGTCCGACTGCGATGCCTTCAAGGGAGCCGAGCCTATCTTTAGAAGGGATGAGAAGCAACTTTCAGGAGCGGGGATTCCAGCCGGCGCATCCTCCAGAGCGAAACGACATGACTGCTGAGCTTCCTTTAGCGATTGCTCCCAAACGGGCCGGGGGGCCGTCATGGCGCAGAGGCGCGTGCGCTGAGAAATGTCTCGAGATCCGCGAAGCTCATCAGTTCGTCGGGGGCGTTAGGGGGAAATTGAAAGCCGAATTCTTCCTCGATCACATTCAACAATAGAATGTGATTCTGCGAATCCCATCGTTCGACGGAGTCGGGCGTCGCCAAAACCATCGTTTCCCCGGCGGCTTCGGGAAAGACGGTTTCGAAACAGCGAATCAGTCTTTGGCGTGCCTGGTCCATGGCCTTATTCTAAGCGCCCAGCTAAATCGGGCTTGCGGCCGAAGCTCGCGCGGGGAAAAGCCCACCCTCCGATGACCAATCGGTCTAATAAAAACTATCTATTGGTAATGCTTCTGAAACGCGGATATGCTGTAACACAAGCCACGTCGCTCCCATAGCCAGCCTTGTAGCTGTCCATCAAAACATAAGAGGTTTTCAATGGCCGACAACCAAGCACCACAAATGCAAGCGACCCTAGGCTTAACGGGGTTGACGATGAACGCGATGGCGCTCATCGCTCCAGGAGCCTTCCTTTGGCTCACCTTTTTCATCCAGGCGACCGCGGGAAACAGCCAGCCGTCCATGTGGGCGGGCATCGTGCTGGCTCTCTTGCTGTGCCTGTCCACCGCCGTCTGCTACGCGGAATTGGCGAAGCTGTATCCAGGCACGGGCAGCTCCTACTATTTCGCGGAGCAATCCTTCCTCAACCATGAAAAAGCGTGGCGGTACGCGCGGCTTTCGAAGTTCATCGTGGGCTGGGGCTCGCACTTGTATTACTGGATTTATCCAGGCGTGATGTGCGGCGTCATGGGCGTCCTGTGCGGATACCTGGCGGGCACCATCTGGCCGTCGTTCATGAGCGCTTCTCTTCCGGGACCGGTGTTCATGGCGTTGATTGCCGTGGCGACGTCGTTTGGGGTCGCCTACATCGCGTATCGCGGCGTCGTGGGCGCGACTTCCGTCAATATCGCGATTAACGTGATCCAGATCAGCGCGCTGCTGATTTTTTCGGTGATGGCGTTCGGCTATCGCATGAACCATCCGCCGGGAAGCGAGGCGTGGAACTTCGATTCGGCCTCGGGCGACGCTTACACGTATGAATTCGCCACGCAGACGCAGACGGTGGACGGCAAGCCCGCCGACGTCATCGTGCGGAATGCGGATGGAACTCCGAAGCCGAAGCTGGACGCCGCCGGACAGCCGGTTCCCTTCAAGATCGCCTATCCCGAACACGACGATAAGGGCAATTTCCTGACTCATCCGACCGCGGGCTCGGTGGTGAGCATCCATAATTTCGGATTTACATTCGTGCAGGCTACGATCGCCATTCTGATTCTAGTGGGCTTCGAATCGGTGACCGCGATGGGCGGGGAGGCCAAGAATCCGAAGCGAGACGTTCCGATCGCGGTGGTGACATCGCTGCTGGTGCAAGGCGCGTTTTGCTACCTGATCGAGTATTTTGCGGCGAACTACTTTTTGAACAGCGGGTACACGATGCAAAGCGCGACGGGATCGGCGGCGCCGATCGGCGACATGATGGTGGTGATCGGCAACGCGGTTTTCGGCGCGGGTCACGGAAAGACCTTCATGCTGATCATGGCGTTCACGGTGTTCCTGGCGATTATCGGAACGACGCTTTCCTGCATGAGCACGGCCGCGCGCGTCACCTATGCGATGGGCAAGGACGAAGAGCTTCCCGATCACTACGGCTTGCTGCACTCGAAGAACCTGACGCCGCATCGCTCCATCTGGACGCTGGCGGTGATTTCGGCGATCATCGGCATCATCGCGGTGTCGGTGGCTTTCGGCGACGGTGCCGCGCCCAAGGATAGCGACATCAAAGCGCTTCCGCAGGGCATCCTGTCGAGCGTCGGCTACAGCACGCACGACAAAATGGCTGCGTTGCCCAATACTTTGCTGTTGGTCACGCTGGGTTCGAACTTCGGAACCTTCCTGCTGTACGGCCTGAGCTGCGTCATTTGCATGGTCGCGTTTCACAAACACCCCATGTACAAGCCGATCAAGCACACGCTGATTCCGCTGTTTGGGCTGGTGGCGAACCTCGGATGTATGGTCGCATACGTCGTCTTGCCTTTCATGGGGATCGGCACGAAACCGGAGCCGTTGCTAGCGCTGGGAATCGCCGCCGTGTGGGGGATTTTCGGCGGGATCTACTTCGTCCGGGCGAGCAAGGCGAGTGGGCGCACGACGCTGGTTACGCAGCGGGGCGGCGCCACGGCATAAATTCCTGGTCGCTTCGATTTCGCGGGCGGATCTGATTCCGCCCGCGCGTTTTTTTCGTCGAAGAGGGGGATTGTGCCGCATCATCGAGGAATACCGGCTAGGCTGGTCGAGGCTGCGCGCGAGATCTCCGCAACCACGAGAAGTTCCGCGCTGGAGGTCGAGTTCGCGCTGCTTTCCGACCCCGGCCGAGTTCGCGGACATAATGAAGACTTTCTGGGCCATGTTGCTCCCGAAGCTCCGGAGCGGGGCTGGCTGTTTACGGTAGCCGATGGAGTGGGAGGACAGGAGTTCGGGGAGGTTGCCTCGCGGGCGGCCGTGGAGGCGCTGATGGCGGGATACCGAGCGGCTGCCTCGGGCGATCTGCATTCCGCGCTGCTCCCGAGGCTGGTGCAAGCGGCGAATATCAAAGTCTATGAAACCGGCCGAAGCGCAGGTCCGGGAGGCGTAGCGATGGCGACTACCATCGTCGCCTGCGCTCTCCGGCACGATCGCGCAACGATCGCGCACGTGGGCGATTCGCGGTGCTATCTGATTCGCCATAATCGCGCCATGTCGCTTACCCGAGATCACACGGTGGTAAACGATCAGGTGCGGCTGGGCGTGATGTCTGCGCGAGAAGCGGCCAAGGCCGAAACCCGCCACGTGCTGAGCCGGTCGCTGGGCATGGATCTATTCGTGAATGTGGATGTGAGTGAGCATCACGTGATGCCGGGTGACGTGCTACTGCTGTGCTCGGACGGTTTGCACGGCCCGGTGCCGCCCGCGGAGATCGCGCGGACGCTGGGAGAGTCCCCGGCGCTGGAACAAGCCGCGCGCGCGCTGATCGAGCTTGCCAATAAGAACGACGGCAGCGATAATGTCAGTGTGCTGCTGATCCGAATTCGCAGCGTGGAGCGCGTGGGCATGTATCGCGGACGGCCGTATAAGCTGCGGTAACGTGAACGGAGGGACCGCTCCAACCTTTGGACACGCTAAGCTTGTCCTTCCAGCTTCGGACAAGCCAGAGCTGTCCTACTATGACCGCACTTCACGCCGGCGATACCTTAGACGACTACCAGATTGAGCGGCTAGTGGCGCGCAGCGGCATGGCGTCTATCTTCAAAGGCGTCGACACGCGCGATGGCAAGCCGGTTGCGATCAAAATCCCACATGAGGAAATGGAGTCCGACGTTCAGTTTTTCGAACGGTTTCAGCGCGAGGCGGAGATCGGCCGGAGAATGGATCATCCCGGCATCATGAAGGTCTACCAAGATCCCCGTCCCGGCAAGTTCTACATGGTCATGGAATGGGTGGAAGGCCGACTGCTCCGCCAGATCCTGCACGACGAGCGCAAGCTGGATCAGGATCGCGCGATCCGCATTTCGCTTGCGGTTTTGGATGCTCTCGAATACATCCATTCGCGGGGCGTGGCGCATCGCGATCTGAAGCCGGAAAACATCATGGTGGACGACCGGGACAACATCAAGTTGATCGATTTCGGGATCGCATCGTTAGAAGGGGCGCGGCGGCTGACGTTTGCAAAATTGAGCAACGTGATGGGTACGCCGGATTACATTTCCCCGGAGCAGGTGAAAGGCAAACGCGGCGACGGCCGCAGCGATCTGTACGCAATGGGCGTGATGCTGTATGAGATGCTCGCCGGAAAGAAGCCCTTCAATGGGCCGAATCCTTTTCAGATCATGAACGACCGGCTGCTGAATAATCCGGTCCCTCCGCGGGAGATCGAGCCCACAATTTGGCCCGAGGTGCAGGAGATTATCTATCGCGCCTTGGAACGCGATCCGGCGAATCGATACGCGAGCGCGCGGGAGTTCGCGAAGGATCTGGCGAATCCGTCGGAGGTCGGGGTCGCGGACCGCTCGGAGCTAAAGGACTGGCATTCGCGGCGGACGCCTCTGCTGCGGCAGATCGCGTTTTATGCGATGCTGGCGCTTATTCCGGTGGTGGTGCTCGGGCTGCTGTTCTGGGTTTCCAGGCATTCCTAGGGCGTGGCGTTAGTATCGCGCCGGGCCGGTAGTTGCGTGATGCGGCGCTGCCATCCTGGTTTACTGATATTGGATGACCTCGGCGCTTCCTACGAAACCGGCGATGCCATCGCTCCGCGTTCAAGAACTGAGGGCGATGACGCGCCTGGCCGCGCCCATCGTTCTGGCGGAGCTCGGCTGGATGGCCATGGGCATCGTCGATACCATGATGGTGGGCCGAGTGGGCGCGGACGCGATCGCCGCGGTGGGGTTGGGCGCGATGCTGTTTTACGGAATCGGCATCTGCGCCAGCGGTGTCCTGCTGGGGCTGGACACGCTGGTATCGCAGGCGTCGGGGGCGGGCTCGCCGGAAGAGTGCCGGCGCTGGCTCGTCAATGGAGTTTGGGTAGCGGCCCTGTTGATGCCGTTGGTCATGGGGGGCGTTCGCGGGCTCGATTTGGCGCTGCCTGCGTTCGGCATCGCGCCGGAGGTGCTTCGTTCCACGCGGCCGTATTTGCACGCGTTGAACTGGAGTGCGCCGGCCCTACTGCTGTACTTCGCCTTTCGCCGGTATTTGCAGGCGCTGCACATGGTGCGTCCGGTGATGTGGACGCTGATCACGGCGAACCTGGTGAACGTTGCCGGGAATTGGGTGCTGGTCTTCGGCCATTTCGGCGCGCCGCGCATGGGAGCGGAGGGATCGGGGTGGGCGACTTGCATCTCGCGCCTGTATATGGCGCTGGCGCTTGGCGCGACTCTGTGGCGGCGCGAGCCGGAACTTCGGCGAGTATCGTGGCGGCCGGACAGCCAAAGGATCGCGCAGCTGTTTGGCCTGGGCCTTCCAGCGGCGGGCCAACTGGGCGCCGAAATCGCGGTGTTCGCGCTGGTGACGGTGCTGATCGCGAGGCTGAACGCGATCTCGCTCGCCGCGAATCAAATCGCGTTGACCATGGTGAGCACCACTTACATGCTGCCGTTGGGGATCAGCTCGGCGGCGGCCGTTCGTGTGGGAAACGCGCTGGGTAGAGGCGATCCGAAAGGCGCCGCGCGCTCAGGTTGGACGGCGCTCGCATTGGGCGTAGCCGTCATGTCGATCGCCGCGGCGGCGCTGATTTCCGTTCCACACCCCATTGCGCGGCTGTTTACTCCAGAGACCGATGTGATCGCGACGGCCGCGACGCTGCTTCAGATCGCGGCTTTCTTTCAGTTATTCGACGGACTTCAGGTCGTGGGGACGGGTGCGCTGCGCGGCGCGGGCGAAACACGCACCCCGATGTGGTGCCACTTGGCCGGATATTGGGCGATCGGATTGCCCCTGGGCGCGGAGTTGTGCTTTGGCCGGGGCCTAGGCGCGGCGGGATTGTGGGCGGGGCTCTCGGTGGGATTGATTCTGATCGGTAGCGTGCTGACGTTGGCGTGGCGACGGACGTCGCGACGGTTCGGGGACGCGGCGATTTGATGGCGAGTTTGGCAGACGATCGGGGTTAGTTGTCGTCTGCCTTCAGCCACCAGGCAGACCCCACAAGAGGATGGTCTGCCCCGCTGAGGTTCATAGTTGGGGTGGGTATTTTTCGAAAATCTCACTCACCGCCCTGGCGAGCCTTCTGGTGTTCCTAGCGGGCCTGGAGCTAATGGTCTGCGTCGCTGCCCCCTGAAATATGAGCTTATCCCGATGCGCATCTCTTACTTCCACCACTACCGTGCCATGGTAGACGGTTTGCACTGTGGTGGTCGAGATCCCGCCGTCCCAGCCCCAACCCCAGCCGTTGTTGAAAGTAGTGTAGATCGGCTCCTCGGTCACCGCGACCTGGTAACCGACCACTAGATCCCCACCCGATGCGACGTGTTTTATGCCTTTGGCCGCGAACGCGTCTTCGATAAATCCGGCAATCCGCGCACGCATTAGCTCGTTCGGGAATAGCGTCTCGGGCCACTGGCCTTCGGGCGCGGGGGCCCAGCTATACGTCTTGTAATGGGAAAAATGACAGGCGTGATCGAAATCCACGCGAACTCTTTGGGCTTGTGCCGGCAACATGGCGCATGCCAGAGCTAGCAACGCCGCGATCCGATTCATAGGAAACCTCCACCGCGGTGGCGCTATTCAAGCGCCATTATTCAAGACTGGCGGAAGTGGCGCTGGGATTCGTTTTGTGGAGTGTCTTGGGACAAGCTGAAGCCTGTCCTATTTCCGGCGGGTCCGGCGATTTCAAGCGGCAATCGCCAGTCTTGCGCGGAGGCCTGGCCCGCGTGCACCCAACCGTAGCGTGTCAATAAAGAACCGGCGATGCTGGACCACGCCGCCCAGCGCAGGGAAATGCACACCATGCCCAGCCCGCCGGAGAACAGCTTTTTGATCAGCCTCTTCATAGAGGCTCATGGGACGCCACTAGTTTCGGAATAGAACGAGGGGCCCTAACCAATCGGGGGCGCCGTCTCGATCAGTTGGCGGTAAGCAGCGGGATCATCGATATCGGCCAGGATTCCCGGATCGTCCACATCGACGTACAAGGTCTGGCTCACGTGGCGATGCACCACATCGCGCGCCTGCGCCGCAGGGGGTAGATCGAGGAACTCCGCGGCGATTAGCCGCGCGGCGAAGACGGGATGGCCGCGTTTATCTCCATATCGGGGGATCGTGAAGACGGTTTCGGGATCCCGCTGGCTAAAGGCGTGCGCCAATTCTTGCACGGTTACCTCCGTCACGGCCGGGCAATCGACGGGTATGAAGAAGAAACCGTCCGCATCCGACGGCAAGGCCGCGAGCGCGATCTGGAGCGAACTTAACTGGCCGCGCTCGGGCTCGGGATTGGTCAGAAAAGTTACGCCGGCTAGCGCGTTTGCGCGGATTTGCTCCGCGTAAGGAGGCCCGACGACCACAATGATCTGGTTCGCGGCTCCGTTCGCTACGCGGATCAGGCGGTTTAAAAAGGCCTCGCCCCGATAGCTCAGCAGCGCCTTCGGCCGGCCCATCCGCCGCGATGCGCCGGCGGCGAGGATAATGCCTACGATCATCCGGAGCTAACGCTGCACAGCGCTTGCGGCCTGCGGGGAAGCCTTGAGCAATGCCTTCAGACGATCGTGCGCGAAAATGGATTTCGAAAGCGAGCGCCAATCCGATTGCGGCGAGCGGCGCACGGCGATCATCTCCGCGACCACGGAGACCGCGATCTCCTCGGGGCTTTCCGCGCCAATTTCCAATCCCATAGGAGCGAAGACTTTTTCGAAAACTTCGCGCGAGAAGCCTTCCCGCTCCAGCTCATGGATCACGGAAATCGTTTTCCGCTTGCTGCCAATCATGGCGATATACCGGGCCTGAGTGGTGACGGCCCATCGCAGCACTCGCATGTCGTCGCGATGACCGCGCGTGACGATTATGAGGTAGCTTGACGATGTGACGGACAGCTTAGGGAAGACGTCCTCATATTCTTCCGCGTAGGTCGCCTCAGCTTCAGGGAAGCGATCCGGGTTGGCGAACGCTTCGCGATTGTCGACGATGACGGTGGAAAATCCCGCGAGCGTCGCGACTTTCGAAATGCTCTTCGACACGTGGCCGCCGCCGAAAATGAACGCCTGAGGCTGTGGAATCACAGGCTCGACGAAGATATTCAATTGGCCTCCACAGATCAGACCTTCGTCATAGGCGGCATCCTGACCGAGGCTGAAGGAGAGATTTTTTGGTTTCTCCGTGTCGATAACTTCTCGCGCGGCGTTCCACACCTCCGCCTCTACGCAGCCGCCGCCGACGGTGCCCATCATCGAGCCGTCTTCGCGAACCAGAAGCTTCGCGCTTTCGTAACTGGGGATGGATCCTTTGACCTGAACGATCGTCGCCAGCGCGCATTTTTGGCCCAGCTTGCGCAGGCGCACGATCTCGTCGTAGATGTCCATCGGCAGTTTATTATAGCGTGGAAGAGCGGGCGCGGCGTCAATTCGAAGGCGATATCTAAACAGCGATACGGCCCATTTTTGGGATTCTTTCCCCGCGGAATAGACGTTGGCGCTGCCTCGTCTCCTGCTGGACACTCACATAGCTTGCTTGAAATCGCGGGATTGCAGGACGAAGGAAAACTGAAGCTGCGGCTAGACGAATTCTTTGCCGATCTGCGGTCCACTTCCCTGTTTCACGTTCTGCCGGTCACCTATGAAATCGCGCTGGGAGTCTCCTCGCTCGGGCGGATTTCTGCCGGAGCCCGCGGGCCGCGCCATCGTGGCCACCGCGCGTGTCCATCGCCTTCGCCTGGTCACTTCCGATCAGCGCGTCGCTGCGTCCGGGCTTGTAAAGGTAATCGAATAGCTCGCGTCAATGCGTGGCCGAGCACGCTGCCAGCAGGCTTTCGCGGAGCCGCTCCTGCGCGGCTTCGTCCAGCTTTTCGCCCTGCCGCGTGACGTAAAATACGTCCAGCGCTTTGTGCGCCTCGGTGTCGATCAGCACTACTTCGATATTGCAGCCGGCTTCGGAAATCGAGCGGGCGAGATCGTACAGCAGACCCGGGCGGTCTTCGGCGACGATCTCCACCAGCGTAGCCGCGTCGGAGACGTCGTTTTTCAGCGCCACTCGCGGCTTCAGGCGCGCTTTGCCGGGCAGCAGCGGCTTGGGGCGCCCACGCAACAGTTTCTCAGCTTCCTGTTTTCCCTCGAGCACTCGCCGCACCACGCCGCGCAGGCGCTCCAGTTCGCTCGGATTCAATTCCAAGGTCCGGTGCGGATCGGAGAAAGTGAACGTGTCTACCACCACGTTGTTTGCATTGGTAAAGGCTTCGACTTTTAAAATATTCAACCCGAAGCTCGATATCGCACCCGCGACCGATGCGAACAAGCCCGGATGGTCATGAGTTAGCAGAGTGAGCCGGTAGATGCTTCGCTGATGCTCGATCTCGATCGCCACAGGGCGGCTTTCAAGCTGCTTCGCGAGAGCCAGATGAGCGTCGATCTCCACAGCGCTGTGAATGCGCAAATATCGCGTCGGAAGCCCTTCCAGAAAACGCGCCCGCTCCGGCGTCGCGCCTTCGGGGGCATGAATGCGGGCGGTCTCAAGTTCCTTGGTCAGTTCCTGATGGGCAAGCAGGTAGACGCGCCAGAGCTGCTCCAGCCGCCACGGAGTCATGGCCTGGGGATTCACCGCGCTGACGTCGGCGTAGGTGATCATGGTGAGCAGCTTCAACCGTTCGATGGTGCCGATCGAGTCCGCCAATGCGCGGGCCGTCGAGCCGTCGTGCAGATCGCGCGAGCTCATCACGCTCGACATCTCTAAGTGGCGCTCCACCATGAACTCGACGGAGAGGCGATCTGGCTCGGGAGCTCCCAGGCGGTTCAAAACGCTTCGCGCAATTTGCACGGCTTCACGAGAATGATCGCGGCCGGAACCCTTGCCGATATCGTGCATCAGCAGCGCGAAACGGATGAGCGCGGGATGTTCGATTTCGCCGAACAGCTCGGAAAACCGTCCGTCCGTGATCGATTCGAGCGAATCGATCGCGACCAGCGTGTGCTCATCGACCGTATAACGATGATAGAAATCGCGCACCACCAGACACTCGATGTTGCGCCACTCCGGGAGGGCTTCGGTCAAGGTCCCGGTTTCCTGCATCGCGCGCAAACCCGCCGAGGCCTTGGGCAGAGACAGCAGCCGCACCCAATCGGCCCACTCGGCCACGGGGATGAATCCTTTCAGCCGGTCGATCGTATCGGGCGCTAATCGCAGTTGGTGGCGCGCGACGAACTCGAACAACCGAAGATCTTTGGGCGGCTGAGGCGTCCGCAGCAACACGCGGTCCCGCCACACCGAGAATTCGGTCGTCGAAAGCCGGGAGCGCCATTCATGAAATTTTCCAAGCAAGCTGCCGGGTTTTTCCGTCGCGGCCTCAATCGCCTGGCGCACGGCGCGATCGACCACGCGCGCATGGCGGTAATACTCGCGCATCAGGGCGGCCGGCTGCTCGGCCAAGGCCTCTTGCGAGTCGAAGCTCAGTACGTTCTGATCGCGTTCCGCGAGCTCATGCAAGCGAATGCGAACGCCGGCGAGAAAATCCAGCGCGCCCATAAGCGAAGGGAAGTTTTCCCGTGGCTCGATCGTTTGCAGCCAGCGAGCCGTCTGGAGATCGCGCAGGCCGCCCGGCGTCTCTTTGATGTTCGGCTCTAGATGATAAATGGTCTTCTGAAACTTAGCCCGGCGAGCCTGCGCGAGCGCGGCGATTTGCGCCGCCACAGCCGAGCCTCGCTTGGCGAGAAATGCTTTGAAGCGCTCCTCCAGCGAAGCGTACAGGGCCCGTTCGCCTGCCAAAAACCGATGATCGATTAGGCTGATGGTAAACTCGGCGTTGCCGGAATGCTCCTGACAGCAGTCCTCTACGCTGTGCACGGAGTGGCTGGGGCGCAGACCTCCATCCCAGAGAAGTTGAAGGAACTCGGAGATAGCTTCGCGCGGCGGCACGGCGGCATCGGAGGCCGTGAGCAGCAGCAGATCGATATCGGAATAGGGAAAAAGCTCTTTACGGCCGAAACCGCCGACCGCCGCCAGCGCCAGCCCTTTCGGCATCCGGGATTCCAACGCGCGCGCAAACGCGTCCAGCACGCGCGCTTCTACTTCCGCCGCGCGGGAGGCCAAATTCCGCTGCACCGCCTCGGGCGGCGGCGGAGGGACGATGGCGAGTTCATTCACGAATTGTTCTCCTGCGCTGAGCGGGCGCCACGCCCACGGGGCGGGTCTAGGCGAAGCGTTTCTTCCCAAGTATAAAGAAGGAGGCGTCGCTTCGCGCCTTCGATATTTTGATGGGTTCCATTGAAAGTTTCTATCGGAAGGCGAATAGTAGGATCGAGAGTGATCGTCTTATGAGGCTTGTTCTTAAACCCGATTCACTCTTGGACTGGATTGCCTTACGCGCGAATCTGGCTCCGACGCCGATCCTGGAGACCCAAATCGCGCTGATCTCCGCGCGCGCCATCATGGCCGCGACGGAGCTGCGGCTCTTCTCGCGGCTTGAAAGTGGCGCGCTGAGCGCGGCGGAGATCGCAGAGGCATGCGGGCTGGATCTGCGCGCGACGGAGGCGCTGCTGCCCGCGCTTGTGTCCACCGGCTATCTGCGGTATTCCGCACAACGCTATCGGCTTACCGCCAAGTCACGGAAGTGGTTGGCGCCGCAAAATCGGTGGTCGCTGTTCGACTACATGCCGCACGTTCGCGACGTATGGCGAGTCACCGAAGGTCTGGAAAGATTTCTCCAGACCGGCAGGGCGCTCGATATTCACGAAAGCAATTTCGGCGCGGAGCAATGGCGGCGCTACCAGCGGGCGATGCGGTCGCTCGCCTCCGTAGCGGCGGACGAGGTCGGCCGCAGACTGCCGGTGAAGCCCGGGGCCAAGCTCATGCTCGATATCGGCGGATCGCACGGCTACTATTCGGTGGCTCTGTGCCGCAAGCATCCCGGGCTGTCGGCCGTGATTTTGGATCTGCGGGAGGCAATTGAAGAATCCGCGCCGATTTTGGCTCAGGAAAACATGCAAGACTGCGTCCAGCATCGCGCTGGGAACGCGCTTACGGACGATCTTGGCGAAAATATCTATGACCTGATCCTGATTTCAAATTTGGCGCATCACTTTAGCGATGCGCAGAATCGCGACCTTGCGAAACGGGCCGCCCGCGCGCTGAAACCGGGAGGCACACTTGTGATCCAAGAGATGATTCGGCCGCATTCTCCCGCGAGCGGCGATCAGGTCAGCCAGGTCCTTAACTTGTTTTTCGCTCTGACCAGCACCTCGGGAACTTGGTCCATCGCGGAGATCGAATCCTGGCTTCGCGAGGCGAAGCTGAAGGTTGGGCGGCCGATCTTTCTTCGGTCGGTTCCTGGCGCTGCGCAGGTGAGTGGAATCCTCAACCAATCCTTTTGACGGTTACCCGGTTTACCGTTTAGAGGCCGGGGCTTGGAGCCGGCTGGACGTGAAACCGGGCGCTTCGGCCAAGCGTCAACACAATTTGATCCCTAGCATAGCCGCCTTCAGTAGGTAGGCCGCTTTGTCTTCGCTAGCCATCGAAAGTAAGCCTTCCGCCCACTTCTATTCCGTGGCGACAACTTCCTTGTTCTCAAGGAGGCTCCTCGCCTGGTCATAGAAGATAGCCGCATCGATGCGTTCGCGCGGGCAATCTCCAGCGTGGTCGAACTCATGCCGTCTTTTTGGACCGAAACTGTCGGCCTTGCGCACCGAGCCGTGAACGTTTGAGAATGGCTCTATTGACGGCAATGCCGCGGTATACCGACGTCTTTGTCGCCGGCGGAGGACCCGCCGGTCTTGCGGCAGCGATCGCGCTTCGCGACCGGGGTTTTCAGGTGGCCGTAGCCGATTTCGCGCGCCCGCGCATCGACAAGACCTGCGGTGAAGGGCTGATGCCCGACGCGTTGGAAGCGCTCGCCCGATTGGGTGTGGATCTCGATCCGCTGCGATGTTATCCGTTTCGCGGCATCCGATTTCTGGGAGACGGCGTCTCGGTAGAGGCCAGCTTTCCCGCAGGCCGCGGCCTCGGCGTCCGGCGCACTCACCTGCATGGAGCGCTGGTGGAACGAGCGATGCTAGCCGGCGTCTCCCTTTTGTGGGGCGCCGCCGTGCGAGGAGTGTCCGATAAAGGCGTGAGGCTCGATGATGGAGTCGTCTCGTGCCGATGGATCATCGGGGCCGATGGAGAGAATTCGCGTGTCCGCAAGTGGACGGGTCTGGACGCCTCGCGGCACGAGGTTCAGCGGTTTGGATTCCAGCGGCATTATCGAATCGAGCCCTGGAGCGATTGCATGGAGATTTATTGGGGCGGCGGCTGCCAGATCTATGTCACGCCCGTAGCTCCGCATCAGGTTTGCGTGGTGGCGATCTCGCGGGATTCGCATCTACGGCTGGATCGCGCGTTACCCGCTTTCCCTGACCTAAGCGCAAGACTCACCGGAGCGGCCATCATTTCAGCGGAACGCGGCGCGGTTTCCGCGTCGCGGCTGCTGCGGAAGGTTTTCCGGCGCAATGTGATTCTGTTGGGGGACGCGTCCGGGTCGGTGGACGCTATCACCGGGGAGGGTTTGCGGTTGAGCTTTGAACAGGCCTTCGCGCTCGCGTCCGCGCTGCCTTCCGGGGATCTGAATGCGTATCAGGCGGCGCACCGCCGGCTGGCGCGACGACCCGCGTTTATGGCCAATCTGATGCTGTCGATGGACCGCTCCGCATGGCTTCGCCGGCGCGCGCTGCGCGCTATGGCCTCCGAGCCGCGCATCTTCGCAAAGCAGTTGGCCATGCACGTGGGCGCGATTTCCATTCCCGATTTCGCGAGGAACGCCATGCTCCCCCTGGGCCGCGGAATTCTGGCTTGGTAGTATGCGACGGGCTTTTCTTCTCTTGCTGGGATGCGCTTCGCTGGCCGCGGCGCAAACGGTGGATTTGGATCCCGCGCGCACTTCTATCACGTTCACGCTGGGCAGCGTGCTTCATACGGTTCACGGCTCCTTCAAACTGAAGCACGGAAATATGCGCTTCGATTCGGATACCAGCAAGGCTGGAGGCGAAATCGTGGTGGATGTAACTAGCGCAAGCACAGGAAACGATTCCCGCGACCGCCGCATGCACAAGGAGATCCTCGAAAGCGAGCGTTACCCGGACGCGACCTTTATCCCCGACAGAATAACCGGTACTCTCGCCTCACAGGGAGAATCCGAGATCGACGTTCATGGCGTGTTCCAATTTCATGGGGCGAGCCATGAGCTAACGCTCCATTTGCTTGTTCAAAACGAGAACCGCCAGATCCGCGCCACTACGGATTTCGAGATTCCCTACATTAAATGGGGTTTGAAAAATCCCAGCACTTTCGTATTGAGGGTGAGCGACAAGGTCCAGATGCACATTGAAGCATTCGGGCGCCTGTTACGCGACGGTGCAGTGGATTAGGGCTTGCATGAGTTCTTCGAGCCGCGGCGCGTCGGTGTCCTTGAAGCCATCCAATCTCGCGTAAATATCGGCGGCGGCGCGATGGAAATCGCCGCTCACGGCCGCGGTTTCGAACGTGTTGGCGATTTCTATCATCTCGGGGGCGAAGCGCCAGGCCTTGGCCGCAACGCGCGCGGCCTTCTTTTCCGCGCCGGCCATCTCGCGATCCGATCGCGCCCACTGCCGCGTCAACAGATCGCGCACGCCGAGCTGCTCCGCGGCAGCCAGCACGACGCACAGCAGCGCGGCGGCGCCCTTGTTGTATCCGGCGAAGCACATCTTCAGGGCCGACGCCTGGCCGATCCGATCGCCGATCGCCTCGGGCTGCAGAGGGCCGGCATTTCCGAAGAGCGCCGCCGCTTGGCCGGCATCGGCGCCCGAGAAATAGATCCACACTTTGCCCGGCTCCTGCGTGGCGAGTCCGATGATCGAAGCGTCCACGAAAGTCGCCCCCGCGCCGGTGACGCGCCGCTCCATGCTCTGCGCCCGCTCCGGAGAGATCGCATTGGCGTCGATATATAGGCCACCGAATCCGAGCTCGATCGCGCGATTCGCCGTCTCATCGGCGAATTCGGGCGGGCACACGCTGACGATTGTGGGACAGACCTCGCACAACCGGTCGAGCGTGCCCGCGTCTTGAAGACAGAGTTCCTCGGCCCGCCGCCGGCTCGCGACGCTTCGGCCCTCGGAAACCCAGTAGACGTCGTTTCCCGCGCGTTGAAGAGTGAGTGCGGCCACGCTTCCCATCTCTCCGGGATGAAGCAGTCCAATGCGGTTCATGGATTCCTTTCCACGGCATCGTAGCATGCGGAGTCACAGTAAACTGGCTCCATGCGCCTTCTCCCGACCCTGTTGCTTGCCTCGGCGATTCCTGCATTCGCGCAGATCAAACCCACTCCGCCTGGCGATTGGCCGATGTACAATCGCGACCTGACAAGCTCGCGTTATTCGCCCCTGACGCAAATAGCAACGAAAAACGTCGCGAGCCTAGCTCGCGCCTGGACGTTCACCGCGCGGGGCGAAACGCCTACGGCCAATTCGGGAAAACAGAAAGGCAAGGGCGGGGCCGGAGGCATCGGCAGCGAAGCTACACCCATCGCGATCAGCGGAGTTCTTTACGTTCCCGCCGGGCCGCTGGTGATCGCACTCGACGGCGCCACGGGAAGAGAAGTCTGGCGCTATCGAGTTCCGATGGGCCAAGCCTCCAGCCGCGGCGTCGCGTATTGGCCCGGCGACGCGCAAAATCCGCCACGCAACGTCTTCACGGCCGGGCGGAATCTGATCGCGCTTAATGCGAAAACGGGCGACCTCGATCCGGGCTTCGGCAAAGAAGGCATCGTCGACATGACCATCGGCTACGGGGGCGTGCCCACGATCTTCAAGAACGTTGTGCTGGTGGGCGCGAGCGTGCTCGAAGCCGAAATCGGCCCGCCCGGCGACACGCGTGCCTTCGACGCTCGCACCGGCGCGAAGCTGTGGGAGTTCCACACCGTGCCTCGGCCCGGCGAAGTAGGCCACGAAACCTGGCTGAATGACGGTTGGAAGGACCGCTCGGGAACCAACATCTGGGCGTTCGCGATGTCCGGCGATGAGCAACGCGGGCTTCTCTACATGCCGATCGACGGCCCCGCCTCCAATTACTACGGCGGGGACCGCCCTGGCGCGAATCTGTTCGGCAACTCCATCGTCGCCGTCGACGTGCAGACCGGCAAATACAAGTGGCACTTCCAAACGGTGCATCACGACCTGTGGGATTTCGATAATCCTCCCGCGCCGACGCTTCTCGAAATTACTCAAAAGGGTAAAAGAATTCCTGTGCTTGCACAGATCGGCAAGACCGGCTGGATGTTCATCCTGAATCGCGAAACGGGCAAGCCGGTGTTTGGCGTCGAAGAGCGTCCGGTGGCGAAAGGCGACGTCCCCGGCGAATGGTATTCGCCGACACAGCCGTTTCCTGTCAAGCCCGGCCCGCTGGCGCGAATGAGCTACAAACCCGAAGACCTCGTCACCGCCGAAGACACCACGCCCGAGCATGCCAAAGCCTGTCAGGATCTGGTCGAGCGCAGCGGCGGATTTTACAATGCCGGTCCGTTCACGCCTTTCCTGTTCCACGAAGAGGGCGCGCCGCCGAAAAGCAACATCATTTTCCCTGGCGCAACGGGCGGAACGGATTGGGGCGGCATGGCCAACGACCCGAAGCTCGGTTACGTCTTCGCGTACACGCAGGATCGAGGGCAGGTGGGATGGGTGGAGAAGAAAAAGCCGGCCGTGGTTTACTCGCCCGATGAGCGGGATTCGAAACTGCTCTATACACGTGCAAGCGTGGATGGGCCAGGGCCATTTCATACATTCACCGCTCCAGCGGGCGCCGGGCTCGGCGAGCTGCCGTGTCAGAAACCGCCATGGGGACGTTTGAATGCGGTGAATGCGGCGACCGGGGAAATCGCGTGGCAAGTTCCGCTGGGCGTGACGGACGGCTTGCCGCCGGGCAAGCAGAACACCGGGCGCGCGGGCGGATTCGCGGGTCCCACCGCGACGGCAGGAGGCCTGGTGTTCATCGGCTCGGTGAATGACGGCCGCTTCCGCGCGCATGATTCCAAAACCGGAAAAGAGCTGTGGGTGACCAAACTCGGAACGCAGGCCGCCACCGCGAATCCGATGACGTACTTGGGGAAGAACGGAAAGCAATACGTCGCCATCGCCGCCGGCGGCACGCTGGAAGTGTTCGCTTTACCATAAGGCATGTCCATCCATTTGAGCGTCGACGACCTGATCGCGTACACCGATTGGGAGCGCCAGAGCTGGCGCGACTGGTTCCGTCAGCGCGGCGATAACGTTCTGGAAATCGCGGTGGGCCCTCACGGCGATGGCCGCTTCGCGATTCTGGGCGATTTGATCCGGCACATCTTTTCGGCGGAGAAGCGTTACGTCGAAAGGCTGTCGGGACAGCCGCTCACCGACACGGCGGCGCTGCCAAACCGCGACGCCGAGGCCCTCTTTCAGTTCGGCGAGCAAAGCAGGAAGGCGCTGAGGGATCTGTTGGCCGCCTTTCCCACGGACGCATGGGACAAGCCAAGAGACTTCAAAATCTTGGATTTCGAAATCGCGACAACACCCAAGAAAATCGTGGCTCACATTCTAATGCACGAAATCCGGCATTGGGCGCAGATCGCGACCCTGCTTCGCTTAAACGGCATGCCCGGCGAATGGCACGATTTCCTAGGCAGCCCGGTGTGGGGAGAAACGGTCCGGCGAGCGGCTCAGGTGGACCGGACGTGAACAATTAGCGTTAAGAAAATGCTGTAGCCGTAGCGTACACCGCCTCCTCGCGCTCGGTCAGCCGGGGAATCGTAGAGGGCCGGGATCGGTCGACGGAGCGCATCGTCGACGGAGCGCATCAAAGAGGGAAGATATTTTTCCTCGAGATAAGGCTCTCCCGCGACTACCTTGCGGATGGTTTCGCAAATCGCCTTGCCGGAGTGCCGCTTGTGGACGATCCCGGCGACGCCGGCCTGGATCTGACGCACGGCCTCGGCGCCGCCAATGCCGGCGGTCACCACCAGAATGCGCCCCTCGCAGTTCTGCTTCCGGGCTGCTTCGACAAACGAAAGGGCGCGCTCCTCACCCAGATCGACATCCAGCAGCTCCATGTCTACCGAGCCCTCAAGCAGCGCCAATGCCTCGGCGGACGAGGAGCACTGGCCCACGACCTTGAGATCGGGCTCCTGCCGCGCTCTCGCCCATAGCCGGTCTTTCGCACTTGCCAAAGCTGCTCCGCAACTTCGATGTCGGAGGAAGCGGCGGCGCGGCGGGGAAACGAGCGCAGCAGGCAGCGCCGTAGGTTTCAAAGACTCGCCATCGCCTACACCCGCTCTAGCAACAATGCCATGCCCTGTCCTACGCCCACGCACATCGACGCGAGCGCATAGCGGAGTTTGGCGCGCTGGAGCTGATGTGAAGCCGTGAGAACGAGCCGCGCGCCGCTCATGCCGAGCGGGTGCCCCAGCGCAATGGCGCCGCCGTTGGGGTTGACCTTCTCGCAATCGTCAGGAAGGCCGAAGGCACGTGTTACGGCCAGCGTCTGGGACGCGAAAGCTTCGTTCAATTCGATGCAATCGATCTCCTCGATCTTCATCTTCACGCGATCGCAAAGCTTGCGGATCGCCGGGACCGGCCCGATGCCCATGACGCGCGGCTCGACTCCGGCGGATGCGGCGCCCAGCACGCGCGCAACCGGCGTTAATCCGAATCTCACCGCGGCCGATTCGGAAGCCACGAACATCGCGCAAGCGCCATCGTTGATCCCGGAAGCGTTGCCCGCGGTGACGGTCCCGCCTTCCCGGAAAGGGGTGGGCAGACGTGCTAGAGCTTCCAGAGTCGTGTCCGGACGGATGTGCTCGTCCTCGCAAATAGTCTTTATCGAGCCTTTGGGGCCGGGAATCTGGACCGAAGTAAGCTCCTCGGCGAAAAATCCTGCCTTCTGCGCCGCGGCTGCCTTTCGTTGGGACCAAAGAGCGAACTTATCCTGCGCGACGCGATCGACTCCGTGCGCCTGGGCGACGTTCTCGGCGGTCTCCGCCATCGAATCGACGCCGTACCTCTGCCGCATCGCGGGATTTACGAAGCGCCATCCCAATGTCGTGTCGTGAATTTCGGCAGCGCGGGAGAAAGGAGCTGTCGCTTTGGGCATGACGAACGGAGACCGGCTCATGCTTTCGACGCCGCCCGCGATCGCGAGCGAGATTTCACCCGCCGCGATGGCGCGCGAAGCGGATGCGACCGCTTCCATGCCCGATGCGCACAATCGATTCACCGTCACGGCCGGAACGCTGACCGGAATTCCGGCCAGCAGCGACGCCATCCGGGCCACATTACGATTGTCCTCGCCGGCCTGGTTCGCACAGCCGAGGACCACCTCATCCAGGGCTTCCCAGTCGATGAGCGTAAACCTCTTTCTGAGCGCCGCTAAAGGATGCGCCGCGAGATCGTCCGCGCGGACCGCGGCCAGCGCGCCGGCGTAGCGTCCAATGGGTGTGCGTACGCCTTCGCAAACGAATGCGTGGATCATTTGAAGCCATCGTATCCTGCCACGGCGCCTGACGCGTGGCGTGGCCATGAAGGAATTCCTTAATTGAATTGACCCGGTTCAACAGCGGCGCGCGGACCTGCTCGGCTCGCTTGCCGACGATTCGCTCCTCCACATCGAGCTTCAGAGTGGGGTCGACAATAACGTTTCCCTGGCGGACAGCCCTAGCCCTAGCCGCGGCCCGCGCCTCAAACGCTTTGCTATTCTGTTGTTCTCTGCCTCTCGCGCAGCCTCATGCCGTTCCAAATTCGACCCGTTAAGCAGTTTCTCGTCCGTCCCGCTCTCCCTGCCCAGCTTGCGCGCTTGCCCGAACTGGGGTCGAATCTGCTGTGGAGCTGGAATCACTCTATACGGGCTCTGTTTCGCCGCCTGGATTACGGCATCTGGAAGGGTTCCGGATACAATCCTGTGGTCATGCTAGGGCGCGTTTCGCAGGAGACGCTGGAGCGCGCCGCCGCCGATCCCCGCTATATCGCTTTGTACCGCCGCGCTTGCGAACTGCAGGACTCTTATCTTTCCGCCGCGCATCCAAATCCCACGTCGATGTTGGTGGCCTATTTTTCGATGGAGTACGGCCTGATCGATTGTTTGTCCATTTATTCGGGCGGCCTCGGAGTCCTTTCGGGCGACCATCTGAAGGCATCGAGCGACGCGATGCTGCCGCTGGTCGGAGTCGGATTGCTTTACCAGAAGGGTTATCTGGTGCAAACGCTCGCTCCGGACGGCTGGCAGATGGAGAAGATGCCGCTAAACGACTTCTACGCGCTGCCCATCACTCCTGTGGAGCGGGAAGACGGCGGCGAGGTTCTGGTTAACGTTCTTCTGGCCGGTAGAACGGTCTTTCTGAAGGTGTGGCGCATCGACGTGGGGCGAGTGAAGCTCTATCTGTTAGATAGCAACATTCCGCAGAATCCGGATCCGGTTCATCGCGACATCACGGGCCAGCTCTACGGTGGGGATCTTCATCAGCGCATCCGCCAGGAGATAGTGTTGGGCATCGGCGGGCTACGCGCGCTCAAGGAACTCGGTCTTCGGCCAACGGTCTATCACATGAACGAAGGCCACTCCGCCTTCCTGGCTCTCGAGCGGATTCGCGTGCTGATGGCAGAGCAGCAGCTGAGTTTCGAGGAAGCACAATTCGCCACGCGCTCGGACAATATTTTCACCACGCATACGCCGGTGCCCGCCGGAATCGATCTGTTCGACGCCGGCTTGATGCACGAGTACTTCGATACGTATTGCCAGGAGGCCGGCATTGCCTTCGAGGATCTGCTGGCCCTGGGACGGCGCAATCCCAACGCCGCGGAGGAGCCGTTCTCCATGGCGATTGCGGCCTTTAAGACTTCGGCCTACCGGAACGCCGTCAGCCAGCTCCACCGCCGGGTTTCACAGAGGATGTGGGAGGACCTGTGGCCCCAACTCCCCGTCTGGGAGGTGCCGATTACTTCCATCACCAACGGGGTGCATTTGCCAAGCTGGATCAATGGCGATTTGGCGAATCTCTACGACCAATATCTGCAACCAGATTGGCGCGAGGGTCACGAAGAGGCGAAGGTTTGGGAGCAGGTGTCGGAAATCCCCGACACGGAGCTGTGGGAGGCGCACCGGCGCAGAAAACGCCGTCTGATCGGTTTCGTGCGCGATCAGACTGTGGAGAGCGCGATCGCCCGCAAGGCGCCCGCTTCCGAAGTGAAGCGGCTTCAGGAGGCGCTGAATCCGGAAGCGCTCACCATCGGATTCGCGCGGCGCTTCGCGACCTATAAGCGTGCGACGCTTCTTTTCCGGGACATGGAGCGGCTCCGCCGCATCCTGACCAACCCCGGCCGCCCGGTGCAGATCGTGATCTCGGGCAAAGCGCATCCGCAAGACGGGCCGGGCAAGTCCCTCATCCGCGAGATTGTGCAGCATTCGCGCAACCCCGCGTTCCAGGGCCACATCGTCTTTGTGGAGAACTACGGGATTCAGACCGCGCGGGAGCTTGTGGGTGGGGTGGACCTGTGGCTAAATACGCCTCGCCGCGGCGAGGAAGCCTGCGGGACCAGCGGCATGAAAGCGGGTCTGAATGGAGTCCTGAACCTAAGCATCCTGGATGGCTGGTTCGACGAAGCCGGCGAGCTGACAGGCGGATGGGTGATTGGCAATCGCGACCCGAATCAGCCGGATCAGGACGACGTTCACGCCGCGGCCCTTTATTCTCTTCTGGAAGACGAGATCGTGCCCCTCTATTACGACAACCGGGAACAGGGAATGCCGGCGGAATGGATGCGAAGGGTCAAGCAATCGCTCGCCTACATCAGCACGAATTACAATTGCCAGCGCATGGTGGGCGAGTATTTCACCCAACTGTACGAGCCGGCCCATCAGGGCTTCATAGAATCCAGCCGGGACTGCTTCGCTCGGCCTCGGGCGCGCACCGAGTGGAATCTGTCCGTGGCCGAGAAGTGGCCTCGCGTTGCGATTGTCGATTATGGGATCGGCCCGGAAGCCTCGGTTGTGACCGGTTCGGCCGTGCCGTTGAGGGCCACTGTGGAACTCGCGGGGTTACAGCCTTCCGACGTGCGCGTGGAAGCCGTGGTGGGAAGGGTTGGCTCGGAAGGCGAATTGACGGAAATGCAGGTGTTATCGCTTCCGCCGCTGGAACAGAATGGCACCAAAGTGTTGTTTGGAAGGGAGTTTATGCCCTTGTCCACAGGAAGACTCGGTTGCTCGGTGCGAGTCAGTCCGAACCACTTCGACGATCCGCTGAACCGGCCCTGTAACGCGCCCATCAAATGGGCAGGGGAGACGGATGGCTGGCTTTAGCCCGCAGCCATTAAGCTGTAAATAAAGATTTTTGAAGATTTTACTGGATTTCGAGCCCAGTTCGTGGTAAATAGTGGTTTAGGGCCTTTGTTTCATCGCGACTCCCCCGTCCCGGCCCGCAAGTCTCCCAATACGAAGCCTTGTTCGGAAGCTTGGTTTCGCGTGGAAAGTCAAGTCTATCTAACCACCCAATGCACCGACAAAAGGAGTGAGCCAACCAGCACCTTTATGGAAGGCGAACGCAAGTACCGCCAACGCGGCTATATGGACTCCAGCCGCGAATCTACGGAAAATGGCCGTCCCCGCGAAGAACGTCCGCGCCCGCCTGGCCCACGCCCGCCCTTGGATGTCACTGGTCCGCGACTTCCGCGGCTGGTGCAGGCGGTAACAGCGGCCCGGTGCTTCAATTGCTCGGCTACATTGGCGTCCGATACGGACTTTCGCGGCTCTTGCCCGAAATGTGGCGCGGCGCTGCATTGTTGCAAGCAATGCACGCATTTCGACCCGTCCACGCGCTTCCAATGCCAGAAGCCGATCCCCGTGCGGATCGCCGTGAAAGATCAGGCCAACGAGTGCGATCTGTTTAAGCCTCGCATGACGGTCGCTCGTGATGCGGTCCAGTCGGGTTCTAGTACTTCTGGAAACGGTCCCGCGGTGAACGCTCCCGCTCCGCGCAGCCCGAACGACGCCCGAGCCGCTTTCGACAGCTTATTCCGGAAGCCTCAATAAACGCGCTGAAGGGACCTCGGTAAATCCCGAGGCATCCATCGTTTTGCGCTTTGGTGGGACGTTTGGATCATCCGTTCTCGCGACATAAGCCAGTCGATTATATAGCCTGCATTGAAGCCGAGTTGACGCAAGAACTCGCGTTGGCTGCGGCCGTTGCCTTCGAAATGCCGAATGGGCCGATCACCGACCCGCGCGCAGTGCGCACACTCACGCCGGAGATTTTCCTAGCGTCTGCTTGACGCGGATTTTCATGCTCTGGAAATCGACGCCGGCCGCTTCCGCATAGTCTTCCTGCGCGCGGAGCGCCTTGGCGTACAACTCGAGAAACGGCAGCAGCCGCGGGTTCTCGGCGCCCCATGCCGCTTCCAAAACGCCGAGCGCGCCGCGGTATAGCTTTACGGCTTCGGCCATTCGTTTTTGTGCGACGCGGACGCCGGCGAGTTCCGCCTTCACTTGGCCCACCTCCGAATCGTCCGACGAGCGGCTCATTTGCAGAATCATCAGAGCTTGTTCGTACAAATCGCCCGCCTCCGCGCTGCGATGACGGGCGATCTGTAAGCCGGCGAGGCCGCTCATCGCCGCGGCCATTCCGCTGGCCCCCTCCGTCTCCCGATATATTTTTAGGGCTTGATCATAAGCTCGCGCCGCGTCGTCAAGCCGCCTTTCACGGCGGTAGACCAGAGCCAAATCCATCCAGGCGCCGGCGCATTCCAAGCTCTCCGGCCCGAACAGACGTTCGCGAACGCTCAATGCCCGTCCGATCCACGATCTCGCCTCGGAGTATCGAGCCTGAGCGGCCAGTATCGAACCCATGGCAGAGAAGGCGGCGGCGGCTTCCGCGGTTTGCTCGTCGCGATGTAAATGCGCAATCGATAGCGCGCGATCGGAGACGGATTTCGATTCCCGAAGCTCGTGCAAATCCAGGTAGAGCAGCGCCAGTCCGTCCAACGGCAGCAGCAGACCCAGATCGGTCGCTCCGGCTCGGCTCTCGCGCAGGTGGATCGCCCTCTCATACAACGGGATCGCCTCCGACAATCGCCCCTCCGAGCGATATACCGCGGCAAGGTTGTGCAGGGCGATTTCGAGGTCGGGCGATTCCTCGCCGGCCCCTGGCTCTTTCGACCATAGATCGATCGCACGCGCCAGCGGCGCCTCGGCTTGCCTGAATTGCCCGGCAGAATAGAGACGGCTTCCCAGGTTGTTCTGCGATGTGGCTTCGTCTGGAACTTGGGCCGACCACGCGGCGCAACTTATCGGCAGCAAAACAAGCAGCGATCGAAGGATGCGAGTTTCCATACGAGATTGTCGCCGGACGCGGCTTCGCCCGCCTGATTCGTTGGTACGTGTACGCCCGCAGTCAAGTTCCATATGGGATTGTGACCCGGATTAAAGCCCGGCGGAAGTAAGCGGGGAGTAATGTAACCGAAGCGCTTACGGTAACAAATTCACGCGGCGGAGAAGGGCTTGAAACCGGGGTTCGCGGCGCAAGGGCTCCCAAAGGGGATGCACGTTGAACCCGGTAACGGTCCGTTCCCGCGCCCCAACCGCGGCTTCGCAATATTGGAGCGCCTTTTCGCGATTGCCCAAGCCAAGATGGAGGACCGCAAAGCTCCCCGCGGGCACCCAGCGGGTTTGCGATGTTCGTTGCAACTCCTCCAACGTTAGAAGCGCTTCCCCGGTGCGGCCCGCGTAGGCCAGCGTCTGTCCCAGCGCGGCCAGGACGGAGGTTGCATCCGGCGCAAGACTGCGCGCTTTCTCAAACGCAGTGATTGCTTCGTCGTAGCAGCCCGTCAGGAAGAGCACCCGGCCCATCGAGCTATGGGCCTTGTAGAAGGCGGGATCGAATTCCACGAGTTCCCGATAAGTATGCAGAGCCAGCTCGAATTCACGCCGCAGCATGTGAACGAATCCACAGCTTTCCCAAACGATCTGGGATAGAGGATCGAGGTGATGCGCGATCTGAGCTTCCGAAAGCGCTTCGTCCAGCCGCCCCAAATCGGATAGATAATCGACGAACCAATGGTGCGCCCGGGCGTAGCCTGGGTTCAATTCGATGGCACGGCGGAAAAGCGGCTCCGCATCCGTCCAGGCCCAGTCGAAAACGGTGCGGATGAACGCGAGCGAGACATGCGCCTCCGCGCAATCGGGATCGATGCTCAGCGCGCTTTGAGCCGCGGCGCGAGCTTTCGGTGCGGCCTCCGCTGGATCCAAGTAACCGTGATCGGCGAGCAGGCTGTACGCGTCCGCCAAGCCGGCGTAGGCCACGGCGCAAGTGTTTTCGACCTCGACAGCCTGCTCGAAACAGGCAATGCTCTTCAACAAGCCGTCGCGTGTGCGCCCGTTGGCGTGAAATCGCCCCTGCAGGCACAGCAGGTGACATTTCGGACCTGGCGCTGTAGCGGCGCGCGGGCGCGGCGAACCCGAGGGCTTAAGCGTCAACTGCAGCGTATGCACAATCGCGCGCGCCATCTCCTCCTGGATCGCGAATACGTCCTGCAACTCGCGATCATAGGCCTCCGACCACAAGTAGGCGCCGGAATGAGCGTCCACAAGTTGAGCGGTGACGCGAACCCGGCCGTTGGTGCGGCGCACGCTGCCCCGTAAAATCGAGCCGACTTTCAGCTCCCGGCGGATGCCTTCCGGGTCTTGCTCGCGGCCGCGCAGGCGCGACATTGTGTCCCAGGCGACGACCCGAAAGCCCGGAATGCGGGTCAGCCGGTGGATCAGTTCTTCAGTGAGGCCGTCGCTGAAATAATCGTCGCCGGCATCGGCCGTGAGATTCGAGAACGGCAGCACGGCGATGGATTTCTCGCCGGCGGCGTCGCCGGAGGGGTTTGTCCGGGGAGCTTCTTTGCGGGCGCTCGCGCGCGGTCGGAACAAGGGCGCGTAGGCACCCTTCGGCAGTTCGATTACAACATCGTCGCCGCGCCCTTGGGACGCGTAGTAAATCTTTAGCTTGGACCGCAGCCGCCGTGCTTCCACTCTCACGATCGGATCGATGCGGGGGTCGTAATCCGCTTTGCGGTCGAAAACCTGGATCCCGATCGTCTGCTCTTTCAAACAGTCCTGGTGGCCGGAAAGCGCCTGTTCCACCGAAAATCGCAAGAACCGGACAAGCCGGCCGGATCGAGAGAAGATGCCGCTCGAAAGAACCCTTTCAAGTTGCGCGCGAATAGCCTCTGACGGGAGAGAAAGCTCCTCGGCGACGCCAACGCTGGATCGCAGATTTTGCTTGGCCACAAGGCGCCCACGGAAAGCCCCAAGGCGGGGAAAGTGTTCTCAGTTTAACACCCACGCCGATTCTATTCGTCGAGCTTCACTTCGCTAATCTGCACTATTGGCTGGATGTTGGTGTACTTCGGAATGTCGTCCTGAATCTCCGCGGCGTGAGGGCCAAAAGCCGTTTCGAACGCGGCCGCCGATTCGAAAGTCGCATGCAAGATTGCGACAAACGGAGCAGTCGAGCCTGGAGTTGCGCCACCGATTCCCTCCGCGACCGAAAGACTCTTCAGAGCCGCGCCCAATCGTTTCCGAAATAAAGCAACGTGAGTGTTCAAGTAGTAGTTCATCTCGAATGTCCGGCCGTCGCTGGCCGGATACAACACCGTCACCTGGATCATTGATCTCTCCTCATCGTCTTTTGTCTTTGAATGAAAATCGCCCTCAAGAGCGGCAACGGCGCCGGGCGATTCCCGCTCGGCACATTATTTCAGGTTTGCCGGGGGCGACTACGGAGTCAGGGAAGTGTATCCCAGTGACGCCCAGTGGCCACTGCCGATCATCCGCCCGCGGCTCCCATTTTTCTATTGACAACACTCCCCTGTCTGGACTATATATAGTCAAGACATGGGACAAACGCCTGCCAACCCGGAGTTGCTTCCCGGCACGCTTTACCTCCTGATTCTCCGCACTTTGCGCGCAGGCCCGCTGCACGGCTACGCGATCGCCAAACGCATTAAGGAAGCCTCCGAGCAGGGGTTGGAAATCGAAGACGGGTCGCTCTATCCGGCTCTTAATCGCATGCTGGTGAAGGAGTGGCTCGCGGCCGAATGGGGGATCTCCGAAAACAACCGCAAGGCTCGGTTCTATCGCCTTACGCCGGAAGGGAGAAAACAATTGGCGCGTGAAACAGAGAGCTTCGACCATCTGGTGACTGCGATTCAGCGAGTGCTGAGGACGGTGTAATCATGTCTGTCTGGAACCGCATAAGCTACCTGAGCCGCCGGTCGAAATTCGATCGCGAACTCGACGCCGAGATCCAATTTCATGTCGAGACTCGCGCTGAGGAGCTTGAAGCAGGAGGCTTGCCGGCGAAGGAAGCGCTCCAACGAGCCCGGCGGGAATTCGGTCCTCGCGCCCGCAGCGCCGAAGAGTCGCGCGCAGCTTGGCAGCTTCAATGGCTTGAGGATCTATGGCGCGACCTCGTCTATGGCGCGCGGGCATTCGCCAAAAGTCCCGGGTTCACCACGGTGTCGGTTTTGTCGCTCGGCATCGGCGTCGGGGCGACATATGTCATGTTTGCGGTTGTAAACGAGGGGTCGTTGCGGCAACCAAACGTTCCGCATCCGAGCGAAATCGTCGGGCTGGTCTCCACGGCTCGCGATTCAACTGCCTCCCCGATTTCGTATCCCGATTACCGCGCGGTCAGGGATCGCAGCCCAAGCTTCCAAGGCTTGGCTGCGTTCACCGCGATGTCGGCCGGTTTGGCGCCGCATTCCGGCGCCGTGGCGAGGTTGAAAGACGGAAAACTCATCACGCCCGATTTCTTCAGTGTGCTCGGAGTGCGGCCGGAGATGGGGCGGGAATTCGCGCCGGAGGAGGACTCCGTCACGATCCTGAGCCATTCCTGCTGGCAAAACGAATTTGGCGCCGATCCGGCCGCGATCGGCCGGCCCGCCCGCATCAATGGGCTCGAGTTCACCGTCGCCGGCGTGATGCCTTCGAAGTTCACCGATGTGGACGACGATCTCTCAGACGACGAACCCTGTTTCTATTTGCCGATCCGCGCCGCGTCTCGCGTGGGAAACGCGCCGGATCTGCTGGAGAATCGCGGGCAGCGATCGCTCACTGTCTTCGGCCGCCTTAAGACCGGCGTCCCCATCGAGCGAGCCCGGGCGGAAGTCGCGACCATCGCGGGCACGCTCGCGAAGGATTATCCCCAGACCAACCGGGACCGAAGCATGACCGTGCGGACCCTGCTCGAATATCGTTCCGGCGGCAAATGGGGAATCACGATGTTCGCGTTCTCGATGGCTCTGGCGGGGATGGTCCTATTGGTGGCCTGCGCCAATGTAGCCGGATTGCTTACCAGCCGCGCGCCGGCGCGGGCCAGAGAAATGGCCATGCGCCTTTCAATCGGCGCTCCCCGCTCCCGTTTGATCCGCCAACTGCTCACGGAAAGCTTGTTACTGGCCGCGGGCGGCGCCGTGGTGGGAATCGCCTTCGGCTACACTCCCCTGGCGCTGGGAAAACGGCTGGCCGTCGAGTTCGATCCGCGTCTGGCGGCGGAATTTCAAAGAGCGTCAATCAACCCGCGGCTGCTCGCATTTAGTATCGCGGTTGCGCTCTTGAGCCTAATTATTTTCGGATTGGCGCCGGCATTTCAAGCCACGCGCGCCGATCCGGCCAGCGTGATGAAGGGCGAGGGCGGCTTCCTGCCCAGGCGTGGCTTGCTAGGAAAATTGTTTCGCGGCAGGAACCTGCTGGTCGCCGGGCAGGTCGCGATTTCCTTGCTCCTGCTCACGATTACTTCGGTCCTCTATGCGGGCGTGTACAAGGGCCTGGTCACCTCCTTCCAAAATCCTGGATTCGACGTAAATGGTCTGCTATTAGTCGATTTCGATCCTGGGTTAGTCCATTTAAAAAATCCGCGCGCGGCGCAGTTTTTCCATGATTTAGCGGGACGGCTGCGGCTGGCCAAGGGCGTAAAGGGAGCCACGCTGGAATATCAAGACATCGCGATGATTCGGCCGGAAAGCCCCGTTGCGCATGACGACGTCAAGACTTCGGGCGTCTGGGTCGATGAAGGGTTTTTCGATACGCTCGGCATCCCGCTGATCGAAGGGCGGTCGTTTCACCCGGCGGATCTCAGAACCTCGCCGGACGTCGCGATTGTGAACCACGTGCTCGTCCGCCATTATTGGCCAGGCCAGAGCGCCATTGGGAAACAAATTCGCTTGGCCACGGGCCAGTGGGTTACCGTCGTGGGCGTGGCCAAGCTCAATGCGTTTATGGCATTCGGAACAGGGCCGATGGATACGATCTTTCTTCCTTACGGCATGCCACAAGGCCGGGACATATCGCTGACCGCTCGCGCGGCGGGAGATCCTCGCGCCTTGGTGGAACCGATTCGGACGATGATCCACGATCTCGACCCGGATCAAGCGATGCCCGACGCCCGCACCTGGCAAAACTCGATCGGAATTTTTATGAGAGCGGCATTGTTGAGCCTGGATACGCTCGGGGCGATGGGCGTGCTGGGCATGCTGCTGGCTCTGGTCGGGCTGTATGGATTGCTCGCTTACGAAGTCGGCTCGCGAACGCGGGAGATCGGCATTCGCATGGCGTTGGGAGCGCGCGCGGGCGCGGTGGTGCGTATGGTGCTGCGACAGGGAGTGGCGCTCGCGGTGGTGGGCGTTGGACTGGGAGTAGCGCTCGATTGGGGAATGGTGAAGATCCTGGCGGCAGTGCTGGGAATTGGTTCGAACACAGGAGGGGAGTCCAGGCCGCCGGAGCCGAATGGCGGAAGCCAGATCAACATCCAGGCGGGCTCGGCGACATTTGGCAATCACGGGTTCGCGATTCTGGTTGCCGCTGTATTCGTGGTGACAATTGTCGCGGCGTATCTTCCGGCCCGCCGCGCTGCGCGCGTGGATCCGAACGTGGCGCTGAGAGCGGAATAATGCGGTGGATCTTGTTGGCCGCCTGCGTCGCGCGACTCACCGGGTTTGCGGCGGATCTCGAATTCCGAGGCGGTCTGGAACGCGTGAACACGGACTCCGTCCTGATCCGCCTTGCCGATGGGAAACGGGTTACGGCAGGCCTTCCCAAAACGGGCGCCCTGTCTTCCGAGGAAATCAGCCCCCAGTTTCATTTGGCCGATGAAGTTCAAATCACCTGCAAACCCGGAGAATCGGAACATTGCGCGGAGCTGAGGAGCATCCGGTTTCTGCGGCCGCCCACGGCGAGGGAGCGCTTTTTGGTGCTCGGATCGCCGGCGCCGGCCAGGCCGCCAGACCCCGAACTGGAGCGCATTCGTCAAGTCAACCTGGACTACGCCAAAAATATGCCGTCTTTTATCGCGAGCGAAACGGCGAAGCGATACACCAGCCCGCGAGCCGCAGATCCACCGGTATGGAAGCTGAAGGATATCGTCGAGTCCGATATCGTCTTCAAGGATGGCGAGCCAACCCGTGAACACATTCGAATGAACGGGAAGCCGTGGAACAAGCCGCAGTTTCCCGGCGTCAGTTGGAGCGTATTCTTCGGCACGGAACTCAAGATGGTCTTCAACCCGAAGTGTCCCATCGAGCTTGCCTTTAGCGGGCGCGAGGAGGCGAATGGCAAGCAGTTGCTGGCGTATGCTTTCACATCTCCTCCCGACGGCTGTTTTGGCTGGTGGAGCTGGGGACGCGGGTTTCTGGGACGCCAGAGCTACAATGCGGGCAGAACCGGGCGAGTGCTCGTGGAGAATCCGGGCGGGAGCCTGATTCAGTACGAGGAAAAGACGACTGGCTATCCGAAGGAATTCCCCGGGCGGCTATACCAACAAAAGATCGTGTGGGACTACGTCAAAATCGGCGATGTTTCCCATTTGCTTCCCGTGAGCCAGGAGTTCGAGATGGAGCTTAAGTCCGGCGACTCGTGGCGTGTGAGCGTCGAGTACAAAAACCACCGGCGCTTTGAAGCCGCCACGAGCATCACGTTTAAAGAAGCTCGATGATCAAAAGCGTTCGACCGGCGGGCGATCGAGAGCGGATGACTTCAATGTGAGGAAGATGCGGTGAAAGAAGCGCTTTCACTTTTGGAGGAGCGCGATCGCCGGAGATTGGAAATCCTGACCCGATCTGCCAGTTTCCCGGTGGGAGATTACGCGATCGTTTATCGCAATCGGAGCAAGAGCGGGGTAGTGCCGATTCGCCACGTGATACACGGTAGCCGCGATATCCCCGCGCGATTCGAGGGACGATTAGTGCAACATCCCCTGCAGAGGTCAACAGACTGCGCTTCGGGGAGCGTTCCTCACCGGACAGGTTCGACGCGTGTTTCTGCCTCTTCACCGCTGCCGAAATACACGAAAGCATCCACCACGAAGCCGACGCCTAAGTTGGGGACCGGCGCCTCCGCCGCGGAAAAGAGCACGGGCCGTTCAGGCGACTTCAACTTACGATCGAGTTGCTGGTAGGCCGGGTCCTGTCCACCCATGGCCCAGGCCACGAAAATTTGCCGCCCCAATGCCAGAACCGCTCTGTTGATGCCGAAGCCGTAACCAACATGTCCGCCGCCGTAAATGACCAGGGCCTTTCCGCCTTTGTCCAGCACCTGACTTCGCAGAACCGCAACCGCGGAAGCCTCGCGCTGTGTGGTTGGTGTTCCGGCTGGCGGATCACCAGCGAGTACACGAATTCGCCGGTCGAGCGGCAGCTTCTTGTTCAGGTTCCGGACCGCCGCCAGAAACTCGGCGTAAACCGGGGAGTCCCAAACTCCGCCGCAACACGTGTTCCTCCATACCTGCTGAAGCTCGCCCGGCGGCACGTTTTCGCCAGTGATGTAACGATCCAAAGTTGGCTGATCCACCGTATTGGCGAATTCGACCAGGATGAAGTGCACTTTCTGGGCGAATTCAGGATCACGAACAACGGCCAGCCGCAAGTCGGAATCGATCTTTCGCTGGTGCGTGTCCGCGAGCGCGAGGACATCCACCACATCGAATGTGGAGACAAGAGTTTTGGCAATGTTACTAAGGCCCGCTGTCTCATCGGGAAGCCGCACCTGGGGAACTTCTTGGGCCAGCGAAGCGGGGATCATACAAAGACAGTAGACCAGCAACAGCAGTGACGAGGGCTTTCGCAAAGTGTTAGTCATTTCCTCCCCGGAAGAAGAGTGTACCGCATAATCGCGCGCGCCGGTGATTGCTGATAGCTTTATGTGGCAGTAAATCTCCTGCCGAGCGTGCGCATCAATTTGTGCTTCGGCGGATGTTTCACCAGACAGGTGTGACCGCGTTTTTCTGCATCTTGGCCGCTCCCGAAAACATACGTATACCGTAATTTTGTCCGGCTGATGAAGAGAACCGGCTACTCTGATTGCGCCACCTCCGAACGCTTTCACTTGGTCCCGGGTTCCGCAGGATATCCTTGGGGGATGCTTTTCCGCGTGCGCGTCTACTCGCTCCTGCGGAGGACGAGCGTCTGGGGTTTTATTGCGTTCACCCTTGCTTCCTGCGGACGCGGCAGCCGAAGCTCAGGCGACGATCCGATCCTCGGCACCGTCGGCGAAAATAGAGAAAGCGCGGCCGCGATCCTCAAGATGCAAGGGTCCCCGCCTATCGGTCCTACACCGCGCACCCCCGAGGGAAGGCCGGACCTTACTGGAGTGTGGCATGGTCCGCTTGTCTATCCCGGACAGGACGTAAAAATGTTGCCCTGGGCTGCTCAGTTAGCGAAGCAGCGCGTTTCCAACAAGCTTAGAGATCATCCCGAGGCTTTCTGTCTGCCAGCCAATCCCCTGCCTCTCGTAACACAGTTCCTGCATAAACTGGTTCAGACCCCGACCGTCTTAATCATGCTCTTCGAGGGATATGTACCCGGCGCACAGCAGGTCTTTCTCGACGGCCGCGGCCATCCTAAGGATTTGCAGCCTACTTGGCTGGGCCACTCGATCGGCAAGTGGCAGGGCGACACTTTGGTCGTGGATACAATCGGCTTCAATGCGAAGGGCTGGCTGTCCTACTCGGGCCATCCTTACACCGAGAAGCTGCACGTGATCGAGCGGATAAGCCGACCCGATCTCGGACACCTGAACATCAATGTCACGCTGGACGATCCATTGACCTACTACCATTCCTGGACATTGCACAAGACCTCAGAGCTGACGCAGAACGATGAGGTTCAGGAGTACATTTGCGAGGAAAACAATAAAGACCCTGCTCACATGAAGGGCCGCTAGAAGGCCACTTTTCTGTAGTAGTCAGAACTTGATCTGACAAACGAGATCGTCAGGCGACGGCCGCAGTGGCCGGAGCCTCGCGATCCAAAATCTTATCCCAGGCCAGCTGCCGGGAATCCAAGAAGGTCTGCAGGGGCGTCTTGCCGAAGCAAT
>DATBIA010000065.1:0-248324 GCA_036557165.1 Bryobacteraceae bacterium
CGACGTAGCGGTAATCCGCGTCCGCTTTGGCAGCCGCGCGGGCATTGTGCTCATATGTGAACTGAAAATCGAATTGCTTGCCCAGCGCCGCTCCCGAATTCTGGCCCATGATCACCAGATGGCCTAACAAGTTGTTATACAAGTTAGGCGTCTTGTAGCGCTCTTCCGCAAGCTGGAAGATCATCGGCGCGCGATAGGCGCCGGGGTCGAGAAACCAGTTGCCGCCGCCGATGGCAACGCCGGGCATGGTGAGAATCTCGTACCACTTCTCGGCAGCTTTCGGTATCGAATCGGGCGGATGAAACGGAGCGCTGCCCGGCGCCACGATCGGAGGCAGCTTTTTCGCCGCCAAGCCTTTTTCGGAATACGCCAGCACCATCCTTCCGTGGGCGAAGACGATATCGAAGTCGGCGTAACCGGCAGGCTTCATGAACAGATCGATGTCCAAATAATCCGCGGGAGCGTAAAGGTCGCAAGCCTGGCCGCCCGCGGTGATCTGGCGGCTGGCGTCGACGCTTCCCATCGGGTGATCTTTCACTTGAATTCCGGTCTGGCAGGTGAATTTTTCGATCACCGGCTGGAACGCGCGCGTCAAGCGGCCCGCGCGATAAATAATCAATTGGCCGCCGGTGGGCGGCGTGCAGTTCGTGGTTTGAGCGGCCATAGCTGGTAGCGCGGCGAGCCCGAAAACAAGCACATTCTTCATACCGATTCCCTTTCTACAGGCCGAATCGCACCGAGGCCGTGATCAGCCGCGGTTCTCCCAAATGCCCCAGATAGCTTCCCGTGCTCTGGCCCGTGATGCTGCCGGGCCCCAGAGTCGACCAGTAATGCACGTCCGTAATGTTGTTCACGGTGACGCGGAAAGTGGCCGGTTTCTCGCCGATTCTCGTGGTGTAGCGAACTCCGAAATCGAAAGTGTTGTATTGCGGCGTATAGGCGCTGTTAATGTCGTCGATGGCCCGGCGTCCCACATGCTGCCAATCGAAGTTGCCGTAGACGCCGGTCAGAAACGGCACTCGATACTCCGCAAGAAGATTCGATTTGTAGTCGGGGATGCCGACGAAGTTTCTGTTATTCGTGGCGGCGATGCCTGTATCGGTCAGTTTCGGATTCAACACCGATAGTCCCCCCGTAACCATTAAGCGGTCGAAGACTCTCCCGGAGAGCATCGTTTCCACGCCGTAGTTGACCTGGTCTCCGGTAATGCGAAAAACCTGGCAATTCAGCGTCCCCGACTGAGCTCCGCAAGCCGGATCGACGATCCCGGTGACGTAATTCGCGAACGGCCGGTCCAGCCGGAACAGGGCCGTGGAGAAGTTGATCCTGCGCACGCGGACCTTGTAGCCGATCTCGCCTTCTTTGCTACGGTAAGGAGGCAATGCTTGGCTTGCGTTCACGGTGATAAGGCTGCCGCTATTCGCCGCCGCGACATCGGGGGCCTGAATGCTGTCTGCAAAGGTCGCGTAAATGGTCATGTCCCCGCGCGGCTTGAACATCACGCTGGCCGACGGGCTCACGCCCTGGCTCACATAGCCGGGGATGCTTCTTCGGCGAAAGCCGCTGGCGGCATTGTCCGAATAGCTGTCGGTCCAGGTCCAATCCTCGCTTGCGGCGAGACGAACGATCCAGCGCGGGCTCAGCGTCATGGAGTCGCTGAAGCTGAATCCCTGCTGGCGGATGATGCTGGATACATAGATTCCCGTGGTTGGACTGGTCTGCGCGTACGAGAAAATCCCACCCGGAGGAACAATATCCACCAGCGGCGCAGCGACGTTCGCGACGCAGATTCCCTGCAGCGTGCAGAGCGCTGTCTTGGCGGGGCTGGTGACAGGCGAATACGACGCGAATCGGTACCCCGTGCTTCCGATCGCCACTTCGTGCCGAATGAAGCCCGTGGTGAATCTGCCGGTGAGATAGGCCAGATCGCTATCCACGTGAAATCGCGGCGCGAGCGAAGAGAAGCCGTTGGCGAGATACGTTTTGTAATTTCCCGCGTTATCTGTTAGCTGGTTGACCGCTGTGTTGATGTTACGGTCGGAAAGTTGATTCAACACTCCGACGGACAGATGCCAGTTCGCGCTGAAATCGTGCTTCACGCGCACTTCGCCGATTTGCGACGTGAGATCGACGCCGGAGAAAGACTGGCCAAAGCCGGGAAGCGTCGGATCGGGCGCGTTTTCCGGCAGGAGGATGCTTTTCGACCCAGCCGCGAGCAGCGGCGTCGTGGTCGGCGAATAGGCGAACCAGCCGGGATATCCGTGTTGAAACAAATTGTAGTAGCTGTAATTGCCTTCGATGTTGGTGCGGCTGCTCAGGCGGACGTCTCCCGCTACCGCGGCCAATTGGCGCCGCAGCTCGCTATCGCTGACGTAGCCTTCGCCCGCGCCCAGCAGCAGATTCGTGCGCAGGCCGAACATCTTGTTTCTGCCAAAGCGCCCGCCCGTGTCGGTGTGAACCGTCCCGACGCGGCTGCCCTCGTAATCCAACTCAACTTCACCGAGCCAAGCTTCAGTCGGGCGCTTGGTCACGAAATTGAACATGCCGGACGGGTTTGCCGGACCATAGAGCGGACCACCAAGGCCGTTCAGGACTTCGATCTGCTCGTACTCTTCCAGAGCCGAGGGCGTCGTGACGGCGATGCCCATTCCGTCCTTGCGGTCGTTTTGCATGTTGCTGCCTTGCATGCCGCGAGTTTCGGGGCGCAGAACTTCTGGGCCTTGCATTTCCTGGAAAGAAGCCAAGGGCAGATACTTCGCCGCCTCCTTGAAGTTTCGCGACTGCGTGTCGTCGATCAATTGCCGCGAGATCACGTTGACGGAATAGGGCAGGTCGAGGATCGGCGTTGCGCCGAGCGGGCCGCCGGAGGCCACGGTGTCCACGCGGTATGCGTTATCGACGGTCCCGGAGACCTCTACCGTCTGCACGACGCCAGCAATCGCCAGAGCGAAATCGTATGTGACACTGCCGCCTGGTTGCACCGTGAGCTCGGGGCTGGTGCTGGATTGAAAACCGTTGGCGCTTGCCTCCACCGTGTATTGGCCCGGCGGCACGTCGCGAAATTCATAGGCACCGCGAGCGTCCGTGACCGCGCTGACCGCAGCCTTCGTCTGGCGATTCGTGAGCACTACGCGCGAGCCGGAAACGACTGCTTGCGCCGGGTCTTTCACGGCGCCGGTAATTTGCCCGGTTCCAGAAGGGGCTTGAGCAAATGCGGGCAGGGCGATTAATATGCAGGACGCTGCATATCTAGCAATGGAGAGTAACTGTGGATTCATTAACTACAAAGCATATCTGCTCTTGGCAATTTATGGAATATGATACGCTTTTCATATCTCATAACCATGATTCGAATTGAGATCGAGCCGCACTGGCGCTTCCGGCGGGAGGGCGACTCCACATCGCCCGCGGTGATGCTGGATCTGCTGAACGAGATCCGAGTGAGCGGAAAGATCGCGACAGCGGCCGCAAGAGCGGATCTCTCCTACCGCCATGCCTGGAACTTGATCGAAAAGTGGTCCGATTTTTTCGGTGTCCCGTTGGTCGAGCGGAAGCAGGGAATCGGCACGAACCTGACCCCGTTCGGCGAGAAGCTCGTGTGGGCGGGGCAGCGGCTGCAGGCGCGGCTCGGACCTCAGCTTCAGAACCTCGCGCAGGAACTGGAAACCGAGATCAACCAGCTTTTGCCGCCGGCGCCGTCCGTGATCCGCGTTCACGCCAGCCACGGATTCGCCGTATCGAAGCTGAGAGAACTGCTCCTGCGCGAAAAAGATCTAGGAATGGACCTGCGCTACGTCAGCAATCAAAATTCGCTCGTATCGCTGGCGCACGACGGCTGCGATCTCGCCGGGATGCATCTTCCACAAGGCGAGCTGAGAAAGCGTAGTATCGCCGCCTGCAAGGGATTGCTGACGCCCAACGTTCATCGCGTGGTGAGTTTCGTCACGCGCGACATGGGCTTAATCGTCCAGCCTGGAAATCCTTTCGGGGTTGTCTCGCTCGACCAGTTGCTCAATCCGGACATCCGGTTCGTGAATCGCGATCCGGATTCGGGGACTCGTCTGCTGTTCGATCAACTGCTGGCGCAGCAGAAGATCGACAGTTCGGCAATTAACGGGTATGAGCACGTCGAATTCACGCACGCGGCGGTGGCCGCTTACGTCGCGAGCGGGATGGCCGACGTGAGCTTCGGAGTGGAGGCCGCCGCGCGCCAGTTCCATCTCGATTTCGTCCGGCTGGTGACCGAGGACTACTTCTTCGTGTGCCGGAAAGCGTTTCTGGAAACCGAGGCGATGAAGCGCGTCTTAGAGATCATGCGCGGCCAGGAATTCCAGTCCGCAATTTCGCTTTTGCCAGGCTACAGGTGCTCGGAGACGGGATCGGTGAAGAGCGTCTCGCTGGTCTTCCAGGGATAAACCCCACCTACTTGCGGCGGAACACCGAATCGTCTTTCAGAAGCTTTTCGTAGCGCTGCATGTCTTCGTTGTTTTCCGAGCACTCGTACTCGCGCAGGCGCGTGCCGTTGCGGAGCATGATCGTGCTGTGAGTGTTCCACGGTTTGGTGAAGACGTTCGGATCTTCCATGGTGACGTCGTAGCGGATGGTGTTGTAGTCCACGCGCGTGTAACGTTCGACCACATGCAGTGCATCGGTGTGGAAAGAACCCACGGGCCCGAGCCAGGTCTTGTCGTTGAACGAGGTCACATCGACAACCAGTGTGTCGCCGTCCCATTGGCCGACCGAGTCGCCCATGTAAGAAGGCTCCAGATCGTCGGGGTGCTTCGCGTTGATCGGAATGCTGCGGAAGACGCTGAATACTTCATACAGCATGGCGATCTTCTTCGGCGTTTGAACGATCTCCATGGGGAATAGGCCGATGGTGGTGATGCGCGGGACGCCGGGCGCCACGCAGCGCGCCTCGGGATCGTCGATGCCGCGGCGATTGTAGAATTCGAGAACTTTCTTGGCGGCCCAAGGCTGATACGGCGGTGGTTCGCGAGGCGGAAGCTGGATTCCTTTGGGCGCAGCCTTGCCGTTGGGCGCGGCCTTGCCCCGGGCGGTCCCGAATTCGGCGCCGGCCGCGGGGCTGTTAGCTTCCTCCCACGTCCCCACCCGATTGCTGCCGCCCTGCCAGACGCCGGTCAAATCCGGCTTCCCGTCGGAGGCGCGCGGAACGGGAGGAGTTTGAGCGAGCGCGATGGAGGCAATCGCCGCCGCGCCTAGCAGGATGCAATATTTGTGGGTCATGGTTGTGCCACCGGAGGAAAATTGCCGCCATCGCCGGTGCCGGCGGGCGGTCCGAAGTAGAGCTTTTTGCCGTCTTTAAAGGTGACTTCCCGCGAATGCGCCCAGGCCGTGCCGTCTCGCGCCAGCCAGCCGGTGACCGTGATCGTGTCGCCGGCCTTCAGAGTCACTTCCCGTTTCCAGCCGGTCCTGTAGAGGACGTTCGGGGGAAAGCCCTCGAACTTCCAGTTCACCACCTTGCCGTCTTTCTCCGTGACATCCATGTAGAAATAACTATGAGGGTTGGTCCATTCGACTTTGGTGACCACGCCCGTCAGCGTGATCGGCTTGTTGGCGTCGTATTCGGCCCCGAACGAGTGATGCGCCCATATCGGCGCGCTCGCCAGCACAAACCCGGCCAGCAGCGCGGGTTTCGTAATCAGATGCATATATGCTCCATCGGTTGAATCGCTATTTCTTGTGTATGGTCACGTTCTTGAGCACGACCGGCAATTCGCCATAGTTTTCCAGCCCGATCGTTTTCGTAGCCGGATCGGCGGTGACTTTGCCGGTCAGCGACGCCCGTCCTTCGCCGGTCCCTTTGGCATTGAGCCGCAATTCGATCACGGAGAAATCGTAGTTCGTCGGCGTCCCCGCGGCCTTCCAGATGTCGTTCCAGGCGCCCAGGCGGCGGTCGGTGACGAGCAGAATTCGCTCGCCTCCGTCCTGAGAGGGGAAGCGTAAAGCGGAGCGCAGCGCATACCCGGCGACCTCGGACGACGACCACAAATAGCCGACAGTGGGAGCGCCGGCAAGGGCCGCGGCGAGAGAACTTTCCGGCGTGGGTGGAGGCGCCGGTGGGGCCGCATTGCCGCCGCGGCCGCCGCGCCCTCCTTTACCGCCGCCGCGACCTTCCGCCGCGGGAGCGGCGCCTGCCTTTTGTTTACCATCGCCGGCGGCCGGGGAATCGGCGGCGGCGCGGCCCCTCCCTCCTCTGGCGCCCCCCTCCGGCGCGGGGGCGGTAGGCTGGGTCCATGCCATGAACAGCTTATCGCGCTCGGCGTCGGTGGACCATCGGAGCACATCGATCTTTATCGATCCAGCCGTATCGGTCGCCGCGTTAAGCGTAAGGACCGGTCCAGTTGGGGCGGTTTGTGTCCAGCTAACGAAAGCCGTGAAGACAATTCCGGCCAGCGCCCACGCTGCCATGCGGCCCATTTTTCGGAACTCGTTTGTCATTTTTCCTGATTTGTCCCTTAAACTCTTGCTAACCAATTCAATCCTGGGGCGAGTCAAAGCAGCGGTCCTCGCGGCTATTGCCGATTTCCCCTTCATCGCAACAGAGCATTATACTCCGCGGGAGGACAGGCGCGGGCGCACACCGGCGTTCACAACCGCTCGCTTGGGTTCGCGACTCTGGTACGAGCGTTGGTGATTCAGGCAGCGATATCGAAGCGCGACCCGTAAGGGAACTTCCGGTTACGGACAGATTGCGTATACCCACCTATCGATCACGGGCGCTCCATGCAATCCAAAGCAGGGTGGAGTAGGCTAGAAAATGCCATGAAGAGGAACAGGCTCGCGGCGGTTTTACTTCTGGCTCTCCTGGCCGCCGCTTCTACAGCCATCGCGTTCTTCCAAGGGTCGTCCCCGGAAGCGGCGCCGGATGAAGACCCGGCTTGGGTCTGTCCCATGCACCCCGATTACACGATGGACGTGGCGGGAACGTGTCCTCGCTGTGGAATGAAATTGGTGCACGCGGCGCCTTTCGATGTCCGGGATTACCGGCTCGATTTCAGCACGACGCCGGCAGTGGTGAAGGCCGGCCAGAAGGCCACGCTAACTTTCAAGATGTTCCATCCGGGCACCGGCGAGCAGATCAAGAAATTCGAAACTGTGCATGAAAAGCAGTTTCATCTTTTCGTCATCAGCCAGGACATGGAGAGTTTCCAGCACATCCACCCGGAAGAGCAGCCCGACGGGACGTGGACCATCGACGCAGCTTTACCGAAGCCCGGCTATTACAAAATCCTTTCCGACTTCATGCCGAGCGGTGGCGCACCGCAGTTCCTCGCAAGACCGCTGGTGACGGCCGGCTACGAAGGAGATCTCGCGGCGGACAGCGCTCATCTCGTGCCGGACACAACCCCATCGAAGACTGTGGACGACATCACTGCAACGGTGACGTACGATCCACCGACCTGCATGGTTGGCCTGTACTGCCACATGAATTATTTCCTGACCGACTCCGCCACGGGCAAGCCGATTAACGATCTTCAAACCTACCTGGGCGCGTTCGGCCACACGCTGATCATGAGTGAAGATATGGTGGACTACGTTCATTCCCATCCGCTGGATATTCTGGCGATGCCCGACGACGACGGCGGTCCTCCCGTGTTCCTGATTCCCCCGGGCTCCGATCTTGAAAAACTACGCGGCGGCCCCGAGGTGACTTTCGAAGGGCTGATGCCCAAGCCCGGCCATTTTCGCGCATGGACTCAGTTCCGGCGTAACGATAAGGTTCACACGTTTGCGTTTACGTTCAACGTGGTCGCGCCGGCGGGAGAATGACGCGATGAGGATCGGGCGCGTGCTGGCGGCTGTGATCTGTGCCCTTGCGCTCTTCCCTAAATCGACCCCCGCTCACGAGACGCTCACCACCACGGTCCTTTTCGATCGAGAGATCGTGCGCATTCTAGACCAGCACTGTGTAATGTGCCATGACGAGGGCGGTCCGTCTTTTCCGCTGGTCACTTACGAGCAGACCTGGCTGCAAGGCCGAAAGATCCGGGCAGACGCGATCGCCCGCCACATGCCGCCCTGGGCAGCCGTTCCGGGCTATGGGCAATTTGCGAACGACAACAGCTTGACGCTGCGGGAAACGCAATTCATCGTGTCGTGGGTGGAAGGCTTTGGCCCGCGCAATTCCGGCACGGTTTTTGCGAATATCGCGGGCGCCGACGCGGCCCGTCCGAAGGATATTCGAGCGCACTCGGATTTCGGTCATTGGCGGCTCGGCCCGCCGGATCTGACCTGGCCGCTTCCCGCGAACGCGATCGAGGCTCAGGCCGCCAACCAGATGAAGCGGAGCGTAATCGATTTGGGTCTGACGGCGGAGCGGCGCGTCAAGGGCGTGGAATATATGCCCGGCGACCGGCGCGTGGTGCGCGCCGCGTTCTTCACGGTGCAGGAAACCGGCCAATGGATTGGAAGCTGGACTCCGTGGTATGGCTTCATGAGCCTGCCGAAAGAAACTGCTTTCCGGCTGCCCGCTGGATCGCATGTCGTGGCGGACATCTATTACCGCGGGACCAAGGAGCGAGTGGTGGACCGCGGGACGCTCGGCCTGTTCTTCGCAGATTCCTCCGCGGCAAAGACTGTTTCAGATCTGGTTTTAGAAGCGAGCGGGCAAGTTCCCGCGGCCAGTCTGTCTCAGCGATTTCGCTCAGAAACTCGCCTGGCTGAAGATACATTTGTGCTGGCGCTTCGACCCGAAATCTCGCCCGGCGTCAAGTCCATTGAGGTCTCCGCCCGCAACCCGAACGGCGGGACCCAGGTATTGCTGTACGCGAAGGATTTCCCGATGGATTGGCCTTCGCCCTACATTCTTAAGGAACCGGTCGCGTTGCCCCGCGGAGCGCTGCTGTCGGTCACTGCATATTACGCCAATGCGGGCGCCCAAGCGCAACCCGGCGGATTCCGGATGACGATGAACGCCTATCGAAAAGCCGCGCCGCGGAAGTAATGGGGCCCCGATCCGTGAAATAATACTCCCATGCGCCCTTTGGCGCTTTGCTTCTTTATAGCCGCCTCGCTTGCGGCTCAAAACACGGCGACTCTTCGAGGCGTGGTCCTCGATCCCTCCGGCGCGGCGATTCCCAACGCCGCCGTTGAAATATCCGGGCCGAACGGAGCGCATCAAACGGGCGCCTCGAACCAGGCCGGAAGCTACTCGTTCCTTGGGCTCTCATCCGGCGCCTATACCGTCCGCGTCACCGCCCCCGGATTCGCTCCCTCGGAAACCAAGCTCGGTCTGGATGGCGGCCGCATCAATACGCTCGACATTCATTTGAAGGTGGCGGTGGACCGGCAGGCGGTTACCGTCTCCGATTCGCAGCCGGCACAAATTCAGATCGATCCTTCGCAGAACGCCGCGCAAATCGTCGTGCAGGGCAAGGACCTCGACTTCCTTTCCGACAACGAAGACGATCTGGAAGCCGATCTGCTCGCTCTCGCGGGTCCGTCCGCAGGTCCGGGCGGCGGCCAGATATTCCTCGATGGGTTCAGCGGCGGCGACATCGCGGGAAAGCAAAACATCCGCGAGGTTCGCGTCAACGCCAATCCGTTCTCGGCCGAAAACGACACCGCGGGCTTCGGCCGCGTCGACGTAATTACCGGCTCCGCTACCGACCGCCTGCACGGATCGGCGGGCGTCAACGTATCGGATTCGGCGCTCAACGCCCGCAATCCCTTTTCGGTTTCCAAACCCCCTACGCAGATGCGGATGTTCGACGTCAGTCTCACGGGACCGCTCTCCAAAGCGGTCGGCTTCACACTCGACGCGGTGCATCAGACCCAGGACAACACCGCATTGATCAACGCTGTCGATCTTGATGCGGCCTTCAATCCTCAGCCGGTCAATCAACTTGTGCAGACTCCTTACGTCCGCCGCAACCTCGCTCCCAGAATCGATTACAGAATCACGCCGAATATCGTGTTCACCGCGCGCTATAGTTGGTTCCACCCGACCATCGAGAACAGCGGCGTGGGCGGGTTCACGCTGCTTTCGCGCGCCACCGCCTCGGTCCAGACGCACCAAAGCGGCACGTTCACTTTGAGCGCGCTCCACGGCTCACGATACGTCAACGAGACGCGATTTCAGTATCACCACTTGTCCAATGACCAGACCGGCGACGCCACTTCGCCTGCCATTGTGGTTGCGGGCGCGTTCTCCGGCGGTGGCGCGCCGTTTCGGGACAACTGGATGCGGGAGGGTAGTTATGAGTTTCAAAACCTGTCTTCCTACACCTCCGGCGCACACTTCTTTAAATTCGGAGTACGCGTTCGCGCTTACACGGTGAGCGATTCTTCTACCTTCAACTACAACGGAACATTCACCTTCACTTCACTCCAGGCCTACCAGCTCACGCTACAGGGGCTTCCGGGCGGCGGACCGTACCAGTATTCGATCACCGCCGGCACACCGCTTGCAAAACTCAATCAGGTGGATGCCGCGCCCTTCCTTCAAGACGATTGGAAGCTGAAACCGAATCTGACGCTCAGCCTGGGACTCCGGTACGAGGCTCAAACCAACGTCGGCAATCTGCGCGATTGGGCGCCGCGCGTCGCTTTGGCATGGGGGCTCGGGAAGTCGGCCCGAACGCCGAAAACCGTTCTGCGCCTTGGCTACGGCCTCTTTTACAACCGCATCGCCTACAACCTCCCGCTTCAGGCCCTGCATCAGAACGGGATTGCGCAACAGTTTTTTGTGGTCCCCAATCCTTTGTTCTTTCCAACGGCGCCATCGCCTTCGGCGCTGGAGGCGAACAGCCAGCCACAAGCCGTCCAGTTGCTCTCCAACACTCTGGAGGCACCGCGCGACATGCAATACGCGGTCACGCTGGAGCGTCAACTGCCGAGCAATGTAACTTTATCGGCCAGCTATATCAACACGCGGGGCGCTCAACTGCGCGAGCATGACATCAATGCTCCTTTGCCCTCGGGAGCGTTCCCGTACGGCACGACCGATCCGCTGTATCTCTACGAATCGAGCGCCACGTACAAACAATGGCAGCTCAGCTTCAACGTCAACGCGCGCGTGAACCGGCGGCTTTCCTTGTTCGGTTACTACACTTATGGGCGGGCTTTTTCCGATTCGGACAACTCCGGGACATTCCCCGCTAATAATTATGACCTCGCGGCGGAATGGGGTCGCGCCGGGTTCGATATTCGGCGCCGCGTTCAAATCGGTGGAACCATCGCCGGGCCTCTTGGGATTCAGTTCGCGCCGAACATAATCGCCAACTCGGCGCCGCCGTTGAATATCACCACGGGCACGGATTTGAACGGAGACACGCTGCTGACGGACCGTCCCGCCTTCGCGACAGTGGCGCCCGACCCCGCCCATGGCGTTGTGGCGACGCGGTGGGGCGTTTTCAACCTGGATCCGATCCACAACCCCGGAGCGGGCAGCGCAATCATTCCCCGGAATTTCGGCGACGCTTATGGCCGCTTCGACGTGAGCGGACGAATCAGCCGCGCCTGGAAATTGCACGATCGTTATAGCCTTACGCTAGGCGTCCAGGGCCGAAATTGGTTCAACCACGTGAATCCGGGGCCTCCCGTGGCGATTTTGACGTCGCCTTTCTTCGGGCAGGCACTCAATCTTCAGGGGGCATACGGATCGACGGCGAACCGGCGGATGGAAACCAGTCTTCGGTTTAGTTTCTGACGCTCGTTGCTCAATGCAATGAGGGTAGCTATTCCGAAGTAGTGAGCTGAAGGTCGAAAGTTAGCCGGCCTTTTCCTTGATGAGGGTTTGGTAAGGGAAACGCCTAGGAATCGCCTTCGACCCAGTCGGGGTAAGCGGTGGAATCGCGGGTCTCCCTGCTTTCCAAACAGAATTTAGGAATTGGTTTGCGAGCTGTCATAGAGGAAACCAAACGATCCTGTTCACCCACTCATGCGCATCCGACGCGATCCACAACAGAAGGATGCTTTCGATTACGGCTTTTGTCGGCACGCCTTGCGGCACAATGAGCAAGCCCGGACTCTGATTGCCGGTCTCTAGGAATGCCTGAAAGTGCCCCGGCATTGAATTCTCATCATGGGAGACCAGAAGTCGGCCTTGCTCCATAGCGCCAAGGAGCACGTCCGGATCTTTAAGGGAATCCAGGGCCGCGTCTCGAGTACTCTGAAAGTCAATCGATGGCTCACGGCGAAGCACGCCCAGCCGGATCGCACCTCGGAGATCGTTGTCCGCTTGGAATCGGGGCTTCAACTAGTCCGGGCGTCCATGGCGGGAGTTGCTCACGCGCTGATTCGATGGGACGGCGTAGATCGGGCGGCAAAGACTCCGCACCGCGCCGGTTTCCTGCCAACCGCTGCTCTTGGTGGAACAGGTAGGCATCGATCGCCGCCTGATTCTCCAGATAATACGCGATGGCCCCGTAGACTTGGGCAAGCGTCAACGTGTCAAATTCGCCCAGGATCGTCTCGGGAGACCTGCCTTCGTTGAAGCACTGAACGATCGAGCCGAGGGACACACGTGTTGCGGCTAAGTAATAACCACCGTTGCGCTCTTCAACGTATTCCCTGGGCATGGCCTTTTAAACCGGTTATAATACTCGTGGTCTAAAGGAGCCGATCCGGCAAGCAAAACAATCAACCATTCAGCACCTCCTTCATCCTCAACACCTCGTTCAGCATTGCCTCCGTCGGTCAGCAACCAGAATATTAAGAAACATCGGCGTAGCTGGATTGTTCTTTTCTAGAAAGCTAAAGAGGATCTTGCTGAATTCCCAGTACAGAGTGCCTTTCGGAGGCTGACCTTCTGGCGGGCTCAGGGAAGTGCACGCTGCATACTCCGATTGACGACGACTGTAAGTGTTGCGGAGAGTTTCGCCGAACTGGTCAGCTAAGACATCGTTCCTCAGTTCTCGCGAAAGTTCTTTGAAAACGGCGACGACAAACCGGTTCATAAACGACTTACGCTGCGAGGCCCCAAGATCCGCGAACGCAGTTCGATCCACCAAGTGCATGTAGAAAACAAGCACCTCGATCATGAACTGTGTGGCGCTCCAATGTTGTCCGAATTCGTTTGTGTTATCGAACTCTTGCAGCCTCTCGATAATGATGGATGCGGCTTCGGTTGCGCCCCAACTAAGCTTTCCCCCAGAAGGTCAGCTTTACGAAAAATGTCCGAGTCGGGCAATAGGGAAGTTCGCCTCTTATGGGTACATTGGACCGCAAACAAGGAGGCCGGAACCCGCACAGTTGCCGCCCTCTGGCGGGCTAATCCCCGAACGAGCCGACCTCTTCCCGCTCCTCTGCTGCGGCGGGATTCGGCGCGGGGGCGATGCCGGAAAGCTGCACCAGTTCCGCCTGAGGCTCTTCCTTCAGCACGTGCTGGCGATAGAGCTTGGCCATGCGGGCATTCTCGGCTTCGCTGAGTTTGGCGTCGCGGGCGCGTTTTTTCTCTTCTCGAGCCGTCTTGGCGATGCCTAGAACGTCGAGATCGTGCTGGCGCTCGCGATTTACGTCGTCAGCGCGCAAAACCAAAGAATGATCCTTGGAGGCGAGGTTCACCTTTTTCCCGCCTGCGATGATCTCGTGACGGCCGTGCTCCTCATACCATTTCGTGAGCGTGGCTGTCATATGCATCTTCTCCACGATATTGCGCCAGCCCACGCCGGTGTTGTAGGCGCAGAAGGAAATCTCGCCTTCCTGCGTGGCGTAGGGGATGATGCACTGCTCGGTGCGGCGGAAATCGTAGTTGAACAGATCCTGGAACCACATGCCGGCGACGAAAAGGAAATTCCACCGGTCCGCGCGCCGCTGCTGAATATCGGCCATGGTGCGGTCGCCCGTCACCTTGCCGTAATTCCGCTTGGTCATGCCGAAGCACTTATCGAACTTGGCGATCAGATCACCGAGGCGGAAATGCGTGGGCGCTTTGTAGGGATCGTAATTCCGCAGCAGCGCCAGCGAGACGCCGAGCACCGACAGCTTCTTCCCGCGCGCCGCGTCATTAATCCTCGCAACGTCCTTTGCCAACTGGTCGGCATTCAGAAATGCCGTTACAGGGACGTATTCCTTGGTTTCCTTATCGCACATGACCGCCATCCCGACGCCGCAATTGGGATGACAGCCGCAGGAAAGTTGTCCCCACTGCGCTTCCGGCCCGTGCACGAGATCTGCGAAGTCCGAAAAAGTGCTCATAAAGGAAATGGGGAACCAGTCGCGGGTTGGCTCCCCAAGCCCCGTCTGCGTCTTGACGTCGTGGGCAAGATGCGAGAGCGTATAACGCTGCGCCTTCCTGCGGTCGTCGGTGACTTCCTCGTCGCGGCCGGTAAAGGAAACGGGCTGGAAACTCAGGAACGGAATCTTTTTGGGGTTGTCGAGCGCGAAGCGCACCACTGAGCCGACTTGCTCGTTGTTGATGCCGTTGACCAGAGTGATCACCGGCACGATGTCGACGCCCGCTTTGTACAAGTTTTCGATCGCGCGCAGCTTCACGTCGAACAAGTTGCCGACGGCGCGGTGCGAATTGGCCTCGTTTCCGATTCCATCGAATTGCAGATAGGCATAGCGCAGACCGGCGTCGGCGGCCTCCTTGCAGAAATCCGGCCGTTTGGCGAACTCAATGCCATTCGTCGCCGCCTGGACGCTCTGATAGCCGATTTCGCGGCAGTAGCGGACCGCGCGGATGAAATGTGGCGAAAGAGTGGGCTCGCCACCCGAAAACTGAACGGAAAGCTGCCGGCGGGGTTTGATCGAGATCGCATTGTCCAACAGCGTCTTGATCTCTTCCCAGCTCAACTCATGCACAAACCCGACCTGGTTTGCGTCCATGAAGCACGGATCGCACATCATATTGCAGCGATTAGTCAGGTCGATGGTCAGAACGGAACCGCGGCCATGGGTAATCGTGGAGGAGCCGTGATTGTGCAGCGTCTCATCGTTATGGGCGCGAATATCGCGGCCCGGGAATACGTCTTCGAGATGTTGGGAGAACGCCGGGTCGATCGACATGACGTCCTCGAAATGTCCATGGATGGAGCATTCCTTCACCATCACGATCTTTCCGTCACGCTCGATGATGTTGGCTTTGATTTCCCCGACCTTCTGGTTTTTAAGAATCGCCACGGGCAATTGGCCGTCGAGAATCTGCTTGCGCGCCGCGGGCACGCACTTGGGGCAGAGGGAATCCGTCTCGCGGGGCCACCCCAACTTCGGCTTCTGTTTTTCCCAGCTCTTGAGGAGGGGTTTATCGGACCAGGCGGGAGTGAACGACGGGTTGCGGTTGATCGAGTTCAGCTTATCGAATAGGAACCATGCCGCTTTCGCCGTCACTGCCACGGCCTTCTCAACGTGTTTGATCGGCTTTGTCAAAATGCGATCTCCGTAGAAATAAATTGCCCAATATCAGCAGATACAGTATAGGCCGAAGGCTGTTTCGGGGCCTAGCCGAATGAATTGAAGTGCCAAAATCCGCATCGGACGGCGGAAACAGCTCCCTGAACGGTCAGCGGCAAAATCGTTGATGCGGAAAGAGATAAACGACTAAAGGGGGCGCCGGCTGCATGGTGAGAACGAGCTATGCCGGGACGGGAACGAGCGTGCGTTCTATCGCAGTCTGCGACCTCAGGTGCTCTTCGCCGGAGGAATTTGTGCCCACAAGCCGCATCTCATGTAGGCCCAAGTTCGTTGAGCGTAGGCCCAAGTTCGTTGAGCGGCCGAATCGAGTTTCTAGACGGCTGATAAGCTTGCACCCCACAACTGCTTTGTCGCCAACGCCGCGCCTTCCGCGAGCGCCTTCAGCTTCGCCCATGCGATCTGCGGATGCACACGGAGTCCCAGGCCGCAATCGGTGCCCGCAATCACATTTTCCTTTCCCACGAGTCCTGCGTATAGAACGATGCGGTCGGCGACCAGCTCGGGGTGCTCCACGACATTGCTGGCGTGACTTACTACGCCCGGAATCAGGATTTTGCCATCCGGCAGTTTCACGTCGCGCCAGATTTTCCATTCGTGCTCGTGCCGCGGGTTCGCCGCTTCCACTGAGTAGGCGCCTGCTTTCACCTTCAACATCAGATCCACGATGTGCTTCAGCGGCAAATCGTGCGTGTGAGGACCGTGCCAGCTTCCCCAGCAGCAATGAAACCGCACTCGATCCTCCGGAAGACCCGCGAGCGCGTGGTTCAGGGCATCCACTCGGATTTCGGCGAATTTGCGATATTCCTCAATACTCGGAGTGGGCACGATCATATCGTAGGTGTCGGGAAGAGCGGGATCGTCCAACTGAAGAATGAATCCCGCATCGACGATGGCTTTGTATTCGTGCTTTATTGCGTCGGCCAGCGCGAACAGGTATTCTTCGTCGGTTTTGTAATGCTCGTTGTGAAAGAAGTGCTCCAGCCACCCGGGGGCGAGTACGCACATGAACGCCTCCGCCACGTTCACCCGAGAATCGGCCATCGCAGCCTTAAAAGCATTGATGTCGCTCTTCACTTCTTCCTGGCCGATGTAGCCGATGGGGCCATTGCAAATGGCGCGCTCTTCCGCGGGCGGCATAAAGCCCAGTTCTTTGTAGAAATCCGCGAACTCCGCGCGCTCGCCCGATCCCTGCCCCATCCATCCCGATTCGCCGGGCTTGCACTTGCGCGTCGCCAGGCCAGACAGCCGCCTTCCGTAGTACGGAAAGCCGAAGCCGAGTTTGCCCAACTCGCCGTCGCTGATCACGTCGATCCCCGTCTCAGCTTGCTGCCGGACGATTTCGCCGATGGCGGACCGCACTCTCGGCCTGAGCGCTTCTAGATCGGTAGACCGGCCGAAGAGAATTTGGCCTGTGGCGGCGCGCAGGTCGGGCGGCCCGTCGAGACGCCCCGCATGCGTGGTGAGGATGTGGTCCGTGCTGCGCTTCATACGCTTCCTTTCATCGCCGCGCCGCTCGACGCCCGCATCTGCGCGAGCAATGAGTCGTCGATCCGGACGTTGTGATTTTTTCCCGTCCCCAACTCGATTCCCGGCTTGTTATCGCCGTGAAAATCCGAGCCGCCCGTGGCCAACAGATTCCACTCGTCCGCCACGGATTGGTAGTGCGCCACGTCATCGGGGCCTTGCTCGCTGTGATGGACCTCGATGGCGTTCAGGCCCGCGGGGACCAGTTCTTCCAATAGCCGGTCGAGCGCTTGGCGATCCCTCCCGAAGGAAAGACGAATCGGATGCGCGAGCGAAGCAATCCCGCTCGATTCGCGAATCCGGCCGATCGCTTCCTTGAGCGGCGGCTCGTCGCGTGCGACGGCGGCTTTCGCTTCGTCGGCAAGATACAGATCGAAAGCCTCCTGCAAGCTCCTCACGTACCCTTTCTTGAGCAGCACCTGCGCGAAATGAGGCCGCGCTGTGAGATGCTTTCCGAGCTTTTGTACTTCCTCGAGCGTGATATCGACACCCAACGATTGCAGCTTGGCAATCAAAGCCACGTTGCGGCGATGGCGGCTATCGAGCATGCCTTGGATCCATTGGCGGAAAGCCGGCTCCGGAGGAGAATCGACGAAATAACCAAGTAAATGCACCGAAGGCGGGCGCTTGCCGCTGTCGGAATCGGGCCGGGTGCTCAACTCGATTCCGCACACTAGATCGAGGCCTTGCTCCGCGGCGATCTGGGCGGCCAGATCGTACCCCGCGAATGTGTCGTGATCGGTAATGGCGATCGCGGAAAGACCCGTTGCTACGGCGTGTCCGACGAGCGCTTCGGGACTCAGCGTGCCGTCCGAGCGGTCGGTGTGAGTGTGGAGATCGATCATGATGGAAATGCGCGGTTGCCCGGCGCGATCCTCTATTAGACCACGCGCGGCGCGTGCTTAATGTGGGCGGGACGGAAGCCCGCGGCGGGCTGTAAAATCCGTCTTACGGCGTGACCACGGTTCCGTTGCGCTTCGGAACTTCGCCTACCGGGATGCGCGCCACTTCCTTGCGCGTCGCGATATCGATGGCGGACACGGAATTCGCGCCCGAGTTGGCTACGTAGATCCTCTTGCCGTCGGGCGTGAACGTTATCCAATCGGGCACCTTGCCGGTCTTCACATAACCGACCACCTTCAGATCGGGCAGAGAATATACGAACACCCCGATCGCCGGCGAGCTGTTCACCCACAGCGTTTTGCCATCCGGCGCAACGCCGATTCCGTGCGAAGGAGCGCCTCCCTCGGGCTTGCCGCCGGCCGGTTCGTCCGGATTCTTGATGCGCGCGACTTCTTCGTGCGTCTTGAAATCCAGCACGGCGAAACCGTTGTAGCCGGAAAGCTGAACGAAGGCCCGGCTAGTGGACCCATCCGCCGCCTTCTCGAATGCCACAGGCCGCACGCCAAGATCGAACTGCTTCTCCCACGCCACCTGCAAAGTCTTCGCGTCGATCACGGTAAACATCTTATTCGCCACCGAGCCGGCCACCGCGAACTTCCCGTCCGGCGTGGTGTAAACGTTGTGAACCGCACCCTTCACGGGAACGCTCTTCACCAGCTTCATGGACGCGGTGTCGATTACATCCACCGCTCCCGGCGCCACCGCGATCCCGACGAAGGCATAACGCCCATCCTTGGAGACCGAGAGATTGTTGGGATGACCGCTGAGTTTCGCTTTCGCGATCAGCTTGCCGGTTTTGGTGTCGGTCGCCCAAAGCGTGCTTTCGGATTCGCAAGTGATGTACGCCCTGGATCCGTCGGGCGCGAACGCGACGCCATGCGGCACCTCGATGCCGGTGACCTGGAATACGACTTTGTTAGTCGCCGGATCGATGACGTCTACGGCGTCGCCGGCGCTGTTGGTTTGATAAACGCGGATCGACCCCGCCACCAGAGGCAGCGCGAACACAAAACTAAAATAGCGTTTCATTGGGATGGAAGCTCCTGAGCCGAAACTCAGATTATCACTTTGAACCAGCCGCAAACAAGGCTCTCCGCGGAGGCCGAAATTATTCAACAAAGACGCGCTTCACTCTCGCGCTGATCCCGCAAAGCACGCTGTAGGAAATCGTCCCCGCCTGCCGCGCGATCTGCTGCGCATCAATCGAAATTTCGCCCTCCGAGCCAAGTAGCGTTACCGAATCGCCGGCGCGCAGTTCGGGGCTCGCGGTCGCGTCGATCGTCGTCAAGTCCATCGAGACGGCGCCCACGATGGGGGCGAGTTTGCCCGTGGCGATCACGCTGCCCTTATTCGAAAGGCGATGCGGAATACCGTCCGCGTAGCCCGCGGCGAGCACCGCGATACGCATCGGACGTTCCGCGCGATGCATGCCGCCATAGCCGATCAGCGCGCCGGCCTCCAGATCCTTCACCGCCAGCACGGCGGCCTTCCACGCGAGCGCGGGTTTTACCTTCAAAGCGGCGGCAGGCGCGGGACCGCGAACCGGAGAGACGTAGCCGTAGATCGCATGGCCCGGCCTCACCAGATTGCCCCAAGCCTCGCTGCGGCGATAGGCCACCGGAATCGTGGCCGAGGAATGAACGTAGCGCGGCGCGAGGCCCGCGGCGCGCAGCGCGCTCAGCACGGCTTCAAACCGGGCGATCTGCTCGCGGGTCTGCGGGCTGGCGTAATTGGCGGGCGAAGCGAAATGCGTCATCAGCCCTTCCAGCGGCGCGGCCGATTCCGCAATGGCCCGCACGATCTCGTCCGGCTGCGCGCGCGTGCCCAACCGGCCCATGCCGGTGTCGATCTTCAGATGATACGGAACTCGCGCCAGAGCCACGTCGCTCAGCGAGTGAATCACGGGCGTGAGACTGTATCCGGCGAGAGTGCTCCGCTCGCCGGGGAGAAAATCGGCCATGACGAGAATGCGCGCGCGAATCCCAGCGTCGCGCAGCGTCACGGCTTCCTCGATATTGGAGACGGCCAACCATGGCGCGCCTTCGTCCTCCAGCGCTCTGGAAACTTCCACGCCGCCGTGGCGGTAGGCGTCGGCCTTCACCACGGGCATGATTTCGGCGGCGGCTCCAACGACATCGCGCACCGCGCGGTAGTTTTCGCGGATGGCGGAGAGAGAAATTTCTACCCAGCTCCGGAAGCCAGTCGTGTCAGCAGCAGCTCGTACAGGTCCGTCACCGTTTCCCAAGTGTAACGTTCGCGCACCCGATTCACCGCTCGTCGCCGCCATTCCTCCCTCTCCGCCTCCGGCATTTCCAAAACCCGCCGGAGGGCTTCTTCCAGGTTCTCATGGGTAAAGGCGATGCCCGCTCCACCCGCTACTTCTTCATTTTCCGGCGTTCCGAGATATAGAGTAAGAGCGCCGCGGCCCATCGCCTCGATGAGGGCTGGATGAGTTCCGCCGACTTCCGTAGCGTGAATATATGCGAAGCAGTGGGAACCCAGCTCGCGATAGCCTTGACCAAAAATTGCGCCGGGAATAACGATACGGGGATCGCGCGTGTTTTTGACCTTCGCAATGTATTCCGCGGCGTAAGGCGCATCGCCGATCAACGCCAGTTTGAAGCCGGTGTCCGATTTTTCGAAGGCTTGGCGCACCAAAAGGGCGTTATTCTCCGGCTCCATTCGGCTCACGTAAAGAAAATAACGGCGGCGTTCCAGGCCCAGGCGGTCGAGCGCCTCCGTCGTCTCCAAAGCTCCAATTTCGGCGCCGTAGGGAATCATCTCCGAAGAGCGGTGGTATTGCTCGCTGTAATATTCGGCGATGCTGCGCGCGTCGGTGACCACGGCGTTGGGCATCCACGTGGCGAGCCATTCGGAGATGCGATACCAGGCTTTGGCAGCCCGGTTCCACTTCTTCCGGTGGCGCTCTAGGCCATCGACGTTCAAAGCCACTGGCGTTCCCAACAGCCGGGGAACGCAGGTGAACAGCGCATTGGCGGCGTTGCAATACAGGACCGCATCCGCCCGCCGCTCCGCTGCCAGGTCGAGCGTGGAGAGAAAGGTGTGCGCTACGGTATCGAGATATTTGTGGCGGATGGTGGGAAGATAACGCAGCCGGACCCCGCGGTACTCGGCAGATGAATGGCGCTCGCGGCAATAAACCGTGACGCTATGTCCTCGCGCGGCCAACCGCCACGATAATTCCTCCGCGAAGGTTTCAAACCCGCCATATCGGGCGGGAATGCCGCGCGTCCCCAGAATGGCGAAGCGCACAGATTCAGTTTAGTGAGGCGGCGCCAAAATCAGCCACGCGCGCCGCGCGCCTTGGAAAACGCCTTCACCGTGGGCTTGGGCGCGGGCCGGCTCACCGGATCGTAGGAAAACCAACTGGAAATGTAGTCGTCCTTGACGCGCCGGCGGCTCATGATCTCGCGCCGCTTCGCCCAGACTCTCTTCCAGTTCCGCGCCAGGTATACGAAAGCCCGCAGCGAAGAATGCTCATGCAGGATGCAGGCGCCCACCACAAGCAGGTCCCTCCCCGTAATCGAGAGCCAGTTGCGGCGATAGACGTCCGGTGTCATGTTTTTGATGCGCAGCAGAAACCGGTTCTTCACCGAATGCATGTTGATTACCGCCGGCAGCGCTCGCCGGTTGCCGGGCAGCACGTTGCGCACGTGATAGCCGCGAGCCATGGGCGTGTAGATGCATCGCCAGCCCATCAGCTGCGCGCGCCAGGCGACGTCGGCGTCTTCGCGGTAGACGAAGAAATCAGGATCGAAGAACTCGCCCTGGACGGAGATGTCTTCGATCATGCTCCGCCGGTAGAGCGCCGCCGCCGCGGTGGCGCCGAATACGTATTCGAAGCTCAGATAATGGCCGTTGTCCACTTCCTGGCTGCCGCGATCCAAATGCCTCAGGGTCGGCGTGAAATAGATTCCCGTTGAATCCACCAACTGCTTGTCCGGCAGATCGAAGGTGGCGCGAATGGTCAGGAGTTTGCCGCACACCGTTCCGATTTTGGGATCTAATTGCCCGGCATCCACGAGCGACTGAATAAAATTCGGCAGCAGCAGGACGTCCGGATTCAACGTCAGGATCCATTCGGACTCCGACAAAGCGATCGCCTGATTCTGCGCCGCGGCGAAGCCTACGTTCTGGTCGTTGTAACAAATTTGGCACCGGTCCGAGAAGTGCTCCAGGATATCCACCGTGCCGTCGGTGGAGGCGTTGTCAACCACTACGACGTCGAGGTTCGGATATGTCTGCTCCAGCACCGACTCCAAACATCGCTTTATGAACCTTCCGCTGTTATATGTGACTAATGTGACCGTTACCGAGTCTCTAAGGGCCATCCGTCTTTGTGATCCTGTCTTGGCGTTGTGGCGCGACTTGTCTCCCCGTAGCAGGGGGAAAACAAGCGCCGTCCGGCGAACCGGATAATTCTCGTACAACTACCGACTGGGGATAGACTCCGCTCTCGGATCATCCCCACGACCATCCGCGGAACAGAAGTAAGCACCACCGCAAGGCATACTACCCGGTAACCCAATCCCCGGAAGTGCTTAGAGGCATATCTAAGAAGGCTATCACACCAGTACTGGGATCGGCTGGCGTGGCTCAGTTGGTGAATAGAATGGGCTCCGCGATGCTCCCCTGTCACGGAAGGGACATATTCGATGCGGTAGCCGGCCAGGGCCGCGCGGCGGCAAAAGTCCACATCTTCGAACCAGATGGGGAAAAAGCCTTCATCGAACCCCCCCAGCCGCTCCCAAACATCGCGACGGAACATCAAGAAAGCACCGGCCGGCTGTTCTACCGCGCCCGGCAGCTTGAAATCCCTGTCCAGATAACGATATTTCCGGTTCACCGGATTGCCGGGCCAAAACCGATTGAGGCCCAGAAGCTCTAATACCAGGGTGGCCGCCGTCGGGAATCTCCGGATGCCAAATCCCTTTTGATCTCGTCCTCTATCGTCCACCAGCCTCCCAGCGGCGAGCCCGTGCCGGCACGTGGCGTCGACCAAACTGTCAACTGCCGTCAGCAAACGCACGTCTGGATTAAGCAGGAGAAGGAAGTCGGCGCTGGAATCCTTCACGCCCTGATTCACTGCGGCCGCAAATCCGCGATTTTTCGCGTTTGAGATCGCCTTCACGCCCATTGCGAGCAAGATCGGCAAGGTGCGATCTTGGGAGCCGTTATCCACGACGACTGGCGTAGCGGCGGGAGCCATTGCGGCAATCGCCTCCACGCAATCCTGAACAAAACCCTCCGAGTTGTGAGTTACGACGACCGCCGCGACAGCCAGAAGTAAAGCCTCCAGTAGAGATCGAATCCGGTCTGTTGCTGCAAGTCCAAAATTGTCCGTTCACTTTCCTCCAGTAGGACGCGGACAGCTTCTGGCGCCCAGGTTTGTTCGTATGCCAGCCCCTGGCCGGCGGTTTGTTCGGGGAAGCGCAGGTTCGGTTCCGCGCTTAATCTTAAGCCTTCTATCTTACCCCGCAAATAAGCGGGAAAACATCCGTGACGGAAAGCCAGCAACCCCCACAGCAATTGCCCCACCATTACCGGCCACCGGGGTTGGGCCTGCAAGTATTTGATCCTTAAATACATCTGATTACGCGAAAGGCGCCGAACTGTGTCTTTATTCCACTGGCCCAATGTCGCACTTCCGCGATGATACGCCACGGCTTCGGGGTTATAGATGCCGCCAAGCCCGTGGACCGAACAGCGAATTCCGAAATCCACGTCCTCTAGATACGATTCAAACCGCTCGTCCAAAAGGCCGACGCGGTCGAATACCGAGCGCCGGAAAAGAACCGCGGTCATGGGCGCGAGGCGGATGCGCCTGGGCTGGTTCCAAACAGGCGAGTCGGCCCGCGCCACGCCGCAACGGTAGGCACAGCCGCTCCGCGCAATTTCATCGAAGCAGCCGTCTATGAGATTGCGCCGGGCGGACGAAAGGATTTTCCCTGTCGCAAAGGCGGCTTGCTCGAGGCCGGCGGACTCCAGCAGCCGAGCCAGCCAGTGCGCGTCCAAAGTTACATCATTATTCAGAATCGCAACCCAATCGCAACGCGTGGCCTCGATGCCTCGATTCACGGCCGCGGCGAATCCCAGATTTTTTCCCAGCCGCAAAACGCAAGCGCCGGCCTGTTCGGCGAACTCGGCTGAATCGTCGGTCGACCCGTTATCGGCGACGATCACGTGGTGGAACGGCCGAGTCTGCCGGCTAAGACTCTCCAGCAGCGCCGCCAGAAGGTCCCGGCGGTTCCAATGCGGAACGATCGCCGCAACGGTCACGAAAAGCGCTTTCTCAAAATGAACCAGAGATTATAGAAGCCGTCCCGCCAAAGGTTCAGTTTTGTCTCCCCCATCCGGGACGTGTATTGAATGGAGATTTCCACGAAACGGACGCTCCGGCTCTTAATCGCCTCGATTTTGATTTCCTCCGAAAACGCCATCCCGTCGGAGGTGAGCTTCAGCTTATCTAAAATCGAGCGGCGGAACACCCACATGCCCGATTGGGAATCCCGTACCCATCGGAAATAAAGAATCGAGACGGCCAGCGAGAGGATGAGATTGCCGAGTTTGTTCAGGAAGCTCATTGCCTTGCGATCGCGCACGGGAAAGCGGGAGGTGTTGAGGAAATCGGCCTCCAGATGAAAAAACGCTTCGAGCAGATACGAGAGCGCGTCGGGCGGATAGCTGTGGTCGCCGTCGAGCGTCACGATCAGATCGCCCGTGGCCGATGTGAACCCGGTTTTATAACTGCGGCCATAGCCGCGGACGTCCTCGCGGATCACCTTCGCGCCGAAGCCGCGCGCCACCTCCGACGTGCGGTCTGTAGAGCCGTTATCGACGACGATGGTTTCGTCGACGAATTCGGGAACGCGCCTCAGGACCTGCTCGACGCCCTGTTCCTCATTCAGGCAAGGAATGATCACGGTGATCTTCTGGCCCTTGTACATTAAGAAGAATCACCAGCATAACCCGCGCGGAACATACGTTCGCGGCATGTAAGATGAGTTCATGGCGAAGATGTTTGCGATATTCGCGGCCATCGCAGCGGTGGCGGTCGCGGCGAATCCGGAGCTTTCCGAGGTCAAATCCGTCTACCTGCTGCCGATGTCCGGCGGCCTCGACCAATACTTGGCCGTCGCGCTTACCACCGGCGGGGTGTTGAAGGTGGTCACCGATCCGAAGAAAGCAGATGCGGTTTTGACCGACCGCATCGGCGCCGGGCTGCAACAGTCGTTGCGGGATTTGTACGCATCCGGCGAGAAAAAGGACGATAAATCGGACGATGATTACAAACCGGCCATGGCGCCGTTATCCCGCGGCAAGGGATCGATTTTCCTGGTGAATCGCGGTAGCCAGACGGTGGTTTGGAGCACCTATGCGCTCTCGAAGGATAGCCGGGCCGATTCACTGAACCGCCTTGCGGCCAAAATCGCCGGACAGCTTCAAAAGGATTTGAAAGGAAAGTAGCCGGCGGAAATCAGCGGATCGAAGACGCGCTCCGGGCCTCTTCCGATCGTGAGGCCGAGAGCGCCGCCGCCACCGCCTCCACCAGTTGCTCGGGAGAGAACGGCTTGCTCAGCAGGGAGGTTCCTGGCCCCACCAGGCCGCCTCGTTCTTCCGGCGCGTAACCGCTGATAAACAGCACGGGCAGGCTGGCCCGGCTCGCGCGCAGACGTTTCGCAAGCTCGGCGCCGGGCATGTTCGGCATCACCACGTCCGAAACCAGCAAGTCGATCCGCCAGCCGGGACTGCGGCCATATTCCAGGGCTTGCTCGCCGCCTTCGGCCTCCATGACATCGTAGCCCTGCGAACGGAGAATTTCGCTGGCCAACCGCCGAACCTCGGGTTGATCCTCTGCCAGCAGAATGGTCGCGCCGGCGCCTCCGGCCAGCCGGTAAGTCTTGGGCGGCGGAGCCCCGGCCGGTGCCTCCTTAGCCGCCGGATAGAACAGTCGAAACGTGGTCCCCTCCCCGACTCGGCTCTCGGTCTCGATCCATCCGCCTCGTTGTTTAACCAATCCGTAGACGATCGCCAGACCGAGCCCGGCGCCGATATGCACTTCTTTGGTGGAAAAAAAAGGCTCGAAGACTTTGCCCAGATTTTCCGGAGCGATCCCGCGGCCGGTATCCCGCACCTCCAGAACGGCGCAGCTAAGGGCGGCGAATCCTGAAACGTCGTCCGGGTCGCGCGCTTCCGCGTTGCAGGTGCGAATCCTCAGAGTTCCTTTTTGCTCCATCGCGTCGCGGGCGTTGGCAGCCAAGTTCATGAGAATCCGCTGCAGTTCTCCAGTGGTGGCCATCACTGGACGTAATTCCGGATCGAGCTCGGTTTCCAGCGTCACCTCAGGCCCCAGCAGCCGCTTCAACATTTCTTCCGTCGCTTGCGCGACGTCGTTTAAGTTCAGGGGCTCGGCCGGAACCTTGCGCCGCTGGCTGAAGGCCAGGAGTTGTTCCGTGAGCAACGCCGCGCTCATCCCCGCGTTGCAGATCTCGCCTACTTTGTTGCGGAGGCTCGAATCGTCGGGGAGCTTGTTATAAACGATGCGCCCATAGCCGTTGATCACGGTGAGCAGGTTGTTAAAATCGTGCGCAATGCCGGCCGCGAAACGGCCCAGCGTTTCCATCTTCTGCGCCTGCTGCAACTGCCGTTCGAGTTTGGCCGTATTTTCGCGAGCGCGCTTCTGCTCGCCGATATCGTCGAGAATCGCGATAATTCTTTTTTGGCCCTGGCCCGGAACCACGGCGCCTCCAAAAAGGCACGGTATCGGCTCTCCCGATTTGGTCCGGAGAGGCACCTCGATTCCCGTAATCCGGCCCTTAGCCGTCAACTCCTTGACGAACTCCGTCCGGCTCTCGGCGGTATTGAATCCCAGCTCCACGATCGTCTTCCCGACCACTTCGGGCCGCGAGTAGCCGGTGCGTTCCAGGAACGTGTCGTTTACTTCCAGAAGGCGTCCGTCTTCCAGATCGGTGATCATTAGAAACAGCGGAGCGTTATAGAAAGCCGCGGCGAATTTCTCTTCGCTCGCGCCGAGGGCGCTCAACAGGCTCTCCCGTTGTTCGCTGGCGCGGCGGCGTTCGTCCACCACCGCCGCCAAAACTAGAATCGTCGTGGAATAGGTCGCGATCAGCACCCGCAGGTCGCCGATCGAAAGAGCCGCGCTCCAGTGCAGACTCTGCCACAGGCCGGTGGCCACTACGGCGTTGAGCGCCAGCGCGAGTACGCTCGCGCGCATCCCGTGCCGCAGAGTGAAGACCAGCGGAGGAACGAACGTAAGATAGGCGGCATTGATGTTGTAGCGCGACCGCAGATGCACGTTCGTGTAAAAGGCGACCGTCCATGCGGCCAGTTCGATCGCGAGTTCCAAGGCCTCGCGAGCAGAGATTGTGGCCTTGGTCTCTTCTTGAATCCGCCGCTCCTTCCGCAGCCGCCCGGGGCTATAAACCAGCAGTGCCGGCGCGACCACCAGAATCCCCGCGGTTTCGCGAAGCCAATTCATCAGCGCCGGGAGGCCCGCGGTGGGAGGGAACCCCACAATGCTCGCGAGCGGGCCGCTTAGCAGCGCCGGTATGGAAGGCGCAAGAAACGCCCCACTCAGGACCGCCAGGGTGGATCTTTCCCTGGAGAGCCAAGGCTCGCGTCGCGCGATGGCGCGCGCCACAAGGAAGGCGCACGTATACGAAATTAAGTAATAGGGTGAGTCCAGCGCAGTGGCTCGCCAGCCGAAGAAGTGCGCGAACACGCTCACGAAGATAAGGCCGACCCAGAGCAGTCCTCGCCACCCAAACGCCAGCATGAGGCCGAAAAACAAGCCGGCGCGATATCCGATGGTGGGACTGGGTACGGCTCGCCACTGCGAGCCGTCGACGAGCCCGAATAGCGCCGTCCCAGCGATCCCGATAAGGAGGACACGAAGGTCCAACGAGAGAACGATGCGCCGGCCCAGCTTACCGAGGTCCGTCACATCTCAGATATTACCAGCCGCGAAGCGCTCGTGAAAGGCCCAGAGACGCTAATCAATTCTTTTTACGGGTCTTATTATGAGAAAAACCAACCGGCTTTCGTCCTATTTCCCGGAATTAGCGGGAAAAATTCCGGCCACCGTCGAAGGTCTGTAGTTTCAATCCGCTGCCACGGCGCAGATCGTTTCCGGCGCGTTGCCCTCGAGCCGGTTGTTGACGAATATATATCCTGTTCGCCGCTCCTCCCGCATCCGCCGGATCAACGCCCGTAGTGATTCGCGTGCTTTGGGATTTTCCTCGCGGATTCGGTCGTAGGGTTGAAACCGGGATACAGCTTCCTCATATTTACGGCCTGGGAGCAGCAGCGCACGCGCCACAGTGAAATCGGCTGTAAACGCATTCGGCATGGCCATCTGCTCCGCGAGAGGCGGCATTCGCGTCCATGACGACAGCACGTGGGCCACCCGATGCGCTCGAAGGGAATCGAAGTAGCGCGGCTGGAGATATTCGCGGTTGCGGACTTCCACGGCGTAGCGGAATGTGTCCGGCAGCCGGTGGAGCAGCGCGTCGAGAACGTCCACGAAGTCGCGCGGCCCTGCGCCTCTCGCGCCGAATTCGAAGATCAACGCCGCGATGCGTGTCGCGTACGGCTGGAGTGGCTCCAGAAACTGAGCCTGAAGCGCGTCCGCGTTCATGTACGTTTCATTTTTCTCGCCCCCGCGCGGGCCATAACGCGCGTGTTTTGGAAATGTCTCCGCGGTCACCTCTTCCGGAACCTTCAGCGCGAAGCGTAAGCTGGGCGGCGCCGGTGCGAACAACTTTTGCCAAAATTGCGGACTCGGGAATTGATAAAAGGACAATCTCGGGGGCGAGCTGCGGGGTGAATAGTAATACCACGGGTTCATCGATCCTTCCATCATGCTCCTACGGCAAGTCGGAATACTACACGGTCACAACGTTCATCGCGAACGCAACCTGTTACACGGCCTGATCGAGCAATCCGATCGGCCGGAGCTTCACCATCAACGTAGGAAAGAACGGCGGCCCCTGCCAATTCCCGGTCTCATATTCATTTTCGGTGCAACCGATGAAACCGGGCCGGTGCCCACTGTTGGGGTCTTTCTCTCCGCGACGAGTGAATACGCGCAGGCTTCAGTGGACGTGGAGAAAGACTGTAATGGAGTTGCCAGCAGCGAGGGCCTCCCGGGGTGGGCGGCATTCACAAGCTATCCCTGTTGACGCGTTGGGGCGGCCGCTACAATCATCATGCAACGGATCCTCCTAAGAGACCGCGTGGACGTGGAGCGGCCCGGCGGCGTCCTGAACCTGCCTTCGGGAAAGGTTCTGACGCGTGCATCGAGATTCGAGACCACGCCCCGGCCGCTGTATCCATACGCCATGCTGCTGAAGTACATCCCGTCGGCGGACGTCTATGCCCTCGTGTCGGGCTTCGAGCTGGCCGGAAGTCAAGTTTACATCCTGGAGTCGCTTTCGGGCGGCCAGATCACCGCGAGCACGAAGCCGCAGCCCCCGCCACTGAGTTCCGCGCCCCAGCTCAACGCCTTCGGTGGCACGGCCACCGATTTCATAAACCGGTTGCAGTCTGCGGTCAACGGGCGGTGAGGAGACGAATTATGATTGGAAAGCTAGCCACACGAGTCTTGCTGTTCGGCGGGAGCGCAATCGCTATGGCACAACCCGCGGTGACGGTTAAATCGCTGATCGACGAGGAGCCTCGGGTATACCTGGTCCCTCCAACCTCACCCGAGTTCGCGAAGGCCGTTGCAGCAAGTCCCTACGACATCGTCCGGCAGGTGCCGCCGCTGTACCCCTATTCCGCCGCAATGGTAAACGACACGGATCAGGATGCCTTCGCTTACGCAGTCAGTTGGAAAGGCAACGACGCGGCGGGCAAAGAGATCAGCCACACCTTCGAGACCGGGAGCGTCTATACCCTCCCCTTTGCGCCGTCTGACATACGAGCCCATAGCGTCGGCGTTCTCCTCCCTAGGATGGGCGGGGCGGACGTGGTGGCCTCCCGGCGTCCCGAGAAGGTGCAGGAGGCTCTTGGGAAACAGCTCGCATATCTCAACCGCTATCGGAGCATGACGGTCACGCTAGACGTTGTGCTTTTCAGAGATGGCCTCGCTGTAGGCCCGGACCCGGGCCACTGCATCCCGCGGTGGAAGGCGCGCCCGGACGCAACCCGCGAAATCGCGGAGCTTGTGAGGGGCAAGACCGATGCCGAAGCGAAAGCGGGACTGGAGGCTATTGTAAGCGAGGCTCTGAAGCGCCCCGGAGCCCACCTCGCTGGCGGCGGGGCGGCCTCGACCTACGAGGAGGCCATTGTTCTGGAGCGCGCACACGTGGCGAACACCGAACTGGCCTTCATGAAGCTGAACGGAGAGGCGGAACTCAGCGCGTTCAAGGCCAGGACCAAAGACCTGGCCTTCCCGCAGGTGCACCGACTTAAACTCAATCGGCAGGAGGAACAAAAATGAAACCGACTATAATTCGTGGCATCGCCAACTTCGCCGCCGTTATGGCCGTCGTTGCCGTAGCTGGATCCGGGGTTGTCAAGGCGCAGTATACGACAGCTTCCGCGCCGACATGTTACGCGAACGGCACGCAGGTCAGCCAGCAGTCGGGCGGCTGCAGCGACTACCTTGGGGTTGGGCTTACGCCTGACCCCTCGGGGGACTGGCGGGCGGTGTCCACCTGCACCAATGCCTGCACAAGCACGGGGATGTCGGCCGAGGTTTACTTCGATTGCTTCGGATGCAGCCAGTACATCCCGTGGGTCGGTCAGGGCTCAGCCGGACCCGTTGTCGGTCAGGTCGGGAATTTTTACGTGCTAGCCGTTATGGACGCGACCAAATTAGGCAACAATCAGATCTCCGTGTCCGCGATCGCCGGCTGCGGGCAATCAGACTTCCAAGGCGCCCCGATGAGCTGGCTCCAGGCCCCATGCTGATCGCCATCGAGCCGATTGCCCCCCGGAACCGACAGGTCACCCGATCCTAAATGGGCTGGGTGCCGCAAGAACCGCATCTCCGAATCGATAATCGGCACGCCACCATAGTCTGCTACCGTTCACGCGTTCTCCGGATGCGTAGCGGCGCTGCCCCCGTCATCGGGATCGATGCATTTCGATTTAGCGCGGCTGCGCACTCATGATCGGCATTCCGCGCCGCGGCGCCACAGCGGCTCACTCCGTCGATGCTGTACTCGAAGCGAGATCCCCATCCGCCGCCGTCAACACTCGCGGATAATACAGCGTCGCGCGCTGAAGCTTTCCCTGCCCCTCTCCGGCGATGACCGCGGCGGCATTTGAAAAGAGCGCGAAATTTGCTTTGTTCCGCTCGATCAGGCTCCCTCCGATTCCGGCTTCGCTCATCTTGCACTCGGCCGCGGCAGTGTTGAAATCCTGGCTCTGGCAGGCGGCGCGAAAGTGCGGAAAATCGCCCGGTCCCGCCGGCCCCATCGCCCAAGCCATGCTCAGCAGGCCCAACTGCGCGTCGGCGGGCCACGCGTCGAAATCTTTAAACCAGGGCTGGCGCTTCAGAAAGGTTTCGTTGTCGCCAAGCCTGCCCAGGATCAGCGAGCCGATGGAGTCGTCGCTCAACTCCAATTCGGTGACGGGATCGCAAGCCCTGAAACCCTTGCGGCCCAGATCGGGATTGCTCTTGAGCGTTTGCCACTCGGTGGCGATTTGATCTTGTGTCGCCGCGGCCCCGGGCGTCGCGATGCCAGGTCTGTTCTTGAAGCGGAACGGAAGGGCCTGGGCCAGCGCCACCGGATCGATCAGGTTCCCGACGCCCACCGTGACCAGCCCCTTCACGTCGAGATACATGAATGCGACGCTGCCCTCGAATTTTTCGCTAAAGCTTAGGAAACCGGCTTGGACGGAAGAAAACATATGACTCCTTGGATCAGCGGCCCGCTTTTGATTTGGAAAGGCTGACGTTGTCAAGCTCGCCCCGCGTTCCGCAATAAACCGGCGCGCACTGCAAGCCCTCGTCCTTAAGCAGCGCGCGGCCTTTGTCGAAAAAAACGTTCAACCTGCATGGGCGAGCCGGAGTGAGTCCTTCGGCGACGATAGCGACGTGATCGTCGCGCCAGTCGCCGTCCGCGCTCAGATTGCATCGGTGGCCGTTCGCAAAATAGAGCCGGATCGCGACGCTAATCTTGCCGCCGGCTTTTCCCGCAACTCGTATCGAGTCGCGTCCGCGCGAGCTTTGCCCATACGTGCCGAAAATGCTTCGCGGAGGCCGAGCCGCCGTCTGCGCGCCGGCCGTAAATAGCCCTGCTCCGATCAACGCTCCTAAAATTTTCGCGCGCGCCATTTATCCAAGTAAGTATACCTTCGAACGGAACGGAGGGCGGGCTTTAGCCTTGCATCGTGAAATAATGGTCCGTTAGTGCCTGATCCCACCCGCAAGCGCATTCTGCATGTGGTCGGCGCGCGCCCGAACTTCATGAAAGTCGCCCCGTTGATGAGAGCGATGTCCGGACAGTTCGAACAGGTTCTGGTTCACACCGGCCAACACTACGACGACGCGATGTCCGATGTGTTCTTCCGCGAGCTGGGAATGCCCGCTCCCGATGTGAATCTCGAAGTAGGTTCGGGCACTCACGCTCAGCAGACCGCGCAGGTCATCGCGCGGTTCGAGGCGCCGCTGCTCGACTACAAGCCCGATTGGATCATCGTTCCGGGAGACGTAAACTCCACCGTCGCCTGCGCGCTGGTCGCCGTCAAACTCGGCATTCCCGTGGCGCATCTGGAGGCCGGGCTGCGCTCCTTCGACCGCACCATGCCGGAGGAGATCAATCGCCTCCTCACCGATCAGATTTCCGACGCGCTGCTGACGCCTTCTTCCGACGCGGCCGAAAACCTGCGGCGCGAAGGCGTCGACGCTTCGAAGATTCATCTGGTGGGAAACATCATGATGGATTCGCTGGTGCGCCTACTTCCGCGCGCCGAAGAACGCGAGCCGCAAGCCCGTCGAGCAGCCGGTCTTCGAGATGGCGAGAACTATATCCTGGCGACGATGCACCGGCCCTCGAACGTGGACCATCCCGAGACGCTGCGCGAAATTCTGGGCGCGCTGCGTACGCTGGCGGAAGATATGGCCGTTGTGATGCCGGTGCATCCGCGCACGCGGCAGCGGATGGACGAAATGAATTTCACTCCGCACGAGAATTTGCGCTTCACCGCGCCACTAGGATATATGGATTTTTTGGCGTTGGAGCGCAAAGCGTCGCTCGTGCTCACCGATTCGGGAGGCGTGCAGGAAGAGACGACGTTTCTTGGCATTCCGTGCCTCACCGCGCGAGCCAACACCGAACGGCCCATCACCATTTCCATGGGAACCAACGAACTGGTGGCCAGCCGATGCGAAGCGATCGTAAACGCCGCGCGGAGGAAGCTCGGGGCGCAGCCGCGCGCGCAATGCCCGCCGCTTTGGGACGGGAAAACGGGCGAGCGAATCGCCGCGCTCTTTGCGCGCTTTTGAGCAGGTGCGAATCCTCTATATTCAAGCATCGTTCGTTCCGCCTCCCCAAGACGTACGCGCGGATCGCTTCATTTGGCTTTCGGACACGCTCGAAGGCGACGTTCTTCATCCGCTCTGGTTCAGCGATCCGAAGCAAGTCGAGGATTTTTTCGGCCCGGGATCGTATCCGTCGTTTACTCGCAGCCGATTTCGCTATCGCTGGTTTCTCGGATGGCGATATAACGGTTGGCGGAGGAAATTCGGACAGCTTTGGTTTTATATCCGTGAGGGGCGCCGGATTTATCGCGAAAACAAATACGACTGCATCGTCGCTTATTCGCATTTGACCCCCGCCCTGGTCGGCATCGTTTTGAAGTGGCTCACGGGAGCGCGGCTGATTGTCGAAATCATGATCGCGCCGGAGCTGAACTACCTCTACGAAAATCCGCGGCGCAGTTTTTCGGACCGGCTGCGGCGGATCTGGTCGGATCTGTGTTTGCGCGCCACCGCGCTCGCAAGCGATCGCACTCATTTGCTGTATAAAACTCAGTTAGCGCACTATCCGGCCCTGCGCCGCCTCTCCGTTTCGGTGTTCCACGACTTTGTCGCGGTTTCGCTGGTTCCCAAAGCGGCGGCCGATCCCGAACCCGTCGTGCTTCTGGTGGGTGCGCCGTGGTTTCGCAAGGGCGCGGATGTTCTGCTCGCCGCCTTCCGCCAGATCGCGGATGAATTTCCGGGCGTGCGATTGGCGATCCAAGGCCATTTCCCGGAGGGGACGCTACAGGCGCTCGCGGCCGGGGCGCCCCGCGTTGAGATTCTGCGCGCCGCGCCAAACCCGGAGACTCTGGAGCGCATCAGCCGCGCGCTGGTTTTCGTGCTGCCGTCGCGCTGCGAAGGATTTTCGCGAGTGCTGATCGAGGCCCTGGCGTCCGGCGTGCCCGTGATCGCATCCGACGCGGGAGACAACGCGCATTGCGTGCGCGATTGCGAAGCGGGATTGGTGTTTCCGGGCGGCAACATCGATGCGCTCGCGACATGCTTGCGTCAACTGCTTTCGGATGTAGATTTGCGAAAGCGGCTGGCCGACAACGGATACCGCTTAGCGCATGCGGAATTGAGCGAAGCCGTCTATGCTCGCGAATTCACCCGAATGATTCAGGAGACGGTAGGATAAAACAAATGTGCGGGATATTGGCGATTCGCAATGGGCCGGTGGTGCATCACCGGCAGCTTGCGAGCCTGCGGCGCCGCGGGCCGGACGCGATCGGCTATTGGGTCAGCCCCGACATCAGTCTTTGCCACACCCGCTTGAGCATCATCGGACTGGACGAACGAGGCACGCAGCCGCTCGAAAACGAGCGCCACGTCATCGGATTCAACGGAGAGATTTACAATTTCGAGGAAATCCGGTCGAGCTTGGGCGCTTGTAAGGTTCAGGTGACGGGCGCAACCGACACCGAAGTGCTACTGCACGCCTGGACGAAATGGGGAGCCGATATTCTTGCCCGCCTGACCGGATTTTGGGCGTTCACCGTTTACGATAAACAGGAACGCACGCTGACGCTGGTCCGCGATCAGTTGGGCATCAAGCCGCTCTATTATTGGCACACGCCCGAGCGAACCATCGTTTCCTCATTGCTCCGCACCGTCGTCGAAACAGCCCAAGAGATCCCTGAGCTCGATTACGCGGCGCTCTCTGAGTATGTTCGCTATCAGTTCACGTTTGGCGACAAAACGTTCTTCAAGCCGGTAAAGAAAGTCTTGCCGGGGCATATTGTTCAAATCCATCTGCCGAGCGGGAAACTGACGACGCGCTGCTACGAGGACATCCTCAAGCCGCCGGAAGGGAGCGAGGCCGATCTCACGCCCGAAACGGTGCAAAAAACGACCGAAATCGTGGTCAATTGCTGCCAAAAATCGACCATTAGCGACACTTCTTTCACCACTTTTTGCAGCGGCGGATTGGATTCGAGCCTGATCACCGCCATCACCCGCCCTGACGTCGCATATCATTGTAACTACACCGATTCCGATTGCAATGAGACGTTTTTCGCTCGCCAAGTAATCGACCACATTCATTCAAACGGCGGCAACACGCGCCTAATGACCGTCAACGCCGATGAGGAATTCGATATTTGCCAGCGGGTTGCGTCGATTATCGAGGATTTCGACGAGCCGGCAATCGGCTCTGTCATTTTCCCGCTAGATGATCTGCTGAGCCGCGTGAAAACGCGCTACAAAGTGATTCTGACCGGCACGGGAGGCGATGAGCTGTTTGCGGGCTATGTGCGGTATCAGCTAGCTTTAGGCGAATGTTTTCAAGACTCGTATCGTATGTTATTCGAAAAAATGGCCCCGATTGAAAACGCGGCCGGCCGCTTCGAAATGACGCATGCAAAAGGCAATACCAGCCTGTACGCGTTTTACGACGGGCAGGCCGAGCGCACATTCCGCGAGGCCTTCGACGATTGCGGTGGCGGCGACCTGGAAGCGATGCTGACCTTCGACCGGCGCTATTTCCTGGCTGGATTGTTGAACATCGACGATAAAATGTGCGGGCGGCATTCGCTCGAAAGCCGTCCCAGCCTGCTGCACCAGGATCTGGTGCGGCATGTCGTGAGAATTAAAGCGGATGAGCTTCTGCGAAACAAGGATTTGAAATATCTGCTCAAATGCGCGGCGCTCGATTATCTCCCCGAGTCTGTTACGCGAAGGACTGACAAGATGGGATTTACGACGCCGATCGGAGATTTCGTGAATCGCAACGCGCATAAGATTCGCGAGCAGATCATGGATTCGCGCTTCCGGCATTTTTATAACTTGAAAACGTCTGGTTTTCACGCGGAAAACAAATATTCGCGCGAGACTTTCGGGCTGTTGATGCTGGATACGTGGCTGAACCGGTATGCCCAACGTCCTCATTCTGAGCTACTATTTCCCGCCGTTTAACGCTCCGGGGGCGCAGCATCCGGATTTCTTCCATCGTTACCTTCGCGAGCAAGGGATTCAGACCACGACGGTTACGAGCGCGATCCATTACAACCCGAGCGCTCCGCCTCAGCCGCTTCCGGAGAAATGGCCGGATGTTCTGCATCTTCCGGAATCCGCGACGGCGAGGCATTTCATTCCAAGAGTTTACAAAGCCGAGATGCAAGTTCAGGTGCGGATGGGACGATGGCAGCCTGGATTTGTCTGGGCTAAATTACTCGCGCTGCCCGCCGCGCGGCGGATGCTGGCGCGAGGCGGGATTGATGCGATGATTTCGGTGTCGCCGCCGGTGTCGAGTCATTGGGCGGCGCTGCGGCTCAAAAAGCAGTATCCGAAAGTGACTTGGATCGCGGATTTTCAGGACCCTTTCGTGGGAAATCCGTTCGATAAACACGTCGGAGAAAAGGACAAACGCTTCGAGCGCGAGCTGTTTTCGCAAGCCGATGTTTTGAGCGCGAACACCGATACTGTACTCGCGATGTGGCGGGAGCGTTACCCCGAATTCGCGGGCAAAATGACGGTGACTTGGGGCGGTTATGACCCGGAAGAAACGGTTTGCGCTTATCCGTTGGCTTCGGAGAAACCGGTGTTATCGCATGTCGGGGTGGTGTTTGGGGCGCGGGTTCCGAAGTTGTTGCTGGAATCGATTTCGCGAGTGAAGCCGAAGGATCTGGTTGTGGAATTTGTCGGCGATTTGGATTTCGGTCCGGTGGCGCCCTTGGCGGAACGGCTTGAAGCGGAGGGACGGGTTTCGGTGCGGCGGAGCTATGTGCCGCGGGCGGAGGCATTGCGCATCGCGGGGCAGGCGCACTATTCGCTGCTGCTCGATATCACTCCGGGGAACGGGATTCTGCAAGTTCCGGCGAAGCTGTTCGATCAGATTCGCATCGGCAGACCGATTCTTGCATTCACGCCGGAAAATTCGCCGGCGGGACGGATTCTCGAACAATCGGGGATTCTGCATCGTCGGCTCAGGCCCGACGATTCGCCGGGGCGTAGCGACGCGGCGTTGATCGAATTGCTCACAATGCCGACGGAGCCGCGGCAGCCATCGGAGTGGTTCCGCGAAAATTTCGATGCGCGGAGCCTTGCGGCTTCGCTGGCGCAGACATTGAAAATGTCTGGGTAATTTCAAGCAGTTGGGCTTTGAAGTCGCGCGGGTAGCGGGGCTAGGGCTGCTACGTTCCAGCCGGGAGAGACTGGATGGGAAGAGCCCAATGTATCATCATGGTCCTCACGGGGGCGCTGGCCTGGGGCCAGACCCAGGTGGATCTGAAAACACAGGCGAAGTCGGTCGATTTTAGCGCGGCGCAGGGGACCAAACCGGTGCAGACGGGCGCGGTGCTGCCCGCGATTTGCACCGTTGGACAAATGTTCTTCAGCACCTCGGCTTCGGGGGGATCGAATCTGTACGGATGCATCGCGAACAACACGTGGATTCCGGAGACCGGGGCGGCGGCTCTGACGATTCAGAATCAGGGGACGCCGGTAGGGGCCAGGCCGATTCTGGACTTCGCGACCGGCGTGGGCATTTCGCAGGCGATCAGCGATACAGGAAGCGCGATGCTGGTGCAGAATAGCCTGGATACGGCAACGGCGCTGACGCGCGCGGGCGAACAGGCGGGCGCGGGCCTCTTGTGCGCGTCGGCAAGCGGGTCGTCGAGCGCCTATACGTGCGGCATGTCGCCGACGCTGGCGGCTTACACGACCGGGATGACGCTGCGGTGGCAGCCGGACGTGAACGGGGCGGGCGGAGCGACGATGCTGAACGTCGATGCGCTGGGCGCGGTTCCGGTGAAGCTTGCCGACGGCGTCACAAATCCCGAGGTGGGAGACATTGTTGCGGGACGGGCTCAGCAGATCTGGTATGACGGCGCAAATTTCCGCTTGATGTATACGAACGCAGCCTTGGGATTGCTCGGGGAGACGCAGCCGTCCTGCAGCGCAGCCGTGAGAGGGCGCACATGGTTCGTCGCGGGCGCAACGGGCGTGAAGGACAGCTACAGCATTTGCGCCAAAGACGCGACCAACGCCTACGCATGGAGGACCATTTACTAGCCATGCGGGGGACGAAGCGATTTTTTCCGATTGCGGCGCTGTTGTTCGAAGCCTGCGCCGTCTACGGCGGGCAAGGGCTGGTGTTGACGCCCAGCGTCAGCGGCACGCTGACTTCTCCCAATCTTCCGCAAACGCAAGACTGGCGCATCGAATTGCAGATTCATAGCTGGACGGTTCCTTCGGCGAGCTTCGCCTTTATCGCCGATGACAATGGCGTGGGGATGAGCGCCAGCCTGCAGCCGGGATCGCTGCTGTGGATGATCGATAAACGCGATGCGATCAGCGGGGGCGCGGTGTGCCAATTGTCGCTGGCGGGGATGACGAGCGCGCTGGTCCGGTTTCAGCGAATCAGGCAAAGCAATCCTCAGCAGATCGAATGCGAGGCGTGGAACTACGACGGGACGCTTTACAATTCGAGCGTCGTTGCGATTACGGGTATAAATACGTGGGGATTTTCGGGCGGGGCGCTGGGGAGCTCGCTCACGACTACCGACTTGGATTTTTATCGGGTTTGCACGAACACGATTGCGATGGGATCGAGGCCGCCGACGACCGCGGGCGCTTGCTCGTGGACGGAGCTCAAATTCGATGGGACGCTGACGGACTCGAGCGGAAATCATCACGATGCTTCGTTGAGCAGTCCGACGTACGCGGCGACAACCAATCAGACCGCGACGGCGATCGCCAAAACGTTCAACACTCCGAGCTGGACGAATTGGGTGTCGATGCGCGCGGGATTCCCCAATCGATTGGACGGGACGGCGAGCTACTCGCAGGCGGACGCGGGCGACAGCGTGAGTTATTACTGGAGCCAGATTGCGGGGCCGACGATACTGCGGTGGTCGGATCACACGCAGGCGCAGCCGACCGTGACAGGGGCGATTTTCGGAACGTATACGCTGCGGCTGACGGTGAAGGATGCGGCGGGAAACAGCGCCTCGAACGATTTGCAAGTAGGCGCGGTGGCGACCGACGATAACGGAGTCGTGGTGAACGCGGATCCACGAGTGGATCAGATTTTCGGCCCGATGATCGCGTTTGGAAAAAATCCATGGGCATATGCGGACGAGCAGGCGCTCAACGGAACGAATCTGCGTCTGGCGGCGTATACGACGGCTTCGGGACAGCAGACGGTGGTGAACGGCACGACGGTGAACGGACTGGGATTGAATCCGCCGCAATGGGCGACAGCGGGTCAGGGGACGGTTTCGTACAACTTTGAATGGCAGCCTTGCACGACTTTGAGCAGCGCGATAACGGCGTCGGCGACCTCGATTTCGATCGCGAATGCGAGCTGCTTGAATCTTTCGACGCTGCCGACTTGGATCATGTTGGGGAATTTTGGAACGCAGGAGTTTGTGCGAATTTCGGCGACGACGGCGACGAACGGTCCGGCGACGCTGACGGTCGCGTACAACGGGCGGGGGCTGACTGGATTCACCAACTTTTCGACGATGCCCGAGAGCGCTCAGGCGTGGGCCGCGGGAACGGCGGTGAGCCAGGGAGCTGTGATGGGCACGGGAACGAAGTTCATTACAGACTCCAATCGGCCTCTGTGTCCGGCGGGAGCGCCGGGACCGGGCGGCGCGATCGTGTATTCGACCGGAACGGCGACGCTGGCCGCGAACGGAACGACAATTACGGGAAACGGAACGTCTTGGACGCAGGCCACTAATGTGAACGCCGGGGATTTTATACGAATCGCCGCGACGCACGCGGGGGGAACGTCGTTCGTTTATTGGGCGAAGATTACGTCGGTCAATTCGACGACGCAAATCAGCGTGGATAGGCCGCTGCCGTCGGACGTGGACGCGGGACCGTTTACCTACGCGATGACGGCGCCGCGGTATGTGTCGCTGGAGTTCACGGCGCCGGACGGAGCGACGCAGAGGGCGTGGCACTATTTGCAAGGGTGCGAATCGGAGACGCAGGCGTTCGAGGTCTGGTTTTACGACGTGGCGTCGATCGCGGGGACGACGTTTTCCGGGATGAAGTACAGCTACATCGATACGTTGGGGGCGGCGGGGCCATTCGGACCGAATCTTTATGGCGAAGATTTATCGCATCTTGCGTTGTGGCTTCGTTCGGGGTATTCGTCGGCGCAGACGGCTGCGACGATCATGAGCCGCTACTGGGTGAAGGGGCCGGAGGTGGGAGGCGGATGGCTGGGCGGCATTCCGCTGGTGCAAGGCGGGGGAAAAATCGGCGCGGTGGCGAACCTGCTGTTTAATCCGCAGGTGGGGCAGAGTTGTCCGTCGATCGGGTGTTTGGGATGGACGGATGTTCGCGCGTCGGCCACGGCGGGATATTCGGCACTGAACGGCGCGGACTGCGATACGTGGGATTCGAGGGATTCGGGATATCTGGCGGCGTGGCTCGCGCTGGGGGCCGACTACGATCCGAACGCGGCGCAACGCGCGATCTGGAAAACCGATTTGGCGGCAGTGCTCACGCGCGAGGCGAGCTGCAAGCAGGCGGACAATTCGTGGTCGAACACAAATATTTTTGTCAATAGCAGCGGGGTCAACGTGAGTTTGACCAATGGCTCGACCGCGGTGACGGGGAGTGGGTTCACGGCAGGGGTATGCGACGTGATCGCATCGGGGACGGTGACGATGACGAACGGCTCGTCGGCGTTTACGGGGATGGGGCTGGTGAACGGCGCATCGATCGTGATTACCGCGGGAGGGAAGGATTACCTCGCGTCGTTCGTGCAGAGCGGCGGCACGTCGGGACATTTGTCTTACCTGTGGCCGGCGCCGAGCGGAACGTATTCTTATGTGATTCGCAGCGGGAGCAATCTCATCGCGATCGGAACGGATTATACGGACCATGCGAACCTGGCGCGGAACTATGCCTGCAAGTTCAACAGCGCGAGCAGCCTCACGCTGAACAAGCCGTGGACGGGAGCGACGGGGACGTTTTCGATGCGCTCGAATCCGGTGCTGATCGGGCTGGGGCAGCAGAGTTACATGATGGGGATCAAGACGCATTACCTTTACTGGGCGAAAAACTCGGGCGACGCGGGGCTGGCCGCGCAGGCGAGTGCGCTGACGCCTTTGATCGGGCAGTGGATTCACGATGTGGGGTACGATCCGAGCACGCAAGGCATGAATTATGGGCGTGGATTCGACTGGTGCGAGCCGACGACGGCGACCGATCCGGCGCAGACGCAATCGTTGAGGCAGGGGCAGTGCAACTACGGAGGCGATCCGATTTTCATCAAAGCAGCGCGTGCGCTGACCGCCGAGACGAGCAAGGGGCTGGAAGCATACTACGACGCGCAGGGAGGAAGCGCCGCGGCGGTGGCGTTCGGCGATAAGGCCTATGGATCGCTGTGGGGCAATTGCGGGATGACCGCGCCGGGATATTACTGCGACGGCGACTTCGACGATTTAGACACATCGAACGGGAGTCTGGCGGCGCAGAAGTGGGAAGGATTTTTCTTCGGCATGGGGATGGCGCAGCAGTGGCCCGCGGTGCGATTGGGCGGGGTCGCGGCGGCGCGGAACCGGACGGTGTATTTGAGCTTAAACCTCGGGAGTGCGGCGAAGGCTCAGGTGGTGGTGACGGCGCCGTCAGGTGCGGCGACTACTTTCACGTGCACGTCGGCACCGTGCGCGGTGACGGTGGATGACCGGCAGGGGGCGCATTGGTTTCAGGTGGAGTATGAGACGGCGGGCGGGGCGGTGGTGGCGGAGACGGAGCCGGATTTGTTGGCGGTTCCGTGAGGAGATCGAATCGGCGGACGTGGGCTTCCTACTTGGGATTAGAAGCGCAAGCCGCGGAAGAGACGAATCGCCTAAACCGCGCACGTCGCGAGTCGGTTGATGGACGGTCACAACCAGCCTCGGCATGCAGCCTGACATGGTGATAGTCTGGCCGATATGGCGAACGAGAAGGAAATGAGCTTCAGCGGTGAGGATATTACGCCAGATCGTCTCGCCGCGCTTGCTTCCAATCCGGATTTGGAAAAACTAGTGATCTGGGGTGGCGACGTCACCGACGATCAGCTCGAACCTCTCAGCCGGTTGGTTCGCCTGAAGAGCCTCGTACTGGGCGAGATGCCGATCGATGATGGCGTGTTCCAGCATATCCGGGCGTTGCATGATCTTGCTTACCTGAATCTCGCCTACACGAACGTGGAGGGCGATTTCACGGAACTGGCAAGGTTGCCGCTTCAAGATCTTCGGCTGGAGGGCTGCCGCCGTGTTGGCGATCAGTGCGCCCGGTCCCTTGCGGCCTTTCCGAGTCTGCGGCAGTTGGAAATCCACATGACGGGCTTGACCGATGATGGCGTACACCACCTGGCAACCCTGCCCCTTGAAGTCCTGTGGCTGGGAGGACCGATCACGGATCGAGGGATGAAGGCGGTTGGCGCCATGACCGCGCTGAGACATCTCGACGTCTGCTGTCCGGGTATCACCGACGAGGGCGTACGGGCAATCTCCGGCTTAAAAGGACTAGAAGTTCTGTGGCTCACCAATTGCCGGATCACCGACGAAAGCATTGCCCCACTGTCTCGGTTAAAATCTCTTCGCGAGCTGGCCCTCGGTAAGACGGGGATCACGCAATCGGGAAAGCAGCGGCTACGCGAACTGCTGCCACAGTGCCGCCAAGTCGCTGAAGGCGCGAACGCCTAAGATCCGAGAAACCCGCACCTGTAACGGCGTCTTTCCCCCAAATAAGCCACTGGCGCGAAACAATCTGTGTTTTTGCTTATTCGATCATAAGGCGGGGTATGAAAGTTATTTTTGCGTGGAGTGCCAGGATCGGGTCTGGCGAGTGGGTTCAAGCGCGAAATTTCCACAAACTGAGCCGGCAATGAGAAGGAATTTGGCGATAGCTATCGTAATTGCCTCATTGGTCGTCAGTTCCCGACTCCGTTCGAAGTCAGGCTCTGCCGTTCAAAAGGATCAACACTCCCAGCTCAAGCATTAAATCATGTCGTCGTAAATGTCGTGTTCGCCAATCCAGAACCACACATACTCGTCATCGACTTTCACGGCAAGGGCGCGATATTTGAGCGTGACTCGCGCGGACCAGAGTTCCTGTCCGCCGTGTTCGGTGAGTTTCTTGAGTTGTAGGGAGGGTGGCGCGGACTGGCTCTGAGCAAAGCAAACTGTTTCTTCGCCCGCCGGCGGATATCGGCGGGCAAAGTCTCGTATTCTTTCCAAAATTCCGCGTTGGCGCGGCGCCTCGAGCGGACGGCGCTACAGGGGTTCCGTTTTCCCGGCTTTATGATCGGCAACGGCGCGGGCAATGCGATCGTCGAAGCGGCCAGCGTCGATAGCAGCTTTAAGCCGCATGTCGCCCGATTGCAAATAACGCTTGTCAACCCAGGCGTACAGTTCTTCACGCTGGTCGGGTGTGAGCGCGTCAATGGCGCGTTCGATTTCCTGCACCGTGCTTAAATCCTTGCCTCATTTAAACTTTAGCGAATGGGCGACCGCGGGCCGGCATGATCGGCTCCTTGCGGATGATTTAGCCCGGATGGGCGCGTTCTGCGGCAGTCAAGGGGATGATGCAGCTACGGCGGCGATCCGATCTCTATCAAAGCGGCGCGGGCGCTGACGGCGGAGATGAGCAAGGGCTGGAAGCGTATTACGACGCGCAGGGCGGGAGCGCCGCGGCGGTGGCGTTCGGCGATAAAACCTACGGATCGCTGTCGGGCAACTGCGGGATGACGGCTCCGGGATATTATTGCGACGGTAACTACGACAACCTGGACACTTCCAACGGAAGTGTTGCGGCGCAGAAGTGGGAAGGATTTTCTTCGGGGATGGCGCAGCAGTGGACCGCGGTGTGGTTAGGCGGAGTGGCGGCGGCGCGGCGAAGGCTCAGGTTGTGGTGAGCAGGCTTTCGCGCCCCAAAAAAGGAGTATCTTCGAAACCTGCCGAGGCTGAAGCCTCGGTTGCAGGCTAAAGCCTGCTCCACCGAGTGCCGGGCGCTAGTCGGCGCGGAGCGCTTCCATCGGATCGACTCGCGCGGCGCGAGCGGCGGGGCGCAAGACTGCGAGCAAGAGTGCGGCACATAACACCGCTAGGGCCGCAATCCAGGAAAGAGGATCGTGAGAGCCGATTCCGTAAAGCTGAGCCTTAAGGGCTCGTGTTCCGGCCCACGCGAGCGCGCATCCCAGGGCGGCGCCCGCTGCGATCCAACGCCCGGCTTCGGCCACGACTTGCCGGGAAATATCCGCGGGGGCGGCTCCCAGCGCCATCCGCACGCCGATGTCGCGGGTGCGCTGCGCCACCAGATACGATGCGACTCCATAAAGCCCCGCGGCGGCGAGGATCAGGGCGAGTCCAGCGAAGGCCGAAAGCAGCCACGCGACGAATCGCGCGCGCTCGGTGAGCCGGGCGACTTCTTCGTCCAAGGGCTGGACGGTCACCGGAATCTGTGGATCGAGATCTGCAGCGGCCTGTTTTAGCAACGCAATCGCGCCGGCAGTACGAGTTTGCGTACGGATAGCGAAGTACGCAGTACTGGAAAAGGAAAACAGGGCGCTTTCATTCCGGCGCCAGACCGCGTAGAGTTCCGGTTCGGGTTGCCGCGTAGGCCCGGTATTGCGGATCTCGCGCGCCACGCCGACGACTTTGGCCCACTCGTTGGTTGGCGGGAGTTGCACTGTGTGGCCGATCGGGTCCTGGCCGGGAAACAGGATTCGCGCGGCGGCCTCGGAAAGAATCGTCTCCGGCTGCGCTCCACGGTCGACATCGGCAAAGGCATGCCCTCGCAAGATCGGAATACCGAAGATCTGGAAGTAGCCGGGAGTCACTTCACGCACCCGGATGAGCGGCCCAGGCGCCTGAGAATCGCGAGGCCGGCCATCGGCAGGGAAAATCATCCCCGCCAAGGCAATGCCGGTGGGAGGGGATGCGTTGGTCATCGCAGCGGCTTCCGTTCCCGGGATCTCGCGGATGCGGTCCAGCAAGCGCTCGAAAAACGGACCGCGCGAAGCGATCGGGTAGCGCGCGACGTTAAGCGTTACGTTCATGGTGACGATCCGCTCGCTTCGGTAACCGAGCGGCACGGCGACCAGGTTCCAAAGGGTTCGCAACAACAGGGCCGAGCCGCCGAGCATGGCCACGGTCAAGGCTATCTGCACGGTTACTAAAGTGAACCGGAGGCGCGGACGGACCGCCGCGGTGGCGCGCGGCCCCGATTGAAGGGCGGGGCTGCGCAGGACCGACAGCGCGGGCCAGATGCCGACAGCCGCGCCCGCGGCCAACGCAAGGACGGCGGCGATAGCGAACACGCGCAGATCGAGCGAGGCCTGGCGGATCTCGGGGATCCCGGCCGGCGCGAGCTGCACGAAGACACGCAGCAGCGCCGCGGCGAAAAACAATCCGAGGCCGCCGCCCGCCACGGCCAGCAGCAGACTTTCAGCGATCGCCAGACGCGCGAGGCGAGCGCGTCCAGCCCCCAGGGCCGACCGCACGGCGAACTCGCGGTTGCGGGTGGCCATCCGGGCGAGTATTAGATTCGTCACGTTGACACAGGCGATCAACAGGAGTCCGGCGACAGCGCCCAGCAGCAGCCAGGCGAGGCGCGAGGCGTCGCCCATCCGATATTCCCGCAGCGGCACGACCCATGGTTGGGCGTCTTTCGGCGTCGCACTTTTTATGAGACCTTTTCCGACGCGCACACCATCGCGGACCTCGCTGGCATTCGCTTCAATGAGGGGCGCGATGGCGGCTTGAGCTTGGTCCGGCGTAATGCCCGGTTTTAGGCGGCCGAACGCCGTAAGGAAGGCGGAGGGGGAATCTTTTGGATCGAGCGGTTCAAGCTGCAGGATATCCGCTTCGCCGCGCGGCATCTCGAAACCGGCGGGGAGCACACCGATGACGGGAATCGGCCTGCCGTTCAGCTCGATGGTTCGGCCGATGGCGCCCGGGCCGGCGCCGAAGCGCCGCGTCCAAACGTCATAACTAACGATGGCGACGGGTGGCGCGCCGCGCACAGCGTCTTCGGGAGTGAAATCGCGGCCGAGGGCCGGCCGCACTCCGAGCGTCTGAAGGAAATTGCTTTCGACCGTGGCGCAACGCAAACGCTCGGGCTGCCGTTCGGTGACGTCGCAGGTGAGGTTCGTGTTCTGCATGGTGGTGACGGCGGCGAACGGCGCCGGGGCGGGCTTCCAACGCTGCCGGTAAACGAGGGAATAGAGGATCGCCTGGCTTTGGCCAGGGGCCCCGAGCACGGGGAAGATCATGCCGACGTTCACCAGCCGATCGGCATCGGCATACGGCAGGGGGCGAAACAAAATGCGGTCGAGCGCGCCGAACATCGCCGTGGCGGCGCCCAATCCCAGCGCGAGCACCAGCACCGCGGTCAGCGCGTAGCCTGGGTTCTTGCGGAAGGCGCGGAGAGAAAACCTGAGATTGTGCGCGGTTTCTTCGAGGAACGAGAGCGTGTTCATGCGGTGAACCTCCTCACGAACCTGAGTCGCGTTGCCGATCGTGCGGCGGGCCGCCGATCGGGCGTCGGGCGGAGCCATGCCGCGACGGAGGTTCTCCTGGGTTTGCATGTGGAGGTGAAACCGGAGCTCTTCGTCGACGCGATCGTCCAGTTCGCTCCGCCGGAACAGCGCGGTTAAGCTCGAAAGGAGTGAGTGGAGGGGCGCCATGCCGGTCTTCTTATCGAATACCGCGGATCACACGGGCGACGAATGCCGCCATCCGCTCCCAATTGCGCGCTTCGCGCGCCAACTGCTTCCGGCCCAACCTGGTGATGGAATAGAAGCGCGCCCGGCGGTTGTTGTCCGAGGCTCCCCATTCGGACGAGATCCAACCACTCCGCTCCAGTCTCATGAGCGCGGGATACAAGGTCCCGTACTTCATTTCCAATAGATCTTCGGAGACCTGCTCGATGCGTTTGGCGATGGCCCAACCATGGAGCGGGCCCATCGTCTCCAACGTTTTGAGGACTAACAAATCGAGGGTGCCTTGTAGAAGCTCGGCCTTTTCTTTTCCCACGCGATTCCCTATAGAACGCCTATAAGAGTATAGGCAAGCTCTTATAGATTGTCAATAGGAATAGTGATACGTAGGGGAAGACACTCTCGCAGAGCGCGCGGAGATCGCAAAGGAAGCTGCCGGGAACTCGGTCGGCGCGGAGCGCCGCATCGGATCGACCGGGCTGACGTGAATAGGCCGACAGGTCGTTACCGGTCCGGGATCAGGAGTCTGGCGAAGTGGAAAGGGATTTTCTTCGGCATGTCGCGCACCGTTTTGTCCACGCCTTGTTCCCCTGAGTTATGCTGGTGGTTGGTTTAAAAAGAGATGCAATTTGCTGTGCCCAAGGCCTGCGCCCTGATTTCAGGCGTTCTGGCCGCAACTCTGTGCCTGTATTCCCAAGACGCGCCCACGCCGGCATCGCGCCCCAATGAAGCGCTCGCCGGCATACCGCCCCGAGCCGCGCCATCCGATTATCCGGTGCAAGGGAAAGCCGGCAACGTTACCATCGCCGCCGAATTCAAGGGGCATTTCCTTCCCACGCCGGAAGGGACTCTCACTTCAGAAGATTTTGTGGCGGTGGAAGTCGGCATGTTCGGCGCGCCCAGCGCCAAGCTGACACTGTCGGTGGGCGATTTTTCGCTCCGCATCAACGGCAAAAAGAATCCTCTACCCAGCCAATCGTACATCTTGATGGCTTCGTCTCTGAAAGATCCCGAATGGGAACCGCCCACTCCGCCCGCGTCGAAAAACAAGACGAGTTTCAGCGGCGGCGGTGGGGGCGGCCAGAGCGATAATACTCCGCCTCCGCCGGTTCATGTGCCCGTGGAGACCCGGCGCGGGTGGGTGGCGCGCGTTCAGAAAGCATCCCTAGCCGAAGGCGATCGGGCGTTGCCGCAGGCGGGATTGATCTATTTTCCCTATCGCGGTCAAGACAAAAGCATCGATTCCATCGAGTTAACGTACAAAGGCCCCGCGGGGCAAACCACTCTTACGCTGAACCCAAGATAGCCTTTCGACTTAGCCCATTTTCCTAACCCATCGCGGATTCCCGGGGTCTAGCGGAATCGCGCACGGCCGGTTATCTTGGTGGACACAAGCGATGTCTTACGAGAGTTTTGCGCGCGCAATGGCTCCGGCGGCAGAGCCGGACGCGCCGCGGCGGCACGTGCTGGTGGGACGCTCACCGCGCGCGCGCCGCGTGTTGGATCTGATCGAAAAACTCAGCGAGGGGCGATGGCCCGCCCTGATTCTCGGCGAAACGGGAACGGGCAAAGAGGTGGTGGCGCGCGAGATTCACGCCCGCAATCCGCAAGGCCCGTTCGTCACCATCGATTGTTCGTCGCTAGTGGGGCCGCTGATGGAAAGCGAGCTTTTCGGCCATGTCAAAGGCTCTTTCACCGGCGCCGCGCAAAGCAAAACCGGACTGATCGAGGCCGCTAACGGCGGCACGGCGTTCTTCGACGAAATCGGAGAGCTGCCGCTCGATCTGCAAGCGAAGCTTCTGCGCGTTCTACAGGAGAAAGAATTCCGGCCGCTCGGATCGCTGAGCGTGAGGCGCTCCGATTTTCGCATCATCGCCGCGACGAATCGCGATCTGGCGAAGGAAGTGGAAAAAGGCTCGTTCCGGCGAGATCTCTTCTTCCGGCTGAACGTGGTGAAGATCCAGTTGGCGCCGCTGCGCGAACGGCAGGAAGATATTCCCGCTCTGATCGATCATTTTCTGGCGCGCGCCGGCGTGAACCGCACGCTGACCGCGGAGGCGCTGGACGCGATGATGAGCTATGCGTGGCCGGGCAACGTGCGCGAGCTGGAAAATTGCATCCAGCAGATGGTGGCGCTGAACTCAGGCCCGCTGCTGCACGTGGGAGATTTGCCTTCGCCTCTGCAAAACCATCTGGCGCAGAAGAAATTTCAATATATGGCGGTGGCCGTGGCGCACGGTGCGGAGCCGAAGGGTGAACAGCACGCGGCGGCAGTGGGCTTTGTTCCGCCATCGGAACCGCGCAATCCTCCACTCGCGCTCGCATCTTCCCCGGTGGTCCCCTTGGCCGAGTTGGAGCGGCGCGCCATCATGCACGCGCTCGATCACACCAGCGGCGACCGCGCTTTGGCCGCGCATCTGCTCGGAATCGGGCGGACGACGCTTTACAGGAAACTGAAAGAATATAAAGTAGTCATCTAGCCGCGTATCCTCCCTTGGCCGAGCGGCATCTAATTTTCAAGGAGGGCGATTCATGTCCCTCGAAATCGCTATCTCGATCGCGCTGCTTTTCGGCGCGGTTTCTCTGAGCGCCGCCGCCGGCTCTTCGGCGGTCATCCTGAATTCGGGGTCTACGAACACGGCGGGGTTTCGGCTGGTGGTGGACAAATCAGGCGACGCCGAGTACATCCCCATGCCCCGCAAATACGGTCCACAGGGCGGCAGCCCCACCGAGCCCACGCGCCGCAAGCTTCCGGACGTCCTGGTGCAGCGCTTTTATTCGGATCTGGAGGCGGCGAAGCCTCTCAGCGGGTTGCCCAAGGAGCGGTGTATGAAGAGCGCCTCATTCGGGACCACGACCATCGTGCAATTCGGCGGCGAAGAAACGCCCGATCTGAGCTGCCCGACGGCGCAGAATCCGCACACGAAAGCGCTGATGCGCGACGTCGACGAGATCTCCGGCTACTTCCACTGATCTTACCGAGGCTGCACGACAACGAAAATCGTCGCCCCTTTTCGCTCGATTAACATCAGCGCGGGCTGATTGCCGGCGTTGGACATCGCTCTATCGAATTCCGCGACGCTGGTGACGGGCTGCCGGTTCACCTGTTCGATCACGTCGCCGGGTTGAACGCCCGCCTCGCCCGCCGCGCTGGCGGCATCGACATTCGTTACCGCCACGCCCTTGACGTCACCCGGCAGATTCAGGCGGCCGGCGATGTCGGGTGTGAGGTCGGTCACCGAAATCCCACGAAGAGGAGCCGCTTCCGGCTGCGCGCGACGCGTGTTTGTGGAGCGCGACGGCATCTCGCCCAGTTTGACCACCATCTCCCGGGTTTGGCCATTGCGCGAAAGGGTCAGCTTGACGTTCGTTCCCGGATTCATGCCGCCGATTTTGCGTTGCAAGGCCCGGCTATCTTCCAGTTTCTGGCCATCCATGGCGAGGATGATGTCACCGGGTTGCAGTCCGGCCTTCGCCGCGGGACTGCCGCCGGCAACGGCTGCGACCAGCGCTCCGCTGGCCTCGGAAAGGTGGAGGGCCTTCGCCAGATCGTCGGTCACCGGCTGAATCGATACGCCGAGGTATCCTCTTGTAACCTTTCCAGTCTTGAGGATCTGCTCCATCACATCGCGGGCCAGGTTGGCGGGGATGGCGAATCCAATTCCGGCGTTGCCTCCGCCATTTTCAGTGAGGATCGCGGTGTTGATTCCGATCAAATCGCCGCGCGCATCGATGAGCGCGCCGCCCGAGTTGCCCGGATTGATGGACGCGTCGGTTTGAATGAAATCCTCGTAGTCCTCGATGCCCAGCCCACCTCTTCCCGTCGCGCTTACGATGCCGAACGTGACCGTCTGGTTCAGTGCGAAGGGGTTGCCGATCGCCAGCACGAAATTCCCCGGTTCCACTTTCGAGGAATCGCTGAATGCGAGAACGGGCAGGCTGGCGGCGTCGATCTTCAGGACGGCGAGATCCGTCATCGGATCCGTTCCCACGATGCGGGCGTTAAACCGCCGGTTGTCGGAAAGCAGCACCTTGACGTCGCTTGCGCCATCGATCACGTGATTGTTCGTCAGGATGTAGCCATCCGCGTTGACCACGACTCCGGAGCCGAGGCTCTTTTCCCGCTCTACGGACGGAGGAGTTTGAAAACCTTTTGGAACGGCATCTCCGAAAAACCGGCGGAAAAACGGGTCGGAGAAGAGGGGGGAATTTCCACCGGGCGTGCGAACGACCTTGGAGGAAGACACGTTCACCACAGCCGGAACCGCGCGCTTTACCACGGGCTCAAAGCCAACGTCAAAGGAAACCTGCGACGATGCCGCCGAAACCGGGGACGACACCAGGATGGGAACGGATCGGCCGGTTTTGCCGGTAATCCAGGAGCCGGCTACTCCGCCCACAGCCAGCGCTATCAGTAACGAAATCGCAATCCAAAGGCTCTTCACGCACGCGCTCCTTTGCGCCAAGGCACATCTGGCCTAGGCGCATGTGGCCTAGACACATCTGATTGATGAGCGGTGGGAGAGGTTTGTTTCCCGAGTCCAGGCAGGACAAAGCTTTAGCAGTGACGCGCGGGAAGAACGGAACGAGATCAGTGTCCCGTCGAATCCCATGCGGGCTTGACTTGCATCCTTCGTGGAAAGGGGATAAATTCAATCTCCGGGAGAAAAGGAGAACAGCCATGCGCACCGCTGTTTGTTCGAGCCTGCTTTTGCTCGTAACCGCGCTATACGCGCAAGACCTGCGCATCGTGAGCGTCGATCCCAAGATGGCAAAGGTCGGAGACGTCGTTACGGTGAACGGGGACGCCATTGATAAGGCCAATGTGGACCAGCTCTATTTGACCGATGGCAAAACGGACATCAAAGTGGAGGTGACCGAGCAATCGGCAAAAGCCATTAAGTTCAAAGTGCCGGAATCCGCAAAGGCCCACAATTGGGCGGTCATGGTTCATACGACCAAGGACCAGCTTATCGAGGAGCCGGTCCGGGTGACGATCGAGTAAGGGCCATAAGCGGCCTTCAGAACGACCACGAAAACGACGAATACCCGGTGTTTGCGCGGAAATTCTGAAGCGTCGAGAAATCCTCCCGATAACCGTAATATTGATATCCGACATTCCATCGGACTCGATTGGAGATCGGGAACGAGACGCGGGCCATGGGCGAGAGGAAGCGGAGGGGAAAAGTCTGGGCCGCCACAAAGGCGGGCGGAAGCGAGTCCGTAATGGGAGAGACGAATGGATTCGCGCGGCCGTCGCCGAAATCCTGTACGTAGGTCCCGCCAATCAAAAGATCCGCGCGCTTTCGAACGACGATATGCGCGCTCAGCGATACAGTTTGAATATTGCTGACGTAGTACGATTGCGAATTAATAGGGGCCTGATTAACAAAAAACGCAATGCCGCCCAGAGTATCCAAATGCAGCTTGGCCCAACCCAGGTCCATCGAGAACCAATCGGCGGGCGTCCAGGAGCCGTCCACCGAATATTGGCGTCCATGCGAGGCGAAGCTGGTGAGAGAAACGGAGTTGACGTTGTAATTGGTGCTGCCCAGGGCGACCAGATGAAACGCATTCCGGCGGTAGTCGAGCCGCGCGGACAGCGTCTGGTAGTCTTTCTCGCTGATGGGATAGATGGGTTTGTTGGCGCGTCCGAGCTCGCCATCGAGATTGATCGTCAAGTCCTTTCGGGGCTTGATGCGGAATCCGAGCGTGAAGGCGTTCAAGCGGTTCGTTTGGCCGATCGAGCTTTGCGGCGGAGGCGGCGAGCCGAGATTCGCGGACATCGTCGATTCAATGCGCCGGTCGGTATATTGATATCCTCCGTGCACGGAGAGCCAAGGCCGCCAACGATATTGAATATCCGAGCTGTTAGCGAAAGTCTCGATTCCAAGAAAATTGAACGCGTAGATCGGCGTAATGGGACTGCTGTTGGTGTATTGCTCGAAAAACGAATCGCCCAACATGCGGATGTTATAGAGCGAGCTTTGATTCGTGAACGTGATTTTCGAAGTAGGGAAAATGCTGAAGGTCAGATTGCCCGTGGCCGCGGGACGCTGCGCGTTGCCGAAGGTGAGCACCTGGCGCAATGTGGGCAGCCCGGCGCGATTCGTGCCGAATGCATTTTCGTCTAGCACGAACCCGCGCCTGCCGGCGACATAAGTGAAGCGTCCGTTCATCGTCCAATATTTCTTGCCTTCGCGGAACAGCGCGACGCGCCAGTAGGGGCTGGTCCCGTGATAGGGCTCGGCGCGGCTGAAGGCGCTGAGCGAGTTGAGGTCGTTGGGGTTATTTCCTTGCGACGGCCCCAGGAGGCTGACCGGCGTGTCTTCCTTAAAATCGACCCAGGAATAAAGCGCGTTCAGTTTGAATCCGAAGAATTGAGCCTCGCCGCCGAGCCGGTACTCGTTCTGCTGACTGTGGATGTCGGCGAACAGCGGATATTCATCGCCGCTGCCGTCGAAGAGCTGAATCGTGGAAAGAGAGGGGCCCGTCTCGGTATTTCGCGAATAACCCAGGAAGAAGCGGACTTTGCTTTGAGGGAAAAGAGTGAGGTCCTGGTCCTGAAGACGAGTGGCTACGTTGAGCAAGTGCTGGCCGTAGGAGACCGTAAGGGCGGGATTGAAATATTCATTCGAGCGCCAGGAGAAATCGTAGCGATAGAGGCGATTTTTTTCGATGCGCAGAGTGGCGGATTCGTATGGATCGCCGCCCAGGCCGAGCGTGTTAAGCAAGATCTGATCGAAGTAGTGGCCATGGCCATCGCGCGATTGAACGGAGAGCGAACTAGAAAGCAGGCGCACGCCGTCCGTATAGTTCACGGTGGAGCGGTACATATCCTCGTCGCCCCCGACCGTGCTGAAGCGGTAGCCGAGTTCGAACGACTGAAGGACGTTGTAATTGGAAACATTGTCGCCGCGCGCGGGCTCGGTCGGCTCGCCGGTGGGCGCAACGGGCGGCTGGGCGATCGCGATCGCCGCGAAGAAAAATAGAGCGGCGAATCTCATCGGAAGAAAAAGGAATCCGCGTTAGAGCCGTGAATCTTCACGTGGCAGGTGGTGCAGTTCTGGAATCGCGGAAGGGCAAGATTGTGGGTTTGGTCAGGCCGGGCTACGCCGTTATTGTTCGGACCGAAATTGCCCAGGCCGTTATGGCATTCCAGGCAGACAGTGAAAACCACCGGCCGTGTGAGCAGGTATGGATTGGTCGAGCCGTGCGGACGGTGGCAGGTTTCGCAGCCATCCACGCGGACGCCAACATGCTCGTAGACGAAGGGGCCGCGTTTATCGATGTGACACTTCAGGCAGGGCTCTTCGTTGCCCTCGGCCTGATCCACCAGGTGCGGGCGGTCCGCCATGCGCCAGGTGGGCGCGAAAGCGCCGTGCGGATTGTGACAATCGGTGCACTGCATGAACCCTTCGTTTACGCGGTGCTTGAACGGCATGGAGAACTGCGCCCGAATGCTGGAATGGCAGGTATAGCAGAGGTCGATCTGTTTTTTGGCCAGCAGGTATTTCGGAGTCTGGGCTTTGTGAATGGAATGGCAGTTGACGCAGACGATGCCGTTATCCGTATGGACACTGCGGCGGATGTTCGCGCGCGAGATCGTCTGCGAATGGCAGCGGAGGCAGGTATCGAGAACCTTCTCCGGCGGCGCGAGCGAGAAGGCGACCGGAATCGTATCGGCGCCGCCCCCCGCGTTCACGTGATCCGAGCCAGGACCGTGGCAGCCCTCGCAACCCGTGTTCTCCGGCTTTTCTTTGCCGGACGCAACGCTTTTAAAGTGCGGATTCCGGTAAAAATTCGCCCAGATATCCGAGTGGCAGGAGCGGCAGACTTCGCTGCCAACATAATCGGCGGCCAAGGCCAGCGCGGGCGCCAGGAAGAACGCAAGGAACCCGGCGCTCAAACGCATGGCCTTACTATATCGAACCCCTGAAGCATTCATCCCTTAAGACCGGGAGCACATTGTTTTGGGAACAGCGAGCGCTTGGAATGCGAGGATTTCGCGGCGAAACAGCGCCTAAGCGGCAGCGCCCTTTCCTTGCGACGCTTCGAGCGCTTGATCCAAATCCCAGAGGATATCGTCCAGATCCTCGATGCCCACCGAAAGCCGCACCAACTCGGGCAGCGCACCCGCCGCGATTTGCTCCGCGCCAGAGAGCTGCTGATGCGTGGTGGAGGCGGGGTGAATCACCAGGCTGCGAGCGTCACCGACGTTGGCCAAGTGGGAGAAAAGCTTCAGGCTGTCTACGAATCGTTTGCCCGCGTCATAGCCGCCCTTGAGGCCGAAAGAGAATACGGCGCCCGCGCCTTGCGGCGTATATTTTTTCGCTACCGCGTAATAGGGGCTGGATGGCAGCGATGCGTATTTCACCCATTCCACCAGCGGATGTTTTTCCAAGTGCCCGGCAACCGCGATGGAGTTGGAAAGATGCCGGTCCATGCGCATTCCCAGGGTTTCAATGCCCTGGATAAACAAGAACGCATTGAACGGGCTCATGCAGGGGCCGATATCGCGGAGGCCCTCCACGCGGCAGCGAATAATAAACGCGATATTTCCGAAAACCTCGCTGAACTTCATGCCGTGGTAGGCGCGCGAGGGCTGGTTGATTTGCGGATGCTTGCTCTTGCTCCAATCGAACTTGCCCGCGTCGACAATCATGCCGCCGATCGAATTCCCGTGGCCGCCCATGAACTTGGTAAGCGAATGCACCACGATATCGGCGCCGTAATCGATGGGCCGGCAAACGTACGGAGTGGCGAAGGTGTTGTCGATCACCAGCGGCAGGTTATGTTCGTGCGCGATCTTTGCGACTGCTTCGATATCCAACACGTTGCCGCGGGGATTGCTAATGGTCTCGCCATATAAGCATTTGGTGTTCGGCTTGATGGCTTTGCGGAAGTTTTCGGGATCGTCCGGTTCGACGAACGAAACGTCGTAGCCGAATTTGCGGAAACTCACGTCGAACTGCGTGTACGTGCCGCCATAGAGAGTGCCGGCGGATACGAGATGATCGCCCGATTCGAGCAGGCTGCTCAGAGCAATGAACTGGGCGGCCTGGCCGCTCGACATCGCCAGCGCCGCGACTCCGTTTTCGAGCGACGCGACCCTCTGCTCCAACGCATCCGTGGTCGGATTCATGATGCGCGTATAAATATTTCCGAATTCCTGGAGCGCGAACAGCGAAGCCGCGTGCGCCGAGTCGTTAAACACGAATGAAGTCGATTGATAGATGGGGACCGCCCGGGCGTGCGTGGTTGGGTCGGGCGAATATCCGGCGTGCAGCGCGCGCGTATTGAAACCTAGAGCACGATCGATTTTTTCTTCCGCCATGTGATCTCTCTAGTTTAGAGCGAGATCAGTATTTGCGCAGAACGGCGAGCACTCTCCCCTGGATCGCGACGGCGGAGCGATCGACAAAGATCGGCTGCATGGCGGAGTTGGCGGGCTGAAGGCGCACCCGGTCCCCCGGCTCGGAATAGAAGCGCTTGAGCGTGGTCTCAGCGCCATCCAAAAGCGCGACGACAATGTCGCCGTCGTGGGCGTCCGAAGCGCGCGCTACCAGCACAAAATCTCCGTCGCAGATGTGGTCTTCGATCATCGACTGCCCGCGCACCTGCAAAGCGTAAGTGTTCGGGTCGCCCGCAAAATCGGAGAAATTCAGCGTATCCTGGCCTTCGATGGCCTCCACCGGAGCGCCGGCGGCGATCCGTCCCAGCAACGGCAATTCGAAGCCGCCCGAAGCGCCTTGCTGCTGGCGTTGCTCCGTGAAGTAGCGCGACCCAACCTCCAGCGATCTGCTCTGATTGAAGCCACGCTTCAGGTACTGCTTCGACTGCAGCGCCATGATGTGCTTGTGAACCGTGGCGAGCGAGGCCAACTGTAAACCCTCGGCGATTTCCTCATAGCTCGGACTGTAGCCGTGCTTTTTGAGGAAGCCGTCGAGAAAGTCCATGAACTCTTTCTGCCTTCTGGTTAGAGCCATGCCCCATTGTTGGGCGAAGAAAAGGAAAAGTCAAGCGCTAAAAGACAGAAAGAGGACGGGCAGCCAAACCCTGAACGACGGGCTATTGCCTGACCGTGGGGATCTCCGCGGCTTGCACGGGCTGCTGAGCCGTCGGGATGGGAGTGAACTTCATCACGTAATGCTGAAGCGATCGCTGGAACATGCTCATTCCGTCGTCCCGAGCCTCGGATAGCGCCTTCGAGCCGTCCCACGAATCGTGCGTGATACGATAGCAGGCGATCACCGCTCCCGTGCGGTCTGCGCCGCGCTTGCAATGCACGAACACCGGCCCCACGGACTTGTCGTTCAGCAGGCCGAGAATCCGCGCCATTACGTCCGCCGACGGCGCGGCTCGCTTCTTCATCGGAATGCTGAGGTATTGCATATTGAGGCCCTTCACCATCGCCTCCTCCGCCGCCTGGGAGTGCTCACCGAGCTCGCGGAGATCGATGACGGTCTTGACGCCGAGCTTGGCAAGGCTGGTGAAACCCTCTAAATTGGGTTGAGCCCCCCGGTAGACCTGAGTGTCGATCTTATAAAAATTGGGGACACCCGCTATAGGAAGGGACGCGGCGCTAGCGGCCGCGGCAAAACAGGAAACGATAAAAATCGTGGAGACACGCCGGAAGGATTGCTGGTACTTCATGAAATTCGGAACTCGCAAAGATGGACGTATCCGGACGCCGCAGGGTTGCAGGTATCGAAGATGATTTTCAAGCGCATAGCAGCCGAGGAGGCCTTTGCTCCCCCGGAACTGATCGAACGTTACCGGGCTCTACTCGAGGCTGGGCATCGAGAGGACCCCGGATTTCTCAGCCTGACCGGATTCTATTTGGGAAATCCGACGCCCGCCGTTGCCCGAGTCGCCGCCCGCTTGCAGGACTTAGGCGAATTGCGGCTGCGCGACATGGACGACACGGGCATCGCGAAGCAGATTATTTCGCTAACGGCACCGGGAGTGCAGGTCTTCGAGGCCCCGGAGGCGGTCGCCTTGGCGCGGTTGGCAAACGACCAGTTGGCCGAGGCTATTCGAAAACATCCGGACCGCTTCGCCGGCTTGGCTGCCATTGCGCCGCAGGATCCGTCCGCCGCCGCTCAAGAATTGGAGCGCGGGGTGCGGACATTAGGCCTGAAAGGCGCCATCGTCAACTCCCACACGCGCGGCGAATATCTCGACGATCCGAAATTCTGGACGATTTTCGAGGCGGCCGAATCGTTGGGCGTACCCATCTATTTGCATCCGACCGCTCCGCCGCCGGCGATGATCGGACCGTTCTTGGAGCGCGGGCTGGACGGCGCGATCTTCGGTTTCGGGGTGGAGACCGGACTTCATGCGCTGCGAATTATCGTGAGCGGCGCGCTGGATCGCTTTCCCAAACTGCGGATTGTGATCGGCCACTTGGGAGAAGCGCTGCCGTATTGGCTGTTCCGCATCGACTTCATGCATGCGCGGATGGTGGCCGCAAACCGCTATGCGAGCGTGAAGAAACTGGAAAAGAAGCCAAGCGATTATTTGCGCGAGAATTTCTATGTGACCACCAGCGGCATGGCTTGGGCGCCGCCGATTTTGTACGCGCAATCGGTGCTGGGCGTGGATCGCGTGCTGTACGCGATGGATTATCCGTACCAATTCGTACCGGAAGAAGTGAAGGTCACCGACGATCTGCCGATTCCGGATTCGGACAAATGCAAGCTGTACCAGACGAACGCGGAAAAAGTGTTCGGGTTGTAGGAGGCGCTATGATTCGCGAGATCGGCCGGAGAGAGATGCTGGGGGCGCTGGGAATTGGCGCATTGATGCGAGTTGCGCATGCCGCGGATGACGCGCCGCGCTACAGCATGCTGGACCATTTGGAGTTTTTTGTCTCGGATGTGGAGAAATCCACGGCGTTTTACGCGCAAGTGTTCGGATCGAGACTGTTCGGAAATCCGGTCATGAAGAACAATCGGACCACGCGGCGCTACGTGAGACTGGGAACGGGGTATATGGCTATCGATAGCGGGCCGCAGCTTCGCGTCGATCATATTTGCGCGGGCGTTGCGGGTTTTCAGGTCGCGAGCATGCACAGCTTCCTGGAGCAGCGAGGCGTGGCGTATCGCGATTACCCGAGCGGCAAGGATCTGAGCATCGGCGATCCCGACGGCGGAGTGCGTCTCCAGTTGGCCGCCGACAAGGGATGGGATGCGCTCGCGGGTGGCACGGCATCGCCGGAATCGGTCCGCGTTGAGGGCAACGCGGTTTTCCGTCCGCTGGGGTTGGATCACATTCTACTGAACGTCCCCGATCCCGAGAAATCGGCGACATTTTACGAAAAGGTGCTCGGTCCGGTGGCGCAACGCAACGACAATCGCATCTGGTTTCAGGTGGGCAGGTCATCGAGGATTGGACTTTTGAAGACACCGGAGGGCCAGAAGGCGGGCGTGAATCACTTTTGCGTCGCGTCGGCCGGCTTCGACTACGGCGCCGCAGCGCAAAAGCTCGTCCAGGTTGGAGCAAAGGTCGAAATGCCGGAACTCGCCGGCGCGCCGGAGTTTCGCGATCCGGATGGGTATTTGATTCAGGTGATCGCGCGAGCGGAGATCACAGACCACTAACGTATCGTGCAGCCTCGATCAATCGCGCGGCAGTTCTACGGCGCAGAGCTATCGAATTCACCGGCTCGCGACGGGCGAAGCGGCGCAGAACGGCGAGATTCGCGCGCAGCGCGTCGCCTTCCGAGCATGCCGCCAAAACGGTGCGCGCCGCGGATTCGATCATCGTCATTGCCTCATCGGCGAAAACAGCGGCCATATCCGAGGCGTTTTCGCGGCCGGATTTTTTCGACCGCAGCAGCGCCGATTCCATCGCGTATGCATTCATCAGGACGTCGCTGATGCCGGCGATGACTTCCTGTTGCTCCTCGATTTTCTCGCGAAACTTCTCATAGGCTACGCCGAGCAGCAGAAGAGCGATTTTCTTGGAATTCGCGATTATATCCGATTCCCCCGCTCCGCTGAGGATCTCCACCTGGAGCTTCTTCACCGCATCGACCAGCGGCAGCACGCGCCCTTCTCTGTCAACACGGCGCGCCCGCTTCAGCAGCATGCCGGTGGCGAGCAGGCGATTGATCTCGTTGGTCCCCTCGAAGATACGGTTGATCCGCGAATCGCGGTAGGCGCGCTCCACCGAATAGTCCTGATGGTAGCCGTAGCCGCCATGAATCTGAACTCCTTCGTCGACAACGTAATCGAGCATCTCCGAGCCAAAGACCTTGACGAACGAACATTCGACCGCGTACTCCTCCACCGCTTTCAGTACGCGCTGCGCGGCATCGGGAGCGTCCCAGGAAAGACCCTCCAGGCGCGTTTGAATTTCACCGACGACGCGATAGGCCATGCTCTCGTTTACATATATTCGAGTGGCCATCTCCGCGAGCTTTTCTTGAATCAGGCCGAACTCGGCGATGGATTTTCCGAAAGCCTTGCGCTCTTTCGCATAACGAATCGAATCCGCCAGTGCGTCGCGCGCGCCGCCATGCGCGAACACGCCGAGCACCAGGCGTCCGATGTTGAGAATGTTGAAAGCGATGATGTGGCCACGGCCGATTTCGCCGAGGACATTCTCCACCGGCACTTTCACGTTGTCGAAGTACACCGCCGTGGTGGAGCTGCCCTTCAGCCCCATCTTTTTCTCTTCGGCTCCGGGCTTCACGCCCGGCCACTGGCGCTCGATCAGAAAAGCAGTGAATTTTTCGCCGCCGACTTTCGCGAAGACGGTATAGAGGTCCGCGATTCCGCCGTTGGTGATCCACATCTTCTGGCCGTTAAGGACGTAGTGAGTTCCATCGGCGGAAATATCGGCACGAGTGCGGGCGGCCAGCGCATCGGAGCCCGCTTGCGGCTCCGTCAATGCGTAGGCGGCGATCAGTTCCGCAGTCGCAAGCCGCGGCAGGTATTTTCGTTTCTGTTGCTCCGTTCCGAAGAGCAGAATTGGCAGCGTTCCGATTCCGGCTTGCGCGCCGTGACAGGTCGCATAGGAGCCGTCGCGGGCGAGGCCTTCCGAGACGATCATCATGGAGGCGAAGTCCATCTCCATGCCGCCGTATTTTTCCGGGAGAAAGACGGCGGTGAGGCCCAATTCGGCCGACTTTCGGAGCACCTTTTTCAGAACGTCGAAATGCTGATGCTGGATTTCTTCCAGATGCGGCGCGACTTCGTTATTCCAAAATTCTTCGGTGGTTTTTGCGATAGCTTTCTGCTCTTCGGTGAAATCTTCGGGCGTGAAGATGTCCTCTGGCGCTTGCGATTCCAGAAGGAAGAATCCGCCGCGGGGCATCGGCTAATCGAGCCTTTCGAAGATCCCAGCGGCGCCCTGGCCGCCGCCGATGCACATCGTGACCATGCCGTAGCGCGCCTCGCGCCGGCGCATTTCGCGGAGAATGGTCGCGGTAAGCTTCGCACCCGTGCATCCAAGAGGATGGCCGAGAGCGATCGCGCCGCCGTTTACGTTGAGAGTTTCGAGATCGAGTCCGGCTTCGCGAATGACAGCCAGAGCCTGTACCGCGAATGCTTCGTTCAACTCCACCACGCCGATATCGGCGAGCTTCAGCCCCGCCATGCCGAGCGCCTTGGGAATCGCCTTCACGGGTCCGATGCCCATGATCTCGGGCGGCACGCCCGCTACGGCGAAGCTCACGAAGCGAGCCATGGGTTTAAGGCCCAACTCTTTCGCGCGCGCGTCGGACATCACCAGCGCCATGGCCGCGCCATCGCTGGTTTGCGAAGAATTGCCCGCCGTCACCGTCCCCTGCGCGTGAAATACGGGCTTGAGCTTGGCGAGCGCCTCGAGCGAAGTGTCCGCGCGAGGGCCTTCGTCTTTGTCGAATACCGCAGTCCGTTCGGCGAGTTTTCCCTTTTCGAGCAGCGTGGATGAGACCTCGACAGGCACGATTTCTTCGGCGAATTTGTTTTCGGCTTGCGCCTTGAGCGCATTTTGATGGCTGCGCAGAGAGAACCGATCCTGCTCGTCGCGCGAGATGCCGTACTTGCGATACACGCGCTCGGCGGTGAGTCCCATGCTGATATAGATTTGCGGAAAATGATCGACCAGCCACGGATTCGGCGAGAATTTGTTGCCGGTCATGGGAATCATGCTCATCGACTCGGCGCCGCCCGCGAGAATCATGTCCGCCCCGCCCGATCGAATCCGTTCGGCCGCCATGGCGATCGACTGCAATCCCGAGGAGCAGAAGCGATTGATCGTCACGCCGGGAACGCTATCCGGCAGGCCCGCGCGCATGGCGGCGATCCTCGCGACGTTCAGGCCGGATTCGGCTTCCGGCATCGCGCAGCCGAGGATCACGTCTTCGATTTCGGCGGCGGCAACTTGTGGATATCGCTTCAGCAGGCCGTCTATTACAGTCGCCGCCAGATCATCGGGGCGAGTGTTGCGCAGCGCGCCTCGGCCGGCCTTGCCCACGGCCGTGCGGACACAATCGACGATGACGGCTTCTGTCATGCAAATGTGCGAGGCTGAAGCCTCGCGCGGGCTAAAGCCCGCCCTCCTTCAGTTTCTCAACGGCTTGCCGGTCTTGAGCATGTGCTGGATGCGCTCCTGAGTGCGCCGGTTTCCGCACAAGCTAAGGAACGCCTCGCGCTCGACGTCGAGCAGATATTGCTCGGAAACCATTTGCTCGCCCCTGAGCCGGCCTCCCGACAGCACGTACGCCAGTTTTTCGAGCACGGCAACGTCGTAATCGGAAATGTAGCCGCCTTCGTGGTAGCTCCAGACGCCGAGCTTCAGCATGGCGAAGGCTGCCTCGCCGCCCACTTTAACTTGCGCGCGCGGAGGCGGCGTGTAATCGCGCACAAGCGACAAAGCCAACTCTTTTGCGCCGCCGATCAGCAGATCCGGATTCATCGAGATGCGATCGAGAGCGGTCATAAATCCAAGCTCGCGCGCATTGGCCGCGCTCGTGGAGACCCGGGCCTGACCGATCAACTCGCCCGCTTTGCGGGCGTCGCCCAGACGCAGCAGCATCTCCTTGCATCCTCCCGCGGCGGGAATCACGCCGACGCCGACTTCGACCAAACCCATGTACATTTCCGCTGACGCCTGTATTCGCGCGGCGTGCAGGCAGACCTCGCACCCACCGCCGAGGGCCCGCGAAAACGGCGCCGCGACTACGGGCTTTTTCGAGTATTTGATCGCGAGATTCATCTGCTGGAAGCGGTTGATCATCTGATCCAGTTCGTCCCACTCCTGGTTTTGCGCGGAGAGCAGAACCAGCGAGATATTGGCGCCGGCGCTGAACATCTCGCCCTGATTGGCGATGATCGCCGCGTCGAAATTCTTTTCGGTTTCCTCCAGCCCGGCATAGACCATTTGAAAATGATCCTCGCCGAGCGCGTTCACTTTGCTGTGGAACTCGATGCAGAGCACTCCGTCGCCTACGTCCAGCAGAGACGCTCCGGGATTGCTTTTGATTTTCTTCTGGCGCGAGAGAAGGATTCCCGGTTCGGCGAAGGGACGATATTTGTTCTGGGTAAAATCGAAATACGTTGCTCCGGCGTCCGCCGGCTCGTATAGGGATTTCACTCCGTTGCCGCGCATCCGGGCGATATTTTCGGGGAGCGATTTGCCCTCCGCTTCAAGCCTGGAGCAAACGAACTCGAAGCCCATCGCGTCCCATAGCTCGAACGGGCCCAGTTTGTGCGCGTAGCCCCAGCGCATCGCGCGGTCGATCTCGACAATACGATCCGAGATCTCCGGCACTTGCTCCGCCGAATAGACGAAATAATCGCCCAACAATTTCCAAAGAAATGTTCCCGCGCGATCCGTATTGGCGGTCAGCGCACGCAGACGTTCGCCGATGTTTTCGATCCCGCGCGCCGCCTCCACGGCCGAGAACTTCGGCTTCGCAGCCGGATGGTATTCGAGCGTCTTCAAATCCAGAGCGTGAATCTGCTTCTCCGGTCCGACACGCCTGTAATAACCCTGGCCGGATTTCTCGCCCAGCCACCCGCGATCGAGCATCTTACGGTGAAACTCCGGAAGCTGAAAGCGATCCTTCCAAGGATCGCCGGGAACGGCGCGATACAGATTGTCGGCCACTAAAGTCGCGACATCCAGGCCGACGATATCGAGCAGCCGGAACGTCGCGCTGTTCGGCAGACCGATCAACGGCCCCGTGAGTGCGTCCACTTCCTCTACCGTGAATCCCTCTTCGAGGGTGAGTTTCGCGAGCGTTCCCAGCAGGAAGATGCCGATGCGATTGCCGATGAAGTTCGGAGTATCCTTGCACGGGACGATACCTTTGCCGAGACGGCGCTCGGCGAAGCCAGAGACAAACTCAATCAGCGCAGGATCGGTAGCGGGACCGGGGATGATCTCCAGCAAATGCAAATAGCGCGGAGGATTGAAGAAGTGCGTCCCCAAGAATTGCCGGCGAAAGCCTTCCGAAAAGCCGTCGGCGATGTGGCGCAGCGGAATGCCGCTAGTGTTCGTGGAAAGGATCGCGTCCGGCCGGCGCAGCGCTTCAATTTTCTTCCAAAGATCGCGCTTGACCTCCAGATTCTCGATCACGGCCTCCAGCACCCAATCACAACCGGCGATATCGGCGAGATTGGCGTCGAACGAGCCCGGAACGACCATCGACGCGGCGGATTCCACGAAAAACCCGCCCGGGCGCTGCTTCGCGGCGTTGTCAATGCCTTTGCGCGCAAGCTCGGGCGTTAAATCCAGCAGCAGGGAAGGAATGCGGGCGTTTGCGAAATGGGCGGCGATGCGCGAGCCCATGGTTCCCGCTCCCAGCACGGCGACACGTGAGATCGATCGCATCTGGACTTTCAGTGTAGCGTTTTAGAGACAAAGTCACAGCCAGAGCTAACTGACCGAAACCGTCTTTTACATTTGGATGAGCTTGGCTAATGATATCGGCAGTGAGCCAATTTGATGCCAGTGCGCATCCTTAGCCCAAGGGAATTTCGACCTCAGCGTAGCTGCCGGGCGTTGCAGCATTTATCGCGGCCACGACTCGGTCCACATGCGGCTTGATGACGCTCCATCGCCCTTTACCTAAAACGACGATTGCAATTTTGCGTCCGACAAGATTTTGCTGATACCGAAGATTGCGATCAGTAGTGACCAATACTTCAAAACCTGCGATTTCGGCGACGCTGAGGAGTTCGCCGTTTTCCAATTCGTCCCATCCGCGAGCGCGAGCTTCTGTGACAGTATGCCGGTCAATCAAATGGCGGGCAAGCGTCCGTGGCGTGCCATTGTCGAACAGAACGAGCATTTACGGACGCGATACGGGTGCTTCAGCGCTGTGCGCGGCGAACTCGAGAACTGCATGAACCTGCTCTCGCGTCACTCCGAATTCCTCCACTAGTTCATCGACATTCATATCCTCAATATTCTCAAAGACTGTGGAAATCGGCGTGCGAGTGCCTTTGAATACCCATGCGCCGCTGCGCTTTCCCGGGATGCTCTCCACGGCCGGGCATTGGGACCAGTCGAGGCTTGCCATAGTTTGCGCTCCTTTTTCAGACTACCGCGATAGCGGCACATTTGGGTATTAAGCCGCGGGGAACGCCTGCCGCGATGCTATACTTTTTGAGGCCATCGCTAAGCCCGGTTCCGGCGCTCCATGACGTTTGGCCTATTCATCAAGGCCTAATGAGAGGAGTTTCCGAATCGCTATGAACCCAGCCGCGAGTTCCCAGAGTCTCGAAGATTTATTGAATCGCGCGGGCAATCCCGCACATATGCTCCGCAATTCGCAGATCGGGGCTTACGTGTATCCGGTGGTACCCAACGAATATTCGAATTGGCGCGACGAACAGCGCGCGTGGCGCGAAACCTGCGTGCTTTTCGATCAGTCGCACCACATGGCGGACGTGACCGTCAAAGGCCCCGACGCCATGAAGATGCTGTCGGATCTGGCCATTAATAGCTTCGCGAAATTTCCGGTGAACCGGGCTAAGCAGTTCGTCCCTTGCAGCTACGACGGCTTTGTAATCGGCGATGGGATTCTTTTTCACCTCGAAGAGAACGTCCTGAGGTTCGTGGGGCGCGCACCGACGGCGAGCTGGCTTCTGTTCCACGCCCAAACCGGCGGATATAACGTTACCGCCGAGCTCGACGACCGGTCGCCCTCCAATCCCCGCGGGAAGGCCGTGGTTCGCCAGCTTTACCGGTTTCAGATTCAGGGGCCGAACGCTCCTCAGGTGATCGAAAAGCTGAATGGCGGGCCGATTCCGGAGATCAAATTCTTCCACATGGACGCCATCAACATCAACGGCCGGAAGGTGCGCGCGCTGCGCCACGGCATGGCGGGCGCGCCGGGATTGGAGATTTGGGGGCCTTACGAGGAGCGTGAAGAGATTCGCGCGGCGATCATTGAGGCGGGAAAAGATTTCGGCCTCTATCAAGTGGGCAACCGCGCCTACGCGACCAACACGTTGGAATCCGGCTGGATTCCTTCGCCTCTTCCGGCGGTGTACACGGGCGAAAAGATGAAAGCCTACAGGCAATGGCTGCCCGCCGCCAGTTACGAGGGCTCGGGCTCGATCGGCGGAAGCTTTTATTCCGACAATATCGAAGACTATTACATGACGCCCTACGAGTTAGGCTACGGACCGTTCGTGAAGTTCGACCACGACTTTATCGGCCGGGAAGCGCTCGAGAAAATAGCCAAGCAGCCGCAGCGGAAGAAGGTCACGTTCGCCTGGAACGCCGCCGACGTAGTCAAGGCGTTCGCGTCGATGTTCGAGCAGGGCGACCACTACAAGTACATCGAGATGCCGTTGTCGAACTACACCTCGGCGTCCTACGACAAGATCGTGAAGGGCGGCAAGACCGTGGGCGTTTCGATGTTCGCGGGGTACAGCTACAACGAGCGATCGATGCTGTCATTGGGCGTTGTGGACCCCGGCGTCGAAGTCGGAACCGAAGTGACGCTGGTGTGGGGCGAGGAAGGCGGCGGATCGAAGAAGACCACCGTCGAGCGCCACAGGCAGATCGAAATCCGCGCCGTGGTCAGCCCTGTGCCGTATTCCAAGGTTGTCCGCGAGACTTACGCGGAAGGCTGGCGAACGGCCAAGCAGCAATAAGCAGTTCGGACTTGAAAGTCCTCGTTCTCGACAACTACGACTCCTTCACCTGGAATCTCGTCCAGGGCCTGGAGGCCGCCGGCGGCAGTTGCGCCGTCTACCGGTCCGACAGAATCGGGTTGGATGAAATAGAGGCGACGCACCCGGATCGCATCGTTCTGTCGCCCGGCCCATTTGGACCGGATCAGACGGGCGTGTGCGCGGATGTCGTGAAGACATTCGGCGGCCAAATTCCGATTCTCGGGGTCTGCCTAGGGATGCAAGTTATCGCCACCGTGATGGGTGCGCGCGTGCATCCCTCCGGCAACCCCGTTCATGGCAAAGCATCGAGGATTCGGCACGACAACCGGGGGGTGCTTCGCGGATTGCCCGATCCGTTCTTGGGGGGGCGCTATCATTCGCTGATCGTCGATCCGTCTACCGCGCCAGCCGCGTTGGAGGCGTCGGCGTGGAGCGAAGATGGACTGATGATGGGTTGCCGCGTGCGCGGGCGCGCTGTGGAAGGCGTGCTGTTCCATCCCGAATCGTTCCTTACGGAACAAGGCTCTCGCGTGTTCGATAACTTTCTGCATGTGGTCTGACCGACCGGCGCCGGAACGCTTGCGCGAACTGATGGCGAAGATGCACTCGGTGGCTGCTTCGGATGCCGGCGGCTTTCGAACGGAGTCGTCCGCTTGGCTGAACGTTTTTTACAATCGGCCGTTGATGACCTTGTCCTACTGGGGCGGATACGCCGTCGCCGCCGGGCCTGCGGGAACGATCAAAATTCCGGGTTGCGGATTCGAGATTCTCGAAGCGATGCTCGAATCCTGGCGCGGAAGATCGGATCTGGTCCTCGTAGGATTTCTGTCCTACGATCTGGCGAGCGAAATCGAAGACTTGGGACCGGCGCCGCTTGCCGGTTTCGACTTCCCCAAATTCCACTTCGGACTGTACAAAGCAAGACAAACCTCAGCTTGCGCAGAGACAGCCGCGGGGGCGGTGGACAAGCTAACGCTTGCCTTACCGGATCGCGCCGCGTTTGAAGCTTCGGTGAAGCGCATCGTCGCCGCGATCCACGCAGGCGAAATCTTCCAAACAAACCTCTGCCGCTCGATTGAAGTCCAGACCGAGCCCGGGAACGAATGGGAGCTGTTTCGCCGCATGCGGTCCATCAATCCCGCGCGCTATGAAGGTTTCCTCCGCGTCGACTCGCGCCGCTCCGTGCTCTCTATGAGTCCCGAGCTGTTTTTGAAGGTGGAGAACGGAATTGTGGAATCGCAACCCATCAAGGGCACGCGACCGCGCGGCGGAAATCCAGAGAACGACGACACGCTGGCACGCGAGCTGCAAACGAGCGAGAAAGACCGAGCCGAGCTTGCCATGATCGTGGATGTCGCTCGCAACGATCTAGGAAGAGTCTGCGAAACCGGATCGGTTGAGGTTATTGCCCACGCGGAGTTGATGAGCCTTCCCACCGTGCATCATCTCTTCTCGACGGTGAAGGGACGCCTGCGCGAAGGAATCGGCCCCGTCGATCTGTTGCGGGCCACATTCCCCGCAGCGTCGATTACCGGCGCGCCCAAAATAGAAGCCATGCGCATCGCCAAGCGCGAAGAGGGACAAGAGCGTGGCCCATGCATGGGCGCGATCGGATGGATTTCGCTGGACGGCCGGATGGAACTATCAGTGGCGATCCGGACGGCGTTCGCAATCGACGGCCGCGTCCGCTATTATTCGGGCTGCGGCATTACCGCAGGGTCCGATCCGCAAGCGGAGTTCGAAGAAAGCAGCCACAAAGCCGCGGCTTTTGAGCGGGCGTTACGCCGTGAGGGATTCTAGTTCTATGTCGGTCTACAACACTCGCAAGGACGCGCTCGAAGAGCACGAATTCCGAATGGGGCTTGAGCGAGGACGGCTCGCCGTGACGATGGATCTGTTGACCGACGCGCTGGTGCTGGTGGGCCAGCACGGCGTCTATTGCCAAAGCGCTCGCCAGCCGGGAAAGCCCGCGATGGACATCCAGATCGTCAGCCAATGCCTGACCGACGCGAAGGAACTTGTGTCGAGCGTGATGGCAGAACTGAAGCGCAAGAAATCAGAAGCGCTGTAAGAACGGGTTCCGTTCTTTCTCGCGGCCGATCGTGGTGTTGGAACCATGGCCGGGGATCACCAACGCCGTCTCCGGCAACGTCAGCAGCTTGGAATGAATCGAGCGCAGAATCTGGCGCGAGTCGCCGCCTGGGAGATCCGTCCGGCCGATGCTGTCCCGGAACAGCGTGTCGCCGGCGATCAATTTGTTTTCGGACGGGATCCAGAGCGAAATGCTGCCTTGGGTGTGGCCGGGCGTGTCGAGGATGTGAAATGCCGTTTCGCCCAGAGTTAGGACGCCGCCGTCGCTCGCGGGCGCATCTATTTCGGTTGAATCCGGCTCCGGCATGCCTAGCCAAACGGCCTGCGTGCCGATGTGATCGTAAAGGTCCTGATCGCGCGCGTTCATGTAAACGGGCGCGCCCGTGGCTGCCTTCAGCTTGGCTGCGCCACCAATGTGATCGATATGCGCGTGCGTGACGACGATGGCTTTGACTCGAAGCTCGTGCTTGGCGAGGATCGCGAGAATATCGTCGATCTGATCGCCGGGATCGATCACCAGGGCTTCGCGAGTGGTTTCGTCGCCGAAGATCGAGCAGTTGCATTGCAACATACCGACCGGAAGAATCTCATGGATCATCGTCCGGCTAAAAAATCAGTTTCAACCCAAATTGAACCTGCCTGGGCGTGGTGGCCAAGGTGGTGATGAGACCCGCCGAAGGACTGATGGACGTTCCGGAGAACACTGAGGCGTTGGGCGTGCCAAGATTGGTGCGGTTCAACAGATTGAAGAGTTCAGCGCGGAATTGCAAATTCATCCGCTCTGAAATCGGCGTGTTTTTGAAAACCGAAAAATCCACATCTCCCAAACCCGGCCCCGTGTAGACTCCGCGGCCGAGATCGCCCCAAGTTCCCGCCGCTGGACGCACGAAGGCGTTGGGATCGAACCATTGAGTTTGCTTGCCTAAGACTACCGGCCCGGTGAAGGAAGGGTTCAACGAAGGCCGGTCCGGATTCCGGGTGTTGCCGTCGCCGGAGATGTTCGAGCCGACCACGGGCGTAAAGGGGAAGCCCGTCATCAGCGTCGCGATGCCGTTCACCTGCCAACCGTCAAACAGCTTCCGCTCGAATCCATGAGCCGTCCTGCCAAACGGCAACTCGTAACTGGCGGACAGATTGGCCTGGCTGGCGACGTTTAAAGCGGAAGGGCCCCAGTCCCTGCTCAAATCGAAGCGATCCATCACCATCTGCGATTGGTTGTTCGCCTGGGCGCCCGTCAGACCCGAGTTCATATCGAGATTTTTGGACCAGGTATACGCCGCGCGGAATTGCAATCCGCGGCTCAACCGGCGCGTCAGATCTACTTGCAGAGCGTTGTAAGCGCTATTGGCTTCCATGTACCAAAAGAAGCCGTTGGAAAGATAGGGATTCGGGCGTCCGGTTACTACAGGAATATATCGCGCCCCTTGCGGTACAGTCGATCTGGCCGCGCCCGTGCCTCCCGCAATGCATCCGGCAGGGTTGTCGCAGGTTTGCGGCGGCACGGTGTTGGGATCGATATTCAGAAAGCCATGATAGCCGTGCGATCCGACATAAGCCACCCGAAGAGCCATATTGGAGCTGAGCTGTTGCTGAACGCTGAAATTCCACTCCGCCACGGCGGGAGTTTGCGCGTCGGGCTGAACTCCGAACGGCTGGAAGATGGTGCAGGGCGAAGGTACGCCCGGTCCGCAGGAAGGCGGCACCGGAACATTGGCAGTAATGGGCAGCAAGGAGGGCAACAAACCCGTGAACGTAGCCGAGCCATTGTATGGAGGCAGGCCGTTGATCTGAAAGCTAAGCGCATCGATCAAGGAGTAATAGAGGCCAAATCCCGCGCGGACAGCCGTTTTGCCGTTGCCAAACGGATCCCATGCCAATCCGGTCCTCGGACCCAAAAGATGCGTGGCCTTATTTTTCGTAAAAATCGAATCCGCGATTCTTGGATCGGTCAGCAGAACTCCGTTGGCATCGGTGATATAGTTGGCGGCCCGGCCGGATTCCTCATTCCACCCCGTGGTGAATTCATAGCGGAGTCCGGCCTGGAAGGTAAGATTGCGCCGCAGCCGCATCGAGTCCTGCACATACCAGGCGCCGAACAGGCTCCGCCAACCCAGTTCCGTGTGGTTGGGAACGACTTGGAAATTCACTAGCGTTCCTTGGAGGAAAGTTGTCAAAGTGCTGAAGGTGGCAATGCCCAAACGTTTCGAAACGACGTCTTCATTGTCCTGAACCGGCTGAAACCAGACTCCCGCGCTGATCTGATGAATGCCCTTGGTGATCTGCACGTCGTCGGTGTAGGTGAACAGATTACGCCGGTTCCACGCGCCCGCATTGGTGCTATCCCCTGCCGCCGTGATCCCGCCATTGATGGCCAGGTTTCCCGGCTGGGCGCCCGCAACAAAAGAAAGGCTCGAGGGGAAGTTCGTAAAAGTGGCGGAGTTAAAATCGAACCCGGCTCGCGAAAAACCCGCGCGGAATGTGTTCAAGATATTCGGCGAGAAGATGTGCATTTCCTCGATGCTGGCCACTTGGGCGCTGAGTTGAAGACCGGACGCGAACAACGGATCGGTCAGCGGAATCAAGCTATGGCCGTTGTCGACCGTGTACGAGGCCGAGAGCCGGTCTCGATCGCGGATATTGTAGTCGGCGCGCATGGTGCCGAAGTCTTCGTGAACGGTGTTTTTCGGATTGTAGTAGGCGAGCGCGGCGCCACCGCCCAACTCCGGCCCGTTGGGCAGGGGCCAGAGGGCGTTAAACGGCAGCATCGCTGGGTTCAGCCTCGCGACTGGCGCGCCGTTAATCACGCCTTGCCGCGCATCGAGGTCAGGGACGACGCTCACGCTGCTGACCGCGAGCGACTGCCGGTAGCCTTCGTAATTGCCGAAGAGAAACAGGCGGTCCTTCTTGAGCGGTCCACCCAGCGCGCCGCCGAATTGATTCCGCCGGAATGGAGGAACAACGCCCTGATCGAAGATTCCGGGCTCGTCCAGCGCGCTGTTGCGGAGGAACTCGAACATCGATCCATGCAGCGAATTCGAGCCGGATTGCGTCACGATCACGACCTGCCCTCCGGACCGTTTGCCGTACTCGGCGCCATAGGTGTCGGTGAGGAGATTGAATTCACGGACGGCGTCGATACCAAGCATGGAGCCGCTGACGCTGCCCGGAGTATCGGCGAGCTGGCTGGCGCCCGTCAATTCGATGCCATTTAACAAGAACAAATTGTCCTGAGGACGGCGCCCATCCACCGAAAACGAATTCCCCTCGCTGGTGGTGGTATTGACGCTCTTCATCGAGGTGTAATTGACGGCGCCGGGATTAAGCGTGATCAGATTATCGAAGCTGCGGCCGTTCAGCGGCAATTCCTTCACTTCGCGCTCGCCCACCACGCCCGATACAGAAGATGGAGTGGTGTTGACCACCGGAGCTTCCTCAAGCACGGTCACGGCCTGAGCGATTTCGCCGACCTCAAGGCGCAGCGTGACCACCGCGTCCTGGCCAACCTCCAGGTTTACGCCGCTTCGGACAGCGGGACGAAAGCCGGTCTTCTCCGCTTTGATCTCTTGAGGTCCAATTGGCAGCGACACCAGAGTGAAGTTGCCCAAGCTGTCAGAAACCACCGAGCGAGTAGCCCCAGTCTCCAGGTTCTTGACGGTGACGGTCGCGTCGGTTACAGCGGCGCCAGTGGCGTCTTCAACGTGTCCGGAAATCGTGGCGGTGACTTGGGCCCAGACGGGAGCGAGGAGCGCGAGAAAGAAAAAAAACAACCGAAATCGAATCATCGGGAAGCCCCCACCAGCTTATAAAATCCCGGCTTGCCGTGGCACGCCGCGACTTTATTCAGAATACTCCAAACCCGCCGCGACTTTCTTCCTCGTCGCGTAACGAAACGGCTGTGAGGATTCCGACTGGAAGGAGCCGGCAATTGGGATCGGCATGGGCGCCGGAACATCCTGCCGCCCATCAGCATCTGGCGGGCAGAATCTGCCCTGCCCGCCGTCTCGAATGCGTCTATCGCACTTCCGCAGGCCGGCCGGCCTTGGAGCCGGAATCGGCCGGATTCCCGAAAACGATCGTCGTTTTCGTTCCGCCGATCTGGATCTGCTCCACGCGATATTTGCCGTCCGCGGTGTTGTAGCGCACAGAAGTCCTAGAGAACTTCGCGTTGCCGTCTTCCACGCGGACGTCGGTCTCAACCGATTGGCCGCCGCCCTTAATCGTCGCTTTTCCGCCTTCCACTTCCACTTTGTAGTCGCCGGGCTTCAGTTCCGTGCCGCCCACTATCGCGGGCTGCCCGAGCCTCACGTTGTAGCTGGAGCCGGCATAGGCCGCCGCAAGACCCAGCGAAATGAATACAACTATCCCGTTTACGAATTTCACGATTTGTCTCCTGAAATCTACCGTTGAATGAAGAGAGGCCCACTACTTACAGGCCCTGGCCGGAAAAGGATCCAAGCCATCCTGTAACAATTGGCCGTTCAAATTCCCATGTACATTTATACTCGCGAGAGCCGATTTTGTTCCTTTCGCTACGGTGAATTTTTGTAAAATCTTTGTACGATTTCGAAGGCCTGCGCGCGAACGGAGGCGTCGTCGCCAAAACCCCGAAGCCAATGAACTTGAGGATCGCGGCGAAACCAGGTCCACTGGCGTTTGGCGTATTGCCGCGTTTCAAGCTGCGTCGATGCAAGGGCTTGCTCCAGCGTCGTCTCACCGCGGACGAACCGAAGCGCCTGCTTGTAACCGAGGGACTCGAAGGGTTTCTCCGCGCCTGTGGCTCCCTCGGCCAACAATCGCATCACCTCATCCACCAGACCCACCTCGAACATGCGCTGGACCCGCTCGTCCAGCCGCGAATACAGCGATGCGCGGTCGGGATCGAGGCCGATTTTGAGCGCGCGGAACTCTGGCAACGGTTCGGCGGAATGCGAGGATGGAATCGATTCGCGAGTAAGGATCCGAACCTCCAGCGCGCGCGTCAGCTTCTGGACATCGTTCGAATGGACGCGCCGCGCGGCGTTCGGTTCCAATCGGGCAAGCAGCCGGTGAAGCGAGCCGGGACGCCTCCGCTCGCGCAGCGCGAGCCGTGCCCGCAGCGCCAGGTCTCGCATCGGCATTGGGGGCAGCCCTTCCAAAAGCGCTCTCAGATAGAATCCGCTGCCGCCCGCGATCACGGGCAAGCGCCCTCGCGTAGAGATTTCAGCCACCGTGTCCCGCGCGCTTCGCAAATATTCTCCGGCGGAAAACTCTTGGGGCGGGCTCAAAATGTCCAGCAGGTGATGAGGAATTCCGCGCCGCTCGCTCAACGGAACCTTCGCCGAGCCGATATCGAAGCCGCGATAAAGCTGCAAGGAATCGCAATTTACAATTTCTCCTTGGAATGTTTCAGCGATGTCCAGCGCGAGCGCGCTCTTTCCGGCCCCCGTGGGCCCCACGACAGCGATCAAGCGGCGATCCAAACCGCTAGGGTAGCGTGGCGGCCCGCTGCTTTATGCAAGCGTTATGGTTGGGAGAGATAACCGCTCGCCGAATTGCCGGTCACGCTGGTAATCGTGACCTGACTCCGTTTGCCGTCGCGCCCGCTGTAAAACACCAGCGGGTCCTGAAGCCGTTGATCCCGCAGCCAGATCGTGCGTCGATCCTCCATCAGCCACATCCATCCATCGACTCGACGTCCGCTTACGTCAGTGTCCGTAATTCCCAGCGAGACCCCCGGCGCCAGTTCGCGGCTGTGGTGGGTAGCAATGGTGAAGTTCACTTTTTTCGCGCCCGGCTTGACAGAGGGCGTCTTCGCATTTTGCCGCGCGGGCGCCGCGTGCGCGTTTTGTTGCTTCACGTCCGACCAGACGTTTGGCTCCATCGGACTCTTCGATACCTGCCGCGCTTTCACGATAAAACGATCCGGCGCCGAGCCGACATAATAGAACGGATAACAGGTCACGAGCGTAAGCTCGTTCTCCGGGCCAGGTTTCAGGACAGCGACATCCTCGGGCTTTACGATCTCGGTCGATGCGACCTGATATTCCAGGCGTCCATCTAGGGTCTCGAAATCGATGACATCGCTGGGCCGAATGTCCTTCAGGCCGCGAAACAGCGTATCGCGATGTCCCGCAACGGCGATATTGCCCTTCTCGCCCGGCAACGCGGTTCCCGGAATGTGTCCGGCGGCAAGGCTAAGCACTTTACTTGTGGTCCCCTCGCGCACGATCGTGCTCAGATTCAGCCGCGGAATTGTGATGCGGCCGATTAAACCATCCTTGGCGATTTCGGGGTGGTGGCGGGGGCTCCGTCGCTCGCTGGGCGAGGAAGACGGTACGGTCGCCTGGACGGGCGGGCTCTCGAAGCCCAGCCATGCCTTCACGTTGTGTTCGATTCCCCTGCCTTTATCCGCCAGATAGGCGCCGTACGTCCCCACCTGGCCGTTCACCCGGCGATCAAAATCCCAATTCTCCCAGTCCTGCCAGACCACGGGAAGAAGCATCGCGCCGAGTCCCACAACCACGCCGATTATGCCGGCGAGCAGAAAGAACCGTTCAATCCAGCGCCAGCGCCGGCTTGCTTTGATCTTCGTCGTCATAACGATAACTGGTGCGCGTGCGAACGTTCAAACGGCCGTGCGCCGGCGACGCCGCCCGCACGCGGATATGCCTGAGCGGCTTCTTGTCGCCTCGAGCCTCGGGACGATAGCCGATCGTATAACGCGTCCGAATCTCTTTCGCGATGCGGCGGCATACATCGGCCGCCTCGGAAGGAGCCGCCGGAAAAAACGCTTCGCCGCCGCTGATATGAGCCAATTCTCGAAGCACGCCGGTGTCGCGTTCGGGATCGTCGGGATCGTACACGCCAATGGTGTAGATTGTGGCGATACTGCGCTCCACAGCGTCAAGCATAGCGTGCCGCGTATGAAGGCTGGCATTGTCTCCGCCATCGCTGATCGCGACCAACGTTTTTTTCTCTTGCTTGCCAAGCCCCAGTTGTTTGAGCCCTGACAGGATTGCATCGTACAGCGCGGTTCTTCCTTCCGGCCGGCCGCGATAGAGGGCCGCGCTCAACTGGCCGAGATCGCCGGAGAAAAGGACGCCTTCCGGCAATCCGCGCTTCACCTTCTCGTTGAAGTTGAGCACGAAGATCTCATCTCGCGGGTTGCTTTCCTGCACCAGGGTTGTGGCGGCGCTAAGAACGTCCTCGCGCTTGGGCGTCATGCTCCGGCTCTCGTCCACAAGGATCCCCGCGGTCACGGGAACGTCGCCATTATCGAAGATCGTAATCCGCTGGGGACGCCCATCCTCCAGCACTGTGAAATCGTCTTTGGTTAGATCGGCGACAAATCCGCCCTTGCCGTCTTTCACGCTCACATCCAACAGAACCAAACGAACCTCGCTGTGAAGCGTAAAATCCTGGGTGGAGCTTCGATCCGATTGCGGCGGCTGCGGAGGAGGACCGGCCTTGAGCCAACCTCGAAAAAGAGAACCGGCGCCTGCCGCTGTCAACATGCGGATCGCCAAGCGCCGGTTCATAGTTGCGACCTTCGTGCGAATCGGTCTTTAAGCCGATCGTCGTGTACGTAGAAGACCGTAAAGGCCAAGCGAGAGCACGCCCAACAATCCGATAAGCGGATAGTCAGTCGCAGTCTTGGGCAGCTCTTCGGGAGCCGGCTCTGGCTGAGTGGCTTCCGGCTGGGCAGCCTCGGGCTGAGGTTGTTCCGGAACGGGCGCGGGAGCGGCCTCGGGCGCCGGAGGAGGCGTATTCTGAGCGATCTCCTCTTGCTGCTGCACTTCTACTTGGGCCTGAGGAGCGGGTTGCTCAACCTGAGGAGGGGCGGGCGGAGCCGGGGCCGGCGTCGCTAGGGCGACCTCTTTCAGATGCTTCGGATAAGGGAACTCCTGTCCGAAATTGTCGCCGGGCCAGTACCAATCGCGCATCGCTCGCGGCGTTCCGGGAGGCGTCTCCCAAAATGTGAACACGGTGTTGCCCGTCGGACGCACGCGGTACGCAGGCATCGACAGTATCGTGTCGATCAGGTGGTTTTCCTTCTCGTTGTAAATACGAACGATGTGACGGTCGGACGGGGAGCGGTCCAATTTAAGGACGTAGGTGCCGGGATCTAGATACGCATCCGAGATCTGGATCGGCGAATTCACCGTGAGAACCGTCTTCTTATCCCAATCGTCCGCCTTGGCGCGATTTGTAAGAATTAAGCCGGCCGCAAGAATCAAACCGCCAACCGCGGCCGCCCTTGCTCCGGAAATAATTGAGGAACGTAACTTCATTTTGTTTACTCCTTCCCTCCGGCCATCCAGATTCGGGCTGTGATGGCAGACTCGCCTATGAAGGAGGCATCTTGTTTGCCGTGCTCGATAAACTGCCTGAAATCAACGGGCGGCAGCGAAACGTGGAGTTTAGGTAGGGTACTTTTTACGCGCGGCTGCGGACTTCTTGCAAATGCGCGTCCATCGCTCCCCTGGCGCAGCCTTTCAGCTTGCTCCGGCGAGCTTCAGCTGCACGGCGCTAACGCGCCGCAGCGTGACTCTGGTCGTCTTCACGGGTAGCTCCCTCGCCCGGCTTACGTGGAACCGGGCCGGCCAACGCCGAACTCGCTTCCGCAGCATTCTTCGGCACAGTGAAATAGAAACGAGAGCCTTTTCCCGGCTCGGATTCCACCCAAATCCGTCCGCCATGGCGTTGGACGATTCGTTTGCAAATGGAGAGCCCTAAGCCGGTTCCGCTGAGCGCCGAGCCGTGCACTCGCCAGAATACGTCGAACACGTGGCTGTGGTGCATGGGGTCGATCCCGATGCCGTTGTCGCTCACGCAGAAAACCCAATCCCGGCCGGTTTCGGTAGCCGAGACGCGAATCTCGGGCACATCTTTCCCGCGATATTTGATGGCGTTGCCCACCAGATTTTCAAACAAGCGCAGTAATTGCGCCTCGTTGCCCCGAACCACCGGCAATGAATCGAAACAGACGCGCGCTCCGGATTCGACGACCGCCCCGCGCAAATCCTGGACGGCTGCTTCGAGGACCGCGCCCGTCTTGACCTCGGCGTTAGGCTCAGCCGAATCGCCGCTAGCCCGGGCGAGCTCCAGAATGTCCTGGATCAACCTCTTCATCCTTCCAGCGCTGCTTAGAACGAAATTCAGCATTCGAACCGAGTCCTGGTCCAGCGTCCCCTCTGTGCGGCTAACGTACAGCTCCGTCATGGCTGTGATGCCGCGCAAGGGCTCCTGGAGGTCGTGGGACACGGCATAAGCGAAACGTTCCAGTTCTTGATTGGATTCGGCCAACTCCCGCGATTGCCGGAGCAGATTTTCCTCGAGCTCCCGGCGCTCTGTGACGTCGATCGTGGCGCTGAGGATGCGCTTCAGCGAGCCCGATGCGGAATAAAATAACCGGCTGCGGCTCTCCATCCAACGGATCTTTCCGTCTGGAAACAGGGCGCGGTATTCGTCTTTCCACGCGGAAAGCCGGCCCTCTATGGCCCGCGACCGATTCTCCACAACTTTTTCGCGGTCGGCCGGATGTATCCGCCTGATCCAAGCCGCGTACGAGCCCTCGAAGCTTCCAGGCGCGAGCCCGAAGAGGCGCTCCATCTCGGGGGTCCAGATTTGCTTTTGGTCCCGCGCCCGATATTCGTCGAACCCGATCTTGGCCTGCTCGGCGGCCAGCTCGGACCGCTGCATCGCCGCGTCGAGACCCTCGATATTGGCTCTGAGCGCAGCGTTAGATCTGGCGAGCGCTCTATGCAACAAGCTGATGGAAAGGCCGACCGCCAGGAACAGTCCGAGCAGGGCGAAGTCTTCCCTGGAGAGCGGGAAAATTTGGTAGAGCGGCTCGTTAAAGAAATAATCGGCGGCCAGAAAGCCCAGGACAGTCGCGGCCAAACCGGGGGCGAAGCCGCCATACCAGGCCGATGCGATCACCGCAAGCGTAAAGGGAAGAAAATGCGCCTGCCCGTGAAGATAGGGCACTAAAGCGAAGGAGAGAAGGGTGGAAGCTACAACTGAACCAACGACAACTGTGAATTGTTTCGCCGCTACGAGCAGCCGGGATTGCATCGCATCGCTTCTCCGCGGGGCGAGAACCACTTTTTTATCGTCCGAAAATACGATTTTATCATTCATGGTGGTGACGAATCGACCCCTCGTGCATGCGAGAGGGGCAATGTGCAGCCCGTAATCCGTCCGTAAGCTCGCCCCCGCCCTCACGGGCGGGGCTGAAAGGGGGCGCGACGGTGTTCCAGCGTTCGCACCCAGCCCCGGCCGTAAGGCCGGGGATAAGCGCCGGTTGAATACCTATCGACGGATCACGGGCAGCTGGTTCCGCGGAACTCGGCCGAACCCCGAGCGGCTCGGCGCTACAATCGTGTCAAGCCTTAGCGATAGCCTCATGCCATTTCCCATTCACCGCAAGCGGCGGCTCCGCGTCTCCGAGCCCATGCGCAGACTTGTCCGCGAGACGCGTCTGGAGCCGTCCCAGTTCGTTCTGCCGCTCTTTGTGTGCCCCGGCGAAGGCGTTCGCCGTGCGATTTCCTCCATGCCGGGAAATTTCCAGCTCTCCGTCGACGAGCTGGTGAAAGAATGCGAGCGCGCGCACGCCGAGGGCCTGGGTGGCGTGATTTTATTCGGGATTCCGAACAAGAAAGACGAAGAGGCTTCGGAGGCGTACGCCGAAAACGGCATAACGCAGCGGGCCGCGCGGGCGGTGAAGCAGGCGCTTCCGAAATTGCTGCTAATCACCGACGTCTGCAATTGCGAGTACACCAGCCACGGACACTGTGGAAAGATAATCGACGGTGAGGTGGATAACGACGCGACGCTGGAATGGCTGGCTCGCGCCGCTGTATCCCACGCGCGCGCGGGCGCCGATATTGTCGCGCCATCGGACATGATGGATGGACGAGTAGGCGCGATACGCAGGGCTTTGGACGGCGAAGGCTTTCAGAAAACCGCGATTCTCGCCTATGCGGCCAAATTCGCGTCGGCCTATTACGGTCCCTTCCGCGAGGCCGCCGAATCCACGCCTCAGTTCGGTGACCGCCGTAGTTATCAGATGGACCCGGCCAACGGCCGCGAAGCCATGCACGAAATGGCGCTGGATTTCGAAGAGGGCGCCGACATGCTGATGGTGAAGCCCGCGCTGCCTTATCTGGACCTCATCCGGCAGGCGCGCGAGCGCTTTCCCGTGCCGCTAGCCGCCTATCAGGTTTCCGGCGAATTCAGCATGCTGATGGCGGCGGTGGAGCGCGGGTGGCTCGATTACGAGCGCGCCATGCTGGAAACCCTAACCTCAATCCGCCGCGCCGGCGCCGATATCATCCTCACCTACTTTGCCCGCGATGCCGCTCGCCTCACCGACTAGGACGGCGAGGCTGGCGGGGCTTCTGGCGGTCCTATCCATTACTTTTTTCGTGCTGCTGATGGGCAAACCGTATTTCACCAATGCCTCGCGGCCTCCGCGCGGAATTCGGGATTCGCTGGCGGCCATTCAGGTCGCGCGAGACATCCCGGAACTGGACGATATCCTGAGCGATTCGCCCAGCCCGGACCGCGAGGTGATGCGGTTCAAGCAATACATCGATTTCGGTTTCATCGCCGTATATACCGGTCTATTTCTTACGCTGGCCGTTTTGCTCGGACGCGAAGGAGGTTGGGCGCGCGTGGCAGGGACGGCCGCCGCTGTGTGCGCCGCCGGGGTCGCAGTGTTCAACGCGATGCAGGACGCGGCGATTATCCGAATTCTGGATGTTCGACTGGCCGTCACCACTGCCGGCGCAATCAACGCGATTCGTGGCGCAGCCGCGGCCAAGTGGGCTCTGGCTGCGCTAACGCTCGCCTTGTTGTCAAGTTTGTTTTTGAAAAAAGCGGGATGGCTGAGCCGCTTGACGGGCGTTCTATTGATTCTCGCCGCCGCGTCGATTGTCTACGGATTTCGCGACAATCGTTTTTTTGTATATCAGGGATACGCCGCCGGAGCGGCTCTGATCGCAATCGCGGTACTCAGCCTGCGCGGAGGTTGGCCTTCCGCCCGCACGAACCTGTAGCCTCGCCTGCAGGGAACCGGGCCTAGGGCTGCTTCTTGCCCGGCTGCGGCGTGGGCGGCACGCCAGCCGGCCCCGTGGGCGCCGGAGGCTTCGCGGCCGAAGGAGCCGAACCCACCGGTTTCGCCGGGGCCGGCTTGGCCGAGGTCTGAGTCTTGTCGTACATATCCACCACGGCGGTGGTGATATCGCAGGAGTCGCACGCATACACTATGGGCGTGTTTTGATCCGCGACGTTAAACACCACGGCGCAACCATGATCCTTTGCGTACAGGTCTATCACCTGCTTCATCCGGCCCGTAAGGCCGTCCATCGCCTTGCGCTGGGCGTTTTCCGCCTCGGCATTGTAATCTTCCACGTCGCGGTTGAATTTCTTGTTGGCGGCGTCGATCGCGCGGGATTGCTCGTCTTTTGCCGTTTGGGAAAGCGTGTTGGCGCCCTTTTGCAGCTTGTCCTGCATCTCCTGAATGTCGGCCTGCTGCTTTTGCAGCGCGGTCTTCTTCGGATTTAGGGTTTTCTCCAGCTCGGCAACCGCGGCTTGGCCGTCTTTAGTGCTGACCAGGGCCGCTTCGGCCTGAATCACGCAGAATTTGGATGGGGCCGAGGCCTGCGCATGGGCAAGTCCCGCGGCAACAGTCAAGCAACACAGAGCAATTCCGCTATTCTTCACACAGACACTCCTTGTATATTTCACCATCCTAGCACCCGAGGCCATTCTGGCTCCGACGTTTGATTCTCTCTTGTGTCTTTCAGAACGTCCGTCCCACGGTAAACCGGAACATGGAATGACGCTCGAAGAAAGGTTGTTGCTGGCCGAAGACGGCCAGCGCGTTATCGTATGTCGCCGAATTCGGGAAATAACTCCGGTCGGCGGCGATCGGCGGTTGCAGATACTCCCGCACCACGTTTGGATTGTACGCCCAATAGACGCGGAACGGCGCGTTGACAACCGGCATCAAGACCTGGAATTCGATTCCGGTGGAGGTGCGGATGGCCTGAGTCCCCGCGGCCACCACCGCCTTGTTCTGGAAAGACGCCTCAGGGAACTGGGCGTTCAACTGAGCAATGCGGCCCGGATTTAACTGCAATTGGTTGGTATCCACGATCCGGTTTTGGCCGGCGTCGAAAAACAGCGCCATCGTGAGGGGACCGAAAATGGGGATGCGGTACTCGAAATTACCAACCAGCGCCATGTCTCCACCGGGGAACACTAACTGGTAGCTGGGCACCGTTTGCGTGACGGCCTGAAGGCTCACCGCGCCCGTGGAGGGATCGATGAACTTCTGCTGGCGCTGAGTGCCGTCCGTGTTATATACAAACACTTGGCCCGACGAGGGCACATAGGCGATGGGGCTGACTCCCCAGATATCAAATCCGCGAACATCGTTTTCTCCGCCAATGTAGAAGCGATTGAAGGGAGGCGCGACCTTCCCGCCGTATCCGGTGAGATACCTACCGGAAAAATGCATTCCGATCACATGATTCTTGCCGAATCCCTTGCGGAAATAACGGGCGTCGATCACCGGACTGATCTGGTTCACGTTGCCTCCCAGGTAGCTTCCCGAAAATTGCGTGGAAATGGAAAGGCTTTTGCCGCCGGTCGGGTTGATCGGGTTATTCACCGAGTTATACGTGTAGCTCGGAATCAAAGTAGAGGATGTGATTCCAGCCAGAGCGTTGGGCCCGTTGAAATTCAGGAAATTGAGGTAATCGTAGTAAACGTCCGCGGCCGTGGTGAGGGTTTTGATCGTCTGGACCGTGAACCCGTAGCTGATGCCCAGCCGCGCGAAACTACGCTTTAGCGGATAGCTGCCATAAACCGTAAATCCCTTGGAATCGGACGTGTAGTTCAGCAGATTGTTCGAGCCTAGCGAGTTGTACAAGGGAATCAGATTGGCGCCGGCCAGAATGGACGCTTCACGCGCCTGATCGTAGTTAAAGCGCGTCAGAAATACGCTGAAACCCACTGCCAGCGGACGGTCCAGGAAGTAAGGCTCGGTGAAGCCGAACGTCACGTTGTCCATCCGCGTCCCTACTTGTGAGCTGATGCTCAGCGTTTCGCCCAGACCTAAAAAATTATTCGTGGAATAGGAGAGCCCGATGAAGCTTCCGGAGATCCCCGACACGCCTCCCTGCAACTGAATGGAGTTCTTAGCGCGTTCCTTCACCTTGAGGGTGATGTCCACGGTATCCGTTTTGGTGTCGGTTTTGATGTCGGCCGATTCGTCTTCCTTCAAGGTCTCGAAATAGCCGAGCTGATTCAGCCGGAGGATGCTCAATTCCCAAAGGCGCGTATTGAAGATATCGCCTTCGTCGATAAGCAATTCCCTCCGGATGACTTTATCGCGCGTAGTTGTGTTGCCGGAAAAATCGATGCGCCGGACGAAGAACTGCTTGCCCTCGTCGAACGTTAGAGTTAGATCGATTTTGTTGGTGCCGGGAACATCTTCGATATCCGGCTCGGCGACAAAGTTGATGTATCCGAAATTCCCGTAAAGCTTCCGCAGATCCTCGAAGCCCTTGCGTAGCTTGGCGGTCGAGAACACGTCGCCGGGTTTGCCGAACTCGTTGGCGAAAAGGACCTCGGGAGTGCGAAAGGCCTTCACGCCCACGTAATTGACCGTATTGAGATAGTAGAGCTTGCCTTCTTCCAACGAGAGATCGATGTCCACCCCTTTGCCGGGTTTATTGGAATGGATCATCGGCAGGCGGAAACGCCCGCCCCCCGTATCCACGATCTTCGTCGTGGCGTTGGTGATGTGCGCTTTGAAGTATCCACTGTCTCGATAGAACAACTCCAGCCTCGACTCGTCGTCTTCCAGTTTGGTGGAATCGTATGTCTTGGCGAACATACTTTCGAGCACAAGGGAGTGCGGAACGCCGATGGGATGCAGCGCCTTCATCGCGCGCAGAAGCACGCGATGGCTGAAAACGCTGTCGCCTTCGAACGCGATCTGGTGGACTTTGACTTTCGGGCCCTCGTCCACTTTGAAGGTGATTTCGAGCGAAGAAGGAGGAACCTGGTGGATTTCGGGATCGACGGTGGCAAACTGACGGCCACGCTCCGCCAGATAATCCAGCAGAACGTTCTTGGCGTGCTGAACTTTGTTGGGATCGTACTGCGATTCGACGCTCAGGCCGACTTTGCGCTCTTTGAACCGGTCGAGCACTTCGGACTGTTGCAGCGACTTCAGTCCATCGTACTTGATGGCGCGCACGATTCGGCGCTCCACCAGGACGAAACGCACGATCCAGCCTTTCTGGCCGGCCTCCCGCTCCATGGTGACGTCGTCGAAGCGGCCGGTATTCCACAGCACCATGAAATCGCGGTGCAGGTTGTCTTCGTTGTAAGGATCTCCCGGCTTGGTGAAGATCATGGCGCGCAGCGTATCTTGGGGCACGCGCCGGGAGCCGCGGAAATCGATCGCCTCGATGATGTCTTCCGGGGGCCGTTCGGGCGAGATCGTCTGGACCTGCGCGTTCGGGGGCGCGGGCTTAGGCTCTTCGGGAGCTTGAGGGACCGCCTCAAACGGATTCTGCGGCTTGGGCTGTTGCGCAGGCGGCGGCTGCGGAGCAGGCGGCTGAGGATTCTGCTGAGCCTCAGCTAATCCAGCGGGCAACAACAACAGAAGACAAGCGATACGGGCGCGCAGGCTTCCAGGCCTGGAGCTCATTAAACCGGTTTCCTTTCCACTCTGCGCTTTACTACTGACGCCCGTTCGCTACCTCCGGTTTCAATCAAAGGAGCACGAGAAACTGGAGGCGCAAAGACTGCAATCCCCGGCTCCCCCACCCTTGAGAAATTCGCGGAGCCGCCGCCGGGAACGCGGCCCGTGGCGCCCGCATTTCTGCAAAGCAGGCGCGAAAATACTTATTCTATCCCATCCATTCGAGGACTCGCGGAAGCTTCCACGATTTCCATAGGCTTCGGCTTGGGTAGCGACCTTCCCAAGGTCGCGCCGATACCCGCACCTAGAATCAAGTGAGAAAGCATCCAAAGAGGCTGCGGCGCATAAATCGGCACTCTTGCATTCACGCGCGGCCAAAAATACGTCTGCGTGAAGTAATACCAGAACAGAGCCGCCAAAACCGCTGAAAGGAGCATACGAGTGCGCTGCCGCATGCCGCCGCAGGCGACCCCGAGCACGGCGCCAACCGCGCCGGTAATCGTGAAGTGGAAGGCGGCGCCGGAAAGAGTTGCCAATGCCGGTCCGGCGCGCAAGGCGCGGACGCCGTAAAACGTGGATCCCAACAGATTCGGAATGCTCCACCAGCCGCGCCCTTCGAGCAGCGATCCGCAGATCAGGAGAGCGAGCATAGCCACGCCTCCGACAATCCCCGCCTCAACGCCGCGCAGGAGCCGCGTCGATAGGTCTACACCGCGCGTCTGCGACTCCTCCATGAAAGCGCATGTTAGCACGCGAGGCGGAGGAGACATGCCGAGCGCTAAAATGTCCCGTGCCTTCTCCATCAATATCTCCGGCCCGTGAAATTGCGTTCCAGGTCTTAAAGCGCGTGCACGGTGGAGGCTATGCGTCCGAACTGCTCCGGCGGGAAACCGCTGGGCTCGATTCGCGTGATGCGGCGCTGGCGGAAACGCTCGCCTTCGGGTGTCTACGTTTTCAAGCTCAGCTAGATTTTTTGATCGCGCACTTCGCCGGCCGGATGCAAAAGCTCGATGAAGAGGTCCGCATCGCGCTGCGAATGGGTATTTACCAGCTTCGTTATTTGGAGCGCATCCCCGCGCACGCGGCGGTGACTGAGAGCGTCGAGTTGGTGAAGCGCGCGCATAAGCGCTCGGCGGCGGGCTTTGTGAATGCAGTGCTGCGCAAAGTGAACCGCAAGCCCGTGCCATGGCCCGATCGGGCGACCGAGCTTAGCATTCCGGAATGGATGCTCGAGCGATGGACGGCGCGGTACGGCCAGGAGCGCGCGGACAAAATCGCATTGGCCGCGCTGCGCGAGCCGGAGACGGAAATCAATCCAACCACTGGACGGGGGCAAGACCCGGCGGCGCAACAGATCGTGCCGCTGCTGGCGATCGAGCCCGGCATGACCCTGCTCGACGTGTGCGCGGCGCCGGGGAACAAAACCGCGCAAGCAATCGCGGCAGGCGCGAAAGCGGTCGCATGCGACCGGTATCTTTCCCGCATCCTCGAAGTTCCCGCCGAGGCGATGAGAATCGTCGCGGATGCGACTTTCGATCTGCCCTTCGCGATGAAATTCGACCGAATCCTGGTGGACGCGCCCTGCTCCGGAACGGGAACGCTCGCCAGAAATCCGGAGATTAAATGGCGTCTTCAGCCGTCCGATTTGCCGCGTTTTTCCAGCTTGCAAAAGCGCATCCTCGAGCGAGCGACGCAGCGCCTGAAGCCGGGAGGGCGGCTGGTCTATTCGACCTGCTCGCTGGAGCCCGAAGAGAACGAGCAGGTGGCCGCAGAGTTCGGAGCGAAGGAAGAGCGTATGTGGCTGCCTGGGGTAAATAGCGCGGGAGATGGATTCTTCGCCGCCGTGATAGCATGAGGCAAGGGTGGGGATTCAGTAATGATCGAAATCCTTCCGTCCATCTTGTCGGCCGACTTTGCGCGATTGGGCGAGCAAGTCTCCCGACTTGAATCCGCGGGGTGCCGGATGCTGCATCTCGATGTCATGGATGGACATTTTGTCCCCAACCTGACCATCGGGCCTCCGGTGGTGGAATCGCTGCGGAAGGTCAGCAAAGCGATTTTCGACGTTCACCTGATGATCGAGGATCCGGACAAATACGCGCCGGTTTTTATCCAAGCGGGCGCTAATCAAGTGTCCGTGCATCGGGAAACCTGCCCCCATTTGGACAGAACGCTGCGCGCCATTCGGGACGAGGGAGCGCGGGCCGGAGTCGTGATCAATCCGGCGACTCCTGTGGCTTCGCTCGACGAGGTGCTCGATATCGCGGACTATGTTCTGGTGATGAGCGTTAACCCGGGCTTCGGAGGCCAGGAGTTCATCCCGAATGCGCTGCACAAAGTCCGGCAGCTTGCGCGGCGCAAAATGGAAGGCGGATTGCAATTTTCCATCGAGATCGATGGCGGGATTACTCTTGAAAACGTTGGGGATGCGATCCGAGCCGGAGTGGAATGGGTGGTGGCGGGGTCGTCGATTTTTCACACTGTGAATCCAGTGAACGCCTTCGAAGAAATGACGCAGATCGCTCAGGAGGCGACTCTGGTTCGCGTGTAACGAATGCACCCTGCTAGAATGAGGGACCGAATGAAGATGAGATGTACCGCATTTGCAGCCGCGCTTGCCGCGGCAATTCTGGCCGCGTCCTGCGGGTTTCACCATGCCAAATACGAGAACCCAATCACCAAGGACACGCAGCAGCCGGACAAAATCCTGTTCGATAAGGCCGTCCACGATATCGAGCGCGGCCGTTACGAGGTCGCGCGGCTCACGCTGAACACTCTCATCAATACCTACGACACCAGCGAGTATCTAGCCAAGGCCAAACTGGCGATCGCCGATAGCTGGTTCCGCGAGGGCGGCATTCAAGGACTGACGCAAGCCGAAGCGGAATACAAGGACTTTATTCTCTTCTACCCGACTATGGAAGAGGCCGCCGAATCTCAGAAGAAGCTGTGCGATATTCACTACCGTCAGATGGAGAAGCCGGATCGCGACTCCAACCAGGTGTTGCGGGCGGAGCAGGAATGCAAGCAGGTGCTGACTCAATTTCCGAATTCGAAGTTCGTGCCCGCGGCCGAACAGGAATTGCGCAACATCCAGGAAGTGCTCGGCGAGGCGGAGATGGGCGCGGGCAGCTTCTACTATGCGAAGGGTAGTTGGGCGGCGGCGGCCAACCGGCTCAGCGGACTGGTGGATACCTACCCGCTGTACAGCCGCGCGGACGAAGCCTTGTGGAAAGAGGCCGACGCTTACAGCCACATGGGGCCGCGCTTCCGACAGAAATCGGGCGACGCGCTGGCGAACATCGTCCGCAATTATCCGCTGAGTGAATACGCCGGCGACGCGAAACAGAAGCTTTCGCAAATGGAAATCGAGGTCCCGCAGCCCGATCCGGCAGCCCTGGCGCGCATGAAATACGAACTGGAGAACCGCACTAAGTCGGGCATGGTCCACCGCGCGACGGGTTTCATCCGCTCCGCTCCCGAAACCAACGCGGCGGCTAAGGCGGGCGCCCCGCAGATGACCAACCCCAAACAGAACATTCCGGCGAACGTTCCCGTCCCCGTGGAGACCGCGGGTTTCAACGGGGATGTAACAGTCGCGCCCGTTAATGGGACGTCGGCGCTGGATACTCAGCCCGATGCCCGCTCCAATCAGCCGGGCGGGCAAGCTTCGGCGAGCGGCACGTCTCCCACTACAACGGCCGCAAGCGCTAATTCGCAAACCCAAGAAGACAGCGCCTTCACCAAGGGCAAGAAGAAGCCGAAGAAGCAAAAACCTCCGAAGAATCAAAATCAGAACAACCAAAGCCAGAATAATCAGAGCACTTCGACCACTCCGTAATCCGGCATGAGCATCATCCTGCTCGCCGACGACAGCGCGCACGCCCAGCGGATGGGCGAACGCATCCTGCGGGAGGAAGGCTATGAGGTCGTGAGCCTGACAGATGGCCATACTGCCGCGATGCGTCTGGCCGATGTCGATCCCGATCTGGTGATCGCCGACGTTTTCCTGCCGGGACAAAACGGCTTTGAGTTATGCCGCCGCGTGAAATCGCAGCGCCGGCATGCGCGGGTGATCCTGACGGCGGGATTGCTCGAGACGTTCAACGAAGACGATGCTCGCAAGGCCGGCTGCGACGCCATTCTGCGTAAGCCGTTTGAAGCTTCGGTGGTGATGGAGACCATCCGCCCGCTGGTCAGAGAGGCGAGGCTGGCGCGCGGTCTGTTCGCCGAAGCACTCGCCGCCGCGGCGCCGGTTTCCGATGCTCCGGCGCCCGCGCCCCCCGCTCCCCCGCCGCCCGATCCGCAGCGAATCGAGGCCGCCATCACTCTAGCTTTGGACGCGGCGCTTCCGGCTCTGGTGCGGGAGATCACGGAGAAGGTTTTGGTGGCGTTGGGTCACTGAGGCAGCACTGTTGCCGGGATTTCGCCTTCCTGCCGCGGCGCCGTAGTGCCGTTCGACTCAGTACTCTTTTCGGTGTCTCCGATCGTCGTTTTGTTAGGATTGGTCCACATGCCCGACAATTCATTCGACGTCGTTTCCAAAATCGAGCTGCCGGAGGTTTCGAATGCGGTGCAGCAAGCGATTAAGGAAATCCAGCAGCGCTACGACTTGAAGAACTCTCATTCCTCGATCGAGCTGAACGAAAAAGATCATAAAGTCCTGCTTCAGAGCCAGGATGAATTCAAGCTCAAAGCGGTGATCGAGATCCTGGAGCAGAAGCTGGTGAAGCGCAAGGTGCCGCTGAAGGGCCTGGACTATGGAACCATCGTTCCAGCCGCGGGTTCCACCGTGCGCCAGGAAATCTCGCTACAGCAGGGCATCCCGATCGAAAAGGCTCGCGAAATTGTGCGGATCATCAAAGACAGCAAGAAAAAGGTGCAAGCCTCCATTCAGGGCGATTTTGTACGGGTGGCCGGCAAAGACCGCGATACTCTTCAGGACGTCATTCAACTGCTGCGGGGAACCGATTTCGGAATCGACATGCAGTTTACGAATTACCGGACGAACTGAAGCCGGAGGTAAGCGCGATCCATTCCGCGGTTCGCGCCCGGAGATCGGGGAACAGATCGCCCACAATCGCAACCGAATCCGCGCCGGCCGCGAAGATTTGGATCGCGTTGGCTCGGGTGATTCCGCCGATCGCCACCAGCGGGACTCTGGACAGCGGGCGCCATAACCCCAACTGCTCGACGCCGACTACAGGATCCGGATTGCGCTTGGATGTGGTATCGAATATCGGGCCGAGCGCGAGATAATCGGCGGGCTCTCCATCGGCTGCGCGCAACTGAGCTTCGTTATGTGTGGAATATCCGATGAAGGCGCCGGCCGGTGCAATTCGGCGCGCGAGGGTGGGCGCTAGATCGTCCTGGCCCAAGTGCAACGCCGCGCCCACCACTCGGGCGATATCCGCCCGATCGTTCACCACGAATAGAGTCCCGGCGTCGCGGCACATCGCCGCAATGCGAACAATTGTTTCCACTATCTCGCGCGAAAAGAACCCCTTATGACGGAACTGAAGGATCTTCGCGCCGGCTTCCAGGATTTGAGCCGCGGCCGCGATTGGCGGCACGCCGAATCGAGCGGCGGTTTCGGTGTCTAAAATAGGATAAAACCGCGGAAGAATCATAGGAGCAAATTACAATTTAACTTGCGGCCGTTCGAACCCCTCTTCCGCAATCCTCACCTCGCCACCATTGCGGGAAATTTTTGGCGGCGTCCCGACGCGGCTCGGCGTTGGCCCATCGAATCTCTCATCGTCGAGACCGAGCCCGAGGTTCGAGTTCTCGTCGATTCGCAACGCCCCCGCGGCGAGCCGAAAGGCGAGATCGTGCTTGTGCACGGCCTGGAGGGATCGAGCGATGCGGGCTACGCGCGTAGCATGGCCTATGCGGCGCTAGAGCGCGGCTACAGCGTGCTGCGCTTCAACCTGCGCGGTTGTGGCCGCGACGACCTGGCGTTATCCAGCTATCACGCGGGCCAAACGTCGGACCTGCTGGAAGTGCTGCGCGGCCGCGCCGCGGCGTGTTGCGCGCCGCTTTTTTTGATCGGATATTCACTCGGCGGAAACGTCGCGTTGAAGCTCGCGGGCGAGCTGGGATCGAGCGCCGCGGATCTCCTATCAGGCGTCTGCGCCGTTTCGGTCCCTATCGATCTCGCGGCCTGCGCCGCCGCGTTGGAACGTCCTTCGAATTTCATCTATCAAGACCGCTTCGTACGGCGGCTAAAAGAGCGCATCCGCCACCGGAATCTTCAGGCACCGCACATCTACACCACCGAGCATCTGCCAAAAATCCGCACCATTACGGATTTTGACAATTACTATACAGCGAAACTCTTCGGCTTCGGAACGGCCGCCAATTATTTCCGGACGCAGTCTTCAAATGGATTTCTGGATTGCATCAGAATCCGGACGCTGGTGGTGCAGGCCAAGGACGATCCGCTGATTCCTTTCCAAGTGTTCAACCATCCCGCGTTTTCAAGGAATCCGCATCTGACGCTGACCGCGGTGGAGCACGGAGGACACCTCGGTTTTCTCGCGCGACGAAGGCCGCGCTTTTGGCTGGACCATCTGCTGATGGATTGGGTGGAAGAGCAAGCCGGGCAAACCGCCGCCGCTCCCGGTTAGATCTCTTTCCAGAAAATCGTCGTATCGCAGAAGCGGCCATTGGGAAGAAGGGCATAGTGAGGAATTACGCAACCCCTCACCCAACCCAAGCGTGCATAAAGCCTCTCCGCGTCGCCGCCGGTTACAGTATCGAGGACCAATAGCGTTTTGCCGGCCGATTTAGCTTCGCGCTCCACTTGACCCATGAGCAGCGATCCAACGCCCTTTCCGCGCTCGGAGCGAAGCACCAGCAATTTCGCGATGTCGGCGCGGTGTGGCTGGTTGGGCGGCGTCGCGGTCAGGATTTGCACGGTCCCGACGAGCTTCCCTTCCGCGAATGCGGCTAAAAGCATGCGATCGCCCGCGGCGACGCTCTCGACGACTTTGTGGAAAAACGCCTCAGCATCGCGCTGGGTGAAAGGCCACATGAAGCTTACCGAGGCGCCGCCTTCGACGCAATCCACCAAGACTGCGGCGAGAGCGCTCACGCGCTCGCGGGCTTCGGCGATGGACAGGCGGCGAATTTCAATCGGACCGTCGAGTTCCTTCGATACGATCGCGGGGGTCATTTACTCGGTCTTCTGCCGCTTGGCTTCCGATTTTTTTCGCCGCACTAATTTCTTGCGCTGCCGCCGCGCGACCGTGGCCGGCGCAAAAGCCTGCTCGATCAAATCGGCCTGCTCGCGCTGGTGCTGCTTGATCAGCCCCGGCGCGGGACTTGCGCTCTCCGGCCGGCCGGCATACCCGATCACTTGGCCGCGATTGAGCATCGGCGTGATGTAGCCTCGCGCGAAGGCCCACGCGCCCATGTTGCGCGGCTCTTCCTGCGCCCACACGACTTGGTTCGCATGCGGGTACCGCTGCAGCACGGCGCCGAACTCGGCTTCCGGAAAAGGATAAAGCTGTTCGAGCCTTATGATCGCCATATCCATCGCTTTGCGAGCTTCCCGCGCCGCCAGCAGTTCCCAATAAAGCTTGCCAGTGCAGACCAGAATTCGCCGGACCGCCGAGGGATCGCTCACCGTGCCGTCGTCGAGCACGGGGAGAAACACGCCGCTCGCCAAATCGTCAAGCGACGAAACCACCTTGGGGTGGCGCAGCAGACTCTTGGGAGTCATGACGATGAGAGGCTTGCGCAAACCGCGGCGGTCGCGCCCACCGCGCATCTGGCGGCGTAGTAGATGGAAATACTGCGCGGGTGTGGTGCAATTGGCGACCTGCATATTGTGATCGGCGCAGAGCTGCAAGTAACGCTCCAAGCGTGCGCTGGAATGCTCGGGCCCACCGCCCTCTTGGCCGTGCGGGAGCAGCAGCACGATACCACTGGGCTGCCCCCACTTCGATTCCGCCGACGAAACAAACTGGTCGATAATAATCTGGGCGCCGTTCGAAAAATCGCCGTACTGCGCCTCCCACAAAACGAGCGCGAATGGATCGGCCATGCTGTAGCCGAATTCGAATCCCACCACGCCGTATTCGCTTAAGGGACTGTTGTACACCTCGAATCGCGCCTGATCCGGCGCCAAATGCTGAAGGGGAACGTAAACACGATCGGTTTCCCCATCGTGATATTCCGCATGGCGTTGGCTGAATGTTCCACGCCCGGAATCCTGGCCGCTGAGCCGCACTGGAGTTCCTTCCAGCACCAAGCTTCCGAAGGCGAGCGTTTCCGCTAACGCCCAATCGATATGCGGACCGCCTTCGCGCGCCTCTCTCCGCCGTTCGATCGTCCGGGCAAGTTTCGGGTGCGGATGAAAATCCGGCGGGAAGCTGGTCACGCCGTCGATTATGCGTTGAAGCACGGCGCGATCGACAGCGGTGGGCGGAAGGTCCGTGGGCCGCGCTCCGGCCGCCACCGGCGCGAGTTCCAACAGTTCGTATTCTTCCTTCTGTTTTACGGTGTGGTCATAGATTTCGTAGAGCTGGTTCTTTTGCGCCTCGCGCCAGCTCTCCACCTCGGCGGCCGTGGTGACGCCCTCGCTCGCCATCTTCTCTGCGTAAACCGAAGTCACGGAGCGATGAGCATGAATCTTCTTCGCCGTAATGGGCTGGGTGAAACTGGGCTCATCGCCCTCGTTGTGGCCGTGCTTGCGATAGCAGACTACGTCCACCACTACATCGCGATGGAATCGCTGCCGGTAATCGTAAGCCAGCGCCATGGCGCGGATGCACGCTTCCGGATCGTCGCCGTTCACGTGAAAAATGGGAGCTTGCACCATCAGCGCCACATCCGTGCAGTACGGCGACGAGCGCCCCGCTTGCGGAGGAGTGGTGAACCCGATCTGGTTATCGATTACCAGATGAATCGTGCCGCCGGTATCGTAGCCCTCGATCTGGGAAAAGTTCAGCGTCTCCTGAACAATCCCCTGACCCGCCATGGCCGCGTCGCCATGGATCAACAGTGGAATCACGCGTTCTCGCGCCGCATCGTCGCGCAAATCCTGCTTCGGCCGCACGATGCCTTCCACTACAGGATTCACCGCTTCCAGGTGACTGGGATTGGCGGCGACGGAGACGGTTATGGAGCGACCGCTGGACATCGCGCGGGTGCTCGAGGCGCCCAAATGATACTTGACGTCGCCTTGGCCGTCGCTCAACTCGGGATCGATATCGCCCTCGAACTCCGAAAACATCTGCGCGATTCCCTTACCGATCGTGTTGGCAAGCAGGGTCAAGCGTCCGCGGTGCGCCATCCCGATCACGATCTCGTTCACGCCGGAAACGGCCGCGCGCTCAAGCAACTCCTCGACGACGGCGATGGTCGTTTCTCCGCCTTCGAGAGAAAAACGTTTGTGGCCCTTGAAGCGATTGTCGAGGAACTGCTCGAACCCTTCGGCCAGCACGATACAGCGCAACGCACGTTTCTTAACTTCGGAAGGCAAGGCCTTTGGCGGTTGTTCCAAACGCTCGCGAAGCCAACGGCGCTCCTCCGGGCTGTCGATGTGCATGTACTGCGCGCCCAATCTACCGGCGTAGATTTGACGCAGCCGGTCGAGCAGCGCGCGGAGAGGCAGCACTCCGAACGAATCGGCATGGAACGAGCGATCGAGATCCCACAGAGTAAGGCCGTGCGTGGATAAGTCCAGCTCGGGGTGCGACCCGCGCGGGGATCCCAAAGGATCGATATCTGCTATCAAATGGGCGCGCTCGCGCCAGGCTTGGATCAGCCCGGCCACCGCGGCCTGCTTGATAGGATCGGCGCTAGGTGCGGGCGCCGCGGCGCGATCAGGCTCCCAGTGAAAAGGCCGCTGTGCAATGCCGAGGTCCGCGAAAATATGCTCGTAGAAATCGTCCTCGCCTTCGAGAAGCGCCTGCATTCGCCCCAGGAACAGCCCCGATTCCGCACCTTGAATCACGCGATGATCGTAGGTGCAGGTCGCGGTCATCACTTTGCTCAAGCCGAGCGAGAGCCGCGCCTCTTCCGTCATTCCCCGGTACTCGGGAGGATAGTCGATGGCGCCCGTGGCTATGATCGCGCCCTGTCCCGGCATCAGCCGCGGAATCGATCCCACCGTGCCCACCGTTCCCGGGTTAGTAAGCGTAATCGTGGTCCCCTCGAAGTCGGCTACCGTGAGTTTGTTTGCGCGAGCGCGGCTCACCACGTCGTCATAAGCCGCCAGAAACTGCGCGAAATTCATCGCTTGCGCGTTCTTCACGCTCGGAACCTTGAGTGACCGGGCGCCCTCCCTGCCCTCCACATCCACCGCCAGCCCGAGATTCACGCCATGGCGCACGACGCGGAACGCGCCCTCCCGCGTTTCGGAATAGGCTTGATTGAGGGCCGGCGCCTTTTCGAGCGCGCGTACGATCGCCCATGCCGTCAAATGCGTATAGGAAATCTTGCCTTTGCCGCGTTCGGACCGATGCTGGTTAATGAGCCGGCGATTCTCGTCCATGGCCTTGGCGGGAATGACGCGCTGGCTGGTCGCGACCGGAATCGCGAGGCTCGCAGTCATGTTTTCCGCGATGCGAAGCGCCGGACCGCGCAGAGGGACAAGCTGGTCGCCGGCCGAGACCGCCACCGGGGAAGGCGCCGCACTGGCCGACGATTCCTCCACAGCCACGGCACCACGCGACTGCGTCGCAGGGCCGTGGCCATTTCCTTCAAATAGTTGCGTCCAGGAGTCGTCCACGGCGTGCCGGTCGTGGTGGAATTCGTAAAAAAGCTCTTCTTCGAGACCGCTATTGATCCTCGGCGGAGTTGGATCCGTCATTCATTTCAATGATAGCGAGTACCCGGTTAGCGGCTATTTTTCATCGTCACGCGGACGCCGTCGGGACGGAGCTCGATCTTCTTCATGTCGTATCCCAAATCGAACGGTTCGTCGATCTTCGCGTCGGGGAAAAGCGGCAGAAAGAAATTCTTCACCAGGAAATCGAGAATCGCGCCTTCGGCCGATGCGTTGCCCAACTCGACCCGGGTCAGATACACGGTGCACCGCCCGCCGCCCGACTCAAGACGTACAAAGATCTTCAGCGGGCGTTCGCCTTCCAGCATTTTCGCAATCAGCGGATTGGTCGCTTTGCCCTGCGCCTGGCGCATTTTCAGGAGATCCACCAGAGCGGAGCCAGTGGCCGTACCTGCGCCAAGCTCCACGCGAGGGTTGCGAATGCCCTCGGGAACCGTCTCGGGGACGGCGACGCGGGCCCACGCGTTTATCTCGGCTGGCGTAAAAACGACCGTCTCGCCCGGCTTGAGCTGGTAGTTCGAGATGCGCTCGAGTTTTGAGTGCGCACGCTCGTAATCGGAGTCGGCGGCGGCCAGTGTAGCCGCGCCAAGAGCGAAGAGGAAAAGAGTTCGCCCCACAGTTTCAGTCTAGTGGACGATCAACCTGAGATTTAGCTCAGCGAGAGTCCCGCTAATCGGCCCGTCGAGTCGCCACAGTGCTCCGGCCGCACGCCTACGCATTCCAGCATCGTCGCGAAAAGATTTGACACCGGCGTTTCCCGCCGATAAACGATGTGGCGGCCTGGGCAAAATATGATCGCGCGTGGATGATGCGATTTGTATCGTGTCCTGATATTCTGGAACGCGGACAGGAGGTCTCATGAAATCGACAGGAATTCTTGCGCTCGCGTTCGGCGCGATCGGCGTTACCATCGCCCTTTGCCAGAATCAGCCCTCCGCCGGGCAGCGGACCGGCCCCGGAGTTCAGGCGCCGCAGGATGCGAAAGAAGCGGACGTCTTGAAGACGTGCAAAACTCCTCCCCCTGCCCGAGGCGGAGGAAAAGGCAAAGGCGGCTTCAAGGGCGGCCCTCCCGCGGCAGCAGGCGCCAGGGAAACCGCGGTAGCGGCCATTCCGGGCGTGATCGCCGCGGACCAGCAATGGAAAGAAGTTTGGACTGTCGACGGCAACAACGCCGACGGCATCATCGCCACCGGCGATGGCGGCCTTCTGATCGCGCAGAACGACAAAAGCGAAGTGGTGAAGCTCGACAAAAACGGCAAAGTTTCCCCAGTTTATAGCGGTCTGAACACTAGCGGCTCCGTCGCGATGAGCTCCAAGGGCGCTCTGTTCGTCAATAACAGAGGAATGAACGAGTCGATCGCGGAGGTTAAACCTCAGCAAAAGCCTTTCGCGACCAAATACAATGGCGACCCCCTCGATTGCATCGGCGGCGTCCTCAACGATCTGACCGCCGATAGCAAGGGCGGTGTGTACTTCACCATGGGCGGCCTCTTTTACGCCGACCCACAGGGCAAAATCACCCGCTACGGCGACAATCTGAATACCAACGGAATCGTTCTCAGCGCGGACGAGAAACACCTGTATGTCACCAACGGCACAACCGTCGCCGGCTTCGACGTACAGAAAGACGGCTCGCTTACCAACCAGCGCGAATTCGCAAAGCTGGAGGGTGGCGGCAACGGCGATGGCAGCACCTTCGATACCGCCGGGCGGCTTTATGTAACGACGAATCCCGGCATCCAGGTGATCTCGCCGGAAGGCAAATATCTCGGCATCATCCCGACGCCGCGCGGCGTCATCAGCGTGGCGTTCAGCGGACCGGACCGCAAGACGCTATACGCGGTATCGAGAGACAACGCTCAAAACAAGGACTGGATTATCGGCATCCAAACGATCGCGCAGGGGCCGAAGGGGCGCGGAAAATAGACCCGCTACTATTCGTACTTCAACGCCTTCATCGGATCGATTCCCGACGCGCGATTTGCCGGAATCAAGGTAGCGATCAGCCCTAGCAAAACGACCGTGATGGCGGACGCCGCTATCGTCGCCGGATCGCTCGGCGTCGTCTCGAACAGCAAGCTCCGTAGAACGCGAGTTAATCCGAGCGCGCCCGCAACTCCAATCGCAACCCCCGCGGCGGCCATGATCAGACCTTCGCGAAGCACCATCCGCCGCACTTCCGCCGGCCGCGCGCCCAATGCCACTCGGATCGCAATTTCGCGCGTCCGCTGCGCCGCCGAATACGCGACCACTCCGTAGATGCCGACAATCGTCAGCAAGCCGGCGATGCCGCCGAAGACCAACAGCAGCACCAACTGAAGCCGCGACTGGCCCACGGAATCGGAGAAGACTCGCTCCATGGTTTGGACGTGAGCGAAGGCCAAATCGGGATTGAGGCGGCGCGCGGCCGTCTGGACGCTTCGCGCCAGTAGCAACGGATCGCCGTCCGCTCGGACCACCAGCGAAAGCGGGAGCACGGGGGCCTGAAGATTGTCGATGAAAATCGTCGGTTCCGGGGCGGTTTGCAGTTCCGTCTGGCGAGCGTCGGCCGCCACGCCAACGATCACGGCGGGATTGTGAAAATTCAAATCCCAGCAGACGTTCAGCTTTTGTCCGATTGGATTTTCGTTGGGGAAAAATCGCCGGACGAACGTCCGATTCACCATGATGACGCTAGGCGCTCCGACGCGGTCGCGCGCGTCGAAGTGGCGGCCTGCGAGAAGCGCCGTTCCCATCGTCTGGAAGTAGCCCGGGCTCACCACCTGGAACTGCGCGTCGGGCGAATGGGAGGGCGCAGGCGGAGGTTCGTTCTCCCGGGCGAAGCAGGATCTAGACTCGCGTCCCTCCAGGGGGAGAAGGAGAACCGACCCGGCCGCGCGCACACCCGGCACGGACCGAACCTCATCCAGCGCGCGCATAAAGAATTCGGCCCGTTTAGTTGCATCGAGGTATTTTCCGGGTGGGGCGAAAACATCCATAGTTAGAATTCGCTGGGTTTCGAATCCGGGGTTCACGGAAACTAAGCGATGAAAGCTGCGCAGCATCAGTCCGGCGCCGACAAGCAGAATCATGGAGAGCGCGATTTCGGCGATCACCAGCGACTGACGCCAAAAACTTTTGGCGGCGGTGCGGATCGCGCCCTGCTGAAGCGCCTCTTGAGGACCGAGCCGCCCAACCTGCAGCGCCGGAACCAATCCGAAGACGGCCGCCGTGACGACGGACAAAGCGAAAGCGAATAAGATGACGGACCCATCGACGTGAATGGAGTCGATGCGCGGAAGCTGGGCCTGGCGGGAAGCGATCGCCAGCAGAGCCTTCACGCCGCCATAGGCGATGGCGAGTCCCAAGCCGCACGCGATCAGAGACAGCGCCAGGCTTTCAGAGAGAAGCTGTTGCATCAGCCTCCGCTTTCCCGCGCCAAGGGCAACGCGAACGGCGATTTCGCGCGATCGCGTGGCGGAGCGCATCAGCAGCAGGTTGGCGACATTGGCGCAGGCAATAAGGAGCACCAGACCCACCGCCGCCAGCAGCACGAGCAGCGGCAGACGGACGCTTCCCGTCGCATCCGCAAGCATCGGCGCGGCGTCCGCGCTCCACCCTTCGTCGAACGCAGGCCGCTCGCGCGCGCTCTGGGCGGCCACCGCGTGAAGATCGTCTTGCGCCTGCGTCAGGCTAACGCCGGGCTTCAGTCGCGCGATAACCGTGAGATTCCGGCCTCTACCCCAAATCGGAGACCGAAAGATCGGGAGCGGCAACCAGATGTCGGGGTCCTGCTTGGGAAGCCCGAATCCAGGCGGCATCACACCGATAATCGTGGCGGGATTGCCGTTTAACAGAATTTTCCGCCCGACCGCGGCGCGGTCGCCGCCGAAGCGCGATTGCCAAAGCCGGTAACTCAGAATTGCCGTAGCATCGCGCCCCGGTTGGCCTTCTTCCGCGGTAAACGTCCGCCCCAACGCCGGAGCGATCCCCAGAATCGAGAAAAACTGCGGCGACACCGCCTCGTTCGAGAGCACAACCGGCTCTCCCACGCCTGTCAAATCCGACGGTATTTGACTGATCGCGGCGACATCGGTGAAGCTGTGGGAGCGCTCGCGCCAATCCAGGAAATTGAGCCCATTGACCACGTTCCGGAAATATCCCGCGGCGGGCTTCGATTCCCAGACTTGCACCAGCCGATCCGGCTCGGGGAACGGAAGAGGCTTAAGCAACACGCCGTCGACGACGGTAAATATCGCGGTATTCGCTCCGATGCCGAGGGCGAGCGACAGCACCGCCGTCAGCGCGAACGCGGGACTTTTGCGCAGTCCACGCACGGCGTAGCGCGCGTCTTGCACGATGCGATCCAGCCAGGAAAATCGCCACATGGCTCGTGTATCCTCCTTAATCAAGCCGAGGTTGCCCAACGCACGGCGGGCGGCGTTGCAGTCGTGTAGCTCCTCTGCTTCCAGCTCCAGATGATCCCGGAGCTCGCGATCCAGATCGCGCTCGCGACGCTTACGCCCGAACATCACTCGCACCTCAACGCGGTCATCGGATCGACCTTCGAAGCGCGACGCGCGGGGATCCACGCCGCGGCGGCGCCGATCAAGACCATCAGCACGGCGGCGGCGCCGAAGCTCGAGGCATCGTGCGGCCGGACGCCGTACAGCATGCTCTCGACCAGCCGCGATAATCCGAAAGCCGAAGGCACTCCCACGGCGAGCCCAACCAGCACGATCGCGACGCTCTCGCGCAACACCATCCATCGGACTTTGCCGGTCGTTGCGCCCAGAGCGAGCCGGATGCCGATTTCGCGGCTCCGCCGCGCCACCGCGTAGGCCATCACTCCGAACAGCCCGATCGCGGCGAGCAACGCCGCCGCGATTCCGAATCCACTCACCAGGCTCGCAAACAGACGCTCGGTGTGGATGGATTCGGAGACCTGGTCGTCCATGGTGCGCATTTCCGCGATCGGGAGGTTCGGATCTACTTGCGACACCACATTTCGCACTGCGCTCGCGATCGCTAGTGGCGGCAGGTTCGTCCTCATATTGAAAGTCATCTGCTGAAGCAGCTCATGTTCCTGCTGCCTATAGGAAAGGTAGGCGGTCGGCGGAGGGTCGTTGCGGACGCTTGAATAGTGCGCGTCCTTGGCGACGCCCACGATCTCCAGCCGCTCGTCGTCGGGCTTGGGGCGCTGTGCCTCGCCCAAAACAAGAGTTTGCCCGAGCGCATTTTCGCCGTTCAGGTATTCGCGAACGAACGTCTCATTCACCACCGCAACGGGCGGCGATCCAGGGCTGTCGCCACGGGACAAATCGCGTCCGAGCAGAATCGGAATGCGCATCGTGGAAAGGAACGAATCGGAACATAGGAGCAGGTACACGGTTTTGAATCGCCGGCTTCGGGATTGGCGCCCGGGAATGTAGAAACCGCTATTGGTGACGCTGCCCCGGAGCAGCGTTTGGTGCGACATCCCCACGGATGCAACGCCGGGAATGGATTCAAGCTTCGCCCGCAGCTCCCCATATAAATCCGCGAGCCGCTGGCCGCCATATCCGATCCGGCTCGCGTCGGTCTGGAAACTCAAAAGATGATCGGTATGGATGCCGAGATTCACGTTCATGAGATTTATCAAAGTGCGCACGAACAAACCCGCGCCCGCGAGCAAGACGATGGAGAACGCGACTTGGGCCGCGACCAGAACGCCACCTAGCCTGCGAGGCGATCCGCTTTTCAATACAACAGCGCCGGCGTCCTTGAGCGCGGGCGTGAGGTCCACTCGCGTCGCTCGGAATGCGGGAAAGGCGCCGAAAAGCAGGCTGGTAAAGATCGAAGCGCACACTGCGAACAGAAGCGTGCGTGAATCCATGCGGGCATCCAGAGTCAGGCTTCCCGTTCCGGCCATCATCGCGATTACAAGTCGAAGCAGAGGCTTGGCCAGAAGCGCTCCGGCAGCCGCGGCGAGGCCGGAGAGCATCAGGCTCTCGGTTAACAACTGACGGATAAGTCTCCCCCTGCCTGCGCCGATGGAAAGCCGGACCGCCATCTCGCGCCTCCGCGCTTCGGACCGCGCGAGTAGCAGATTGGCGAGATTGACGCAAGCGATCAGGAGCACCGCTACAACCACGGCCGCTAGCGTGTAAAGCGGCTGCCGCTGACCGTTGCCGAACCGGGCGATTCCTCGCGCGCCCGGCTGCAGCAGCAGGCGCGGCGTTTCGACATTCGCGTTAGGAGGCCCGGCGTAATTTTCGATCAGCCCGGCCAGCAGAGTTTGCGCCGCGGAACTTGCGGACGCTTCGCTCGATCCGGTCCGCAGCCGGGCAAATATCTCCACCCACCAGTTATATGGATCGGTAAGCGAGTACCAGCGCGGAGCCACCGACGGAACCATCGACATAGGAACGAATAGATCGATGGCGGCCCCCGGAAAAAGGCCTTGGAACGCGGGTGGGGTCACGCCGATCACGGTGACGGTGGCCTGATTGATCGCGATTGTGCTCCCGATGGCTTTCGGATCGAGTCCGAAGCGCCTCTCCCAATAGCGATACGTAATGACGGCTACCGGAGGCTTGCCGGCCGCATCGTCTTCCGGAATCAATATGCGCCCCGCGGCGGGATCGACGCCAAGACCGGTGAAGTAATTCCCCGACACAAACTGACCGTTGGCGTACTCGCTGGTTCCCTTGGCCGTGACGGTGAATTGATTGCCGGAAAAAGCCATCACATCGCGAAATTGCGAGATCTTGTCGCGGTAGGCGCGATAAGTGGGATAGGAAAAAGACCCGCTCAAGCGCTGGCCTGTTTTGGGATTGAAGTCGTTATAACCGGTGTATGAATGGAGCGGCGTTTTGTCCGAACGCACCCAGGTGAGAATACGAAGCTCGCGCGGATTGCGGACAGGGATGGATTTCCATAGCACCGCGTCGAGCGCGCTGAACAAAGCTGTATTCGCCCCAATGCCCAGCGCGAGAGAAAGGACCGCCACGGCCGTGAATCCAGGGCTGCGCCGCAGCATCCGGGCGGCGTAGCGCAGATCCTGCGCCAGGCGATCCAGCCACATCCAGCCCCACGCCTGCCGGACGTCCTCTTTGATCAGCGCTATGTTGCCGAGCGGGCGGCGATCCCCGCCTTCCTGGGCTTCGAGTTCCAGATGGTCGCGAAGTTCGCGATCGAGATCCCGCTCGCGCTTTCGCCAAAACATCACTCGCACCTCAACGACGTCATCGGATCGACTTTCGACGCGCGCCGCGCGGGCAGAAAACTCGCAAGGGCCGCCGCGGCAAGCAGGGCCACCGCAGCCGCGCCGAATGTGGTTGGGTCGCGCGGGCCCAACCCAAACAGCAGGGATCGCGCCAACCGCGTGAGCGCAAGAGCGCAGGGGGCGCCGATGGCGACACCGGCCAGCGTCAACACGCCGGCGCGCTTCATCACCATCAGGATCACTCGCCGCCGGTCGGCGCCCAGAGCCATACGGATGCCGATTTCACTGGTCCGCCGCGCCACCGTGTAAGCGAGCAATCCATACAATCCGATCGCGGCCAGCGCCAAGCCAAGGACTCCGAAGCTTGCGGCGAGCGTGGCCATCAGCCGCTCCTCCACCAGCATCCGCTCCACCTGCGCGTCGAATGTGTGGATCTCCAGAGGCAAGCCGGGCAGCATAGGTTGAAGGATCGTTCGCAGCGCGGAGGCCACCTGCACAAGCGATCCGGCCGCCCGAACTTCGTAGACCGCGCCGGTGCGCCCGATCCTTTGAATAAGCGGAACGTAGACCGTCGGCGGCGGAGTCTCCCGCAAGCTCTCGTAGATCGAGTTTCGGACCACGCCTACAATTTCATATTCCAATCCTTGCGAACCTACACCCAGGCGTTGGCCGAGCGGATGGCCTTCGGGCAAATACCGGGTCGCGAACGCTTGGTTCACAATAGCGACTTTGGGCGCCCTCGCATCGTCGCGGGCCGTGAATTCGCGTCCAAGCAGAACCGGCGTCCGCATGGTTTCGAAATAGCGCGCCGAAACGGGAATGAGCTCCGTCTGCTCCCGATCAATGGGTTTCCCGCCGATGGTTACATGGTTCGAGATACCTCCGCCGCTGAGCGGAGTGATCGCGGAGAAGCTGGCGGCTTCCACGCCGTGCAGAGTCTCGATCCGCCGCAACGCATCGCCATAAAAACCCGCCAGACGAGCGTCGCGGTAGCCCAGTTTCGATCCGTCCACGCTGGCCAGAAAAACGTCTTCGCGCTGGAAGCCAGGATCTAAGCCGCGAAGATTCTGGAGTGTCCTAACGAAGAGCCCGGCGCCGATCAGCAGTAGCAAAGAAAGCGCCACCTGCGCGACGACGAGAAGTGGGGCAGCCGATCTTCTTTTCCGAGCCGGCTGGGCGCCGCTGGAAACCAGCCCAAATACGACCGCCGAGCCGATCCCAACCACCATAGCGACTCCCAGCACATGCCAATTCGGCGCAACGTCTAGCGCGATCGCGCGGCTCTGACCGCTCGAAAGCAATTCCAACAGGAAACGGCTACATAGCCACGCAAGAGCGACGCCGAGCGCGGCTCCGGAAAGCGATAGCAGCAAGCTCTCCGTGAGCATCTGGCGGACGATGCGGACGCGGCTCGCGCCGATGGCGAAGCGCAGCGCGATCTCTTTGCGGCGAGCGGTAGCGCGGGCCAGAAGCAAGTTGGCCACATTCGCGCAGGCAATCAGCAGCACGAGCCCGGTGAGGGCCATCAGCACATAGAGGGGCTGGCGGAATTGGCGGCGCAGATCGGTCCAGCCGGAGCCGCCCGGACGAGGCTCGATCCAGGTTCCTCGCACTCTGCGGAGCGCGCCCGGCATGCTCGCCGGGATTGCGGACTCCGCTAACTGGGGCCAGATCGTTTGTAGCCGGGCTTTAACCTGATCGCGCGAGATACCAGGCCGCGGCCGCGCCACGACACGAATCCACCACGAGCTGGCGTCGATCATGTAGGGATCGTCCGGTTGGAGTTGCGGAAGGATCGCCAGGGGCAAGGTGATATCGGCGACTTGGCCCACATTGGCGCCGGTGAAACCCGCGGGAGTTACGCCCACGACGCTCACCGGCTTCCCGAAAATTTGTATCGATTGCCCGACGATGCGCGGATCGCGGCCATATTTTCGCTCCCAATAGCCGTAGCCGATCACCGCCGCGGGAACGGCGCCGGGCTTGTCGTCCCGCGGCGTCAGCAGACGGCCGGCCGCGGGCTGAAGCCCCAGCGTTTCGTAAAACTCCCCGGTGACCCAGGCGCCATTGGCGTCTTCGATCGATTCGCGCGGCCCTGTCGGGAAACGCCCGCCAGTAAACCCGCATAATCCGGCGAAAATTTCCCGATGCGTCTCAAGCGCCTGCACCAGCGGATAGGAAAAACTCTCCATTAAAGGAGGGACGGCGCCTGGAACTCCCGCGATGGTCAATTGCACAAGTTCCCGCGGATTGTACACCGGCAGCCAGCGCAGCAACAGCGCGTCGATCAGGCTGAAGATCGCGGCGCTTGCGCCGATCCCCAGCGCGAGCGAGAGCACGGCCGTCGCGGCGAATGCCGGGCTTTTACGCAACGTGCGGAACGCGTAACGAAGATCCTGCGCGAGCCGGTCGAGCCACATCCAGCCCCACGCCTCGCGGACGTCTTCTTTGATGAGCGCCATGTTCCCAAGCGGGCGGCGATCCCCGCGTTCCTGGGCTTCGAATTCCAAATGATCGCGAAGCTCGCGATCCAGGTCTTGTTCGCGTTTGCGCCGCCGGAACATTTTAGACCTCTCCCGATTCGGGCCACATCACGCGCGCGATCGCCGCCGTCAGCTTCTTCCAGTTCGATTCCTCGGCAGCGAGCTGTTTCCGGCCGGCCGGAGTGAGCCGGTAATACTTGAGCTCGCGCCTCTGATCCCGAACTTCCCATTTCGACGCCAGCCAGCCTTTTCGCTCCAGCCGGTGTAGCGCTGGATAGAGCGATCCGTGCTCCACCTGCAGCGCGTCGCTGGTGCTGCGCTGGATGTGTTTCGCGATCTGGTGGCCGTGCGCTGGCCCAAATAGCAGCGTTCGCAGGATCAACATGTCGAGCGTCCCTTGAAGTAGCTCGATCTTCTCTGTCATGGTAGACATACTACCATCGAAGGCGTGGGGGTGCAAGCCCTAAATGCCATCGCCTGGCGTTCGCACGATGGATGCGAGCGAGTCGTCTAAAGATCGCGTCCCAACCGAAAACGCCGAATCGTTCGGCGGTTGAAAAATTCAGGCTTGGTCTTTTTGGAGAAAGTGAACCTGCATGAATTTGCCTATGGTTCCGCTTCCGCGGTGATCTACTTCGGGCAGATCCATAACGATTGGGCGATGGCCCGGGCCATCGCCCCAGCCTAACGCTTCGGTACTTTGCGCAGGCACAAGCATACCAACAAGCCATGGGTTGGCGCACTCGCCGGCCCGCTTTGAAAGCGGCTTGATTCCTTGAGCATCTTAATCAAATGCCGAAGGAAAGCAAACAGCAGAACTACGTCTACAAAGGACTCGGGTCCTTATGTCATGCGAAACCACGCGTCCCTAGCGGCAGTCCCTAATCCCCCTTAAAACTGAAACCGCGCGATGATCGTGCCCGACCGGGGCGCGTTCGTGGCGCCAGGAGCCGCATACGCTGTGTTCGGCGTAAGGTAAGCGTTGGCAAAGACGCCGAACCCGGCGGTGTAGATGGTGCCGTTCCCGGCGCCTTTCACCGGGGCGTTCTGGGGATTTGAGGTGAAGCCCGTCGCCGGAGTCGCAATGATCGTTCGATTGAAGATGTTGATGAACTCACCGCGAATGTAGAAATCATACTTGCCTTCCTTGCCGACCCGGAAATGGCGGCCGATATTGGCGTTCTCCGAGGGCTGGCGCGGCCCGCGGAAATCCTTGTAGAGCACCGCCGTGGCAGGGCAGACCGAATTGGCGGGGCAGGCTTTCCAGGCGGCGGGATTCAGCACCTGCGTGCGATTGACATCGAAGGTGCTGTGATCGTTAATGTTGACTCCTTGCGTATACAGAGACTGGTCCGGAACACGGATATCCTCGCTTTGCAGGAAATTCAGTGTCGGACTGGTAGGAGGCGTCAGGTATGCCGCGCTCTGGTAACGTGAATACCACCCGAGCTGCCAGTCCTTGCTCAGCGCATTGGCCCACTTTGGCAGGAAGCTGGCTTTCGGGACTTCGTATATCGCATTAAAGGTGAGCGCCAGCGGAGGATAGTTCTGGATTGCCCATACAGCGCTTGCCGGGTTGAAGAAATCCTGCCGCGTCGCCCGGTTGAATCCTTGGCCCCAGGTAAACGACCCGCCGCCCTGCAGGTTGTGCGAGAACCGCTTGGTCGCCTTGATTTGCAACGAATCGTATTTGGAATTTCCCGTCGGGGATCCCGAGACACCGATCGCGGTTCCGGTGGAAGACGTAAACTGCGGAAACGGGTACAACGCCGTTTGCAGACTATTCCCTAACGGGAACCCGCTGTACGGCAGAAAGTTGGGGAACCCGCGCGCCGCCAGCGCCTGTTGGACCGTGGCGCTGCTCAGCGGTTGGGTTAGCAAGTTACGGTCCCCGTCGTTGTTATAGGTCGAACTCGCGCAGACTCCGCCGCCTGAAGTGCAAGGCCCGGTTCCAGGATATGGATAGAACCCATAGTGCGCATAGGTTTGCGGCGATATCTGGCTCAGGAGACCGAGAGGGCCACTCCCCCCGGTCGGGCCTTGCAGCCAGGCCACGCGGTTCGCCACGTAGCTCGCCTCCACCACAAAGTTCCGCGTGATTTCACGTTGGAAGCCGACGCTCCAGTTATTGATGCGAGGTGGCCGGTTCTGATTCGCGTCAGGCACAAACACGCCGTTCGTAACCCCCGGGGGAGCGCCCGTGGTGCCCGCAATCGGCCAAACGGACTGGTTGTTTGTGGGGAATTGCGGCGCTACGATCGAGCCTGGAGTCGCGACGTTGATGTACTGCGAGTTGTTCGGTTGCGGCGTAATCTGAGTGCCGCCTGGCGTGGAGACGATTGTGCCGGCAAATCCCGCGATGTACTGATAACTGATGCCCCATCCACCCCGGATCACCGTCTTGGGGTCGATTTGATAGGCCACCCCCAGCCGGGGTCCAATCGCATAGGGATATGTCGGCTTGTAGAAGTCGCAGTTGCAGGTACCGGCGTACCGAATCGCCCCGAGGCGTCCCCCGGCATTCGCATTGGCTGTGGCCGGGTCGAGCTGCCCCAGTCGCCCGTGTTCCTCTTTCTGCACGGTGGCATAATCCCAACGGACGCCATAATCCAGAGTCAGCTTGCGGGTCACCTTCCAGGAATCCTGCACGAAGAGTCCCCACTGCTGATAGCCATTCCTCACACCCACAAAATTAGGAGTCTGACTGATGGAAGTAAAATCACCCAGCAGAAAACTGGCGTAACCGAAGCCCTGGGTATAGTTGTTAAAGCTGACGGAGGGTGTAAATGGTTGGGAGGTGGGACCCACACCAGTCGCCAGGGTTACACCGGAGAGGTCCGCGTTATAGCCGATCACGCCCTCGATTTCGTATTCCGCGCCCGCCTTATACCTGTGGGCGCCCTTAACCCAGGTTGCGTTGGCGTTGAGCGTAGGCCTTTGCTCATGGATCCACGACTGCAATTGGCCGGAGGTTCCGATATTCTGCATTCCGCCATAAGCGGCGCCCGGCGGCGGCGGGGCGCCAAACGCCCCTGCGGCCTGCATCCCTGTCACGCTGGGAAATTGGCGGTGCTGGATAAAGCCCGTGAGTCCGAACTGGTCTGGATTGAAATTCAGAAATGGCGCCTGATCATTGAAAATGGTGTCGAGGTAACCGACCCCGAAGTGGAACAGCAGCGTGGGGGTCAGCGTACGGTCGTAGTTCAGCCTCCAGGTGTTGGTGGGAATCAACCCACCGCGATACTGCCCGATCTCTAACGGCAAGCCGTCCGCGGCGAACGGACCGGTATTAATCTGGGTCTCGACATTATTTCTCGACCAGTAGAACGACAGCTTGTCCTTGCTGCTGATGATTTGATCGATTTTCAGTGTCGGGATGTGTGACCATTGTCCGCCGCTAATGCTGCCGTTATAGTTGGAGGCCAAATTGGCGTTGCTGGGGTTAGGAAACAGCGCTTGCATGGCTATAGCGGTCGCATTAAAACGATTGGCCGGGACCATATTGTTCTGAAAGGGATTGGCATACTGCAGTCCGTTTGGAAGAGTAGTGCGGCTTAAAGGATCGTAAATCTCATTCGCGAACATCGGGCGGCCCAGAGCATCAACGTAGCTCGATCCTCCCAATGACCCGGTCGGAATGCTGTAAGCCGCGCAGAAACTGCAAGTCCCGTTGGGCGAAATCGCCGAGAAGTCCCCATTACGAAACGCAGGGGTGGGCACGGTGTCGTTGAACGAGAAAAGTTGGCTATATTTAAAATGCTCATAACTCCATTGAAAGAAAGTCTTGTCTTTTCCGTTATAGAGTTTGGGGATGATGACCGGGCCGCCCAGGGTGCCCCCCCAATCGTGACGACGGTAGGCTGGGCGGAATTTGCCCCCGCTCCCACCGAATTGACTGCCCGGGCCGCCGCTGATGCTGAACGGATTTCCCGCGTTCAGATCCTCATTGACGAAATACTCGAACCCGCTGCCGTGATATTGATTCCCCCCCGACTTCATGGTCATATTGACGACCATGCCCCCTCCCTGTCCGAACTCGGGAGCGTAGTTACTAGTCTGGTAGCTGATTTCCTGAATCGCATCCACATTAGCCTGCGACATGCCCGGGTACTCGGTTAAATTGAAGACCCGGTTACTGGAGTCCTGACCCTCAATGCGAAAGCCCGCGTTGGTGCCATTCCCACCCAATCCATTCACGACAAGGGCGCCGAGAGTACCTGGACCGGCACTGCCCGGCAGTGTCGTGAGCGTAGCCAAAGGATTCCGGTAGCCGGCGGTGATTACAAGGAGAGGAAGCTCGTCCATTTCTTTGACCGTGATGTTGTGCGCCGTTTCGCCGCTCTCCGTCTTGAGCAGGGACGCTTCGGCCGACACGGTCACCGACTCGGTGGCGGAGCCTACTTGCAGCGAGATGTCTTCCTTCAGGACTTGTCCTGCCGTGATGGCCAGATTGGTGTGAGTGTAAATCTTGAACCCGGGGACCGTCGCCGTCACCGTGTACGTGCCGACCGGCACATTCGGGATCGCATAATTCCCCGTGGTGGTGGATGCGGCAGTGTAAAGAGCCCCTGTCTCGATATTTTTAGCTTGCACGGTCGCGCCCGAAATCACCGAGGCGGACGGATCGGTAACGGTTCCCGTAATGGTTCCGTTCACGCCCTGGCCGAAAGCCGGCAGCGTAGCGATAGTTAGACAAGCGATGAACCCCAAAGACCAAACGATTCGCACGATATCCCTCCCTCTCTTACGAGTCTCTTATTGCCCCAAACCCGTCACTCGGCATCCCAGAACCCAGCGTGTCCTGACATTCAGCGCGAAATCTTCTTTATCGCGAACAACCGCGGGGTCCCCCAGCCGTAGTAAGAACGTGGGAGCAATCATATCGCAAACGGCGGCCGTATTCAATCCCACACATGTAACGGACAGGAAAAGAGTGGTCAGTCCGACCGCCGGAGCCGTCTAGGCGGCCTATTTTCCGATGCAGAACGTCGAAAAAATCCGGTTGAGGATGTCGTCCGCGGTAGTCGCGCCCGTGAGCGCGTCGATGGGTCGCAGCGCGGCGTAAAGATCCAGTAGCAGCATCTCGTGCGGAATGCCGGCCACCGTCGCATTATGAGCCTGCTCCAGCGCCTCGCGCGATTCCTGCAACAGCCGCTCGTGGCGAAGGCTGGTGATGAATCCGCCCTGCTGTTCTACACGCCCGCCCGGCGCAAGCGTTTCTACCAAGCCCTGCCTTAAAAGCGCGACGCCTTCGCCCGTCAGCGCCGATACCGGCAATGCGTTCGGGAGATCCGCGCCCCGCGGCAAGTCGCATTTGTTTGCGGCCACCAGAAACTTCCCCTGCTTTCCCGCCGTGCGGATCAATTCGCGATCTTCCTCCTCCAGCGGGACCGATCCGTCCACCACCACCAGCGTGAGATCGGCATCGGCCATCGCTTGATAGCTCCGCTCGATCCCCAATTTCTCCACTAGGTCTTGCCCTGGCCGGATGCCGGCGGTGTCCACGAACTTGACGGGGATGCCATCCAGAGAGGTGCTCTCCGAAACGAGATCTCTTGTGGTTCCTGGGATGTCGGTCACGATAGCGCGATTCTGTTCCAAAAGCCGATTAAACAAGCTGCTCTTACCTACATTCGGCCGCCCGACGATGGCCAAGGCGAATCCCTCGTGCACGAGCTTGCCGTAGTCGAAGCTGGCGATCAGCTCGCGCACCGGCCCGGTGACGGAGACGATCCGCCGCAAGATCTCTTCGGAGGAGGCGACATCGATATCGTCCTCGGCGAAATCGATTCCGGCTTCCAGAAGCGCGATCAGTTCCAGTAACCGGTCCTTCACCGGCTTGAGTCTTCGCGATACCGATCCTTCGGCCTGCTGGGCCGCGATTCGCGCCTGGTAGAGCGTGGTAGCTTCGATCAGATCCCGCACGGCCTCGGCTTGGGGCAGATCGATGCGTCCGTTCAGATAGGCCCGCAGAGTGAATTCTCCAGGCTCGGCTAGCCGTGCGCCCTCCTGGCAGGCGCGCCCCAGCGCGTAGCGGAGCACCGCGGGAGAGCCATGGCAGGAAATCTCGACCACATCTTCGGCGGTATAAGATTTCGGCCCCGCAAAAAAGGTGGCCACGACGCGGTCCACCGGTCTTCCATCCGAATCCGGGAGTCCCGCCAGCGCGCCGGCCCAGGATTTCCACTCGTGGTCGGGGGGGAACCGTAGCATGCGCGCGGCGACGGCGCGAGCCTCCGGCCCCGAGAGGCGGATCACTCCGAGCCCACCGCGTCCGGGCGGCGTGGAAATCGCCGCGATAGTGTCGCGGAGTCGCATGGCTACAGCAGCTTGATAAAGGTTACCGGCGTCCGCGGGGGCCGCGGCGGTCGCGATCTCGAGGGCCACCTCGCCGGTCGTGTCCCCGGCCGCCTCGCTCAAAGGGTCGGCCCGGACTTTCCGGGCGGGGCCGGGGCGGACGGATGGGCTCGGGAAGCGTCTTCATGTCTTCGGGAACGATCACCACCTGGCGAATGGGGCCTTCACCCACGCTTTCGCTGCGAATGCCGCTCTGGTCTCGCAGCGCCAAGTGCAAAATGCGCCGCTCGCGGCTATTCATTGGGCTGAAGTGGAACGGAGCATGCGTCTTGCGGACCCGCTCGGCCGCCGCCTGCGCGCTCATCCGCAATTCCTGGATGCGCAGCATCCGGTGATCGTTGGCGTCGAAGCACAAGCGCGAGTGCTCGTCCGGCGCGAGCCGCAAGGCTTCCATCGTCAACTGCTCCAGCGCCAGCAGCAGCTCCGCTTTATTGGCCAGCAACTCCGCCACATCCGGCCCGGTGAACCGCACTAGAAGATCGGGATTCTCGAAGTCGGGATGAAGCGTTTCGCCTTCGCTGACTTCGAAGTCCACGTCGAAGTCGGATAAGTCGAGGACGAGGTCCAGGAAGTTCTCAATGCGCGGGCCGTACTCGACGAGCGTAAGCTTATCTTGATTCAACGTTTCGATCCGGTCTTCTTCTTGGGGCTCGCCTTGGGGATTTCCACCACGGGAGCCGGGGTTTGTCGGTTCAATAACCACTGTTGCGCGACGCCCACCAAATTGCTAGTCAACCAGTATAATACGAGACCCGACGAGGCGCCGTAGAAAAAGAAGCCGAACATCAGCGGCATAAACATCATCATTTTTTGCTGGTTCGGATCGACGCCCGGGCTGGGCGGCGTCATTTTCTGCGAAAGAAATTGCGTAACCACCAGGATAATCGGCAAAATCCGGATAGGCGCTCCCAACGCGGCGAACAGTCCGGCTTCCGGCTGGGAAAGATCGTGGACCCACAAAAAGTTCGCCCCGCGCATCTCTATGCTCACGGCAAGCACCCTGTAAAAGGCGTAAAAGAACGGGATTTGGAGAAGCATGGGGAGGCATCCACCCAGCGGGTTGATCCCATATTTCTTGTAGAGCCCCATAATTTCCTGCTGCTTTTCCGCCTGGCGCGGATCGCGGGCCGGGATGCTCTTATATTTCTCGTTGATCGCAGTCACCAGCGGCTGAATCGCCTGCATCTTTTTCGACGATTTCATGCCGGTGATTTTCAGCGGAAACAGCAGAATGTTGATGGCAATGGTGACGACGATGATGGCCCATCCGTAGTTGTGCGTGAGCCTGCTGGCCGTCCAATGCAAGACCAAAAACAGGGGCTTGGCCAGAATCTCGAACCAACCCCAATCGATCAGCGTGTCGAGCTTCGGATTGATCTTATGAAGAAGGTCGTAGTCTTTCGGACCGGGGAAAAACGTGAACTGGTTAAAGCCTTCGCCGCCCACGGCGGCGCCTACTCGCTGCTCGTCGTTATTGGAGGCGTTCGGTACGGCGTCGGAGAATTCCGTCAATTCGACCTGTGCCTTTTCCTCGGGCAAAAATACGCCCGCAAAGTAGCTATCCTGAAGCCCCGCGAACGAATATTGGCCGCCTGAAGTCACCGGCCCGCCCTTGGCGTTCTTCACCGGCTGCACCACGAGTTTGGAGTTGCTGAGATCGTAGTACAGCGCGCTTTGGGTGTTGGCGGGGTTGGTGACGGTAGAATCGCCGAATCCACCGCGCCAGGCGAGGCCATGCTGCACGGGCATCCCGTCTTGCGACACTTGCGAATTCACCGACACTAGATAGCTGTTCTGAGCGAATTTGAACGATTTCTTGACGGCCGTGCGCCCGTCGGAAAATTCGAAGTTGACGGTTAGCGGGTCCGGCCGCTCCACGCGGAAGAGCGCATGATCGAGATCTACCGATGGCGCTTGGCCTTTGAACCAGATCGAGAACGGCGGCGGCACTTTCGCCAGCGCCCGAGCGTTCACCAGATCGACCGGTTTTTTGGCCGCGTCCTTGTAATTTTTTAGAATCCAGCTCCTTACCGCCGCGCCCCGATTCGAAAATCGAACCAGGAACAAGTCGGTTTCGACGGTGAATTCCTTCTCCTCTTCCGCCTGAACCTGGCCGGGAATTTCTTCGGCTTTGGGAATGACGGCGGGGGGCGGCTTAACGGCCTCTGTGGCGGGTCCCGTTTTGCCAGGCACGGCGGATTGCGTTTGCGCAGGCCCCGCCTTCGCTAGGGGCGGGGGAGGCTGAGGCGGCTGCTTATAAAAATATGGCGTGACGAACAATACCAGCCCCATCAGCACAAAGGCCAGCAGGAGCCGCATCTCCATCGGGAATTCTTTCTTCTCAGGCATCTTGTTTCGATGACGCCGCGCCGCGCGGGGGCGGCGCGGTTTTTATCGGACCGGGTCGAATCCTCCTTCGCAAAACGGGTGGCATCGCAGTAGGCGCCGCGCGCCCAGGCCCGCTCCGCGCAAAACTCCGTGCTTTTCGATCGCCTCCATCATGTACTCCGAGCAGGTGGGATAAAAGCGGCACGCCGATGGCAGCATTGGCGAGATCCAGCGCTTGTAGATACGAAGAATTTTCAGCGCAAGTTGCATTTGCGAATCACGCTTTCAAGCTCCCGCTCGATCTCTTTAAACTGGGCTTGAAGAACGGGCCGCCTGGGGTTAAACACGATGTCCCACTGGGGCCCGATGTCCGACCGATGAAGGCGGAAAGCCTCGCGCAGCCGCCGCTTAATGCGGTTCCGTCCGACCGCTCCCGCGACGGCGCGCGGAACGGTGAGGCCAATCCGCGGGCCAATTCCGTTTTCCACGTCCTGTCGCGCCAGACAGAACGCCGCGAATAGGGAACTGGCGACGCGGAAGCCTTTGTCATAAACCAAGCGGTAATCGGACGCGCGCAAGATCCGCGCGGATCGCGGAAACGCGCGCCCCTTGGACCGGTTAGCTGGCTTTGGCGTATTTGACAGCTCTTTCGTCGCTGACGGTTAATTTATGCCGGCCTTTAGCCCGCCGCCGCGACAAAACGGCGCGGCCATCCTTGCTCTTCATGCGCGCCCGGAATCCGTGCGTCTTTGCGCGCTTGCGATTGTTGGGTTGAAATGTGCGTTTGGGCATTGGTTTCTGGCGTAAGCGCGCGACCCTTCTTTGCAGCACACAGCGCCCCAACGGGGCTGTTCGCTCTGGAAGCGCGAAAGGCGCGGATCTCCTCTCTGCCGAGGACGCCTTCAGTATAGCAGGCGGCCGGATTTCACGCTCTGCCGCACGCGAATCGAGGCATGCTACGCTGGCCGTTTAATGGTCATGCGTCTGCTCCTTCTGATTTTGGTGGCGGCGCTTGCGCCCGCGGCGCCCAAGAGCCCGCTTTCCGATCAGGTGGGCCCTATCCTCGCCGACCTTTCGCAAATCACCGGCTGGAACGTAGAGCGCAAAGTGCCCGCCGAGATCCTGTCCAAGGGAACGTTCCGCCATTACATGGAAACGCGAATGAAGGATGGCAATTCCAGGGAACTCCACGCCGAAGAACTCACTCTCAAGATGTTCGGCCTGGTTCCGAAGGATTTCAACCTGGCGGGCGAAACCGTGGATTTGATGAGCGAGCAGGCAGCGGCCTTCTACGATTACCAGAAGAAGCGGCTTTTCGTGCTCGATTCGACTCCCGACGGCGAGGAGCAGCGGATGGCGCTGGTCCACGAACTGGCGCACGCGCTGGCCGATCAGCATCACGCGCTCGGAAAATATATGCGCGACGGATCGCCCGACGACGATGCCTCCACCGCGCGGCAAGCGGTGATGGAAGGGCAGGCGAACTGGCTCACATTCGCATATCTTTCCTACCACAATGGCGGCAAGCCGGAGATTCCCGAGCCTCTGCTCGATAAGATCTCGAGCTCGGCCGGCGCCAATGGGCCCGAATTTCCCGTCTACACCAACGCGCCGCTCTACATCCGCGAGTCGTTGGTGTTTCCTTACAATCAAGGCACCCGGTTTCAGGACGCCGTTTACCGCAAGCTGGGCACGCGCGCCTTCGACGAGGTCTTCATGCGCCCGCCGCAAAGCACGCAGCAGATTATGCATCCAGAAGACTACTTCGATAAAGTGGCTCCTTCGATGCCGGAGCCGCCCACACTCGATCCGCTTCTCGGCAAAGAGGCGCGCCAATTTCGCGCGCTGACGGATGGCGCTCTGGGCGAATTCGATTTTTCCGCGCTGTTGCGCCAGTTTGTGGGAGAAGACGAAGGCGCGGCCGCCGCCGCGCACGTCCGGGGCGGATCGTTCCGGTTATACGAGCACAAAAACGACAAATATCCGGTTTTGGTCTACTCTTCGCGATGGGATTCGCCGGTGGCCGCTCATACTTACTTCGACCTGTACAAGCGCGTTTTGAAGGCGAAATGGCGCAGCGTGGAGATACAAAGCGATTCCGGCTCGGTCGTCTCCGGAGTTGGCGATAACTGTCGATTTCAGGTACGATTAGTAGGTTCAACCGTCGAATCGGTGGAAGGGATACGTTAAACTATGGCTATGAAATCGCTCACCAAATTAGCTGCTTTCCTCGCGCTGGGAGTCATGGCGTTCGCCACGGGACCGGTGCCTCGTCCAGCACAGAATTTCGACTTTCTGGACGCCAATGGAAAGCACACCAGCCTTTCCAGCTACAAAGGCAAGGTGGTGGTGATTCAGTTTTTGCTTACGACGTGCCCGCACTGCCAGGCTATGTCGCAGATGTTAACCAAGATGCAGGCGGAGCTTGGCCCGCGCGGCTTCCAGGCGATCGGAGTCGCTTACAACGAAGCGACTCCCGACATGGTGCGCCGCTATATCTCGGACTATCATCTGGGCATCCCGGTGGCTTACGCCGCGCACGAGCCCATTCTCGCGTTCCTCGGCGATTCGGTGATGGACCGGATGGCATTCCCGCAAGTGGCGGTGATCGACAAAAAAGGCATGATCCGCGCCCAGAGCGAGCCCATGGGAACCGCAGCGTTGCAGCAGGAAGCCCATCTGACCGAGCTCGTGGAAGGCCTTTTGAAGGAAGGCGGGACCTCCTCAACTAAATCGGCCAAGAAGGCCCCTGCTGTGACGGCTGCCACCAAGAAATAGGACAAGCCTCGGCCTGTTCGACTCATTGGTCGATAACGTTTCAGGTTGCGGCACGTCTATTTTTTCGAGCGCGGAAAGCCCAAGCCGTTCAGCGGGCGGCACAAAAAAGCGCTCAAGTCCCATATAATGAGTGAAGAGTCCTTCCCATTTTCAAGGACGAGGTTGCGAGGAACCAGCCATGAAATTTTTTGACAAAATGCGTCAGCAAAAGTTGCTGTCGGCGACTCTGATGATTTTTACCCTTTCCGTGGGTATTTTGATCGGCACGCTGCTCAACACCCAGGTCCACGCGGCCCGAGGCCAGACAGTCGCGCCCGATGCGACGCCGCTGACGCTGCCTAAAGCCGTGGAAGCGCCCAACGAGTTCACGAAGATCGCGAAGTCGCTTCAGCCCAGCGTGGTCTATATCGAGGTCACGCTGAAGCAGCAGAGCGCCCAGAGCACACGGCCCCGCGGCGAGCAGCTTGCGCCGCCCGGCGACGGCGACGACGACGGTTCCGATTTGTTCCGCCGTTTCTTCGGGCAAGGTTCGCCGTTCGGCGGTAATGGCCAGGGGCAGGGGCAGGCCGTGCCCCCGCAAGCGTTGCGCCGCGAGGCGTCCGGCACGGGGTTTGTGGTAGACAAGAACGGCTACATCGTGACCAATAATCACGTCGTGGAAAACGCCGACAGGATTACGGTGAAGCTGCAGGGCGATTCCACCGAATATCGCGCCAAGGTGATCGGTACGGACTATGAAACCGATCTGGCGGTGATCAAGATCGACGCGCATCACGCGCTTCAACCCGTCGCCATGGGCAACTCCGACGCCGTTCAGGTGGGCGATTGGGCGATCGCTATCGGCTCTCCGTTCACTCTGGAAGAATCCGTCACGCTGGGCATCGTCAGCGCGATTGGACGCGGCAGGGACCAGATCGCGGAAGCACGCAGTTTCCAGCACTTCATCCAGACGGACGCCGCGATCAATCCCGGCAACAGCGGCGGGCCCCTTGTAAACATTCGCGGCGAGGTGATCGGCGTGAACACCATGATCGCGACCAGCCGCGGCGGATCGGAAGGAGTCGGGTTCGCGCTGCCCAGCGATATGGTGGTGCGCGTTTATAACGACATCATCCGCGATGGACGCGTGAGCCGGAGCGCGATCGGTATCAGCTTCAACGCACAATCCAGCCCGGTCACGCTCAAGGGCCTGGGCCTGGATCACGGCATCATCGTCTCGGAGGTAAAGGCCGGCGGTCCCTCGGAGAAGGCTGGTCTCAAGACCGACGACATCATCCTGGCGATCGACGGCAAACCAGTCAAAGATAGCGACGATCTGATGGCGCGCGTTTCCGACACGCCGGTGGGCGATACCTTGAATCTTTCCGTCGACCGCGACGGCAAGAAAATGGACTTGAAAGTAATCACCCAAGACCGCGTGGAAGTAAACAAGGACCGTCCGGACATTGTGGGCGAGTACACCCCGCCCGCGGGTTCGGTGGCGCCCGCTACTTCCAACGTCAAGTTCGGCATCCTGCTGCGCGAAGCCTCCGCGGACGAGCGCGGGATGACGCCCAACAAGCGCGGCGTGGTGGTCACCCAAGTGGAGATGGATTCCTTCGCCGAGGACATCGGCCTGGCGAATCGGGACATCATTACCGAGATCAACCGCAAGCCGGTTAACTCTACCGACGATGTCCGGAACATTGCGCAGAACCTGAAGCCTGGCGACGCCGTCACGTTCCATGTGTACCGTCCCGCGCAGGTTTCGGCCCGCGCAGTTCGAGGCCGAGCCTCGGAGGGGAACGGCTCCGGCAACGACACGCAGTCGTTGTTTTTGGCGGGCACGCTGCCGCAGAATTAAGGCGTCGCGCGAACTTCCTCAAGTCGCTCCCGCATTTCCGGCGGGAGCGACTTTTCTATTTCGGGGGTGATTAGTCCGGCCGAATCCAGATCCTGGATATCGACTTTGTCCTTAAGCCGGAAGCTGGTGAGCTTCATCCGGATCAGGTCGGCGACGGGAGCGAGGAGAATGCATCTCGCTTAAATTGTGGACGCTTCCGTCCTTCAGGCAGTCCGCATCGACTCCGATTTGTCCACTCCCGCGATGGCAGCCTGCGCGCCCGCAAGCCTCGCGATCGGGACGCGGTAAGGCGAGCACGACACGTAGTTCATGCCCACGCGATAGCAGAATTCGACCGAAGACGGATCGCCTCCGTGCTCGCCGCAAATGCCGATTTCAAGATCGGGCCGCGCACCGCGCCCCAGCTTGATCGCCATCTGGATCACCTTGCCCACGCCCTCCTGGTCGATGGACTGGAACGGATCGGCCTTGAAGATTTTGAGGTCTTGATAGGCGCCCGAGAACTTGGTGTAGTCGTCCCGCGAAAGGCCCATCGTGGTCTGGGTCAGGTCGTTGGTGCCAAAGCTGAAAAATTCGGCCTCTTTGGCGATCTGGTCCGCTGTGACGGCTGCGCGCGGAATCTCGATCATCGTGCCCACCATATATTTCAGGTTTTTCAGGCTCGCCTTCCCCAGGACATCGTTCGCCGCGCGCAGGACGATGGCTTTCTGGTTTTCCAGTTCGCCGGCGCTTCCCACCAGTGGAATCATCACTTCGGCGATCACCTCTTTACCCTTCTTCGCCACATGTAAAGCGGCTTCAAAAATGGCGCGAGCCTGCATTTCCGTAATCTCGGGATAAGTGATGCCGAGCCGGCATCCCCGATGACCCAGCATGGGATTGAACTCGTGCAGCTCCTCCACCCGATGCAGCAGTTCCGGCAATCTCTTCCTCAAATCGCCGATCTTGATGCTATATTTCTCGGAAACCTCTTTCTTCTGTTTGCCGCTAAAGTGCGGCAGCCGCGCGATGTCCACCATCAGGTCCTCGCGCTTGGGAAGGAATTCGTGCAGCGGCGGATCGAGCGTGCGAATCACCACCGGATACGGACTCATTGCCTCGAAAAGCCCGATAAAATCTTTACGCTGCATCGGCAGCAGCTTCTGCAGCGCCTGTTTGCGCGTTTTTTCGTCGCGCGCCAGAATCATCGCCTGCATGTGCGGAATGCGATCTTCCGCGAAGAACATGTGCTCGGTGCGGCACAAGCCGATGCCCTCGGCGCCGAAGCGGCGCGCAGCTTCCGCATCGCGGGGAATGTCGGCGTTGGCGCGCACGCCGAAGTGGCCTCGGTATTCGTCCGCCCATTGCATGAGCTGTCCGAAATATGAGGAGTTTGGATCGGGCTCGTTGGTGACGGCCTGGCCCAGGTAGACCTCGGCTGTGGCGCCGTCGAGAGAGATCCAGTCGCCTTGCTTTACTGTGATGGTTTTGCCATTCGTGGCGACCGTGAATTGCCGAACGCGTTCATTGATCGCGATGGAGCCCGCGCCCACGATGCAGGGCCGGCCCATTCCGCGCGCGACCACCGCCGCGTGGCTCGATTTGCCGCCCACGGCCGTCAGGATACCCTTGGCTTTATCCATGCCGTGAATATCGTCGGGAGTGGTCTCTTTGCGGACCAGAATCACCGGGCCTTGGGCGCTCATCTCCACCGCTTCCTCGGCGGTAAACGCGACCCGTCCCACCGCCGCGCCCGGCGACGCCGCGATACCGGTCGCGATGTGCGTGAGCTTCTTGAGCGAGTTCGCGTCGAACACGGGATGCAGCAACTGGTCAAGCTGTTGCGGCTGCACGCGTAGCACGGCCTCTCGCTTGTCGATCAGCCTCTCGCTGACCATATCGACGGCGACGCGCACCGCCGCCGGTCCTGTGCGCTTGCCGTTGCGCGTCTGGAGCATGTACAGCTTGCCGTCTTCGATGGTGAATTCGAAGTCCTGCATGTCGCGATAGTGGCGCTCCAGCTTGCTGGTGATCTCGCGGAGCTGCCGGTAAGCGTCCGGCATAACTTGTTCGAGATCGGAAAGAGGCTCGGGCGTGCGGATACCGGCAACAACGTCCTCCCCTTGCGCGTTGATCAAAAATTCGCCATAGAAAGTCTTCTCCCCGGTGGCGGGATCGCGAGTGAAGCCCACGCCCGTGGCCGAAGTATTGCCGAGATTCCCGAAAACCATTGCCTGAACGTTTGCGGCCGTGCCGATTTCGTCGGGGATCTTCTCCATCTTGCGGTAATAGATCGCCTTCGGGTTCCACCACGAATTGAATACGGCGCCGATCGACATGGCTAGTTGCTCGCGCGGCCCTTGCGGGAACGGCTTCTTGGTTTCGGACTTCACCAGCTTTTTGTAGTCGCCGATGATGGCTTTGAGATCGTCCGCTTTGAGATCGGTATCCTGCTTCGCCCTCGCCTTGCGCTTGCGCTCGTCGAAAATGTGGTCGAATTTCGCCATGTCGATGTTCAGCGCCACTTCGCCGAACATTTGAATAAAGCGCCGGTAAGAATCGTAGGCGAAGCGCGGATTACCGCTGCGCGCCGCCAGACCTTCCACGCTTTTATCGTTCATCCCCAGATTGAGAATGGTGTTCATCATTCCAGGCATGGAAAACTTTGCGCCGGACCGGACGCTTACCAGCAGCGGATTTTCCGGATCGCCCAGCTTCTTACCCATGCGCGACTCGAGCTTTTCGAGCGCGGCCGAGATTTGCGACCCGATTTCGCCGGGCACTTTCCTGCCGCTCTGGAAATAGACGTTGCAGACTTCGGTGGAAATGGTGAAGCCAGGGGGAACGGGAGCGCCTTCGCGACTCATTTCGGCGAGACCCGAGCCTTTTCCGCCCAGAACATCTTTCATTGTGCCGTCGCCGTCGGCTTGGCCGCCACCGAAGTTATAGACGTAATTTTTCATTTCTGATCTCCTGAGGTAACGATCTCCGAGAAGTCGGCGATCGTGGAAAATTCCGTTAAGAGGTTGCTCAAAAGGGTTAGGCGGTTCGTGCGCACTTTCGCGTCTTTTGCGTTGACTAGGACCTTATCGAAAAAGAGATCGACTTGCGGGCGGAAGGCCGCGATTTTGACGAGCCTTTTCGAGTAATCGCTTTCGCCTTCGCGGACGAACCCAGCGAGCCGATCGGCGAGATCGCGTTCTGGGCCGGCTTCGAGAAGTTCTGCCTTCACCGCCGCGCCGTTGGGCTGAAATTCGGCCTGTTTAAGAATATTGCGGATTCGCTTGCAGCTTGCCGCGAGCGGTTCGAAGTTGTCCGTTGGCCGAATCGCGGCGAGCGCCGTAAGCCGGTCTTCGATATCGGCGAGCGTGGTGACGCCGGCGGCGAGGACCGCATTTACTTCATCGTATTGAAAGCCACGAATTTCGCGGAAGTAATGTTGGATGCGCTCGATCAAGAAATCGCGCAGATCGCCGGAGGCGAGTCGATCGAGGCTGTAATCCAGGCGCGCTTCGACTAGAATCTTTACCACGCCTTGAGCGGCGCGCCGAAGAGCGAATGGGTCTTTCGATCCAGTCGGCGCGAGTCCCACCGAGAAGCAGCCGCGGAGCGTATCCAGTTTGTCGGCGAGCGAAACGATTCGGCCCTCGTGCGTAGACGGGATCGAGCCTTCCATGCTTGTTGGCTTGTAATGCTCGTAGACCGCGCGCCAGACTGGCTCGGCCTCGCCTTGGGCTTTCGCATAAAGCCCGCCGACGATACCCTGAAGATCGGTGAACTCCTTGACCATTTCGGTAGTCAGGTCGGTTTTACACAGCATCGCCGCCTGCTGAGCGTGCTCGTTTCCGCCGAGTTCCTTCACCAGCGCGAGCACCCGCTCCGTTTTTTCTTTGTAGGAGCCGAGCTTGGCCTGAAACGTGACGTGCGCTAAATCTTCGACACGGTCGGCGAGTTTCTTACGCTGATCGGTATCCCAAAAGAAGTGCGCGTCATTAAAGCGCGCGCGAAGCACGCGCTCGTTGCCCTTCTTCACCAACCCTTCGGGATCGCCCTTGGTGTTCATTACCGCGATGAAATGCGGCGCCAAAACTCCGGGCGAGGATTCGACGGCGAAATATTTCTGATGATGCCGCATTACCGTGGTGAGCACCTCGGCGGGCAATTCGAGGTAGGCCGAGTCGAAATCGCCCCGGATGGCGGTGGGATATTCGGTGATGAAGGTAAGAGTTTCGAGAAGATCCGGATCGATTTTCGCTCCCAGTACCGAAGCCTCCGATTCGATCTTCCTCCGACGTTCTTCGGAGGAAAGAATCGCAAAATTCTTGCGCAGCTCCGGTTCATAATTTTCGATCGCGATGGGAATCGAAGCCGACCCGAGCTCGCGATGGCCCCGCGTGGTGTTTCCGCTCTTCACACCCGCGATCTCGAACGGGATCACCTGATCCCCTAGCAGCGCCACGATCCAGCGGATGGGGCGGATGAAGCGGGGACCAGTTTTGCCGCCGGTCCAGTACATGGTCTTCGGCCATTGGATTCCAAGAATCGCCGCCGGCAGCGATTCCCCGAGGATTTCCACCGCGCTCCGGCCGGCAATGCGCTTTCGGAGTTCGTAATAACCGCCAACCGGCGCCATATCGCCGGGATTCGCTCCCTGCTTCTTCGCGAATCCCGCGGCGGCCTTTTCGCCCGCGGAAACCGGCGGGCCTTTCACAATCTCCTCGCGGTCTGGGGTCCGGTCTGGAACGTCGGAGGCCCAAACCACTAACCGCCGCGGCGTCGCATCCACCTCTGGAGCCGCACCGAGCAAATCGAGCTTCGAAAGCTGCGCCAGCGCGCCAGGAATCATCCAGTGTGGAATTTCTTCTGTCCCAATCTCCAGCAGAAAGTTCACGCAGCCTCCTGCCGAGCCGCTTCCTGCTGTTCCATCCACACGCGCGCGGTCCCCACGGCCAAATCCCGTACGCGCTTGATCACGCCCACCCGCTCCGTCACCGAAATCGCGCCGCGCGCGTCGAGCAGGTTAAATAGATGCGAGCATTTCAGCACCTGATCGTAAGCCGGCAGCGGCGCCTTGGCCTTCAGCAGTTCCTTGCACTCCGCTTCGTGCTCGCCCAGCAGCCGCCAAAGCCGGTCCACGTTGGCCAGCTCGAAATTGTATTTGGAAAATTCGACCTCATCGGCCAAACGCACATCGGAATATTTGAAGCCCGGCGCCCACTGGATGTCGTAAACGCTTTCGACGCCCTGCAAGAATGCGACAATGCGCTCCAACCCATAGGTAATCTCGGCCGGCACCAGATCCAGATCCATTCCGCCGCATTGCTGAAAATACGTAAACTGCGTGATCTCCATCCCGTCCAGCATCACCTGCCAGCCGATCCCCCACGCGCCGAGCGTCGGCGCTTCCCAATTGTCTTCCTCGAACTTAATGTCGTGCTTCAAAAGATCGATACCGATGGCTTCCAGGCTCCCCAGGTATTGATCGAGCACGTCGTCGGGCGAAGGTTTCAGAATTACCTGCAATTGCTGGTGCTTGTATAAGCGATTAGGATTCTCACCGTAGCGGCCGTCGGCCGGGCGGCGGCTCGGCTGCACATAAGCGACGCGGTACGGCTTCGGTCCCAGCACGCGCAGATACGTTTCCGGGCACATTGTACCCGCGCCCACTTCGACATCATAAGGCTCCTGAATAATGGCGCCGCGATCGGCCCAATAGCGCTTCAATTTGAAAACCGTGTCTTGAAAATAATCCATGGTTATAAAGCTTCGAGCAGCGGGACGGTGAGAAACTTCCGCTCCACGTGCTGTTCCATGGTGCGGATGAGCTGACGCCGCAAGTCTGACGCGGTGCTCTTGCTCCACGCGCGCGGCGTAAGCGATTTCAAAGGCTTCCCGAACATCTCTTCGGCGATCTCCGCCGATTCGCGGCTTACGCGCAGTTCCGGAAAAACGCCTGACAGCCGCACGGCCCAAAGCGTGAAATAGGCGACGGCGGACCACACTTCCCCGCCCTGCCGCAGATGCTCCAACACAGCCGCGAGCAGGCGAAAGAATTTTTCGTTGGTTTCATGAGGCGGCAGCAACTGTTCGGCAACCTCCGTGAAATAATCCAGCGCGACGGCGCGCACATAGTCCGATTGCAAGGCGAACTGCGATTCGATCAACTCGCAGCCGGACAGGTTCGCGAGCTCGGCATTTTCGCGTTGGTAGTAGGACATGCGCACGTGCGATAGCCGCTCCAGCCCGCTGCCGAAGGCGCTCTTGGGACGCCGCGCGCGCCGCGCGATGCCGCGCAGCTTGCCGCCATCACGCGTAAAGAAACTCACGATTAGATCCGCTTCGCGAAATGGGTAAGTCCGCAGGACGAACGTCTCGCTTACCCGAGCGGGCATAAAGTCGAGGCAACTATCAATTTAACACGGCAGAGCGGATGGGCCGCGCCGTCGCGCCGTTGGGCGAAACGCAATCCCGTGGCGCCATAATCGACGAATAAGGAGCCTTCCATGGACCGGCGCCGTTTCATGCAAACCACCATCGCCGTCGGCTGGGCGATGAGCACGCCAAACGAGATCGCGCGCCTCGCTTTGTCCAATCCTCAAACCATCAAGGAAGGCGAATTTGCGTGAAAGCTTCTTCAGGGCTGGCGAGTCTGGGGTTGGTTCTGGCGCTGAGCGCCCTCGCTCAGCCTCCGCCTCAGCTCCGGCAGCCTCGCAAGCCAAAGAACGAAGATCGCGAACCGGTTACACAGGCGCTGCCCGTGCTGAAAGATCCCCCGGCCGCGGTGGCCGCCGAAACCGCCAAGCTGACCTTCCACGTTTCGCCCCTTTCCGCAAAAGGACTGCTTTCCCCGCAGACGCGCGACGCCATCGGCGCGCTGATGAAGCTCAACCGCGGCGCGCGCATCGTCAAGTTGCGGGCCTTCGTCGCTGGCACCGGCGACATGCGCCGCGTGCAATCGATTGTCAGTGAAATCTTCACCGACAAAAAGCAGCCTCTGCCCGCCCTGAGCACCATCCAGGTAGGCGCGCTGCCCATGGAAGGCGCGCAGGTCGTGATCGAGAGCGTGTCCGAGGAGAAAAAACCGAAGCACCCGTTCGGGCTGGTGTTCTTCTCTGGGCAGACGGGCGATGGGGTCGCCGCTGCGATCTCCCGGCTCGCGGCCGCCGCAACAAGCGCACAAGTTCCGGCTGCGGGCATGCTTCGGGTGACGTGCTTCCTCGGTTCGGTCGAGGAAATCGATGCCGCGCGCGGCGAGGCGGCCCGCGTTTTCCCTGCCGCCGCGCTCGATTTCGTCCAGGCCATTCGCGGCGAATCGGGAACTTCCGCTGTCTGCGAAGGCGCCGGCAGCAAATCTGAAGCCGGGCCGCCAGTAGCATTGACCCCCGGCGCGGCCGCGGTGAGCATGCCGAAACTGGTTTTCACCGGCACGCAATTGGCTTTTCGCGAGCAGGACGCCGATCTACGCCTCGCTTTCGAGCGCCTGGAAAAATCTCTGGAGCCGCTGGGCGTCGCATACAAAGATGTTGTGTTTTCGCGCATCTATCCCCTTAATCGATCCGTCGGCGAACGCACCACGAAGATGGCCTCCGAATTTCTCTCGCCCAATGTCCCTTTTTCGCCCCCGATTTTCTTTGAAGGGCTGCCCTCGCTCGATTCAACGGTTGCTGTCGAAGTGGTCGCCGCATCCCGATAGCTTCTTTCGCTCCTACCTAAAAAATGGGATTGACATAAGTTGTAGTTGTGCTATGCTTTTGCGTACCTGAATACGCCAAATGGCAGACGGAGGCTCTCGCGCATTGGCATGCAGACTGGGGATTTAGCAAAACTTGTGTGGAATAGCGGGGTTCACGCATCTAACTCGATTTTCGGATCCTGAGCGAATCTGGCGAGTCACGCGAGCTCTGACGCATCGCGGTCCGGACCAACAGAACGTTTGGGAGAGCGGCGACGTGTCGCTGGGCGCCGTGCGTCTGAAGATCATCGATCTGGAAGGAGGCGACCAGCCTCTAGTCAGCGAAGATGGCGACGCGGTCGCGATCTTCAATGGTGAAATCTACAACCACGGCGAGTTGCGGCGGGAGTTAGAGGCCCTGGGTCACACATTCCGCACGCATTGCGACACAGAAACGCTTCTGCATGCGTTTCTCGAATGGGACGTCGGCGCGTTCTCACGGCTGCGGGGCATGTTTGCCGCGGCCTTCTGGACCCAATCCCAAAGGCGGCTTGTCCTGGTGCGGGACCGGCTCGGCATCAAACCTCTCTACTATGCTCACCGCCGCAAGGATCTTTACTTCGGCTCGGAGATCAAGGCCATTTTGTCCCATCCCTGGTTTGAGCCGAGCCTGAACGTCGTGGGCCTCCACCACTACCTTTCCCTCAACTACGTCCCCGGTCCGAGCACGCTCGTAGAAGGCATTGAGAAGCTTCCGCCCGGGCATTGGCTGGAGTGGAGCGATGGCCAATGGGCCGCTCATCCCTATTGGAGCCTGGAATTCAGACCGGACCATCGCTTGACGCTCGGCGCCGCCAAGGAGCAGCTCGACTGGCTGCTGCGAGACGCAATCCGCGAGCAGTTGGCGGCGGACGTTCCGGTGGGGGTTTGGTCAAGCGGCGGCCTGGACTCCTCGACGGTCGTACATTACGCATCCGAGCACGCCTCGGGAAAGCTCAAGACTTTTTCCCTGTCGTTCCAGGGGCGCAGCTTCGACGAAAGCTGCTACTTCCGCGAAGTGGCGCGGCGCTATGAAACCGATCATCACGAATTCGATCTGAATCCCGGCTCCGGCCTGGTCGAAGCGATCGAAGAGCTGGCGCAATATTCGGACGAGCCGAGCGGCGACGCGGGGGCCGTTCCGGTCTGGTTCCTTTCCAAGATGAGCCGCCGCGAGGTGACCGTCGCACTCTCTGGCGAGGGCGCGGACGAGCTTTTCGGCGGTTATAACACGTATTTGGCCGACCGCTACGCCCGACGCCTCCGCCGCCTCCCACGCAAATTGCTTGAGACCGCGGCCGGCGCGGCACATCTGTTGCCGGTCTCAGACGAAAAAATCGGATGGGATTACAAGATTACCCGCCTGCTTGAAGGATCGCTCCTCCCGCCGATGGAGGCTCATTTTTATTGGAACGGCGCCTTTTCCGCATCTGGCAGAGGCGAGCTTTTCGAAACTGGGGACCTCCTCGATTCATACCGGCCTTTATCGATGCCGCACAACGGCATCGGCTACCTAAACCGGTTTTTGTGGTTGGACCAGTTGAATTATCTGCCGGACGACATTCTCTATAAGTCGGATCGCATGAGCATGGCCCACTCGCTCGAAGTCCGACCGCCGTTCCTGGACCATCGCATCGTGGAGTTCGCCGCACGGCTCCCGGAGAACTTGAAAATCCGCGGAGGACGATTGAAATTTGTCTTGCGCGAGTTAATGCGCGACCGCCTTCCCCGGCCGGTCTTGACTCGCAAAAAAGAAGGTTTCGATATCCCCGCGCATGATTGGTTGAGAACGGTTTTGCGGCCGCTGCTGCTGGACACTTTGAACCAACGCAACGTCGCGGAATCGGGCGTGTTTTCCTGGCCCGCCATCGATTCTCTCGTACGCGCTCACCAGGAAAGGCGTGCTAATCTCGGGTATCAATTATGGGGGCTTCTGGTGCTGTTCCTGTGGATGCGTCATTGGCGAATCGCGCCTCCGACGAGCGTCCAGAGGGGCGGGATGCCGGCCGCCGTACCGGCTCGAATTTAATCGTTCTGGCGGTCGCCGCCGCGGTCTTCCTCGGCTGCATTATCAGCCCGCCCGCGTTGATGGACGACGTCGACGCCGTGCAGGCGCAGATTGCCCGCAACATGTTGGATTCGGGCGACTGGGTCACCGCGCATTTGAACGGCATCGCTTATCTGGAAAAATCCCCGCTCAAATACTGGCTGATGGCGCTTTCGTTCAAGGCGTTCGGCGTCCACGATTGGGTTGCGCGGCTGCCGGTGGCCCTTGCGGCTGTGCTGCTTTGCTGGATCGCTTTTCGCATTGGATGGTGGGCCTTCTCCCGGCGCGCCGGGATTTACACGGGTCTCATTTTGGCCACCTGCGTAGGTCTGTTCCTCTTCACTCGCATCCAGATTCCCGATGTGGCCATTACCGCAACCATATCGCTTGCCATGTGGTCGTTTCTCCGGGCACTCGATCGCGAAGAGCCGCGCCCCGGCCTTTGGGCGACGATTATGGCCGCGAGCATTGGAACGGGTTTGCTGCTCAAGGGCCTGATTGCGGCCGTTTTCCCCATCGCGGCTGCGCTGCTGTTCCTGGCCTTTACCGGCGAACTGCGGTCGCGCGAGGCGTGGAGAAGGCTACATATCGCGCGTGGCATCGTCGTCGCCCTGGCGATTGCGGCGCCATGGCACGTATTGGCCACGCTTCGCAACCCTCCCTATTTCGATCTCACTCTGCACAGTAAACCGGGAGATTATCGCGGCTTCTTTTGGTTCTATTTCATGAACGAGCATGTGCTGCGGTTCCTGAATCTGCGATATCCGCGCGATTACAATACTGTGCCGCGTTTATATTTCTGGCTCTTTCACCTGCTCTGGCTGTTTCCCTGGAGCGTCTATTTTCCGGCCGTGCCGAAGCTATCCTTCCGTCCCGTGGATCGTGCCGGCCGGATGCGCCTGCTCTGCTTGTGCTGGGCCGGATTCCTGCTGCTGTTCTTCACTTTCTCCTCCACGCAGGAATATTATTCGATGCCATGCTATCCGGCGCTAGCGCTGTTGATCGCGTCGGCGCTGACCGAGCCGGCGTGCGCGGGTTGGATACGAAAAGGGAAGGTGGCGCTCATCGCCATCGCATCCACGGCAGCTCTGGTCATCGCCGGCATTCTCGTAAATGTGTGGAAGTTGCCGGCGCCGGGCGACATCGCGCGGGCGCTCAACCAGCAAGATCCGCAAGCCTACACGCTTTCCCTTGCGCACATGGGCGATCTGACGCTGGCGTCATTCGCTTATTTGAAAACTCCGTTGATCGTGGCCGGTATCGCTTTCCTTATAGGAGCGTTCACGATCCGGCGCTTTCCGGTGGCTGGCGCGGCTCTCATGATGGTCCTCTTCGTGCACGCCGCGCGTCTCGCTCTGGTTACGTTCGATCCCTATCTTTCTTCGCGCGCCTTGGCGGAGGCTCTGAACCACGCCCCACCCGGCGCCCTGATTCTCGACGACCAGTACTATACGTTCTCCTCAGTCGTCTTTTATGCCGAGGCGTACCATGGAAAGCGCCTTTTGTTGCTCAACGGCCGCGTGAATAACTTGGAGTACGGCTCCTATGCCCCGGACGCTCCCAAAGACGTCTTCATCGACGATCCAGGATTCCGTGAGCGCTGGACCTCCTCGATCCGATACTACATTTGTATTGAGCAGCCGCAAGTGGAGCGAATCCGCAAACTCGTGGGCGTGCAGGCGCTCCACACCGTCGTCGAAAGTGGCGGTAAATTCGTCTTTTCAAATCAGCCCGTCGTGTGAAACCGCTTCGCATTACCATTGACGCTGTCCCAACGTTGGTCCGAAGCGCGGGTGTGAAAACCTACGTTTACAACTGGATGAAGCACCTGCGTCGGCGCGCGGCCGGGGAGGAGATCCGGGCGTTTCCTTTGCTCGGAGACTTGGGGCGGCTGAATCACGACGCTTCGACTCTGCCCGCGTGGACCACAATTTCGCGCCTGGCGGCGCTGCACGCCGCGAACCGCTTGGGTTCGCCCGCGCTTGACTTGCTGGTGGCGGGATCGGACGTGTTTCATGCCTCGAACCAGGTCCGCCGCACGCCGCGGCGTTCGCTTCTTACTGCCACGATTCACGATCTGACCGCCTACTTGATGCCGGAAGTGCATACCCGCGGCAATGTCGAAGCCGACCGTCGCTTTTTCGAAGGGATTTTGCGGCGCGCCGACGGATTAATCGCCGTGTCCGAAAATACGCGCACCGATGCCCTCCGGCTGCTGCGCCTTTCTCCCGAGCGCGTCGTCACGATCCATTCCGGCGTCGCGGATGAATATTTCGATGCATCCCCAACCCGGCGGGCGCGTCCCTATGCGCTATACGTGGGAACCATAGAGCCGCGTAAGAATCTAAGCACGCTGTTGGACGCCTGGGGATCCCTGAGAGCGGACATCCGCGGAGAATTCGATCTGGTGGTGGCCGGTCCGGCCGGCTGGGGCGCGAGTTCGACGCTCGAGAGAATTCGAGCGCAGGCCACCTATTTGGGATACGTTCCCGAAGCGGATCTGCCGGGCCTGACCGCCGGAGCAGCCGCGTTCGTTTATCCATCGCTGTACGAAGGTTTCGGATTTCCCGTGGCTCAGGCCATGGCAGGCGGGGTTCCGGTGATCACGTCTAATCTATCTTGTCTTCCCGAAGTGACCGGCGGCGCGGCCTTGCTGGTGGATCCTCGCAGCCCCTCTGAAATCGGGTGCGCCATCTCGCGCGTGTTGGAATCCGTCAGTTTACGATCCGAAATGGCCGCGCGCGGAAGGGAGATCGCTAAGCGATACCGATGGGCGTGCTGCGCGGAAGAATCGCTCAATTTTTTCAGGAAAGTGGCCGGAAGAGAGCTTCATTGAGAACCTCGCTTCCGCGCGGTGGTAGCGTTACTTAAGGTATGGATCTGTTCGACTCCCTGTCCGCGCGCGACCTCGCGTCGTTATTGGAATGCGCCAAGCAGTAGGCCCTGGAGACCGATCATGATCGCCTGGTCCGCGCCATTCTCGAAAGAGCCTGCGCCATGACGGATTCTCCGGATGGGTCTATTCTTCTCCACGATCCCGAGCGAGGCGGTCTGTTTTTCGCCGAGGCGATCGGGGAAAAGGCGCACGAGCTACTTGGCAAGTGGGGCGAGCGCTCCAATCAAAGGGTTCCTCTTCATAGCAGCAAAGCGGGCCAGGCGTTTACTTCCGGCGAACCGATCGTGGAGCATCGCCTGCAGCAAGACGACCGTCATTTCAAGGGAGTCGACGAGCAGACGAAGGAATCTTCCCGCTCCATGGTCTGCATTCCCCTATTGGCCGGGAGTAAAAGCATCGGAGTCGTTCAGATTCTCAACAAGAGAAATGGCGACTACGACGAAAGGGACAAAGTCCTGCTGGAGCATTTCTCCGTGCAAGCGGGAGCGGCAATCCGGGCCTCGCGATTGATCCGCGATTTGGTGGCGCATATGGGCCTCTATTCGCGCGACGGGACCGATAGCGACCTTGTGGGGCTTTTGCATGCGCCGGCCGCTCTGGAGCGGATGACGATGCTGTTCGCGGATATGCGCGGCTTTACGCAACTCTGCCAATCGCTGTCGAGCCCGGCGAGGCGGCAGGAAATCTTGAACGATTTGTTGACCATGTTCGCCGACCAGGTGTTGGTGCGCGGCGGCGTCGTGAACAAGTTTATCGGCGACGAGGTGTTCGCGTTTTTCCGCCATGAAAACGGGCCTGAACGCGCCGTGCGCTGCGCTTTCGCCATGCTGGAGCGTTTCGAGGTTCTGCGCCAAAAGTGGGATGAATCGAGCAACCTGGATTTGCGATTTCTCGACCTTGGAATTGGCATCACTACCGATGAAGTCACCCTGGGGGCCGTGGGAAGCGCGCACGTGCGCGATTTTACCGCCGTGGGAAACGCGGTAAACCTCGCCTCGGCCTTTCAGCGCGAAGCACGAGGCGGACGGCGCGTTCTGGTGGATCAAGCCACCTGGGCGGCGGTCCGCGCGCTGATCGCCGATAGCGAAGGTCCTTCGATCTACGAGCTTCGCAAGCCTGGACAAAGCGTCGGCGTCGCCTATCGCCAATACCATCTGAAACGACTGAAACCGGAGACGCCGGTTCGGGTGTTCGTCAGCCACAATCACCGGGATCGCGTTTTTGTGGAGCGCAACATAACCGGTCCATTGGCGAAGCGCGGCATCGATACCTGGTATTCCAACGCCGATATCGTACCGGGAGAAAACTATATTGAGGCGATTGAAACCGGGTTATTCAAATCCGACTGGGTGATTGTTGTCGTCAGCAAGAACGCCGCCGAAAGCGATTGGGTGAGGGCGGAGATTCAAACGGCGCTAACGGATTCCAGGCTTCAGCGGAGGATACTGCCGATCGCCACCGACGAAACGCGAGCCTCGGCTATCGGAGACGCTCTCGCCGGATTGCATATGTTGGACGCTCGCAATTCGACGGACCTAGCTGAAGATATCTTTCGATTCCTGGCCGCGCCCGCCGGGCAGCAAGGCGCCGTTACAGGGTAGTGAGTCCACTCAGGCGGGGTCGGGCAACAGGAACTTCTGGCCGGTGATCGCCTCGGCCGCAAGGTAGCCGCTGCGCACGGCGCTTTCCATGGTGGCGGGCCACCCGGACTGCGTCCAATCGCCGGCGAGAAAGAGATTCTCGATCCCGGTGCGGCTCGGAGGGCGTTGCGCCTCGAGACCCGGCTTCGCCGAGAAAACCGCTCGCACCTCTTTCACCACGTGCGCCTTTTCGAGCTTCGCCTCGCGCACGGCGGGAAAGAATTCCGTGAGTTCACGCATCGCCAGCGCGATCACCTCGGCGCGCGGCATGTCCACCAAACTGCGCGACGCGCTCACCACGATCTGAATGTGACGGCCCTCGCTCTTGTTGAACATCCATTGGATGGTGCGGTCGAGCATCGCGGCCTGTGACAAATCGGTGATCGCGCGGTCGAACCAAAGATGGATACCGGTGATGGGGGAGTGCTCGAACGCGCTTACATCCACGGGAACGCCTAATACCGCCAGGCGCTCGAACGGCAGCGCGCAGATGTAAGCGTCCGCGCAAAGCTCGCCCGCCGGGGTTGCCACCGAGCTGACGCGGTTTCCATCAATGCTTACCGCTTGCGCCGCGGTGCGCAAGACTATCTCGACCATGGGAAACCTTTGCCATGCTTCGCTCGAATAAAAGCGCCCAAGCGGCACGGCGGGCACGCCGAATTCGTGCGCGTCCGGCGCCGCAAGAAAGCCCAGCCGGAAAACTTGAAATCCGTGGCGCGCGGCCATACGGTCCAGCTCCTCGCTGATCGCGCTCACCAGCACCTGGCGCCAGAAGCGTTCAATGGCTCGCTTGGGCTGGCGCTTTTCCTCGAGCCAGTCGAGCATGCTGATCGCGTCCAAATCGCCGCGCGTTCTATATTCCTTTCCGATGGCGTTGAGTCCTCGCGCAATGGCGATCTTATCGCCCAGGCTCAGAAAAGGGAGTGAAAGAAACGACCACAGACTGCGGCGGAGGACGCTGCGCCTTCCGCCCGGCTCAACGAAGGTGAAGTCGCGATGAAAAACGATGTCCTTTTCCACTCCGAGTCGCTTATAAAAATCGAGCAGATTGATGCAGCAGCGCAATAGGATGTGTTGGCAGTTGTCGATGGTTTCGCCGCCCGCCTCATACGAAGTGGCGCGGCCGCCAAGGTAGGGGCGCGCTTCGAGAACTCGCACTCGATGGCCGGCGCTTCCTAAGGCGGCTGCGGCGGAGAGGCCGGCGAGGCCGCCGCCGATGACGATAACGTCCAAGTGTGGAGCAGGCTTCAGCCTGCAACGGGGGCTTTAGCCCCCGCTCCTATTTTTACGGCATTCTGCATCAGCTTCAGGCCGTGATCGCCTTCCAGCGTCAGGATCGATTCGGGATGGAACTGAACAGCCTCCATCGGCAGATCGCGATGGCGCACGCCCATGATGACGCCGTCCTCGGTTTCGGCAGTGACTTCGAGGCACGCCGGCAATTTTTCGCGAATCGCATATAGCGAGTGGTATCGGCCGACGCGGAATGTCTCCGGCAGCCCTTCAAACACACCCACGCCGCGATTGTGAATCACGGAGGGCTTGCCATGCATAGGGTAATCGAGCACGCCGAGTTCGCCCCCAAAGGCCTCCACCATCCCTTGCAAACCCAGGCAGACTCCGAACACCGGCGTTTCGAGCTTGGCCGCGTGGCGGATGAGGGCGGGCACGCCGAAATCTTCAGGCCGGCCGGGACCGGGTGAAACCAGAATTAACGATGGCGCAATCCGCTCGATCATTTCCAACGGAAAGCCCGCGCGATAGGTCATCACTTCCGCGCCCGTCTGCCGCGCGTAGTTGGCCAGCGTGTGGATGAAGCAGTCTTCGTTATCGACCAGAAGAAGCCGGACACCCGAATTTTGAACAGCGGCAGTTAGTGGAGCAGACGATCGGGACTTGTCGTCTGACTCCGGCCGCAGCGCCCGGAAAAAGCTGGTGGCCTTCAGGCGGCACTCGGCGTCCTCGTTCGCCGGAATGGAATCGTAAAGTAGAGTGGCGCCGGCCGCGTATCGCGCGCTACCGTCGCGCACGTGAACCGTGCGGATAGTGATGCCCGTGTTGATGTCGCCATCCAACGAAATGATTCCCACCGCTCCGCCATACCAGCCGCGCGCGTCCTTCTCCAGGTCTTCGATCGCGCGCGCCGCCCACTTCTTCGGCGCCCCGATTACGGTCACCGCCCACATATGTGTGAGGAACGCATCCAGCGAATCATAGCCCTCCGCTAACGTTCCTTCCACATGATCGACGGTATGAAAAATTCCCGCGTACGATTCGATCAATTTCCGGCCGATGACGCGAACGCTCCCCGGTATGCAAACCCGCGATTTGTCGTTCCGGTCGACATCGGTGCACATGGTCAGCTCCGACTCTTCCTTCATGGAGCTGAGCAGTTCTTTCAGGCTATCGGCATCCCGAAGAGGATCTCCGGTGCGCCGCGCCGTTCCAGAAATAGGCGACGACTCCACGCGCCGCCCTTCGATCCGGACGAACACTTCGGGTGAGGCGCCAATCAACTGCTCATCGCCGAATTGCAGGAGCATCTCATAAGGGCTGGGACTGGCCTTCTGGATGCGATGGAACAATTCGGAAGAGCTGCCCGTGAAGGGCGCGGAGAAGGTCTGGCGCAGAATCACCTCATAGTAATCGCCGCGGCGCATGCCCTCGCGGACGGTTTCCACGCCGGCCATATATTCTTCGGTCGTGTGATCGCTGACGATCGGACCGTCTTCGGATTTCACTGGCGCTTTCAAACGCTCGGCGCTGCGTTTCAACCCGCGCGTGCTCTCGCCGCCGCGCGAAAACTCGAACTGGAAGCGCTCAATCTGTTCCTTTTTGCGATCCATGAAATAAATGTCGTCGCAAAGGAACAAGCGCAGATCGTGCACGCCCGTGCGCGGCAGCTTCTGCTCAATGGGATCGAAGCGGAAAAGCAAATCGTAGCCAAAGGCGCCCACCAGAGCCAACCGCGACGCCAGCGGATTTTTAAATTCGGCAAGCAGCGCGCGAATCGTCGAAAACGCCGAGGGCTGCTTGCTCCGTTCCTCTTCGGGGAACAAGTGCGGCAAAGGTTTCAGCGTGCCGCGCAGCGCTCCGTTATCGTTACGAAAGGCGTCCCAGTGCGGATGTGGCGCAAGCACCGGCTCTAGAAGCCGGTTGAGCGCCTCGCCGCGCGCGTTCAGCGGGCGAAATGTTACCTCGCGGTCCTGCGCGACGATTTCGAGCGGCGGCGCGACGCTGGCGATATCCCAGCGCGAATATCGTCCCGGATATTCGTAACCCGACGAAAGATAAATCCCACGCTGCGTATCGAGCTTGCGCAACAGGCTTTCCAGGCCACGGCGATAAGGAACGGTAGAGTCGGTCCGTTCGACGACAATACCGGAAGGAGTGGAATAGGATTGCGTGCGCATACTGCCAGGAGAGCGTTGGGCCCTTTAGGCGCAGGATATCACGCAGGTGAGCGATTCGTCTCGCCGCTCCGACGTACCCTGCAAAACCGGCTTTATGCGAGCCGAACGCGCTCTCTCCACGCTGGCGCGGCTGATTCATCATAAAGATGAACTTCCCTCGGTAAAACACAGAATACCAGGGGTTTATCGTATTGGGATTGCCCGGGAAAGAGGGGAGAAGTGAACTGAACCCCACCAAGTACTGCTGACAACTGCGGCATACTGGGCCGGATTTGGCTACCGCTATCCCTCCTGGACACTATCGCACCAAGCGTAACTCGACAGCAGCGCCGGGCGAAGTACTAACTGCGAGGCTCGCGTTCCGCGTGAGCGTCGCAGAAGGAGATGGGACAACATGAAGAATTTTCTGAAAGGTTTGTGCTGCATCGGGCTGCTTGCCGGCCTTGCCTCGTTTGCGTCCGCAGCCAACAGGACTATGAACGGAACCATCAGCGATAGCATGTGCGGCGCCAGCCACGCCAAAATGACCGCCGGCCACAATATGACCGACCGCGATTGCGCGCTCGCGTGCATCAAGGGTGGAGCCAAGTACGTGTTTGTCTCGAACGGGAAGATTTACCAAATCTCGAATCAGGACCAGGCGGACTTGATGAAAGGCGCGGGGGAATCCGTCAGACTGACGGGCGACGTCACCGGCGACACGATTGCGGTGTCCAAGGTGACCCTGGCGAAGAAAAAATAGCGCAGCGGGCGCGTCTCTATATATTCCGCCTCCACGCTGACCGAAGCCTTAGGGGTGATCTGACGCGGAATCGTTGAGCTTACTCCGCCTTATCCGCCAGTACCCTCACGTGGTCGTCGCGGACCTCGACGTAGCCGCCTGTGATGTGCAGCTTGGATGTTTGGCCTGAGAGCCTGTAGGAAAGCTCGCCGTCTCCGAGTTCGCTCAGCAGCGCGGCGTGGCCGGGGAGGATGCCCATGTAGCCGTCCTTGCCGGGAATTTCGGCGTACTCGGCGCGCTGGCTCAGGATCTCTTTCTCCGGCGTGACGACGTCGATCTGAAAAGTGTCGGCCATCGAGCTACGCTTTCTTCATCTGCTCCCAGGCTTCGAGTACGTCGTCGATGGAGCCTTGCATGTAAAACGCCTGCTCCGGCACTTGATCGTGCTTGCCTTCCACCACTTCCTTGAAACTGCGCACGGTGTCGGCGACTTTCACATATTTGCCCTTGCGGCCGGTGAACGCTTCCGCAACGTGGAACGGCTGGGAAAGGAATTTCTGGATCTTGCGGGCGCGCGCCACGGTGAGCTTGTCTTCTTCCGAAAGCTCGTCCACGCCCAAAATCGCGATGATGTCTTGAAGATCTTTGTAGCGCTGCAAAACCTGCTTCACCGCCTGCGCCGTATTGTAGTGCTCGGCGCCGATGATGCGCGGGTCGAGAATGCGCGAGGTGGAAGCTAACGGATCCACGGCAGGGTAAATGCCCATTTCCGAAATCGAGCGCGAAAGATTCGTAGTCGCGTCCAAGTGCGCGAATGTCGTGGCGGGAGCCGGATCAGTGTAGTCGTCGGCGGGCACGTAGATTGCCTGCACGGAAGTAATCGACCCCGACTTCGTCGACGTGATGCGCTCCTGCAAATCGCCCATTTCGCTCGCCAGGTTCGGCTGGTAACCGACGGCGCTGGGCATGCGGCCCAGCAGCGCGCTTACTTCCGATCCCGCCTGCGTGAAGCGGAAAATATTGTCGATGAATAGCAGCACGTCCTGGTGTTCCTCGTCGCGGAAATATTCCGCGACGGTGAGGCCCGTGAGACCCACGCGAAGGCGCGCCCCCGGCGGCTCCGTCATCTGTCCGTAGATCAGAGCGCACTTCGATTTGGTGTAATCGTGCGGATCGATTACGCCCGATTCCTGAAACTCCAGCCACAGGTCATTGCCTTCGCGAGTGCGCTCGCCCACGCCGGAAAATACGCTGACGCCGCCGTGCTTGGTGGCGAGATTGCTGATCAGCTCCTGAATAATAACCGTCTTGCCGACGCCCGCGCCGCCGAACAACCCGATCTTTCCGCCCTTCAAATACGGCTCCAGCAGGTCGATCACTTTGATGCCGGTTTCGAACATCTGAAGTTCGGTGGATTGCTCTTCGAATGGAGGCGCCGGGCGATGAATCGGATATTTCTTTGCAGTGTTGACCGGTCCCATTTTGTCCACGGGCTGGCCAATCACGTTGAGCACGCGGCCCAGCGTTTCCCTGCCCACCGGAACGCTGACCGGCTCGCCCAGGCTAATCGCCGGCATGCCCCGCACTAGTCCCTCGGTGGGTTGAAGCGCAATGGTTCGCACGCGGCCTTCGCCGATGTGCTGCGCGACCTCGCAAATGATTTCGATCGGCTCGGGTACCTGAAAGCCGTCGCTCACGATCTTCACGGCCGTCCGGATGACTGGGATCTGCCCTTCCGGGAACTCGACGTCCACGGCCGGTCCGGCGACTTGGATGACTTTTCCTTCAACCATAAACTCTCTCCCGGGCAAGCTGTAGCATGCCCTACTCCAAAGCGGCGGCGCCGCTTACGATCTCGATAATCTCGCGGGTAATGCTGGCTTGGCGGACGCGATTCATGTACAACGTCAGCTTGTCGATCATGTCGCTTGCGTTCTTGGTCGCCGCGTCCATCGCGGTCATGCGGGCGGCGTGCTCGGCCGCCGCGGATTCCAGCAGCGCGCGATAAAGCTGCACTCTCACGTATCGGGGCAGCAGACTGCTCAGCAATTCTTCCGGCGGCTGTTCGTAAATGTAATCCGCCGGCGAGGCGGATTTTGGCGCCTCGATCGGCAATATCTTCGAATAGGTGACATTGGGCGCCACTACGCTCTTGAATTCGTTAACGAACAAATAGACGGAATCCACTTCGGCCCGCGAGAACCGTCCCATAATCGAGTCCGCGATTTTGTCCGCGTCTTCCCATCGTACGTTTCGAAACACGTCGAGATAGTCGCCCAAAATCGTCGCGCCGCGACGGCGGAAATAGTCGCGGCCCTTACGCCCGATCAACTCGAACGACAGCTCCTTGCCTCGGTTTTCGTCCACGAAACGCTGCGCCAAGCGAAGCAGGTTGGAATTAAAACCGCCCGCCAAACCACGATCCGCGGTCACCACCACCAGCAGAATCCGGTTCTCAGGCCGCGCCGCCAGCAGCGGATGCGCGCCCGCATCGGGATTCTGCTGCGCCGCTTCCGCAACATTGGCCAGGATCTGCCGCAGCGTCGCGGCGTACGGCCGCGCCGCCAAGGCACGGTCCTGCGCGCGACGCAGCTTGGCCGCCGAGATCATCTTCATGGCCTTGGTGATCTGCTGCGTATTGCGGACCGAGCGGACCCGCCGCCGGATATCGATCAGGCTGGGCATTTACTTCGCGCTCGCGGCGGCCGCCTTTTCCTGAATGAAGCGGGTTTTGAACTCTTCAATCGCCGTGTTCATCTGCTTCTTCAAATCGTCGTCGAGATTTTTCTTCTCACGAATGCCGGAAAGGATTCCCGGATGCGCGTTCTCGACGAATGTATACAGGCCCGTCTCGAAGTCCCTGCATTGGTCGATGGGGAGATTGTCCAGATAGCCGTTAGTTCCGGCATAGATGATCAGGATCTGCTTTTCCACCGGCAGCGGCGAGTACTGGCCCTGTTTCAAAATCTCCACCATGCGGCTGCCGCGCGTAAGCTGCTGCATGGAGGCTTTGTCCAATTCCGAGCCCATCTGCGCGAATGCCGCAAGATTCCGGTATTGCGCCAGATCCAGGCGAAGGCTTCCCGCCACCTGCCGCATGGCTCTGATTTGCGCGTTGCCGCCCACGCGGCTGACCGATATTCCGACGTCGATGGCCGGGCGCACGCCCGAATTAAACAGATCCGTCAGCAGGTAAATCTGCCCGTCGGTGATCGAAATTACATTTGTCGGGATGTAGGCCGAAACGTCGCCCGCCTGAGTTTCGATGAACGGAAGCGATGTCAGCGAGCCGCCGCCGTTTTCGTTGTTCAGTTTCGCGGCGCGCTCGAGCAATCTGCTATGGAGATAGAATACGTCGCCCGGATACGCTTCGCGGCCCGGAGGACGCCGCAGCAGCAGCGAAATCTCGCGGTAAGCCGCCGCGTGTTTGGAAAGATCGTCATAGATGCATAGCGCGTGCCGCTTGGTGTCGCGGAAGTATTCGCCGATCGCGCAGCCGGAATAAGGCGCAATGTATTGCATCGGCGCGGGATCGGACGCCGTGGCCGCCACGACGATGGTGTATTCCATGGCGCCGTAATCTTCCAGCGTCTTGACCACCTGCGCCACAGTCGATCGCTTCTGCCCGATCGCGACGTAAATGCAGACCACGTCGCCGCCCTTCTGGTTCAGAATCGTGTCCAAAGCCACCGTGGTCTTGCCGGTCTGCCGGTCGCCGATGATCAGCTCGCGCTGGCCTCGGCCGATCGGGATCATGGCGTCGATCGCCTTGATGCCGGTTTGCAGCGGCTCCTTCACCGGCTGGCGGTCCACCACGCCAGGGGCCAATCGCTCGATGGGATTGTATGCTTTGACGTCAATCGGTCCTTTGCCGTCGATCGGCTGGCCAAGGGCGTCCACGACCCGGCCGATCATTCCCTCGCCCACCGGCACCGACATAATGCGGCCGGTGCGCCGCACCTCGTCGCCTTCCTTGATGCCCGAATAATCTCCGAGCAGCACGGCGCCCACCTGGTCTTCTTCCAGATTCAACGCAATACCCGAAACGCCGCCCTTGAACTCGATCAGTTCGCCGGACATGACGTTCTCCAGGCCGTAGACGCGCGCAATGCCGTCGCCGACCGAAATCACCGATCCGGTTTCGGCCACGTTGACCGCGCGCTCGTAATTTTCAATCTCCTCGCGCAGCACGCGCGAGATTTCATCCGCCCTAATCTGAGCCATAGAATTCCTTGGTAGGACAAGCTGAAGCTCGTCCATTTTCATCGGGACAAGCTGAGGCTTGTCCTACAGTCATGCTTTCGCGAGCATAAGCCGCAATCTATCTAATTGCCCGCGCACGCTCCCGTCATAAACGGTTGAGCCGATGCGCGCCACGACTCCGGCCACCAGGCCGGGATCGATGGTGAATTTGAGTTTCGCCTTCTTTCCCGCCACTCGCGAGATTTCGGCCTCAAGTCGCGCCCGCTGGCCCTCCGGCAGCGGTTGCGCGCTGGAAACGTCGGCGCGAACATAGCCGAGCCGCTCGTCCACCAGCGCCTCGAACGCCTCGACGATTGACGAAAACTCGATCACCCGGCGGTGATCGAGGACCACGAACAGAAAATTCCGGACGGGCTTCGCGATGCCGAGGGGCTCGGTGAGCTTGGCCATCACCGCGCGCTTCCGGGAGGGCGACACCGCCGGGGAAAGCAGCGCGTTGCGCAAATCGGCCGAGGCGGCGATCAGCCCTTCGAGGCTTCGCAACTGTTCGAGCGCCGCGGCCGCACTCACGGCCGATTGCGGCGCCGTCACCACATCCACCAGGGCTCGCGCGTAACGCGAGGCTACAACCGAGAGCATTGTTTAACCTTAATCGACAATCTTAATTCATCGAACTCTTAATTTCGGGAACTGGGATTCTTCGATCCCTGCCGTTCCAAATCGCCGAAGAAGTTGTCCACCATCCCGGCTTCGGCGCTTGGGTCGAGACGCGCGCGAATGCGATTCTCGGCCAGTTCCACAGCCAGTTGCGCGGCGAAGGCGCGAAGTTCCCTCCGTGCGGCCTTCCCTGCGGATTCGACCTCAATCGCCGCTTGTTGCTCCAGCCTGCGGATCTGCGCCGCCGTCTCATTGCGGATGCGTTCCCCTTCGCGTTCCATCTCGGAGCGCGCCTGGTCGCGGAACTTTTCTATCTCCGACCCAAGCGAGGCCAGCCGCGCGTCCATCTCGGCCGCTCGGCGTTCAGCGTCCATCTTGGTCTGCTGCGCCTCTACGATGCTTTTTTGAATTTCGCCCGTTCGCGATCGGTAAAATGCCGGCATGGTTTTGGCGATCAGATAGCCGAGCCCGATCGCCAGAATCGCGAAATTCGCCCATTTCCAGAGCGCAGCGGGTTCCGAAGGCGCGGGCGCGCCGCCGGCTTGTTCCTGTGCCAGGCTAACCATGGCGGCGAGCGCGAACATCAACAGCAGGCGCTTCATCATGCGGCTTCTCCCGCTCTTCGAGCGAGGACCCGGTCCGCAATGCGATCCGCCAGCGATTCGCTGCTTTCTTGAAGATTTTGACGGGCCGACGCCGCTTCGGTGGCGATATGGCCCCTCGCCTCCTCGATGGAAGCTCGCGAGCGGGAATGCGCCGCGGCCGTCTGAGCGGCCTGATCCTGAAGCCATTGCTTCCGCGTCTCTTCCTGCTGTTTATATACCTCCGCTCGCGCCTCCCGGAATTTGGCCTCGTATTCTTTGGCCTTCCGATCCGCGGCGGCCAGGCTCTCCTCGGCTGCCTTGCGCGCCCCGCTCGTTAGCCGCTCACGCTCTTTCAGGGACTCTCGTAAAGGCTTGAAGAGAGTGGACTTGAGGTAAAAATGCAGAATCAGGAGAATGACAACCGTGGGTATGGCTTTGAGGAGAATCCCACCTAGAGCTTGGAAGGTTTGTTCCATTCAGAAAGTGTATAGGGAAACTTACGAGCGCGCAGGAGCACAATGGGAACGCCGTACCGACGCAATTGTCTCCTTAAGTCATCAAGTTAGCACAGTAGGCTGGTGCTGGTCAATGGTCAAAATGGAAAATTTAGCGTGTCGCAAGAACGTTTTTGGGCGCCGTGGCGACTAAGCAGCCGCTACGGAAGCCGCCGTCTCGCCCATGGCATTGGCGAAATGAGCGATTACTTGTGACATCTCATCGAGAGCGCGGCAAGCGGCCGAACGAGAGAAGCGCGCGCTTAAGCGAGCCCAGGCGCCCATCACCCGATAGTTCATCTGCAGCATCCGCATCTCAAGGGAGGACCGGTCTTGAACCGATCCAGACTGTTGCAAGAGGCGCATCACGAGAGCGTAATCCTCGTCCAAAGACTGATGCAGGCGGGCCAGATTTGCCGTCGCGCACCCGCGCAGCCTGGACTGCACATCCACGAAGGTGAGCCGATGCGCCGCTGCCATCGCCCCGGCGTAATCTCTCAGGGTCTTCGTGCTCAAGATCAGGAGACAGGTGTAACGAAACCAGTAAGCAAACAGGAAAACCGATCCGAACAACATGCCGCCGGTGACGATTAATTCAACCATTTCCTTTTGCCTCTTCGGGGAGCATATAATTCGCTGTTCGCCAAAGGCAGATTACCATCGGAGCCGCCGTGAGAACAATAGAGCAGTCGTACTAAGTCTTTTTTGTCCACTCTCCCGCTCGCGGAGCGCCCCCGGCCGCGGGTTGTTGAACTTCCGTCGTCTGCAATTCATTAAACACCATATCGGCAGGACCGCCGTGCAGCTTTAGATGTTCGCGGTAAAGCGACCGGTAACTCGCCGTAACGTAATCCGGCGGGGAAAACCCGAGCCGTCGAGCGGTCTTGTCGATCCAATCCGCTGGTCCTTCCAACTCCAGAAACACGCCGATCGGGGTCTCATCCAAACCGATATTGGCCCCGCTTTCTTCTCCCGGCTCGGTGAAAGTAGTGCGGTATTTCTCGTAACGGAACCCGGGCAAGTAGCCCAGCCGGAACAGAATGGACCGTAGCGCCACGCCGTCTTGGACCTGTGTCTCCAGTTCCTCGCGCCGTTTATGCGGCCCGCCGAGCGATGGTCCTTTATATGTCAGCGTGGAAACGTCCCCGGACGACCGAACGCGCAACAATCGATCCGAATCTTGCAAAGCATTGGTGGAAAGATCGAATAACTGGTCGGCTTGCAGCATCCTAGGCTCCCGCACGCGATAGCCCCGCTGTTCGAGCAGGTGCGCGGCCACCGGCGCGCCGCCCTCGACACGCAGCTTGATCTCGGTTTCCACGGGTCCCATCTCGTCCATTCCGAATAAATGATACGATGAGTTCGAACGCGCCCGTAGCTCAGCCGGATAGAGCGACTGGCTTCGAACCAGTAGGCCGGGGGTTCGAGTCCCTCCGGGCGCGCCAGCCTTTTCAATAGCTTATCCGCTTTTTAACGGCGCACGCCATAGAAATTGCGATCCCAAAGCTTCCCTGTGTCTCTCGTTCTGGGTAAAACTGCCCGGTGGCGAAGCTGCCGAACGCCTCCCCCGTGCCCTCGATCTGCAACACTTCCTCTCCTCGGTCTTATTTGCCCAAGTGAGCGCGGTCCCTCTCGTTTTCGGCGCAGATGTATTCGAGCAAATCCGAATCCGGAAGCAGCTTCATTGTGGCCTTAGTGCCGAAAGACCGCGTATAGTACTTCGGATCATCAAAGCGGATCTCTAGATCCATATGACCGAAATCGCGGCGGTGATAACGCTCTGTGATATGCATCGCTTCGCTTCGCGGATGGCCGAAGGCGTCGAGCCAGGCCCGGTCCTTAAATCCCGCAGTTTCAACTAACAATGTATCGCCGTCCCATTTGCTGGCTGAGTATCCCATCCAGGTGGGCTCCGGATCTTTAGGAAGGCTGCGGCCGTCGGTGTAAATCTGGCGCGGAGGTGAACCTATCTCCGTCAACATCAGGATCTCGCGCGGCGCCTGCAGAATCTTGAACGACAACACGAACAGGTCCCCTGGGACGCTGGCCGGAAGACATTGCGTATGGGACCATTGATCGGGATTTTCCTGGTTGCGCTTGAACGCCGCGGCGCCCTCCGGAGTAAGAGGCTCCTCGCCGGGCTTCACGTTCCAGAAAATATTGAGCAGATTTTTTGTGAAGTCTTGTGGATCGATCTGTAGATTGTTGAACCCATTCCCCAGCAGGCTGGCAAGTTCACGCTGAGAGGTGCGCTCAGTCTGCCAGACACCGGAAAGATCCGGTTTGCCGTTCAGGCGCGGCACGGGCGCCGTCAGATTCGGCTTGCCATCGCGCGTCCTCGGGGTCCCAGGTGTTGGGTAATTCAGCCACTGCCCATGAACACAAGCCGTGAGGCCGAGTGTGACCAATACGCGCGTGCTATTTCTGCACATGATTACGGTCCCTCTCGTTTTCGGCGCAGACAGCTTCGAGCACATCGCTGTCCGGGATCAAATTATAGGAGAGCTTCACCGTGAACGGCCGCGTGTAGTATTTCGGATCGTCGATCGTCAGTTCGATCTCCATGTGCCCGAAATCGCGCCGGCGGTAGAGCTCAGTCATACGCATGGATTCGCTGCGCGGGTGCCCGCTTGCGTCGAGCCAGCTCCTGCCGTTGAATCCCGTGGACTCGACCACAAGCGTGTCACCCTGCCACGTGCCCGAGGAGTAGCCCATCCAGGTTGGATCGGGATTCTGTGGCAGTGGGCGGCCATCGGTGTAAATCTGCCGCACGGGATCGTAATGTTCGAAGATCTCGACCATCTGCCCCGGCGCCTGGACAATCTTGAACGGCAGGATCATCAGTGTGAACGGGACGCTGTTCGGAAGACAGTGGGACTCCGGAATGTCTCCTGAAGCCGAGCGTTCCTTGGTCAACGCTAGCGCTTCTAGCCGGGAGGGATCGTCTCCGGGCTTGAACTCCCACAAAAGATTCATCATTTACTTGGAGTGCGCGGTCGCCAGATCGATTTGCAGGTCGAAAAGCTCTGGGGGCAAAGCCCGTCTCAGTTCGCTGTACGGAGTCTGCTCGATCTCCCATAGCCCTGAGAGATCCGCCTTGCCGTTCAGGCGCGGGGCCGGAGCGGTCAGATTCGCCTTGCCGTCCTTGGTCCGCGGGGTCTGAGGATCGCGATGATGCAGCCATTGCGCGGACACAATCGCACTCATCAAAGCCGCTAAGGCGGCGCAAGATTTCCGATGAATCACCCCTCACCTCCGATTTCAACAGTATCGGGCCGAAGCCCTCTATTTGTAAAGAGAAAACTGGATTACGAAGAACCCTCGGCTCCAAACGAATCGCGCGTATCACCGGGGAACCGGGAGTTAGGAGGCCAGGATCGCGTTCAGCTAGAGAGCCGGAGCGCCGTGTCCCGGGCAAGCGCAGCAGGCCAATAAATGGGATTTGATGCTGGAGTAAGCTTCGCCTTCAGACGCTGACGGCCTCCTGCTCTCGATGCGGCTCTACAAGCAATTCCTGCGACGCATCGACCTTGCACCAAAGTAACGCACCAAGAAACAGGAGCGCAGCCATGGGGATGAAGGGGGCGTCGTAGCCGAAGCGCGAGACGATGTACCCGTATACCACTGAGCCAAGCAATCCTCCGACTTGCGCTGAAGTATTCATCAAGCCGACCAGCGCACCGGAATTCTTCTTTCCGATATCCAGACAAACGCCAAAAACACCCGATTGCTGAAAGGTGATCGATGCATAAACCAGCGTCAAGAAAAAGATCGTCGGGAGTTGCGCGCGCGTAGCCATGGCTGCGATGGAGAAAATACCCGCGCTCGTCAGCGCGACCATGCCTACTATCCGCCGGCCGTTCTTGGCTCCTAATCTATTGACGAGAGCGTCACTCGCCGCGCCGCCGGCGATGTTTGTGACGGCGGCCACCACGTAAGGCAGAGCCGAAAGCAGCAAGCTCTCCTCGCTAAATCCGCGGCCTTTCACCAGGAAGGTGTGAAACCACGTTTGGAAGAAATTGTAGACGTATACGTAGCAGAAGGCTAAGGCCAGCAGCGCCAGCGCGGTCCTGGAGCGAAATACGACCCGCCATGGGAAACGATGTGCGGCTGGGACCTGCAAGTTCGCGGGGCTTCGCTCTTGGGGCCGCGCTGTCCCGGCTTTTTCCGCCGGCGAGTCGCGGAACCAAACGTACCAGATCGCCGCCCATGCGACGCCCAGGACACTGAACACATAGAACGATGCGCGCCATCCATAGCGGATCTGGATAGGCACCACCAGCAGCGGCGCGATTGCCCCACCGATCTGGCTTGCCATAAGCATGACGCCGGACATCGTGGCCCGCTGCGCCGGCGGAAACCAGCGCGAGATCACGACCGATCCGCCCGGAAATGCACCGGCCTCTCCAGCACCGAACAAGAACCGTGTAATCAGGAGCGGATAATAGCCGATGGTCGCGCCCGTGAGCGCGGTGAACGCAGACCACCACAGCACGATCCGCGTCAAAACGCGCCGAGGGCCAGTCCTGTCGGCCAGCGCGCCCGTTGGCATCTCAAATAGGCAATAGGAGACGGCGAAAATTCCGGTCACCCAGCCCCAGCCGACCGGATCGATGTGAAGATCCTCCTGCATCCGTGGTCCCGCAACGGAGATGCAGACTCGATCGAGATAAGTGATCGCGAAAAGCAAGACGAATAGTCCTGTAACGCGGTGACGGTTCTTCGTTAGCGGGCTTTGCACGAGGCTTCATTTTCTCACGCGATTGGCCCGCGATCGAACGGTCGAATCGGGGCCACGCCAGATTTCAAGCGATGGAAAAGCCAACTTACGACGGCGTATCGCAACGTATTCGAAGGCCTCGCCGCGCTGGTGGTGTCGCTCCGCGCAGAGGTGGATCAGCCGGCATTCTCACGCCACAAACACAAGCCCGTAGTGCGACGGCACGCTCTGAACCGTCACCATCGCTCCATCTGACAGTACGTTGAGCGTGAGCGTCCGCTTGTCGTCATCCACCATCTCCCGCCACACGCCGGCCTTCGGAAAAGGAATCGAAATGAAGCCCGGGTTATCGGAAAAGTTCAAAACCACCATTGCGTACTCCTCTGGCTGTCCATCAGCCGCTGCCGCGTGCCGGTGATAAGCAACCATCCCGCTGTTGTTCTGGAGGGACTGCTGAAAATAGTAAAACGATTCGCGGCTGCGCAGGCTCCGGCGGGTGCGCCGCAAATCGCCGAGGATGCGGTAGAGCCGGATCAGCGGCGCGCCCTGATCGTCGTAGAATTGTTCCCAGTGAACGTCGCGCCGCAGTTGAATCCGGGAAGAGCCTCTGTCCGGAAGGTTGTAATCGCCCGCGAATTCCTGCCCCTGCCACAGCATCGGAACACCTTGTAGCGTGTACAGGGCAATGGCGAACGGCTGCAGGCGGTAGAACTGCGATCGGTCGCCTGGAGGCAGCACGCCGTCTCCCGCGGTGCCCGCAAACACGATGAGCTGACTGTGGTCATGCGTCTCAAGGTATTGAAAGGGCGCCACCGGCATGTCGAAAGACTCGCCGGTGTCCGTATGCACCACGTTCTTCGTTCCGGGACAGCCGTTAAAGAACGGATCCAGCAGGTGCGCGAAATTCGCATCCACGTACTTCCACACCATCATGTCTTCCGACTTGTTTAGCAGTTCATCCTGCCAGACGCAGGTTGTATAGGTGTCGCGCAGCACGGGGCGCGCCTTTCCCAGCGCTTCCGCTACCTGAATAATCCTGCTATAGCCCGGCGGGTTCGACTGGAATCGCGGAATTCCGGTGGAATGTTGGTAGATGTCGTAAGAGAGCTTTGCGTAGGCTGTGTCGGTCGGCCCGAAGAACAGGTCGGTCACTTCGTCATACCGGAATCCATCGACGTGATACTCGTCCAACCACATCTTATTAGCGGCGAGAAAGTAGTCTTGCGTAAACGTTTTGGAGAAGTCGCACTGGGGGCCAAAGGGCCCGTCGCCGCCGATCATGGGGCTAGAAATCGTCGGCGCGGCCGGCGTAGCGGCGATATCCGCGTACACGCGATTGTACGCAAAGAGTGGATCGACGTGTTGGTACACGACATCCAGAATCACGGCCATGTTGGCCGCATGACACGCATCCACTAAGCGCTTGAGTCCCTCGGGGCCGCCGAACCGATGGCTGGGCGAAAAATAGTGGATCGGTCCATAACCCCAGTCGAAGTCCACTTTGGCGCTTGTCACCGGCATCAGTTCCAGGCAATTCACGCCCAAGCTCTTCAGGTAGGTTAGCTGGCCGATGACGCCGTCAAAGGTATCCGCGAATTGCTCCACCTGCAGCTCATATACAATCAGATCGTCTACTCCCGGCGTCTTGTAGCCTGCGTCGGTGAAGTTGAAGGCCGTCGGATTCCGGTTCAAGGTGAAAGCCGAGAGCAGCCCGAGATCGGTCTGCCGTGCGAATGGATCGGTAAACCAGCGGGTCACCAGTTTCGAATTCCAGAAAAGCTGGTAACGATAGACATACACGCCTTCCCTGGAGCCGAGCGGCACAGCCTTGCTCCACAAATCGAGCGCCCCGCCCGAAAAATCGAGATCGGCATCCTGAGTCCCTATCTCCGGATTGAAACGGTCTTCCACGTGGATAATGCGAACGCGGACTTGGAATCCATCCTGCGTCCGCACACCCGGCAAATACACGCCGAACCGGACGGTGAAATTACCGGCTGCATCCACGGACGGAAACGCACCAACTTCCGGCAGATTGATTGAGCTCATGTCCAACCTCCGAGTCTTTATTCTACGGAAGGCCGGTATGCGATTCTTTCATCAGGCTGTAACTAAAGGTTTGCCCAGTAGACTCCCGGCTGTCGTCCAGAACAGGGGGGCCCATCCGATTTTCGTAACGTCTTCACTGCGGGTCGCCCGGAAAGCGCCTACTTCCTACGTTGAGACGTGCCCAACGACAATCTGTTCTGGCTCGTGAGGCCCGCCGGTAATTGCACATTGCTGGCGGTGGCTATAATCTCCGCCTGCGGAGAATTCGGGGACCCTGTCGTCGCGCTCACGCTCACGCTGGCAAATTGCGGATATTTCGTCACGAACGAATTCACCACGGATAGCAGTTGCGCCTCCACCGGATCGGCCGCGTTAGGATATATGCTCATGAAACCCTGGAAGTCCGCCGCCAGTTGAGACTGAGAGATGTACTGGCCAGGAGTCAGATTTTGGTTGTACCCTATGCCGATGTTCACTGTGTACTGCGTCGCGCCGATGGTTGCATTGCCGAGACCGTATGAGGATTCCACGCTCGATCCACTAAGCCCTGGTATGCCCGACTGCGCAAAAAGGCTGGACGCCAGAAAAACGCAAAGCCCAGCCGGAAGCTTCAAACGCTTGAACATTGTCTTTCCTCCGATTAAATATCCCTTTCTCTCTCCGGTTTCCGGAGGTAGGGACTTCAGTCCTTCCTGCTGAAATATGCGTAATTGGGCATAGAGGTCCGCCAGGCGCCCCGCCGAAATCTTCGTTCAAGTTCATTCAGGAGAGGGGAACGCACTTGACCGCCGCCGAGCGCCATCCGACTAACAACTCGGTGGATACCCTCAATCGGCTTGAGCCCGTAAAATGCTCTGGTCTAGAAATGCACGCGGACACCTAGCCGGAGTTCGGGGAGCCACGATCGATCTTTAGCGCGGGTTCTGTGCTCGCAGCGCTTGCGCGCGGAGAATTTCGGCATAAAACAATCCGTGCTGCCGCGCAAATGTGTACCCGAGCCGGCGTGCGAAGCGGATGAACTCCAGAAGGTGTTTGCCATACCCGAGTTCAATTACTCGCCACTCCGTTGCGCGCTCCTCCCGCATGCGGTACCAATACGACTCTGAATAGCGATCCCACGCAAGCTCGCGTGGATACCTTCCTAACTTGAGGTCGGAATCGATGTGGCACAATTCATGGGCGATGCCCCCTTCGAGCACGCGTCGTCCTGCTTTCTCCAGACAATTGTTCACCGCGATCACATACTGTTCCGCATGACGGGTGTAGTACAGCAGTTCGTCCTCCGAGCCCCAGCGAATGGCGATATTACGTCTTCGTAGCTTCGGAAATGATCGCAGGATCAGGTGGTGAAGTATCCGATTGAGACGACAGTTAGGATCCATGATCCTTTCTTGTGGAGCCTGTGAGGCCTGCTGGCGCTTTTACGATGGCCGTCCCGGCGCGTTCCTACGATGGGGGCATCGCGGTCCCTATGCAGCCTTCAGCATCGTCACATTTCTAGCACGGGCTCTCGCTGCCGCAGTTCGCTTCGCTTTCGCGTCCTCGGCCCTTTTTAGCGCCCAACGCCTTTTCGTCGCGGCGATGATTCGTTTCATGCCCTCTTCGCTGATTCGCCGCTTCGGTGGTTTCGATCCAGCGGGCGAGGTTGCGTGGGATTGTCGCTTGATAGCGGCCCATCTCTTCTTCTGGGCTAGCGCCATCCGCCGCCGGGAAGCGGCGGAAATCTTGCGTTTGCGTTTCGGAGCTTCAGCGGCGGCGTGCCGATGGTTGAACATACCGCGAAGCTCTGCGATCTTGGAGTCGATATCCTGCTTTTGCGCCTCAAATCCCGCGATTGCGGCGGTGATAATTTCCAGAGATAACTTTTGTGTCATATGTGATTCAGTCTCAGTGATCACTCTTAAGTGACCACTACTTTGATGCTGCACCCGAGGGCCTACTCAGCCTTCACTGGCGTCAAATGGTCCACATGCAGTTTGTGGCTCATTTCCTCAGCGACGATCTTCTTTGCCTCGCGACTAGAGTAAGCGGTCTCGGGGTAGCTGTGAGTGGGATGCTAGGATCTCATCTCTTTGAGAGATGAGACATGATCAACGCCAGCGAGCCGGCCCCGAGGGCCTGCACCAGCTTAGGATGTTGCGAATAGAACTGACCGGCCTCATCGATAATCGAAGGATTTTGTTTTTCGGCGTGTTCGGCTAATTGCTGTATGGCGTCCGGAGAAACCAGTTTCGCCTGGTCTGGGGTTACTTTAGCGCTGCTTCCTCGGAGCATTCCGGCAAGGCCGCCAAAGGCGCCCGAACCCAAGGCGGCCGGGCCGACGGCGCTCAGCAACTGGTTGAGAATCCCAGCGCGTTGATCGGGAGTTGAATTTGTAAATAAGTTCTTGAGCATCTGGCCAAAAGGAGGTGTTTCCTTCGACCGGAATGCCTCAGTCAGGGCGTCCGCTAAATGAGAAGAAGGGACAGCTTGTGCTGCCTGCTCATAATCTCGCTGTACGGTTTGGGGCGGGCTCGCCACCGAAGCGTTGCGGTATTGCTCCAAGATGTCGACTACATCGCTAACTTGCATGAATCTCCCTTCTGGTTCCTCGTCCAAGTTGAACGCGCCGGCTTTATCGAAAACCGGCCGTTGTTGGGGTCACGCCTCTTACAAGGCGGCGCGAATTCCTGGATTCGAGTTCAACACAGCGGATCTATTAAATTCTGCACTTATGGCCCTGGGGCGCCCGGGCCTTCCCACCCGCCAATTCCTGAAAGAATGCAATAGCAGTTGAGTGTTAGCGTGATGCGATCTCGCGTTAATCGCGTCATCGTCACCGGCGAATCGCGCCAGAGAATTCGTAGCGATCGGAAGCGACTCAGCTCCCGCCGCGACAGGATGCGTCCGTCAACCTGCGCGGCTCGCGAAACATCTTTCAAAGGGTGAATACCGGCCTCGCCGGACCGGTGCCTTTACCGGTGAAAACGGCCCATCAGAACCGCCTTGCCGAGAATGTGTCCGTCCATCGCTTTCAGCACATCGGCCCGGGTGACATCGGGTCCGAGCGATAACTTCGTATCGAGCGCATACAGCTCGAACGTGTAGTGATGGTACGGCCCTGCGGCGCCCGCTCCCGGCCCCAGGAACCCTACGCGTCCGGCCCTGTTTTTCGCTTGGACGGCTCCATCCCCCAATTTCGCCTCGGTCGGTTGATTGCCTGTGAGTCCCATTGCGGTTCCAGGAATATCGAAGATCAACCAGTGCAAAACGTCCTCGGCGTTCTTGCCGGGAGCGGCATCGGGATCGTGCAGAATCAGCGTAAAACTCATCGTGCCGGGCGGCACGTTGGTCCATCTCAGCTCCGGCGAGACTGGCATCGCGCTCGCCTGCGTGTACTTGTTGGGAATGATGCCGCCATCCTCGAAATCGGGCGAGGTCAGCGTTAATCCAGGTCCCGCGGGACCTTTCCCACCTCCCTTTTGTTGAGCCAACGCCGCGCCCACCGCGAACGCCAGCAATACGGCTCCAGTCGCAAACGTTTTTCTAAGCATGATCTTTTCTCCTCTTGTGAAATTAGTTGCCCTGGTCTAGCCCGGGGGGAACGCCGGAACACCCGGCGCACGCACACCAGTAGTAATGATGGCACGAATTCTGGAATTCGTTACCGGATCGGACGCGCTGGTCCGCGCCTAAAATCGAGGAATTCCTGGGAATCCAGGCATTCGCCCAAGATCGCCGGCGGTATCGAGATTTCAGTCGGAGGAATTATTCCGGCCGCTTCTATTTAGCGTCTTCGTCAAAGCCACGGAAATCCGCGGGTTATACGCAGGCTATAGTGAAGACAAGTGCCGTTGCTGCTGTTCATTTTGCTCCTGGCCGCGCCGGCCTTCGCGCAGGAGGGCTGCTCCGGAGCGGCCGAGTGGTCGCCCTGCGATATGGTCTTCGACCTCGCGCCCGGCGACAATCCTGAAAATTTCGAGCTACGGGCCGAATTCCGGTCTCCGCATCACCGCACCTATCCTTTGAGCGCTTTCCGGGATTCGGAATCGCGCTTTATCATTCGTTTTACGCCCACGGAAGACGGAGATTGGGAATATCGTTTGACTAGCAATCTGCCTCGCCTCGACGGCAAGGAAGGCAAGATTTCCGCTTCGGCGGTCGAGGCGCCGGGATTTGTGCATGCTGCGCCCAATCTGCATCATTTCCAAACCGAAAACGGCCAACCGCATCTGTGGATGTCCACCCCGCTCGATAATTTCATTCGCATGCCGCGCGCGGATTTCGACAAGCTCGTGGACCAGCGCGCTCAGGAGAAATTCACGCACCTGCGGGTCACGCTCGGCTCCGATGCCGATCTGCGCGAAGCCGCGGACCGGATCCGCGCGATCAATACACGCGGTCTGGTCGCGGATCTGGTGCTCGCTTCCGTTCCGGAGGACGCGGCGGCGCGGCGAAAATATATCGCCGATATTGCCGGCCGGTTCGCGGCGATGAACATCACCTGGATGGGCGCGCCGGCGTTTGAAAAGCTGCCGCACGGAAGAGCCGTTCTGAAAGATGTTGGCGAACTGCTTAAGCAGTACGACGGCTATGGCCATCCCCGGACCGCAATGTCGGAAGCCTCGTCGGCGCCGCTAGCCGGCGATCGCTGGGAAACGATTCTGAGCTACGGAACCGCCGATCCAAACGTGGGCGCGGTGGAGCATCAGCTCTATGGCTTGCCGCAAATCGACACCGGAATCCACTCCCAGCGCGACCTCTGGTACGCCACTATGAACGGGCAATATCCGGCTTCCGGCTCCGGTCCGTACATGACGGCGTGGTTCAATTTCATGTCCGGCAACCGCTATTGGGAGTTGGAGCCATACTTCGACGTAGACGGCGGACGCGCCGTAGCTCTGGAGGGCGTCGAATATATCGTCTACGTGGAAAAGCCCGGTCCTGTCGAAGTCACCTTGATCAATCATGGCTACGACGTGGCCTGGATCAATCCCGCCACAGGAGAGCGAATCAGGGCGAAAGATTACAAAGGCCAGCATTTCCTTGGCGAGCCGCCTGATCGCGAGCACGATTGGGTGCTGCACATTTCGCGTGAAGGGCATAAGCAAAGCATGCTGAAGTCGTACCGGTTCGATTCGCGCAGCTACGACGATCCTGACGTCCCGCCGGCGCAGCTTCAACAGGTCGAAGCCGATCCGCAAAAGACGCCGTTCGACGTGGAAGTGCCGAAGGAGGGTTCTGCGATTTCGGCTGAGACCCCGCCGCCGTTTTCGCTAAGGATCACGCGCCAGAGCCGCGCGACGCGAGCGCTTCTGGTGGAGTGGACCGGCGAGGTCACCGCCGACGGGGAAGGTTTTCGCGTGATCGGGACGGGCTCCCATGGCACATTTCAAATTCCGCCTTCCATCGCACATAATTTCCCGGCCACGCTGCGCCTGCGCGTCTCGATTCTCAATGCCAACGGCAAAGCCTACGAGCTGGACAAGGTCTACAGGCTGACCCAGTGAGCTTGCGGCTGCTTGCTCTGGATACGACAAGCGAATACGGCAGCATCGCGCTCTCCCAGGGCCCGCGAGTGATCGAAGAAGTTCCGCTCCATTCGCCCGAAGGGTTCGCGCATGTTCTGTTCGATGAGATTCGCTGTCTGTTGCAGAGGCACGGATGGAAGCTCAACGATGTGGAAGGCTTCGCCTCGGCCGCTGGGCCGGGCTCGTTCACGGGAGTCCGCATCGGCTTGACCGCCGCTAAGGGATTAGCGGAGGCCGCTCGCCGCCAAGTGGTAGCCGTATCGAACCTGGAGGCGCTGGCATGGTTCGGGACACGCCCTCTGCGCGCGCCCGTGCTCGACGCGCGGCGCGGAGAAGTCTACGCGGCGGTGTTTGACTCCTCTCTGCGACAGGTGCGGGACGAGGTCGTCATGCCATTCGAGTCGTGGACCGCCTTGCTGCCGGACGGTGACTTGGAAATCGTCACCGCGACGCGGGAATTGATTGCCGGCGTGAAATTTCCCGTCCTGCTGGCGCCGCGCGCTCTTGCGGGGGCGGTTGCGAGCATCGCGGCAAACCGCTTCGCCTCTGGAATGGCGAGGGATCCCGCCGAGATCGACGCCAACTACGTGCGGCGTTCCGACGCGGAGCTTCTGTGGAAAGAGCCGAAGAGGTCTTGAGTGTGCCTTTGCAATGATTAGTGATTGAGTATGACGGCACAGACTTATGTGGTTTCGTTGCTCAAAACCGACGAGGGTTACAGCGTATGGGTTCCTGGGCTCCCCGGATGCGCTTCCCAGGGTGAGACGGAGCAAGAAACGCTCGAAAATATAGGCGATGCGATCCGGGAATACCTCGACGCCGTGGACGAACTGGCTGATAACGGAGATCGGCGGGAAGTCACCATTTCGCGCTAGAAGATGGGCATCCCCGGGATCCCACATCTGCGGTCCGCGCTTTAACGAGTTGGATTCTGGGTCGCGCGAGAGGGTAAACACATCGTTATGACCGATGGCAAGCACATCGTCACCATCCCACGCCACAACCCTGTAAATGCCAATACCCTTGCCGCGATCGTTCGCGGGGCCGGACTCACGCCCGAGCAGTTCCGCAAACTTCTTTGAAGCCGACGGCCTCCCGTCGCTTATCCGTTAAAAGCCTCGCATGAAGCCGGGGGAATGAGTGGGAAGGCGATAGACTGGAGCATAAATGAAGCTTCTCGCATGCCTCCTGTTTCTTTCCGCTTGTCTGCTAGCCCAATCCAGCAACTGCGCCAACGCCGCCCGATTCGAGCTTTCCGGCCCTTCCTGGAACGGATGGAGCCCCGATGCTTCCAACGCCCGCTTCCAATCCGCGGCGGACGCGCAGATCCCCGCCGATCAGGTCGCCAAGCTGAAGCTCAAATGGGCCTTCGGATTTCCGGGGGCGAAATCGGTGCTGGGAGCGCCCGCTATTGCGGGTGGACGCGTCTTCCTCGGCGTCGATACCGGAAACGTCTACTCGCTTGACGCGGCCACGGGCTGCGAATATTGGTCCTTCAAAGCTGATGGATCCGTGCGAAGCGCGGTAACGATAGCTCGGATTGCCGCACGCTACGTCGCTTTTTTCGGCGACCTAAAGGCGAATGCATACGCGCTCGACGCCTCTACGGGTGAGATGCTGTGGAAAACCCACGTCGACGAACACCCCAGGGCGTTAATCACGGCCGCTCTCAAGGTGTTTGAAGATCGCGTCTACGTACCCGTCGCGTCGGGCGAGGAGGGCGCGGGCGTTAATCCCAGGTACGAGTGCTGCACCTTTCGCGGAAGCGTCGTCGCCTTGGATGCGGCCACCGGCCGCCCGATCTGGAAGACGTTTACCATCGCGGAAGCCCCCCAGCGGATTGGCCAGAATTCCAACGGCGCCGCGCGCTGGGCCCCGGCGGGTGGAGGGGTTTGGAACTCGCCCACCATCGATGCCAGGCGGCGCGTGCTCTATGTCGGCACAGGCGACGCTTACACTGAGCCCGCTCCTAAGACCACCGACTCGATTCTGGCGATCGATTTGCCCACGGGCAAGATCGTCTGGTCGGTTCAAGATACAGAGAACGACGCATGGCTGGTGGGGTGCAACGGCGCGAAGCCTCCCGAAAACTGCCCTAAGAGCTTGGGGCCGGATCACGATTTCGGCTCCTCGCCGATTCTGAAAACGCTGCCCGATGGACGTACGCTCCTGATCGCCGGCCAGAAAAGCGGAAACGTCTGGGCGCACGATCCCGATCAAAAGGGCGCAGTCGTGTGGCGAGCGGCTTTGGTCAACAACACCACCGAATTCGGTGGAAAAATCGTATGGGGCGGCGCGGCCGACGATCGGAACGCGTACTTCGGCCTCGGTCCCGGCGGCATAGGCGCGGTGCAGCTTCGCGACGGCGAGCGCAAGTGGTTCACGCCTTTGCAGCCCGCGCCCCCCGTGGCCGCTCATCCTGGACAGGACGGCGCGTTGTCCGCGATTCCGGGCCTTGTCTTTTCCGGAGGCTTCGACGGCGTCCTGCGTGCTCTCGCCGCGGATACCGGACGCGTCGTCTGGGAATACAATACCGCCCGCGACTTTGAAGCGGTGAACGGCGTGACCGCCAAAGGCGGTTCGCTCAGCGTCGCGGGACCCACCATCGCCCGAGGCATGCTGTTCGCCGGCTCCGGCTATGTCGGCGTTCGCAACGGCATGCCCGGAAACGTGCTCCTGGCTTTCTCATTAAGGTGAGCCCCCGGATCGGCCGGTTCGCATGGCGGGCTCTTATTTCAATCGCCGCCGTCGCCGCCCTTACCTTTGCCGGCCGCAGCTTTACTCCCATCAATACGACCACACAGGGCTTCACTTATCTTTTGCTCGTTCTGGTGGTCGCGAGCGCGTGGGGATTCTTGGAAGCGGCGGTGTGCTCGCTCGCCGCGACTTTCTTCTACAACTTTTACTTTCTTCCTCCGGTCGGCACGCTCACCATCGCCGACCCGCAAAACTGGATGGCGCTGTTCAGTTTTCTCGCGGTCGCCCTCGTCGCCAGCCGGCTCTCCGATACGGCGCGAAAGCGCGGTCTCGAAGCTCTGCAGCGGCAAAACGATCTCGAACGCCTGTACACGTTCAGCCGCGCGATTCTTTTGATCGATAACTCCGCGCCGGTCGCGAAACAACTCGCTCACAAGCTAGCTGAATTATTCGGATTCAGCGGGGTGGTCTTGTACGACCGTAGAAGCGGCGAGCTCTACCGAGCCGGGCCGTCCGATCTTGGCGGCGTCGAGGAGCAGCTTCGCGACTCCGCGCTCAACGGCACGTTCTTCGCGGACCCGCGGCGCGCCTGGGTGATCACCGCTGTGCGGCTCGGCTCGGAGCCGATCGCGAGTCTGGCGCTGGAAGGTCCGCGGCTTCCGGATTCCGTGCTCCAAGGATCGGCAAACCTGGTGGCCATCGGGCTGGAGCGAGCCAGGTCACAGGAATTGGCTCAGCAACTCGCGGCGGATCGCCAGAGCGAGCAACTCCGGATCGCGCTTATCGACGCCATGGCCCACGAGCTCAAGACGCCTTTGACGTCAATCAAGGCGGCGATCACCGCCCTTGCGGACACGAACGACCGTTCGTCCGGCAGCGCGGGGGACTTGGTGAAAATCGCCGCCGAAGAGGTGGAACGGCTGCAAAACTTAATCGACAACGCCGTGGAGCTGGCTCGTTTGGATACGGCCCGGATCGAGGTCCGGCTGCAGAGCGCGGACCTGACGGCGGCCGTGCGAGAGGTGGCCGACTCGGTCCGTAAAGAAATCGAAGACCGGCGCCTGGAGTTGAAAAGCGCGGAGCCCTTGCCCCCCATCGCATTCGATCGCCGGTTGGTGACGCTGGCTTTAAAGCAATTAATTGACAATGCACTCAAGTACTCTCCTCCGGACACTCCGGTGACAATTCAGTTATCGCGCGACGATTCAGATGCTTGCGTAGATGTCACCAATCGCGGCGAAGGTATCCCGCCGGCCGAGCAGCCCCGCATCTTCGAACGCTTTTACCGCAGCCCTTCCGTACAGCGGCGCATTCCCGGCTCTGGGCTCGGCCTGAGCATCGCGTCACGGATCGCGGAAGCGCATAGTGGGAATCTGACGGTCTTGAGCAAGCCGGGAGAAACGACGTTTCGTTTAGCGCTGCCGATGAATCGCGCCTAATTCGCCGGGGCAAAAGCAAAACCGCTCCCGGCAACTGGAAAGGTTGCCCGGGAGCGGTGGAAATCTCACTGCTATATACGGCTAGATGTCGTAATACAGCGCGAATTCGTATGGATGCGGCCGCAGGCGCACGGCATCCGCCTCGTTCTTGCGCTTGTAACCGATATAGGTCTCGAGTAACTCCTCGCTGAACACGTCGCCCTTCAGCAGGAAGGCATGATCGTCTTCGAGCGCCGAGAGCGCCTCTTCGAGCGAAGCGGGCATGGACGGAACCGCCTTCATCTCTTCTGGAGACAGATCGTAGATGTCCTTGTCGAGCGGCTCGCCCGGATCGATCTTGTTCACCACGCCATCGAGGCCCGCCATCAACATCGCGGCAAACGCAAGATAGCAGTTGCAGGATGGGTCGGGCGGCCGGAATTCGACGCGCTTGGCCTTGGGATTGGAGGAATACATCGGAATGCGGCACGCCGCCGAGCGGTTGCGCCGCGAGTACGCCAGGTTCACCGGCGCCTCGTATCCGGGCACCAGGCGCTTATAGCTGTTGGTGGTTGGAGCGATGACCGCAGAGAGCGCCCGCGCGTGCTTCAAGAGTCCGCCAATGTACCACAACCCCATCTGGCTGAAACCCGCATACAGGTCACCGGCAAACAGGGGCTTGCCGTCTCTCCATAGACTCTGGTGGGTATGCATGCCGCTGCCGTTGTCCGCGAAGAGCGGCTTCGGCATGAACGTGACCGTTTTGCCGTATTGATACGCCGTATTGCGGATGACGTATTTGTACAGCATCATGTTGTCGGCGGACTTCAGCAGCGTATCGAAGCGCTGATCGATTTCAGCCTGGCCGCCGGTGGCGACCTCGTGGTGCTGGCATTCGATGTTTAGGCCGCACTTGATCATGGTTTCGACCATCTCGGCGCGCAAATCCTGGTGATGATCGGTGGGTGGAACCGGGAAGTAGCCTTCCTTGTAGCGTGGCCGGTATCCGAGGTTGTTGCCGTCGCGGCCCGAATTCCAGCGGCCCTCTTCGGCGTCCACAAAATAGTAACCGCTGTTGGCCGTCTGATCGAAACGGATGCTGTCGAAAATAAAGAACTCGGCTTCCGCGCCGAAGAACGCTGTGTCGGCGACGCCGGAATTCTTCAAGTACATCTCCGCCTTGCGGGCGATCCAGCGGGGGTCGCGATCGTAGTGCTGCCGCGTGATCGGGTCCACGGCGTCGCAGACCATCACCAAAGTCTTGGTCTCGAAGAACGGATCCATGATCGCCGTGTTGGGATCCGGGACCAGCAGCATATCGCTTTCATTGATAGCTTGCCATCCGCGGATGCTGGATCCGTCGAACCCGAAGCCCTCCTCGAACGAACTTTCTCCCAATTCGGTGATCGGATAGGTCACGTGCTGCTGGACCCCAGGCAGGTCGGTAAACCGCAGGTCTAGCTGCTTGGCGTCGTTTTTCTTGGCGTATTCCAGGACTTCTTTTGGGTTCATTGGTACAGTTTAGCTCCGTGTTTGTTGAACAATCTAATAAAATCTTTTGATCGAGGCGATAGCGCCTCATGGCTTTGCCGGGCGGGCAAAACGCCCCGCGGGCCTCGACTATTCTACTCTATTGCTCGCGCCCGGAGAGAGGCTCGCGAGTGCTTCCTGGGTGTAGCATGAGATTACGTGACCGGTGGACCAGAACCCCTCGGGCCGGAGACCGAGCACGAAAAGCCACGACCGCGGGCTTGCCCCAAGTGCGGTTCCGTCGATGTGCGGCCTTCTCGAAGGGTGTCCTTTTACGGATACCTACAATCGATGCTGGGGCGCCACCCCTTCCGCTGCCGCAGTTGCCGCATGAAGTTTTACCGCAGGGCCGCACAAGGTGCCCACGTACGCTGATCGTTTATGGTCGTGCCCCTATCTGGGCATATTGGGAAGATGGTTAGTTAAGTAACGGCGCTCGGCTCTACGCGGCGATCTGGGGCGACAAATGACGCAACTCGACCAGCGGCGATTCGGGGTTCTTGAACAAACGACTCGCTCCCAGCACCTCGATGCCGATTAACCGCTCGCCAGACGCGAAATCGAGCGCAATATCGTCTGTGACCCGAACGGTGCGGCACTGAAACTCGCCATCCAGCAGGCGGATGTATAAGGCGTCCGCCTCCTTGTCATAGCTAATCTGCATCTCGCCTACCGTTCTAAAAAAAGTAGGTGTCGTTACCACCACAAACCGGTCCGCTTGTTCATCGACAATCGGCGCGACCTGCTGTACTCCATACCAGACGCCAGCCCACTCTTGCTGATATTCGACATTCATCCGAAACGACCACAGCCCCCGTTCCGCCCGCTCTCGACTTCCACCGCGGATCGCCGCGACAACGTCCGCCTCCGTCGTCCCTCTCTCCCTGCACCGGTTCAGCGCGTGCCGTGTGAAGACAATCGGCTTAAGCGGTTCGCTCTCCTCTTCATTCATTGTGACCGGGCTAGCTGCAAGGCACTCCCCCAGAGGTAGAATAGCTGAGAATTTCTCCCCCTTCGGTCCACATCCATTTCATGGCTGCTGGCGCGGATGCGCTCCTTTCCGAAGACGACCACCTCCATTGGCTGGCCCTGCGCATGACGCCGGGACTGGGCACGCGAAAGGCGGCACAATTGATTGGAGTCTTCCGCTCGCCGCAAGCCATTTTTCGAGCTTCGCGCTCCGAATTGGAATCGGCTGGAGTCTCGGCTAGCGTCGCCCAAAGCATTGCCAGCGGCTGCGCCTTCGATGACGCGATCACCCAGCATCAGAAGCTGATCCAGCACGGCGCGATCTTGATTCCGTTGCCGGATCCGCGCTATCCTCCCCGGCTCCGCGATATTTTCGATCCTCCGCCGGTTTTGTTCGCCCGGGGCCGAATCGAACTGCTCCAGACGCTCATGATTTCGATCGTGGGCACGCGGCGGCCAACCACGTACGGGACCACGGCGGCGGGCCGTCTCGCAAAGGATCTCAGCATGGCGGGCTTAGCCATCGTCAGCGGGATGGCTCGGGGCATAGATACGGCGGCGCACAAAGCTGCTCTGGAGGCGGGCGGCGACACCATCGCGGTCTTCGGCTGCGGCGTGGATGACGTCTATCCGGCTGAAAATAGAAAACTTGCTTTGGAGATTGCGGAAAAGGGACTGGTCCTCTCCGAGTTTCCCATGGCCACACCGCCCTATCCTCAGAATTTCCCGGTAAGAAACCGGATCGTGAGCGGGCTGAGCCTGGGGGTTCTGGTGGTGGAGGGCAGCGAATATTCGGGATCGGGAATCACGGCCAAATTGGCTGCCGAACAAAACCGGGAGATCTTTGCGGTCCCCGGAAACATCACTTCCAAGATGAGCTGGGGGCCGAATCTGCTCATTAAACAGGGCGCCAAACTGGTCCAGGAATGGAACGATGTGGTGGTGGAGTTTCGGGCGGAGGACCGGAGGAAGCTTGTGGATCAATGTCGTAACCGGCTGAATCTACAACCAAACGGCGAAAATGCGACCAATCGGAGCTCCGGCTCATCTGAAGAACCGGGTATTCCGGACCGCCTTGGGCGGGAGATCCTGGGCGCGCTTTCGCTCGATGCGCCGGTCTCGCTGGATCGCCTCATCGAAACGCTCGCAGGCCATTCATCATCAGAGATTATCGCGGCGCTGTTCGAGCTGGAACTGAGTGGTCTGGCCCGTCAGCTTCCGGGTAAGAGCTTCCTGAAAGTCTGGGCGGACTGAGCGCACAGGCTGCCGGACTCCCCCCACACGGGCGTTAGAGCCTGTGCTACGATTTCGGTTGTTTCATACAGGAAGGTTTCGCATTTACTAAATATGGCAGCCACGGCAAGGAACCTGGTGATCGTCGAATCGCCCGCGAAGGCGAAAACGATCGGGAAATATCTGGGTAAGCAGTACGTCGTCAAAGCTTCTCTGGGCCATGTTAAAGATCTGCCCAAAAAGGACTTAGCGGTTGACGTCGACAACGATTTCAAGCCTCATTATGAAGTCATCGAAGGAAAGCGAAAGCTAATTAGCGAGCTGAAGCAGGAAGCCAAGAAGTCGCAAGCCATCTACCTGGCGGCCGACCCGGACCGCGAGGGCGAGGCGATCTGCTTCCATCTGCAGGAAGAGCTTTCGGACCGCAAGAACGGGCCGAAGATCTTCCGCGTGATGTTCAACGAAATCACGAAAAACGCCATCCAGAAGGCATTCGAGAAGCCGTCCGCGGTGAATCTGCACCTGGTGGACGCGCAGCAAGCCCGCCGGGTTCTCGACCGGTTGGTGGGCTATAAAATCTCGCCTCTGCTTTGGGACAAGGTCCGGCGAGGCCTTTCGGCGGGACGGGTGCAGACCGTCGCTCTGCGTCTTATCGTCGATCGGGAACGGGAGATTCGAGCCTTTCAGAAGAAGGAATACTGGACCATCGACGTCCATTTGGCGGCCAAGAAGCCGCCTCAGCTTTCCGCGCATCTTGCGAAAAAGAATGACGAAAACTTCGAAATTCCAGATCAGGCCGCGGCGGACGCGATCGTCGCCACGCTGGACGGCGCCGATTACATCGTCAAATCCGTCACGAATCGCGAGAAACGGCGGAATCCCGTGGCGCCGTTCATCACGTCCACGCTCCAGCAGGAAGCTGCGCGAAAACTGAGGTTCAGCGTGAAGCGCACGATGATGCTGGCGCAGAAGCTCTACGAGGGCGTGGAGCTCAGCCCGGACGAAGGCGCCGTGGGTCTGATTACCTACATGCGAACCGATTCCACGCGCATTTCCAACGATGCGCTGGATGAGGTCCGAGGCATGATCGCCCAGCGCTACGGCGCGCAATACCAGCCCGCTTCTCCCAATACGTACAAGAGCAAGAAGGATGCGCAGGACGCGCACGAAGCCATTCGGCCCACCTCTTCGCTGCGAACGCCTGAAAGCGTAGAGAAATTCCTGGCCGAAGACGAGATGAAGCTCTACCGGCTGATCTGGATGCGCTTCGTCGCGTCGCAAATGACGCCCGCTGTTTTCGACCAGACTACTATCGACATTGCCGCCAAAGACAAGGACGGCGCTGCTTACCTGTTCCGAGCCACGGGAAGCGTTCCGAAATTCGACGGATTCCTGGCCGTCTACGAAGAAGGCAAGGACCAGAAGGACGGCGACGACGATGAGCTGAAGAACAAGCTCCCAGCCGTCTCCGAAGGAGAGGCGCTGCGCTTCCGCTCCATCGACCCCGAGCAGCATTTCACCGAGCCGCCTCCGCGCTACACCGAAGCCACGCTGGTGAAGGAACTGGAAGCCGACGGCGTCGGCCGCCCCTCCACCTACGCATCGATTCTTTCCACCATTCAGGAGCGAGAATACGTCCGCAAGGATGGGGGCAAGTTCTTCCCTACCGAGTTGGGAATGGTGGTGACGGATCTGCTGCTGGAAAGCTTCGACGACCTGTTCGACGTGACATACACCGCGCGCATGGAAACCGAGCTGGACGACATCGAGGAAGGTAAGGTCGACTGGCGCATCGCCATGAGCGAATTCTATGAGCGCTTCGCAAAGGACTTGAAGCATGCCGAGCGGCACATGACCGACATCAAGCGCATGGAGCGGCCCACCGATCTGGTCTGCGAAAAATGCGGTAAGCCCATGGTGATCAAATGGGGCAAGAACGGCAGCTTCATCGCGTGTACGGGTTACCCCGAATGTAAGAATACGCGCGATTTGCCGGTCGATTTGCCGGATGTCGAAAAGGCGGATCTAACCGAGCAGGACGAAACCGTCTACTGCGAAAATTGCGGCCGTCCCATGGTTCTCAAAAAGGGACGATTCGGGCAGTTCATGGCGTGCTCGGGTTACCCGGATTGCAAAACCACGAAGCAGTTGGGCGAGGCCCAAAAGCCGAAAGACGTTCCGCTCGACGAAAAATGCCCGCAGTGCGGGAATCAGATGGTGAAGAAATACGGCCGCTACGGCGAATTTGTGGCGTGCAGCAACTATCCCGATTGCAAATACGTCAAGCAGAAAACGATCGGCGTGAAGTGTCCGAACTGCTCGGAGGGCGAAATCGTGGAGCGCCGGTCCAAGCGTGGCAAAACGTTCTACGGATGCAGCCGTTATCCGGATTGCGACTTCGTTGCTTGGGGAAAACCGATTCCGGAGCGATGCCCGGAGTGCGGCGGTAGTTATCTCATCGAGAAGTATTTGAAGGCCGGTCCCGTGGCGCAGTGTCCGAATGCCGAATGCAAATTTAAGAAGCCGCTGGAACAGCCGGTCGAAGCGCCAGAGGAAGTGAAGGTATAGATGAGTTCCGCAGTCGCTGATCGGCCGAACTACGGGATCGATTCTCCGGCCACGGTAAAGAATATGTTCTGGCGCGGCGGCTGGACGCTGGCATTCGCGCTGGCGCTGTTCTTCATGAATCGCATCGAATATCCGGGTCCCGCCGCTCGTTTGTTGATTGCCGTCGGCGGAATCGGAGTGGCGTTTCTCGCCGCCGGATTCTACATGATCTGGTGGAGCCGCGTGGCGAAGCTTCAGGTGCGCGATCGAATTCTCGATTCACTTCAGTTGCGCGGCGATGAGCGCGTTTTGGACGTCGGCTCCGGTACCGGTCTGATGCTGGTCGGCGCGGCGAAGCGGCTGAAATCGGGCCGGGCGACAGGCGTCGATTTTTCCGGCGCCGTGGACGCGGCCAAGCAGAACGCGAAGCTCGAGGGCGTAGCGGACAAGATTCGCGTCGATCCCGGCAAAGACGGCAAATTGGTCTATCCCGACCAGCACTATGACGCCGTGGTTTCCGTTTTGGCGCTGCGCCAGGTGGGCGACGCTGACGAGCGGGCTCAACTTGTTCGCGAGATGTTCCGCGTACTAAAGACCGGCGGGCGGTTGGCTATCTTCGATCTTCTCCGCACTGGCGAATACGCCGATCTGCTGCGGGATACGGGTGCAGCGAAGGTGGAGCTCTCGCCCGTGCCCGTCCTGTGGCGCTTTCCGGCGCATACCGTCATCGCGACCAAATAAAGAGCGGCAACAGCGCCGCGGCCCAAACGCGGAAAAAGGGCCCTCGCCTACGCGCGAGGTGAAGCATTTCAGCAAATAATGCTTTTAAATGCCGGGAAATCACCCCTTTTTTCGAGCCCCTGTTGCCAGCCTGGAATCCGGCTTGCTCTTCCTACCGCGGGTGAGTTCCTTCTTCCACCACCTGTTCGGGATCTTTATCGCTCTCGGTCCATTTGGCCTGATTCTGTTCAGTCTCCTGGAATCGTTCATTTTGGTCCTGCCATTCGGCAACGACATCTTGCTAATCGTATTGGTCGCTAGTAAGCCGTCATGGCTCCCGATCTACGTCGCGGGGGCGGCGGTGGGCTCTACGATAGGGGCGTTTCTGATGGACCTGATGAGCCGAAAGGGCGGCGAAGAGGGTCTGCGAAAGCTCCTGAAACCGGATCGGTTCAACAAGCTGAAGAAAATGCTGAGCAAGCGCGCTCCTCTGGCCTTGCTTGTGGCCTGCCTGGCGCCCCCGCCGTTTCCGTTCAGACCGGTAGTCGCGGCGGCTAGCGCGTTTCAATACCCACGCCGACGCATGCTCGTCATCGTGCTGGTGGGCCGGACATTGCGTTTCGCGCTCCTCGGACTGGCGGCATGGTGGTTCGGGCGAAGAGTGCTCAGCATCGTCCAGTCGAAGGCGTTTATGTGGTTCGCCATCGGCCTGATCGCGTTCTGCGCGGCGGCGAGCGCGATTTCGATTTATCGGCTGCTCAAATCGCGCGGCGGCAGGCTAGGCGTAAAGCAGTAGCGACTCCAACTGATTCCCGCATGCGGGAGAGCGATCCACAGGCGCAGCCAGGTGTCCCGGTTCCCTTATCGCTCTAATTTTGGCAGCAGCGCCTCGCGCCCTGGCGGAAGGTGCTGATCGACGGCATTCAGCATGAAGCCCACCCTGAAGTAGTCGCCCATGATCATCATGATCTGGACCGTACGCTGACGCCCGAAAAGGCTCACCATCTTTGCCCAAAGCTCGCTGCTGATTCGGTGTTCGCGAAACAGCGCCCGCCCGAAAGCGATCATCGTCGCATCCTTGTCGGATAGGCCGGCCACGTCCCTGTTGTACTTGACGACATCGATGACCGCTTGCTCCAAGCCCTGTCGCCGGCCCGCCGGTTCGTGCGCGGACCATTCGTACTGTTGATCGATCTCTCTTGCCGTGATCAGCACTGCGAGCTGAAAGTATCGAGGGCCTACGGGGCTCTTCTCGCCTGATGGGATACCCAGATCGAGTTCCCGCGGGCTGTAGACGGTGACGTGGGTCGGTCCCGGCCCTGGCTTGAAGTTGGTCCTCGCGGCCAGAAGACGCTGTCCCGCTTCGTCCAGGTCTGCCGCGGTGACCGGAGGCAGCCGTGAGAGCGTCACCGGGTGGATATCTCGTGGCAGCGGGTTTTGGTTTTGAGGGATCAATGGAAACGCGGCAAGCAACAGGACAGACAATCGGATCGTCCTCATAAGTCACCTCCTCAACCTGACTTCAGAATCTGCGGCCGGGATGCCGCGCCGCTCTCGGGCGCCGAGCGGCAGGCGCATCATTTTGGCCGCGACGAACTCGTAGTTCAAGATATCAAGAAACTAAGATCTTCGAGGGAGTCATCGCCGAACGGCTTCTGACCGTAATCCGTCGATGAGCCTGAAACCAATACTGAACCCCGGCCTTACGGCCAGGGCTTGGTGCGAGTGCCAACCGTAAGCTGGTGCTGGCTGTCAGCCCCGCCCGTGAGGGCGGGGGTCCAGCCTACGGACGGATTACGGTCTGAACCGCTCCCGATGCGCGTGGAAGGGGATAGGTGTAGAATGACTCGGTACGAAAGTCTCAACTGGAGGGCCACAATGTCCTTTCGACGAGAAGTGATCTGGGCAAGAGTCGCGCTCGCAATCGTTTTCACGATCGGTGGGGCGCTGACAGCCAGTGCCCAGGGCGGCCGCGGAGCGGTTGCCGAACCTTATACGCCCGCGGCCGACGCCAAAGACTTAAAATCCGTGCTCTTCCGGTGGATGTGGGGGATGGGCATGCTGAAGGGCCACGATGAGCGCGACATGGTCGCGACCCTCGAATATCAGGGCACAGGCACGATTCAAGTGGACGGACAACCTTGCACCCTCACGAAGTATCGAGCGAGCACGAATTACCAGACCTTCAGTCAGCGCATTCAGTACTCTTGCACAAAGTCCAATGGACAAGCGTACTCCAACATAGAGGTGGTGAGCGGCCTGTACGCCTGGAACGAAGACACGCCGGGCGCGGAGATCGGTCCAACCAAGGGCAAAGCCACTCCGATGCCGGACACCGTGCAGGATCGGCTGATCCGAATTTGGGCAAGTCCCCAGGGAGCGGCCAAGGCCGCGTTGGCGGGGACTACGGAGACATGGTGGTTGGGGGCCAACCCAGGTACTCTTTTCGCGGACGGCATCGCCAAGGCGGGCCAAACGGCCGTGTCGTGGGAGAACGGTCAGCCGGTGGTGACGTTTCCGATTCCGGAAGTTCCGGGAGCGATGGCGACAGCCACATTGGATGCGAAGAACTATACGACCCAACGCGTGGTGGTGAAGCAGGGCTCGACGACTACTGAGTTCACCTACAGCGGCTATCAAGACTGGAATAATCCGCTGAATAAGATCGGCGTGCTTGATGCCGGGAAATCGGTCGAGCGCAAGAACAGCGCGGTCGTCCGCGATCTGACAACGGATGTGACCGAGACGGGCGATGTGTATGTGGTCGCGCCCGTTCCCGCAAGCGTGCAAGGGGCGATCAAAGTCACGGGAAAAATCCCGGTCGGCGTGATGGCCAAGGCGGATCCAAAGGTCAACAAATCGGCGCCCACGCCCCGGTTGGGTGGACACCCCGACCTGACGGGCAACTACACTTTTACCGATTGGATTGGGAACTACATGACCGGAGGAGGACGCCGATGCAGCCCATGGCAGTCCAAGGACTGTACCCGGTCAACCAATCAGACCGAGGATTTTGAGCTCTACTCGCCGTCGAGGTTCGGCAATACGGGTCGTCCGATGTACAAGCCGGAGTTCTGGGACAAAGTTCAACAGCTCGATATGTGGACGAACAAGTATGACCCGGTGATGACCTGCCAGCCTCTGGGAGTCCCGCGGGAGGGCCCGCCCCGGCGCATCATCCAGACTGACAAAGACGTGGTCTTTATCTATACGGGGGGCGACGCAGGCGGCGGATACGGCGAGTATCGTATCATTCCGACCGATGGCCGCAAGCACAGCAAGAACCCGGATTTTGAGTACACGTATTTGGGCGATACGGTGGGACGCTGGGACGGCGACACGCTGGTGCTCGACTCCGTCGGATTCACGGATGCCACATGGCTGGGGCGAGGCGGTTTGTTCCACTCGGGTGAGATGCACGTCGTCGAGCGATTCACGCGTCAAGGCGATGCGCTCCTGTACGATGTGACCGTCGAAGATCCCGAAGTGCTGACCGGACCGTGGGTGTTGCCGACACGAACTGTACCGCGCAACATGAATCCCGACGCGGGGCTAATCGCAGAGCGCGGCAACTGCGACGTTCCGGAACTGGGTCACGCCGCGGACCAGATTCGGCATTAATCGGCCGAGTCGCGCATTCTAGGTTTGCGCCGGCGAGTTCTCTGAGCTAACCGTTTTCGACGCGCGCCTTTATATCCGAGTACGCTAAGCGGATCAGCGCGCTTAGCGCCGGGCCGTTTACGGCAGTTCCCGGTTTCAGCTTCACATGGCGCATGAACCTGCCTGTGCCTTGCAACAAGCGGGCTGGATCCGGCAGCGATGCGCCGTGAAAGAATCCCAAGTTGACGTGCGAAGTGAAGACATTGACGTAGCCGAAGGGCGCATCTCCCAGACACACAACCGGACAGCCGTCATGCAAGAGTTCCCGGACTTCGTCCCCGCATTTTCGCATCGCCTCAAACCACCCATGCGCTATGGCTCCCAATTCACCCGCATGCTCTTTCATCCACGCATCAATGGCGGGATCTCGCTCGACCGCGCCGTTGAATCGTAGCAATTCCGTTCTCATCATCGCTCGCGTCCCGCTTTCGAGATCTAGTTTCTACGTTCGAGATCTAATAGTTGCATAAAGGCCGTAGGCATCGGCGTAAAGGACTTGCGGCAGGAGCAGGCGTTAGGTCGCCGGAAGTAGCGATGAGTTGTTCGCCATCACGGATGCGATCCGCTCGGGCTTATGGCCGCCAGCCCGCCCCAGGAAGTAGAATCAACGAAGGAAGAAAACACATATGACCCTTTCCCCATCCTTACGGTTGTCCGCCGCTATGGTGCTGGCGGCCACGGCATCCTTCATCGCGTATGCTCAATCGAAGCTCCCGGCCGACCTCGATCCCCAATCGCGAGCCCGCCTGTCTTATCTGAAGAAATCCGATATGGACGCGAAGGGTCAGAAGATTCTCGAGACCTTCGCAAGTAAGGACGACACCCTGCGCGGTCCTCTCGCCTTCGCTGCCTACAACACGGCCGTCGCGCAGGCCCTACTCGATCTCCATAACGCCGCGGTGACCGGTGGAACGCTCGATCCGCACACACGCGAACTCGCGATTCTGGTCGCCTGCCGCGAAACCAATTACAACCTCGAATGGAACGCGCACGAGGCCAGCGGCCTCAAGGCGGGAATCGACGCCAAGACGATCGACGCCGTTCGATACAATCGCCCACTCGCGGGCTTGAATGAACGGGACGCGGCCGTCATCCGTTTCGGCCGCCAGATGTTCCACGACAAGAAAGTCGATTCCGCTGCGTTCGCCAAGGCCGTCGAATTGTGGGGCAAGCGCGGCGCGATGGATATGGTGGCGGTCATGAGCACCTACGCGGTAAGCGGCTATTTTGCGATCGCCGTCGATGAACGCTCTCCTGAAGGCAAGCCTGAGCTTCCGGCGATAAAGTAGACTCGCCTGGTGCCTTTCCGGGCAAAAAAGTGCTATGATGCCTTCGCGCCAACGGCTCGTCGTTTTATCGGCGTGGCGCGATGGGGCTTCGAGCCGCCACACCTTACAAGGAGGCCGCCGGCTATGGATTCGACCAGACGCACCATATTGGCAGCGGGAGCCGCTGCAGCGGCCAGCACCGCTGTGCCGCGCGTATTTGCTCAGCAAACGGGCAAAAGAGCAACTGGCAAGTTCTATGAAAAAGGTCCTGTTCGCATTTACTATGAGGAGGCGGGTTCCGGCTTCCCGCTGATGCTGCTCCCAGGTGGCGGATTGAACTCGACCATTTCGTTCTTCACCGGCAACTCGCCTTTTAACGCCATTGAAGAGTTCAAGGGAGAGTATCGCTGTATCACCGCGGACCTACGCAACGCTCCCAGCGGTCAGTCCACCGGCCCTGTCGAGGTCGACCGGCCGTGGGAGTCCTATGCCGACGACCAGCTCGGCCTGATGGATCATCTGGGGATCGACAAATTTGCGGTGATGGGTTTCTGCATTGGCGGCCCCTTCATTTGGAGTCTTTTGAAGCGCGCGCCGAACCGTGTTGCGGCCGCCGTGCTGGCGCAGCCCGTGGGCTGGCGACCGGAGATGCGCGACCCGAACTACGCAGGAACGTTTTGGAAGGGTTGGCCGGCGCAGCTAACCGCCAAGCGGCCCGAGATCGCGATGCAGACGGCAGGCCAATTTACGGCCAGAATGTTCGAAACCAATCCCGATTTCGTCTTCACCGTGACGCGCGACTTCGTGCGTAGTTGCCAAAACCCGGTCCTGGTGCTGCCGGACGACGTCCCGGCGCACCCGTACGACGTCGCCATGGAATGCGCGATGCTCGCTCCAAAGGCCGAAGTCAGCATCTTCCCCTGGAAGGAACCCAAGGAGCGAATTCCCTTGGCCGTACGCCAAATTCATTCCTTCCTCAAGGCCCATAAGCCCGCGTAAGCGGCCGCCCCCGCGCCAAACACGGTGCTGGTCGGTTGCGTTGCCGTTTATTTATTTAGGAGCGTAGAGACGCAGTTCCTTGCCGTCGGCCGGCACGACGCGCTCGAGTCTCACGATCTTCTGGCCGTCGGCGGTCTGCACCTCAAGGGTCATCATCGGGTGCGGATTGGCCCACGTGAAATCGACGGCCTTGCCCTTCACTGTCACGAGCCGGTCATAACTCACGGGCCATGATGTGCCGAAAGCGGCGCCACAGCAGAGATCAGCCCAAAGATGACGAGTGCGGAAACGCATAAACTCTTCATCGTGGCTCTCCTCCTGGCAGCGATTCCAACAAAATGTCAAGCCGGGAGCGCGCGAGCACTGTGCTCGACGCCGTCGGGCTCACCGATGCGACGTGGCCGCTTTTCCCACTTCGGCGCCCACTGGCGGGATCGACAAGCTCTGTCACTCGTATCTCAGCGCGACTACCGGATCCACGCGGGCGGCCCTGCGAGCGGGAATATAGCATGCGGCCGCCGTTATGATCGCGAGCAGGCAGGCCACACTGGCCAAGGTCGGCGCGTCCCACGCTCCCAAGTTGTACAGCTGTGTGGAAAGCGCTCGCGCAAACCCGAGCGATCCGCCGAAGCCGATCGCCAAGCCCGCCAGCATCATCCACAGGCCGCCGCGCATGGCGAGCGCGAGCAAATTGCCTTTGCTTGCGCCCAAAGCCGCGCGAATCCCGATCTCGTTGGTGCGCTGCGCTACGGAATACGAGACCACGCCATAAATTCCGATGGCCGAAAGCGCCAAGGCAATCGCCGCGAAGATCGCGAGCAAAATCGATCCCAGCCGGTCGTTGGTCATGGACTCGGACTTCAACTGATCCAGAGTCTTGAGATCGGTCAAAGCCTGGTCCTTGTTGACCTGCGATACCGCGTTGCGCAGCGCGTTCTGAAGAAACTCCGGATTCGACGATCCGCGCACCACGATCCCACCGGAGAAATAGACGGGGCTTTGATCGTTGGTGACGTAGACGCCAGGATCGTCGCGCTTCTGGTCTAAATTCGTCACCCGTTCGTCGGCCACCACGCCAGCCACTTGCCACGCGATCTCGGGTCCAAGCTGCGTCTTTCCCGGAACGATTTGCTGGATCAGGATGCGCTTGCCGATCGGGTTCTGGTTGGCCAAATACTTTCGCCGCATGGTCTCGTTGATGATGACCACCGGCGGCGCTCCTGCCGCGTCATGCTCGTTCAAACCGCGCCCCTGAAGCAGTCGCATGCCGAGCGCGTGAAAATAACCCGGGCTTACCATCTTGAAGAAGCACACCGGTCGATTCGCCCGATCCACTATGGGCTGGTCGGCGATTTGAAACGGCATCCCATAGCCCCACCCCCCGAGCGGAAGAGCCGAAGTGAACGCCGCATCGCGAACGCCCGGAATCGCGCCCATATTCGCAAGAATCGTCTTTAGATAGAGGTTGAGTTTTACCGGGTCGGGCATCTGATCGTTGGAGATCGGCAGCCGGGCCGTGATCACGTTGGTGGAGTCGAAACCCATGTCCGCGTCGAGCATTCGCGAGAGGCTCCGGAGCAGCAAGCCTGCGCCAGTCAAAACCACGAACGCAAGCGCTACTTGCGTGACGACCAAGGCGTTTCGGAGCGCCCTGCTGCCGGTACCGGCGGAAGTATTTCGCGCACGATCTTTCATTAAGCCCGACACGTCGCCGCGCGTTACGACGACCGCCGGCGCCAACCCGAATATGACGCCGGTGAGAACCGCAAGAGCGAGAGTGAACAGGAGAACGCGAATATCCAGCGCCACATTGGCCTCGGCCGGAAGAGTGTTCGGCGGAATGGCGGCCCTCAGCGCGGCCATGCCGGCGTAGCCCAGACCCAGTCCCAAGATCCCGCCGCCGCCCGCGAGCAGCACGCTTTCGGTCAGGAACTGGCGGACGATTCGAAGGCGCTCGCCGCCCAGAGCCGAGCGAATGGCGATCTCCCGGCCCCGCCCGGCGCCCCGGACCAGCATCAGGTTGGCGATGTTGGCGCACGCGATCAACAGCACCATCCCCACCGCCGCCAACAAAATGTACAAGGATTGTTTCAGGCCGGGCCCGACCAGAATGTCGGCGTAACGTTGCACGTCGACGCCCCAGCCCTTGTTGGAATCCGGATAGTCGTGCGCGATGCGGGCTCCGATCGTATCCATCTGCCGGCTCGCCGCCGCCAGCGTGACGCCTGGCTTCAATTTGGCGAACGAGACAAACCAGTGGAAGTTGCGCGTCATGTTTTCGGGCTTGAATACGAGAGGCGTGTAGAACTGCGCGTTCAAGCGGTCGAACGATCCGCCCGCCGGAAGCACTCCGACGACGGTGTAGGGTTCGCCGTCCAGTCGAATGGCCGATCCGATCAACTTCGGGTCGGCCCCGAATTGCGTTTCCCACAACGCGTGACTCAACACCACGACGTGGTTCTTGCCGGGCTGATCCTCGCCGGCGGCAAGAGTCCTGCCAAGCGCGGGTTTCACTCCAAAGATTTGGAAGTATTCCGGCGCCACCTGGCCTTGCCGCAGTTGCACCGGCTCGCCCGCGCCAGTCAGCGTGGCGACGCCGCCGCGAAATGCGGTCATGTACTCGAAGACGCTGTTCTGGTTTTTCCAATCGAGGTAGTTGAGAGTGGAAATTCCGTTCCGTCCGCCCCCCGGGGGTTTTTCCATCACCATCACGATCCGGTCGGAGTCGGGATAGGGCAGCGGCTCGAGAAGCACCGCATCGACGAAGCTGAAAATGGCAGTGTTTGCGCCGATCCCGAGGGCCAGCGTCAGCAAAGAGACAATCGTGAAACTCGGCGTCTTCGCAAGCGATCGCACGCCGTACCGGATGTCCTGAATCAGTCCTGTCAATGCTCCTCCAACTTGCCGGGCAAGACGAAGGAGGCGGGGAAACGTTCCGATCGGGTATGCCGCCTCCCCAACATCCGCGCTTGCATGTCACCCCTTCATCGAAACCGCTCGGAACCCAACCATCTAATACCTGGCCGCATGATGGAGGTTACACTCTCTCCCGCGAATACTATCGGGATTCTTATCTTGCTCCCACCAGGATGCGAAGCACGGTTCTGCGGTTGTAATCTCCGCCCTTTTCCTTGCCCTTTGCACCGGCGTTGCCGGCGCAGTGAACGGTGTCCGCATCGATGCTCAGCAGTCTGCAATCCCTGCGCTGACCTCCCCGAAGAACGATAACGTCGCTCGCCGCTTCCCCGCGCGGGGCCGCGCCTTTGGAAGGACCAATTCTGAGAACTGTCGGCGGCGCGCCCGGATTGAACGTCGTGGCGTTGAAGCCGATGTTATCCACCGCGCTCATCTGAATCGACAGAGTCTTCGTTCCCGAGCTAAACACGGCATCGAGAGCGATCACTCCGTTGGCCATTTGCTTGAGAGACCCATTCACGCTTAAATGATCGGTGGTGGTGACGGTGTCGGAGAAGGCCGCGGCGGCGGTTCCAACAACCAACAAAAATGTGACCGTCCGCCTCATTCGATTCTTGCGCTTTGGTCGAGTCCTCTTTGAACGTGAACCCCCAATACATCGGAATCTGACAGCATGTATAAGTTCATGCTGCCGATGCCCGCCTTCGGCACCGGCTGAAAGAAGTAATACGTATTGTTGACGTGCAGCAACAACTTGCAATCCATGGAGCCATAGGTTTGATATTCGACGCAGGAGGGCTCCGAGTCCATCAGTTTGGAGGCGAAGGCGACGTTCGGCAGAGTCGCCGAGTCCATTAGCGTATCGTCGTTGGCCACTTGGCGGCCGTGATAAGCTCCCGCAACCGCGACGGTGAGCAGCAAGATCGCCAGCGCCGCGACGACGGGCGCCCGCCCCAGCCGTTGGCTTCGCCGCAGCCTTCTTTGGCGGGCGGCAAAGATCGCGAACGCCACAATCAAAACCAATGCCACCATCAAGGGCCAGACCGATTTGTACAGAACGTATACCGCAATGGTGGAAACCACCGGAATCGAAATGTCTAATTCCAACGGATTCAGGCCGAATGTCCTGTAATAGGACGCCAAGTACGACCAGCCTCCAATGAACGTCAGGGCGATAAAAACCGCCGAAGCTTCGGCCAGCGATTTCAGAAAAGCAAGCGAATCTCCCGCGCCGTCCGCTTCCCAAGACTCAGGCGCGGCAACCCCAGCCGATGGATCGGGCAGGCTTGTGGCCGGCGTTTCCGGCTGCTCGGGCGGAGGAGCGCGATGAACGATGCCAGCCATAATAGCTCAAGCCTATCAGAACCGTCCTCCGCCGGAGATATTCCGCGTCAGGACGCCCGCGCGGGCTCGCGGCGCGCCAAAGCGTCGGAAATAGCGCGGCAATCCCGGACTACCTCGGCGAACTGCTCCGGATAAAGCGATTGGTATCCGTCGGAGATCGCGCGATCCGGCGCCGGATGCACCTCCACCAACAAACCTGACGCCCCCGCGGCGATCGCGGCCAAAGCCATCGGATAAACATGATCGCGCCGCCCGGTCCCGTGGCTCGGATCGACAATGATCGGAAGATGGCTCAGCCGCTGAACCGCAGGAACCACGCTCAGGTCCAGCGTGTTGCGGGTGTGGTCCGCGAATGTGCGCACCCCGCGCTCGCACAGGATCACCTGATAGTTGCCCTCGGAAAGAATGTATTCGGCGGCCATGAGAAATTCCTCGAGGGTGGCCGAAATGCCGCGCTTCAGCAGCACCGGCTTGCGCGACCGCCCGGCGCGGCGCAGCAGCGAAAAATTCTGCATGTTGCGCGCGCCGATCTGGATGCAATCGGCGTATTCTTCCACCAGATCGAACGTTTCCACATCCAGGGCCTCGGTCACGATGCCAAGCCCGGATTCATGCCGCGCCTCGGCCAGCAGCTTCAGGCCGTCCTCCCCTAATCCCTGAAAGGCGTACGGCGACGTCCGCGGCTTGTATGCCCCGCCCCGCAGCAGTTGCCCTCCCGCGGCCTTCACCGCTCGCGCCGAATCCAGAATCTGCTCTCTGTTCTCCACTGAGCACGGGCCGCCGCAAAACACGGCATCCTTACCGCCCACGTCCACCCCGCGAATCGCAACGACGGTGGGCTCCGGCTTGGTTTCGCGGCTCACCAGCTTGTAAGGTTTCGAGACGCGAATCGCTTCGGCGACTCCAGGCAGGTCCTGGAATTCCGCGGGATCGATCGGGCCGGGATTGCCCGTGATTCCGATCGCAGTGCGCTGCGCGCCCGGAATAATGTGCGGCCGGAAGCCGAGACTCTCGATCCTGCGGCGTACGCTCTCCACGTCGGCGGGCGTGGCCTGCGCGGTCATTACGATAAGCATTCACTTTTATGATAGAAGGAGTGTCTCAACGCATTGTTGTCGTCGGAGGAGGAATCGTCGGCCTGGCTACAGCGTACCGGCTGCTTCACCGCGCGCCCGGCTCGGCCGTGACGGTATTGGAAAAAGAAGCGGGCGTTGGGCGGCATCAGAGTGGCCATAATAGCGGCGTGCTTCACTGCGGCCTGTACTACAAGCCTGGATCGCGGCGCGCGCGCCTGGCCGTGTGCGGCATCCGCCAGATGGTCGAATTCTGCCAAAGCCACTCGGTTCCGCACGAAGTGTGCGGCAAGGTCGTGGTGGCGGTGAGCCAGGATGAAACCTCGCGTTTGCAGTCGCTCTACGAGCGCGGCCAGCAAAACGGTCTCAGCGGATTGCGGCTGCTCACTGCGGAGGAGTTGCACGAAATCGAACCTCACGCGGCGGGCGTGGCTGCCATCCGCGTTCCTCAGGAAGGCATCGCTGATTATCCCCGCGTTTGCGAGGCGCTGGTGGAGGAGATTCGTTCTCGTGGAGGCGAGGTGCGCACCAGCGCGCGAGTCACCGCCATCCGTCGCGACGGATCGGGCTGGCGGATCGAGCATACTGCGGGAGATTGCGCCGGCGATTTCGTGATCACTTGCGCGGGCCTGCATTCCGATCGCGTCGCCGCGATGACGGGCCGCGCCAGTTCCGTGAAGATCCTCCCGTTCCGCGGCGAATATTTCCTGATCCGGCCCGAGCGTCAATTCCTGGTGCGGAATCTGATCTATCCGGTGCCCGATCCTCGCTTCCCCTTTTTGGGCGTGCACTACACACGGATGATCCGCGGCGGCGTGGAGTGCGGTCCGAATGCCGTGCTTGCATTCGCTCGCGAAGGCTATCGAAAGAGCGATGTGAATCTGACCGACCTGGCCGAGGCGATGAGCTTCCCGGGCCTCTGGAAGTTTCTGCGGAAATATCCCGACGCCTCCTGGGCCGAGCTTCGCCGCTCCTTCAGCAAAGAGCTGTTTTGCCGCACGCTCCAGCGCCTGGTTCCGGAGATTCGCGAAGAGGACCTCCTGCCAGGCGGCGCGGGAGTGCGCGCGCAAGCCATGTCGGCCGATGGATCTCTAGTCGACGATTTCCATTTCATTGAGGGTGATCGTGAAATCCACGTAGTGAACGCTCCCAGCCCCGGCGCCACGGCATCCCTGGCTATCGGTGAGGAAATCGCGGGAATGGTGGCCGCGCGGGTTTTCTGAGCGGCTCTATTTCGCCACTGCCACCTCAACCACCACGTTCCAGGTGAACTCGGCGAAGTTGTATAGCGATGCTTCCGGCAGCCGCTCCACGTCGCTATGGGCGCCATGCTCGGCCGCGTCTTGTTCCGTCCGCGCGGGGCCGATGCCGTAGCATTGAATTCCCTTGGCGCGCAATTGCGCCATGTCGCTCGCGCCCGTTCCCATGATCGGTAGGACCGCCGCGCCCGGATACATTCGCTTGCTCACCCGGTCTAACGCGCGATACATCTCGGTGTCCAAGCGCGAAGGCGCGCCCGCCGGCCGGTCGTTGCCGGACACATGCTCGATCTTCACGGCCGGATCGTTGATCACCTTCCGCATCTCGGCATACAAATTATCCAGGTTTTCGTCCGGCAGCGCCCGCACGTCGAGCGTCGCTTCGGCCTCCGACGGGATTACATTGACTCGAAACCCAGCCTTCAAAATCGTTGGGACAATAGATGTCCGCAGCATGGAATACCGCTGCGGCTCAATGGCCCTCAGATAGCGCTGCGCCTCGGCCGCGCGCTTTGGGTCAAGCAGCGCGTTATACCGAGCGGCGCGATCCGGAGGACTGATCGACGCCAGCTTCTCGAAGTAGGTTCGCGTCGTGTCGTTCAATCGCATCGGAGTTTCCCAGCTTCCAACCTTCGCGACCGCCGCCGAGAGGTGCACCAGCGCATTGTCCATTCGTGGAATCGAGCCATGCCCCGAGGTTCCGTTCACCACCAGCCGCGTTGTGCGCGGCACTTTCTCCGTGGTTTGAATTTGCACTACGGTCACGCGACCGTTGTCGAGGGTCGCGCCGCCGCCTTCCGTCATCGCAAATTCCGCGTTGATATCGTCGAAATGGCGGCTCACCATGAAATCGATTCCCGGACCTGTGGTGCCTTCCTCTCCGGATTCCGCCAGAAAGATCACGTCCCGCTCCAGCTTCGCCCCGGTGCGCTTCAACAGCAGCATGGTCATCAGATTGGCCGCGACTTTGTCCTTATCGTCCATGCTGCCGCGTCCCCAGATGTAGCCGTCTTTCAAGATCGCGCCGAATGGATCCACGGGCCATTTTTCGCGCTGCACTCCCACCACGTCGGTATGCCCGAGGATCAAAAGCGGACGCTTGCTGCCGTTTCCTTTCAGCCGCGCGACAATATTGGCCCGCTTTGGATCGAGAGCGAAAATCTGTGCCGGGATGCCCTCGGCGTCGAAGGCTTTCTTCAAATACTCGGCCGCTCTGGTTTCATTGCCGGGAGGATTGCTGGTGTCGATCTGGACCAGCGACCGGTGATGCCGCAAAATCTCGGCCTGTTGCCGCTGCCAATCGACCTTGGGGACCTGGGCCAAGGCCGCCGCCGCAAACGCGATCGCAAGCGCGATTCTTTTCATATGCGTTTCAATATAGCCGATCCGCACCGCCGTGACCGGTGGGGCTGCCCAAACGCGGCACGGCGTTCGCGCCCAGCCCCCGGCAGTAAAGCCGAGCGCCCCGAGCCGCACAATTTCAACCAACTAGCCGTGGTCGGCATCGGGTAACAGCTGTTCTTACTGCGTCCAGGTTTGAACTGAAACGGTGGGGGTAAACGGCCACCTCTGCTCGCTGAGCAGGGGTAAATGAATTTTCTCTCGCAAAGGCGCAAAGGCCGCAAGGGAAAACGGATGGAAAGTCTATCTTTGCGATCTTTGCGCCTTTGCGAGATATCGGAAACTTACGCCCTCACCTTCCCCCGAATCCACCCGTGAATCGCGTCGAACACCTGCTTCCGATTCGTCTCCAGCATCATAAAGTGACCATTCCCCAGAATGCCTTTGTCTTTCAGCCGGAAATCTTCGGCGTCGCAACCGGCCTGCTTCAGAAACGCGGTCACCGGAGCGCCGTTGCGCCCGGAGCGCTCCGCCGTCACATAGGCGATCGGAATGCCTTGCAGATTTTTTAGCTTCCGCGCCGGCTCGGCCTGGAGCTTGTAAGCCGGAGCGCCATTGGCCGCCGGCACATCGCGCGTGGCGATCTCCTTCGGATCGGACGCCGGAGGATCGTAGGCCAGAGGAATATCGGTCACGCCCCACGGGCTGCCGTTGGCGAACGGAGTGGCGCCCGCGCCCTCCACGTTGATGATCGCCTTCACCAGATTTGGCCGCTCGTTCGCCACCAGCCAACTGAATGGACCGCCCGCGGAGTGAACCATGATAATCGACGGTCCGATCTTGTCCAGCATCTCCGCGCCTCGGCTCGCCCAAAGCTTGTGAGCCATCGCATTGTCCGTCGGTGTCGAATTCTGCCCGGCCTGGAACTGATCGATTAAAGGATCGCCGACGTCGGCGGTTCCGCTCCAGCGCTTGTTTGGCTCTTGCGCCCCACGCTGAAAATCGCCCGTGACGCTCGCGTACGTGAACACAGGACCGATCGGCCCCAGCGAATCCGGATGATAAACCGGACGGCCGTGACCCGGCCGGTCGACGATATACGTATTGAAGCCCGCCTGCACAAAGTAATGCGCCCATCCGGCCAGGCCCCCGATTCCCATGTAGTGCGTCCCTTGCCCCGCTCCGCCATGCACCAGCACGATATTATACGGATGCTTCGCCTGTTGCGGCTTCAAGTACTGCGCATACATCGCGCCCACAAGAATGGTCCCGTAGGACACCTTCTTTTGTTCCAAGCCGACCCAGAAGTAGCCCTGGTCGGCGAGCTTCATCGCGGTCGAGTCGCCGGATTTTGCGCCTTTCGTCTGCGCGATCGCCACGCCCTTCGCTTTCTGCGTGACGTTCTTGTCCAGCCAATCGAGAATCGGCTGCAACACTTCGCGATTGTTCTTCTCGCCCATCATCAGATGGCCGTTGCCGTGAATGCCGTGGTCCACCAGCCGGATCTCTTCCGCGAACACGCCCGCCTGTTTCAGATACGCGACCGCGCCGGGATTCGGCGCCACAAACGACGCCTCCGACGTCACGATAGCGATCGGGCAATCGCGCCAGTTCTTGAGCTTCCTCGCGGGCTCTGCTTGAAGGTTGTACGGGCCGATCCCCAGCTTCGCGTCGGCTTCGCTCGGCATCACCTGTTTCGTCTTGATCTCCGATGGGTCCTTCACTGCGGGCTCGTACTCTACCGGAAGGCTGATCAATCCCCAGCGATTCTGTCCCGCGAACGCGCTTCCACCCGCGCCTTCCACGACGATAATCCCCTTCACCAGTTTAGGCCGTGCTTCCAAAGCATAAAATCCGAACGGCCCTCCGGCCGAGTGAGTCATAAAAATCGCCGGCCCGATCTTATCCAGCATTTCCGCCGCGTTGCGCTGCCAGACCAACACCTGCGCGTCTTTGATCAGCCCGCGCCCATTCCCAAACGATCCGCCCTGCGACGCGACCAGTTGCGACAACTCTGGCGCGCCCACTTCGCCTGTGCCCGGCCATTGCGTGTGCAGCTTGGCGTTGCCGCTGTTGCCGAAACCCCCGCCCCGGCCTCCGCGCCCTCCGGCAGGCGCCTTGGCTCGCTGCGGCGTGAACAAGCCAGAAATGGACTCGAGCGTCTGCGCGTTGGGAAACGGCCCGTGCAGATCCGGATGATAAGGAGAGCGGCCGTGACCCGGCCGGTCCACAATGTAAACGCGATAGCCTTCCTGCAAAAGATACGTCGACCAGCCTCGCCTTCCGTCCGGCGTGCCCATCCAATCCAGGCCCTGCCCGCCTCCTCCGTGAATCAGCACGATGGGATAGGGATGCCGTACCTTCGCCGGAACCTGATATTCCACGTACATCTGCTTGCCGTCCACGACGGGCGAATTGCCTCCCGCGAGCGTCGCGCGCTCTACGCCGACCCAGAAAAAGCTCCATTCGGCGATATCCAGCGGCGCCTTGGCGGCGGACGCGAAGGACCCCGTGGTCGCGGCGCTCAAGTCGGTTCCTGAAAGCGCGCTCAGCGCTGGAAACGCGGCCGCGCTCGCGGCCATAAAATCGCGGCGGCTGATGGATCGCTTTCTCTTGGATGGCATTTGGGGCAGTACTCCTTTTCGCGGGTTGAGTCCGATTCGGACTATTGATATCAAATTCCGCCCCAGGAATCCACTTGGGCGTGCAGGTCTATGGGGATTCGATGCCGAACCGGCGCAGCAGGCGGGACAGACCGTCGCTGTTTGGGGCCTGTTGGCGCTACCGCGTCACCACCAGCGCCGCGCGCGGGAAGGCGAACTTGCGCCCCGCCTCGTCCACCACGTTGATCTGGCAGACATACCGCCCCGGCGCAATAGCCTTTAACGGAATCTGGATATTCACCGGCACCGCCTCCGGCCGCGTGGACGCCGTGTGGGTAAACCCGATCGCCGGAACGTCGAACGCTTTCTCGCCCTTCTGATTGAACCAGCTCATGCTCACCTTCACGCGCCGCGCTTTGGCGTCGGCTGGATCGGGCAATGCGTCGTAGACATCGAAGGAAACGTACAGGTTCTGGTTCTGCCGGAAGACTTTGGTGATGTTCGGTACCACCTTCTCGTCGCCCACGATCAGCGGATTGGCCGCCTCGATTTTCTTGTTCAGCTTCTCCGCGCTTCCCACCACCGCGCTCAACGGCTCGCGTTGATTGCTCCAAATGATGCTGCTCAATTTTAAGCCGGAGGTATCGGCGCTCAAGTCCGGCACATTGAAGCGCATGTCGAACGTCCCCATTTTGCCGGTGAGATTCTCGCGCATCACGGCCTTCATACGGTACCGGCCCGGTTCAAGGGTGAACCCGGCGTCGTACTGGAATCCCTTCCGGCCTGATTTTGCCGCTTCGGTGTTCAGCTTGATCGGGATAGTATCGTGGACGTTTCCGGCGGTGGCTTTTGTCTCGTCCTGAATTTGGACTTCAAATTCGAATTGAGTGGTCTCGGCGCCCTTTTTGGCGGCCAATTCCACTACAGACCCGGGAATTTTCAACGAAACCGGCACAAAATAAGCGGTCGGACCGATGCGGAAAAAATCCACTTCGGGCGCCAGCGGCAAGTCGGTGATCGGCTCGCCGGCGGAAAGCGCCTCCTTCAGCGCCTGCTCCTTGTCCTGCCCGTTCTGTCTCTTCCAATCGCGCGAAGCCCAATAGCCGGGTCGATAATCCAGTTTTCCGGCAAGTCCGCTGTTCAGCCTTACGGTAATCTTGCGGTACTTACCGTCTTCGGCGGTATTGGTCGTGTAGTAGCCGAGAATGTAATAGCTGGTCTGCGCTTCTTGCGCCTGCACGATGCCTAGCGAAATATCGTTGCTGTCGAAAAACGCCTTCCCCCCGGTATCGGCGGCGAGGGTAGCCAGCGTCTCCTGCGAATCGTTAATGCTGGAGCGCTGCGAATTATACTGCGAACCAGTGAACGCGCCCGAGCCGCGCGATCCCGCCTTGGTCGCGTCTCCTCCCGGAGGATCGGCCATCAGGCCGCGCGCGTCGATCGGATAAATCACCAGGTTCGCCTTCATGGCCGCGTTGATCGAGGCCTCTAGCTGCGCCTGATTATCGACGCCCGTCTTGCTGATGCCGCCGTTGAAATAAACCAGCTCTTTTTTCTCCGGCATAGAGGCGAGCATCTTCGCCACTTTCTCGATCGCCGCGAGTTTCTGATCCGTGTTAAAGATGTTGAACTCGGTCTCGTCCGCCACGAATGCCGCTTGCGTGTCCGGGCTGTCGGAATCGCCCGTATCGGCCAGCGTCGCGTACTCGCTCATCTCGCCGATCGGAAGCTGCTTGATAATCGTCGTGAGCAGTTCGCGGTCGTCGGTGAAATCGGTGCCCACTTGAATCGTGCTCGTGTAGAGCAGGATCGCCACCAGATCGTCCTTAGTGATCTGCTTATCGAGAAACTTCAGCGCCGCTTCCTGCGCGCGCAGTTGCTCCGGCACCTGCATAGAGGAAAAATCGAAGAAAAACGCCATCAGCCGTTTGTCGTGATACTGCACTTGTCCCGGCGCGGCGACCGTGATCGTCGTCTTGGGCGACTCGGGCAGTTTGAACTGATCTGCAAGCGACAGCGGCGGTGGCGGCTCCGGATCTGTCGAGAGCTTGTTGAAATCGAAAATCGAGACCTTCTGCGGCTTGCCGTCTTCGAGCACGGTAAAATCGGACGCCTTCAGCCCCTCGATCACTTTCCCGTTCTTGTCCTTCACGGTGACGTCCACCGGGACGAGCGTAGTCCCCGTGCGAAACGTAGCCGTCCCGGTCGTGGCCGTCTGCGGCTGCTGCTGCCCCTGAAGCGACAGCATAGTCAGAAGAATGGTGGAGCAGGCTTTAGCCTGCAACCTGGGCTTCAGCCCAGGCGCATTACGATAAAATCCGCCCAAAATTCGCATGATTTTAGAAATTGAACCGCAACAGCAAATTCACCGACCGCGTGGCCGACGCCGCCGTCGCCAACCCATACGTCGCCGAGTTCACCGTGGTCCCAAACCCAGTGATCACCACATGATTCAGCGCATTATTCGCGCTCAGCCGCAACTGCAGTTGCCGCCGGCTCTCGCCGAATCGGAAAGCCCGATTCAGTGACATATTCAACGACGTCAAAAACGGTCCGGGAATCGTATTGCGGCCGGCGTCGCCGTATTGTCCGTCTGGCGGCGCGGTGAAAGCGGCCGGGTTAAAATACTGCCCGTCCGCTCCGCCGATGGGAAGACCAGTCGCCTCCGCGCGGCTGGTCCCGAGCGCGCCCGTTCCGCCGATGTTCGATAGGTTGCCGGCCACTCGCGCTGTCAGCGGCGTGCCGGACGATGCCGTGAAGGCTCCGTTCAAGGTCCACCCGGCCAGCGCGGCCGTTTTCCATCCGCCGTTGCGCATCATTCCGTTCACCCCGACAGGCGAGGACAACGTATAGTTGAGCGTCAGCCGATGCCGCTGATCGGTCGCCGAAAGGCCTCTTTCCAGGTTCCAATTGTCGATAAATTGCACCAAAGTGCCCCCGGTTCCGGTGAAATTTGATGCATTATCGATCGATTTTGAGTACGTATAGAGCGCGTTGAACGACATCCCGCGCTGAAACCGCCGCGTGATCCGCACCTGCCCCGAATTGAAGCTCGAATTCGCGCCGTCGGTCTGATAATTGAAGCTGGTCGCGTTCACGATCTGGAGCTGCTGCTGCGCCGTCAACACCGAAGCGCCCTGCGGCGCCTGGTTCGGCTGCTCGTACACGCCCAGATGCGTGCCTTTGGTCCCCAAATATTCGGTTTCAATCAAGAATCCGTGCGGCAGCGTATTCTGCACCGCCAACACCCACTGCTGCGCATATGCGAGTTTGTAGTACGGATCGATGGCGTATGTATTCGTGAGACCGTTCGCAGCCAGCGGTTGCGCGAGAAACCCGTCTTGAATCGTCAGCGGGAGAGCCGTGCTGGTGCTCAGCGAAACGGTGGTTGCGAAAGGCGGCTGCGAGGCAAGCTGACTGACAATCTGCGCGTACGGCGACCCGCTATAGAAGATGCTGTAGCCGCCCCGGATCTGCGTGCTGTGCTTCGGGAACGGCCGCCATGCGAATCCGAATCGCGGCGAATAATCGTTCGGCGACGAATGCACCAGGCTTGAAGGAGCCGGGCCTTCGCCGGGCGTCATCACCGCCGCGTCGCCCACGAAACCCGGCGGGACAACCAGATTCGCGAGATGTCCGTATAGCTCCGTGTACGGCGCGAAATACTCGTAGCGCAACCCAATATTCAGCGTCAAATTGCGCGCGACGCGGTAATCGTCCTGCGCGTACCAAGCCGTGCTCCAGCTTCGGAAATAGTTGTTGTCGCTGCCGTAGCGCAATGACGCCGATTGCGGCAATCCCAGCAGAAAGTCCGCGAAATCGAAGCCCGTGCCCGCCACAGGTTGGCCGTTTGCGCCGATTTCGCTGGTCGTCAAGCCGCTGAATGTGTACGCCCCGCGAGCGTTTTGATACGTCAGGCTGTTTTGCTGCAGTCGATTGTACGTGAATCCAAACGCCAGATTGTGCTTCCGCTTGTACACGTACGTCATGGTGTCGTTGAAGGTGACGGTTTGATTGCGCGTCACCGAAGCCGAAGCGTCACTCAATCCCCCGAAGTTCGTGAACGACAAATTGGGCGGCCCATAATTGATCGGGTCCTGCGACGTTCCTAGAATTCCCAGCTCCGCGGCGACGTCCGCCGTATAAGCGAAATACGGAGCCGTCTTGTTGTTATTGCGGCTCATGCTGATGGTCGCGTTGTTATTTACGCGCGGCGCGAAGCTGTGGCTCCAGCCCGCCTGCGCGCTCAAACCCGTGCCGCTCCCGTTGTCGCGGAAGCCGAAAAGCTGTAAGTTCTGCGACGAGCGGTTTTGGAACTGGATATTGAAATTCAGCCGGTCCTTGCGGTTGAGCGGCATGTTGAAACGAGTGCCGATATTGTTGTTGTTATTCGGCGTCGCTCCGACCAAGTTGTAATTCTGCACGAACCCTCCGGAAGTGGGCGAGGGGAAATACTTCAACAGCCCGAGCGCCGCCGGATCAATCCGCTCCGCCGGGATCATATTGCCCGGGAAAGGCAGTCCGCTCAGCGGATCGTAGATCGTAACCGGTGTGTTGCCCCTGACCAGCGCCTGCGAAAAGTCGCCGCCGCGCTCCGCCTCCGTCGGCATCGACGAAACCTGATTGAACGGATTCCGGCTCACTGTCCCCTGATACGTGAAGTAGAAGTTCGCGCGCGGCCAATGCAGGATCTTGGGAATCACCAGCGGCCCGCCGATGTTAAAGCCGAATTGCGCCCGATCGGACGACGGCTTGAAAGTCTGCTGGCCGTTCAAAGAAAACGGCGACGCGTTCAGAGCCGAGTTCGCCAGATTGATGAACAGCGACCCGGTGTAAGCCGGCTGATTGCGCCGGCGATTTCCGAAGCTGTTGAAGTTGCCGTTGAACGGCCCACGCGGCCCGCGGCCATTCTGACCGCGCGCGCCTCGACCTCCTCCGCCGCCTCCGCGGCCACCGCCGCCACCCCGGCCGCCTCCGCCCGCGAAGCCGCCTCCGCGCCCTCCACCGCCTCCACCCGGACCGCCAAAGCCGCCTCCGGGGCCGCCGTCGCCGAAGCCGCCGTCAATCGCCGCTTGTCCGAAGCCTCCCAGGCCAAGGGCGTCGCCGCCCGCGGGGACCATGCCCGCCGGCAATCCTAAGCCGCCGCCAATATTCGCCAATCCTCCGCCGGGCCCGCCCGGACCGCCGCGCCCTTGAAAATCGCGCTGGCGGCGATTTTCGTCGTCGCTCGAAGCCGCAAGCCCGCCGCTAGTGCTGCCGCTCACCAGAAACGCTTGGTCCGCGTCCCCGCCGGCTGCGTCGCCCAGCCCGCCGAAAGCGCCTCCCGCATCCAATCCCTGCTGCTGATCCGGCGCCGACCCATTCTGCTGATTGGCATTCTGCTGAGTCGCGTTGGCTTGTGCACTCTGGAAGGTGGGCCGCTGCTGCCCCGCCGGCGGCGCGCCGCCCGGACCTCCCCGGCCTTGGCCGAATCCGCCTCGCCCCGCGCCGGCCCGCTGCCCGCCGCGTCCTCTCCCGCGCGCGTTTTGTTCTCCCGCCGCGGGCGCCGCGGCCGGAGTCTGCGCGCCCGTTTTTTCTCCCAGGCGCGGCATCTCGAGCGACCAGTCTTTGAACCCCGGCTCGTTCCCCACCGTCACTCGGTCTTTGAGTGTGATGAACCCGAACGCTTCCACCTGGATGTCCCAGACGCCCGCCGGCAGATTCATCGTGTAGCGGCCGTTCTCGTCGGTGTAGGCGACGATCTTGGCGTTGCCCTGGCTGGCGGTGACCGCCGCGCCCGGGATAAGCTGATCGGCGGCGCGAACCACTCCGGTCTCCGAAGCGGCCCACGCAACAACCGGCAACACAAGAGTTATCAATAAGAAAGAGAGCGGTTTCACAAGTCCACCAATCAAAACGATTCTGGGTCCGTTTGGGTTACTGGATGGGGGAGATTTGACTGCAAGTCTATAATAAGCTGTCGGGTTCGGCCCCGGCCCAGCCGCGAAATCGACAGTTCCCTATGATTCCCTACGTTGACCTCAAGGCGCAATATCTTTCGATCAAGCCCGAGATCGACGCAGCAGTTCTGAAGGTCCTGGAATCGAGCGAGTTCGTGCTGGGTAGCGAAGTCGCGCAATTCGAGTCAGAATTCGCCGCTTACTGCACCGTTTCGCACGCAATTGGGGTCAATTCCGGCACCAGCGCGCTGCATTTGGCTCTGTTGGCCGCGGGCGTCGGCCCCGGCGACGACGTAATCACCGTCCCGTTCACCTTTGTAGCTACGACCGCAGCGATCCGCTACACCGGCGCCAAACCGGTATTCGTCGATATCGATCCCAAGACGTTCAACCTCGATCCCACTCAAATCGAAGGCAAAATCTCGCCGCGCACCAAGGCAATCGTGCCGGTACATCTGTATGGTCAGCCTGCCGACATGGACGCGATCCTGGCCATCGCGCGGAAACACAATCTGGTCGTGATCGAAGACGCCGCTCAGGCGCACGGCGCCGAATATAAGGGCCGGCGCGCGGGCTCGCTCGGCGATCTGGCCGCGTTCAGCTTCTATCCGGCAAAAAATCTCGGCGCCTGCGGCGAGGGCGGCATGGTCACAACGAATAATGCTGAATACGCCCGCCGCATCCGCATGCTGCGCGACTGGGGCTCGGAGCGCAAATATCATCACGCCATTCAGGGCTATAACTACCGCATGGACGGCATTCAGGGCGCTATTTTACGCGTGAAACTGCGCTATTTGGAGCGCTGGACGGAGGCCCGACGCGCCCACGCCGCCTTGTACACACGGTTGCTCGCCGAAAGCGGCGTTACGCCTTCCTCCGTGATGCCGGATACGCGCCACGTCTATTGCGTCTATTCCGTCCTCTCAGCGGAGCGCGACGCGCTGGCGGAGCGCCTGCGTGCCCGCCAGATCCAGTTCGCGATCCACTATCCGGTTCCCATTCACCTGATGGAGGCCCACGCCGATCTCGGCTATCGCGCAAGCGATTTTCCGGTTTCGGAATCAGTCGCGAACCAGGTGCTCGCTCTGCCGATCTATCCAGAACTAACCGAAGCCCAGGTGGAAACAGTAGGACAAGCTTTAGCTTGTCCCGGCAGATGGACAGGCTGAAAAATGAAAGTACGCGATCTCGTGAAGCTAATCGAGACCGACGGCTGGCGGCATGTCCGGACGCGCGGTAGTCACCGCCAATATAAGCACCCGATCAAGAAGGGCGTGTCACCGTCCCTGGACATCCGAGCGACGATGTGCATCCTGATACGCTGAAAAGTGTGCTGACTCAGGCGGGCCTCAGGAGTAAAGCATGAAGAAATACGCGATCGTGATCGAGCATGGGGAGAGCAATCTATCGGCTTATGTCCCGGACCTTCCAGGCTGCATCACTACTTGCAGGACAGTAGCGGAAATCGAGCGGAATATCCGCGAGGCGATAGAACTCCACCTGGAAGGCTTACGCGAGGACGGTGAACCCGCGCCCGAACCTCACACCGCGGTCGGCTACATCGAGCTACAGGAAGTTGCCTGACGGCTTCTCCACTAGGGGCGCGGCCGTTATCTGGCTGGGTCACTGCACCCGGTCGTCGATCTGCGTCAGCCGGATGTCGTAGAGAGTGTAGTCGTCCTGATACAGGGTCGCGGTGATTTCGTCTCCTGCCTTGAGCTTTTTCATCATGGCGTCGTCGGCGACCTTGTAATCCATCGTCATCGCGCCCATGTAGCCTTCGATCTTGTCGTGCTTCACCGTGACTTTCTTTTCCGAGCCTTTCACAGCCTGAATGACTCCGTGCAGCGTGTAACTTTTCTTTTTCGCATTGGCTTGCGCGAAGCCGGACACGCCTATCAGGCAGGCAAGCGCAAAAATCGCGAGAAATCGCGCGCCGAACGTTCTGGTCATGAGCGGAATCTCCTTTAAGGATCAGAATACCGGATCGCGTCTAACCCGGGGCAACCGCCCGCGCCACCAGCCGCAACGACTTCGCGTCGTAAGGCGCGCCCGCCAGGCTGCCGAAGATCTGAATATCGGAAAACCCCGCCCGTTCCAGCGCGGCGCATAGCTCCACGCCCGAATACAGATTCAGATCGAAGCTGAAGCGTCTGGCCTGCTCGCCCTTCACCAGCAGCCAATGGAGACGAAGCTTAGCCCAGCCCGGCACAACCTCGGCGTGATCGATGAGAATGTCTCCATCCGAGGATTGTTCCCATCGCGTTTTGCCGGGAGAAGCGGCGACGCACTCTTTTCCCACCAGATCCATGATGAACACGCCGCCGGGCTTCAAACTTGTCCGGACGTTTCGTAGCAACGTAAGATCTTCCTCGCGCGTTTCGAAGTAGCCGAAGGATGTGAACAGGTTGACGGCCAGATCGAAAGCGCCGGGGCGCAGGAAATCGCGCGCGTCGCATTGGACGAACTCGATGGAGGCGCCCGCGCTCGCGGCGCGCTCCTTGGCTTTCGCCAGCAGAAAAGGCGTGCGATCTACACCCGTTACTCGAAATCCCTTTTCCGCGAGCAGAAGGCTGTGTCGCGCAGGTCCGCAGCACAAATCCAGCGCGGCGCCTCCGCTCACTCCGCTCAAGGCCAGCAGTTGCTCCACCTCCAGCGGAGCGGCCTGGAACCGGCGCTCGGCCGCGAACATCCAAGGGTAGAAGATGCGCCAGAACTCTTCGTCTTCGAACCACTGCATTGGGCAATTATGGCAAAAGCGGTAAGCTCGGAATGCGACCTTGCAATCCCTTGTTTTATTCGCTGTCGCGGGGCTATTCGGAACGATTGAACCGCGTGCCCCGCCAGCTAAGTCCCCGCTGGGACTCCATCACTCGGCTCGCCTGAGTTAGAAGTTAATCTTGAGCCCTAACTGGATCGCACGCGGCCCACCCGAGCCGAGCACCGCGTTCGAGCTGACGACGTCCGGAGTGGAATTCTGGAATCCGAAACCCGCTCCGGCGGCGCCGCTAGGATCTGTGAAGCCGTTGCCGCCGCCCGGCCCGCCGTAGGGGTTGGCGATGTTTACGTGATTGAACACGTTGAAGAATTCGGCGCGGAACTGAGCAGAGATGCGCTCCCTGAACCGAAAAGCCTTGGTGATGGACATATCCACGTTCCAGTACGGCATGCCACGGAACATGTTGGCCGCAGTAGTTCCATAGCTGCCGAACGCCGGCGGAATCAGAATCGAACTGCCATTCGCATAACAACCCAAGTTCGCCAAGGCGGCGACAGCCAGGGGGCCGTTCTTTACGGCTTGGGAATTACACGCGGTATTGGCTGTAGGGGCGTTCGGATCGCCAGTCGGAGCGAAATACGGAATCCCCGTGGCTCCGCCATTCGTGTCATTGAATGTTTTCCTGGTCTCGAAGTCACTCGGATTACCGTAGAAGTTCCATTGCTCGCCGTTTGAGGTTATGGGGTTATTGAGTTCGTTGGTGCCGCTAAAGTCGGTAGTGAGGTCATTGATGCCCCACGGCGCGCCCGTCTGGATCAACACGATGGAATTAACGGACCAGCCTTCCAGGAGCTCGGTGCGAGTCTTTTTCCCCGGAATCAAGTAAGTAACCGAAGCCGTGAAATGGTGCCGGATATCAAACATGCTGTTTCCATAGATGGATTTCTGATTCGCGCTATCGATCGGCACGAAAAGACTCCAGTTATCCGGATTTTCCGATAGGGCGTGAGACCAAGTGTAACCCAGCACGTAGGACAAGCCGTGCTGCGTCCGCTGGGTCAGTGACACTTGAAGCGAGTTGTAATTAGAGATGTTGCTATTCTGCAAGAAATCGATATAGTTCAGATACGGGAACTTCGCGTTGTAAGGCTGAGCCGCAACTTCGGCACCAGTGTCCGGAGCGCAGTTTCCATAGCCTGAAGAAGCGCTCGCGAGACATTGTCCGGCCGCGCTATTGGGATCCGCGGGATTCCCCCAACCCGGGCTAAAGCCGCCGCTCCTTTGAGGCTGATTCAGGTCGGTTATCCCAAATAATCGACGGGCATTATTGCCGACATAAGTGGCTTCGAGGGTCAGGTTGTTGGTGAGAGCCCTTTGGATGCCCAAGTTATAAGTAACGACATACGGAGTTTTAAGATGCGGATCGACTCCGAGAATGGAGCAGGGCTGGGGAGTAAAGCCAGTGGGTAACGTGACAGTACCATCGCCGCATGCCGAACTGAGAGAGTAAACCGGTGTAGTCGAACTGTTGTGGACCCAGCCATACTCGATGCTGCCCGGGGTAGTGGGCGAGCCGAGGGATGAACCCGAGTAGCTGATGGTGGCAACGTTGATGGTTCCGCCGGCCGTGGCCGGGGTAGAATTGCCATTCGCATACAGCGGCACGCCGGTGGGGATGGTCCGCAGGCCGAACAGGTTGTTGACGGCCATGAAGGTGTCGAAGCTGGCCTGTGAGTAGTATACTCCGGCACCGCCGCGAACCACGGTCTTGCCGTTCCCGCCGACGTCCCAAGCGAAGCCTACTCGAGGAGCGAAGTCTTTATGGTCGCCGTTTGTGACACTGGAGAGTCGATTACTTCCCACCTGGAACAAGCCTTGCCCGGGAATGAAATTGCCGAGCAAATTGTGGTCAGCCTGCGGCACGGTAGTTAATTCGTACCGCAAACCTAAATTTATTGTGAACCTGGGTTTAAGGCGCCAGTCATCTTGAACGAACAGCGCGTAGCCGTTGTCGCTTAAGCTGCGGGCCGTATCCCCACTGGTAATTCGCGCAGTCCTGAGGGTTCCAGTGAAGAAGTCCTGGAGGCTTCTAAACGACACTGGGCCCTTGTTGTTGCTGGTGACGTTATCGTCGCTCCGATTCAAGAGAACTTCGCCACCGAATTTAATCGAGTGTTTTCCCTTTTGGTATGAAAGGGTATCGGTGAACTGGTAAACGCTGTCGGGTCCAACCGTCTTGGGCCAACTGACTGGCCCGCCCAACTGAAAGCTGGGGAAACCACTGATTTGGATTCGGGGGAATCCAAAGAATGTAGGATCGGTCTGTCCGGTGTAAAAGTGGTAAGTGGAGCCATTATAAGCGTAGTTGGCAGGATTTTCAGTGACATCCGGGGTCCCAAAGATTTGGTGATAACGGGACACGCCGATCCGAAGCGAATTTACTATCGTGGGCCTGGCGATCGCAATCCAGTTTCCGGAGATGACCTGCGAACGTGCATATTGTGTTGTCAACCAGGGCTCGGCTATTTCAGAAGCGGGGGCGTCGACGAAGGTACCGCGGCCCGGGCTCATAAAAAACATCGCGTTAATCGAGTTCTTGGCGTTGATGCGGTAATCCAGCTTGCCCACTCCCGAAAATATCGAGTTGGAGCTGGACAACGAGGTTGGGTACGATCCGGTCGAGCTGGCCGGGAACAGCCCAGGATAGTTTGCAAGCGGACTACACGAGGCGCCGAGGCCCGCCAATTGCGCGCTAAGAGCGGTAACAGTCTTGCCCGCCGCCAGCGCGGCCTGACAGGCGCCGATCAAGTTCTGCGACGCAGATCCTGTGCCGGGGGCCGTGAACGGCACGGTGTGTACAAACGGACTACCGACATTGTACTGCTGGGCTTCGAAATTACCGAAGAAGAAGAGCCTGTCCCGGATGATGGGCCCACCCAGGCTCCCCCCGTACTGCTCGAGAGAAAGCGGCGGAAGAGGCTGGCCTACCTCGTTACTGAAGAAATTATTGGCGTCCCATGAATCCGTGCGGCCGTAGGCATAAGCCGTGCCGTGGTACGCATTGGTGCCGGACTTGATGCCGACATTCACCACAGCGCCGGGCTTCCAGCCGTATTCGGCACGCGGATTCTGGTTGGTCATGAATTCATCGATGGCGTCGATCGGCAGAATGGTGCCGGCATCGCCGGCGGCCATGACTGCGTTCATCATGCTCTGTGCCATCCAGGGATCGTTGCTATTGATGCCGTCCACCATGAAAAAGTTGTCGTGGGGGCGCAAGCCGTCGGTGGCCTGGGTCCAGCCGGAGTTACCCGGATACTTCACGACGCCCGGACGCAGATCCAGCAGGTTCTCAAAGTTTCGGCCGTTCAGAGGGAGATCGTTGATCACCTGGTTGCTGATGACGCCGCCGACTTCAGCATTGCTGGTGTTCAAGGGCGGAGCTTCGGAGGTGACAGTGATGGTTTGATTTTGGGCGCCCGGCTCGAGCTCGACATCGACGCGGATATCCTGGCTGACTCCGAGCACGATATTACTGCGGTCGTAGATCTTAAAACCTTGGAGCTCGACCCGCACCGAATATGTTCCAGGGTTGAGGTTCGGGGCGGCGTAGGCTCCGGCCGAGTCCGTTGCCAAATCGCGCGTGAGGCCTCTTTGCGTATCTGTAATCGTCACCTTGGCCCCGGCAACCGAGGCGCCGCTCGAGTCCACGACGGAGCCTGCGATGCTGCCGGCCGCCCCCTGTGAAAACAGCGGAGAGGCTGCCAGAAGCAGCACGGAACAAGCTCCCAGAACCAAAACAGCTTTCCTGGCATCCAAGTGCCTATTTGCACACGCGGCGAAGCGTCGAGAACGCAGCATGGGGAACCTCCTAAAATCAATAGCCGGACCGACACGGCCGGAATCATATCACCATGGGCTCTCCGCGGCATCCCCTTCATCTTGAATGCGGCGGCCCAGAACTCTTCGTCCGTAAGCTTGCCCCCGCCCTCACGGGCGGGGCTGAAAGTGGGCACGACGGTGTTCCAGCGTTCGCACCTAGCCCCGGCCGCAAGGCCGAGGATAAGCGCCGGTTGAATACCTATCGACGGATTACGTTCTTCGTCCTCGAACCATTGCATTGGGCAATTGTGGCAACAGCGGTAAGCTCGGAATTTGACCTTGCAATCCCTTGCTTTATTGGCTGTCGCGGGGCTGGCCCAAGCCCAAGCATGGATTCCGCAGCAAAGCGGCACGAATGCCGGTTTGCGGGGCATCAGCGCCGTGAGCGCAACTGTGGCCTGGGCGAGCGGCTCTAAAGGAACGTATCTCCGCACCACCGACGGCGGAGCGACCTGGATCGCCGCGACGGTTCCCGGCGCCGCCGACCTCGACTTCCGCGGAGTGCGGGCAATTGACGCGAAAACCGCGTTCCTGTTGAGCAGCGGACCCGGAGAAAAATCGCGCATCTACAAAACGGTGGACGCCGGCGCAACCTGGCATCTACTGCAAATCAATCCCGATCCGAAGGGATTCTGGGACGCCATCGCCATGTGGGACCCGGCGCACGGAGTCGTTCTCGGCGATCCGGTAAAGGGGCGATTCACGATCTACGTCACCTCCGACGGCGCGACGTGGCAACCCGTGAAAGGACCGCCGGCCAACGCCGAGGAAGGCGCTTTCGCCGCGAGCAATTCGGCTCTCTTCGTGCGAGGCCTGCACGAAGCCTGGTTTGGAACGGGAGGGCGCGGCGGCGCCCGCGTGTTTCACACGGAAGATGGAGGGAAAACGTGGAGCGCCGTGAAGACGCCGATCCGCGGAGACTCGGATAGCGCGGGGATTTTTTCTTTGGCGTTCTCCGGCCCGCTCGGGATGGCGGCGGGAGGCGACTATATGAAGCCGGCTGAGAGCGCGGGCGCGTCCGCGCAGACGACCGACGGCGGGAAGACCTGGAGTTCGGCTGCCGCTTCCGGCTACCGGTCCGCCGTCGCATATTTCGAGCCTTTGAAAATGTGGATCGCGACGGGCCCGTCCGGATCCGACGTTTCGGTCGATGCCGGGAAGAACTGGAAGAAGTTCGATGGCGGGGGCTATAACGCGATGAGTTTTGCGGCCGGAACGGGCTGGGCTGTGGGGCCGAATGGCGCCGTGGCGAAGTTTAGACCGGAGTAGCGCTCAGTTCGAACTTCGCTTGCGGAACCGGAAGACCTCGAAGGTGGGCCGCCCGTTGCGGTCGGCGATGGTCGTCACCGGCTCTTCCTCGTAACCGTCTTTGCGCGCCCAATCGTCCAGGCGAGAACGAATCCGGGGCATGAATGTGAACCCAGGCGTGTGGGAAACAAACAGATGCTGGGGATCTGAAACGATGCGATGAAGCATGTCCGGATCGCCCACGTCGGCGTTAAAAACCGGCAACTCTCCTTCGGTAAGCAGGCACAGCGTTTCGATAAATCCCCAATCGGTGCTGAAAATACGCGGAGCCTTCGAAGTCCGCAGGTACTCTTTGAGCGGATTGACGGCATCGGTGAACCGGATGCCCGGTCCGTTGCGCACCAGCTCGGCGTAGTACTGGTTTGTTACGGCGACATTCGCGAGACAAAGCACGGCGGCCAAGGCGATGGCTACACGCCGCGGCAACTGCGCCAGAGCGACGGCGGCGATGAACAGAGGAAACGGCCACAGTAGGATGGTGTGCTGGGCCGCGCCCGCGTCCGCGGTGAACGCCATCGCGAGCCAAGTCGCGGCGCAGAGGATGAGGCCGAATAAGACCGGCTTGCGCGCGCGCCGCGCCGGCAGCGCGATCAGTAGGGCGAACGCCAGCGCGGGCAGCAGCAAATTGCGATGCCAGCCGCCCCGCCAGCCGGCTAATCGCTCCGAAAGCGTCTGCAAGGCCCGGCGCGGCGTCACGGGGTTCGGGCCGGGATTGTCCGCGCTCATGAACCCGAATAGCACGGAGCCATTCAACGTCCGGGCCAAAAGATCCGCTTTCGCCAGAACCGGAATGCTGGCAGCCTTGGCATTGGCGCGCAGCGTGATCAGCGGATGAGCGATGTTGTAGACAACGAGCGGCAATGCGCCCACGAGCATAGCGGCGGCGGCGATTTTTGCATTGCGCCGCGAGATATGCTTCCACACCTCTCGCGGGAACACGGCGGCGACCGCGACGATCAATCCGAACAGCACCCAGGCGAAGACGGATTTGTCCCACATCGCCAGGCCCAGCAGGGAAAAACCCCCGGCAAGCGCCCGCGGCGATCCGCCCCTGTGAAACCGCAGCAAAAGCAAAATCGCGGCGAGCTTCAGCACAAATTGGATCGCGACAAATCCGAAATCCGTCGCCTCAATCAAGAGGAAAACCGAGTCGGTCACCAGCAAGCACACCCCGATCCAAGCGGCAAGCCGACCCGCCACGCGATCGACGAAGAAAAAAAACAACCACAGCGTTCCCGCGCCCGCCAGGATCGCCGGCAGGCGGAGAGAGATCGCGCCTGGGGCCCATACAGCGAAATAAGGGTTATAAAGCCAGGTTTTCAGCGCGCCCAAATAGGTGATGAGCATCACTGGAATCTCGAATCCGCCGATGTTCCACGAATACAGAGGCGCGCCATGATCGTAGATGCCATTGGCGAGCATCGCCTCGTCGGTTTCGATTCCCAGGCGGCGCGCGAACAGAAGACCCGCAACGACGAACAGAAGCGAGAGCGCAATCAGCCCGAAACGCGGGTTTTTCTCACTCGTCATCGCTCACTCGTCTTCCGTTATACTAACGAAAGTTCGTTGGTGTTTTTCCGACGGGTACCGCCATAGTGGCCTTCAGCAATTCCAATCCCACCGTTTCGATTCTGGTCCCGCTTTACAACGAGGAGGAGTTTATCGGAACCGTGCTCGAACGCGCGCTCGCCGCGTCTCTTCCACGAGATTTGCAGCGCGAAATTATCGTCGTCGACGACGGCTCCGACGACGGCTCGGACAAAATTGTGGAGGAATTCTCGGCCCGCCATCCCGGCGTGGTCCGGCTCATCCGGCACGTTCGCAATCTGGGCAAAGGAGCGGCAATCCGCACGGCGGCGGAGCAGGCGCGCGGAGAATATTGCCTGATTCAAGACGCGGACCTCGAATACGATCCACGGGATTACGCAAGTCTGCTCAAACCGCTGATCGAAGGCAAGGCCGACGCGGTCTATGGATCGCGATTCATGATCGTCGGCGAGCGGCGCGTGATGTACTACTGGCATTCGGTGATCAACCGGGCGGTCACTGGCATGTGCAACGTGATCGCGGACGTGAACCTGACCGATATGGGCACCGGTTATAAGGCCTTCCGGACCGCCCTGCTTTCCGAGACGCCGCTGCGCTCCGACGGATTCAGCTTCGAGCCTGAAATCACCATTAAGCTGGCGCGCAGGGGCGCGCGCATTTACGAAGTCCCCGTGAGCTATCACGGCCGCACCTACGAGGAAGGCAAGAAGATCGGCCCGAAGGACGCCATCGAGATCGTACTTGCGATTTTTCGCTTCGCGCGATCGGGCGATCTTTACAAAGATCCCGGCGCGAAGACGCTGCATGCGCTCTCGGCGGCGCCGCGCTTCAACCGGTGGATGGCGGACACCATCCGCCCCTACGTGGGCCAGCGCGTGCTCGAAATCGGCAGCGGTATCGGCAATCTCTCGCGCGCTTTGCTGCCGGGGCGCAAGCGTTATCTTGCCACCGACCTCAATCCCGAATATCTTTCCCGTCTGTCCTCGCGCTTTACTCATCGTTTGAATTTGGAAGCCCACCGCTGCGACCTCACCGATCGCGCCGATTTCGCGCCGTTTGCGAACTCCATGGATACCGTGATCTGCCTGAACGTGCTCGAGCACATCGAAGACGATCATCTGGGGCTCTCGAACATCTATTCGGCCCTCGATCACGGCGGACGCGCGTTGGTGCTAGTGCCGGAAGGACAGAGCGTCTTTGGCACCATTGACGTGGCGTTGGGGCATTTCCGGCGGTATTCCGAAGCCGAACTGCAAAAAAAGATGGAGGCAGTGGGATTCCAGGTCGAGCGGATTCTCCGTTTCAACCGCGTCTCACGATTTCCCTGGTTTGTAAGCGGCAGAATCCTGAAGCGCACCAGCCTGGATTGGAATCAGATGCAGCTTTACGACCGCTTCGTCTGGCTGTGGCGCCGCATAGACCGGTTTCTGCCGTGGAGGCCGACCTCCATCATCGGCATCGCGCGCAAGCCGTGATCCATGCGGCTTCGGGCGTTCGCGGGTCCTCTGCTCCTGTTCGCGATCGTCACCGGTTTCTTTTGGAAACTGCTCACCACGCAATACACGTGGTTGGACCAGCCTGACGCGGCCTATCAGGTGATGCCGTGGCTGCAATTCCAAGCGGCGTCATGGCATCGGGGCGAGCTGCCGCTGTGGGATCCCCACGAGTGGGGAGGGCAACCGCTGGTGGGGCAACTTCAGCCCGGCGCGGCTTATCCGCTGAATTGGCCGCTGTTCCTGCTGCCGCTTAAGGACGGCCACATTCGACAGTCCTCGCTGCATCTCTACTTCGTGTTCACGCATTTCCTGGCCGCGCTGTTTTGCTACTGGCTTTGCCGGGACCTGGGACTTAGCGCGTCGGCATCGATTCTCGGAGGATTGGCGTTCGCGCTCGGCGGCGTCACCGGAAACATCGGCTGGCCGCAGATGCTGAATGGAGCCATTTGGATTCCGCTGGTGACGCTGTTTTGTTTGCGCTCCATCCGCGGGCGGAGTCCCGTCTCAAGCGCGGCCTTCGCCGGAACATTTCTCGGGATTTCGTTCTTGAGCGGCCACCACCAAATTCCCACCTTTACTGTGCTGCTCGCCGCGGGCTTGTGGCTCTACGAGATCGCGCGGAGCCGGATCAGAGCGCTCAAGCCCATTGGCGCGTTCGCCCTCTTCGCCGTTTTGACCAGCGGTCTGCAAGTATTGCCCGCTTATGAATATGGAGTTCGCGCGATTCGGTTTGTGGGATTGCCCTATGGGATCTACTGGGGCCAGAGCGTCCCTTACGACGTGCATGAGCAGTACTCGCTGTCACCCATGGGGATTCTCGGGCTGGTGCTGCCGCATCTCACCAGCTACGACACATTCGTGGGATTGGTCGCGCTTTCGCTCGCTATCATCGGTTTTACCGCAAATGGCTTCGCCGCAAATTCTCGATCACGGGAGGTTCGGTTATTAGGCGGAGCCGTAGTCGGCGCAGTTCTCCTGGCGCTTGGCGGTAATTCCGTTTTTCATGGCGTCGCTTATTTATTCGTGCCCATGGTGGAGAAAGCTCGCAGTCCGGCGATGGCGCTGGTCATCGCGCAATTCGGCATCGCGGCGCTTGCGGCTTACGGCGTAGATGCGATCCGCGCAGGCATGCGCTGGGGCAAGTGGTGGATTCCCATTCTGACGATAGCCGGCGCCCTGCCCTGGCCCGCGCTCGCCATCGCGAGCGCATTTCGACCGGAGGCTTCGCGTGAATATGAACGGCTGGCCATCTTGGGCCTGGTCGCGCTCGCGCTCGCGGCGATTCTTCAGGGCCTGAGATCGCAATGGATGAGGGCCTCCGCCGCCACGGTATTGCTGATTGCCTTGATGCTGTTTGAGTTGGGCACGGTTACCGGCGATAATTTCCGCGATCGGGACCATCCGGGCGGCTATCTGGCCGAGCTGAGCAAGAACCAGGACGCGATCGATTTCGTGCGGTCGCAACCCGATTTCATACGGCTGGAGACCGACATAAAATCCGTGCCCGCCAATCTGGGCGACTGGAACGATATCGACGCTATGCAAGCCTACCTGGGCGGCATGACTTCCAACGTGGCCGAGCTTGCGAGCCTGCCGCCGGACAGCCCGGTTGTGGAGAAGCTCTTTTCGTTGACGCATTATTTAGGTCCGAAACCGATTCGCGAGGATCAGCGCGAAGTATTTCGCTCCACGTCCGGGCTCACCGTGTATCGCAATACCGAAGCGTTCCCGCGGGCTTGGACAGTGCATGAGATCGCTTCCGTGAGCCGCAAGGATTTGCTTTCGCGCTTGGAGAGCGCGGATCTGCGCGGTTTGGGCTTTACAACTGGCCCGGCGCCGAAGCTCGAGCGATGCAGGGGCGAAGATCGCGTGCAATTGATCGAGCGCCGTAAATCCAGAATTCTGGTGACGGCCGACATGGGCTGTACAGGAATGGTGGTCGCAAGCGAAACGTTCTTTCCGGGCTGGCAAGCGCTGGTCGATTCCCGGCCCGTTCCGATCTATGAAATCGACGGCGCCCTGCGGGGCGTGGTCGCCGAGGCCGGGATTCATCGCATCGAGATGAGCTATCGCCCCCGCTCCGTTTATGCCGGCGGGCTCATGACGCTCATCGGCCTGGCCGCCGCCGTGGCGCTTGCGCTAGCCGGATTTTTTCGGCGGCAACAGCTTCGCGCTCCGGCGCAAGCTTATCATGAAAAATTCGCATGAGCCGCACTCCTACGCTCCGCACGCTGGCCAACCAGTTCCACGAACGGCTGAAAGCCTTGAAAGACGCGAATCCGCTCGAAGAGGTGCAGTGGTATCCCTGGGCTTCGTTGGGCTCGATGGACACGCTCGATGGCTTTTTGGGCGGCGACGTCGAAAAGCTGCGCAGTTTAATGGGAAACGCGCCGGTGCTGGACGTGGGCTGCGGCGACGGCGATGTCGCGTTCTTCCTGGAATCGCTGGGCGCACGCCACATCGATTGCATCGATCACGCGCCCACCAACTATAACCGGCTGCTGGGCGCGCGCAAGCTGAAGCGGCTTCTCGAATCCGATGTGGGGATCCACGCTATCGATCTCGACAAGCGGCCCAATCTCCCCGGCGCGAATTACGGACTCGCGCTGCTGCTGGGAGTCTTGTATCACCTGAAGAATCCGTTTCTGGTGTTGGAAGCCCTGGCCCACAGCAGCCGTCATATGTTTCTGAGCACTCGCATAGCGTCGCTTGTGCCGGGGGGAAAGCTCGACTTCGGAGCGTATCCTCTGGCGTACCTGGTGGACGAGGAGGAACTCAATCGCGATCCGACCAACTTCTGGATTTTTTCGGAAACCGCACTGAAGCGCCTGTTGCGGCGCGCCGGCTGGAACGTGTGGCACTATGCGACGGCGGGGGCGGCCGCTTCGCTGGGCGATCCGGTGACTCCGCAAGGCGACACGCGCGCGTTTGTCCTGGCGGAAAGCCGTTTCGCGCGGCCGGACTGCGCGCTGAGCCTGGAACGCGGATGGCATGAGCTGGAGTACAACTCCTGGCGCTGGACGGCGCGGCGCTTCTCCGCCGTGCTCGATTTGACCGCGGCGCTGGCTCCCGCCCAGCTACGCTTCCGATTCCACCTGCCGAAGGAAATTTTGGAGCAGCGGCCCGCGCTGGCGCTTTCGGCGGCGGTGAATGGGGCGCAACTGGAGCGGAGCGTCTATTCCACGGCCGGGGAGCACGAATATTCGGCATCGATCCCTTCGGTTGAGGCGGGCGCCATCAACATCGAATTCGAACTGGATGGCGCGATCCGTCCGTCCGGCGGCGACGAGCGCGAGTTGGGCGTGCTAGTGGATTTTGCGGGTTCGCCCGCGATTTCGCTGAGCTGATTACTCGACTGCCTGGCCTTTCAGCAGGAAAGTTTTCGGGTATCGGCCCTCGCCGCACAATTTGAAAGATCCGAAATCTTTGTACCAGCGTCCTTCGGGGACGTCGGGAGAATGCCTGCGCCACTCTTCGAGCGCAAACAGGTCCTCCAGCGATATTTTTCGTTCTTTGGCGCGATCAAAGAGATGCCGGCGGAGTTGAGGAGGCAGATCGACCCACTGAATCTTCGGCATCAGGAGCCGAAGGTCATTCTCTCAAGTTGCTCTCGCAGTCTCTTGGTTTCGGCCGGATCTTTCGATTTTTGGAATCTGTCGGCGAGGTCGAGAAATGCCGCGCGGCGTTGTTCATATGCCGCGATCGCGTCGCCGAGCAAATCCACGATGGCGCGGTTCGCGCTAACCCGGCGGCTCGCCGCGATGGCGTCGATTTTTTCGGCTAAATCCGCGGGGAGCGAAACGCTCCTCCTCATCGTGGCCGCGTCTGTCAACGTGGTGTTTATTTATCACCAGAATACACCATAATTCACCGCTCCTCGCGCCAAGCTCCAAGCCGCGCCGAGGCGCATGCCCTATCATGGAAATTCCCCAAAATGGCGCACCGACCGAAGATCACCTACAAAAAGGCCGGCGTCGATATCGACGAAGCGGATCGCGCGGTTTCGTTGATCCGTAAAGCGGCGCGGAAGACGTTCACCTCCGGGGTCCTCACCGACATCGGCAGCTTCGGGGGCGGCTATCTGCTTAAGGGCTATCGCGAGCCGGTGCTGGTTTCCTCGGCCGACGGCGTAGGCACCAAGATCAAGCTCGCGTTTCTCACCGGCGACCACTCCACCATTGGCGAAGATCTGGTGAACCATTGCGTCAACGACATCGCGGTCCAAGGCGCCGAGCCCCTGTTCTTCCTCGACTACTTCGCGGTGGGGAAGCTGGAGGCGCGTGTCGCCGCCGAAGTAGTCTCTGGTATCGCGCGTGGCTGCCGCGTCAATGGATGCGCGCTGATCGGCGGCGAGACCGCGGAAATGCCGGGGCTGTACGCGAAAGGCGAGTACGATCTGGCCGGCTTCATTACGGGCGTGGTGGAACGCAAGCGCATGCTGACCGGCGCTTCGATCAAAGCGGGCGACCTTCTGCTCGGTCTGCCTTCCACTGGGCTGCACACCAATGGGTATTCGCTGGCGCGGAAGCTGCTGTTTGAAATGGCGGGCCGGGCGCCGGATACGCATGTGACGGAGTTGGGCGGATCGGTCGCCCAGGAGCTGCTGAAAATCCATCGCAGCTATCTGAAGCCTCTACGCGCCCTGCACGACTCGGGATTGCTGAAAGGCGCCGCGCATATTACCGGCGGCGGAATCACCGAGAACACTCCGCGTATTTTGCCTCGCGGGCTAGGAGCGCGAATTAAGTTCGGCTCGTGGCCGATATTGCCGATTTTCGATCTGCTGCGCCGCATCGGCCGGATTCCTCTCGACGACTGGCGCCGCACCTTCAACTTGGGGATCGGGATGGTGCTGGCGATTTCACCGCGCCGCCTGAAGGAAGCGGCGGAAGTGCTGGAAGATCTGCGCGAGCCCTGGCATAAGATCGGTGAAGTCGCGCGAGGACACGGAGTTTCCTACCACTAAAATGCCCGGCCGACTCGGCATTCTGATTTCCGGACGCGGGTCGAACTTCGCCGCGATCGCCGACTCCATCGCCGATGGGCGGCTGGACGCGGAAATCGCGGTGGTGATTTCGAACCGGCCCGAGGCCGGAGGTTTGCAGATTGCAGACGAGCGCGGCCTTCGCGCGGCCGCCCTTCCATCCCAGGGCCTCGATCGCGAGATTTACGACCGGCGCCTCATCGCGGAATTGTGCGCCGCGCACGTGGATCTGGTCTGCCTTGCGGGCTATATGCGCATCTTGAGCGGCCACTTCATCCGGCAATTTTCGGGACGGATACTGAACATCCATCCTTCTCTGCTCCCGGCATTTCCGGGATTGGACGCGCAACACCAGGCGATTCGACACGGCGTGAAATTTTCCGGCTGCACCGTTCATTTTGTCGATGAAGGAGTCGATTCGGGTCCGATATTGAAGCAGGCCGTCGTGCCCGTGCTGGGCGAAGACACCGCGGAATCGTTGGCAGCGCGGATTTTCAAAGAGGAGCACCGGATTTATCCCGAAGCGATTGCGCTCGCGCTGTCGGGCCGTTACCGCATTGAGGGACGGCGAGTGATCGACTTCTAGCCCGTCGCAGAAGGGATAATCGGACATGCTCCTTGCCCTGGACGTCGGCAACACCAACGTCACGATCGGCGCGTTCCAGGGAGAGCGTCTGGCGGGGCGGTGGCGCTTGCGAACTATTCGCGAGCAGACCGCCGACGAATGGGGAATCCTACTGCGAAATCTGTTCTCCCTTTCATCGCTGGATCTTTCCGCGGTGGATGGCGTGATCATTTCGAGCGTGGTGCCGGCAGTGGATCAGCCCCTGGAAGCGATGGCGGAGCGCTACTTCGGACGCCGTCCCATGTTTGTGAGCACCGCTCTGGATCTCGGGCTTCCAGTGCGCTACGACAATCCTCGCGAGGTCGGGGCGGACCGGTTGGCGAACGCGGTCGCGGCTGTCCGCCGTTACGGCGGCCCGGTAGTGGCGGTGGATCTGGGGACCACAATCAACTTCGACATCGTGTCGGGAGCGGGCGAATTTTTGGGAGGCGTGATCTGCCCCGGCATCGGAATGTCGATTTCGGGCCTGGTCGCTCAAACCGCGCGCCTCCCGATGGTGGATTTCCGCGAGCCTGAGAAACTCATCGGCTCGAATACGGTGGGCAGCATTACCTCGGGGTTGTATTACGGATTTGTGGGCATGATCGATGGCGTGCTGGAACGGCTGGCGGGCGAATTGGGCCCGGCTATGAAAGCGGTGGCTACGGGCGGTCAGGGCCATATGATCGCGCGCTCGTCGCGCTGGGTGCAGATTTACGACGAGGATTTGACGCTGCACGGACTACGCTTCATTTGGGAGCGAAACACACCCCGCGAGTCGAGGACCGGAAACAGGCAGCCCTAGGCCGTTCCAGTCTCGGCTACGGTCTCGCAATCCGTCTTTTTGAGCAATTCCCGAATGGTTTCCACCACCGGGGCGAAATCGTCGAGCTGGTCGGGCTTGCGAAGATAGGCGTCCACGCCGATCATCTCGGCCCGAAGAAGATCGCGGCCCGCAGCCGAACCGGTGAAGAGCAGGATCTTAGAATCCGCCAGCGCCGGCGTAAACCGGCATTTGTGCAGGACCTCAATGCCGTCCCGCTTGGGGAGATCTATATCGATCACAATTACATGCGGGCGGCGGTCTTCCGGACAGTCCTCCAGATGCCGGATCGCCTGCTCGCCGTCTTCGGCGACATCGACAATCACGTCCAGGTTCTGTTCGCGAATGGCGCGTTTAAGAAACAGCACGTCCGCGGGATTATCTTCCACGATAAGGAGCCGGCAGGGAGTTTCCATGGGCATATTCCGGTGGGCAGCGCAGGGGCGGGCGACACCTCCATTTTATTACACAAACGGGGGGAGCTAGAATGAAAGCGATGCCCGTGATTGCGCATCCTGGAGTTGCGGGCGAGGCCGAAGTCCGCCGTCTTGGGACTCTTTACCGCCTGGTCGCTTCCCTGAGCCAGGCCGGCACACTCCACGAAATATACGAAACCTCACTTTCGAGTCTGCTCAGCGTGACTGAAGCGGATCGCGCCGCCATTCTGCTGTTCGACGACGACGGCATTGTCCGGTTTAAGGCTTCGCGAGGTCTGTCGCCGGAATATCAGGCGGCGGTGACCGGACATTCGCCTTGGGCCCAGGGCGCGAAGGGCGCTCAAGCCATTGCAGTGGCGGATGCGCTCGCCGATCCAAGCCTAGCGGCCTACCGGCGCGTTCTGGAGCGGGAAGGAATTCGGGCCCTGATCTTTGTGCCTCTCGCGCTGGACGCCGGAGTCTTGGGCAAGTTCATGTTGTACTATCGCGAGCCGCATGATTTCCCCGGCGACGAGTTAGAAATCGCCCAAGTGATCGCCACCCACGCGGCCCTGGCCATCGAGCGCAAGCGGGCGGAAATCGCTTCCGCGGACCGGCAGCAGCGGCTTGAGGCGATTTTGGACAATTCCGCTACCGTCATTCTTTTGAAAGATTTGGAGGGGCGCTATCGGCTGGTGAACCGCCGGTACGAGCAGGTGTTCCAAACTTCGAAAACGGAAGTCTTGGGCCGCTCGGACTTCGACATTTTCCCGGCGGAGACGGCGGAGAAGCTGCGCGCCAACGACCGGGCCGTTCTGGAAGCGGGATCCGCGATGATTTTCGAAGAAAGCCTGCCGCTTGAAGACGGGATCCACACGTATATTTCCACGAAATTCCCCTTGCAAGGGCCGGACGGAGCGGCCGTGGGCGTCTGCGGCATCGCGACCGATATTACCGAGCGCCTTCAGTTGGAGGCGGCCGGCCGGCGGCTCGCGTCCATCGTGGAGAACTCGGATGACGCGATCGTCAGCAAGGACTTGAACGGAATTATCACCAGTTGGAACAAGGGCGCGGAACACATTTTCGGTTATAGCGCGGAAGAAGCCGTCGGCATGCCGGTATCGCTCCTAGCCCCCCCCGACCGCCTGGACGAGATGCCGGAAATCCTTTCGAAGGTCCGGCAGGGGCAGCCCGTAGAACACTACGAGACGCGGCGGCGGCGCAAAGACGGGGAGATTATCGATGTAGCCCTAACCGTCTCGCCGCTCAGGGATGCCTCGGGCCACATCTTTGGGGCTTCGAAAATCGCCCGCGATATCAGCGACCGGAAGCACGCCGAGGAAGAGCGGGCGGTGCTTTTGGCGCGGGAACAGGAGGCCCGCCGCACGGCCGAGCTGCTCAATCGGGTGGGTCCGCGGCTCGCGAGCCAATTGGATCCGGAAAAGCTTGCCCAGGAAATTACTCACATCTCCACAGCTCTCGTGGGAGCGGAGCTAGGCGCTTTTTTCCAGAAGACCGTCGGAGATAAGGGCGAACACTACGTTCTGCAAGCTCTTTCGGGCGCGGCGGAGCACGCCTCCGCCGAAGCCCTGGCATCGCCCGATGCGGCGCCTTCTCCGGCGTTATTCCAAGGCGAAGGCGTGGTGCGCTACTGCGACGCCGCAGAGGACCCGGGACAGGGCTATGAATGCCCGCTTTGCGGCCTGCTGCCCGATGGCCTGCCGGTGCGCAGCTACTTAGCCGCTCCAGTGGCCCCGCAATCCGGCGAGGCGATCGGCTGGGTGTGCTTTGCCCATTCCTCTCCGGGCAAATTCACCGAGAACCACGAAGCGATTATCGCCGGCGTCGCCGCCCAAGCGGCCACCGCCATGGATAACGCCCGCCTGTTCGAGCACTCCAAATGGGTGCAGACGGAGTTGAAGCGTTCTAACGAAGAATTGCGGCGCGTCAACCGCGACCTGGAAGTCTTCGCGTATTCGGCAAGTCACGATTTGAAGGAGCCGCTGCGCACCGTCTCCATCTCCGCGCAACTTGTCGAGCGCAGTCTGGGGCCGCGGCTCGAGGGCGAAGAAGCGGTTTTTCTGGAGAATATCGGAAAAGCCGCCAAACGAATGGGGGTTTTAATCGACGATCTTCTCGCCTATACCAAAGCGGCCAGGCACGAAGAGGGTCCCGCGCCCATGGTCGATTCCAAGCGCGTTCTCGACGGCGTTCTGGAAACTTTGCGAGGACCGATCGGAGAAACCGGCGCGGAAATCGTCTGTGGAAATTTGCCCTGGGTGGCCGTTCATGAGAGCCGCCTGACCCAGCTCTTCCAGAACCTGATCGGGAACGCCATAAAGTACCGCGGTAAGGAGGTTCCCCGTGTTTCTATCGCAGCCGCCCAGCGGGATGGGTGGTGGGTTTTTTCGGTGGCCGATAACGGAATCGGGATCGAGCCCCAGTATGCCGAGCAAATCTTCGGTCTTTTCAAACGCCTCCACAGCAGGGACGAATATCCCGGAAGCGGCATCGGACTGGCGATTTGCCAGCGGGTGGTCGAGCAGTACGGCGGACGGATCTGGTTGGAGCGCTCAGCGCCCGGGGGAGGATCCGTTTTCTGTTTCTCCATACCCTCCCGTCCATAAAATGGAACCGGCACTCGACCCAACGGCCGAATCCCAACTGCTGACGGTCTGGGTGGTCGATGACAATCCGACCGATGTATTCGTGATCCGGGAAGTGCTGATGGCGAGCGGCCTCAATCTACGCATCCGGATCGCGCGGGATGGGCAGGAGGCGCTCCAGTATTACCGGGAGATGGACCGCGAGGATCGGTCTCCTTGCCCGGCGCTGATTCTGCTGGATCTGAACTTACCGAAGGTGGCGGGTTTCGAGGTACTGCGAGAGCTGCGGAGCGGACTCCGGTGTAACCGAACGCCGGTGATCGTCATTACTTCGTCCAGCTCGGATGGGGACCGCGTTATGGCTCGGCGCCTGGGCGCGGATGAGTACTTCCAAAAGCCGGCCGATTTGGCGGCCTATTCCGAACTGGAAACTATCGTCAGGCGCGTTCTTGGGGCGGCCCAACAAAGCCAGGAGGCATAGCGCGCGAGTGGGGACAAGCCCACGTACCTCCCGGTTTTGTATGATCTATGTGGCATTAGGCTAACGCCTGCTCCTCCCTAGATTCGAGAGGCTCCGGGTCTTCTCCTGGTTTCGTCTACTGAAGGTTGTCCGAGTTCGCCGACAACTTTTCTTCGCTCATCGCCTTGGAGTATATTTGTATGGTGTTTGGCGTTAGTTCGCGCCAAAGCCGTGCCGAGAAAGGATCCCGTTCCCATGTCGAAATCCAAGAAAGCTCATGTCGATCGCCGTGGTTTTCTGAAGGGCGCCGCCGCAGGCGCAGCCGCGCTGGCCGCTCCGGCCATTTCGCTCGAAGCTCAACAAGCGCAGCCGGCCCAATCGGCGCCGAACGGAGGAGCGGGGCGCGGCGGGCGAGGCCGGGGAGGCGCGAACCAGGCGGCGCTGGCGCGGGAAGACGGCAATGCGCGGCCCACGGCGGCGGGGCGCGTCATTGAGCATCCCGGCTCCGATCACATGGTAGACGTGATCAAGGCGATGGGAATCGAGTTCGTCGCCTTCAATCCGGGTTCCAGCTTCGAGGGCCTGCACGAATCGCTCATCAACTACGGCGGCAACGATAAACCGGAATGCATCACCTGCTGCCACGAGGAATCGGCGGTGGCGATGGCCCACGGCTACGGCAAGATCGAGAACAAGCCCATGCTGGCGCTGCTGCACGGCACGATCGGCATCCAACACGGGGCCATGGCGATTTACAACGCCTACGGCGACCGCGCGCCCGTCCTGATGATGACCGGGAGCGGCGATACCGCCGTGCCCGCGCACGACGCGGTGGATATGGCGGCGATGTGCCGCGATTTCGTGAAATGGGACCATCAGCCGGATACGCTCCCGCAATTCGATCAGGCGGCGATGCGCGCATATCAATTGTGCGTCACGCCTCCCATGGCGCCGGTGCTTCTCGTCATTAACAACCACCTTCAGCAGGACGCGCTGCCGGCCGGCGGGATGAGCGTGCCGAAGCTGATTATTCCGCAGTTGCCCAGCGCGGACCTCGCCATGGTGCGCGAAATCGCCAAAGGCCTGGTGAACGCGCAAAATCCCCGCATCAACGCCGGACGAATGGCGCGGAATCAGGAAGCCATCGACAGTCTGGTCGAGCTGGCCGAACTGGTGGGCGCCTCAGTGAACGGCGGGGGAGATCGGGTCAACTTCCCATCGCGGCATCCGCTTTCCGGAAACGGAGCGGCGGGGCAGCCGGATTTCGTCCTGAATCTGGAGGCGGGAGGCGGCGGAGGAGGACGGGGCGGACGTGGAGGCGGAGGAGGAGCCCCGGCCGCGAAAACCTACACAATATCTTCGGCTGAATTCCTGGCTACTCACAACTTCAATATCGCCCGGAACGCTCCGACAGGCGATGTGGTGATCGAAGCCGACTCGCAGACCACCCTTCCGGCTCTGATCGAAGAAGTCAAAAGGCAGCTCACGCCGGATCGGAAGCGCGCCGCCGAGGAGCGCGCGAAAAAGCACGGCGACGCGAATCTGGCCGCCAAGCGCGCCGCGATCGAGCGTCTGAACAACGGCTGGAACGCCAGCCCGGTCTCGCTCGGCCGGCTCACCGCCGAGCTTTGGCCCTTAATCGAAAAGGAAGACTGGTCTCTCGTGTCGCCGCAAGGCTTTATCGGCAATGGTCCCGCCACCCTTTGGGACATGAAGAAGACGTACCACTACATCGGCGGGCAGGGCTCGGGCGGAATGGGCTACGGCGCGCCGGCCGCGGTGGGCGCCGCTCTGGCCAATCGCAAGTACGGACGGTTTTCGGTGAACATTCAAACCGACGGCGATCTGAACTACGCGCCGGGCGTGCTGTGGACGGCGGTCCATCACAAGGTTCCGCTGCTGACGATCATGCACAACAACCGCGGCTACCATCAGGAAGTGATGTTCATCGAACAGCAGTGCAGCCTGCGCAATCGCGGCGCCGACAGGGCGCACATCGGCACCAAGCTGATCGACCCCAACATCAACTATGCGACTATGGCCAAAGCTTACGGCATGTATAGCGAAGGTCCGATCGAAGATCCCAAGGAACTCGCCGCGGCGCTTAAGCGCGGAGTCGAGCGAGTGAAGAAAGGCGAGCCGGTCATGATCGACGTCGTGACTCAGCCTCGCGCATAGGGAAGTTATGAGCAAGTTCACACAGTTCACAATGGCGGCGGCGATGGCGGTGGGAGCCGCCGTTTTGTTCGCCCAGGCTCCGGCGGCGAGTTCCGCGTCAGGCGACGCGAAGACCGGCAAGGAGTTGTTCGTCAAGTACACCTGCTACGGCTGCCACGGCTTTTCGGCGCAGAACGGCCCCGCCGGCAACCGCCTGAATCCGATGAAAATGACGCAAGCGGCCTTCACCGCGCTGGTGAGAAATCCCGGAGCGCCCAACCGCATGCCGCCGTATTCGGCCAAAGTAATTTCAGATGCGCAGCTCGGCGACATCTACGCTTATCTGAAGACTCTTCCGGACGCCCCTCCCGCCAAGGACATTCCGCTGCTCCAACAGATCGAGAAGGAAATCAAGTAGCGGCGCAATGGGGCGGCCGAGAGCCGCAACCTGGACAATACGCCAGCGCCTTTTGGGCGGACGCTAACGCAGTTTGAGAAAAGCTTTGTTACGTTAAAAGAGCACGGGCACTTTTCGTGGCGTACCGGAAGGCAAAGCAGGTCTACCAATGGATCGCGTTGATTCCGATCCTGCTGACGATTTCAGCGATTTGGGCGCGCTCCCGTTATCGGGAGGAAACCCGGCTGGTGGACCACACCCGCGCGATCCAGCAATCCATTTACGATATCCAGAGCACGCTCGCCGACGCCGAAACGGGCCGCCGGGGATACATTCTCACCGGCGACCGCTCCTATCTGGTTCCAGTCGACGCTGCCGTTTCCCGCGCGCCGGAAGCCGTGCAGCGGCTGCGGCAATTAGTCCAGGACAATCCGGTTGAGCGCGAGAACGTGCGCGTCCTGGAAGGATTGGTGGACGATCGCACGAAGTTTCTCCAGAAGACGACGCAGATCGGCCGGGCCAGCGCGGGCCAGGTCCAGGAACTGGAGCGCCAGGGCGGGCTTGGCGTTTCCGTTCAACTTCACGATGTCGCGAATCGGATGATCGCGGATGAGAACCGGCTGCTGGAGGCGCGAAAACGGGCTTCCGAAGCGACGGATTGGGAAGTGGACGCCTGGTTCGGCGCGGGCGCCATCGCGACTATCGTGTTGCTGATGTGGTCCTACAGAATCGTTCGCCGCTACTCCGTCGAGCGCGACCAAGCGGACGCGCAATCGGCCCTGACCAATCAAAAACTTCAGGAGGAGATCGCCCAGTTTGACCGGCTTAATCGCGAACTGGAGGAGCGCGTAAAGGCGCGGACGGCGAGCCTGGAGCGCTCCAATGGCGATCTGCGCCAATTCGCTTACGTGGCGAGCCACGATCTGAAAGAGCCGCTGAGAATGATCGTCACCTATACGGCTCTGCTGGAACAAAGCAGCCACGGGAAACTGGACGCCGATCAACAGAAATACCTGAGCTTCGCGGTGGAAGGCGCGAAACGGATGCAGGCGCTGATCGGCGACCTTTTGGCCTACACACAGGCGGGCACGCAAGATCCCGAGCCCATCCCGGCCCGCCTGGATAACGTTCTGGAGCAGGCTCGCTACAGCTTACTGGCAAGCATCCGGGAAACGGGCGCGCAGATCACGGTCGATCCTCTTCCGGAGCTGGACGTCGACCCGCTGAAAATGAGCCTGGTGTTCCAGAACCTGCTGTCCAACGCAATCAAATTCCGCCGGCCCGGCGAAAACCCGCGCATCCACATAAGCGCCGAACTGCAAAACGCCGAGTGGCGCATTGCGGTGCGGGACGAGGGGATAGGTTTCGACCCCAAGTACGCCGACAAAATCTTCGCCGCCTTTCAGCGCCTTCACGCCTCCGGGAAATATCCGGGGACGGGGATCGGGCTGGCGATTTGCAAGCGAATCGTGGAGGCGCATGGCGGCCGCATCTGGGCCGAATCCCAGGCCGATGCCGGCGCAACCTTCTATTTCTCGCTGCCGGCGGTGGATTCGCCCCTGCTGGAAGCCGGCGAATCCGGCGGAACTGCGCTCGCAACCGGAAGATAGCGAGCCGTCCGGCGGAGCCCTCGTGATGGCCGCAGAGGCAACGGAAAAGTCCCTGCGATAAAATGGGGGAGGCCAGTGTAAACTCAGTAGTCCTGCGCCTCCGGAGATGGCGCCCTAGAACGATATGAAGGCGAGCGCGGTTAAGGAAGAAGTAGAGCGGAACGGGGCGATTTACTCCGAGAAGCCGGACCCGATCCGGGTTCTGGTGGTGGACGACGACGAGGAGCAGCGCCGTGCCGTGGCCGGAATGGTGGCCTCCAAGGGCTATGAGGTTGAGACGGCCGAACACGGCGAGGAGGCGCTGGAAAAAATCGGCGAGTCCCCCTTCCAAGCCATCGTCACCGATCTGATCATGCCGCGGGTGGACGGCGTAGAGTTGATGCGCACGCTGCAAGAGCGCGGCGACCTCACGCCGGTTATCGTGCTCACGGGCTTCGGCGACATCAGCCAGGCGATCTCGATCATGCACGATTTGCGCGCGTTCTGGTTCCTGGAAAAGCCCGTGAATCAGACCGTATTGGAGCTGCTGCTGGAACGCGCCGTGCGCGTCGAGAGCATGGCTAGGGAAACGGCCCTACTGAGGCGGCAGGAAGGTTATCGCGGCGGATTGGTGGATCTGGTGGGCCGATGCCGCGCCATGCAGCAGGTGTTTGCGCTGATCCAAAGGGTCGCGCCCAGCGACGCGACTTTGCTGATTAGCGGCGAGAGCGGAACGGGTAAGGAACTGGTCGCGCGAGCCATCCACAAGTTGAGTCCGCGAAGCGACGCCCCGTTCGTCGCAATCAATTGCGCGGCTATGCCGGAGAGCCTTATCGAGAGCGAGTTGTTCGGCCACGAGCGCGGGGCTTTCACCGGCGCAATCACGCGGCGGCCGGGATGTTTTGAACAGGCGCACCGCGGCACGCTGTTCCTAGACGAGATCGCCGAAATGCCGGTGGCGATGCAGGCCAAACTGCTCCGCGTGCTTCAGGACAGCCGGATTCGCCGTCTGGGAGGCAGCAGCGAGGTGCCCGTGGACGTGCGCGTGCTTGCGGCGACGAACCGTCCGCCGGCCGAAGCGGTTCAGGAGAAGCTGCTCCGGGAAGATTTGTATTACCGGCTGAATGTGTTTCATATCGTGATGCCGGCTTTGCGCTATCGGAGGGAGGATCTCCCGATTCTGGCTGAGGCTCTGATCCGCGAATTGAACGAGCGCCATGCCTGTAGGGTGGCGGGCGTCGATTCCGACGCCATGGCCGCGCTCATGTCGCATGGCTGGCCAGGCAACGTCCGGGAACTGCGCAACGTGCTGGAGCGCGCCGTGATTATCGCGAGAGAGGGAATGCTTCAGGCCAGCCATCTTCCCGCCAATTTCGGCGCGCCGACGGTGACCTTGCCCGCCCCCGAGGCCGAAAAGCCTCAAGAGCCCGCATTCTCGTTCCGAGCCGGCGCTACGCTACGGGAAGTGCAGGACGCCTACATCCATCACACGCTCAAGCTCACGGACAACAACAAGCGGCGCGCGGCGCGGATTCTGGATATCAGCGAGAGGACTCTCCACAGCCGGGTTACGGACTGAAACGACCGGGGATAAGTTTCAGCTTGTCCTTCTGTCCGGAGTTAGGGCGATGAACGACTCATTCACCACTCCCACGGGAGCTCGCGGTTGATTTAACTCGCGGTAAAGCTTCTCTGGTAGTGCAGTCGCGGCTCGGAAGCCGTTTCGGAGTAACACCCGCGAGGGAGCGGTTTCAACACGCGAACTCTTCCAACTAAGCGCTAGCGCATTCCTTCGCCGCGAAGATCACGCGCCCGCTCTATTAAAGCGTTGGTGGCCTCCTGGTAGGCGTCTTTGGCTTGCGAAAATCTCGCGCGGGCGCACTTCAGCGATGCGGCGCCGTCGGGGTGCCCCAAATCCAGATCGGCCAACAATTCCCGAGCGTCCCTGAGGCCGGCCACCGCCGACCGGTATTCCTCCCTTGCGTTTTGCACCTTGTCCAGGAATTCAGTCTCTTGAATTGTCGCTTTCGCGTCCCGGACGTCCGAACACAGCAAGCACAACGGCGTGTTGTCGTCGAAGATTTCCGCGTCGGCTCCGCAATCGGAACATCTGTGGGCCATGTGGGAAGGGGTAAACTAATAACAGTTTCCCGTCCGGCGCCCTGTTTGTCAAGCCCTCGGCCTTGCACTAGTCTTGCGGACGCCGCTTGAGCGTTGGCCGGTCGTCTGAATCGCCGCTGTTGCCCGAACCAGAGCCGGAATCGCCGGTAGTGCTGGTCCCCGAGCCGGGTTTACGATTCAGGCGCGGCCGGTTCTGATCCTTGGTGTCGATGGTGCGGCGGTTGTGCAGCATCTGCAGGCGCGCCTTCACTTGGTCGAACTCAGACGTGGTGACAACGTATTCGGGCCGCTCCTTGAGCATCGTCTGGATGTTCTGCTGGGTCCTGGCGATGCGGTCGTCCGTGGGCGGATGCGTGGAGAAGACCTTGGCGATGGTGCCGGGTTTCTTCTTTTCCAGCGATTCTATTTTTTCGAAGAAGTCCACGAACGCCTCGGGATCGTAGCCGGTCTTATACATGTATTGCAAGCCCAGCATGTCCGCCTCGGATTCCATCGCCTTGGAAAACTGGAGGAAGCCGATGGGGAGCAGGATGCTGGCGCCCTGGCGCGCGCCGAAACCGGCCCAGCCGCCCCAAAAGATGAGGGGGATGGTGGCCAACTGCGCGATCTCGCCCTTGGTAGCTTGGCGCGTGCCGTGCCGCGCGGCGACGTGCGCTATCTCATGCGCCATCACGCCCGCCAGCTCCGCCTCGGTGTCCGCTTTAAGGATCAAGCCCGAATTCACGAAGAAAAAGCCGCCTGGAAGAGCGAACGCGTTGATATCTTCCGTGTCGATGACTTTGATGGTGAAAGGCACCTTGGCGTCGGAGTTCCGCACCAGATTCTGGCCCACCCGGTTCACGTATTCCGCGATCACCGGATCGTCGATGATCTTGGCCTGGCGCTCGACGTCTTGCGCGAGCTGTTTGCCGAGCGCAATTTCTTTATCCAGGGAGTAGAAATTAACGCCCTTGCCGACGTCGCGATTGCCAATCTGGTCGGGATCTTTTTCCTTGTCGCCCGCCCAAACCGAAACAGGGATGAGAGATAAAATGGCGAGGCCAGCCATGGAGCCCAAAATCGACTTCCGGGCCCTCCGCAAAAGGGCCAGCCGCAAGGAGGCGGGCGCTTGATTCATAAACCAGCTCCTTTCACTGCTCAACAACTTACTGCACCAACGAAACCTGCATTCAGTATAAACCGAACGTAAGTGGGACGCGCCAGGAGAATTTTTGAGTACCGCCGCCGCCCGTTAGGACGGCTGGAATCGTGAAATAAACGGAGGTCGCGGCGTGCGCCACAACGGAAATTTAAGCAATCCCGCGACCTATTTGCCCTATCGGGGGAGCCCCAGGTCGCCGATAAGAAATCAGGATGGCTCTCACCCAAGCTTATGAAGCGCCTAGCCGGAAACCCGTTTCCGGCAGGGGGGCGATGGAGGAATCGCTTCGGGAAGCGGTGTCGCTGTTCAGCGCGAAACGAGCCACCGCGATTGGCGCAATTCGTAACCTCCAGGCCAAGGATAGGGCCAATTTTGTCCTGGCCGCGGCCCGGCTGGTCACCAATCCGGAAACCGAGAAACTGCCCGGCGCCGAATACCTCGGCGGTCTGATCAGCGGCGACGATTCGCTGATCGATCTGCTGGTGGACGAGAAAGCGCTGACGCACGAAGAGGCATTTGCGATGGTGCGCCGCATGGCCGGCAGCCGGCCGCTGCTGGAAGCTCGCCTGATGCGAAAGATGCTAGAAAATGCCGACGGCACGGGCGCGGCCGTTCCCATGGAAGTAGCGCTGCGAGTGATGAAGATGGTGGAGGCGATCTCCGATTGCTCGCGGGTGGCCGTTTATTTGACGCAATTAGAGCGGCATCCAAGCGCCGAGGTTCGATCCAAGGCGGCCTTGCTGCTCGGCCGGGGCAACGTGAATGTGGGACGGGTCAGGCGCTTTCTGACCTCGCAGGACGCGCGTCTGCGCGCCAACGCCGTCGAGTCTTTGTGGGGGATGAACACGCCCCAGGCGCGCTCTTTATTTTGGGACGCCGCCACGGACAGCAATCGCAGAGTCTCTATTAACGCCCTGGTCGGGCTCTGCAAGGCGGGCGATCCCGAAGCCCGCCGCAAGCTAGTCGACCTGGTTCGCGGAGCCGATCCCGTTTCCCGGCGAGCCGCGGTCTGGGCCATGGGCACGCTGCGCGATGCGGAGTTCAGTCACATACTGGAGCCGCTGACGAACGACAGCGACGAGAATTTGCGCGCCATGGCCGTCCAAAGCCTGGCGATGCTGCACATTCCTCCCCCCGCTGCCGAAAAGCCCGCCGCCGAATCCGCCCCGGCCGCGGATTCCCAATCTGCCGTCTGACGAGACGGCGATCAGGCCTTCTGCAATCTTCGCAACCGGAAGATTTCGGTATTGAACGTTTTGTCTTTCAATTTCTTCCAGTCGTCATGGACGCCGATCAACCGCCCCGAGATGTGATTGGCCTCCTCGGAAGCCAGAAACAGAGCCAGTTCGACCTGTTTTTCGGGCGCCATGCCACCCGTGATGCGCACCTGTTTCGCCTCTTCGATTTCGCGCCAGCCCGCGCGCTCCCCCGCAGCCAAGATCTGATCGGTCATGTGGGTGTAGGTGCCGCCTGGCGCAAGGCAGTTCACCTGCACATTGCGCTCGCTCGCTTCCTCCGCCAGCGTTTCGGCAAATTGGATCAACGCCGTTTTGGTCGCGTTGTAAACGGCGAAGTTCGGGTGCGAAGGCGTGACGCCTCCGCCCGCCAGAATCAGGATTTTTCCACTGCGCCGATCCATCATGTGCGGCGCGGCGACCCGGCAGCAATTGAGCACGCCGAGAAGGTTGGTGCGGATCACGTCTTCCCACGCTTTTGGAGACGATTCCACGAACGGACCTATGGGTCCCAAAATGGCCGCCGCGCAGATCAGCACCTGAGGATGGGAGCCGAAGTGTACGCGCATCCGCTCCACCGCGGCCGAGACCTGCTCGTAATCGCCCACGTCGGCGCGAAGCCGCAGAGCCGAGCCGCCCGCGTGCTCGATTTCCAACTGACACAGATCCAGTTCCGCCTTGCTGCGCGCTAGTAAGCCCACGCGAGCGCCTTTGGCCGCGAACCCCATCGCCAGCCGTTTTCCAATTCCCCGCCCCGCTCCGGTCACTAGGACGGGCGTCGCTTTGAAGGATTGCAATGTACCGCGGGCTCCTACCACACAGTAATACAATCCAAAAGGCAAAGCCGCCGGAGGATAGCCGGCGGCTATGCCTTACTCGCTATTTATGCGATCGTGATCGACTGCCAGTTCTCGTTCGCGCTGCCTCCGCCCCAATAGTCGTTGGCGACGACGCGGTCGTAAATCCGCACATCGATCAGGTAACAGCAAGGGCTGATCTTGGCGGACCAAGGATCCCACAGGAACTCCGTAGGCGCGGGATATCCGGTGTCCGCCGTGTTTCCGAGGTAGGCCTTGGAAAGCGGTGTGCCGCTTGTATCGACAATCGCGTAACTCGCCCCACAGCCGCCAAGCAGGCTCACGTCAATCCGGCTGAAATTCTCGTCCTGAGCCTGAAGTGTGATGACCACCAGGTTTCCATCGCCCTGCTCAACGGTCTCGCAGCAGCCCAGTTTCCGCCGCTTGCCATCGGGGGTTTGGAGAGCCAGGCTAATGACAGGCTTGGTGGGCTGACCGTTATCCACTCGCGCGGGCACGAGAGGGCTCGCGAAATCTCCGGCGGCGTTATGCACCGTCAGCCTGAGGTAATACAGCTTGTTACGGTCGGGCGGCGTCGGCCAGTCGGTCAGGTAGTCCGGGCCCAGGCAGCCCATATCCGAGACGTTATACCAGCCCAAAGCGTCCGGCACCCGGTTGTACGTCACAAAAGGCCCTCCCTTGCACCCGTTGTAATCCGTAATGGGTTGCAAAATGGGGCTCCAGGGGCCGAGCGGAGTCGGGGCCGTCTCCACTTTGTACTTCAAGGGGTTCGGCACGTTGAACGAGCCTTTGATATTAGTCAAGCCTCCGAACGGGTGGTCGCCGAGATAACCGTGAGGCGGGTATGGAGGCACCTTGTCGTCGAACGGCGTGGGACCCGGAGGAAGGCTCTGGCCCGCGGCACGCCCTTGCGCGTCGATCTGCGACACGACGATCAGCCCGACCTGGGTAATGCGCGGTATCCCGGGGCAAAGCTGCTTGCAGGCTCTGCCGCAGCGCTCGCAGCACAGGAAATGGCAGAGTTGGTGGCAGAAGCGCTCCCACTTGGTCTCCGAGATAAGACTCTTGAACGCGGCTGCGTCGCCTTGCTCGACAGCCTGCGCGAATCGTTTTAGCAGTGCCTCGTCGGCCACCAGGTGCTCGGTGACCTTGGCGAAATCCAGCATTTCGGCAATGGAAGGCGGTTCCTTCGGACCGTCCCCACAAAGCCTGCGGCATATGCGCACGCACTCCTTGCAGCACAGCCATTTGCATATCAAGGCACAACAATTCAGGATGCCTACGCGGGAAAGCTCTCCCTGAAATTGTTCGGCGTTCTGGGCGCGAAATGCCTCGACGGTTCGGGTGAACGCGCCTTCGTCTTTGGCCAGCTTGCCAATGCATTCTCCGGTCTGCCGGAGTTCCGCAAGTCGCCCTTGTTCGGATTGATTTTCAGCCATGATTTTTTCCTTTCTGTCTTGTTTGGAATCGAAATTATCGTTTTTTCAGCCAATCCCGTCGGAGCGTCCAGGAATCGGAAATAGGCGGATCGGTAAACACCGAGGCCCAATTTGTCCATGATTTCCTGCCAGGGCAATCTGTCTGCCAGCCGGCGATGAGGCAAACACGCGGCTTAAATTCGATTTACGCTTCGCTCGGGATAGCCGATCGATGAGTCTCTATCCAGAAGGTGGGAACCGACGCTCGCTAAAGGACGCTGGCTTCGGTGTAGCCGCCGAAGATATCTTTGAAGGCTCCGCAGATCTCGCCGACGGTGGCGTAGGCCCGCACGGCGTCGAGAATCGCCGGCATGGTGTTCGCGCTGCCCTGCGCGGCCGTTCGCAGCGCGTCGAGCGCGCGATCCACGGCAACCTGGCTGCGGCGCCTTTTCAATTCTTTCAGGCGCTCGATCTGGCGCTTCTCGGCGGTCTCGTCGATTTGCAGAACTTCAATCGGCTGCTCGCCGAATTCGGTGAATTTGTTCACTCCGACAATGACGCTCTCGCGTTGCTCCACCGCGCACTGATAGTCGTAACTGGCGTGGGCGATCTCGCGCTGCGGAAATCCACTCTCTATCGCCGCCAGCATTCCCCCCATCTCGTCGATCCGGTGGATAAGGCCGTTCGCGGCCGCCTCCATCTCCGCGGTCAGATGTTCCAGATAGTAGCTGCCTCCCAAGGGATCGGGCGTCTGGGTAACGCCGCTTTCGTACGCGATGACCTGCTGCGTACGCAACGCGAGCGTCACAGCGTGCTCGGAAGGCAGGGCGTAGGCTTCGTCGAGCGAGTTGGTGTGAAGCGACTGGCATCCCCCCAGGACGGCCGCCAGGGCTTGGATAGCGGTCCGCACGATATTGTTTTGCGGCTGCTGCCAGGTGAGCGAGCACCCCGCCGTTTGCGCGTGAAACCGGAGTTTCCAGCTTCGCGCGTCGCGGGCGCCGAAGCGGTCGCGCATGGTCAGCGCCCATATTTTCCGCGCCGCCCGGTATTTGGCGATCTCTTCAAAGAAATCGTTATGAGCGTTGAAAAAGAAACTCAAGCGCGGCGCGAAAGAGTCCACCGGCATGCCCCGATCCACCGCCCATTGGGCATACTCGATTCCGTCGCGCAGCGTGAAGGCGAGTTCCTGCACCGCCGTCGATCCCGCTTCGCGGATGTGATAGCCGGAAATAGAAATGGGATTGAACCGCGGAACATGACGCGTGGCGAATTCGATGGAATCCGTCACCAGCCGCATGGAGGGCTGGGGCGGGTAGATGTATTCCTTCTGAGCGATGTACTCCTTGAGAATGTCATTTTGCAGGGTGCCCGAAAGGCGCGCCCATTCGACGCCTTGCTGTTCGGCCACGGCGAGATACATCGCCCAAAGAATCGATGCCGGCGAATTGATGGTCATCGAAACGGTAACATCGCCCAGCGGGATGCCTTGAAACAGCGTTTCCATATCCGCCAGCGAGGAGATCGCGACACCGCACTTGCCCACCTCCCCGAACGCGCCTGGATGATCTGAATCGAGCCCCATCAAAGTCGGCAGGTCGAAGGCCACAGAAAGCCCGTTTTGCCCCTGTTCCAGCAGGTAGCGGTAGCGCGCGTTGGTTTCCTCGGCGGTGGCGAAGCCGGCGAACTGGCGCATGGTCCAGAGCCGGCCGCGATACATGCTTTCGTGAATGCCTCGCGTGTAGGGGAACTCTCCCGGCGGGGGCGGCGTTTCCGGGGCGTCCTGTGGCCCGTAGAACGCTTTCACCGGCAATCCGCTGAGAGTAGTTGCCATGGCGCTTTCATTTTCGCGCGAGCAATTCGAAGTTGCTACCGATCGCGCTCAGGCCGGGAATTCGGACCAGCGCTTCGTCCAGCAGGCGGGCCGCTCGATAGCCCCACCCCCACGATGGGGCCAGTCCCGCCAGAGGCGTGGAGGTGAAATCGTAGCAGCGCGAGCGGGCGTAAAACCCCGCGGCCCGGAATCGCGCCACTGTCTCGCTGGGCTTCAGCTCGCGCTCGCCGGGCGTCTGATAGTGGCGCATCAGACGCGGCACGAGCAAGGCCCCCAGCGCGCCCGAGAGCCGGTAACGGTTCGGGTCGAGGCCGTAGAAAACTCCCCCCGGTTTCAGCCAGCGGTGAATTCGCTCGATGGCGGGATCGAGTTCGCTATCGGGTACATGATGCAGGAAGAAGATGCCGATGGCGGCATCGAAGCTCTCGCGCGCGAATTCGACCTGGTGCATGTCGCCTTCGCGAAATTCCGCATTGGCGATCCCAAGGCGCGAGGCATCCGCGCAGGCCTGACGGATGGCCGCGGGCGAAAGATCGAATCCCGTCAGGGCTCCCACGAGCGGCGCCAGAAGAAGCTCGGTGTCTCCAATGCCGCAGCCCAAACTCAGAATTCGCGAGGCCGGTCCGGCGCCCGTGGCAGCGACTATGCGACGCACCAAATGCCGCCGCAGCTCGCGCACCGCCGCCTTCGCGAAATGTTGCTGCGCGAAGCCCGAGTACAGCGCTTCGTGGTGCGCGAGCTCGCCAGCCTGGCTTTCATGGGACAAATCTCAGTGTATTGCTCGGCCCGCCCGCGAATTGCGCAGGTAACCGCCGGTCCGCCCCGCGCATCTGCTAGGGTGGTAGGCAAAATGAAGGTTTTTATAGCGGTGGCCTGTTCCGCAATGTTTTGTTGCGGGGCCGACCTTCCCAGCCCGGCGACGCCCGCTTCGAGCATGCTCGAAGAAGGCTATCGCCATATGTACAACCTACAGTTCGATGACGCCCATCGGATCTTTCACCGGTGGGAAGCGGATCATCCGACGGACCCGATGGGACCCGCGTCCGACGCCGCGGCTTATCTGTTTTCGGAGTTGGACAGGCTCCACATTCTGCAGTCGGAGTTCTTCACGCACGACACGGATTTTTCGCGGAAAAACAAGCTCGTCCCCGACCCAGCGGTGAAGGCCGAATTCGAACAGGATTTGACTCGCGCAGACGCTCTGTCGGCCGACCCCGGCGACGATGCGAACTTGCTGTTCGCGTCGGTGCTCCAGCATGGCTTGCACTCCGATTATCTGGGGTTGGTTGAGAAGCGCTACATGGCCGCGCTGAGCGAAACCAAGGAGGCGTCCGCCACCGCGGAAAAGCTGCTCGAAACGCATCCGGATTTTCATGATGCGAATCTGGCGATTGGCGTCGAGAATTATCTGCTGAGCTTGAAATCGGCTCCCGTGCGCTGGATGCTGCGCGTGGGCGGCGCTCAGACGGACCGGCAGGAGGGAATTGCCAAGCTGCGCGTGACCGCGGAAAAGGGCCGTCTTCTCCTTCCGTTCGCAAAGCTTCTGCTGGCCGTAGCCGATTTGCGCGATAAAAACCGCGAGGCGGCGCGCGCCGAATTAAGCTGGCTCGCGGAACACTTTCCTTCAAACCGGCTGTTCCGGGAAGAACTGGCCAAGGTCCAATGAAATAGTTCTCGCCCATGAGAATTACCGGCGCGTCAAGCGCGGCGCCTCCTCACTTCTATCCGCAATCGGTCCTCCTGCAAGCGTTCAAGAGCTATTGGGGATCGCGGCTTGAAAATCCCAAACTGTTAGACCGCCTGTGGGCCAACGCCGGCGTGGATGGAAGATACCTGGTCCAACCCATCGAAGCCTACCTGGCGATGGACACTTGGGGCAAGGCGAACAACGTCTGGATTCAAGCGGCGCTGGACCTGGGTTCCACGGCCATCTGCCGCGCGCTGGCGAAAGCGGGGCGCGACCGCGCCGATATCGGCGCGCTATTCTTCGTCTCGATCACCGGCATCGCCAGCCCTTCCATCGACGCGCTGCTCATCAACCGGATGGGCCTGCCGCTGACTCTTCGGCGAACGCCCGTCTTCGGATGGGGCTGTGTCGGCGGGGCGGCTGGAATTTCGCGGGCGGCGGATTATGTGCGCGCGTATCCCGATCAAATTGCCGTCGTGCTCTCGGTGGAGCTATGCTCGCTGACTCTGCAGCGCGACGATCTATCGATCGCCAATCAGATTTCGGCGGCGCTGTTCGGCGACGGCGCGGCGGCGGTCGTCATCGCCGGAAGCGAAGTGGACGCCTCCGGCCCGCGCATCGTGGATACGCGGTCGTCGTTCTATCCGGAAACCGAAGACGTGATGGGATGGGCGATTTCGGAAAAGGGTTTCAGCATCGTGCTCTCGCCCGAGGTTCCCGACGTGATTCGCGAGCATTTAAGGCGCGACGCCGATCTCTTCCTCGCCGACCACGGGCTCACTCGGGCGGATATCGGATGCTGGGTCCTTCACACCGGTGGACCGAAGGTTCTGCGCGCGACGGAAGAGGCCCTGGGATTGGACGAATCGCAGACGCGGGCATCGTGGGACGTGCTGCGCCGAACGGGTAATCTCTCTTCCGCGTCGGTATTGCTGGTGCTCGAGGAGATCATGAACCGCCGCCGTCCGGCGCCCGGGACCTGGAGCGTCCTGGCCGCGATGGGGCCTGGATTTTGCGCGGAGCTGGTTTTGATGCAGTGGTGAGTTTCCACCTACTGGACCCGGCGGAGGGATTTGTGCTCATGCGTAACGGTCCTCACCGAACAGGTCTGACGCGTGTTTCTGCATCCGAGCCGCTGCCAAAGTAAACGAAGGCGTCAACTAAGAAGTCGGCATTTAACTCTAAATTGTTAAAGGGCGATCTCGTTACCGAAAAGAGGACTGGCCGTTCAGCCGACTTTAGAGTACGGTCAAGCTGCTGGTAGCCGGGGTCCTTTCCGCCCATGGCCGACGCTACGAAAATACGCCCCGGCCGCATATTCTGAACCGCTCGAGTGATGGCGCCAGTGCCATAACCCAGATGTCCGCCTCCATAAATGACCAAAGCTTTGCCGCCCTTTTCCAGAACCTGGTTTCGTAGCACCGAAACCGCCGAGGCATCGCGCAGTGTAGTGGGGGTTCCCGCCGGCGGATCTCCGGCGAGCACGCGAACCCGTTCATTGAGCGGCAGAGTTTTGTTCACATCTCGTACCGCTGCCAGAAATTCGGCATAAACCGGCGAGTCCCAGGTATCGCCGCAGCAGGTGTTCCTCCATACGCGCCGAAGCTCGACAAGCGGCACATCTTCGCCGTTGATGTAGCGATCCAGAATCGGCTGATCCGCTGTATTTGCGAATTCGACCATGAGAAAACGCGCCTTCCGGACGAATTCAGGATCGCGCACTAGCCGGATGCGCAGATCGGAATCGATCTTTCTTTGATGTGTATCCGCGAGCCCGAGGACATCCACCCTATCGAGTGTGGAGATCAAGGTGTGAACGATGTTATCGATGCCGGCAGTTTCATCGGGAAGGCGTGCGGATGGCGCGCCTTGATCCTGGCGAGACTCCTGGGCCGGCGATGAGGCGACCGCTAAAAGACAACCGACTAACAGCAAGCCCGCCGGGGTCCGCCGCAAAGCGTTTTTCATATTTCTCATACCTGCCCTCCCTACTTTTCGGTTCTCAGCCGCGTGAAAAGGATGCGACAAAGTTCGTGGACCAACTCGACATGCTCAACGAGCGAGCGGATCCGGCCGTAGTTGCACCTTATAAACCTTGGGCCGCGATTGCGTTCCCCCTTCGTTGTGGAAAACGGTCCGCGTGCCGGTAGTGGTCCAGATACCTTTGCCTTTCCATCCAGTATTGGGATCGTCAATACGGCCATCCACATTCTTGCTGAAGAACCCCATCGGGTACGGGATGTGGATGGTGACAAACTTTCCATTGACCAGCGCCAGGAGAGACTCACTTCCGTTAGCTTCTGCAATCGGCACGTTCGCGCCCAGGCCAAGCGTATTGTAACGATCCACCCAAACGAAATAAGCGTGATCCGCGCTTCCCGGCTCCTTAACATCCTTGAATTGCGGACCAGGAAACCGATAAAGGGTCCAGCCCTCCGGGCACTGCTTGCCCGTGGCAGTGGAAGGACCGTTAAGCGGACCCTTGCACTTCCGGCGGTCGAAGCTCGCGAGATGCCCGCTCGAAAGGACCGTCCAAACTACGCCGTTCAAATCCAGGTCTATCCCGCGCGATCCGTAACCGATATCCGGGGGAAGATATATTTCGGCGAGGCTCGTGCGGGCGGGATCGGAGCCGGGCGCCAGGCGGATGACATACCCAGGTTGGTCGATTCCCGAAAATCCTATATCCATGGATTGCCCCCAAACTGAATCGTCCACGGGGCTCGGCTGAACGCCATAGAATGCCGCCATGACCCGCTTGTCTTTTTTGGGATCCAAAGGCTGGTTCGCCTCAACGTAGTCGTCCCGCTTCCCATTTCCGTTTGTATCGACGATCAACGGCGTCCAACCCTGGGCTTTCTTCTCATCCCCTGTCTGCTCGTACAGCTTCGTGTTGAGCCAGCCGACAACTCCGCTACCCGGTCCACCGGCGCTAGTCCAAAGCGTGTTGTTCGCGTCATGGCCGAAGTAGAGATGCTGCGTCGTAAAGCAGGTGTCGATTAGAGACCATTTTTGGGTGGCCGGATCGTACATCGAAAGTTGCCGGTCCGATTCGTTCAGTGGAGCGATCTTGGCGGATGGATGGTCCCCGCCGGCCTTGCAGTAATCCGGATTCTGCTTGCCACGAATTCTCGCTGTGAACCAGAGGCGCCCCTTTTCGTCGATCAGGGGATTGTGAATGCTCGTGTGGCCATCCCAGATCGGCTCTGTGCCCCAGTACGGCGAGCGTCCGTGCGGAAGCGATGAAGAGGACGGCGTGTCCGGCGCACGGAACGGATGCTTGATCTCAGAGGCGGTGTTGGTCAGAGGATTGAGAATTGGAACCATGTCCGTACTCTCTTCGGGCGACCCGTAGATGAGCCCGTTTGCATTGACTCGCGGATTCCTCTTATCCGTGGAGATCGCATCATGCAGATACGCCTTCGGGCTGGACCATTCCCACATGCTGATGACGACGTTGCGTTCGACACCCTCGGGACGCGCCGGTTTGGCGAACGGCAGTTCCCCCGCTTTGATACGATCCGTCCAGCCGGCGAAAATCGACAGCGCTTTTTTCGGACCTAAGCGGTTGAGCGTAAGGGCCATGTTGGAGGAAGCCTGCCCGGCTTGCAGGCGTTTAGTCCAGGCATCGACGGAGTTGCCGCTCTCGCCGAGTTCCTTCGATAGCGTCCGTACCCCTTTGGACCCCAAAGCGTGGCATGATTGGCACGAGTTTTTTAGAGTGTCGATCCAGTAATGCTGGGTTCTCATCGTCACGGCGATTCCGTTCCCGTTGGGTCCGGTTCCCGGGAATTCATTGCTCGCAGGAATCTTCATCAGCGAGTACCAATAGACGCCCGGATAATATTCGGCGGCAGTAGCCGCGTTCGGCGCGGCGGTCGCCTTTAGGTCGAGCCGCCTGCCCAACCCGCCTTTCATTTTGGGCGAGTCGATGAGCCCGTAGCCTCTGACCCACACGTTGTAGGATGCCTTTGGGAGATCAGGGATCAGATAGCGCCCCTGGCTGTCAGTGACAACCATCTTTGCAAATTTAGTGGGAAGGTCCTCTGTCTCGGCGATGACCCACACGCCCGCTTCCGGTCCGCTGGCGCCGGTCACGACGCCGCCTATATCAGCTGCACCGACGATCAGGCTGGAGGAGCGCTGTTGCGCGTACAGTGCGGCAAACATGGTGACGAGAACAGCCGCGACCCCAATGTGGAATTTACGAAAGATCATATGTCCTTGAAGTCTACTTCCCCGCCGTCTTGGGGACAAGGCAGCGTTTTGCCCAATTCATGCGCAGCATCTCGATACTATGAATCTTTCGAGGAGCAACAAGATGGCAAAGGCAGTTCTAATCGCAATCGCCGGTCTGGTGGGGGCGGCCTCGGTTTCGTTGGGAGCGGAGCATGAGCTGAAGCTCACGCCCGCCAACGTTCATTGGGGCTATTACGACGCGCGTCTCAAGCCGGTTCTGAGGATCTCCTCCGGAGATACAGTTCACGTCGAAACGATGATCGCCGGTGGCTTGGAGCGGCTTAGACTCGCGGGCGCACCGGAAGGCGAAATTCCGGATTCCCTGAAACAGGTGGAGAACTCCGTGACAGATCGCGGCCCGGGAGCGCACCCGCTTACTGGTCCCATTTATGTCGAGGGCGCCGAGCCTGGGGACGTGCTGGAAGTGCGCATTCAGGGATTCGAATTTCTGCACCCTTTCGGTATGACCGGGTTCCGTCCTGGAAGCGGCACGCTTCCGGACGAATTTCCTTACGCTCGATCTAAATTGATCCGGATTAACGCCGCCGCCGGCACAGCGGACTTCGGCTCCGGAATTGCGTTGAAATTAGCGCCGTTTTGGGGCTCCATCGGCGTGGCGCCGCCGTCCATGATGCGCCGCCTCTCCAGCGGTCCTCCAGGCGCTCATGGCGGCAATCTCGACAATAAAGAGTTGGTCGCCGGCTCCATTTTGTATTTGCCCGTCCACGTTCCAGGCGCCTTGCTTTCAATGGGTGACGGTCACGCCTTACAAGGCGACGGAGAAGTGACGATTACGGCGTTGGAGACTTCTCTGCGCGGGACGGTTCAGATTTTCGTTCGCAAGGGGAAACAGATCCGTTGGCCGCGTGCGGAGACGCCATCTCACTACATAGCCATGGGCTTGCACCCGGATCTCAATGAGGCCGCTCGCATCGCCACGCGCGAGATGATCGACTTTTTGGTTTCCGAGAAAGGAATGTCCCGCGACGAAGCTTATATGTTGTGTTCACTCGCCGTTGATCTGCGCGTGACGCAGCTTGTCGACGATACGAAAGGGGTCCACGCCATGCTTCCCAAGGCGGTGATCCACTAATGGGGATTGACGGCCCTGGCGATTCGCACGGAAGGAGACCACAATGCCGGAAAGCCAATTTTGGAGTGCGCTGAAACGGGGCGGGGCGCCGTAAAGCCGGAGAGCGCGTTCATATGGTCGGAGACGATCACGTTTTGGAGTGGACTTCGACCTTCGATTCGAAGATAATGGAGGCCGACTCAAGGAGGACGAGCCATGAAAAAGGTCTGGATCTTTCCCTCTCTCGTAGCCATCGCGTTCGGCGTAAGCCTACTACTCAGCGCCGCCGATACCCCGCCTGTGACCTTTATGGATCACGACAAAATGGCCCAGGCGCTAGCCAAGGGCGGAGCGGTCTCGCGCACCGCCGATTATCTTGTCTCCGGGGCGCACCGCGCCGGGCCCGGCCAAGTGGAAGTGCATGAAAAGGAAACTGACATCATTTACATCACCGATGGGGATGCGACATTCGTGACCGGTGGAAAGATGATCGACGGGAAGATGACCAAGGAAGGCCAATGGCTCGGCACCAACATTGAGGGCGGAGAAACACACCACGTCGTCAAGGGCGACGTCTTTGTGATCCCAGCCGGAACGCCTCACTGGTTTAAGGAAGTCAAATCCGTCAATTACTTTTTAGTGAAGGTGATCAAACCGTAAACCGGCGGTCACCGTTTCAATCCGCTGCGTACGTCAGCGGCGGTTCTGATCTGCGGCGGCGGAGCGCACGCCTGTAGGCAAGCCTGTATATAGCCGCTTGCATTTCCATGGGAATGCGGGGAAAATTCTTCGAAGGAGGAAGTTTACCGCATGATGATTCGGTCGATTTACGCCGTTATTTTTGCAGGTTTCGCTTTGAATCCGCCTTTGATGGCTGGCAAGAAATCCGTGGATTGCAGCAAAGGGCAAAGCCTGAGCAGCGCCGTCCAGCAAGCCTCTTCAGGCGACACAATTACATTTTCCGGCATTTGTAAGGAGAACGTCACCGTCACGACCTCTGGAATCGAACTGACCGGCGGAGCGAACGCATCCGTCATTCAGTCTCCTAGCGCATCTCAGGACGCGCTGACGATTGATGGAGCGCAACGCATAACTCTGCGGAATTTCGCCGCGCAGAACGGAGCCAACGGCATTCACGCCAAGGGCGTCGCCGGCGTTGTCCTGCAGAACATAGTCGCCCAAAATAATGCCATCACGGGCATTCTTGTGGAAGGAACTTCGTCCGCGTCGATTTCCGACAGCGCAGCGCTGAACAACGGAGTCGATGGCGTGGACGCGGAAGACTCGTCCTCCCTCATTTTCACCGGCTCCTTTACGGCTCAAGGAAATATGGTGTTTGGAATTAACCTCGGCGCCGCTTCGAGCGCGACGCTCAATGCCGCCACTCTGACCGCCTCTCAAAATGTTTTGGGCATCCAGATTTCCTTGAGTTCGGGTATGTTTCTGGCGGATCCCGGAAGCGCGATCAACGCGATCAACAACTTTACGACTGGGTTGACCGTCGTTTCCGGGGCGCATTTGTTCGATTTTGGGGGTAAAATCGTCGCTTCCGGGAACGGAATCAACGGGATTTCGCTGTTTTCGCGCTCCGGATTCGACATGGACGCCGCCTCGCTGGTGAGTTCTTTCAACAATCAACAGGATGGGCTCCACCTGGAGGAGCTCTCGACCTTGAACCTGTTCAATACGCCTGCCTTTTCCGGCGTTCCCGGGACCACAACGCTGCAGGTATACAACAACGCCATAAACGGAATCTCGACGCTGCTAAACTCGCAAGTCCACATGTTCAACCAAACCGAAATTCAAAGCCACGACAATACCGGCATCGGGTTGCAGGTGGATAACGGCAGCAGCCTGACGCTGCTCGATTCGACCATCGCTCACAACAAAGTGAAAGACGTGACGCTGACGTTCGGCTCGCGCGGGGAGTTCACGCAGAACACGATCGGGTCGCTATCGTGCGATGCAACCAGTTTGATTCGTGGGGATACGGGAAAAACCTGTCCAGCGCCGTAGCAAAAACAACACAGTCTGATGAAAGGGCCTGCGCCGCACTTCCGCGGAGCAGGCTGCTCCACGTCCACCGGTTACTTCGCCTCTTCCGCCAGTATCGTCAGAAGATGTACTTCAGCGCCAACTGAACGATGCGTGGATTCACGCTCGTAGAAGTAATCTGTCCGAAATTGCCCGCGGCGAAGTTCGGCAAGGAATAGATGGCCCCCTGGCCGAAGTTCGGATTCGTGAACTGCGGGTGGTTGAAGGCGTTGAAGAATTCGGCTCGGAATTGGAGCGTTTGGCTCTCCAGGATTCGAGTCGTCTTCAGAATCGAAATATCGAAATTGAATTGGCCGGGTCCGCCGACGATGCCGGTTCCACTGTTGCCGTACAGCGTGCCACAACTGATTCCGGGATTGGCAGCGGCGCACTGTGCTTGTCCGGTAGAGGACGCGGTTGAGTAATAAATCGTCCCGGCCGGCGACATTGCCGGCGGAGCAATAAAGGCCGCTTTGTTGAACCAGCCCGGACCGCCGCTTGCGCCTCCTAACCGCGCTTCTACGCCACCGGAAGTCGCTATATCGCCGTAACTCATGCCAGGCGCCATCTCCACCCGTCCAAATCCGGCTTGGCTTGTACCGCTGGTGCCGAACAGCGTGCCGGCCGTCTGGTCGGCGATGGTCATGGGAGATCCGCCTTGAATCACTGTGACGCCTGAAACATTCCAACCGCCGACTAACTTTTGTACGAATCCCGAGTGCGAGCCAAAGGGAAGATCGTAACTATAGTTGGCGACGAAGCGCTGCGGACGGCTGAAAATGGCCGGGCCATACTGCTGGCCAAGATCACCCGCGTTGTTGCTGTTGGCGACGTCGTTGTATTCAACCGTCATATCCTTGCTCCACGTGTAGGCGCCCTGGAACGTGAGGCCGTGCGATAACTGTTTGCGAACTGTCACCTGCAAACTGTTGTAGTTGGCATAAGCGTCAAAGGCCGTCCCGCGGACGCCCACCGCCTGGTAGCCGAGATACGGCACCCGGTAGAGGACGTTTAGCGTAGTATTCGTCGTGATCCCGTTGATGGGGTTTGCAGCGCTGGCGAGCAGCGCTGTGTTGTTATTGTGATACTGCTCCATCAGGTTAATGGCGCTTGAACCCACAAAGCCGGCTTCCAGCATCCACTGTTGGGCAAACTGATACTGAATACCCAAGTTGTACTGCCTGACCAGGGGCGTATGAATGACCTCGTCCAGGAACGGAACATTCAGGTTTGAGGTGCAGCCGGGGAGCGTATCATTCGCAAGGCATGCGGACGAGAAATTGGCGTAACGGGACGAGAACGTGCCTAGCACCGGCGTGGCCGGAAAAGGACTGGCCAGACTTAGGTTATTGAAGGAGTTGAAATCGATAGTGGCGGAATAGGGGTTGCCCTGCTCGACTGAGTAGACGATGCGGTCACCGCCCACCCGGTCGTAGAAGATGCCAGCCCCGCCACGGATCACCAGCTTGCTGTCGGCCTGATACGCGAATCCGATTCGGGGACCGAAGTTGGTGAGCGGAGCCCGTTTGCGCAATGCGGACGCAAGTGAATTGACCAGGACTCCTTGGGGCGGCTGCGGATAATGATCAAGAAAGTTGTTTGGAACAACCCACTGGCTGACGCCAGGACCAGAAGTAGTGGGGCCGGCCGGGGGAACAGGAACGGCCGCGATCCGGCTCACCCAACTTTGCGTCAGATTGCCGTACTTATCGGTTAGGGCTCCGTCATACTCCCAACGAATTCCGAGATTCATGGTCAGCCGGGAGTTGACCTTGAGATCGTCCTGAAAAAATGCACTTCCGCCGGGAGCGCTGTAACCGTGGACGATTCCCTGGGGAGCGCTCTTTGTACAGAACAGGCATTGATTGATGTTGCCGGGCTGCCCGGTCGCGGTGTTTTGCGGCCCGCCGACCAGAAGATCGTTAAAGCTTCCCACATAGAAGTTTCCGCGTGTTCCGGACCAGGTGATCGGCCAGTCGTTCCGTTCCCATTCGAAGCCGATGCGCATGGTGTGACGTCCGCGTGAAATCGAAACCTGATCTGCGATCTGCCTCTGGTTGGTCACGCTATAGGTGCCGTTGTTAATGCCGCCCAGAATTGTGAATCCGCTGGCGGAGATGGTAATCGAAGGAGGCAACTGAACACCCGGAACATTGGGCGTGATCCCCAAGCCTGCGTTGGTGACGCCGGGGACCGCCGCGGCATTCGTTTGCGCGAGATTTCGCTGCATCGAAACGCGCGCTTCGTTGACGATCGTACTGCGGACGACAGTTGTGAGTTTCAGAACGGAATTCACGTTATCGAAACCCAAAAGGCTCTGTGCCCCGGGAAGCTGGCCGCCCAGAGGCGAGACCTGTGGATCGTTGGTGTAAAACCAGCGGCCAGACAGAGTGTTTTTGGCGTTGATCACATAGTCGCCATTGATGAGTCCCTGGTCGCCGTTATAGATCGCCGGACTGCTGTAGGTGACCTGCCTGTAGCCAGCAACGCCGGACGAGGGAAAGTAATATTGGCCGTTCGGCAACTTGACGTTCAGAATATTCAGCGCCGCTGCGCTAATATTGGAGCCGTCGCACAAGACGTTCTGGCTGCCGCTCGGCGTCCGGAAATTGTTATCTCCCGGATGATTTTGCGGGCAGTTGGCGGCTCCCAGCGCGGCGGCGAATCCGGGCGCGGAGCGGTCGCCAGCCGGAATCGGCGGCAGCAGCGCCGTAGTCACGCCCTGCGAGGCCAAACCGTTCTTCTGGCGGGTTCCCTGATAGCTGCCGAAGAGGAAGAACTTATCTTTTTTGACAGGACCGCCCAGCACGCCACCAAACTGGTTCTGATTCAGGATCTGTTTCGTCGTGGCGCTGAGTGGATTGTTGCGATTGTAGAAGAAATCGTTTGCGTTAAAAATGGAATCTCGTAAGAACTCGAATGCGGTTCCGTGCAATTGGTTTGAGCCGGACTTAGTCACCACGTTGACATTTGCTCCGGGGTTACGTCCATAACTGGCGTCGTAGGTGGAGGTCTGAACTTTGAACTCCTGAATCGCGTCCGGACTGGGAATGCCGACGCCCGTGTACAGGCTCGCATCGTTGGCGCTGCCGCTGTTGGCGAAGTTCGTGATGTTCACCCCATCCATTTGAAAATTGTTCTGGCCAGGATCGTTGCCGTTCACGCTCATGTTCTGCGTGCCCTTGCCGAGGGCGGTGGCGTTGTTGGCGCCGGAGTTGGTGCCCGCGGATAGCGCGATGACCTGCGTATAGTTGCGGCTGCTGAGGGGTAATTGCGTCACTGTGCGGGTGCCTACGGTATTGCCCAGCGTGGAAGTCGCCGTCTGCAACGTCTCAGTTTGCGATTCGACTGTTACCTGTTCGCTTTGCGAGCCGACTTCCAGCGTGCGGTCTAGCACGGGTGTTTCGGTCACGTTGACTGTAACTGAGGCCACCTCCGCCGTTTTGAATCCGGTCGCGCTGAACCGCACGCGATAGGTTCCTGGCGGGAGGAGCGAAAATTTATAGGATCCGTCCCCGCCGGTCGTCACGGTGCGCGTTTGATTCGTGTCCGTGCTCTTCAATGTGACGACGGCGCCGGGAACAACGCCGCCGCCCGTATCCGATACAGTTCCCGTGAGAGCGCCTGTACCGGCGGATTGGGCAAGTAACTGAGTGGTGAAAATCGTACATCCGACTATGCACAAGCCGAGCGTGTAAAGTGCAGTTCGCCAATTCGATTTCGTCATTGAACCCCCGTTTCTCGACGGAGTAGAGCCTAGATCGGCTGGCCCCATCCGCGCTGGTGGAGATTATATACAATGTCCCTCCCGAAGGGAATCGGTGTCGCCCTGCAAGAACATCCACCGGATAGACAGCCGCCTTGGCAGGCCGCTTTCCTCTCTTCGGCGCTCCGCTTAGCGGCGCTTCTGCATCTCCACGACGAGTTCCCGGTAATTACCCTGCATCTCCCATGTGCCGGTGTAACCAACCGGAAGCACAAGCGAATCGCCCGGCCGATACTCGTGCTTCGTGCCGTTGGTCTCCGTCAGAATCAGTTTGCCGCTCAGCACATAGACGAATTCATCGATATCGGTGGGCCGCTTCAAGTGATTCGTTTTTGCCGGCGTTGACTCGAAGATCGACACTTGCAATTCCTTGCCTTGGAAAAGTGTCGCCACCCGCATTTTCAACTCACCGCTGACGAGTATGTCCTTGAAGGCGTCCGGCGGAATCGCCGTGAGCCCAAGTCCCGCTATCTTGTCGCGGTCGAGTCCCACAGGCGCAACACTGTCATCGGCGAATACCTTGCCCGCCGAAATTGCCAGGAAAAGCGATAGGGCCCCGCACCGCGCACAGGCGGAAAACTTCCTCATGGATGTTCCTCCTTAACTTGACTTCTTTGCGAAGGTATCACGAATCGAGCAGGGCCTCTCCCGCGCGCCGTTGATCGTTCGCAAATTTCCAGACGCAACACCCGCAGCCGGCTCTCCGGGAGCAACGATGGCGGGACAACCTGGACGCAGACGGATCACAGCCGCGTGTCTCCGCTTTGGAGACCGATCCAACGCGCGTTAGATCTCGAGTTTCGAGGAGCTGTCGCCGAATGTGGCTTGGTGAACGTTCAGTCTGTCCAACAAAGCCAGCATGAGGTTCGACATCGGCGTATGAGCCGGAAACGCCAGATGGCGGCCGCCTTTCAACTGGCCCGAAGCGCCGCCGGCCACGACGACAGGCAGAGGGTCGTGGTCGTGCTGATTGCCGTTGCTCATGCTGCTACCGTAAAGAACCACCGAGTGGTCTAGCAGATTGCCGTCGCCATCCGGCGTTGCGTGAAGCTTCTCCAGGAAATAGGCAAGCATCTGTACGTGGTATTTGTTGATCAGCGCGAAGGTATCCATTTTGGCCCGGACGTTGGAATGGTGCGACGCGGTGTGGAACCCATCACGCACGCCGCTGTTCGGATACGTGGCGCCGCTGGTGTCCCGCGCGTACATCATGGTCGAAATGCGGGTAATCTCGGTGCGATAAGCCAGCACCTGCAAATCGAACATCAGCTTGATATGGTCTTCAAAGGCTTCCGGAATGCCGACGGGGGCTTCGGGAACGTTCAACTCGCTGGCGGATTGCTCCTCCGCTTTCTGAATCCGGCGCTCGATTTCGCGTATATCGTCGAGGTACTCGCCCAGTCTGACGCGGTCGCTGGGATCGAGTTCATTCCGAAGCCGCGCGACCTTGTCAGTCACGGAATCGAGAATGCTGCTGTCTTGCTTTTTCCGTGAAAGGCGCTGCGCCGAGTTCGTCCCATCCCCGAAAAGCCGCTCGAAGACCACCTGCGGGCTGTTCTCCATCGGCAGAGGCAGCGTGGGCGTGCGCCAGGATATCGTGTTGTAATACGCGCAACCGTAGCCCGAGCCGCAGTTAAGACCCACTTCCTCGATGGCCAACTCGATCGAAGGCAGAGGCGTATCCTGTCCGATATGCTCGGCTAGCACCTGGTCCATGGTCATTCCCGCGTGGACCGATCCCTTCTCAGGATGCGCGCCGCTCAGAAACACCGCCGCCGAGCGGGCATGGTCCGCGCCCGCATCGGATCCGACGCCTCCAGCCGCCGGATGGGCCAGATTGCTCACCACGCAAATGCGATCGCGCAGTTTTTCCAGCGGCTTCAGGCTTTCGGAGAATTCGAAGGAGGAGCCTTCCTGCGCGGGAGTCCACTTGTCCATAGTGGCCCCGTGAGGAACATAGATGCCGCAAAAGCGGCTCTTGGGCGCCGCCGCTGTCTTCCCGATCGGCGTCTGCGCCGGGGCCATCGAATCCAGAAATGGCAGCGCCAGGGTGACTCCCATTCCGCGCAAAAACGTCCGGCGCGGCAAGTGCTTCTTGGTAATGAACGTCATAAATGTCTCCTAATGCTCCTTCCCGGTCGCGGCTCTGACTTCGGCTTCTTTCACTCGCATTTGAAACGGCTCGCTCTTCACGATTCCCAACACCAGATCGGAGAACCGGTAGCGGCTGCCCGCGGCGCCGCGCATAACGGCGCGGACCACCGGCATGTCGTAATACTTGGTCTCGCGGCCCACGCCATACATCAGCAACTTTTCGGTCATCGTCCCCACGAACGCCTCTGGACGGTTCAGCAGGGCGTTGCGCAAGCTGGCTGGCCCATCCAGTTTCGTGCCGTCCACCAATTGGCCGGACGCGTCGATTTTGAAACCCGAATCCATCGTCCGCCATTGGCCTACGCCGTCGAAATTCTCGAGCGCGAGGCCGATAGGATCCATGATCTTGTGGCAGCCCGCGCAAACCGGATTAGCGCGATGTTCTTCCATTCGTTCGCGAACCGATACGGTTGGAGCGCCGCTTGAGTTTTCCTTGAGCGGCGGCACATTGGGCGGAGGCAAGGGAGGAGGGCTTCCTAGAAGATTCTCCAAAATCCACTTGCCGCGCTGGACGGGAGAAGTCCGATTCGCATTCGAGGTGACTAGCAGCATGCTCCCTTGCCCCAGCAAACCGCGTCGCGCGTCGCTCGGAGCGGGAACGCGCCGGAAATCGGGGCCGTAAACGTTGGCAATGCCGTAGTGCTTGGCCAGCCGCTCGTTGACGAACGTGTAGTTGGCGTCCAAAAGATCTAGAACGGACCGATCCTCGCGCAGAATGCTCTCAAACAGCAACTCCGTCTCCCGTTGAAACGCCTGACGCAGATTGTCGTCGAAATCCGGAAACTCGCGCGAATCGGGGTTAGCGCTTTTTAAGTCTCGCAGATAAAGCCACTGGCCCGCGAAGTTGGTCACCAACGCATGGGAGCGGGGATCTTGAAGCATACGGCGCGTCTGCCGCTCCAGAATCGCGGGTTCATGAAGTTTCCCCTGAATCGCCAAATCCAGAAGCTCGTCGTCGGGAATACTGGACCATATGAAAAACGACAGACGCGAAGCGAGTTCCGTATCGCTAATCCGATAAGGCGCAAGAGGCGGGACGCCGGCGGGCGGCGGTTCGAAGCGGAATACAAACTCAGGGTCGGCCAAGATGCGGCGAAGAGCCATTTCGATTCCGGCTTCGAATCTTCCGGTGCTGTTCCGTTCCTTCTGATAAAAGCTGAGCAGCGATTCGAGATCCGCATCGGCTGGCGCGCGGCGGAATGCGCGACGGACCAGATTTGAGAGAATCCGGCGGGCACACGGAATCTCATCGGCCGGCGAGCTGGGTTCGCACACAAAGATGCGTTTGCGGCTGGGCGTATCGCCGGGACCAGCCGGGTTGTACGGGCCCGTGATGTCGACTCGCGCGAGGTGCGGAACGGCGGTGTATCCGTATTGCATGCCAATGTTCGGATCGTGCGTGCTCGCGGCTGGACGCCGCACCAGATCCTCGATCGCGGAGTAGCTCCCCTGAAGAAAATCGACGCCGAGATCTTGGGGTCCGGCCTTTACGCTCAGGCGGAACTCGAGATGAATGTTCGGGCTCATCTTAACGCGCTCCGCCAAAGGGTCGGCCGGCGGTTCTTCAGGCGCGGGCGCGCCCGGGCTGTCGCGCATGAAGAAGTAAGGAACGTTTTCCAGTTCGTAGAGCTTCACGCGCTCGCCGTTCAAAGTGGCTTCCATCTGCTGCCCTTCCGCGGACTGGCCGAAGACCTGGCCGAAGCTGAGTTTCAACAATGAGAGCTTGATCAGATATTCGCCGTCGAGCGGGAAATTGTGACGGATAACCGCGCCTCCTCGCGTCCCGAGAGGCAAACCGTCTATTGTCGCGGTCTGGGACAAGTCGCCCTTGATCGTGTACGTGACGTCCGTGGGGGCGGTATCGGGATCGCCCACGGCCAACCGGCTGATTTTGGCCGCGGCGGAGACGTACCGTTCAAGCAGAGCCGGCGATACGCCAAGGACGTCGGCGATGTTGTCGAAGCCGTTGCTGGAATCGTCGGCAGGAAGCAGCGTCGTAGGATCTACGTCCACCGCGAGCAGATCGCGGATAGCGTTAGCATACTCGCCGCGATTCATCCGGTGCAGTGGCGCGCGGCCCGGGCTGGGATTGGCCGCGGCGGCGCGATCCAGCGCGCTTTCCACGGCGGCGGCAAGCGCGTCTAAAGCCTGGCGGTCCGGGCGGCGAGCGCCCGAAGGCGGCATCATTCCGGCCCGCAGTTTGCGCACCACCTTTTCCCAGGTTTCCGCGTTGGCGGCAACGTGATCCAGGTCCAGCTTGTCAAGCTCCAGCCCGCCGGTCTTTAGCTTTTCGTTATGACAGGTGACACAATACTGATTCATCAACGCCTGCGGCTGAGTTGTTAGAGCGCTCGGTTCGGGTGATCGTTGCTGCCCGCCCGCCTGCCTGCGGGCGAACCCTATCGCCAGCAAAACGACGAGGCTGGAGATCAGGCTTCTCTTCATTGCCGAGAGGACTCCGCCTGGGCTGGCCGCGAAGCCGAGCCCGCCGCGGAGGTGGTCATCAAATGCTTCAACAGGGCGATCGCTTGGGGTTTGGCTTCGGGAGGCCGCACGGCCAGGAAGATGCCTTCAGCGAAGGTCATCGGCGTCCTTCCGGCCGCATCCTTCACATCGAGCTTCGCGCCATGATCGGCGAGGATTTGGATGATGGATTCCCACCCTCGATTGGCCGCGCCGTGCATGGCCATCATGCCGAGCGAATTGACTGCGTTCACGTCGGCGCCACGCTCCAGACACAGTTTGACCGCGTCTACGTATTCTGCCTCGGTGTGGCTGTAGGTTTGGCCGGGAATCCAATTGATGCCGGAGGCCGCCATCAAAGCAGTCGTGCCTTGTGTGGTGGCCGCGTTCGGGTCGGCTCCGTATTCCAGCAGCAGCCTCATCACTTCGATATCGCCTGAAAGGGCGGCGCGCACGAACGGCGTTTCTCCGTCGAAGTTCACCCAGGAGGCGTCGAACTGCATTAAACCATGGACGGGCACCGTGTCGGTTTTGGCGTTAGGATCGGCTCCTTTCTTAAGGAGAGCCTTGATGAGATCCAACGGCTCGCGGCCGTCCGTGAGAAGATCGGGATACTTTTCATGGTTGAAATTGCGAAGATCGATAGCCGCGAAGAGAGCGGCCCGGCCATACGCATCAGTGGCGTTGGGATTCGCGCCCCTTTCGAGCAGTTTCGTGGCTAGCCCTACCTGCCCATTAAGCAAAGCGATCAGCAGAGGCGAGGTGCGATTCCCGGAAGACCAGTCGATGTCCGCTCCATGGTCGAGCAGCAGTTGCGTCATTTCGGCGTTGCCGTCGCGGACGGCGAATAACAGCGGAGTCATGCCGCCATCGGCGGTGGGCAGGGCGCGTTGACGAATGATCCCGGTCCCGGCTGCTCCTCCCGCGCGAGCGGGAACGTATTCGCCCCTGGGCACGGTGATTTTGGTATGAGCGTTGATTTCGGCTCCGCGCGCCAATAGCAACTTGACCACTTCCGGATGATTCTCCGTTACGGCCCACATCAACGCCGTCTGCTCATGAACGGCGTCTTTCGCGTTGACGTTCGCACCCCGGTCGAGAAGCAGAGTGAGGGCATCGAGTTTGCCGGTCCGGGCTGTGGTCATCAAGGCGGTCTCCCCGCCTGGAGCCGCAGTGTTCGGATCGGCTCCGGCCTCAAGCAGCACTCTTATGATCGCCGCATCGCCATTCATCGCGGCGAGACCGATCGGGCTGACCCCATACCGGTTCACAGCTTTTACGTCGGCGTTCGCATGGATCAGAGCTTGCGTAAGGGCAAGGTCGTTATGCCGGACAGCCCAATGCAGAGCTGTTGTGCCGTCGGGCTGGCGGCTATTGACGTTCACACGCCCGCCGAGCAGCGAGCGGAGCGTCTCGTTATCGCCTCGCATAGCGGCGTCCGGAAATGCCGTATCCGCGCCGGACGCGAGCCCCGCGGCAGCGGCACACAGGCACGCGCCGAACAGAAACGTGGGCAGCTTCATCTACACGCCTCCATTGTGGTATTCGATCATGCTCCTCTTTCAGCGTCAAGCCATGCCGTGATAAGCTGCATGGCGGAGCAAACGCCTATGAGATGGAGACTCGCGGCTCTAATTCCCGGGCTCGTGTTATCCGCGACTGCCTGGCTTGGGGCGCAAGCCGTAAAGGATTTTCGTCCCGTTACCGAGGCCATGCTTCGCAATCCCGGTCCTGGGGATTGGCTGAACTGGCGGCGCACAGACAACGCGTGGGGCTACAGCCCTCTCGACCAGATCAACCGGAACAATGTTCGGCAACTTCAACTCGCATGGTCTTGGGCCATGGACGACACCGGAGCGCAGGAGGCCACGCCGTTGGTCTACAACGGCGTCATGTATCTACCGAACCCGCGCGGCGTCATCCAGGCGTTGGATGCCGCCACCGGAGACTTGATCTGGGAGTACCGCCCCGGCGCCGAAGCTCCGCGCGCGGTTCAGAGCGCGGGGGGAGAGCAGACTGACATTCCCCGCCTCTCACAGCGTCCAGCGGTTGTCGCGGGCGGAGCCGGCGAATCCGACACCGGTAGGGGCATTCAACGGAACGTCGCGATTTTCGATGACAAAATCTTCGCCGCTACCGGCGACGCACATCTGATCGCGGTCGATGCCCGGACAGGAAAGCTCGTGTGGGACACTCGCGTGGCGGATTCAAAGCTCGGCTACGGATACACTTCTGGACCCATCGTGGTTCGCGGCAAAGTGATTACCGGAGTCGCGGGATGCAGCCGCTATAAAGAGGATGTTTGCTTCATCACCGGACACGACGCCGAGACGGGTAAAGAAGTATGGCGCACCTCCACGATCGCCCGTCCGGGCGAGCCCGGAGGCGACACATGGGGCGGTCTGCCTCTCGCGTTTCGGGCGGGTAGTGATGCGTGGATTCCGGGCAGCTACGATCCAGGAACGAACCTGATTTATTGGGGCACTGCGCAAGCCAAGCCGTGGGTCAGAGCCGTCCGCGGAACCGACGGCGCGGCGCTATACACCAACTCGACGCTGGCGCTCGATCCCGACACGGGAAAGATGAAGTGGTACTTCCAGCACATTCCCGGCGAAACGCAGGATATGGACGAAGTCTTCGAAAATATCCTGATCGATCTCGACGGACGAAAGTCGCTGTTCAAAATGGGGAAGCTGGGCATTTTATGGCAGCTTGACAGGTCCAACGGAGCATTTGTCAAATCGTCGGACCTCGGCTATCAAAACATCCTCGACGTAGATCAGCGCACCGGCAAAGTCACATATCGGCCGGGCAAGATCCCCTACATCGGCGATGAAGTGGATATGTGCCCCAGCACATCGGGATTCAAGAGCTGGCGCGCGATGTCCTTCAATCCGCAGACCAGCGCGCTCTACGTACCGCTCACGCTGAATTGCGAAAAGGCGACGTTTGGCACGCTACCGGAGAAAAAAGTAGGCGGAGGCGGAACGGGTCCGGCCCGCCGCGCGGATTACCGGCATCCCGGCTCGGGCGGCAATCTCGGTGAGTTCCTTGCGATGGATATCCGCACCGGAAAGGTATTGTGGCGTCAACGCACTCCATCGCCTTCAAACACGGCGGCGCTCACCACCGCTGGAGGAGTTGCTTTCGGAGGCGACTGGGATCGTCATATGTACGCCTATGACGCCGTAACAGGACAGATTCTGTGGCAGACTCGCCTACCAACCTTCGGCGCAGGGATTTCCCATTACCTACCTAGCCAGAGGGAAACAGTACATCGCCATGCCGGCCGGAATCGGGGGAGGCAGTTGGTCCACGCTGATCGCGCCGGAGCTAGCCGGTCAAATTCGCCGCCCGAATTCCGGCAATAGCTTGCTGGTTTTCGCTTTACCGGAGACGCAGTGAGCCGGCGGATTGCTCTCGCCTTTGGCGTCTTGGCATTGGTGAGCGCTGCCGATGCGCAGCCTGCGCCGGATTCAATCGAAGCACATGTTTCGGCTGGCAAGAATGCCGCGGGCGGCCGGGACAACACTCCCGATTTTTATGGTCTGGTCACCGCGCTCTGTGTCGCTCCGCTGAACGGCGCGCCTCGTCCCGACGCTCCAGCGCCCAGGTTGAACCCCAATCGGGCCAGCGCATACTTGGAGCCGAAACAGGCTTTCGACGACCTGTACTGGATGGGCACGTCTTCCCGATCCACTTGGGCTCTGACCACTAGCGACGGAATCATCCTCTACGACACACAAAGTGTTTATGACGCAGAAGATGTAATTGCCGGCGGCCTGAAGAAGCTTGGACTTGATCCCGCCAAGGTGAAATACGTCATCGTATCCCACGTCCATGAAAACGAAGTCGGCGGGGCGAAATTGATGCAAGAAAAGTACGGCGCCCGGATCGTCATGGGAGCAGGCGATTGGGACCTGGTCGATCAATCCATCAACGGTTTTCCAAAAGGGAAGCCCAAGCGGGACATTGTCGCCACCGACGGCATGAGCGTCACGCTCGGCGGCAGGGCGGTTACGTTGTATCTGATGCCAGGGCATACGCCCGGCACGGTTTCGGGAATCTTCCAGGTCCATGACCACGGTAAACCCCTGACGGTCGCATATTCGGGCGGCACTGAATTTAACTTCATGAACGATGTGCCGCATTTCGACACTTATCTCGCCTCCGAGCGAAAATTTGCAGCTATCGCTGCCGCCGCGGGCGCCACCGTCATAATGGGAAACCAATCTCAGTTCGACGGCGCCGCTCTCAAGCTCAGGATGATGGCCGGCAGGCGGCCTGGGGAAGCGCATCCCCTCGAAGTCGGAGCGGCGGCGGTGGCGCGCTACTTCAAAATCGAGGATGAGTGCGCTCAGGCGGTGCGCCTCAAATTGCTCCAGGAGCGCGACGGGCCTAAATGATGGGCGCTCGGCAAGGGCGTTGCCGCACGACCGCCTCGTCACTCCGCGGTGCGTCCGTTACCGCCTTCAGCCTTTGGCGGTTCCGGATCTCGTTGTCCCTCTCAACCTCCAACAGCAATTGTGGACATTGTCGGGCGCCCAGCACGACGGAATTACCGCCGCATGGGTCCCATGCGATAAATGAGCCAACCCGCCACGGGATCCATTCTGAACATTTTCTCGAGTTGCCTACGATCTATCAAGCTGTCGGCGGTTTCGCACTTATTTCATCGACCCTTGGTGCTATCGATCGCGTTCTCGCAAATCCGACCTCGCCAGGCAGGACCTGTGGATCTTCGGGCGTTCGCTTCTCCATTTGGAACACCGATTCGATGCTGGTGTAATCCTTATATCCCAGTCGCGCTATCGGACGCATCTTCAGCACGTCAATACGCCCGGCAGCCGTGATCACCGCATCGTCGATATGTACCGCCAACACGCGCCCGATAACCAGATGGTGCTCCGACGATGGTGTACGACCCCGCAGCACGATAATCTGATGCCGGAGGCATTCGAATTGGATGGGAGAACCTTTTACGCGCGGTGGACGCACCAAGCGCGATGGCAGTGGCTCCAGTCCTGTCGCCGCCATCTCGTCAAGCCCGCGCTCTACGATAAGCGCCGTCCGATTCATATGGTCTCTTTGCGCCCATGTCGCCATGTTGTACACGAACTCGCCCGTAGCCTCGACGTTCCTGACCGACTCTTTCTTTCCGCCGTCCTCCTCGTGGCCGCCAGCGGAGAACAAAACGAACGGCGGGTCGTAGCTGACGAGGTTAAAGAAACTGAAGGGAGCCAGGTTGACTACACCGGCCGCGCTGATCGTCGTGAGCCACCCGATCGGACGTGGTACAACACAGGCCTTCAGAGGATTGTATGGCAGCCCGTGATCGTTCTTGTCGGTTTCGTAGTACATCTGTTAAGGCGGCCACGACTCTTACTACGAAATCGTGATTTTGCGGGGGAACTGGGCATTGTCCTCCAGGAACGTCTTCTTGCGCTTCAATTCGTCCGCGGTAGGCTGCACCCTGTTCTCCGAATCGGTGGCGCGTGACACAAGCGTGTGCGCCCCCGGGGAGGCGCCGTCCCACTGGAAGCTGAATAGCTTCCAGGAGTATCTTGTGTTCTTCGGATCGAGGGTGGCTCTCTGCCACGGACCATCGTCGATCTTCACTTCCACCGACTTGATCGGCGTCCCATCGTTCAGCACAAAGCCGACAATTCGATAGGCGTTCCCCATCTTGATCACTCGCGCGATGGCGGACTTGAGATGCATGCGCGTGACCTCCGTTTCGATCCATTGCGTGCCGGGATCGGCATCCTCGCCCGTGCCTCCCACGCCGATCACCGAGCGATACCAGCGGGCCTGGAAGTTGCCCAGGTAACGATCCTCCTGAAGATGAATCTCCGAGAGCCACTTGACGTTGGCGACGCCGTACCAGCCAGGCATGATCAAGCGCACGGGAGCCCCCTGCGGCACGGTCAAAGGCTCGTTATTGAGCGCCCAGGCGAGCATCGGCTCAGGCTTGTTTGCATTTTCGAGCGTGATGCTGCGGCCGAATTGCTGATTGAGCTTGAAATTCTGCTGCCGGAACGCCACGTCCAAGTCCCCGCGATCTGTGCCAAAAAAAACCACTTCCCGGGCTTTCGCTCCCGCGCCCGCCTGGTTCAGCACATCGCGCAGCGCCGTTCCGGTGAAGCGCGCGCAGGAGGAGAGACCCTGGAATGCTCGGCCGCTGTTACCGGAACACTCAAAACCGGCAATGAGATCCGTGGTGCGCATTTTCCGAAGGTCCGCCAGCGACAGTTCCAGCGGTTTGTTCACCAGTCCCGTCACCTTTAGCCGGTACGCGTTGGGATCGATTGTTGGCTGGTTGAAGTGCTGAGTGACGAAGAACTTGTCTCTGGAGACGTTGAATCCTTCGATGGTTCGAATATCGAAGGTTCGGCGGGGCGCTCCGTTCCCGCCAGGAGAAAAGTTCGCGGGGTAATCCGTGAACGGCACATCGGTCTCGCCCTGCGCAAGCGCCGGCAGCGCCACATCGGCCAGCGCCAGAAAGCCCGCCAAATTCAGCCCTCGTTTCAGAGTCTCGCGCCGCGTGATAGCTCGCATTCTCGGACCTCCTTCCGAAGGATCGATTCTACACGACTTTGGCGGAGAAATGCCAATAGCGGTCGCTTCAGCCGCGTGGCGTAAAATAACCCCTGAGGAAGGCATTCGATTATAGGTGGCACACTGCTCGGGCGCGCTTCGATCATCTCCGCTTTCGCGGGGCGAAGCGCAGCGCGTCCCAGGCTCGTCTGGCGGTGGGCCTGTAAAGCTCTCCTGCGGGCGCTTGTGCCTGCCCTCACCACATCTATGATGAACTCCGATTCCAGAGCGTCGCGCGAGAGAGCCTGCGGGCTTGGATAGCGTGGAATACGATTTAGTAGTTCTTTATGAACTTCCCGAGTGGCAGAAGCCGCTATGGACGGCGCTGCAGCGCAAAGGAGTCCGCTATGCCGCGCTGGACCTCAAGCGGGCGGCATTCGATCCCGACGCCGTTCCCGCGGCCCGGCTCTACTTCAACCATGCAAGCCCCAGCGCGTATGTGCGTGGGAATACGCGCGCGGTGCCTCTCGCTTTATCGCTGATGCGTTCTTTGGAACTCGGCGGCGCGCGAGTCTTGAACGGCACGCGAGCGTTTCTGTTGGAGTTGAGTAAATCGGCGCAGGCTGCCCTACTTCGGCAACTGGAGATCCCTCATCCGCGCTCGCTCGTATTTAACGACCCCGAAGCCGCTCTGGCGCAATGGACGGTCGGCTGACCAGCTTTACTCAAGCCGGAGCAAGGCGGCAGCGGGGCGCGTATGTTTCTGCTGCACACGGCGAACGACCTTCGCAGGCTACTCCGCGATGAAGCCACCCTATGGCTGCCAGACAATCTCATGCTGCTGCAACAATATTTCCCGGTAGAACCGGCACAAGGGATTGTACGTATGGAGTTCCTAGGAGGGAAGCTGTTGTACGCGATGCGCGTGATTTCCCACGGAGCGTTCAATTTGTGCCCCTCGGAGGTCTGCCATCCGGCGGACGATGGACGATCGCTTTGCGCAATGCCGGAAGAGGCCCCGGCGAGGCCTGTGGAATTCTATCCGTATCTGGAAGTGCCCGCCGCGGCTGTCGCCATGGGGGAGAGAATGGGTCTGTGTTCGGGGAGAAATGTCGTTAATCATTAGGCGGCGCGGAGTTTGGCCATGCGCTCGTAAACGGAAGTGATCGCGGATGCGAGAGCGGAAAAAGCGGCCCTTCGATTCGGCGCTGAGGAAGACCTGATAATCGGCAGCCGGGAACTCGAAATAGCGATAAACATCGCCGGTGTTGCGGAATCGCAGGTACAGGATCTGCTTCGGATCATCATAAGCCGCCGCGGAAAGCATCTTCGATTCCAGCGCCGCCCATCTCATACTGGCTCCTCTCTCCTTCTGGAATCGTATCCACGATCCGGAAAACGTGACCACGATTGCTGCTGAGACAAAACGGGCTGATTCGTTGCTGCGGTTGGCTGTTGCGAGGACTTGATTCGCGGCGGGGGCTGAGGTGGGAGTGTGACGCGGATCTGCTCCATCAATGCCTGCACATCGGCTTCCGCCTGTGTGTGGCGTGGCAGCACCAGCCAGCGGCCGTCCAGCAGCGGAATCCACACCTCCACCATCTGAATGGTGGAAGTTTTTCGAACACCGATGCCGGCGTCAGACCGGGTGCATGGATCATCAGCCGGTTCTTCAGCGTCACCTGCAGGCAATAAGCCAGGAATGCGATGAGCACATGGGCATCGGCGCGGCGTTCGAGCTGATGATAGATGGGCCGAATGCCCAGTTCACTCTTCAGCGATCGAAACACGCTCTCGATCTGCGTCAACTGCACATAACGCGTCCACAGCACCGCCGGGTCTTCGCCCGTGAGGTTGCTGCGCAGCAGGTAGTGCCCATCGCGCTGCTCGGCAGCCTTGAGCTTCGCTTTGTCGGCGTGAAACGTGAACGTCGACCGCGTGACCTCTTGATCCTTCTCCGAAAGCTGAATCTTCACGAAGCCGAAGGCGCGG
>DATBIA010000066.1:0-1559 GCA_036557165.1 Bryobacteraceae bacterium
ATTGAAGGACTTGTGGGAGGGAAAAATAGAATGAAACATCTGAGCCGCATTCCGAAGCAAATGGAAATCTCGATCCCACCCGACGAGGAAGGAATGACGGGTAGGGAGTGCCCGGTTGCCGAATGTCTGGGGTACTTCAAAGTGCAATCCGGCACGGGGCTGAAAGGGTCAAACCTGCCGTGCCACTGCCCTTACTGTGGCTACGCGGACGGCCACGACAAATTCTGGACGCATGCACAGATCGAGTACGCGAAATCTATCGCTATCAATCGTATCACCGGAGCAATCATCAAGGACCTCAAGGCGCTGGAATTCAACCATCGCCCGCGCGGCGCTTTTGGCATCGGGATCAGCATGAAGGTCGATGGGAGACCGCGCCCGATCCGCTACTACCGCGAGCAGGTGCTGGAGACGACGGCCGTCTGCGAGAACTGCACGCTTCGCTATGCGGTGTATGGCGTCTTCGCCTTCTGCCCCGATTGCGGCGCTCACAACTCTCTCCATATTCTCAGCGCCAATCTGGAGCTGGTTGAAAAAGAGGTCGCGCTGGCCGCGACGATTGAAAAGGCGCTGGCCGAGTATCTCATCGCCGATGCGCTTGAGAACGCCGTCTCCGCGTTCGACGGCTTCGGGCGCGAAGCGTGCCGCGTGCGCGCGACTGCGGCGACCGCGCCAGCCAAGGTCGAAAAGCTTTCGTTCCAGAACCTCGCCGGCGCCCGGAAGAATGTGCAGGACTTGTTCGGCTTCGATCTGGCCGCTGGGGCCGACGCTGGCGAGTGGGATTTCGCTTGCCGCTGTTTCCAGAAGCGTCATTTGCTGGCGCATAAGATGGGGATCGTTGATGAGTCGTATGTGAAGGTGACTGGTGACCCTGGCGTGGTTGTGGGCCGGAAAGTCCCAATCACCGAGCAGGAAGTCTCCATGCTAACAGAGATATTGAATCGGCTCGGAGCACACCTGGTAAGTCATCTCCCATGAGTTTCGGATTTGTCGTTCACCTTGCCCGTGTCGTGGTGCGGGTGTATGTGACTACAGCAGGCGGCACGTAGGCGCGGACAAAACTCGACGGTAATTCGTCCGGACACCAGTCGCAGAACTTAGCCATCGGCGCCAATACGTTTTCTCTCCGCGGCGGGCACAGGGTTATTGCAGATCAAAGTGCCGAATGCATATTGTAAAGTTTGAAGCCCTGGCGGACTGATAATCTAGATAATCTATCGCAAGCTCCCGTAGAAGCTCACTTCGTCCTGTGTCGTCGCGCCCATTCCAGCCAATCGTAGAGCGTCGTGCGGTTCATCCCCAGCCGGCGGGCCGCCGCCGAATGACTTCCCAAAAACGCCCGCTCCATTTCGTAAACCGCCAACACTCCCCGGCAAATGTATTCCGTGAGTGTTTCGCCATCGCGCGGTGGGGGGAAACTATCAGCATGACCAGGAGCAATCGCGGACTCTCGTTCAAGGTCGATCTCGCGGCGCACATGTTCTGTAGTGATTATCCGTCCGCCGCCAGCTTTGGCCGCCAGGCGCTCGACCGTTGTTATCAACTGGCGCACATTCCCC
>DATBIA010000067.1:0-4997 GCA_036557165.1 Bryobacteraceae bacterium
AAAATTCTGCGCGTGCCGATCCCCCCTTTGACTGAGGAGCGGCGCAAGGAAATCGTCAAGCGGCTGCATCATGTGGCGGAGGACCACCGCGTGGCGCTGCGCAATATCCGCCGCGACGCCAACGAGCACATGAAGAAGCTGCTCAAGGACAAGGTCATCAGCGAGGACGACGAGCGGCGCGGCCTCGAGGAAGTCCAGAAGATGACCGACGCCCACATCGGCAAAATCGACATGGCGGCGAAGACGAAAGAAAAAGAGATCCTGGATATCAAGTAGCCGTACACACCGCTGGCAGATCCTTCACCGAGCCACCCAAATGCGAAAAAGGAGATGGCAACCCGCCATCTCTAACTCTCCTCGCCCGTATTAAGATCCAGAAGATGAGGACGGCTACAAAATGAAAGCGGATCTGGAGGCTTTCGCAGCCTTGGTCCGAAGCCGTCAGGCGATGGTTTACTCCATTGCCTGGAATTACTTACACGACACGGCTCTCGCCGAAGAGATCGCCCAGGAAGCTTTTCTGGAGTTGCATCGCAGCCTGCCGCGCATCGAATCCGAGGCGCACGCGGTCCATTTTCTGCGGCGCGTGGCCGTGCATCGGGCGATTGACGAAGGTCGGCGCAGGCGCTGGCAATCGCGCGCCGGCTTGGAAGACGCGCCAGAGCCCGTGGCGCCCGCCACGGTGGGCGATCCGCTGCTGGACGGCGCTCTTCGCCGCCTGGTAGATTCGCTGCCCTCGCGCTCGCGGATGATCGTAGTTCTTCGTTATCAGGAGGATCTTGAGCCCGGTGAAATTGCGGAAACGCTCGGGATTCCCGTCGGAACGGTGAAGAGCAATTTGCACCGGTCGCTGGCGGTTCTCCGCAAACGTTTACAGAGCCGCGACGGCAAGCCCGCGGTGGGAGTTAGCAAATGAACGACTTCGACAACGATCTTCGGCGAACGCTGCGCCGGCGGCAGCCGCCCCGCGATTTGACAGCCGGGGTGATGGCGCGGATCGCACAACCGGCCAAGCGCTCGATTTTCGCGGTATTTCACTGGCGTCCGCTGTTGGCCGCCGCTGCCGCCGTGCTGATTCTGGCGGCTGGAATCGGCCAGTATCGCGAGTACCGCCGAGGCCAGGAAGCCAAACGGCAGGTGATGTTCGCGCTCGAGATCACGGCCCAGAAACTGGCGGTTGTCCAGGAAAAAATCGACGAGTTGAATCAAAGGAGCATTGCTCATGACCGGTAGAATTTGGTTGGCCGCGGCCGGGTTGGCGGGTTTTCTCACGCAAACGGCAGCCGCGCAGGACATTCCTATCGACGCCTTCTCGGACCTCGCGTCCAAAGCGAAAGAGCACGTCGAGGTGAACCTCGATGGAAGCCTACTGCAACTAGCGGGTGGCTTTCTGAGCGGCAACGATCCCGACCAGGCGCGGGCGAAACAGCTTCTGGCCGGACTGAAAGGCATTTATATCCGCAGCTACACCTTCGCCAATGTGGGCGAGTATTCGCTATCGGACGCCGACCGTATTCGGAATCAGCTCAAAGGCTGGAGCCAGGTGGTGAGCGTTCATGAGGCCGGCGAGAACACGGGCATTTATGTGAAAACCGATGGCGGCAAGATTTCGGGACTTGTCGTGGTGTCGGCTGAGCCGAAAGAATTGACTCTGATTAATATTTCCGGTTCCATTAGGCCCGATCAACTCAAGGACCTCAGCGGCAAATTTGGGATTCCGGATCTCGGCGACGTCGGGACCAAGGCGCCGGAATCCAAGGCCCCCGAACTAAAAACCCGTCCCAAGAACAAAGAGGAGTAGCGGCGTATGTGGACGGCGACCCTCGCGCTCTTTTGCCTTTGTGTTCAGGCAAGCCCTGCCGAAAACGGCGACGACGCGGCCGCAATCATGGCCAAGGTGGCGGCCAATGTGGAGAAGTCCGCCGAAGCGCGCCGCCAGTTCGTCTATCGTCAGACGATCAAAGCCAGTTTGATCCGCCAGGGCGGCCAAGTCGCCCGCCGGGAGCGCCGAGAGTACACGGTAACGCCGGAGCCAAACGGAACCGGAAAGAAGCTGGTGTCATTCGAGGGCGAATATCGCAAGGGCAAGGCGATGGTCGCCTACTCCGAACCGGGCTTCAAATACAAAGACGAAGATATCGACGGCGAGCTTCTTGGCAATCTGGTGGACGAGCTGACCGGCGATAAAGATTCCCGCGACGGAATTTCATTGAGTTTGTTTCCGCTCCGAACAAAAGTTCTGCGTTCTTACAAGTTTTCGATGAATGGTCAAACCAATTATCAGGGCCGTTCCACTTATCGGATTCTCTTTGAACCCGCGGCAAAAGGCTCCTGTACTTTGGTCAGCGAGGAGAGCGTGTGCGGCGATCAGCCCTGGAAAGGTGAAGCCTGGATCGACGTCGCGGACTTGGCGCCGGTCCGCATCGATACGGACCTGGCTTTCAAAGTTCCCTGGGGCGTGCGTGTTTTCTTAGGAACGAATGTGCGGCAGGTGGGTTTCTCGATCTCCTACGAGAGAGTGGCTGAAGGCGTCTGGTTTCCGCGCACCTACGGAACCGAGTTTAAGCTGGATGTGCTCTGGTTTTACAAGCGCACGGTGACGCTTTCGCTCGAAAATAGCGGTTTTCAGAAGACCGAGGCAAGCTCGACGATCACCTATAACCTGCCGGATCCGGCGCCGGACGGCGATTCTAAAGCCAAATAGTAAAAACTCTCCCACGTAGTCCGTCCGTAAGCTTGCCCCCGCCCTCACGGGCGGGGCTGAAAGTGGGCACGACGGTGTTCCAGCGGTCGCACCCAGCCCCGGCCGTAAGGCCGGGGACAAGCGCCGGTTGAATACCTATCGACGGATTACGGTCTCCCGTAGCCGCTTGATCGGTCTGGCGCTTCCTCCACGGCGATATGATAGAACTCTCGCATGGTGGCTTGGAAGGTCGGGCTTGCGCAAATTGTCCTTGTGTCCGGAGCATTCGGCGCCTCGGTGACGACGCTGATCGGCACGGGGATGCCGGGATACTCGGACACGCAGGTCGATAATCCATACGGCATGGCCATCGGTCCCGATGGCGCGCTCTATTTCTGCGACGTCGATAACCAGCGCGTGCGCCGGCTGGATCTTTCCACCAAAAAGCTGACGACGATTGCCGGCAATGGACAGAAGGCGTATCGCGGCGATGGCGGCCCCGCGGTGGACGCGTCTCTGAGCGCGCCTCATGAGCTTTTGTTCGATCGCAACGGCGATCTCTACATCGACGAGCGCGATAACCATGTCGTCCGCAAAGTCGACATGAAGACCGGCGTCATTTCCACAGTCGCGGGCACGGGCAAAGCCGGTTTTTCGGGCGATAACGGCCCCGGGACGCAAGCTCAGCTCAATCAACCGCACTGCATCCTTCTCGATCGCGACGGAACCCTCCTGATCTGCGATCTGATGAACCGGCGCATCCGCCGCCTGCGCCTGGATACTGGCATCATCGAAACCTGGGCCGGAACCGGGGAGTCGAAGCCAGCGCCGGACGGAGCGCCCGTGGCCGAAGCGCCGCTGAACGGCCCGCGCACGATGGCGCGCGCCCCCAATGGCGATATTTACTTGACCCTCCGCGAGGGCAATGCGATTTATCGCATCGACGCCCAGACCAAAACGCTCCGCCATATTGCCGGAACCGGCGAATCGGGCTACAGCGGCGATGGCGGCCCGGCCCTGAACGCCAAATTCGGCGGTTCGCTCGCCAGACTTGCCGGGCCCAAGGGCTTGTCGTTTGGCCCGGACAATACTCTTTATGTCGCCGACACGGAGAGCCACGCGATCCGTCGCATCGACCTGAAGACCGGAGAGATTTCTACCGTTCTCGGAACCGGAGAGAAAGGCGACGGCCCGGAATCGGACCCGCTGAAATGCAAGCTCAATCGCCCGCACGCCGTGTTGTATGCGAATGGCGTATTGTATGTAGCCGACAGCGAGGCGAATCGGATTCGGGTGCTCAGATAAGGATTGCCATGAAGAAAACGTTTCTGTTCGTTGTTGTGTCCGCCATCGCAATGGCGCAGGTGAAAAGCTACAAGCCCGTCACGGAGCAGATGCTGGAAAACCCCAGTCCCAACGACTGGCTCATGTTCAGCCGCACGTTCGACGCGCAGCGCTACAGCCCTTTGAACCAGATCAACCGGCAGAATGTTTCGCGGCTGGCGCTGGCTTGGTCGCGCGGCCTGCCCGCGGGCGCGACCGAAAGCATTCCCCTGATCCACGATGGCGTGATGTATCTGATCGCGCCGGGCGGCGGACTCCAAGCGCTCGACGCTACCAACGGCGATTTGCTTTGGGAATACAAGCACAAAATGCCGCAAGGCCAATCCGGGGCCAACGCACGCTCGAAGGCCATCGCCATTTGGGACGACATCATCGTCTACACCGCGCCCGATTCCACGATCGTAGGTGTGGACGCGCGCACGGGTGAGCTTCGCTGGTCCGCGCCTGATCCGCGCGGACACACCTCGGGCGCGATTGTTGTGAACGGTACCGCGATTACGGGCGGCGCCTGCTCGGGCGGCCTGCGGGTCAACTGTTACATCGCCGGCAACGACGCCAAGACGGGCAAGGAACTCTGGAAGTTCTACACGGCGCAGGGGCTCAACGACGTGAATCCCGACTCCTGGGGCGGCGCTCCTGAGGAGAAGCGCACCACATCCACCTGGGGACTTCCCGGCACCTACGATCCCGTTCGTAAGATCGTCTATTGGGGCATCGCCAATCCGACGCCCAATACCCGTATGGAGCGCCACGCCGGCAATCCCGACGCGATTTCGCGCATCGCGCCCTCGGACCTCTATAGCAACTCGACCGTCGCTTTGGACCCGAACACCGGCAAGCTGGCATGGTATTACCAACATCTTCCCGGCGACGATTGGGATCAGGACTACACGCACGAGCGCACGCTGTTCCGAACCTCGTACGATCCAAAGTTCGCGAAGTGGTCCAATCCCGACGTTCCGAAAGGTTC
>DATBIA010000068.1:0-110632 GCA_036557165.1 Bryobacteraceae bacterium
ACCCGGAACCTATCCTTGACGCCCGTGACTGTGACAACAGGACTTTCAAATAGATCGTCAACCAAGCCAGGCAGGCGAAAGCTGCCGTCCTTGACGCGCGCGTGAAAATCTCGATGAAGTCCCAATAATTTGTCGCATCTAGTTTCCGTATCCTGAGCCTGCTCCACCACACCAAGGAGACAAAATTCAACCCATGACCTCCAATCCCCATGGGTGCTCACCCGTAGTAGTCGATCCATATAGTCCTGTTTCCTTCGTTCGAAGAAGGCGCTCATGTATAGCCATTGGCTTGAGAGTCCACACCATTCAGCGATGGCAAGCGATAGAAGCAGTCTGCCTACGCGACCGTTGCCGTCGGCGAATGGATGAATCGTCTCGAATTGGTAATGGGCCAGGAAGGCCCTAACGAGCGGATCTGCATCGTCCGCGGCGTGTAGGTATTTCTCAAACTTATCGAGAGTATCTTTCAAGTATTGCGGAGAGGGCGGTACAAACCTCGCTGGCCTGCCTATTTGGTTTTGCACTGTACGAAACTCCCCTGGGCGTAGCTGCGCGCCACGGACTCCATCCATGAGGAGTTGGTGTAAATTTTTTATGAGCCGCAACGATAGGGGAATACCGTCTGGGTTATCGAGCCGAAGACGGAGTGCACGCCGATAATTGAACACCTCTCGAAACGCATTCATTGGATCGTTTTCTGACACCGGGTATCTCGGTTCGGCTTCAAACAGAACCTGTTGGTGAGGATCTGTTATCGTCCCTTCCAATTGCGAAGAGAGTTGCGCTTCCCGATTTTGTAAGGGCCTCAAAAGAATCTCGGGATTCGGCAAGTGCTTACCAACGCCATCGAGACTGGACAGCGCTACCCTTGCAGCAATTAGCAGTTTGTAAAGATCCTCCGGCCATTTCCAGGCTGGGGGAAGAGGGTCCGGAATGAAAGCGAGCTTCACATCTGGTGTTGCCCCGACCGTCGGGACAAGCCTGCCGGGCATCTCTGGAGTGAATTCAGTGGAGCCCACTAAACTTTACTCTAAACGATTTGATTAAAAAAACCAATGAAAAAATTTACTATGCTCTTTACTATTAAACTTCTCTCAAATATACTAGTCCATATGAACCGACTCAGCGCAGACGAGCGGGCTCGGGTGCTGTCGGCTCTCTTGCGGGGGAAACAGCATCCGATCCGTCACGCGGATCGGCGTTGGCAAAAATAGCGTGGCGCGTCTACTACTGCTGGTTCAGCGTGCGCCGAGCATCAGGACAAAGTGCTCCGCGGCCTCGGCTGCCGCCGGGGCACAGGTGGACGAAATCTGGCAGTACGTCGGAGCCAGGGACAATAACGTTCCTGCTGACCGGCGCGGGGAGTTCGGCATTGGCAGCAGGCAGAACTTAACCATGCGGATGCAGATGCGCCGGTTCACACGGCTAACGAATGGGCGGATTCACCAAACGGTCCGCGGTTCTCCCGCGATGGCCGCCGCCGTGGACGGCCGCCTGTGGAGTTTCCACGAGATCGTAAGGCTGACCGAGGAGTACTAGGAGCGGCAAAGGGAAGAAGCCGCAGATAATGGCCGCGCGCACAATCCAACTGACGCCCTGGACACGAAGAGCCTTCACAAAGCGGCGGCGCATTGATCCGTCTTTGGGCCCGGGGCGGCCGGCGGCCGGTTGTTGCGCAAGTAATCCCGCGGCGGCGAACACCGCGGCCAAGGTTGTAATTACAGATCCGATCCAATAGTGCGCTCTCATCGGCTTGCTCCGGAGGGCGGGCTTTCGGTTCGGGGGAAGTCCGCGCGGCTCTTATGGCCGCTAACCTCGTCGCAAGTATATCGAATTGCGGGGCCTGCCGATGACTGCAATAAAAAAGGCGCGCTGAATGCGCGCCTTTTTAATCCCGTGTTTCCGATAATTCAGTGGGCTAGCGCCGGCCGCCTCCGTGTCCGCCGCCGCCGCCCGCGTGCCCACCACCGCCTCCCGCATGTCCGCCGCCGCCGCCCATATGTCCACCGCCGCCGAAGGACCGTCCGCCACCTCCGAATGAACGGCCACCGCCGCCGCCGAAAGATTGGGGCGCCGAAAAATGTTGCGCAGGAGCGGAACGTGGCGCGGAGAAGCTGCGTGACGCACCGCCAAGCGCATTACCCGAAGAGCGGGGAGCGGAAAAATGCTGTGCCGCCCCGTTGTTTCGTCCGGCGATTCCAGGAGCGACGGCCCTCGGCGCCGACGCTCCAGGCGCGCCCGGAGTACGCAGCCTTTGGCCGGCATTCGGAGCTACATTGGAGTTACCCGAAAACCTGCCGCCCATCTCGCCTCGATTAGCCGGGGCCAAACCATGCGCCGTCCCATTGTTAAGACTATGGACTCCGCCGTTGTTTAAGCCCCGAGCAGCGCCGTTTTCGAACGATCGCCCGCCATTGGCGTTAAAAGACCGCCCCGCATTACCGTTAAACGACCGCCCTGCATTGCCGTTGAACGATCGGCCAGCATTGCCGTTAAACGATCGGCCAGCATTGCCGTTAAACGATCGGCCGGCGTTGATGGAGCGGCCGGCGGCGAACCGCGAATTGTTGAATCGCGCCGCCACGCCGCGATTCGCATACGGCACGCCTTCACGATGATAGGGGTCATGCGCCCAGTGCTCCCGTCCCACGCCGGCAAACCCGCCGCCGCGGAAGCCATGGAATCCATAGTGGTTGAAGAAGAAATTATTTACGAATACGCCGCCACCAAACCAGCCCAGGCCCCATCCCCAACTGGGTCCCCAGCCGCCCCAGCCCCAACCGCCCCAAGCGGGGAAAAATCCGCTCAGAAAAATACCAGAGCCGAAGCCGAAACCGAATCCCACCGTCGGATACCAGAGCGGGGGATAGTAGCCCCAAGCCGGCGGCCCCCAAACGTAGGCGGGATTATAGACGGGAACATAGATCACTTGCGGATTCGCCGGTTCAATCACCACGGCGTTCTGGCCGTCCTGCGTTTGTGTAGTCACCGTCTGCTGAGCCGTGGAAGTGAGCTTACCGTTCTGCTGCGCGCGGACTCGCATTCGCTGAATCGCGCTCATCACATCCTGTTGCTGGGCGAGATAAGCATTGCCCAAATCCGTGGTCCAGCTAATGTCCCGGTTGAGCAGCGACAGCGCGTCGGGAAAAGCGACCAGCGCTTGAACGCTCGGGTCCCAATTCTGCTGCTTCGCCGCGTTCATCAGGTCCGTGCCCCGAAGATTCGGGTTCTGTTGGATCCACTGTTCGGCCTCGACCACCTCCAGCGGGTAGGTAGACGCCGCGAGCACCTGTCCTAACAGCGGGTCAGGATAGAGCGCGATGGGGGAAACCACATTGTCCAACTGGGCCGGCGTGAGCAATTGCTGCCCCGACTGAACTGCCGCCGGCGGAGGCGGTGCACTTTGTGCGAATGCAGTTGGCCCGAAAGGCAGTGTCAGTAGACTCAGCGTACACAGAGCGATAATTCCTTTCCGGGCTGCTTCTTTCCAGGTTGCTGCGGGGACTAATTTCGCGATCTTCATAATTTCACCTCCCACGCCGGCATCTTCCGGTCTTCCACCTCTTAGATGGCAAGCTTCCATCCAAAGGCTCAGCCCTTCATTTCAAAGGATTTGTTGGCGATCTGAGCTTCCCGATACTGGCTGAAAACCACCAGGCCGCTGGATCTCAACCGCCACGGAAACAGCGGGCGTTTGAGACAGCCTTTGCAGAAACGCGGCACTCTCAGAAAGCTGCGAGAGAGAAAAACAGGCCTGTTGCGAAGCCTCCGGCTTTACGAGCCAACTGGAACCTCGGCTTCGGAGCCTCGCAGTACAAAACGCCTTTAGGCACATCGGGTTCGCCGTCCATTGCCCTGACGATCGTCACCGGGAGCGCCGGCGCCGCGGATTGATTGCCGGCGAAGAACCGGCCCGCGAGCGAGCGAGCCTTTGAAAATCCATAGCCGAGCGCTACTCCCTGCCAGCCCAGTTGCGGCGCTACGGAGAAGCCGGAAAAGAAAGGCTGACCTGGAAGCAAAGGCCGCTGTATGACCGCCGCCGCGAGAAAACCGGAATGGGGAAATGCGGGCAGCAGCAGCGCCACGGATTTCGGGAGCAGCATGAAATTCATCGAGACCGTAAACGTTGAAAGCTCTATCAGCCGCCATCCCCACGGAGGGAGACGCGTGCCGATTCTGAAAGTTAACGGGCCGCCAATACTCATTGGGCCGACGGGGCCGGACAGGTTCCAGGACCGCATCTTTCGTTCGCGAAGACTGAGGAATATGTCCGCGCGATCCGAACCCGGAGGCGTGTTTACCGCAACATTCGTCTCCGACAGTGGCTCGAACAGTCCGGTGTTGTTCAGCCGCGCGAGACTCTTGCGGAGGAGTTCTTGGTCGAGCGGGTCGCCTTCGTCGAACAGAAATGCGCGGCGGATGGTTTGGTCACTGAAACTGCGATTGCCGCGAAATTCGATGCGGCCAACGCGGTAGGCCGGCCCTCTTTCACTCGTCACCTCGAGATCGACCCATTTTCTGGCGTCCGCTCCGCCGGCGGCGGCCGCTCCAGGAACATCGCGCAACTCGATCTGTGCGGTGAAATCGAGAACGCCCGCGCGCTCCGCCAAACGGCGCTCGGCGAGGAGCGCTTTGCAGACATCGCCCGCGGGGAATCCAGCGCCGAAGGACGGCTGAATGGGACGAAATCCATTCTTGCCTCGGAAGCCGATCGAACGAATCGCATAACGCGGCCCCGCGTTGATTTCGAATTGAAGGCCGGTCCGCGTGGCGGCGCTATTCGTTGAGGTCGGCTTTACAGTGGCTTCGAAATAGCCCCGCTGATAATAGAACGATTGGAGGTTGGCGGCATCGGATTGGACGCGGTTATCGGTGTAGGTGGAGTTGAGGCGCCAGCCTTTCCAGATTCCTGGGACGGGCGGGAGAATGGTCGTGCCGTTCGTCCAGCGTAGAGCCTTGCGCGCGTCTTCGCCCGGCGCCCCGAGATTTCCGGTCAATTTCACGGTGTCGATATCGACGCGGCGCCCCTGGTCGACAAGGATTTGGAGATCGGCGCGTCCACGGCTCGCGGGAGAAAATTTAGCGTCAACCCGCGCCGATGCGTATCCCCAACTCTCCAGCCGCTTGCGTACTCCGGCGGCAATTTCATGCGCCTCGGTGACGGTGATTTCAGATCCAGGCTTGATTTGGAGATCGATCCCCGGCGTCATTGGCTTAACTTCGATCTTGCGCAGTCGAAAGAGCTTATCGTTCTGCGGCCGGAATATGACGCGGATCTTTTCTCCGTCTTCCACGGATTCTACGCGAATATCCGAAAAGTGGCCGAAGCGCCAAAGAGTCTTGACGTCAGCGCTGAGCTTTGCGGGATCGAGCGCCTCGCCGGCCTTGGTTTGGAGCGGGATAGCCCCCAGTCCGCCAGGAATCTCAACAGAGCTGACGGTCTTCAACGTTCCAGCGGCTTGAACGCGGCCGGTAAGCCCTATCACTCCAATTCCAAGCGCGACCGCATACTTCTGCATGAAGAATCTCGGACGCGCCGTGGCGCCGCCAGGTTGCTTCGCGGGAGTGTGCCGATAGCGCCACTATCATGCCGTTTGATATCTTTCATCAAGGAAACTCCATTGACTTTGACGCCCCGCGGGCGATAATTTACTCCGCGGGGGAAAGGTGGGTCTTCATGAGTTCAGGCTTCAATTACCGAAATAGCGCCGCGCGGAAGGTGGGCATGCTTCTGGCGCTTGGCTTTATTTTTTCCATACAGTTAGGCGCCCAGGGCACCAGCGCATCGGTCTTGGGGACCGTGACGGATTCGTCCGGCGCGGTGGTCCCAAACGCTTCCGTTCAAGTGAAGAATGTCGGAACGGGACAGACGCGGCAAGCGCCCTCCGACGCGCAAGGCCGCTACACCATCGCCGATCTTCCTATTGGGGATTACGAGGCGCAAGCCTCCGCGCAAGGCTTTCAAACCGTGGTGCGCCGGGGGATCACGCTGACGGTTGGCGCGCAAACCGTCGTGGATTTTTCGCTGGCCGTTGGACAAGCGCAGCAGACAGTGACGGTGGAGGCGAACGTTTCGCAAGTGGATACGGTTTCGACAGCGGTGGCTTCCTATGTGGAGCAGAAACAGATCAACGACTTGCCGCTGAACGGCCGTAACTTCACGGATCTGGTGTCCTTGGCGCCGGGAGTGTCATCGGGATCCCAAATCGGCAATGGCGGGAACAACCTGCTGTACGGCGTAGAAAACAACTTCAGCGTTTCCGGCGCGCGATCCGAGGGCCAGGCGTATCTTCTGGACAATACCGACATCCAAGGCTTTTGGAACCACGGATCCGGCTCGGGCGTGATGGGGACCACGCTGGGCATTGAAGCCATCGCCGAATTTTCGCTGTTGACCAACACCTATAGCGCGCAGTTCGGAGGCAATGGGGCCGTAGTGAACACGGCCAGCAAATCCGGCACCAACAGTTTCCACGGCTCCGCGTATGAGTTTTTCCGCAACAGCGCGCTCGACGCGGCGGCTTTCACCGATAACTCCAACGGTCTTACCAAGGCTCCTTTTCGGCAGAACCAATTCGGCGGCAGCCTGGGCGGGCCCATCAAGAAAGACAAGCTGTTTTTCTTCATTAACGACGAAGAACTGCGGAAATCCCAAGGCCAGACCTTCACCGCGTTTGTTCCCGACGCCAATGCGCACAACGGCATCGTGAACGGAGTTAACGTGGGCGTGAATCCGGCCGTCTCGCAGATCTTAGCCCTTTATCCGCTGCCGACGGCGCCCGCGGGCGCCGGCGTGGGCTCCATCGGGGAGGTGGATACCACAACCGGTAATGAAAACTACCTCCTGGCGCGTATCGACTATACGCTGTCGGACAAGGATTCGCTCTTTGTTCGATATGTGCGAGACAACGGCGACATTGTTTATCCGTTTCTTGGATCGCCGCTGCCCCCGCGCTGGCCGGAAGTGGGCCAAACTCGCAACCAGTTCGCGACCATCGAAGAGCGTCATTTGATTTCGCCGACGCTGGTGAACCTGTTACGTTTCAGCTTCACCCGGACCCGGGAAACGGATGTGCAGCAACACCCGGATCAGACCCCCGCGCTGGACTTCTTCCCCGAGCGCGGACAGAACGGCGGAGTGAATATAACCGGCCTGTCGTCGATGGGGAGCAGTATCTTCGCCCCGCTTCTGGAAGTGCAGAATAAGTTCCCACTGGCCGACGACGTCATCTGGACGCGTGGGGCGCACAGTCTGCGGTTCGGCGCGTCCTTGAGCCGGGTCCAGAGCAACTTCCAGCAACAGGGATGGTGGGGCGGCTTCTACACGTTTCCTAGCCTGACTGCGTTCTTGCAAGGCACGCCGAGCTTGTTTCAGGGACCGGAGCCGGGACAGACCGACTCCTATCGCGATTTTCGCCAAATCGACGTGGCCGGATATGTCCAGGACGAGTGGAAAGTGCTACCCAGGTTGACGGTGAACATCGGCGTCCGCTACGACTTTGTCACCAACCCCACCACCAATGTGCACCCGCTCAACACCCTTATCAATCCGCCGTTTGGAACGTTTCAGCGTGTGCCCAACGTTTTTGCATCCAATCCCTCTGTGAACAACATCGGTCCGAGGGTCGGAATCGCCTACGACCCATTCGGCGATCATAAGACATCGATCCGCGCCGGATTCGGAATCTTCTACGATCCGATTGAAGCGCGCAGCTACGCCTCCGGATATTACTTCAATCCGCCCTACGCGCTCGCGTTCGTCCCACTTCCCGCATTCCCCAATCCCTTCCCGGGCGCTCTGCCGCCGCCGGCGCAGCTTGTGGGAGTGGACTATAACACCGTGAACACTCCGCACATGTACCAGTGGAATTTCAATATCCAGCGCCAACTCTTCACGGACACCACTTTGACGGTCGGCTACGTTGGATCGCGCGGGCTGCATCTTTATGCCGCGCGCGATATTAATCCCGTGTTGCCTAAGAGCGTCAATGGCGTGCAAATCTTCGGAGTTCCCCGCGGCGCAACGCCCGGCATCGTTAGCAATCCACGCCTCAATCCGGCGGGCGCGGCGCTCAGCAGTGAGGCTCCGGTCGGCGACTCGAGTTACAACTCCTTGCAGGTGGGCCTGAACCGGCGTTTTTCGCACGGCGTTCAGACTCAACTCTCTTACACTTGGTCGAAGTGCATGGACGACGCCTCGGGCACCTATGGGTTGGAAGGCGGTATACCGTGGTCCTATCCGCTGAACGGATCCTTCGACCGCGGACGCTGCCTGTTCGATCGGCCGCAGGTTTTTAGATGGAGCGGAGTTTACGCGTTGCCGTTCAACCAGAACATTCTGGTCAAAGGATGGCAGATGAGCGGCGGCCTAACGGCGCAGAGCGGCTCTCCCTGGAACGTCACTGTCGGATTCGATCAGGCCGGAGACGTGGTGGCCGGCAGCGAACGGCCGAACCTGATCCTGCCGGCGGATCAAGCCATCGTGGGCAACGTGAACCACTGGGCCAACCCGGCCGCGTTTTCGCTGCCGGCGCCGGGAACATTCGGCAATCTGCAACGGGACTTTTTGTGGGGGCCCGGCACGGTGGATTTCGACTACGCGGTGATGAAGGAGACGCAGATCAAGGAACAGATGCGCCTTCAGTTCCGCGCCGAGTTCTTCAATCTCTTCAACCACTCCAATTACGCCTTGCCGAACGCGAGCGCGTTCGTGCAGACTGCAAATGGCGGCGGCGCTCCTAACCCGACGTTCGGCAAGATTACGGCGACCACCACGTCATCCCGTCAGATCCAGTTTGCGCTGAAGCTTCTGTTTTGACCGTAGGATGGGATTGCATTGGGACGATCGGCGATCGTCCCACGCGATTCCTATGGGGGGTTATTTTTTCTTGATCCGGCTACACGCGGCGAGCGCGCCGGAAACGTCGATCGCGTCACGGTCCTCGTGGATGCTCACGATGTTGCCCGCGGTATCCACAACGAACGTGGTTCGATTGGCGATTCCAGCCTTATCATTCAGCACGCCATAAAGCTTCGTCACCTGCCGGTCGTGATCGGAGGCGAGGGGGAACTCCGCGCCTAATTCCTTCGACCAGTGATTCAGCGTGGCGATGAAGTCCGTGCTAATCGCTACTACTTGCGTTTCCGTATCTTTGAATTTGCCGATACCAGACTGGTAGGCTGTGAGCTCGGTCGTTCAACCAGCGGTGAACGCGGCCGGAAAGAACGCCACCACGACGTTCTTCTTGCCCCTGTAGTCGGAGAGTTTGAACGTGGTGTTGTTGGTCGCGGGCAGCGTGAAATCGGGCGCCTTGTCGCCGACCTTCAGATAGGAATGCTCGCGCCCCTGCTTTACTTGCTGAGCGGAAAGCAGCGAGGCGGCGAACCCGGCGGAAGTAACCAGCATCTCTCGTCTTTTCATCGGTGACCTCTTCGATAATTTACCAAAATCGCGGGCCGAGCGGCGCGGGGTCGCCCTGGAGCCGCCCGAGGCTACCAGATTCGATTCCTACCCGAGCGCCTGCTCCAAGTCGGCGATCAGATCGCCGGCATTCTCCAGACCGATCGAGGCGCGCAGCAGATTTTGCGGCGTCCTGGTATCGCGGCCTTCGATCGACGCGCGGTGCTCGATGAGGCTGTGAGGGCCTCCCAGGCTGGTGGCGCGCGTAAAGAGGCGCACTCGCGCCGCTACGTTCATAGCGGCGTCGCGGCCGCCGCGAACCTCGAAGGACAACATGCCGCCTCCGCCCGGCATCTGCCGCGTCGCTACTTCATGGCCCGCCCGATCCGGTAATCCCGGATAGTGTACTCGTTCGACGGCGGGGCGCCTCTGTAGAAACTCGGCAATGGCTTGCGCGTTTCCGCAATGCGCGCGCATGCGCCAGGGAAGGGTGCTCACGCCGCGCAGGGTCAGCCAGCAGTCGAAGGGCGACGGCGCCGCTCCTCCCAGCGTTTGAAATTTCCGGGCTCGCTCGAACAGATAGTTATCGTGCCGGGCGATAAGCGCGCCGCCTGTGACGTCGCTGTGGCCTCCGATGTACTTCGTGGTCGAGTGCCAAACCATGTCTATGCCCCAATCGAGCGGCCGCTGCAGGACAGGCGTCGTGAAAGTGCCGTCGCACACGCTGATCGCATTGGCTTCTCGCGCAACGCGCGCCACCGCCGCCAGATCGGCGATCTTCAGCAGCGGGTTCGATGGCGTCTCCACCAGCACCAGCCGCGTATTCGGCCGGACGGCCGCTTGAACCGCGGCGGCATCCGTCATATCGACGTAACTGGTCTCCAGCGGCCACTTGGCGAAGACGCCTCCGATCACTTGCCGGAGACCGTAATACACGTCGTCGGGCGCGATGATATGATCGCCCGGCTCCAGACCTTGAATCAGAGCCGTGGCGACGGCCAATCCGGACGAGAAAACCAAAGCCTCTTTTCCACCTTCCAGCTCGGCCAGGCATTCCTCAAGAGCCTGACGGGTTGGATTGCCTTCCCGAGAGTAACTGAAGCCGAGCGGATATTCTCCGTCGACGCCGCGCTCGAAAGTAGTGGAGAGGTGAATCGGTGGCGTCACCGCGCCGGTGGACGGATCGATCCGGCGCCCAGCGTGCACCGCCACGGTTTCCACCTTCAGTTGGAGACTCTTCGAGATCGCCATTCCATTGCATTCCTTTCCTCGCGATGGGCCAGCGGCCATCTTGTTCGCGTACAAAAGAAGAATAGCGCCGGAATTACTTCGCGCGAAGATAGAAACATGACTTGCGGCTTTGGCATTGCGAGGAGTGTATGGTCGCGAGCGCCAATAGGCTGCCTCTTCGTTGTTGTTGCCGCGTGTAACAAACCGGCCGGGAAACCCGTTGAGGACCTGACCGGCCGCGAGAATCTTGCGTCGTATGTTCTCCGGCGGGTGCAAGGCACACGCGATGGAGACCGTCTCGATGTGGTGGCCACATTTGGAGACGGCTCATCGACTCTTACGGTGAAGATGCGATTCGATGTCGGCTCTCCGACCAGGTTGAATTTCGGTCGATGGGAGTGGATGCGCGGCAACCGTCTCGACGCTGGAACCGTAGCCGAAAGGTCGGTGATGTTCCTCGGCGGGCAAGACGGTCCGCCCAGCATCGGAGGCAGCTACGATCTGCTTGATTCAAGCGGCGTCGCGGAGTATCGCATCACCATTCCCACGACGGAGCTGGAAACAAGGTTGCCGAGGGTCAATCCCTAAAAGAGCGAGGAAGCGCGCCGAATGGCGCCCGCGGTAGCCGCGCGTTGGGCTGGCGTGGCGTTCCAGCCGCACGGTAAACTCAAAAGAGCCAAATACTTGCTGGAGTGGCGGAACTGGCAGACGCACGGGACTCAAAATCCCGCGACCTTCACTGGTCATGAGGGTTCGACCCCCTCCTCCAGCACCATCAATTCTCTCTCGTCGCACTCTAACGCGCGGCCACCGAATGCTCAATGTGTACGGCTTGTACGCGGACCCGGCAAAACGAGGCTGACGACGGAGATGTGGACGCACCGTCATCTCTCCTTGAGCATTTTGTAATGAAGCCTCAACATCTACCTTGTACACTTATTTTCCTGTACCTTAATTTCTTGTGCGCCAAGAGGTTCTGATGCCCGCGCGCGACGTTTCCAGGATTTCGTTTTTTTTCGGTTTCTTGCTCTTTTTGTATGCTTCGCATGCTTACGCACAGACCGAGCGGACCTCTCTAACGGGTGTCGTTATTGATCCTCAAGGTAACCGCGTTCCAGGGGCCAAGGTCGTCGCAGTCCACGAAGCAACCGGTCTAAAACGCGAAACGGAGACGACTTCCCAAGGCGCTTACCAGCTTGCCGACCTCCCTACAGGCATTTTCAAGGTTCAGTTTTCGAAGGAAGGGTTCTCTACATATCGAGCCGCTCGCATACGCCAGGTCGTCGGCCAAACAGGAACGCTCAACGTCAGACTCAGCCTTGGACTTAGACAGGAGGAGGAGACTACGGTTAGCGAATCCACCGTTCAATTGGACAAGGTAGACGTAACCATCGGCGGCCCTATAGAGCAGCAGCAAATCGAGGAGTTGCCCATCAATGGCCGCAATTGGTCGACCCTGACCGCTCTTGCGCCGGGCGCAATCGATAACGGCGCGGGCGATCAGAGAACGATCCGTTTCGCCGGCCACGGCCTCGACGACAACAACCTCACGCTGGATGGCGTTGATGCGACGGCCGTCTTCAACCAGATGCAGCGCGAATATGTGCGCCTCACCATCCCGCTCGACTCCATTGCCGAATTCGATGTCAAAAGCCAAACCTTCGGCGCCGACGTGGAAGGCGGAACCTCCGGTGGCCAAATTGCGGTAGTTTCGCCGTCGGGCACGAACGCATTCCACGGCAACGTTTTCGATTATTTCCGTAACGATGCCATCGAAGCCCGCACACCTTTCGATGGGCGATCGCCGAACCCCTTTCTCTTAAATCAATTTGGCGCCGCTGTGGGCGGCCCCATTCTGAAGGACAAACTGTTCTTCTACGCCAGCTACGAAGGTTTGCGCCAGCGCCTCGACGGAACTCAAATAGGTCTCGTTCCCAGCCCAAACTTCATTGCTCAAGCCGAAGCGGCCTCCCCGGCTCTCACTCCAATTCTGCAAGCTTTTCCCGGCGGCACTTCGCCGGCGTCGACAGCCAATGTTTGGAACTATGTTGCCAGGGGGCGGCAGATCGACAACGAAGACTCAGGAATGATCCGCCTCGACTACCATTTCTCGGCCAAAACCACCGGTTTCGTGCGCTTCAACTCCGACGAGGCTTTTGAAACTACGCCTGCCGGCAACCTTACCGCGCTGACGATCTTCGATACGAAGTTCAATAACGGTGAAGTGGAACTACTGCACGTCTTCACTCAGACGCTGATCAACGAATTGAAGTTCGGAATCAACCAGGACTTCTACCACAGCGGCACTCTTTCACCGCTGCCTTACACCTTCAGCGTGTCTGGCTTCAGTTCGTTCGCGGGCAACTCCACTTCCGATAATCCGTCGAAAGCCATCAGTTTGCTCGACGACTGGTCCTGGTCCAAGGGTGAACACACGCTGAAATTCGGATTTGAGATCAAGCGCGACTTCCTGAATCAGGGCTCGTCCTCCAAGGGCACTGTCGGTTACAGTTCGACCACGAACTTCTTGAACAATATCGTGAATACTGGCTCGTACACGGCGCTTCTCCCGCTGGTTCGGCAGCGCAAGACCCAGTATTGGATGTACGCCGAAGACGAATGGAAAGCGTCCGAAAACCTCACCGTTAATATGGGCGTCCGCTATAACATCTTCAATGCACTGCACGCGGTGGACAATCGGGCTGTGCCATTCGACTTCGCCACCTGCGGCGGCTTCTGTCCCAATACATACTCCTACTTCAATCCGCGCTATGCCGATATCGATCCCCGCGTCGGTATAGCATGGTCGCACGGAAATACCGTCTTTCGAGCGGGGGGCGGCATCTATCACACCGATGGCCAATTGGACGACCAGGACCTTCCCATCTCGAACACGGTTAACGCGTACTCATTCAACAGCGCGAACAAAATCTTCGCCGGCCTTTCCTATCCCTTAACTCCGTTCCTTGCTTATGCTGAAGCCGGTGGTTTGAGCGTGGTCTCCCCCCGCGATCTGGATCGCAACCGCAAGGACGCCTACGTTGCCGCTTGGACCGCTTCTGCGCAGGAAAAGCTGCCGTTTAATCTCATCGGAACCGTCAGCTACCTAGGCAATAAGGGCGCCAACATCCTCACCACCACCTATGTCAACCTTGCAGCGCCACCCACAAACTTGCCGCCATACCCTGCTTTCGGCGCAGTCTCCTGGCGCGGCGACGTGGGCAACAGCACCTTCGAAGCCTTGCAGTCCAATCTTAGGCGGACTTTTACGAATGGCTTCCTACTGAGCGCAAACTACATGTGGTCGCATTCCATCAACGACGGCAGCATTGGCGGGGGCGAATCGGACACGCCTCAGAACTCGTTTTGCCGCGCTTGCGATAAGGCGAGCAGCGACGATGACATCCGGCAGACGTTCAATGTATCGGCAGTCTACGCCTTACCGTTCAGGAAGCGTATGTTGCGCGACTGGGAACTGAGCGCCATCGGAACAGTTCAAACCGGTCTTCCGGTCAATATCACGGTCGATCGATCGAACTCCGCTGTCCCGGGACTTTTTGCCATCAGCGGTCAAGAGCGGCCGAACTATGTTTACGGCGTGCCGCTGACGCCCGCCGGGGGTTCCGTTCCGCGCGGCTGGATCAATCTCGCCGCGTTTGCCGTTCCAGCCAATCAGACCTTCGGTAATCTGGGCCGCAACGCTTTCCGGGCTCCTGGCATTTCGCAACTCGATATGGGACTTTCGAAGTTCATCAGCATTACGGAGAAAGTAAACTTCCGCTTGCGCGCCGACCTGTTTAACGTCTTTAACCGCGCCCAATTCGGCGCCCCCAACGCCGATATCTCTGCTTCGAACTTCGGCGTTATCACCTCAACGATTAGTAATTATGCTACCGGCCGTGGCACACCCCGCGAACTGCAGTTCTCCGCGAAGATTGTGTTCTGAATTCCTTCATTGCAAGGTTCGCGCCGGCTAACTCATCTCCTCCGATCCACCCGGTTCATCTATTAATTCACAAAAGTCATCGGAATTGGACGTCTCGTTGTCGCATGTTGGCTGAACGTAATTTTTTTGCATTAAACAAAACTGTCACTCTTATGTAATCCTGCCATCATGTTCGCGGCTTACCATCATTTTTCCATCGACCTCAAGCTGCGTGGCCGATTCTAGGTCACGCCATAGCCAATTCTCAAGAAGTACTCGAAGAAGCCGAAAAAAGGAGAACGATTCATGTCCGCGAAAACTTTTCGCAAGCGTTCTAGGATTAAGCTTTTGCATCTGCTCGCCGGCGTCTTGGCCGCGGGGCTGAGCATTCCGCTCCTGGGTCAGTCGACGCTGTTCCCGACCTATCAGGTAGGCGCGAACCAGAACCTATCGAATGGCCCGAAGTACCCGTCGGCCTTGCCCAACCCGTGGGTCGTCAGTAATGGCCAGATCATCACCCCCGCCGGCGCCCAAGTCTACCTTGGCACCACGACTCGTGCAAAGGCCGTCGCGCTGAATCCTAATACCCAAACGCATACCGCCGCCGTCCTTCAGATGGGCGCCCCGCAGGCTGTCACGATTTTCAACACCCAGACCGGCGCTGTCCTGCAAACCTACAGCACGCCATATCTGTCGGGCGACCAGGCTAAGAAGGATTCCACCGGAAGCAGCAACGGCATCGCCTACACGCCGGACGGCTTGCACCTGCTGTTCAGCCAGGACAGCAGCAACGTTACCATCGCCAGCGTCGATCCAAACACGGGCATGATCACATCAACCGGCGGGTCAAGCCCCTACCCCGCACGAGTCGCCGTTCCGATCGACGTCGACGCCAACGGCTTTCTGAGAACCGTTACCTGCTTCTTTAACAGCCCAGCCGGGACCACGGGAAGCGCTGCAATTCCGTGCGGCCAGACTGTCTCGATTGTCGAGAATGGCGCCCCCACTTCGTATCCCCTGGGTATCGCGGTTTCGTCCGATGGCAAGACCGCCTATGCCGTGCTGGACAATAACAACACGCTGACCAAAATCGATCTGACGGCGGCGACCCCGAGCGAGGGGAACGAGATCCGCGTCGGTAATGTCCCGCACAGCGTCGTGATCTCGCCGGATGGCAAGACCGCCTACGTCTCCAACGAGGCCGGCCGGATTGCTACCGTGGAAGACTTCCAGCAATACTCCAACGGCACCCCGGTCGTCGCCGAGTTTCCCACCGGCTCCACGTCCACGGGCACCGTCTCCGTGGTCGACTTGGCTTCTTTCACGGTCACTGGCAGCATCTCCACCGGTCTGCATCCGACAGGTATGGCTTTGTGGGGCGCCAAACTGCTGGTCGCCAATGCATATAGCGACACCCTGTCGGTTATCGACACCGCCAGCAACCAGGTGGTGAACACGATCGATGTCGGGCTGACCTTCGGCGCGCCCGGCGAGTCCCATCCGGCTTACGGCGCCGGGCCGAACTCGATCGCGGTCGATGCCAAGAACAATATCGCCTACGTCGCGCTTTACAATGCCAACGCTGTCGCGGTGGTCGACCTCAACGCCTCCGCCGTGCAGGGCCTGATTCCGGTGGGCTATACGCCAAGCTCGGTTGTGCTGGATACCGCGGACAATGCGCTGCTCGTCGCCAACGACAAGGGCATCGGCACCACGGGCTACGGGGTGGTGGCAACCCCTCCAACGAAAACGGCCGAAAATTCGTTCGGAACGTCACACGGCGCAACGGGGTTGAACACTCACCAGGACCTTGGCACCGTAAGTATTGTGCCCGTGCCGAAAGTGTCCGACCTGTCGGTGATGACGCAACAGGTCTTCCAGAACAACCACTGGGACCTGCTTGAGAATATCTATTCGGCCTCGGGCGGCAGCGCCACTACCGCGCCGGTCGTAATCCCCGAACGGATCGGCGCTCCGTCAAAGATCCAGCACGTTTTCGTGATTATTCGTGAAAATCGCACTTACGATCAGATCCTGGGCGACGTGGCCGGCGGCAACGGCTCCCCCTCCCTGGCAGTCTTCGGCAACAACGCGACTTCCGGTGGCGTCACGCCCAACGCCCACGCGCTGGTGCAGCGCTTCCCGCTTTTGGACAACTTCTACGACCCCAGCCGGCAATCGGCCGACGGTCACAACTGGATTGTCCAGGCCATGGCGCCCTACTCCGACGACGTCCAGTCGCCGGACTGGCTCCGCGATTACCCCTCCAACGGTGGTGACGCCATCGCTTACCAGAAGAAGGGCCACCTGTGGGACATGGCTGTAAAAGCCGGCGTCTCGTTCAAGAACTACGGCGAGTACATCGAGTACAACACCTTTCTGACGCCGGCCGGGTCTACCACCGAGCCGCTGTGGATCGACTTCTACAACGACGCAATGGCTTACGAGTCCGGCAAGGAGAGCCAGCTTTACAACTTCAACACGGTCGCCTCGCATTCCCCTCTGCCGAACCTCATCTACAACACCGTCCAGAACTACCCGCAGTTCGATCTGGGCATCCCCGACCAGTTCCGCTTCGATATCTGGGCACAGGACTTCGCCAACGACTTGGCAAGCGGCACAGTACCGCAGTTGGAGTTCATGTGGATCAGCTCAGACCACACCGGCGGCCCGCCGACCTCGCCGGCCATGCAGGCCGATAACGACTTGGCCCTTGGCCGATTTGTCGATGCTATTAGCCACAGCCCCATTTGGTCCTCTTCGGCGATCTTCGTCGAGGAAGACGACGCGCAGGACGGCGTCGATCACGTTGACGGTCACCGCAGCCCCGGCTATATCATCAGCCCATATGTCAATCAGAAGGTGAACACCGACGGCACTGGGGCCGGCGTCACCGAAGACAGCACCTTTTACACGCAGGTCAACATGACTCGCACGATCGAGCAGATCCTCGGTCTGAAGCCTATGAACCAGTTCGACCTCGTGGCCTCGCCGATGAGAACGCTGTTCATCGACAACCCGCCGGCGAAGAACTTCCTGCCGTGGACCCACGTGCCGAACCAGATCCCACTGACTACGGGCGTTACCCAGACTCCGACTCAGCCCATCCCTGACGCAAGGCCTGCCATCCAGGATCCTGCCGTCCCGAAGGAAAGCCGTAGGATTAAGGCTCTCAGGGCTGGCTGGATGAAGAAGAAGTCGCAGATCTTCGCGGGCAAACAGCACACGCCCGACTCCGAAGATCCGAACACCGTCAATCACCTCGACTGGTACGAGGCCACCGGGTTTACGCGTCCGTATCCCGGCGAGAAAAAGGTACTCCCCGCGAGCGCCTTCAAAAAGGCTGCATCCACCAAAGTCGACGACGACGATTAATTAATCCGCGTTCCCCTGTAAAACGCCCTCTCTCCGAGCACGGGGGGAGGGCGTTTTTGTTTATGTCTCAAAGGCAAAGCCCTAAAAAGCCCTCCTCGGAGGGCTTTTACTTTTCTGTACCCCCTTTTCGCCCGCGCCTTTGCGAGAAATCTCTTTCCAATACCCCTCCACCAGCCGCTGTGTCATTCCCCGCATATCCCTCCGCGCGACCACTTCCTCCCTCGCATGCCGCGCCATCTCCTCCGCCTTAGCCGAATTTTCGAGCAACTCTAGAACGCGCGAAGCAAACGCCTCCGGCTCGTCCGCCAGCGCGCAAATGTCGCCATCCTTCATCGCCAGCCCCTCGGCCCCCAGCCGCGTCGATACCACCGGAATCCCCGCCGCGAAGGCCTCCAGCAGTTTCACCCGCACGCCGCTTCCGCTCAAAATCGGACACACGAAAACCGCATACCGCCCCAGCGGCTCCCGCACGTCTTCCACAAATCCCTTCAGCTCGATCGCGCCGTCGTCCGGCAGCGAGTGCCGCGGAGGCGGTTCCGACCCGATCACGATCAATCGCGCGCGCGGTTCTCGCGCCCGCACCTTCGGCAGCACCTGCCCTACGAACCAGTTCAGAGCCTCCTGATTCGGCGTATGACGAAAACTCCCCAGGAATAGCATCGTAAACGGCTCGCGCCCGCCGGCGCGAAATTCATAAAGCGACGTATCGATCCCCGCTCTGTACCCATCGTCGATCCGGTCGCGCAGCGCCGGCAGGAACGACGTTAGATATTCGGTCTGTTCCCGGCTGCACACCTGAATCCGATCCAGCTTCGGCAGCATCCGCAGCTCATAACGCAGCGACCGCAAATATTCCCACCGCGCCTGAAGCCTCTCGCCTGCGCCCGGCATAAAAGGAAGCCTCCGCGCGATAGATTGGAAATATATATCGTGCTCGAATAAAATGCTCGGAATTCGCCGGAATCGTCCCGCATACTGAGCCAACACCGTATATTCGAGTTGCAGCACATCGACGCGTTTCAAATATATCTGCCGGTGAATCAGCCACGCCAAATCGCGATTGCGAAACTCGCGCGCCGCATGCGGCTCCATCGACCCAAGCGCCTTCTGGCGTCCTTCCATCCGGACGATATACTCCGTCGATGCGCAAATGACATCAAGCTCCTCATGCGGCGCGCGTTCCTTGGCGAAATCCAGCAGAACGATCAAATGCAAATCGCACAAGCGCGCCAGTTCCCGTGCGGTCTGATACATAAACACGCCGCCGCCATGCACCGGAGGACAAATCGGATAGGGCGAGACAAACAGAACGCTCAATTTCCCGTCCCGCGCGCCGGCAGTCTCGAAGGCATCCCGGAAATGCCCCCCCAGCGGCCGGCGGAAAGCCTCGCGATCCGAAATCGACGCCATCCGCTGAGAGCGCAGCCGCGAAACCAGCGCGCCTGGGATCTGCAGCGATGCGCGTACGATCCCCCCGAAAGTGGCCCGCTCCGGCGAATCCCCGGCCAGCCAGCTCATGCTTGCGTCGGCCCAGCTAAAGAAGAAATGTGGGATCAGCAGCCGCCAGTCGTGAATATTCTTCCAGACAAATAAGATCGAATTCTTTTTAAGAATGCTTTGGATATATGCCTGACTGAAGCTCTTCCCGATCGTGCCGCGATGCTCGTGATAGACGATGCTCGCCGGCTGGTACAAGACCTTCCATCCTCGCTTCCACGCTAAATATCCGAGATCGGTGTCCTCGAAGTAAAACGGTTTGTAGAGATGATCGAATCCCCCGAGGTCCAAAAATTTCGCGCGGTCGAAGGCGCATGAGCCTCCGCCGCCATAGAAGCACGGAAACAGCTCTGTCACCGCTGGATCGATGCGGTGCCGCACCCGCAGGCTGCCCTGTTGCCACCACCCTTCCGTCAGCCCGGTTTCTTCGCGCAATTTTGCCGGATCGGAAAAGAATATCTGGCACGATACCGAGAAGACGTTTGAATCGGCGAAGCCATCGAGCAGAGGTTGCAGAAAAGTCGGCTCCACGCGCATATCGCTGTTGAGCAATACGACGATCTCGTTGCGTGCGGCCCGCACCCCGGCGTTCGATCCTCCTCCGAAGCCAAGATTGCACTCCAGATTCAGCACGCGTACCTGGGGAAACCGCTCGGAGACAAACCTCGCGCTTCCATCGGTGGACCCGTTGTCCACGACGATGATCTCGCTTCCGGGGTGCTTTTGAATCGCCGCGATCGCCGAAGGCAAATATTTTTCGAGCAGCTCCCGGCCGTTCCAGTTCGGGATGACAATGCTCGCTGCATCCGGATGTGTGAATTCCGTTGGTGAGTTTATGGCTTTTTTCATCCGCAGGACGAAACAAACCATGTCGCAGATCGCCAGCACCGCAAAACTCAGCGTCTGCAGCACCGCGGCGGCGAGCGCCAGCGGCAGCCCTGTCAGTAGTCGCCACGCCGCCGCCGCATACCTGCTCACAGCTTCGGACCCACCCCGAAAATCCGCCCCAGCTTCAACCATCGCGATCGGCGGATCGCGTCGAGTTGCGCTTTGGCGAAGGCAAGCTCCTGATCCAGGCGCTGAGCCCATTCCGTGCGCTCGATGACAGTGGCTTCGGCTTGGTCCAACAACCGAACTGTGGCGGCGTGTTGCTCTCCACGCGCCGCGAGATCCGCCATCAGCCGCGCCTCGGTCTGGAGCGCCCACTCCGTTTTTTCGCGATTCTCCTGCTGCAGCCCGGCCACCTGGCGTTCATATCCGGCGGCCATTTCAGCGGAGGAACTTTCGTGCGCCTTTAGCTCGTCTTGTAACTGCACGATCCGGTTCTGAGCGGCTTTCCAGTTCTCCTGCAATTCGAGCGCCCATCGGTTTCTCTCCTCCAGATGAGCCGTCAAATCCTGGTGCAATGACTGGAGCTTCGCGTGTTCTCCGATTTGCCCGTCGAGCCATAGCTTGACCTGATCGAGCTCCTGCTCCAACTTGCGAATGTGCCGCTCGCGTTCCCGCAGCAGGTTCGCTGCGCGAGGCACGTATACAAAGGCCTGTAATTCCGGGAGGGCACTCACTCCGCACACGCCTATGAAAAAATGGGCTTCCGTTCCACGCCCCGAATCGTGCGTTTCACCTATCCCAGACCCTCCGTCTCCGAGGCCCTGAAAAGCGAAACCCTCCACTCTGTTTTGGAGCAGAATCTCGACATGTGGAAAGAACTCGTGCAAGGCTGCCTGAAACTCTTCATACTCGAATTCGTGGACGTGATAAGGGTTCGGCCCCTCCGCGCCCCTCGATTCCGCGTAGTAGGACCGGTTTGGAGTCGAAACCAAAAACGTTCCGGCCGGCCGCAGAACGCGCTTCGCCTCCCGCGCGAGCGCTCGCCAGTCCGCAAGATGTTCAATCACCTCAAAGGCCGTGATGAGGTCGAAGCTCGCGGCGGCGAACGGCATCGCTTCCACCGACGCTTGGCAGTATGCGACCTGTCCACTTCTCCCCGAGCCTCCGCGCACGGCGTAGTCGACCGCGTCCCACGCCACATCGATGCCGGTCACAGCCGCGGCGTCACGCCCCAATTCGAGTGCGCCGTACCCGGTCCCGCACCCCGCATCGAGTACGCGTTTACCCGCCGCAAAACGAGCGGCAAAGGCGTATCGGGCCAGGTGCTCCGCCCACAAATCGTCGTTGACTTGTCCGGGAATAACGCGTTCGCCGGTGAATTCGCTCACTCCGTCAGCCCCGCTCCCGCCGCGGCGGCAATGCGGCTATTCACCTGAACACGGCACGGAAAATGAAGCTGGCCGTAAATCTGTCCTTCGGATTTTTCCATCGGCAGCACCACGGCGTTGTCGATCCAGTCGCAGGTGGCATAATGCGCCAGCGTCCCATCGGCGATGGCCGGTGAGAAAGAGAAAAGCGAAGCGTAGATCGCCGGCAGATCCAGATAAAAATCCACGGTACGAATTTCTCCGATCAGTAACGGAGGCAAATCGCATCCTTCGCGCGCCGTATTTGTGCCCGCGAAGTCCACGCCTAGATGATTCCGGAACATAAAGCCGACAATCGGCCGCTCGATATTCGATTTAGCTCTAACGCTAATTCTTACGATTATCGTAGAATTTATCTGAAGTGAAGCCAGGCGGTTCCCATCCGTGTCCAGAACCGCGATTCCTATAATTTCTGCCTTTCCGTCTCCAAACCGGTGGTCGATATTTGGGATGCCTTCCACGATTTCCGTGGGCTGTCCCGCGCTCTCGCGCGTGTAGGCCGAGTCCTCCACTCCTTGATACGCCGCGTCCTTCTGTTCCATTGCGGCGAGATATTTGGAAACCACCAGTTCGGTCTTTCCGATCGCCATCGCCCGCCCGCGCTGAAGCCACAAGGCGCGGTCCCCCAACGCCTTCACGTCGCCCGTGGCGTGAGATACGAAGAGTATCGTAATTCCACGCGCCCGCAACTCCTGAACCTTTCGCACGCAGCGTTGCCGGAAATAGACGTCGCCCACAGCCAGCGCCTCATCTATAAGAAGGATTTCAGGATCGACATGGATCGCAACCGAAAATGCCAGCCGCACCATCATTCCGCTGGAGTAGGTTTTCACCGGCCGGTCGATGAACTCGCCAATCTCCGCAAATGCCGCGATCTCGCGGAACCGAATATCCATCTCCTTGCGTGAGAAGCCCAAAATCGCGCCGTTCAGATAGACGTTATCGCGCCCCGTGAACTCCGGGTTAAATCCAGCTCCCAGTTCCAACAAGGCCGATACCCGGCCGCGTATATCGGCCGTTCCTTCGTTGGGCTGGAGAATCCCGGCGCAGATCTGCAAAAGCGTGCTTTTGCCGCATCCGTTCTCGCCGATAATGCAAAACGTCTCTCCGCGAAAAACCTCAAAGCTTACATCGCGCAGCGCCCAGTAATCCGTATGAAAGCTGCGACGGTTCAGGGTCGCTAGTTCCTTCAAACGCACCCGCGGAGAGGCGTAAATCGGATAGCTTTTCGAAACGCGCGAGAATTCTACCGCAATATCCGCCATGCTAGTCTGGTATTCGCGCCGGTGTAGCTCAGGTGGTTAGAGCGACGGTCTCATAATCCGTAGGTCGCAGGTTCGACTCCTGCCGCCGGCACCATCTCGCCTTTTCCCGCAATATCTTACCGTTCTCCAACGATCTGTTGAAACAGCCGGTCCAACTCCGCTTGGGAGTAGTATTCGATTTCGATGCGCCCGCGCTGGTCGCTCAATTCCACAATCCGAACTCGCGTGCCGAGCGTGCTTTCGAGCTGCTCCATAGCCGCCCGCACATTCGGATCCTGAGCGGCCTCTCGCGCTTGAGTTCTCCCGGACCGCGGGCGCTCGGATGTGCTCTCCTTCACTAAAGCCTCTACCTGACGTACGGAAAGCCCCTGTGCCGCGGCTTTCTCGGCGAGATGAATCTGATCTTGTGCCGAGGGTAATCCAAGAATTGCCCGCGCGTGCCCCATGGAGAGCCTGTGCTCCGCCACCAGGATTTGGATTTCTTTAGGCAGGCGCAGCAGCCGCACCATGTTGGCGATCGACGTTCTATCCTTGCCCGTGCGCCGGCCAATCTCCTCGTGTGAAAGTCCTAGCTCGCGCGCCAGCCGGTCATAGGCATGGGCCGTTTCGATCGGATTGAGATCCTCCCGCTGGATGTTCTCGATGAGCGCCAACTCAAGCATCTGCCTGTCGGCGACTTCCTGCACCATGATGGGAACTTCCGCGAGTCCGGCCAACCGCGCCGCGCGCCAACGCCTTTCCCCCGCTACGATTTGGTATCCATCCCCTACCCGCCTGACGATCAGCGGCTGGATTATTCCATTGGCCCGGATGGATGCCGCTAGTTCCTCGAGCCGTTCAGGCTGGAAAACTGACCTTGGCTGAACCGGATTGGGAGCGATGGCATCGATAGGCATCATGCCCGGACTCGCCGGCGCGACGGCAGCGGCGGTAGCTTGCGGCAGCGGCTGAGTCGCGGCGCGGGGGGGAAGAAGAGCCGAAAGTCCCCTACCCAGCGCTCTGCGTGATTTGTCTGTTCCGGTGCTCATTTTCGATAATTTCCTTAGCCAGCTTGATATAGCTCTCCGCGCCGCGCGAGCGTGGATCGTACATTAGAATTGGCTTTCCGTGACTCGGCGCCTCTGCCAGCCGGATGCTGCGCGGGATCACCGTCTTAAGAACCTCATTTTCAAAGAAATCCCGCAGATCGTCGGCGACAGTCCGCGTCAGGTTCGTCCGCTCATCGTACATCGTCAGTAGGATTCCCTCTATTCGAAGAGGGTGAGAGAATCCGTCCTTCACTTTGTCGATTGTATCCATCAACTGCGATATCCCCTCCAGTGCGAAGAACTCGCACTGAATTGGGATCAGCACGGAATCCGCAGAGACCAGAGCGTTTAGGGTTAGGAGATCAAGCGCTGGTGGGCAGTCGATCAGGATGTAGTTGTATCGGTCCCGAACCGGTTGAATCGCCTTGCGTAACACGAATTCCCGCTCTGGAACGTCCACGAGTTCGAGATTAGCCGCAACCAGGTTTTTGTCGGCCGGCACAATCTCCAACCCCTCGCACTCTGTCTTTCGAACCGTCTCGTCAAGGGGCGTTCCACCCAAGATGGCATTATAGATTGTCGAAAGCTCCGGCGTCTTTTCAATTCCCAATCCACTTGTCGAATTCCCCTGGGGGTCGCAGTCCACCAGTAACACGCGCAGGTCGTTCGCTGCCAGCGACGCGCCTAAATTGACCGTAGTGGTGGTCTTTCCGACGCCGCCCTTCTGGTTGGTGATCGCAATTACCTTTGCCACGTCTTAGGAATCTTATCACGTTTGATGTTTCACGTGGAACAGGATAGATCGATTCTGCCCCCAAGGCAATTTCACCCCGTCTTTTGAAGACACGAGCAGCGCCACATTCGGCGCGAGATCAAGCGCCAAAACCTCCTCCGGTCCCACCGCGCGCGCCACCACCCAATCGAAGCGATCCGGACAATTCTCGGCCCGCCCGGAAAAGACATTGATGTTGGGAATTCCAGCGGATGCCTCTCGCAAGAACACCGCCTTCCGGCGATGGGATTCTATCAGGGTTATGTCTATATCTGGGCGCAAGATGGCGATAGGAATCCCAGGGAATCCTGCGCCCGAGCCGATGTCGGCTACGCGGACGGGGCCGGGCGGCAATTTCAGCCCTAGGAACAGGCTTTCGCAATAGTGTAACTGGACTGTTTCTAACAGGCTGGAGATGCGAGTCAAGTTCAGTTTGTCGTTCCAGCGCTGCAGCAGGAGGAAGTGCCGTTCCAGCAGATTGAGCTGGCTTGGCGACAGGGTACTGTAGGCGCTAAACTCTTGAACCAGAAGATCTTGAAAGGTCAAGATAGACGTCCAAAACGGCGATGGCGGCGGGGGTGACGCCGGGGATGCGGGAGGCCTGCCCTAAAGTCGCGGGGCGGACGCGGGTCAGCTTCTGCTGTATCTCATTCGAAATGCCGGGAATATCGTACGCGAACTCGGCTGGGATATGACGGCGCTCGGAATCCTTGAGACGGGCGACATGGCGATCCTGCTGGGCGATATAGCCTGCGTATTTTACTTCTGTTTCAATGGTTTGCAGAACTCCGTGGACCAGATTTGGGGGCAGAGAATCGGCAATTTGTGAGATTTTCGACTCGGGCCGGCGAAGCCACTCAATTGACCGATTCGCGTCCAAAATGGCTCGAATTTGTGCTTTTTGGTGCTGTTTTTTGCAGAAGAGTTCCCACCGCTCGTCGGTGACCAGTCCAAGTTTGCGCCCCAAAGGGGTGAGGCGCTCATCGGCGTTGTCGATTCGCAGGTGGAGACGAAATTCGGCTCGCGAGGTAAACATCCGGTACGGTTCGTCGGCCCCCTTAGTAATAAGGTCGTCGATGAGGATGCCGATGTAACCTTCGGTACGGGAGACGACGACCGGATCGAGACCGAGGACGGAAGACGCGGCGTTCAGTCCTGCGATCAGGCCTTGGCAGGCGGCTTCCTCGTATCCTGAGGTGCCGTTGATTTGGCCGGCGAGAAACAGGCCTGGAATCCTGCGAACTTCCAGCGATGGGCGGAGTTCGCGCGGATCGATGGCATCATATTCAATAGCATAGCCAGGGCGGATCATCTCGGCGTCTTCGAGACCGGGCACCGAGGCGACCATGCGGGCTTGGACGTCTACAGGCATGCTGGTTGACATGCCGTTGACGTAGATCTCGTAAGTATCCAACCCCTCCGGCTCCAGAAAAATCTGGTGCCGCGGCTTATCGGGGAATTTAACAATTTTATCTTCGATCGACGGACAATAACGTGGGCCAATACCCTCGATTTGGCCGCTATATAAAGGAGAGCGAGCGATGTTGGCTCGGAGAAGCTCGTGCGTTTCCGGGGTGGTGTAAGCGATGTAACAAGGAGACTGTTCTCTCTCTATCTTATTGGTAATAAAAGAGAAAGCAGTAGGATTCTGATCGCCGAGCTGAACCTCGAAGCGGGACCAATCGATGGTCCGGCCATCGAGACGAGGAGGAGTGCCGGTCTTCAAGCGCTTCCACTCCAAATTGAGGCTGCGAAGCTGGTCGCCAAGGAGATTGGAAGGCGCTTCTCCACTGCGGCCGCAGCTGTATTTCTCCTCGCCAATGTGGGCCAGGCCATTCAGAAAGGTGCCCGTCGTGACTACAACGACATCCGCATCAAGAGTACGGCCGTCCCGCATTTGCACGCCGCGGACGCGATCGTCGGAAACGATCAAGCGGGCGACTTCCGCCTGCACGATGCGGAGATTGGGCTCCTGCTCCAGAAGCCTGCGCATGTGCAGGCGGTATTGTTTCTTGTCGCATTGAGCACGCGGCGACCAGACGGCGGGGCCGCGGCTGGTGTTGAGCAGGCGGAATTGAATTCCGACGGCATCGGTTACCTCGCCCATGACTCCGCCGAGCGCGTCGATTTCGCGCACCAAGTGCCCCTTGGCGATGCCGCCGATAGCGGGATTGCAGGACATTTGCGCGATCAGATCGAGATTCATGGTCACCATCGCGGTGCGGAGGCCGAGGCGCGCGCAGGCGCGGGCGGCTTCGCAGCCGGCATGTCCGGCTCCAACGACGATGACCTGGTAACGGGGGGGCACGGCTAACACAAACATTTTAGCTGGTTGCCCGACGGCGGCTGAAGCCGCCGTTGCAGGCTACCCGGAACGTCCGGAACGGACCCGCACCCCGGGGGTCCGCAAACCGGAAAGCCTGCTCCACCAAAGCGCGGTAAACTGGCTTCTTTCAAGTGAAGATACTCATCATTGGCGGCGGAGGCCGGGAGCACGCCCTTGCTTGGGAACTGAGGCGCGATGGACACCGAGTATTTGCGGCTCCCGGTAATCCGGGCATTGCGCAAGAAGGCGAAATCGTTGCCACGACCGACTATCTCGCCGCCGCCGATTCGGTGCGGCCCGATTTGACCGTCGTGGGTCCGGAGGTTCCGCTGGTGGCGGGGATCGTCGACCGGTTCAGAGCCGCGGGATGGCCGATCGTGGGTCCGACCGAGGAAAACGCGAGGCTCGAAGGCAGCAAGATTCATTCGAAGGAATTCATGCAGCGGCTAGGAATTCCGACGGCGCGTTTTGTTCGCGCGGAGAGCGAGCAGGAAGCGCTCGGGGCGCTCGAACGGTTCGACTATCCGGTGGTTGTGAAGGCGGACGGGTTGGCCGCAGGAAAAGGCGTGGCGATCGCGCAGGATCGCGGGCAGGCGGCGGCGTCAGTGCGCTCGCTCGGGCCGCGGCTGGTGATCGAGGAATTTCTGACAGGCGAAGAAGTGAGTTTCATCGCTCTGTGCGACGGGACCACGGCGCTGTCGCTGGAGGCGACGCAGGACCACAAGGCAATCTGCGACGGCGATATGGGCCCGAACACTGGAGGCATGGGCGCATATTGCGATGGGCGAATTCTCAGCGGCGCCGCGATGAGCGCGATTATGGAACGCGTGATTCAGCCGGTGATGCACGCGACTTCGTTCACAGGATTTCTGTATGCCGGGCTGATGATGACGCCGGACGGGCCGAAGGTGCTGGAGTTCAATGTGCGTTTGGGAGATCCGGAGACGCAGCCTTTGATGCACCGGCTCGACAGCGATTTCGGCGATATTCTCATGCGCGCGGCAAGCGGCGATTTAAAAGGCGCCGCGCTGCGCTGGAAAAGCGACCCATCGGTGTGCGTCGTTCTTGCGGCGGAGGGTTATCCGGGGCAGGCGCGGACAGGGGACCGCATCCGGGGCATCGAGGCCTGTGGGGCGGAAGTCTTCCAGGCGGGTACGCGCGCGGGCGCCGGGGGACTCGAAACCGCGGGTGGCCGCGTTCTGGGCGTGACGGCGCGCGGCTCCGATCTGGGAGCGGCGATCGGCAATGTCTACGCGGCCGTGGAGCGAATTCATTTCGAAGGAATGCATTACCGGCGCGATATAGGGCAGAAAGGACTGAAACGCTGGGAGAAAGCTCCGCAATAGTCCCCTTGCGCGATTGCGGGCGCTGCACCAGAATGGAGCGATGGTTCTGGACGTGGGCTGCGGGATGCGCAAGGCAGAGGCCGGCGCGCTGGGCATCGATTGCTCTCCCCGATCCGCAGCCGACGTCGTCTGGAATCTAAACGATTTTCCCTGGCCGCTGGAAAGCGACGTCTTCGAGCGCATTCATATGTCGCACATTATCGAGCACGTACACGACGTGATGCGCACGATGGCGGAGGTTCACCGCGTAGGGCGCGCGGGCGCGGATGTGCTCGTGACGACGCCCCACTTCAGCTCGCATAATTCGTATACCGATCCCACGCATGTGCGGCACATGTCGGCGCGAAGCTTCGACTACTTCACGGGCAAAGATTTTCCGACGTTTCCGGGTTCGAAAGTCGCGTTCAGCATCGAGACGATCGAGCTGACCTTCGGGAAGAACTTCTTGCTGGATAGCATCGGGCGATGGCTGGCGCGGCGCGATCTCGAGTGGTACGAGCATCGCGCGGCGTGGATCTTTCCGGCGCAGGATATCGCTTGTCATTTAAGAGTGCGGAAGTAGCGCGGCGACTGTTGCTGGGCGTCTGCGCCGTGAGCGCGGCTTTGATCGCGGCGCGCGCGTGGGTGGGGCCTTACGGGCTGGTCAATTCGCCGCTAAATGCCGAGAGCGCATTCGCGCTGGCGGCGCTGCTAGGGGCGGCGTGCGCGGCGTGGTGGGGGTCGTTGGACGATAAACGTGGGGACCGCTCCCTCGCGGTCGCGGCTCGGAAGGCGATTGCGGTTCGGAAAACGGTCGTGCGTCGGGAGACGATGGTGGCGGTGGGGATTGCGGCGGTGGTGGCGGCCACGTTCTGGCAGACGCTCGGCATGCCGCTGTTGTACGACGACTATTCCCACGTGGACAAGATCTCGCGCGCGGGAGCGGATTTCTGGAAGCAGCAAATCGTCCATCCGGGGAGCGGTTTTTTCCGTCCGCTCGGAATGTACATGTACCGGCTGGATTCGTTTTGGTCGGGCAGGAATCCGTGGCTGTGGCGGCTGGATAACGTGGCGCTGCATGCCGTCAATTCCGCGCTGCTGTTTGTTCTTGGCCGGCGGCTCGGATTGACCGCGTGGACCGCTGGGTTTGCGGCCCTGCTATTCGCGTGGCATGGATCGCGCCCGGAATCGGCGGGCTGGGTGGCGGCTCGATTCGATCTGCTCGCGGCGATGTTCGTCTTCGGCGGATTGCTGCTGCTGTTCCGATATCGCGACCGGCCAAGGACGGGGGTTCTGGCCGCGGCGCTGGCGATGTGCGTTTGCGGGCTGCTTTCAAAGGAAGAAGCGTTCGTGTTTCCGCTGCTCGCGACAGCGCTGCTGTGGCGCCAAATTTCCTGGAGGGCATTAGCGGCGTTTTATGGCGTGACGGCCGCGGTATTCCTGTACCGGTGGCGCGTGCTGGGGGGAATCGGAGGTTATCTGACGAGCAGCGGCGAGCCGACGATATTTATTCTGAGCGCGAGCCGAACCGCGAAGGCGTTTCTGATGCGGCTGTGGGCGGTGCTTTGGTTCCCGATCGATTGGGCGGTGGCGCCGGGAGTTGCGCTCGCGCTGAGTATGGCGCTGATGCTGGCCGCTTGGCTTTGGCTGGCGCACAAGCGCGCGGCGATGCATTGGCCGGCGCTTGCGTTTACCGTTTTAGCCGCGCTGCCGGTGCAGCATCTATTGCTGATCGGAACGGATCTGGAGAAATCGCGCGTGCTCTATCTGCCGGCGGCGGGCTTTGCGCTGCTGGCGGCGTTTGCGATTCAATCCGTATCTCAGCACAAAATGGCGGCGGGGGCCGCGGCGGCGATTTTGATTTTTCAATTGACGGCGCTGGAGCATAATCTGGCGATTTGGAAAAACGTGAGCGCGGTGGGACGGGGCGCTTGTCAGCAGGTGGGAGCAGTGATTCAGCAGACGGGGCTCGACGCGACGGTCACGGGACTGCCGAATGTGAAGAACGGTGTCTATTTTCTGCGCAACGGATTCCCGGAGTGCGTGGAATGGAACACCGGAATCTCGCAGTGGCGGGTGCATGTGGTGGACCGGGTGGAGGACGCGGCGGGCGATGGGGTGGTGCTGAGGTGGGACGGTTCGCGGAACGGGTTTGTTCGCGTGCGATGAGAGCGATTATGCGCGGTGTTTGACGGTGAGCGCGAGTGGACCTAGAATTTGTCGCGCGGGATCAGATCAAATCCCCTTAAGGGTAGCCAGCGTATTGAAGGAAGAGATGGACATTCATTCTTTGCGGGAAGAGGCGGAGTCGGGCATTTGTGTGCGCAGTCTGTGCTGGGCCTATTTGTCGCCCTCGGGGGTGAGCTTGCCGGGATTGGGCGGGAGCAGGGCATCCACTTTGAATTCAGGGGCGGGGCCCACGGTTTTCTGCCTGATTTGCGCAGCAGATCAGCTATCAGCTAAGCATGGATGGTACGCAGATGATCCGTGTGCTCCCTTGACCGAGATGAGCCCCCTCGCGCAGCAGATAACCGACAAACTACCTTGGCTGTTCGACGAGCTTGGATTCAGCATTGCGCATGACGAATACGATCCCAAGGCCTTCGGCGACTGCCTCGTGATTTTGAAGAACGACACGTTGCGCCTGCGGTTCGTAAAGGACAGGTATATCTCATACGTGGATCTCCGCTTGCCCTCCGATCCCGAACCAGAGCGGTGGTGGAGCATGGATTACGTCCTGGAGATCATTGGTGGCCACTTGCCGGAGCCCACTAAGAACGTGGAGGTCCTGGGATCCCGCCTACGGGAGAATCTCCCCGCACTGATGGAAGCCGTGGGTCCCAGACTGGAACAGACAAAGCGCGCGGTGGAGCAGCGCGCCAGGGAGCGACGGCAAGCAATTACGAACTCGATTCAGCGGCCAATTCGCAAGCGAAGTTGGCTGCGGCGCATCTTTGGAAACTAACGGGGGAAACTAACGGGCGATTGGCACGGGCTCTGTGCCCCGCGTTCGGAGACCGGGCTGATCGGTGGGCACCACCCTCAGGCGGCAAGCTGATGGTAGCGCACCGGTGGACCGGATGGTTCGCGCGCAGTACCGACATGTTGGGCAACAGCCCGCAGCAGGACACGCTGGGGCGCAACAGCTCGACTACGTTTTCCAATAACTACGCCGCGCCCGCGGCGACTACGACGGGGTCGTATTCGAATACGATGACGTGGTCGGGGTTTCTGGGGCTTGCGAGCAGCGCCGACCAGAACAGCGCGGGAACATCCACCCAGTACGATTCCTACGCTCGGCCGACCCAGAGCACGGGGGTGCATGGGGCGATCACGACGTATAGCTACGGCGTTTCGCCGTGGCCGACGATCACGGCGACCACGGACGGGCATTGGACGCGGACGACACTGGACGGGTTGGGGCGGACGATCAAGGTGGAGACCGGGGACGGGTCGGGGACCAAGAGCGAGGTGGATACGGCGTATGGGCCGGCGGGGCTGGATCCGCTGGGGAAAATGGTGACGCAGTCGGAGCCGTATGCGCAGGGCTTTGCTTACGCGTGGACGACGTATAGCTATGACGGGTTGGGGCGGACGACGAGCGTGGTGGCGGCGGACGGGGCTTCGACGACGACGTATTCGTATGTGGCCAACACGGTGACGGCGACGGATCCGGCCGGGAACGCGAAGACGTTCACCATGGACGCCGAAGGGAACATTACGCAAGTGGTGGAGCCGGGCGGGTTGGCGACGAGCTATAGCTATTCGGTGCTGAATCAGTTGGTGAAGGTGCAGCAAACGCGGGGGACGACGACGCAGACGCGGTCGTGGACGTATAACGGCGTGCATCTGACGCAGACGACGATGCCGGAGACGGGAACGACGAATTACACCTACAACTCCAATGGGACGCTGGCATATAAGATCGACGCGAAGAATCAGAAGACGGCGTATACCTATGATGGGCAGGCGCGGGTGACGCTGATTCAGCATTATCCGGCGGGGAGCCAGACGGAGGATATTTGCCAGCGGGTGAGCTTTATCTGGGATGTCGGGCCTCCGGGAGTGATGGCGAATTCTCTGGGGCATATCGGGTATGCGTCCTATCAGATGGCGAACTGCGCGTCCCAGGCGACGGATTATTACGGTTACGACGCCAGCGGTCTGGTGACGATGAAGCAGATGAACGTGGTAGGCGGAGGGACGCTCCGGGCGGAGTTCAGCTATAACGATCAGGGACAGTTGGCGGCGATCAAGTATCCGGACGCGCAGAACGCGCCGGGCGCGACCTGGAATCCGGGCTACGACACGATGGGGCGGCTGAACGGGCTGACGGCGAACGCGGGGGTGACGGTGCTGGCGTCGGGAGCGACGTATGGTCCAGCGGGGGAGCTTTTGGGCGTGAGCACGGGGATGGGCTACAGTGAGACCAGGCAATACAACGCAATGAAGCAGTTGACGCAGCTGACGACCACGAGCGCGGGCGATCACGTGGATTTCGGCTACAGCTTTTCGGCGAGTCAGAACAACGGCAAGATCACGCAGATGACGGATTCCATCACGGGCGAGACGGTCAGCTACCAGTACGATTCGCTGCTGCGGCTGGCGTCGGCGACGAGCAATCAGGGCTGGAGCCAGGCGTTCGGATATGACGGGTTCGGAAATCTGACGAATGTGACGGCGGTGAATGCTCCGGGGCTCGGAGTGAACGTGAACGCGGCGAATAACCGGTTAACGAGCGACGCTTACGACGCCAACGGGAACGACACGACGGTGGGGAGCTACGACATCGAGAACCGGCTGGTGACGGCGGGCGGAGCGACGTATGGCTACGACGCGTCGGGGAAGCGGGTGTACAAGCAGCCGGCGAGCGGTGCGGCGGAGTATTATTTCTGGGCGCCGAACGGGCAGCGGCTGGGGACGTACACCTACGCCCTGGACGCGTTTACGGTGGTGAGCACGAACGTGTATTTCGGGGGGCGGCTGCTGCTGGTGCAGTATTACACGGCGGGGAATCCGTGGTTTGCGCCGCAGGTGGACCGGCTGGGGTCGAATGTGAGCAACGGGAAGCGGTACTACCCGTATGGAGGGGAGAAGCCGAGCGCGACGGGGAATGAGATTGAGAAGTTCACGGGGTATTTCCGGGATGCGGAAACCGGCAATGATTACGCCGTGAACCGGTATTATCAGCCGGGGTCAGGGAGGTTTACGTCGGCGGACCCGTACGTCTCTAATGCTGGAGGGTCAGGCAACATCGCGGATCCGGGTAGTTGGAATCGATACACGTATGCCGGGGGCGATCCCGTAAACCGAAGCGATCCCAGTGGAAAGGATTGGTGCATAGTCGACGATTTCGGCTATAGTTACAACGGACCCTGTGGAGGCAGCGGCCCGAATGGAACCTGCTGGGTGGATGTAGAGTTCGCGGCGCTTTGGCCGGGCATAGGCGACGACTGCGAGGTATTCCGCCCTGTCGACTTCACGACGATCCTGATCCTGATCGCGATGGGCGGGGGCGGGAGCTCGACTGCGGCGCCGGCCCAGGTGCCAGCACCGGAGCCGGCTCCGCAGACGAGCTGCGAGGACGCGGAAGAGAACTACGTATTTACGTACCTGTACGAGCGAGGCTCGCCGCTCGCGTCCTACAGCACCCAACTTGTCACTGAAAGCGATACCGGCGTTATCGACGATAGATTTATAGTCGGTCTCGCGGGCGTGGAAACCACCTACGGGACGAACCAGGACGGGAGGGCTCTCTGGGGCCGGTACAACGCATTTGACGACGGCGGCCACTGCAACGTGGTGAAGAGGCCACGGTGTAGTGCGGCTAACCCATACCCGGGTTGGGGAGCGGCCATAAGCGGCGCCATTGGCCGGCTCGATTCCCCGAGGTACAGTCTGTTTAACTCGGTTCAGGCCATCTATAACACGTACGAGGAGGGCAACCCGAATAAGACCTCACCGAAGCTGGGTCTGCTCGATCAGATCTACGGAGCTCAGCTGAAAGGCAACCTGGACGACGTAAGATTTTCGCGGTGTACGCCCGGGACGTAGGAGGCGTCGTGTTCCTTATCACCGGAAAACGCCTCTTGCTCGTCACGCTGCTCGCGGCTTGTAACCATGCGGCTGCGAAGGATCTCAAGGAATTCCTCAGCCCGCGCTTCGCCTACTCTGTTCGGTACCCCGGCGAGTGGCACCTGAGCGGTCCTTCGGACCCGTTCCAGATTACGAATTACGCGGCCTCCGAGTCCCCTCGCGCGGTGGTCATACCGGATGATGGCGCGATAATCCGCATCGGGGTTCCTGCCGAGCTGAGGCCTCTCCCGCGAAATCCCACCACTCTCGATGAGTGGGTTAGCTTCGGAACGGCTCATTTCAATGTGACCCGCAAAAGGGCGATGAATGTCGGTGTCGGAACAGGTAAGATCGCTGTTATCGAAGCCACCATCGTCGACGATTTAGACGCTCCACGCTATCAGGAGACGCTCGACTGGTTTTTCCAGAAGGACGGCGGCTTCTTTATGGCCAGCCTTATGTATTGGCGCGGCAACCCCGCGGCCCCGAAATTACGCGAGGTGCTGACCCAGGTCGTGTCAAGCCTGCGTGTCCTGCACCGCTGATGCTGGCGACGCCTCCTACGACGGGGTCTGGGGATTGCGAGCAGCGCCGACCAGAACAGCGCGGGAACATCCACCCAGTACGATTCCTACGCTCGGCCGACCCGGAGCACGGGGTCGCATGGGGCGCTGACGATGTACAGCTACGGCGTTTCGCCGTGGCCGACGATCACGGCGACCACGGACGCTAGCGTACAAGATCGACGCGAAGAATCAAAAGACGGCGTATGGCTACGACGGGCAGGCTCGGGTGACGCTGACGTGCTTGACGGTCATGCGCACATCTTCCTCAGGCTGCCTCCTCACGTTCATCCCGGAGCTTTCGCGGGAATCGAGGCGCTCGGCGACTATCGCGTGCGCGACACTGTTGTTGATCTCATACGAAGATCAAATGCACGTCGCTCACAACTGACGGGCTTCGGATTCGCACGCATGGCGCTCACTACAACCCAACGCTTGCGGACGACCTGGGCAAGGGTCTTGTCAGCTTAAACCCCCAGGCAGCCAGCCCGATCAAAGTCACGACCACCACCGCCGAGCTCTCTCCGTACCACGCGCCGAAGTCAGTTGTGAGGAAATGGGCGTCGGCGAGGTTTAGCACGAAGATCGTCAGCACCGTGGCCAACAGCCCAAGGCGAAGCATGATCGCCACCAGGGTGCCGTATATCGCCACGTAAAACGGAACCAGAATGTACCAAACTTCATGGATATCGCCGAAGGCGTCAACAACCGTGAAAATCAGAACGAAAGCGACCGCCGCGAGCCACTGCTTCCGCAGCATAGCGCGCAACACAAAAAGCGACAGAAAGACTTGCAAGCCATCGAGGATGGCATTGTGCAGGCGCTGCACGAGATTCCCGGCGATCATGCGGGTTCCCATCAGATCGTAGAGCGTGTGGCCCTGGATCGGGGGGAGACCTAAATGGAGTATGGACGCCCGCAGCCCCAGTACGAGCAGGGCGTACACCAGCCCAAGCAACACCGAGAAGAGCAGGTCGCGGCCGATCATAGGATCGCGCCAGCGCCCGGCGAGGAGCCGGGACCAGGAGATCAAGGTCTGGGGCCAATACCGGCGCACCCACGGCTCCAAAGCGAGATACACCACCCAATACAAAAATCCGTCGAAGACGGCGTTCGCCAGCTCCTCGGCCACCAATTCCTTTTCCGCCGGCGTGGAGACGTGATGCGATTGAAGAATCCAAGCCAGGAAACCGATGGAGGCAATGTAGGCTCCGATGCGGATCGCGCCGCGCATATCGCCCCGTCCGGCTTTCCAGTTGTAGCGAGCGAAGAAGCAGGCCGCAATTCCGAAAATCAGGGGGACCGCGTCGTTGGCCAAGTTTGCTAATTGGGCGCTGGTCAAGCCGGCGGCCGGGGACGCGCGGCGAGGCTTCGTCCACGGCCAGAAAATTTCGAACAGGACAGGCCGGCCGTGGAAGGAGGCCGCCTCAACCCGGATTTTCAATTCAGGACGTCCCGGATACACGCCCGTCCATGCGAATCGGTTGTCCGTCGCCGCCAGCGGCGCCCATTGCGGCTGGTCCGGCTGAAATTGCGCCGCGTCGAGATGAGCCGCCGCGAAGAAGGGATTCCAATCAGGCGGGGCAGGGCCGTTCGCGGCTTGAGCCGCGCCGCTGCCGGCGGGCTCGAATTGCGGCGGCGTGGCGCGCAACCATTTGAGGCGGCCGTCCGGCTCCAGAGCGATATAGACCATTCCGGATGTCGTGACCGGCGGGTCGTCGGTGGTGACGGTGGCGTGATTTGTGATGTCGAGCGCGGCCATCGCCGTCGGGCTCTGGCGGTACCAGAAGAAAACCGGCGAAGGCGGACTGGCTAATACGCGCGTCCACGCGTCGTTGCCGCGCGTGGGGAGCTGCTGCATGTAGGCCAGATTGCCGCCGTCCACCAAAAATCCGCTGGCCGTGTCGGCGGGCCGGTCGGTGAAGCCGACGCTGCGCGCAAAGTCGCGCGCCTTGGCGGCCAGCACCTCGGGCGAGTTTTCCAGCGAGATCCGGTTCAGCAACTGCGTCTTCGGGTACCAGACGCAGAAAGCGATCAGAAAGGCCGCTACGCCGGCCAGCGCCGGAATGGAGATCTTAAGGCTCAGGCCTTCGTCCGAACCCGCGTTGGCGACCATTTCGGGCGAGGGCGTTTCGCCCGCGGCGAGCGCTTCCGCGAGAGGATCGCCTCCGGGCAGCATCGCCGCCAGCGCGAGCGCGGACGATGGCCGGTTGCCTGGATCCGCATCCAGGCAGCGCAGAATCGCGCGCTCGGCGGTTTTATCCAACTCCGGCACGATGGTCGATGGATTCGTCACCTGGCTCTGTTCGCGCAAACGGATCATCTCCGCGAGCGTCGCCGCCTCAAAGGGCTGCTTGCCGGTGAACATCTCATAGAGGACCAGCCCGAGCGCGTAAATATCGCTCTGCGCGGAAACCTCGCGGCCGGCGAGCTGTTCCGGCGCCATATAAGCAGGGGTGCCGTTGCGGATCTCCGCTTGAATCCCTCCGGCGGCCCCTTGCAGTTGCTCGGCGATCGCGGCAAGACCGAAATCGGTGATGCGCACTTCGCCGCGCGAGTCCACCATGATGTTGGCGGGTTTCAGATCGCGGTGCAGAATGCCTTGCGCGTGGGCGGCGGCGAGTCCGGCGCAGAGCTTGCGTGAGAACTCTACCGCTTTATCCCCGGGCAGCCGGCCGATGCGCCGCAGCAGCCCGGCCAAATCTTCGCCGTCGATGTATTCCATCGACAGATACGGCTGGCCGCCGATTTCTCCGATGTCGTAAACACGGCAGACGTTCTTGTGCGCGATCTGCCGCGCGATCCGGACCTCATCGTAAAAGCGCGTCAGCAAGTTCAGATTTCCGGTCGCGGCTTCGGGCAGGAACTTCAGCGCGACAGGCTGGCCGAGAACGAGATCGTCGGCGCGGAAGACTTCGCCCATGCCGCCCTTGCCCAGGCGGGAGACGATCCTGTAGCGGCTGGCGATCAGGGTCCCCGGAGCGAATCGCTGCTTTTCTTTATCGAGCGCGAGAGCGACGGCTGCCGCCCGCCCGTTGCTAGCCGGCGCGGAGTCCATGGCCACGGTCTCCGTAACTTCGGGCTGGGCCGCGGAGGCGGCCGTCCCACACGAGGGGCAGAAGCGGCTAGCCGCCTGAATTTCCGCATCGCAATATTTGCAGCGGGTCATACTCTCGCCAGAATACCGCGATGCGGCCGGTTATCCCAACGCAGAGATAGGGGGTTGAAATTCGAATGAGGAAAGGCGGGTTACGCTTCCAACGCCAATTCGATGCGCTTCGCGCCCGCGTCGAGCGCCGTGATTTTGAAGCTACGAACCTGACCCGTCTTCAGCGTTTCGGGAGCCGCCGCGCTTCCGCCGCCCGACTTCCACTTCCGCGCGAGCATCGCCGTCAATGCGGAAAGGTCCGCGCCGGATTGCGTTGTAGCGGTCTGCTTCTGCTCAGGCAGCTTCGCGAAGGCCGTGACGCCTTGGCCCAGTTCCACCTTCGCCCGGCCGCCGCTCACATCCACGATTCGACCCGTCACGATCTCGCCCGTCTTGTGTTCGGCGAGATATTCGTCGATGCTCGTGGGCTCCAGTTGCTTGATCCCGAGCTTGAAGCGGCGCCGCTCGCGATCGATTTCGAGCACCTGCGCTTTCACCTTCTCGCCTTGCTTCAGCGCCTCGTTGGGGTGGTTCAATCGCTTCTCGCGGCTGATATCGCCGATGTGAATCATCCCCTCGATGCCGTCGCCCAGATCGACGAACGCTCCGAACTTGGCAAGGCTGACCACGGAGCCTTCCGCGACCGCGCCCACCGGATATTTCTTCACCGCGTCGTCCCATGGATCGCCGAGCGCCTGCTTCAATCCCAGGGCAATGCGCTTCTCCGCCGGATTCACGCCCAGGATCACCACTTCCACCACATCTCCGGGCTTCACGATATCGGACGCGCGAACCTGCTTCTTGGACCACGACATTTCCGATACGTGGATCAATCCCTCAACGCCGGGCTCGAGTTCCACGAACGCGCCGAAATCCTGGACGCGCGAAACCTTCCCCTGAACCCGCGCCTCTTTCGGATACTTCTCTGGGGCGAGCGACCAGGGATCGGGCGCGAGCTGCTTCAGGCCGAGCGCGATTTTGTGCGTGTCGCGGTGGATCTTGAGAATCTTTACTTCAACCTGTTCGCCCGGCTGAACCACATCGGAAGGCCGCACGTTCCGCGCGTAGGACATATCGGCCACGTGCAGAAGGCCGTCCACGCCGCCCAGATCCACAAACGCGCCGAAGTCCGTGAGGGAACGAACCGTCCCGCGCACCACTTCGCCTTCCTGAAGCCGGTCGAACGCCTGCTGTCTGGCCTCCCGTTCGCGTTCCTCGAGTACCGCCCGCCGGTCCACCACGACGTCCTCGTCGGCCGTGTCGAGCTTGATGATGCGGCACTCGATCTCCTGGCCGATGAGTTTCTCCATATCGGCCTGATCCTTGGCGCCGCTGCGCGAGGCGGGCATGAACGCACGCACTCCCACGTCCACGCGCAACCCGCCCTTCACTACTTCCATCACCGTGCCGCCGATGGTCTTCTTTTCGGCGAAGGCGGCTTCCAGGCCGCTCCAGTCTTTCGGAATCTCCACTTTGATGGTCGAAAGCAGATAATTGCCTTCGCCGTCGCGGCCGCGGACGGAAACCAGGAGCTTCATTCCCGGCTTCAATTCCTTGGCTGCCTCGGGTGGGAGGAAGCCGTCCATCTTGCGGCCCAGATCCACGAACGCGCCCTCCGGCGTCACCGAGACGACTGTGCCTTCGAGAGCGCCATTTTCGGCATGATGCGATTGTTCAAATTCCGAAAGGATCTCGGCAAAGGAGGCCTCTCCGTTGGAGGGCTCGGGCGTGGATTCTTCCGTAAGAGGGAGGTTGGGTTGGGTCATTCGGGAATAACCAGAGGCAATTCCATTGTGACATTTTCTTCGGACGCTTTGCGTTGTCCGCGGCGCGGGTGCGGCGAGCTAAAGCTGCACGCTGAAGCGTGCGCCACCTAGCGCAATAACCCCAACGTGTATTGCAGCACCGAGTTTTGCGTCTGGTAGTCGTACTTCGCGGTCAGATTTTCGATCTCGGCTTGCGTGAGGCTCAACTGCGCCTGGGTCAGCTCGACGATGGAGGCAAGCCCGAGATTGTAGCGGCCCTGCGCCAGATCGAGCCCCAGCGAGGCCTGCCGGAGGAATTGAGCGGTCACGTCGATGCGCTGATAGGCGTCGTTGGCGTTCGCCCAGGCGACGCGCACATCCCGGGCGACGCCTTCCTGCTGGTCGCGAAGGCGCTGATCGGATTCCAGGGCGCGCTGCAGAGCCGCTTCGCGGCGGGCCGAAAACAGATGGCCGTTAAACACCGGGAAGTTGACGTTAGCCCCGATGCCTTCGTATCCGGCGGGAATGCCGGACGTGTTGATATAGGGAAGCGCCCCCCCCACGGCGATCGCGCTCACGGTCGGCCGCGATAGATCCTTTTCCGCTTCATAGAATTTGTAAGCCGCGTCGCGCGCAAAGCGCAGACTGGCAAGCTCGGGACGGTTGGCCTGCGCTTGCGTCACCAAATTGTTTGGCGCGGCAGGGGGCGCGGCGGGCAGAGGCTCTTCCACAAGCTGGTAATTCGCCGGCTGATCCGATCCGACCGCGCGCCCCAACTCGGCAAAAGCTTCCTGGACGGCGTCCTGCGCACGCAGCAAAAGAAGTTTGGCCTCGGATACGTTCACGTCCGCGAAACTCACGTCGAGCTGCGACCGGAGCTGATTGCGCGCCAATTCCGTGACCTGGTCGCTGAGAAGCTGCCGCGCCGCCACCGTTTGCTCCGCCACTTTCACAGTCGCCTGCGCGCGCAGCACATCGAAGTACGACCGGTTCACTTCGAGCAGCACGTCGTACCGCGTCGCTTGCGAAGTTTGCGCCGCCGCTTGCGCGTTGGCTCGCGAGCTGGCCACCAGGTTGGAGGTGCGCCCGGAGTCCGTAATCAACTGCCGGACAACCACGCCCTGCCCGATACGGTTGAAGAGGCGCGACGCGGGCAGATCCCCCGCCCCGATACGCGCCGAGCTATTGCCCTGCGAGCCGGTCACGTCTCCGTTGACGTTCGGATAGTAGGCCGCGCGGTTCACCACAATCTGTTGATTGGCGAAGTTGACCTCATTCTGCGCCGCCGCGATCTGGGGATGGTTTTGGAGCGCCATCGCCTCGGCTTGCTGAAGCGTCAACTGGGGCGGCGCGGGGGCTTGCGCGGCGGCCCATCCCGCCGATGCGATGAAGACGACGGCGCTACGAATTCGCAGGAACATGGCGCGTTTTTCTCCCATAAACCAGAAGGTAAGCCGCCGGCACGATGAACACGGTCAACAGCACGGAGACGGTTAACCCTCCGATAATGGCGCGCGCCAGCGGCGCGTATTGCTCGCTTCCCGCGCCCAACTTCAGGGCCATCGGGATCATGCCGATGATGGTCGCGAGCGATGTCATTAATATCGGCCGCAGGCGGACGCGGCAGGACGTGATCACGGCGTCCTTTGCGGATTGGCCGGTCTCTTCCAGCCGGTGAGCGAATTCGACGATCAGGATGCTATTCGACGCCGAGATTCCCACCAGCATCAGCACGCCCATCAGCGACATCACGTTCAACGTCGTGCCTGTGAGCGGCAGAATCAAGAGCACTCCGATGAATCCCATGGGAATGGCGAGCATGATGAGGAAGGGATCTTTAAAGGACCGGAACTGCGCCACCAGAATCAGGTACAGCAGCAGCACCGCCAGGGAGAGGCCCTCGGCGAAGCTGGTGAAAGAAGCGTTCATGCCCTGCACCATGCCGCGCAGATTCACGCGGATTCCGGGGAGCTTCTGTTTGGCGACCAAATCACCGATGCGGGAGCTGAGCTTGCCCAAATCCTCTCCCGACGGCGTGACGAACACGTCCGCAATGCGCTGAATCTGATAATGGTCGATCTCGGTGGGGCTTTGCACGAATTCTATATTCGCCACGTTGCCCAGGACGGTGATGGGCCGCTTGGGATCGCCCGCCCGAAAGGCCGCCCGGGTTCCGTCCACAGCTCCGGCGGCCGGGGCTCCCCGCAACGGAATCTGTTGCAGGTCGATGAAATTGTGAATCGCCGGCTTGCCGTTTTCGTAATATTGCACCGTGAGGAAATAATCGTTGCCGGTCTGGTGATCCACCCAATAATTCGGGGCGATCATGGTGTTCGAATTCAACGCCGTAATGACGTTGTCGACGATCTCCTTTTGGCTGAGCCCCAACTCGGCGGCATGAACGCGATCGACGTTCAAGCGCAGCGCCGGATAGTTCATGTCCTGAGGGATGTAGACTTCACCCACTCCGGGGAATTTCCGGATCTGCGTGGCCAGATCCTGAGCCAGGTTGTAGGCGCGATCCAGATTGCGGCTGCTCACCTGAACGTCGATGGGTGCGGACATCCCGGAATTGAGAATCGCGTCCACCATGGACCCGCTCGAAAAGAAGGTGCGCAACTCCGGGTACTTTTCGGCCACGGCGCTTCTTACGCGGTCCATGTATTCGAAGCTGCTAGTTTTGTGGTCTTCCCTTAACTGAGCCTGAATCGTTGCCGTATACGGTCCGGCGTTGCTGCTATAGAGCGCGGAAAAGTCCGGGACGATTCCGATGTTGGAGACGACCATCCCGAAATCTTCCGGACTCACCACCTGCTTGATCAGGGCCTCCACTTTGGCAACGGCGTCTTCGGTTCGCTCGATGCGCGTGCCGGTCGGCGCCTTCAGATTGATGGTGAACTGGCCCGCGTCGGTGCGTGGAAAGAACGAAACTCCCAGGCGCGGATAAATGCCGAGACTGACGGCAAAAACGCCCAATAGCGCCACGACGGTGACTGCCGGAAAACGAAGCGCGCCGCGGACCGCCCACTCGTATCCGTTCAGCAGCGCATGGAATCCGCGGTTGAACCAGGCGTTGAATCCTCCGCTGCGCTCCACCGCTTCATGAGCGTCGTGCATGCGCTTCATGAATCGCGCGCAAAACAACGGAATCACCGTCATCGCCACGAAATACGAGGCAAATAGAGAGATGACCACCGCCAGCGCGAGGGCCGAGAACAGAAACTTGCTGACGCCGAAGAGAAATGTGACGGGGAAGAACACCACCACGGTGGTTAGCGTCGCGGCTAACACGGCCAAGCTCACTTCGCTGCCGCCGTGCTCCGCGGCAACCTCGGGCGAAGCGCCCATCTCAAGATGCCGATAGATGTTCTCCAGCGAGATGACCGAATTGTCGATGATCCGCGAAAAGGCCAGCGCGAGTCCGCCCAAGATCATGGTGTTCACCGTGCTCCCCATGAGGTAGAGAACCACGAACGTCGCGATCGCCGAGAGGGGGATGGATAGGAAGACGGCGCTGGTGGCGCGCAGACTGCCCAGAAAAATCAGAATCATCAGACTGGTCAGAGCCAGCCCGATCGCGCCTTCGTCGAGGAGGGTCCGAATGGCTTCTTTGACAAAGGCGGACTGGTCAAACACCACCGCCTTAGTGACCTGCTCCGGAACGTCGAGCAGCTTCGGAAGCATGTCCCGAATGCCTTGCACCACCTGAATGGTATTGGTGTCGCCACCCTGTTTCAGAATCGGCAGGTAGACGGAGCGCTGGCCATCCACGCGCACGACGTTGTATTGGATCTGATTAGCGTCTTTTGCCTCGCCCACATCGCCGATGGTGACGGTTTGCTGTCCCACGGTTTTGATCGGGAGACTGTTGACGTCGGCGACATTTTTCACCAGGCTGTTCGAATACAGATAGTAATCGAACGGCCCCATCTTTACGTCGCCAGCGGGAAGAATCAGGTTGCTGTTGTTGAGCGCGGAGACTACATCCATCGGACTCAGTTGCCGCGACAACAGTTTGATCGGATCCACGTACACCATGGCTTGCCGGTATTCGCCGCCGAAGGGCGGTGGAATCGCCGATCCGGGCACCACTACGATCTGATTTCGAATCGTGAACTGGCCGATATCGTGGAGCTGCGTTTCGGTCAGCCCCTGGCCCTTCAGGGTCACCAGGCAAACGGGAAGGCTGGACGCGTCCATCTTCAAGACCACCGGAGGCAGCGTCCCGGGAGGCAGGCGTTTCAAATCCGCCAGCGCGAGATTCGACAAAGCCGACGCGTCCGCATCCGGGCTGGTTCCGGGTTGGAAGAAGACCTTGATCATGCTGATGCCCAGCATGGATCGGGACTCCATGTGGTCCATGCCGCTGGCCAGCGTGAAGAAGCGCTCCAGAGGATTGGTGATGTCGGTCTCGACGTCTTCGGGCGGCATGCCCGAGAAAAACGTCGCCACCACCACTTCCGGCATATTGATGGGCGGAAACAGATCCACCGGCATTCGCGCCAGGCTGGTGAGGCCGATCACCATCACCACCAGGCAGATGACCACGATCAAGTAGGGATTGCGGATGGAGAAGCGAGACACGTTTTCCTACTTGGTTTGTTCGCCGTCCGCGGTGTCGACCACTTTGGGCCGTACTTGCTGGCCGGCCTTAATGCCGCCACGGTCGCTGACCACAACTTGCTCTCCCTCGCGCAATCCCGAAAGCACTTCGGCGTCGGTTGCCGTTTGAATGCCGAGGGTCACGGGACGAATCTCAATCGTGTTGGACGGCCCCACCACGTCCACAGTATCGGCGGCGCCTTGATTTACCGCCTGAATCGGAATCGTGAGCGCCTTGGGTTTGTGTTCCAGCGTAATCGACGCCTCGGCATAAATCCCCGGAAGCAGAACGCGATCGTTATTGGGCACATCGACCTCGGTATGCATGGTGCGCGTGTCTTCCTGAACGTCGCCCGAGAAACGCGCTACCTTCCCGGGAAAGGCGCGGTTCAAGGAAGGCACGGTGACCTTCACGAGATCGCCGACTCGTATATAGCGAACGTACGATCCGGGAACCGGAATCACCAAGCGGAAAAGATCGTCTTGCGAGAGGCGAACCAGCGGCGTCGCTTGCGTGCTGGAATTGGTTCCGGCCTGCAATAGCGTTCCCTGATTCGCGTATCGCTGCGTCACTACGCCAGCGAACGGCGCCGTGATTTTGGAATAGTCGAACAGCACCTGGTCGCGGTCCTTCTTCGCGCGAGCCTCGGCCAGGCGGCTGCGCGCAGCTTCCACATTGGACTTAGCCTCTTCAATCTGCGCCGCGCTCGCCAGAGATTTCGCCTCGGCATCGTCCACTTCCTGCTGGGCCACCATGCCCGGCTTGGACTTAGAGACGTTCGAGAGCCTCTCGGATTGCAATTGAAGCGATTTATGCTGAGCCTCGTAGCGGCTCACAGCGTTCTGCGCATAGACGATCTGATCCGAAGCGCTTTGGATGCCCGCGTCGTCTTGCTTCAGTTGAGCCTCGAGCTCCGGGATTTCGAGCGTGGCCATCACTTGGCCCTTCCGCACACGCGAGCCGTAATCGACGTTCAATTCCTTTACGAATCCCGCTTCCTTGGCATACACGTCGATTTCCTGAAAGGGAACCAATTCGCTTGAAAGATCGAGCGTGCGCTCCAGCGTCTTGCGGCCCACCTTGGCGACGCCGACGGAAACCTCTCCCGAATCGGCCGCCGTTTCGCCCGGGTCCTTTGCCTGTACTTTGCTGGAGCTGCTGCACGAGGCCAGCGCGACCGCCAACGCCGCCAGCACGATCGCTCCGAAGATCGCCCCCCGTTTCGAGCTCATATCGGCGCTTTTAATGCGACCTCCATGGGGAATCGCAATTCGCGGAAGCGTGTTTCATTCGTTCCTCCAATTCGTCCAAGCTGAAGGCGGAGGAACGGCAGAACTCGATCAACTCGCGCTCTTCTTTGAGAATTTTGGATGCTTCGCCGGGCACATCCGCCGCAACCGAGAGTGGAACGTTGAGCACGCCGTGCCGGTCCCCATGCAGTAAATCGCCGGAAGCGATCTTGAGGCCCCCGATCTCCACCGGCTCGCCGAATTCGACGATATGCGCATAAGAATGCGACACAGCCGCGCATCCCGCGAATATCTGGAATCCCGCCGCGCGCAGAGCGGGCAGATCCCGGACGGCGCCGTTCGTTACGCAGCCGATGCACCCTAAAGCCGAGCCGATCGCGGCGTGTATTTCTCCCACAAACGCTCCGAAACCGCGGGGACGATCGACATCTTGCAGCACCATGATTCTCGGCGCGGGAAGGGACGCCACATAGCGCCACCAGTCCATCCGGTCATAATAACAACGATGCGTAATCGGAGGAGTGGTGGTCCGGATTCGTCCGGTGGCGGCGTAACCCGCCATCGGGGGCATTTCAGGGAAGCGGCAGCGCACCGCGCCGGAGATGAAACCTTCGTTCCGCAGCCGGACATTCAATCTCTCGATGGCGTTTGAAACGGTGCAACTATCCAGGGCGCGCAGTTTGTTCAGGTCCAGTTCCACTGCCTGAAGAAGGGTTTCATCGCTCATGAGTTTCGGCGGGCTTTGGCCGGACGCCTGCCGGGCCGGTGAGTTTCCGAATACAATTCTAATCAATAAGATACGATCACGAGGAGCCCTGCGGCTATACCAGACGGTTGGTATTTTTCGCGAAAAAGTCAGGTAGCTCCTCGGGACGGGGCCGTGACCCGCGCCTCAGCCAGCCCCCGCGTCCGGACGAGAGCTTCATTCTCATCGCAGTGGCTCCTTTGCGGCCTTTGCGCCTCTGCGGGAGATTCATGCAAGGCATGTCTCGCGAAGACGCAAGGATCGTAAAGAGGCTCGCTTTCACACGGGTGCGGCGCTCGCCGGGGGCCCAGGATAAATCGTAGAAATAGCAGGCGAAATAATACAATTTAGAGAAACTCACAAAAATATTACTTGACAAACTGGGGGGGTATGCCATTATGTCTTCCGATCCCCTCAGGTAGTACGAATCGTCCCGCGAAAGTGCGGAGAGGAGTGTCTCATTATGCGATTACGGGCTCGTAATTCAATTGCCGCGGCGGCGGCATGCGTGGCGCTCTTTGCCGGGAAATTGCCCGCTCAGACGTGGTCGGCCGGCTCGGGAGGGGCGATCTACTACAATGGCGGCAACGTGGGGATCGGGACTGCGTCGCCCTCAGCGCTTCTGCATGTGTTCGGCGCCTCCGGTAATCCGAAGATCACGGTGGAGGGCGGCTCGTCGGCTCTTTTTCCGCTGGTTCAACTGACCGACGATAGAACCGGAGCGTCAAACTGAAACATAGAAAACGGTCGCGAGGCCCTCGGGTCGCTGGGATTCCACAGTAGTTCCGCTCCCGCCGGCACGAGGATGGTGATCACGAGCTCCGGGAGCGTCGGGATCGGCACGACCACACCGCAACATCTCCTGCACGTAGCCGGCACGATCGGCGCGGAGGAAGTGATTGTCTCCTCCACCGGCGCCGATTACGTTTTCGACGCCGCCTACAAGCTAAAGCCGCTCAGCGAAGTTTCCGAATACATCAAAGAGAATCATCACCTTCCCGACGTTCCTTCGGCCAAGGAACTCCAGGAGAAAGGCGCGAGCGTGGGCGAGATGCAGACGAAGCTGCTCGCGAAGATCGAGGAGCTCACGCTTCACCTGGTCGAAATGGACCGCAAAAATCGCGAGCTCCAGGCGCGGGTGGAGAGCCTGGAGGCGCGGAAGAAGTGAAGCGGGTACTGCCCAGTTCGGCTTGGAGCTTTGGCGCCGCGGCGGCGCTGGCGTTCGCCGGAGCCGCAATTGCGCAAACCGTCACGCTTCCGCCCCCGAGCTCCCTCTCCTCCGGGACGAGCAGCTATGGGGGAACCACGATCGCGGCCGCCGGCAGCGCCGGCGCCGTGACGATCAACGGCACGGCCAATGTGACCTTCACCGCGACCAGCCAGATCACATTGCTGCCCGGCTTCCACGCCACAGCCTCGGGCGGCGCTCTGTTTAAGGCGCTGATCCAATCGGTCCAGATCACGCTGACCACGGCGCCTTCCGGGTTGTGGCTGACGGCGGACGGCAACGCTTGCGTCGCGCCTTGCGTGTTCCAGTGGGCGCCCGGTTCGAACCATACCATCGCCGCCACTCCCAGCCCGCAATCGGGCGGCTCGGGAATCCAGTACGCTTATTCGAGCTGGAGCGACGGCGGCGGCCAAACCCATCAGATCGTCACGCCCGCCTCGGCTTCCACCTACACGGCGAGCTATGCAACGCAATATTTTCTGACCACCGGAGTGAGTCCGAGCGCCGGAGGCTCCATCGGCCCCTCCGGAGGCTGGTATGGCAGCGGCGCGCAAGTCGGCTTGAGCGAAACGCCGAACAGCGGTTACACCTTTTCGGGCTATACTAACGTCGGCGGAAGCCTGAATGGGAGCACGATCACGATGAGCGGCGCGGCGACCGCCACCGCCAATTTCACCGGGGGCGGGTCGGGGCCGCTGACGCTGCCGAGCCCGCTAAAAGGCGTGACGTACTTTCCGCGTGGGCACGCCTGGTGGAGCATGCTGAACGACTACTACACGCAGGATTGCTCTACCAGCACTCTCCCTCAGAATTGTACGCCTAATACATACGTGTACCAGATCGTGCAAAACGATCTGGCGATGCAGCGAATGGTATCAACTTCATCCACCTCTACCTCTGGGATCAAGACATCGCGGTCGAAAGCGGCGCGCTCCTGGGACAGTCCGCGGCGAGCTGTAGTCTCGGACCTACGAACCTGGTTCCGCAGGGATGCACCTATGCGGGATTTGTTGGGTGGGACGACGGCGGTCCGATGACCTCACCCAACAACCAGTGGGGCGCTCTCCAAGGAGTGGTGGCCGCAGCCAAAGCCAACGGCATCTGGGTTGCGCTTCATTTCGCGCCTGGCCGCGCCGAGGCGGAGGTGAACAATGGCGCTCCCACCAGCACGCCTTGCGCCGGCTACGCAAAGGGATCGAGCGCGCTTGGCCAATGCGTCGGAAGCTCCTACGCAGGCTGGGTCAACAGCTTCATCTCCGCGCTTGCGGGTTACCAGAACGTCCTGATGTGGGGGATAAACTATGGAATCCAGTTGCCTCAGAATAGCCCACAAGATCCATACACCGCGTTCTGGCAAACAGCCTACCCGGCCATCGTAGACCAGCTCCAGACTTATCCGTACACCTTCCCTTCTGGCCGTGCTTTAACGATGTTGGAATCCGGGTTCGGTGGGATCTGGCCGATCAACCCCGCCACTGGCAGGCAGGATGTACAGCCGATCCTCAGCCTCCAGCCATGGTCCTACCTGGGCAGCAACTATATCGGCTATCAGTGGAATTGGCAGACCGTGGCCAGCGATGTTTCGCTTTGGCAGCAGACCGGGATCCAGCCCGATCTGTGGGCTTTTCAGATGTACAACGCCAGCGCGGCGGATCTGGAGGCGGCGCTGGAATGCGTCGCGGGAGTAGCCAATTCCGTGTGCTCCGCACCCCAGCAGGCGATTCCATTCTCAAAAATGGTTGTGACAGAGGCGGCCACCGGTTCCTCCTTTGAAAGTCCACCGGTGGGGAACAATCTCGCCATTGAGTTCGATAGTCAAGTCCCAACGACCACCGCGCCCGGACAGAGTCAATGGCTGACCAATACGTTTTGTGCATTTTCGCGACACGGCGTCCCGGCCTTTGGATGGTACGGCTTATACGACTCAGCGTCGTGGTGGGAGGCGAACTACGACGATAGCGGGCCGCTCCTCGCCGCGGTCGGCTACTGGGGTCTGAGTTCCGAGATCGCGAGCTATGGCAACAAGCCCGCTTGGAACGCAATGCTCGGATTCCCCTCGAACTGCCCCTCGGGGTTCCTTCCTCCAGCGCCGGTGCTGGGTCTCTACGCCGACGCGCCTTACTACACGCAAGGCGATGTCGGCATCATCGCCTACACGGCCGCAGACGTGAGCTCACTATCGTTAAGTGAACCGCCGTCTAGCGGCGGGATTTTCTCGTGCGAAACTTCGGATCTAATTCAGTCGGGCGACACGCCATTGGTCGGTTCCTGTGCAGCACTGTACGTAGCCATGCAAATCACGACCCAGCAGATCACGCTCTCCGGATCGAACTCGGATGTCAACAACTCGCAGTCCCCTTATCAAACCGACGGCTCGGCATCTGCCGCTGTGACGGTCGGCCCGAACCCGATCATCGGGGGAATACAGGACTACAACACTGGCCAAACATGTAACTTCACTCAAAATCCCGGCTGCGTCCTCACGGCCAATCAAGACGATATCTTAGTCGTCTATGGCGAGGGGTTCTCAATCAGCGGCGGAAACACGATTCACTTTACCGGCCCAGGAGACGTCTGGCTTTATGAGACCGATGGTTATTACTATTGGGATGATTCCCGCACTCAGATCAACGCCCAGGTCGGCTGCTATGTAAGTCCAGGCGCCTGGAGCTTCAGCGTCCTGAATCCTAAGAGTGGCAATCCCTCGGCCACCTACTCGATCAATATTGTGAGCAGCCCGAGCTGCCCATAAGGAGTCGTGATGAAGATCCTGAACATCGGCTCTCTGATCGCCTCAACGCTCTGCGTTTTTCCTCTAGGCGCGCAGAGCCTCACTGGCGTCGTTACTGCGGCGGACACGGGCGCGCCGCTCGCCGGCGTCAGCGTAGTCGCCATTCGAAAAAGCGCTTCCCCCAATCAGGTTCCGGCGATTCTACAGTCTGTGACCGACGGCAACGGGCGCTACGCAATCGCCGCTCCGCCGGGACAGTATTCGATCTGTGTCCACCCGATGCTGCCGTCGCTATATCTCGACCCTTGCCAGTGGTTGAACCCCGTAGCGGCCGTTGTAGGCGCTTCGACGGCATCGGCGGTCTCGTTCAGCCTGCAGAGAGGCGCGCGGTTTATCGTTCGCGTTCACGATACAAAGGGTCTGCTTCCGATAGCCGAAGGCACTAAAGGCGCCGCGGTGTCGGCGGTGGTCGCGGGCGCTTCCCTCAAACAATTTCCGCTCCCATTGATCTTCAGCGACGGCCTGATCCGCGACTACGGCGCTGTGGTTCCCATCGGAGTCCCCTTGAGTGCGGCCGTTTCCAGCAACACGCTCGCGCTGGCCGGCGCAGGTGGCACCGCGCTGAGTGCGGCTCCGATGCCCTTTCAGATCCTGCCGACGGACATTGAGGCGACTGGAGCGCCGCAGTCGCCTATCACGCGAATGTTCCCGCCGCCGGACGCTCGCATCATTCACGTCTATGCTAACGCGCTTAAGTAATTTTCCAACTGCGGACGAGTATGACTAGATCCACTCTGCTACTTGCCATCATCATTGGCGCCAACATACCGAGAATCTGGGCGCAACCTAGAATTGTCGCCGTGGTGAACGCCGCGTCCTGGCAAAGCGGCCTGCCTGCCGGGGGAGCCTTGGCGACTGCTCTGGTCTCCGGCCTCACCGGCTTGACACCCGGAGTGTACGTCGCGCCGGCTTCCCAGCCCCTCCCCTTCAGGTTGGGAGGCGTCACCGTATCGGTGAACAACGACTACGCCCCGCTTCTTGCCGTGGTCGTTCCATCGGACGCCTCGGTCTATGTGCAGGTTAATTTTCAGGTCCCCCTTTCGGCCAGTGCGTCATATGGGTTCAACATCGTCGGGGCGCTCCCTCTCTACTCCGGCGACATCAGCGTGAACGAGGCAGTCCAAACCGCGACCGGAGGGTTAGCTGTCTGGGGCGGCTTCTTTTTTATCGGGACCGGCTACGTTGCCGCGATCCACACTTCAGATTCGAGTGCCGTCACACCGCAGAATCCGGCTCATCCGGGCGAATCGATTATCGCTTACGCGGACGACTTTTTCACCACCTGGCCTCCTCCGCCGATCGCTATTCCGGCTCCCACGCAGGTTGCTTTTCAGCTGGGCTACCCGCGTCAGACAGGCTCCAAGTACCTCTACCTGCAGACCTACCCCGTCCCGAACCCCGTTCTCTGCGCCAACAACGGGTCGGCTTGCCCCGGGTCGGTCACGAATACGCCGGCGCTGAAGATCAATTCCATGGCCCTGGCGCCCGGAATGGTCGGCGTTGAGGCAATCAATTTCGTGGTCCCCTCAAACCAACAACCGGGGAACTGGGCGCTCTTCTTCAACGCAGGCTCGTGCCCCGATGGCAGCGGGATCCCGGGTACGTGCGGCGCGCTTCCTCCGGGAAATTCCAGCCCCTACGTGCTGCTGCCGGTCGATTAGCTGCGGCGCGGATCGATGCCGAGGCGACTGGAGCGGCGCCGTCGCCCATCGCGCGAATGTTCCCGCCGTCGGACGCTCGCATCATTCGCGTCTTTGGTCGATCAGCCAGCCTAATATCAAATACCGATGGACTTCCCCCGGAAGGGGAATGCCGCGCGCGAAGCTAAGCGCGAGCCCGGTTCGATTACGATGGGAGTAAGCTATGAATGCTCCTGGCGCCCGCCGGTCCTCGCCGCGCGCGCTTCAAAGTTCGCGCTTCGCGATCCTGATCGGATTCGGCGGCCTGCTCTCGATCATGGCTCTCGCGGGCATCGACGCCTTGCGCGTATTCGAACAGTACCGGCGCAACGACGACCAGATCCGAAGCCGTTATCTGGCTCAAAATCATGTCCTGAACGAGATCCGATCCGATCTGTATATTTCCGGCACTTACGTGCGCGATTATTTGCTGGAGCCGGATTCAAACCGGGCCGAATCGTATCGCGCCAGCCTTGAGGACGTCCGCAAACGTATGGACGCCGCGCTCGAGACGTATGGCCGGCAAGCCGACCAAGCCGACCGGCACTATGTGGCGCTGAAGACGGAGATCGTCGATTACTGGGGAATTCTGGCCCCCATTTTTCGGTGGGATCCAGGAGAACGGCGGCAGTCGGGCTACGCCTTCCTGCGCGACGAGGTCTTCCCGCGCCGGCAAAGCATGCTCGACACAGCGGACCGGATCGCCGCGATCGACGAACAACAATTGACAGCCGGGAATGCCCAGGCGGTCACGCTGCTGCTGCGGTTTCAAACGCGCCTGCTGGCCACGCTGATCGCCGCGCTGGTGCTAGGTTTCGGCATGGCCCTGTTTAGCACGCGCAAAATTCTCGCATTGGAGACTCAGGCCCGCCTGCGGTATGAGGAGGTGGCCGGAGCGCGCAGCCAATTGGAGGATCTTTCAGCGCGTCTGGTGCAGGCCCAGGAAACGGAGCGCCGAGCCCTTTCGCGTGAGTTGCACGACGAGGTCGGCCAGTCGCTTTCGGCCGTACTGGTGGAGCTGCGCAATCTTTCGGCGGCGCAAGCCATCCGTTCCGAAGAGCACTCGCGCAGCCACGTCGAGACGATCAGGACGCTGGTGGAAAACACGGTGCGGGTCATTCGCAACATGGCTTTGCTGCTCCGGCCCTCCATGCTCGACGACCTCGGCCTGCTGCCAGCCCTGAAATGGCAAGCCAGGGAGTGCTCCAAACAGACCTCCATCGACGTAAGCGTCGCGGCCGAGCTGGACTCCGACAATCTGCCGGACGATTACAAGACGTGCGTCTATCGAGTGGTCCAGGAAGCGCTGCACAATTGCGCCCGCCATTCTCAAGCCAAGAGCGTGCGGATAAAAGTGCAGCAGCGGGAGGATCGTCTCTTGCTGACGATTCAGGACGACGGCCACGGCTTCGACGCCCAGCAGACGAAAGGCTTGGGATTGCTGGGGATTCAGGAGCGCGCGGCCCGGCTGGGAGGCGTTTGCAACATTCATTCGGCCCCCGGCGCCGGCGCCATCGTTTCCGTGGAGTTGCCCTTCCACCCCGAGGGCAGGCCCGAAAATGGCCACGACAACCGGAGTTCGCCCGATCGTGAAATCGCCCATTCGCATTCTGCTCGCTGACGATCACACGGTCATGCGGCGGGGCTTGCGGCTGCTGCTCGACAGCCAGCCCGAATTCAGCGTGGTGGCCGAAGCTTCGGACGGACGCCAGGCGGTGGAGCAGGCCGAGACGACTCAGCCCGATGTCGCGGTGGTCGACATCGCGATGCCTAATTTGAGCGGCATCGAGGCCGCACAGCGCATCGCTTCCGCGCTGCCGCACGTTGCCGTGGTCATCCTCAGCATGCATTCCGACGAAGGCTACGTCCTGCGCGCGCTCAAGGCCGGCGCCAAAGGATACCTGTTGAAAGACTCCGCGGAAGGCGACCTGATCGAGGCGATCAAGGCCGTTCACCGGGGGAAGACGTTTTTCAGCCCCGAGATCAGCAAGATGCTGGTGGAGGATTACATTCGCGAAATCCGCACACGCGGCGTTGAGGACAGTTACGACTTGCTCACTCCGCGCGAGCGCGAGATCCTTCAGCTTCTGGCCGAGCGCAAGTCGAACAAAGAGATCGCAACGGCGCTCAACCTCAGTCTGTACACCGTGGAAACGCACCGGCGGAATTTACAGGAGAAGCTGAATCTGCACAGCTTAGCCGAGCTGATTCTGTATGCGGTGAGAAAAGGCGTTATCTCTTGATTTGTAGATCAAGCTCGCGGGCTGAAATAGTGATATGTATCACAACACCCGTGAGCCGATGCTACGGCCTTCGTCACTCATTGTTCGTCCCTTGCGCTTGGTCCGCGATGCTCCTAAGCCGCATGCACGAGCGGGTGGCCCAAAGTCGGCGGACAATACAGAAATAAATGGTCACATTCATCCTTGGAGCGGGATTCAACATCGATGCCATATCAGAGGCCGGGCCTTTCTTTGGAGAGTCTTTGTGGGGGGAGCGCTACCAAATTGAGTGCGGCTATCCCTTGATTGCCGATATGTCTCGGCTGTGCTTCGGAACCGAGCACCGTCCGGACGAAAGCAAATCCATTGAGGTTTTATTCGCGGAAGCTATTGAACGGGGCGATTACAGGCCACTTACAATATTCGCAAACTGTCTGAGAAAGGCGGATTACTACATTGCACGTCGCCTAGCGGTCTGTAACAAGGCGAACTCTTACGCCAGATTCTTTCGGGATTTCAAAGGTAGCCATTTTCTGACGTTCAACTACGACTCGCTCGCCGAGACATTCCTTTTTCAACTCGGAATTTGGAATCCACGGGATGGCTATGGCGTCTCCGTCGAAGCAGGCTTGCCGCCAGCAGCCGAAGAATTTGCATCTCGAGAATCAAGAGCCCTTGTGCTACACCTCCACGGCAGCCTGTGCATTCGGACCTCAGAGACTTAAATCCTACGGGAACCGGGCCAAATGATAGCTTGGTTGAAAATACGCGACAAACCATCCTTTGCCTTTGATCCTCTTTCCGTCACTAACTTCGCGCCCTTTGAACGCGCGCCCGGCGCGACAGACATAAGGGAACAGATTATCGCGCCGGTTCCTAATAAATCGCAGGATTTGAAACGTGCATTCATCCACGAAATGTACCGACACGCTCTCACTCTCCTACGCGATTCCGACACCATCGTCGCGATTGGATACAGCTTCAATCTGCATGACCGCGCGTCCTATCGGCCATTGCTCGCGCCCTGGGCGAAATCTACGGGTCGAAAACTTGTGATCGTCTCTCCGGACGCTGACAACGCGGCCAAAACCGTGCGCTTGTATTTAAAGAATCTCTGTGTTGAACCAGTCCCAGCAACCTTTCGCGAATGGGTTCAGAGATCATATCCTGGTCTTTAATTAGAAATCGTCGCTGCTGTCGATCAGCACGGCCGGAGCACCTCGCGCGGCATTTCGGAACTCGCACATGAGGACCAAAGCCTCGTTGTTGAATACGAACGGGGCATCAAGCTCAGGCTTATTTCTCTTGAGATGTTCCGGCTCAAGGATCGCACGAATACATCACCGAATGAAGAAAGGCGTGATTCCCTGACGTCCGCGTAGCGGCTAGGAAATCCTGGCCGTTCTGGGCGGCTGCGGCGCTACTTTCCGGTAAGACAGCGCGAGTCCGATCACGCGCGCGAGGTGCTCCGGCTCCAGAGGCTTGGCCACCACATCGTAGCCTCCGCATCGCACCACTTCTTCCCAGAGATAGTCGTCGATGACACTCGACATGAGGATCACGCACGGCCGCTCGCGCGAAGACGAAAGCCGCTGAACCTCCGCCCGCCATTCAATGCCCGGCCAGTCGCGATCAAACAGCGCCACAGGCGCGCGCAGCCATTCGAGGGCCGCCGATGCCTTTTGCGGAGACTCCGCGAAGTACACCGGAAACGCGGACATGTCCATCAACACCCGCCGGTCGCGATCGTCGGCGGAAATGACGACAATCGGGGCGACGCCCGCTGGGGTTTGCGCGGGAGCCGGAAAAATGCGCTTGAACAGCGAATCTAAAGATCGCCACACGGCGATGCCGCTCCAATTTCAACCTTACTTTTTCTCGAGGCCCCGAGAAATACCATGAGCCTGGTATTCCCTGCCATCCCGGCCAAGGTATTGTGGCGCACGCTTCAGCGCGCCGCGGCGAGTTTCCGCTCGGTCGAATCGAGACCGTGGGCTGAAGCCCACGGCTGCACGCTGAAGCGTGCGCCACAAATATCTCGAATATGCGACCCTGAATATTCCGCCATGCAGACCTTCGACATGATCGTTCTAGGTTCCGGTCCGGCGGGGCAGCGAGCGGCAATTCAGGCGGCTAAGAGCGGGAAACGCGTGGCCGTGGTGGAACGGCGCGAATGCGTGGGTGGAACGTGCATCAACACCGGCACTATTCCCTCCAAAACGATGCGCGAGGCGGTGCTGCACCTTTCCGGCTATAACTACCAGAACATCTACGGCGTAAATTATCGCGTGAAGGACAAGATCACGATGGCCGACCTGGCCTTCCGGGTCCAACACGTGATCAAGACCGAAATCGACGTGACGCTGGCGCAACTTTCGCGCAATAACGTGGAAACGTTGTTTGGCGTCGCGAGCTTCGTGGACGCACACACGATTCGTGTCGATGGGTTGCGCGGACCGATGGAATGCTCCGCCGATGTCGTCGTCATCGCCACCGGGACCAAACCCGCCGTTTCCCCGAAAGTCCCCTTCAACAATCGCAACATCATTAACAGCGACCAAGTTCTGCAGATGCCGGCGATCCCGAAGACGTTCATTGTGGTGGGCGGCGGCGTGATCGGCGTCGAGTACGCCTGCATGTTTGCGACGCTCGGCGTGCGGGTGATCCTGGTGGAAAAGCGCCCGCGTCTGCTCGAGTTCGCCGATTCCGAGATGGTGGAAGCCTTGTCCTATCATCTTCGCGATAGCCGCGTGACCATGCGCCTGAATGAAGAAGTCTCTTCGGTGGAGGAGACGGCCGATGGCGGCGTGGTCGCCAATCTCGAAAGCAAAAAAAAGATTGCCGGCGACGCTTTGCTTTACGCGGTGGGACGCCAGGGCAATGTGGACGAGCTGAATCTTGCGGCGGCCGGACTAGAGGCCGACAACCGCGGCCGCATTCAGGTGGACGCGGACTATCGCACCAAGCAGCCGCACATCTTCGCCACAGGCGACGTGATCGGCTTCCCCAGCCTGGCTTCGGTCTCCATGGAGCAAGGCCGCATCGCCGCGGCGCGCGCTTATAATCTCGCCGTACACTCCAATCCCGCGACGTACCCTTATGGCATTTACACGATTCCCGAAATCTCCTTCATCGGAAAAAACGAGGAACAGCTCACCGATGAGGACGTCCCCTACGAAGTGGGCGTCGCCTACTACCGCGAGATCGCGCGAGGGCAGATTCGCGGAGACACCACCGGCCGTCTGAAGCTCATTTTCCATCGCGAAACGCTAGAGTTGTTGGGGGTTCACATCATCGGCGAAGGCGCCAGCGAGCTGTTGCATATCGGGCAGGCCGTGATGATCCTCAACGGCAAGGTCGAATATTTCATCGATACCGTCTTCAATTATCCGACGCTCGCCGAATGCTACAAGGCGGCTGCCTTCAACGGCCTCAACAAATTAACCCGGATCTGATTTATGGCTCGATGCATTGGTTTGGTGGTCGCCGAACACGCCGCCGCCGGCGTGGTCGAAGACGGCCGGCTGGTGGGGGAGATTCGGCGGAGCACGGAAGAGGAGCAGGGCCTCGAACTCTTGCGGAGCGTGCCGGTCGAGGAGATGGTGCAAGGACTGGCGTCGGAAGCGGCTCTCCTCGCCGGCGGACACCCGATAGAGGCTGTTGGATTGGCTCTGCCCGGCATCGTGCGCGGGGGAATCATCGAAGACTCGCCCAACCTTCAGCAGCTCAAAGGCTACGACATGCAAGCCGCCATGACGGAAGCGCTCGCCCGCCACGGTTTGGCCGCGCGCGTGGCCGTCTCGAACGACGCGGACGTTGTGGCAGCGGGCATTGCGGCGACACATGGGGACATGAATCGCGCCACCGGGGCTCTCCCGCCGTTGATTCGCGTATGGACGCTCGGCGCGGGCGTCGGATTCGGCCACCATCCCGCCGCCGATGGCATATGGGAGGGCGGGCACACCGTGGTGTCGCTCGATCCGAACGAAAATTTCTGCGGGTGTGGGGGCCGCGGGCACCTGGAAGGCATCATGGGCCATCGCGCCATGCGCCTGCGCTTCCTGGATCGCGAACCCGAAGAAGTATTCGCCGCCGCCAAGACCGGCGAAGATCCCCGCTGCGCCGAATTCGCTATCTTGTGGCATCGCGCCCTGGCCGCGGCCACCGCGACGAGCATTCATCTGGAGGGTCCGGGCAAGTTTTACGTTACCGGCATGAACGCGCGCTTCGTCAATGTGGCGTTTCTCAACCGCTGCGTGCAGGAGATGGTGAAACTGAGCCCGCTCCAGAACTACGTTTTCGAAGTAGTCCCGCGCAGTGACGAAATCGCGGTGATCGGTGCGGTGGTGAACGCGCTTCGTTCGGGGGCTCCTTACTAAAGCGGCGGTGGGCTGGAGCCAGAGTGGTGGTTTTAGGCCACTGAGCCGAGTGGGCCCGCCGAAGTTAAGTGTTTTCCATTCAATAAGTTAGTATTTGGCCCTCTGTGTGCCCACTGGCGGGTGGAGATATGAGGCGGGCCATTTTAGCGGCGATTCTGGCAGGAGCGTTCCTGGTTGAGGCCGCCGCCGGCCAAACTCCCGGCGCCACTCAGCCTGAGGGCGACTCCGGCGATGCGCCCGACCACGGAGTGGCGCGGCTGAGCTTGGCGCAAGGCGCCGTTTCCGTGCGGCACGGCGATACCGCCGATCTATCGGTGGGCGTGGTGAACGCGCCATTGATCGCCGGAGACCGGATATCGACGGGCGACGGCGCCCGCGCGGAGATCCAGTTCGACGCATTGAACATGATCCGGCTCTCCTTCGCCACCGAGGTCCGCCTGAGCGAGCTTCAATACAAGCAGTATCAAATCCAGATCGCGCAGGGCACGGCGATGTTCCATGTGGCGCGCGACAACGACGCGCGCGCTGAAATCAGCACGCCCACGGTGTTGATGCGGCCTGCCCGGCAGGGAAGTTACCGGGTGACGGTGAATCCGGACGGAACCACCGAGATTGCCGTGCGAGCCGGTCAGGCCGAAGTTTTCGGACCGACCGGATCCGAATATATCGAAGCGGGGCAGACCATGATGGCTCGCGGATCGCCATCGGATCCCGAAGTGCGAGTGGTGGCGAGCGCGCCCCAGGACGATTTCGACCGATGGAATGCGGATCGCGACCGCGCCTTTGGACGGACGGCCAGCGCAGGCTACGTCAGCCCCGATATAGCGGGCGGAGAGTCGCTGGATCAATACGGGCAGTGGCAAAACGATCCGCAATACGGACAGGTTTGGGTTCCGTCGGTGGGGCCGGACTGGGCGCCGTATCAGGACGGACGCTGGATCTGGGCCGATTACTACGGTTGGAGCTGGCTAGGCGCGGAGCCGTGGGGTTGGGCGCCATATCACTACGGGCGTTGGTATCGCGGCCCGTGGGGTTGGGCGTGGTATCCGGGCGCCATCGGACCGGCCTACTATTGGCGGCCGGCTCTGGTTGGATTCTTCGGTTGGGGCGGCGGATTCGGCGTGGGATTCGGCTTTGGATTTGCGAATGTCGGCTGGGTGCCGCTCGCGCCCTTCGAAGTTTTCCGCCCGTGGTATGGCAGAGGCTTCGCCGGCGGTGGGCGCGTGAATATTGTCAACGTGAACGTCGTGAATGTCTATCGCAACGCGCGCTTCACGAATGCGATCGGCGGCGTGCGAGCCTCCGAGTTCGGACACAGCGCGGTGAACGCTCGCACGATGGTGCGCGCTTCTTCGGCGGATCTGGCGCGCGCTGGCTCGGTGCGCGGGGCGATGCCTTTCACGCCTGCCGCGAACAGCCGGCGCTTCTCGGACGCGGCGGTTTCCACCCGTGGCATGCCGCAAACCAGCTCGAGCCTGCGATTTTCTTCAGCGGGATCGCGTCTGACCGGGCCCGGTGCGCGGAGCTTCGCGCAATCGCCGGCGGGATCGCGGGGCGCGGCCGGCCCGAGCGTCGGCTCCAAGAGCGGATGGAGGCCGTTTAACCCTTCCACTTCGAGTTCCGCTTCCAGGCAGCCCGGGTTCAATGGCCAACCGCGCGCTTATTCAACGCCGCAGACGAGCCCGCGTTATTCTTCGCCGGCTCCGCAAGCCTCGCCTCGTTATTCCGCGCCGCAAAACCGGGGCTACGCCCCGCAGCAGCGGGTGCAGATTAATCCTCCCATCGTGCGGGACCGTGGATCGTCGGGGCAAGGAAGCCGCGGCGGCGGGGGTGGCGGTTCCCGTTCGGGCGGCGGAAGCAGCCGGGGCGGCAATGGAGGCGGTCACGGAGGCCGCCGGTAGGCAAACGATTTTTAGGTTCTTCCCTCGTGTGGCCCGGTGGGGCATGTCTCCGCCGGGCCCATTTTTTGTGCGACACCGGAGCGAATCGACTCTTGGCTCCTCGAGGTGTGACTTGTGTTTTTCCTGCTGGGAGCCCTTCAAACCCACGCCAATAGAGGGGCGCTCTCAAGTATCTACAAAATAGCTTATTTTGTCGAGAGTGAAGACGTTCGCGAATTTGTCCCACCGTTACACGAGGCGGATGACGTGAAGCCGACTTCACGGCGCCGATCTTCCAGAATCCACCTCCGCGTATAGGCGGCTACACGTCCACATATTTCCGAGACGCCCGTTTCGAGAGACTAATATGCTAGTAAATACGATGAGACGCGGGGAGGGAGGGTGTCCGAACTTCTGTTAGCGCTTAACGAAGGTCACCAAAGTGGCACTCCGAAGGCCCACTTTTACGACGATGGATTGCGCGCAGCCGCTGTTTGCGCGGCTTACTACATCGCCGTTACGTTGGCGCTAAAACTTCAACTGGCGTTCTCGGGGATCGCGATTCTATGGCCTTCGAACGCGATTCTGGTTGCCGTCTTATTGCTGACTCCACAAAACCGGTGGTGGCTATATCTTCTAGCAGTGATTCCCGGCCACATCGCCGCGTACGCTCCCCGATCCGTCGGCCCTGAGTGGCTCGTGGTCCAGATTTTTCATAATTCTGCGCTGGCCGTTGTCACCGCCGCCTTTATTCGGCGGTTTACGCCCGGTGCGCCTCGCTTTGAGCGGTTAAAGGAGACCACAGCGTTTCTCTCAGCCGCCGTTCTCCTGCCCGGCATCGTGGCGGTTGCGACGGTAGCGGCGTTGAAGGTCGTGTTGTCCAGCGAAGCGCTCGTTCGCCACGGCTGGGCCGGAGGGTGGTGGACCACTGCAAGGCAGATGGGCTTGTGCAACATCGTGTCACTGTTGGGAGTTGCGCCGGGGATATTAGTTTGGGGAAGCGGAGGACGAACCTCGATCCGTTCGATGGGCGCCCAACGTCTTCGGGAACTGATTCTCGTTCTGCCTTTGTTGATTTCCGCAAGTGTGATTGTGTTTACCCGGCACGATACGCCCTTATACCTTCAGCCGACCATGTTTCTTGTCCCGATGGTCTCGCTCGTGTGGGCCGCGCTACGTTTTGGGGCACGAGGCGCCGCTACGTCGCTGCTCGCCATCGTTTGTTTGTCGGCCTGGGGTGTAACCCAGAGTGCTGGACCGTTCCTCGAGCAATCTTCAGCCGATCGTGCCGTGTCTGTACAGCTGTTTTGGATCTTGATAGCCCTGCCGGGGCTGTCGCTCGCAGCGGCGATTGAAGAGCGCAAACGGGGAGAAGAAGAATTGATGCGCCGGCAGCGGCGATACGAACTCGCTGCCGCGGCCGGGAACGTCGCGGTATGGAGCTATAACTATCACACGCATGAGGTCTTGGCCGATCCCGCCTTGACTGCGATGCTGGGCTATCCCGCGGACGATGCCAAAACTGGCAACGACTGGTCGCAACGCATACATCCAGACGATCTTGAAGTGGTTCTCGCACGCGAGCATGCTATTACATCCCAAGAAGCTCCGCGCAACGCGTCAGGGGACACGCCGATGCCACCGATTCAATACCGGCTCCGCTGTGCTGACGGAAGCTTTCGCTGGGTCAGCAACAGCGGGACATTGTATCGAGACGGAGATACACCTGTGCTTGCGGTGGGCACCGTGGTAGACATCACTGATGTGAAGAATGCTCAAGAGGCGTCGCTTGCAAGGAAGAAGTTGGAGAGCCTGGGGGTTCTAGCCGGAGGAATCGCGCACGATTTCAATAACCTGCTAGGCGGCATCTTAGCGAATGCCGAGATTGCCGAGACGTCGGAGGCAGATGGTTCATTCCCTAGCAATGAGATTCAAGACATCAAGACGATTTCGATCCGCGCCTCCACGATCGTGGGTCAGTTGATGATGTACGCCGGAAATGAGGGCTCCGGCTTCGAGATTCTCGACCTCTCCGCGGTCGTTGCAGAGATGCTCGGCCTGATTAAGATTTCAGTTTCGAAATCGGCGATTCTAAAGATCGATCTTGGGGGGGATCTACCATCCGTGCTTGGCAGCGTACCCCAAATCCAGCAAGTGGTGATAAACCTGGTCGTAAACGCGTCGGAAGCGCTCGCGGGAAGAGATGGATTGATTACCGTCACAACCTCGCTCGGAACGCCCGGTGCTATTTCGACGGTCAGCTCCACGACCGGCTTGCGCGAAGGCGGTTACGTTCAGCTGGAAGTCTCGGATACCGGGTCCGGAATCAGCAAAGAGGCAGGCTAGAATCTTCGATCCATTTTTTACTACCAAGACAGCCGGTCGGGGGCTAGGCCTGGCGGTTGTTCAGGGAGTGGTACACGCCCATAGAGGCACGATTGAATTGACCAGCGAACCGGGCAGGGGCACGACTTTCCGCGTCCTTTGGCCGATCTCGAATCAAGCGCCGGACCGGCGGCCCAGTGTTCAGTTAGAGAGTAGATCAACGCCGAGAACTCGCACCAATGGCACTGTCTTATTGGTGGAAGATGAAGACGTTCTCCGAGCCTCTATTGCAAAGATGCTGCGTAAGGAAGGCCTGACTGTAATTGACGTAGATAATGGCGACGCCGCCGTCAACCTTTTTCGCGATTACCAGAAGGAGATCGATGTAATCCTGCTGGATATGACTATTCCAGGCACGCCAAGCGCCGCCGTGGTTGCGGAGGCAGGCAGATTACGGCCAAACGCGAAATTGCTTCTCACGAGTGCCTACAGCCGGGAGATGGTGGGGCCAGCAGCCTACGCTCAGCAAATCAGGGGATTCATCCGCAAGCCGTTCGAGGTCCGCAATTTGCTGAGTTTGATTCGAAAAGCATTGTCTGCTTGAGGCAGGTGACCTTAGCGAATAAATAGACGTGTCTTGACGCTCAGCGCCTCACGTCCGAAGCGACAAGGCTGAAACCGCCGGCATCGATTCCGAACCTTGAGGGTCAACCGGCACACAAGGTGACGACAGAGTTGCACGAGGCCGCCTTCCGGCGATCCGGGCATGGTTGGCCGACAATCGTTTAAGGTGGTGCACATGAATCAATGGGATTCCCGCAGGGACTTTCTTGCCGCCGGCATCGGAGCGGCGACCTGGGCTCTGACGCCGGCTTTCGGCCAGACGCAGGATCTTACGGAATTGACGCTCAAGAGAGCGTCGGAACTGTTACGCAGTAAAGCGGCCTCTCCCGTGGAATTGACGCAAGCGTGTTTGAAGCGGATCGAAAAGTACAATCCGTCCATCAACGCCTTCATTACTATCACGCCGGAATCCGCTTTGGCGTCGGCGCGCGAGATGGAGGCCGAGCAGCGGCGAGGCAAGTGGCGCGGACCGCTTCATGGCATCCCTATCGCCTTGAAAGACAATATCGATACTGCCGGAGTTCGGACCACGGGCGCGAGCGAGTTGTTTAAAGATCGCGTCCCGACCGAAGACGCCCAGGTCGTCCGGCGGTTGAAAAACGCTGGCGCCGTATTTTTAGGCAAGCTGAACATGCATGAATTCGCCTACGGCGCCACTTCCGCGGTGACCTATTTCGGGGCGGTGCATAACCCTTGGGCGCTGGACCGGATTTCCGGCGGCTCCTCCGGCGGATCGGCGGCGGCCATGGCCGCTGGCTTGTGCTTCGGTACGTTGGGTACCGATACGGGCGGATCGATCCGCATCCCCAGTTCGGATTGCGGCGTTGTCGGTCTCATGCCCAGCTATGGACGCGTCAGCAATCGCGGCGTCATCCCCATGGCGTGGACGCTGGACCACGTCGGCCCCATTTGCAAGACCGTCGAAGATGCCGCCTTGATGCTAGGAGCGATTGCGGGCTACGACGCACAGGACCCCACGACTATCGATCTTCCAGTTCCGGATTATGCCCGTCTGCTCAAGGCTCAGACGGGAAAACTCCGCCTGGGAGTGCCTCGCGCGGGCTTCTACGATGGCCTCGATCCGGAATTCGCCAAGGCCGCAGATGCGGCGATTGTAGTGCTTCGCAAGCTAGTGGGCGGCGTAGCGGACGTCGAGCTTCCGCCCGCCGTAAACGCCGCAACCATCTGGGGCCCCGAAACCTACGCCTATCACGCGAAGTGGCTGACCGAATCGCCGGAAAAGTATCAAGCGGCGACACGCGCGCAGATGATCCGATCCAACGAGATCAAGCCAGACGTTTATGCCGAGGCCCGGCGCCAGGTGGACCTTGTTCGCAGAGAGATCAGAAAGATTTTTCTAAACATCGACTTATTGGTGACGCCTACAATGAAAGCTCCTCCCGGAACGATCGCGGCGGCGCTAAACGCTTCGCCGCCTCCAGCCCCAAATCCTGGGGGGAAGGCAGGCGTGGCGCGAAATGCAGGCGGGCCTGGCCTCAACAGCGTTGGCGCATTCGACGTTTACGGCGTGCCCGCCATCACGGTCCCCTGCGGATTCACCAATTCCGACTTACCCATCGGACTTCAAATCAGCGGCGCTCCGTTTGCCGAATCGACTGTGCTGGCTCTGGCGTACGCCTACGAGCAAGCCACGGCTTGGCACACTCGGCGGCCGGCTTTGAAAACGGCGTGATTCCCCGGGAGTATCATTGGGTCGTATGCCCGGCGGCGCACTAAGGCCGCGATTGATTGCATGGCCGTGTCTCCTTGTACACGCCGGAGTTTCCCTCATCGCCTTTGGCCAACGGACGCAGATCGCAGATTGGCCGCAATTTGGCTGGGACGCAGCCAGTAGCGGAGCGTCCAAGGCGACCAGCAGGATTAACCGCCGCAACATCGGATCGTTGAAGGCGCGTCAGGTCCCTATCGATGGAACCGTCGATGCGTCGGCCATTTACCTTCACGGTGCAACCGTAAGCGGATCGGCTCACAACGTTCTCTTCGTCACCACCACGTATGGGAAAACCATCGCGCTGGACGCCGGCAGCGCCTCCGTTTTATGGGAGTACACGCCGCCGCAGTATGCGACTTGGGCCGGCTCCGCCCAGATCACGACGAGTACTCCCGCAGCCGATCCCGACCGCCAATACATCTATGCCGCCGTTCCCGATGGAACGATTCAGAAACTAGCTGTCTCGGACGGACACCCCGTATGGAGGACCGCGATCACTCTTCTGCCACAGCGCGAGAAGATCGCGTCGCCTCTGAAGGTCTGGGCCGGGAACGTGATCGCGATCACCGGCGGCTACATCGGAGACGCGCCTCCTTATCAAGGCCACGTCGCGGTGATCGACGCTCAAAGCGGCGCTCTGCTTCACGTTTGGAACTCGCTGTGCAGCGATCGCGCGGGATTGCTTGATCCCGCAACCTGTCCGGCGACGCGATCGGCGATTTGGGGCCGCGCCGGCGCGGTGATCGACCCTGGAACCGGCAACATTTTCATCGCCACCGGGAACGGTCCTTACGACGGGAAAACAAACTGGGGCGACTCGGTGGTCGAATTGGATTCCAGCGCCACGCAAATCCTCGCCAACTATACGCCCGCGGACAATGCCAAGCTGGCCGCCGACGACACAGATCTGGGATCAAGCTCGCCTGTGTTGCTCAGCCCGACCACTCTTGTGCAAGGGGGCAAGGACGGCCTGATTCGCTTGCTCACCATGGAAGCCACCGCGGGCGCTGTTCCTCATACCGGCAATGAGTCGCAGATCGTGTCGACGCCGGGAGGCAACCTCTTGTTTAGCGCTCCCGCGGTGTGGGATGAAAACGGGCAAACCTGGATGTTCGCGGCGGATAACAGCGGAACCGCGGCCTGGATCTTCAGCGGCGGGACACTGACTGGGATGTGGAGCAACCAGATTGCGGGCACGAGTCCAGTGGTGGCCGGAGGGCTGCTCTACGTCTTTAATCCGTATGGCGGGTTGTATGTGTACGACCCAGTACAGGGGACCCAAGTAGCGAAGCTTGCAACTGGCCTCGGCCACTGGAACAGCCCAATCGTAGTGGATGGCAAAATCGCTCTGCCGGAAGGAAATGCCAACCAGCACGCAACCGCGGGCGTCATAGACATCTGGACGCTACCCGTAGAACCGCCGCGGCGACCTAGACCGGAGATCCCCCGCCGTTAGCCAGCTGTTCCGTCTGTAGTGCGCACCTTCTTGCCGGATCGGGAAGAGTATAGCGGGCTCCCTCAGATCAATCGCCCACTGGCGGCTTGCCAAGGACGGTTTTCATGAGTGGGACCGTGGTTGCGATTCCAACGCCCAGCAGCGCCCATCCGGCGGCTTTGCGCTGGTCTTTGTTGAGCCGGCCGGAAATCAGCAGACCGATCCCCAGACCAAGCGCAACGCGCGTCCCGGCGATCATGATGATTTCTGGAATTGTAATAGCTCTTTGTTTGAGTGTCATACGCCTTCAGCATGACATGCCGGAGGCTACGGACGAACGCCCCTACCAACCGTGCTGGCTCATGCGCTCCATGATGAGGGCGCTGAATTGATTCATCCAGGCGGGCTTCCTCCGGCGGGGCGACGGGATGCAAGCCGCAAGCCTAGCCGACTGTTCCCGGTTAAGGTTTGCCGGCGTCGTGTGGTAGTCATAATCAGCCGCGGACGCGACGCCGTAGATGCCCGGTCCCCACTCGATCACGTTCAGATAGAGTTCGAGGATGCGGCGTTTGCCCAGGATCGAGTCCGCCAGCGGCGCCAGCGTGTATTCAAATGCCTTGCGCACGGGGTCGCGGTAGGTCGTGAAGAACAGGTTCTTTACAAGCTGTTGTGTGATGGTGGAGGCGCCCCGGCGAATCTTCCCGGTCTTCTGGCTCTCCTCGGCGACTTGCTCCACCTGTTCCCAGTCGATGCCGTGATGCTGGTAGAAGTGCCCGTCTTCGGCGGCGATTACGGCATGCTGAAGGTCCAGGGAAATCCGGTCGAGCGGGACGAATTTCTGGCGCTTCCGATAGCGGCGGCCCGAGAGCTTGGCCTCGATGCGCCGCTGAATCTGAACGCCGGTCGTGGGCGGATCGATGGACCGGAGCGCAAAAAGGATCACTATCCAGAACAGGTAAAGGCACGCGACAAGCGCCAGCCCAAGCTTGAAAAGCCGCACGATCCAGCGGGCCACAAGTCACAGTATGGCGCAGAGTGGAGCGGTTGCCGCGCATCGAGCAGGTTCGTTACTCCTCGGCCTTGCCGCCTAATTCTTTGCCAAAGTAAATTCCCGTCAACAGGGTCACCAGCGCGAGCCAAACTTTGGCGCTCTCTTCCTGCCCTTGCTTAAACCGTTCGAGACTGTCCTTAGCGGTTTCGGAGTCGTTTTCGCGTTCGTCAGTTCTCGTGGCGGGCTTAGCCGGCGGCGCAGCGATCAGGCTAGCGGCAACCTTCGGATACAAATAGTAGTATTCGACGGAGAACCATATGGGAGGCAGAATCACCCAAGGGGCCAGCAGGCAGACCTTCCAAACACGCAAAGTCGAACCCCATAGCTTTGCGTCCAGACCATCACCGGTTCGTAGGAAGTGTATTCCGAACAGGATTGAAAATACGGCGAGCGCGCTCCCTATAACGAGCCCGGCGATTATCCAGTGCGATTCTACAGATTCGAGCGGATAAAATCCAAGGCCCGCCTTCCAGGCGCTGTGAGCCCATACGATTGCGACGAGCAGCGCAATCGCCGTGCCGAGCCATACGACCTTGCGGGGCCGTCCGGCATTGGAAGGCGGTGACGGGGCCGCTTCCTTTGCAAGTATCTGTGCGGGCGGGTGCGAGTCGATTTGGCGAAGAATGCCTTGGGCGGCATGGTGCGTATAGTCTCGGGCGATCACGGCTTTCAATTGCTCTCTCGCTTTCTGAAGAGACTCATCGACGGCGGAAACGGACACGGCTTCGCCGTCGATTAAAACGGACCACGTGTAAAGAGGCATTGCTCCGAATTATATGCTGCGCCCTCGCAGCCAATGACGAACTGATTCGATTTTTCCGCCGGTCCGAAGAATCGAACCGCTTCGGGATCGTCTGACAGACTCACCGCTTGTCTGCCCGGAATTACTGAGCCGAATTCGTTGGAAACAATGTTAGCGAGGTTCCAATAATGCGATTCCAGGCTAGCGTCCGCCTATCTAGAACTGAGGCTAAGCAACCTTGTTTTGCTGCGCGGCTTTCCGTTTCGCCTTCTTCGCGGTGGGCGATGGCCATTTCCTGGCCTTGATGAGGGCCCAACGTTTCTTCGCGGCCGCGACAATCGCCCTCCGGCCCTCGGCGCTTAGTTTGCGCTTTGGCTTGGAAGGCGCATTAGTCTCAGCGACTGGAAGCATCTTATTTGGTCCGGGCGGGCGGCCCCGGCGCTTCGCGCGTGAGCCGCTGAGAGCTTCAATGGCGCGATTCAGCTTGTCCCGTTCTACAAGCATCAAGGTAAGGATTTGTTCTGTAGGCATTAGCTCGATGGTAGCTCAGACAGTCATGCTAAGGACCAACGCCTTGGTGCCGATCATTGCTTGGTCATCTCGTATGTGATAGTGAAGACCTCGCCTGTCTCTGCGCTATCGTCGGATGCTAGGGAGACTTTGCCGTGAGGCTTTATCCAGGTCCACTCCGTGCGGACCGCCTCTTGCGCACCGTCGTAGCCGGAATCGAGTCTGGGCTTTCCATACTTTCGCGTCAGGCCGGCCAATACGTTCCGAAATGCGTCCCGCCCGTCAGCGGCAGTCATTCTAACCCGGCTCAGTCCATACTTGGTGGAAAACGCGAGATCGACCTCGTAGGAGACGCCGCTAAGAGTGTAACTATCGATTATCAATTCGTCGCCGCAGGCGGCAGCGCGACGGCATTCATGCACGTGAAAGTGTTGGAGCACCTTCAAAGCGACCGATTTCGAGGCGCCCCACGGCGTCTTCTCCCAGGCATTGATATCCGCCGATTTCGCGAGGTCCGCGCACAACGCGGCCTGTGCAATGATCGCCGCGAGCACGGCAGCTTTCCAGCGTCCCTTCGGGTCCATCGATGATCGTGTTCTTTTTCGCCGGCGTTTGAGTCCCGCTTGCGATCTCGGGTCTCCCCGAAATTTATTTGGCGCGTCCTTTGAATCCCTGCGCCTGCATCGGGATCTTATACACCGTCATTGATGTCGCACGCACGCCCGGGGCGAACTGGACCTGCTCCCCGCCGAGGCTCGTTGCGCCCATGGCGCCGATGTACAGCATCTTCTTGTCCGGACCAGCAAATGCAAGCGTGATCGGCTGACGAGGCGTCGGGATCAGGCCCAAATATTTGCCTGTCTTATCGAGCACCTGGACGCCCTGCATCGAACCGCCATTGACGGTTACATACACGCGGCCTTCCGCATCGATGGTCATGCCGTCGGCGTTCGCGCCCTGCCCTTCCAGTTTGCCGAACTCGCGCTGATTCGCCGCCTTCCCATCCGGGCCGATATCGAACACGGCGACAGAGCCGCCATTGGTTACATACAACCGCTTCTCATCGGCGCTGAGAATGATGCCGTTGGTGCGCAGATTTTGATCGATGCGGGTTACCTTACCCGACGGATCCATCGCGAGCGCACCAGTGCCTGTGAAGTACACCCAGCCGTTTTTCGCAACTGTGAGGTCGTTGATACGTCCCAGCCCCGCGCCGCCCTCCGCCATCTTGTCGGCCAGCACCTTGCGCTCGGGCGTCAACGCCGCGATATCCGTAGCCTCCGTACACGCCGCGCGTGTAACCGCGTCGGGATCGGTGCAGCTACGTTCAACGGCGTAGATTGCGCCGTTGGGCGCGATCGACAATGCGCCGGGGCCGTGCGAACGCGCCAGGAGAATGGTCTCGTTGTCCTTCTCATCGATCTTGATGATGCGGTTCGATTGTTCCTGCGCGAAGATCAACCCGCCGTCGTCCGTGCCCACCATGCCGTCCGCGGTCGCTTCGCCCTGCCATGCCATCTTCCATTTTTGCCCGGCGGCGATGACGCTTGGAATCGCTGTACTGGTAACGTCTAGAGCCGGAACCGGCCTCGCGGCTGCACGTCCTTTGCCTCGACCTGGCGCTCCTTTCCCTTGACCAGGTTGGGCGCACACACATGCGGCGGATAGGGCCGCGAGAGCAAAGAGTTTAATTTTGGCCATGCCTTTGATTGAAGCACGTCTGAGGCGTCGCCGCATACGCCGCCGACCGGCGGCAGTTATATCCTGTCAGCGTGCACCCAAGCGTTCCGAGCGTCATATGATCATCCGGGCTGCCGGAGTTGCGCTTTTGGCTTGTGGCTTTGGCTTCGGTCAGGCCGGATTTGAGGTTGCTTCCATCAAACCGGCCGCTCCGGTCGAGTTTGGGCGGACCAGCGTCCGCAGAAGCGTCACAAAGGAAAAGGGCGTCCAGGGACGATTGAACTATCAGGGCATTTCCCTGATGGATCTTATTGGAGATGCCTACCGGGTGCAGCATCGACAGATTTCCGGCCCGGACTGGCTGACTTCGCAGCGGTTCGACATCTCCGCTATAATACCCGCGGCCGAGAGCAACGAGCAGATACCTGAGATGCTGGGTTCGCTGCTTCAGGAGCGCTTCAAATTGAAGACGCATGGGGACACGAGGGAGGAACAGGTCTACCGGCTGGTCCTCGCAAACAGCGGTCCCAATCTGCAAAAGGCAGAAGAACAGACCGGTATTTCAGGGAGATCGACAAAAACCATGGAGCAGGTCAGCGCTCGAACTACGCTTGCCAGCTTCGCGGAGTATCTTTCAGAACGACTGGATCGGCCCGTAGTCGAACAAACAGGCTTGACGGGGGTATACAGCATACATCTGGAATGGATACCAGATACAGCCGAGGCGACAGGCGTCGATACGGGCGGACCGTCCATTTTTACCGCCGTTCAGGAACAACTCGGACTGCATCTGGTGGCCGGAAAAGCGGCCGTGCGGTTGGTGGTCGTCGATAGTATCGAAAGAAATCCGACCGATAACTAACCGGTTCGGCTTACCCGATGCCTTCGGCTCATTCGCGCAGCGCCCAGGGTCCGGAACAGGTATCCTGCTGCCCTTGTCCAACCGGACTGAAGTGCCTGTTGCAGGCTGGAAGCCTGCTCCGCATTTGTTACTGCTCTAAGTACGTGTAGCCGTTGAGGCCGTCTTCGTAGAAGCGAAGCAAGGCACCGGATTCCTCGTAGCCGATGCGGCCGTCGCGGACGGCGGCCTCCACGTCCCTGCGGAATTGATCCAGCAAGGTCCGCGAGTGAAACTGGACGTAGTCGAGCACTTCCCGCACGGTGTCGCCGCGAATCACGGCGTCCAGCACTACAGCCCCCTTGTCGTCCAGACTCACGTGGACGGCGTTCGTGTCGCCGAACAGGTTGTGGAGATCGCCGAGGATCTCCTGATAGGCGCCCACCAAAAAAGTCCCGAGCACATATTGCTCACCCGTGAATGTATGGAGCGGCAGCGTCTTCTTCACGTCGCGGCGGTCGATGAACTGATCCACTTTGCCATCGGAGTCGCACGAAATGTCGCCCAGGATTCCGTGCCGGAACGGCTCTTCATCCAACCGGTGAATGGGCATGATGGGGAAAAGCTGGTTCACCGCCCAACTGTCAGGCATGCTTTGGAACAGCGAAAAATTGCAGAAATAGGTGTCGGAGAGCAAGCCGTCGAGCCCCTCCAGCTCTTCGGGGAAATAATCCAGATCCTTCGCCATCTTCTGAATCCGGCGGCAGATCTGCCAATAGATGCTCTCCGCCCAGCTACGCTGCTGCAGCGGAAGATATCCCAGGCTGAAAAGATTCAGCGCGGAATCTAGCGCTTGCTGGGCGTCGTGAAAACTCTCCAAAAGGTTTTTGCCCGATAACCCGCGCAGCGTCTCCTTTAAATCGATCAGCGGCTGTTCCACTTCGTCGCCGAAATCCGGGTTGCCGTCGCCGTCGCCAAAGCCCGTGACGCCCAGCACATTGAACAGCAGCACGCTGTGATAGGCCGCGATGGCGCGTCCGCTTTCCGTCACGATCACGGGATGCGGAACGTCGGCTTCATCGCATACGCTCTGGATGTGATAGACGACGTCGTTGGCGTATTCCTGCAAGGTGTAGTTGACGCTCGACTCGAAATCGGTCTGCGAACCGTCGTAGTCGATGCCGAGGCCGCCGCCCACGTCCATGTATTTGAGTCCGGCGCCGGCGCGGCGCAGCTCCACAAAGACGCGCGCGGCTTCCATCACGGCGCCCTTGATCTGGCGAATATTCGTGATTTGGCTGCCAAGGTGGAAATGGAGCAGCTCGAGGCAATCCTCCATTTGGCAGGCTTTCAACTGGTCCAGCGCGAGCAATGCCTCGGTCACGGTCAACCCGAATTTGGAACGGTAGCCGCCCGACGATTTCCAGCGGCCGGAGCCGCGGCTGGCGAGCTTGATGCGCATGCCAATGGCAGGCCGCACGCCTACGCGCTGGGAATGCTTCAGAATCAGCTCCAGCTCGGTGTACTTCTCGACGACAGGAATGATCTGCCGGCCGATCTTCTTGGCCAGCATGACCATTTCAATATATTCGTCGTCCTTAAAGCCGTTGCAGATAATCGGAGTTTGATTGTCGGCGATGGCGAGCACGGCCAGAAGCTCGGGTTTCGAGCCGGCTTCCAAGCCGAATTTATAAGGCCGCCCATACTCCAGAACTTCTTCGACGACCTGACGCTGCTGATTCACCTTGATGGGATACACGCAGCAATAACTGCCGCGGTATCCGTGTTCGGCAATGGAGGTCTGGAAAGCCTGGTGCAGCTCTCCCAACCGGTGTTTGAGGATTTCGCCGAAGCGGATCAGCAGAGGGAGCGAGATGCCGCGGAGCTGGAGGTTATCGACCAGCTCCTTAAGATCGAGGCCGCGATTGGGGTCCTTATCGGGATGCACCCATAGGTGGCCTTCTTTGCCGACGGAAAAATACCCCTTGCCCCAGCTTGCGACGTCGTACAACTCGGCCGCGTCGGCTGTGGTCCAACGGTCGGCGGGCTCCCGCAGCGGAGCGGCCTCTAAGAATTTGGGAAGGGCCATGGATCTTGAGACGCACAGCCAGCCAGCGGCGTTGTGCGCAATTCAATCTTTAGTGTCCTGCGGATTCCATGAGAGCGCAAGAGGAAAATGGACGGCAGAGCCGTCACGTAATTTTAACTTTCCACCAACCGGCGGCCGCGCTCGAACAAGTCCGCCGCGTCGTCGGCTACTTGGCGGCCTTTTTCATACAGATCGCGACCCTTCTCGAACAAGTCGCGACCGATATCGGCGACTGCCTCCCCGCTGTGCCGGGCTTTTCGACCGATCAGCCGGCGAGTGTCCCTACCGGATTTAGGAGCGTACAGGAGGGCGACACTCGCGCCGATCGCCGCGCCCGCGAGAAACCAGAGGAATCTGCCGTTGTTCTCCATGCTTCGATTCTACCCCGGAGCATGAGCGAGGATGAAAGAGTTGACAGGCCCGTAATCCGTCCGTAGGCTTGCCCCCGCCCTCACGGGCGGGGCTGAAAGTGGGCACGAAGGTGTTCCAGCGTTCGCACCCAGCCCCGGCCGTAAGGCCGGGGACAAGCGCCGGTTGAATGCCTATCGACGGATTGCGGCAGGCCGCGAGAACCGACGGCTGCCGCACGTTATTCTGGGGTTATGGACGCTCCTATCACCGTGTTCCGCTCCGCCGATCCATCCGCGGGAGAGGACGCCGCGAAGGTGCAGCAGATGCTCGTAGAGGAGGGTATTGCGGCCACGCTTCTCGACGACTCGGCTCCGGGCGTGCCCTCGGGCGCATATGAGGTTCGGGTGGACCCACAAGACCGCTATCGGGCGGAGCAGCTCATCGCGCAGTACTCGCCCGATAAAGAGATGAAAGACGTCGATACTTCGCCCGCTCTCGACCTGGTGACGATCTTTGGCTCGGAGGGATCCGGCAGCCAAATGGAAGCGCTTCAGATTCAATCCATCCTGGACGCCGGCGGGATTTCTTCCGTAATAATTGGCGATTCACGCTATCCGAACTTCGGCCAGCAGGTGCGCGTCGCTAGAGAGCACGAAGCCAGGGCGAGACAGTTGATCGAGGAAGCTTTGGCGGCCGGTCCGGCTAGCGCGGAAGAGGCCCAGCGAGCGGAAGATTCTTCGCGGAACCGCTGATCCGCTAACCAGAGTCGGGGCGGCAATTCCTACTTTATGATGTAGGTTAATGCCCGCCGTTTTGGTGATTGAAGACGAGGAAAAATACCGCCGTGTCATTGGCCTTCATCTTTCCAGTTGCGGCTATGAAGTCAAGGCAGCGGGCGCGGCCGAAGACGGGCTGAAACTGGCAACGGACGTGGATCTGGTGCTCACGGACCTGAAGCTGCCGGGCATGGACGGGCTCGCTTTTTTGGACAGATTGCGCGCGCAGAACATGAACACGCCCGTGATCGTGATGTCGGCGTTCGGCACGGTGGAAAACGCAGTGGAGGCGATGAAGAAGGGGGCGGTCGATTTTCTTCCGAAGCCTTTTTCGCTGGATCACCTGACGGTAGTTGTCGAAAAGGCGTTGGAAGTCCGGAAATTACGGGACGAAAATCGCGAGCTGCGCGAGGCGCTGAATCAGCGTTATCAATTTGAAAACATCGTGGGGCGAAGCGCGCCCATGCAGGACATTTTCGCCACGGTCGCGCGAGTGGCGCCCACGCGCGCCACGGTTTTGTTGTGCGGGGAGAGCGGCGTGGGCAAGGATATGATCGCGCGCGCGATTCATCATCACTCACCGCGCAAGGACCGGCCGTTCGTCAAGATCAACTGCACGGCCATTCCCGAAAATCTGATGGAGAGCGAGCTGTTCGGCTACGAAAAGGGCGCGTTCACCGGCGCCAATGCATCTAAGCCCGGAAAATTCGAAAGCGCCAACACAGGCACGGTATTTCTGGATGAAATCGGCGATGTGCCGGGCTCTATTCAGGTAAAGCTGCTGCGGGTTTTGCAGGAACGCGAGTTCGAGCGGCTGGGATCGAATCGGACGCTGCACACCGATGTCCGCGTGGTCGCGGCGACCAACGTCGATCTGCGCGAGGCGCTGGAGCAGGGAGCCTTTCGCGAGGATCTGTATTACCGGCTGAACGTGGTGCCGATAAACGTGCCGCCATTGCGGGAGCGCAAGGAAGACATTCCTTATTTGGTGGAACATTTCGCGCAAAAATTCGGCGGAAAAATAGACGAGGGAGCGATGGAGCGACTAGTGGCTTATCACTGGCCGGGGAATGTGCGCGAGCTCGAGAACGTAGTGGAGCGGAGCATCCTGCTGGCGCCTGGTCCTCGCGTGGAGGCGGAGGACGTCAAAATCGATATGGCTCAGCGCTCGCGGCCGGGGGCCGGCTCGGGGTCCGGAGGAGATCATTTTCTTCCCGAGGGCATGACGCTCGATCAATATGAGCAATCGTTGATTCGCGAAGCGATTAAGCGCGCCAATGGGAATAAGAGCCAGGCGGCGAGGCTGCTCGGGCTAACGCGGAACGCCCTGCGGTACCGGCTGGCGCAGATGGGGATGGAATAGGGGAGCGGGCGCTGAAGCGCCCGTTGCAGGCTGAAGCCAGCTCCCTTACGGAGTTAACGAAGCGGCGTAGGCAGCGATAGCGATCATGTCGTCTTCGCTGAGCTTCTCGACTACTTTCTTCATTTGCGCCGCGGCGGTGCTGGTGTTGGCTCCCACCTGGAAATCGAAAAGCTGACGAACGATGTAGATAGGGTGAATGCCCGCGAGCCGGGGTACGTCGCCCAATCCCTTCAGGCCTTCGCCGTGGCAGATAGCGCAAGCGATCGTCTTGCCCGAGCCGCCGTTGTTCACCAGCGCCTCGCCCTTCTTGAGGCTGCCCGGCGGCACATAGGCGATGAAGCCCGAGTGGGGATCGCGGGATTCGACGCGGGCTGGATCCTGGGGAAGCGTGATGATGCGGTTGCCGAGCGGTTCCGTGCCGCCCGAGGGCAGCGGCAAACGCATGCGCCCGCCATTGACCCAAGACTTCGGCACGGTGGATGCCTCTTCGACCTTGTACCAGACGATCGGCTTGAGAGCCGCGAACCACTCGATGGCCTTGCGCATCTCTTCATCCGGCAGGCCGGCGGAGATGATGTTCATGCGCGCGGCTCGCAGAGTTTTGTCGTGGACCTTGGGATCGTTGCGGAGGCCGTTTTTGAAGTCCTGCATCTGGCGGAGCATGTAGGCGACGGGAAGCCCGGCCAGCGTGGCCGATTCGGGATGCCCCATTCCGGACATCAAGTGGCAGGATCCGCAGGCCTGGGCCTGGATGCCTTTTTGCACGACGGTGGGGAGCGGAGCGTGCTCGTCCGGGAACCAGTCGGGCGGGTTGAATTGGTCGTCGATCTGGGCCTGGGTGAACGAGCGGGAGCTGCCGGGGATGCGCTTGGGCGCCTTGTCGGCGGCGCCGGCGCCGGGAGTGGGGTCGGGGACGGGATAGGCCCAGACGAGGTCCTTGCCGGCTTGCGCCGATGCGATGGAGGCGCAGAGTAACGCAGTCGCCAGACACGCCAGAGTCTTGAGCATAAGAACCTCCCGGTTCCGGCTAATATATCACGCGGAGCGCCGAGGGCGGCTGGATTCAGATCGGCTGCGCTCCGGCGGCAGTCATGTCGGTGTGGATAAAATCGTCGCCCTTGAATAGAAGAGGCTCGTCGAGAACACTGGCCAAAGCGTAAGAGAAACAGTCTCCGAAATTGAGACCGGCCCGATGACGGCCCTTTCCAAAGCGGCTGAAGGCGTCGCGGGCAAGGTGCCCCTGCTCGGTATCGACCGGGACCAACTCGATTCCGGCTCTTGCGATAAAGCGGTCCAGGTCCCGCAACCCCTCGGGGCCGTAGCGGCCATCGATCACGATGGACACCTCTACAAACGAGGCCACAGACATTCTACGAACTTCAGCGGCTTCGATAACCTCGAGATACTGGCTCCGCTCGCTTTCACCGGCCAGAATGGCGACCATCGCAGAGGTATCGATGACCATTAGCTGGGGAGGCCTTGCGGGCCATAACCGAGAATCTCATCCGCCGTTCTGGCGTCGAGCACCGGAAGGCTGGCGCAATGGATCGCGATTTCCTCCAATTGATCGGCCAAGCGGCGTTGCGACCGCTTTCGCCGGATGACGGCCAACCGGTCGCGCAAAGCTTTGGTTACGGCTTCCGTCTTAGTTTCGCCAGTCCGCCTAGCCAGTTCAGCAGCGAGCCGTTCGGCTTCGGGGTTGCGAATGTTGAGCGCCATTGCTTACGTGTAGATTCTCAACTACATTGTATCATGCCAGAACTAAAGTTCTTGTTTTGAGGCCCAAGTGGGTTTTGGGCGAGCCGCTGAAATCAGCCTTTCCCCTCACGGGAATGAACGCCGGGGGGACTCCCATCGTGGGCGGAACGCTAGAACGTAAAGCGTCCCACGATCACTCCCTGCCGCGGCTGGAGGTTGAAGACGCTGCCGAAGGCGCTCGGCGCGGTGGTATTCACCTTCCCAAAGCCCGTGGACGCGTTGCCGTTGGTCAAAAACACCTGCTGGAGCTTGGCGTTGGTGAGCGAGGTCAAGCTGGGATCGCCCCAGAACGCGCGGTTGAAAATATTGGTGAACTCCGCCCGAAGATTGAAGCTGTAGCGTTCCTTGATGCGCCACGTGCGGCCGATGTTCATGTTCTCGCGCGGGCGGCGCTGGAAGCGATAGTCGCTGTAGTAAGCGGGAGACGCGCCCCACTGGCCCGCCGCCGGGTCCTGCCAGGCGGCGGGATTCAGCACGAAAGTCTTATTGGGATCGTAGCAGTGGCAGTTCAAATCCACCGTGTAGAGCGGCACGCCGGGCACGCGGTTGGCGAAACTTGCGCCCTGGAAAAGATAGTTGTTGAGATTGCTCTGGGCGTTGGGCACTTGAGCCGGAGTACCGCTGGCGTATTCCAGAGAGGCGCCGTAAGTCCAATCGCGCACGATCCAGGAAAGCGCCTTGTTGCCGCCGGTCTTCGGCGTGGTGTAATTCAGCGACAGGACGAAATCGAACGGGCGGTCGTAGATCGAGATGTACTTGTTTTGAGCCCGATTGAAAACGTCGTTGACCACGGCGCCGCCGGTGGTGGCGGGGTTGGGCTCGCCGATTTCCGTGCCTTGACTGAGCTGCTTTTGCCAGGCGAATGTTCCGAGGAAGAACAGGCCGTGGGAGAAGCGCTTGGTAGCCTTTGCCTGAAGCCCGTCGTACCAGCTCTTGCCGAGTGGATCCCAGTAAACCGGGATGGTTCCGTTGAACTGTGGGAATGGGCGCAGGGCTTGCGCCACGAGCTGACCTTGAGGAAAACCCGGATACGGAGCGCCGAAGCCGAGTTGCTTGGCGAGCGGCGAACTGAGCGTCGAGGTCAGCAACTGCAATGTTTGCGGGCTATTCAGGCTTAGGCCGTGTGCGGCGAGGAGCTGGGGCGTAATGGCGTTGAGGTTGAGCAATCCGGGCGCCTGCCACCAGACGCCGCGGTTGGCGACATAGGAGGCTTCGACAACCAAGTCGCGCATGATCTCCCGCTGGAAGCCGACGCTCCACTGATACTGGCGCGGTGGCCGGCCCGCATTCGGATCCATGAGAGCGCCCAGAAACGGTCCTGGATTGGGCGCGGAAGTCGGATAAAGGCCCGGATTGAAATTGGGCCAGTTAGGCGGATAGTCGGAAACGGGGTAGCCTTGCGCCAGAGTTGTGACCGGCACGCCGAAGCTGGGGGCGGTGTTGGCGGCGCTAGAAGCAGCCAAGCCGCTCCCGGAATTGTTGTTCGATTCCGTGCTGTCGTAAACGATCGCGAAGCCGGCGCGGAAAACAGTCTTGGGTGTGATCTGATAAGCGACGGCGAGGCGGGGAGCGAAAGCCCACGGGTAGTTGTGCGCAATGTAGCAATTGCAGCGGCCTGGTCCATGCCCGTCGAAGATCGCGGCGCCGAGAATACCGCCCACCGACGGGTTCGGGGTGATGGCGGAAAACTCCGGCGCGCGGCCGTGCTCTTCTTGTAAGAACGTGGAATAGTCGTAGCGCAGGCCGTAATCGAAAGTGAGCTTGCGCGTGATTTTCCAGGAGTCCTGAGCGTACAGTCCGGTCTGGGTCTTGCCCATGCGCGGATTGGTGGGGCGGCTGATGCTGATGTTATCGACCAAACCGAGCAGGAAGCTGGCATAGCCCAAGCCCACGTTGGAACCTCCGACAGCCGTGGTCTGAAATGGCTGGCCCGTTTCGGCGGCGGCGAAGTTGTAAACGCCCAGCGTGTTGCCATCGACCTTGGGCGGGTAGCCTTCGGCGCGGAATTCCGAGCCGAATTTATAAGTATGGTTGCCTTTGACCCAGGTGGCGCTGGCGTTGAAAGACGGGCTCTGCGTGATCTGATTGGTCCCGGCTTCGGAACCGATTCCCACCATGCCTCCGGCCCCGCTGGAGGCCAGTAGACCGGTGATTGTGGGGAACCATTTGTACTCGAGTCCGCCTTGTAAGCCCAGCTCCTGGAGCGCGTTGTAGTTGGTGATATCGCCCTTACTAGTGACGGAGGGGACCAGGAAATAATTGCTCCGGTAACCCGCGCCGAAATGCAGCAGGAGGGTCGGGGTGAGCGTGTAATCGTAATTCAGCCGATACAAGGGCGCGTTCTGAAACGTGCCGAGCGCGCCGGTGAGCGGGTCGGGCAAGCCGTCGGAGCGGCCGAAAATGGTGTTGCCATTCGGGTTGGAGGTCTTGGTGCGCTGCCAGAAGAACGACAGGTGACCCTTTATTCCGATGGCCTGATCGGCCTTCACCGAAGGAATATCGGTGACTCTGGATGTGTTGTATGGGTTCAGATAATTGTTCGAGAGCGCGTTGGGAGTAGGCCCGCTGACGCCGGGGAACAACGCCTGGATTTTCGCGGCGACCGGATCGAAACGCGCGACGGGTATTTGGTTTCCAGGAAACTGAGTGCGGTAGACCTGGCCGGTAGCGGAAGTCGTGGTCGTCTGGGGGTCGTAGATCATGCCCTCCAGCATCGTGGCGCCGGTGGGGTCCTTACCGATGACGCGCGCGTTGGGAAGAATCGCCTGACTGAAGTCGCCTTGCCGGTAGGCCGCGATGGGCACGGTTTGAAACTGATTATTGACCTTGGTCTGTTCGCGGAACTGCTCGAAGTTGAAAAAGAAGAACGTCTTGTCGTGGCCGTTGTAGACCTTGGGAATCCAGACCGGGCCGCCGACCGTAAAGCCGTAATCGTTTCGGCGGGCGCGCGGGCGAGGGTTGCCTTGCGGACTGCCCGTGACGAACGGGTTGCCGGCGTTCAGGATTTCATTGACGAAGTAATCGTAGGCGCTGCCGTGGAGCTGGTTGGTTCCGGAGCGCATGGTTACGTTGAACATGCCTCCGCCGACCTGGCCGTACTCGGCAGCAAAGTTGGAGGTTTGGATCGCGGTCTCCTGAATCGCGTCGACGCTGGGCTGATTCTGCTGCGGGACGCCGGGAGTGCCCGTGTTGGATGCGTCCTGACCCTCAATGCGGAACGATTGCGAGTTGGCCGGCGTGCCGTTAATGCGCATCAGCGCATTGGGCACGTAGTTCACGCCGGGGATCATCAGCACCATGTTGTATGGATTGCGGATGCCCGCGCTTCCCGACAGCGTGCCGCCGATGCCCAGCAGGGGAAGGTCGTCCATTTTGTTGACGTCGACGTTGTGGCTCAGTCCGCCGCTTTCGGTATTCAGCAGCGGAGCGGCTTCGGTAACCGTGACAGATTCGGTGGCCGCGCCCACTTCCAGCCCGACGTCCACGCGCAAGGTTTCCGTCACCTGAACCTGAAGTCCGGTGCGGACATATTTTTTGAACCCGGCGACGGTTGTGGTCAACTCGTAACTGCCGACCGGCAACGCCGCGATGGTGTAATTGCCAGTGTTGGATGTCACGGTCGGATAGACGACGCCGGTTGCGATGTTTCGAGCTTGGATTGGGGCGCCCGCGACCACGGCACCGGCCGGATCGGAAACAGTCCCCGTGATGGCGCCGCGATCGCTTTGAGCGAAGGCGATGCCGAAAGAAGCAGCTACTAAAAAGAACAATACCCTCATATAAAACCCCCCAGTCTCATGACGGATGCGTGGAAGACCCTGGGGCGCAGTATATAACGTTCGCGGAGAGTGGGTCAAGCTGGATTTGGAGTGAGCAATAGCGCGCGCTCTTTTTACCCCACCCCCGCCCATCACGCGCGCGTGATCGTGCTCATGTCGTGCTAGCGTTCGCGCAACGGGCGCAAACGTTCGTGAAGGGCCGATTCCGCCCGGCGAGTATGTAGCCCGTCTTAAGCGCCTGTGCCGGCGGGTGGGCCGATGCGCCTCCGCATCCCCCGGACGCGCGACCCGCTTGGACCTTTGGAGCGTGCGGGAACTCCCCGAAGCCGCGTAGACGTATTACGCCTTAAGGCGTAGAATGGGGAGCAAAGCGGATCGGGAAACCTTCAATCGGCTGCCACTTTTCAGGACGGCTGGAGCCCTCCTTGAACAGCGCTAACCGTGGCGCGAGCCGCTGCAATGAGCAATGGCAGATAAACAACGGAGGGGCAAGGAAAGAGCAGCAGGAATTGGGGGGAGCGTTCTTGCTGCACCATGGGTTTTTCTCGGGGTCCTGCATATTGTGGATGGGATCGGGCGAGCGGAAACGTTAATGACGATCACACCTTACCTCGGGATATTCGCTACTCCCGTAGCCTTCCTGATCGAGGTCATCGGTGGTGTCGGACTGCTTTTCTATGCCACGCGCCTTGAGCAGGGGAGGGAGGCTGACGAAACCCCGCGCATCATACGGCCCTGGTCCGAGCCTGAGAAGCCGAAGAGACACTGGTTTTGGATTAAACTTGGCGTTACCTCCGCTGTCATATCAATATTGGCGGCGCTCTCGGTTTCTCTATCGATCCGTTACTCGCATAAGAAAGCGACGAGAGTTGTGGTGAAAAGCCAAGATACTCCTGCCACGGTGGCGCTGCCTGTATCGCTGCCGCCTCCTAACCGCGAACCTAAAACCAGCCCGAAGAAAACCGATTTTGCAATAGTGGGAGACCCGCCTCGGCGCTCAGATCAACCGTCCGTTGCGGCACCGTCTGTGAACCGAACCCCTGTTGTGATTCCTGTCCCGGATATTTCTCGCTCGCCATCTAAGGAACCGATGCGGAAGGAGGTCGGCCAGACCATAGCGATCATTGGCGACAGTACAGTGAAAGCCGGTGACAAACCCCCTGGCAAACTATATGTATCGCTCAGTCTTTCAGCAGTCAGCAAATATCGAGGAGACGCAGACGAGAAGACCGTAGAGGCAGTCAGGGCGGCCCTGGACGGCACTGGGAGACTGGTCGTATTTCCAAGAGTGTCCGCCTACGACATTGGCACTCCTACTAGCAGCCAAAAATTTGGGATTGGTAGCTTAGGCTCCGGAAACGCGAAGGGCATCGCCTATTTCGATGACGCTCTCAAAGATTCCTGCACGGCTATTCAAAAATTAATTTCCGACATCATTATGGCTACCATGTCTTGTGAAGGCGTCCCGCTCCCAGCACTTTTAACGGGACCGAATGATCTTAATCTTCAGCGCGATTTCAGATTAGCGTCTGGACTGGATTTGGAAATCATCCTATAAATCTGCTAGATTCGCGCTTTCCAACCGTTTTGGCTGGATCACCACGCCGTCGAGCACGCCGCTACAAATCCAAAGCACACAGATTAGCGCACTACCAAAGGAGGAGATGCAAGCGCGGGAACCAAGCTGAACGTCCAGGCAGCAGGACGGCCCACCGGGGCGAACTGCGCAGGACTCCAGTGACTCTGAGGAGGATCCGAGGCATGGATCGGTGCGGGACCGAGGGCCACCTATGGCGGAATGGGAACTAAGCCCCGACAATTCTGTGGTCTTGCCGAGTTCACACGGCGGGGGAACCGAGAGACAGATCTCGCTTATTTGCTTGGAGAAAGTTCATGTCTGCCTCAGATCTGAAATTCCTCATCCCAGAAATCAGGCATCGACATGGGCCTATTTTCCCTGTCACGATATTGACCGTAGAGCGTTCCGCCGCTGAACTTCTGACCGTTCTTGAGCGTAACGAACCATCGGACTATCTCTTGAGGGCCGGCACCGATCGGTTGGTGTTGGATGGTCAGTTCCTCGACCTCCGTTGGTCCTAGATCATTCCTTGCGTAGCGCAGCGGCACTTCTGCCACTACTGCTGTGTATAGGTAAATAAACCCCGACCATTTTCGAAAATCGTGAACAACGTTGCACGGCAGGTTGTGCTCATGGAGAAACTTTCCAAGTTCTTTGTTCAAAGTCGCAAGATGCATTATTTGCTGAAAGAACTCCGTCCTAAACCATTCCGACAGCTCCATTCCCTCCTTCATATCGAAGGCTTGCAGGAACAGACGGATTTTGTCAGCCGAAGACCTTCGGGAGATGGTTATATGAAGCGCCCAGTTGCAGAAGAACTCCAACACCTCGTAGACATGTTCGTCCTCCTCCTGCTCGTATTCAATGATCTTCCGAACCTCCGCAAAAATGTACAGTACTTGAGACTCACGCCTGATGGGGCGTGTTAATTCATCGCGTAGCTTCTCGATAATGCTTGTAAGCGCCAATCGCATCGACAATGATCGCATTTTGCATTTGGGTCATCGCCGGATACCAGAGCGGCGATGTGCAGCAAGTTTCTGGAGGATGTGGTGGAACAGGCGCACTATTGCTTACCCCGTCAAGCCAGATTTGCACAGGTGGATTTGCGCACCAGGACAAAACCGCTCTGTTGCAGTTGCGGCTCGGTATGCCTTGCGCAAGCAAGCGGTGGGTCAATTCAAAATTGGATGCGGGCGACCAGCAGGCCATTCCGCGGCTGAAGGGTCGAGCTCGGCAGCAGCGTGCCGAAACCGGCGGACGTGGTTCCATTCCGGTTGCGCGTGAACGTCGACGTCGTTGCATTCGTGCTGATCGGATTCGAGATGAACGCGCGATTGAAAATGTCCGTGAATTCGGCGCGAATATTTAAACTGACTCGCTCTTTAATTCGAAACGTGCGGCCGAAATTCATGTTCTCCTGTGGGCGGCGCTCGAAACGGTAGTCGTTATAGTACGCCGTCGAAGGAGAGAACGCGCCGGGGGCGGGATCGACCCACGCCGCGGGATTCAGGACGAACACATTTCTCGGATCGTAGCAGTGGCAATTCAAATCCTCAAGAAACAGAGGCTGGCCGGGCACACGATTCGCGAAGGTGCTCTGGCCGGTGAGCGAAGCCAGACTGGGAGTGGTCTGAGCGCTGGGGACCAGAATGGGCTGGCCGCTCCGGTAAGCGAGGAAAGCGCCGTAAGTCCAGTCGCGCAGCACCCACGACAAGGCCTTGTTCCCATTAATCCTTGGAGTCGTATAGGACGCTTGAATCAAAAGCGCGAGCGGCTGATTGTACTGTGAAATGTATTTATTGTTCTGTCTATTAAAGACATCGTTCACCGAGCCGTTAGCCGCCGTGCCGAAGTTAGGCTCGCGGTCGGAATCCGTGGAGAGATTTTTGGACCATGTGAAAGTGCTGCCTACCGACAAGCCATGAGAAAGGCGTTTTGTCAATTTGACCTGAAGCGAGTCATACCAGGTCTTGCCCAACGGCGCCCAGGCGACGGGAATCGTGGTGAACTGGGGGAAGGGCCGCAAGGATTGAAGGACCGTTTGGGTCACGGGAAATCCCGCGTAGGGGGGGTTGTTGAATCCGCGCTGCGCTGCCGTGGAGGAATTAAGCAGCGAATTCAGCAGCGTGCGGTCCGCCGCGCCGTTGATGGGATCGAGACCGAAGGCCCTCAGCCGATCGTAAGAAACCGCATTGTAGTCGATGAGGTTGGTGGCCTCCCACCAGACGCCGCGGTTGGCCACATAGGAGGTCTCCAGCACCATATTGCGGACGATTTCGCGCTGAATTCCGATGCTCCATTGATACTGCCTTCCGGGGCGGCCCGCGTTAGGATCGATGGCCGTGGGGCCGGCTCCGGGGGTTGGAAATCCTGTTGGGTAGAAGCCGGGATTGTAAGTCGGCCAGGTGGGCGGATAGTACTGCGTTGGGAACCCGTCGGACAGTTGGCTGAGCGGGAACCCGAAATTGGAGGAACTGCTGCCGCCCGTCGAGGAAGCCAGGCCGCCGGTGGCATTGTTGTTCTGCTCCGTGCCGGCGTAGACGATGCCGAATCCCAGGCGCAGGACGGTCTTGGGATCGATTTGATAAGCGGCCCCGATGCGCGGTCCAAAAGCCCACGGGTAATTGTGGGCGATATAGCAGTTGCAGCGGTTCGGTCCGTGCCCATCGTAAACCGCGGCGCCGGGCGTGCCCGTCAAAGGATTGATCGCCGTGGCCGAAAATACGGCCGCGCGGCCGTACTGCTCCTGCAAATAGGTCGAGTAGTCGTAGCGCAGGCCGTAATCCAGCGTGAGCTTGCGCGTGACTTTCCAGGAATCCTCGGCGTAGAGGCCGAGCTGGTTTTTGCCGGTTCGCGGCGACGTGGGACCGCCGATGCTCACGCTATTCACCTGGCCCAGCAGAAAACTGGCGTATCCTAATCCGACATTGGCGCCACCCACGGCGACGTTCTGAAACGGCTGACCTGTTTGCGACGCCGCAAACCCATAGCTTCCATCGGTCCCATAGCTGCCGGCGATATAACCCTCAGCGCGGAACTCGCCGCCATATTTATAGGTGTGGTTGCTCTTCACCCAAGTCAGGCTCGTGTTGAACGTCGGGCTCTGCGTGGTGACCGGCTTATCCGACGCCGAGCCTCCAACGTTCTTGATTCCTCCGAGCGTGCCATCGAGCAATCCTGTCATGGTGGGAAGGAACCGGTGCACGAAGCCGCCGCTCAGCCCAAGCTGTTGTTGCGCGTTGTACTTGACTTGCGAATACACGATCTGACCGTCGGCGGTGACGTTGGGAGTGGCGAAATAGGTCGCGCGATATCCCGCGCCGATGTGCAGCAGGATAGTGGGGCTGATGCTGTAATCGAAATTCAAACGGTAGAGCGGAGCGGTGGTGAACGTTCCCAAAGCGCTGGTGAGCACGCCCGGCAGGCCGTCGGACTGGCCCAACGTGGGATTGCCGTCCGGATTGGTCGTCTTGGTGCGCTGCCAGAAGAAAGACAGCTTCGTTTTGGCGCCGAGAGATTCGTCGATCTTGATCGAAGGAATCGGGCTGATGCGATGGCTCGAATACGGATTGTTGTAGTTGTTGATCAGAGAGGCGGCATTGGTTCCAACCGGCAGCGGGAAGAGTTTTTGGAGATTGACGGCCACGCGGTCGAAGCGCGTCGGATCGATTTTGTTCCCCGGGAATTGCGTGCGCACCTGTTTGCCTCCGACCACCTGCGTGGTCGCGGGATCGTAGATCATGCCCGCCAGCATCAGATTTCCCAAAGGATCGGTTCCGACCACGCGCGCATTCGGCAGCACCGCCGAGCTGAAATCGCCCGTGCGATACGCCGGAACCGGAACCGTAACGTTGGTGGTGTTGTTCACCACTTGCGTTTCCCGAAACTCCTCCCAATTAAAGAAAAAGAATGTTCTGTCACGGCCGTTGTAGAGCTTGGGAATCCAAACGGGGCCGCCGATGGTGAATCCGTAGTCGTTGCGCCGCTGTTTCTGCCGGGTGTTGCCGCCTGCGCCGTTGTCGGTGTAGGGATTGCCCGCGTTCAGGAATTCGTTGACGTAGTAATCGTATGCGCTGCCGTGGAACTGGTTGGTTCCCGATCGCATGGTCAAATTGAACACGCCGCCGCCGACCTGGCCATATTCCGCCGCGAAGTTGCTGGTTTGCACCGCGAGCTCCTGGATCGCGTCGATACTCGGCTGGTTCTGTCCTGGGGTGCCGGGAGTGCCCGTGTTCATCGACTCCTGGCCCTCGATGCGATAGGACTGAGTGTTATTCGGAACGCCGTTCACTCGGAGATCGGCATTGGCCGCCCAATACGTGCCGGGGATCACCAATGCCACCGCATTAGGATTGCGAATGCCCTGCGTTCCCGCGGCCGCGCCGATTCCAAGGATGGGCAGATCGTCCATTTGCTGGACATTGACGTTGTGGCTCAGCTCGCCGCTTTCGGTTTTGAGAAGCGACGCCTGTTCGGTGACGGTAACGGATTCCTGGGTAGTGCCCACTTCCAGCGAGACGTCGATGCGCAGCGTCTGCGCCACCTGCACGCTGAGATTGCTGCGGGTGTAGCGCTTGAATCCCGGGACGGAAACAGAAATTTCATAAGTTCCGACGGGCAACTGCGGGATGGTATAGTTGCCGGTGGCGGAAGTGGCCGCCGGGTAAACAACCCCGGTTTCAACGTTTTTGGCTTCAATCGGCGCGCCCGCGACGACGGCTCCGGCCGGATCGGAAACGGCCCCGGTAATCGTGCCGCGGTCGCTCTGCGCCCACGCCATAGCTGTGACCAGCGCCATCGAAACAAACGTCGCGTTACGCATGAAAGATCCTCCTCATCGCCGCGGATAGTCTACAGACAATATTCGAGTTTGCAGGCGTAGTCAAGGGCGAGAATTGGCGCCGGGGGAAGCTTCAGCTTTCTATTCAGCTTGTCCGAAATCCGTTTGGACCGCTCCCTCGCGGTCGCGGCTCGGAAGATCTGGAAATCCTTGCAGTCCTTGGGAAGAAATTACACCTTTGCGCGCGCGGACTGATCCATTTAATGCCGTGGCCGCCCGTGTATAGACGTTGGCGTCACGCGTGCCTTTAAAGATGGGCGGTCCAAATGGAATCGTTCGGGCGGATCGTTGAAACGCTGCATCCCGCCTACTTCGATGTCGTCATGGCGACCGGGGTTATCGCGCTGGCGGCGCAGTTGGAGCAAATACGGCCGCTATCGCTCGCCTTCACATATTTGAATATCGCGCTATGCATCGCGCTGCTGGCCCTGAACGCGATTCGGCTGATATGGCGGCAAAAGTCGTTCACCAAAGACCTGGCCGATTTCGAGCGCGGGCCCGGTTATTTCACTATAGTCGCCGGCCTGGCGATCGTAGGCAGCCAGATGCGCGGCATCTTGAAATATCCGGGAATCGCGTTCGCGCTTTGGGTGGCCTCACTCGCTCTCTGGGTCTGCTTTAACTACGCTATTTTCATCGAGGCCACGATTAACGAGCAAAAGCCGCGCTTCGAAGACGGGATCAATGGCGGTTGGCTCGTCTCCGTTGTGGCCATGCAGTCGGTGGCGACTCTTGCGGCGGAACTCTACGGCGAGCACATCGTGCCGGTCGCTGTCTTGTTTCTGGCGTTGATTCTGTGGCTCGCGGGGGGAATGCTGTACATCTGGCTGATCGCCCTAATCTTCTATCGCTTTACTTTCTTTCGCTTCAAACCTCAGGATTTCCTGCCGCCATTTTGGATCAATATGGGCGCGATGGCGATCTCGGCCTTGGCCGGAGCCACTTTAGCGACGAATGCCCAACGGGACACTTTTTTGGGCAATTTGCTCCCTTTTATCGAGGGATTGACGCTTCTCTTTTGGGCGACTGCAAGTTGGTGGATCCCGATGCTCGCGATCCTGGCTTGCTGGCAGCACCTGATCAAAAGATTCAACAGACCTTACAGCCCTTTGTACTGGAGCGCAGTGTTTCCCCTGGGAATGTACGCAGTCGCTGCATACGAGCTATCGAAGACCATGAATCTGCCATTCCTAATGTGGATACCCCGTTTATTTGTATATCTCGCGCTAGCGGCGTGGGCCGGGACTCTCGCGTCCATGCTGCATAGCATCTGGACGGGGAGCGCCCTGGAGCGCGATCTAGCTGGGTGGAGGTGGAAATGATCAAGCTGAAACGCGTGTACGAAGCGCCGGCCCATAACGACGGGGCGCGCTTCCTGGTGGAGCGACTATGGCCGCGGGGCGTCTCTAAAGAGAAGCTGGCCATGGACGCATGGGAGAAGGACGTTGGCCCCAGCGACCGCCTGCGCAAGTGGTTTTCGCACGATCCCGCCAAATGGGACAAGTTCAGAGAGAAATATTTCGAGGAGCTAGATGCCCGCCCCGAGGCATGGACGCCGATTCTTCAGTCGTCCGATGGCCACACCGTGACGCTGCTCTACAGCTCGCGCGATACCGAGCACAATAACGCGGTGGCGCTGAAGGAATACTTGGATAGGAAGCTGGCTACGGGATGACGCCGGGCGAATGGCGTCTTGAAGACCGTGCTTGCGGCGCCCGCTGTATTACACCGCCTCGGCAGTCTCTTCGACCACGCGGCCGTCGAATAGATGTACGGAGCGGTCGGCGTAGCGGGCGTAGCGCGGATCGTGCGTGACAATGCAAATGGTCGATCCCGCGCGGTGCAACTCACGCAGCAAGTCCATCACTTGTTCACCGTTGGCGGAGTCGAGGTTTCCGGTGGGCTCGTCGGCGAGAAGGATGGAGGGATCGCCGCCTAGAGCGCGAGCGACGGCGACGCGCTGCTGTTGACCGCCGGAAAGCTGGGAAGGATAATGCTTCACGCGATGGCTCATGCCCACGCGCTCCAGCGCCTCATGCACGCGTTTCTTCCGCTCCGACGACGGCATGCCGCGGTAGGTGAGGGGCAGCTCGACGTTTTCGTACACCGTCAGGTCGCCGATCAGGTTGAATGCCTGAAAAATGAACCCGATCTCGCGGTTGCGGATGCGCGCCCGCTCGCCGAGCTTTAGGCCCTGCACGGGCTTGCCGTTGAGCGTGTAGGCGCCGTCTGAGGGAGAATCCAGAAGACCCAGAATCGCAAGGAGGGTCGATTTGCCGCAGCCCGACGGCCCCGCGATGGAAATATATTCCCCTTTGTTGATGTCCAGGTGAACCCCCGCGAGGGCGTGAGTCTCCACCTCATCGGTGACGAATACCTTGGTCACGGATTCCAAATGGATCAAAGCTTCAGGCATGCAATACCTCGATTAACGTTCAATTCAGGCGAATGCGCGGATTTTGGTCCTGCGCCGACATATCCGACAAGATTACCTGATCGCCCACCTTCAGGCCGTCCACAATTTCGATCGAGTTGACGGAACTCCTCCCCAGCTTCACGGTCACGCGCGTCGCTCCTTTGTTGTCGTCGTCCAGCTTGAACAGACTGACCTGGCTGTTGGGCTGGCCGAACACCGGGCGGCCCACGTAAACCACGTCCGTCAATCGCTCAATCTCCACCGTTCCGTCCACGCTCAAATCGGGAACCGCGCCTGGAGGAAGGGGTCCGTCCAACTTGCAATCGACCGTGCGGGTTCCGTTTACCACGTTCGGATCAATTCGTATTACGTGGCCGGGGACGATTCCGTTCCGTGTATCGATCTCCGCCGCCTGCCCCAGCAGAATGTCCTTGGCCTGGGTTTCGGCGATTTTCACCTCGGCCTTCAGCTTCCAGGGTTGGGCGACCTTGGCTAGCACGTCGCCGGTTCGCACTCTTTGTCCGGGCTGAAGGGTGATCTCCTGCACCACTCCCTCAATGCCGGCGCGAACGGTCAACTCCGCCACCTGTTGCTTTTTAAGCTGCTGAGCCGCGCGGAGTTTATCCACTTGGACTTTCTTTGCGTCCATCTGCGCATTGATGGATTCGGTCATGATCTCCAGGCGCTTCTGCTCAATTTCGTCCTTCTGCGCCAGTTGCTCCCAGCGGGAGGTGGAAAGCTTAGCGTCGATCTCGCTTTTAAGCTGCATCTTTAAAAGCTGCTGGTCCTTATCTTTGGTGATCTCGGCCTGCTTCAAGTCACTGGCTACTCCGGCCACCATGGATTGCTGATCCAGCCGCTGGCTTTCAAGCTTCACCCTGGTATCGGCCAGATCGGCCTCGGCCTGCTTCACCTGCCATTCGAGATCGTTCGCGGCCAGTTCCATGTCCGGATTGGTTAATACCACCAAAACGGTGTCCGGTTTCACTTTGTCGCCGGAATTCACCTGAACTTTGCTCACTTGGCCGTCGAAGTTGGCCGGAATCCAGACGATGTCCTCGGGAACGAGAGTTCCGATCCCTTTCACGTCGCGGAGCATGGGGCCGCGCTTCACGGTGTCCACCCAGACTGTGGCTCGCTCCACGGTGGGAGCCGCCGGTTGAAGTTTATAAAGACGCCAACTGCCGAGACTCAGCAGAGCCAGCCCCAGCACCGCATAAATGGACCATCGAATCCGCCGTCTTTTGGCTACGCCTTCCCGTTTGATATCCATTGACATTGCAAGCCCCGCTCTCCGCCGGTTGCGAACTTTACAGGATACGCAACCCGGCTACCAAATCCAATCATACGCAAATGGGAGGATTTTGGGCGCTAGCGGCGTGCCGACTGTCCGGTCGTGGGACGGAGAGTCGCGTATCTGGCCGAGGCTACGTTCAGGCAGTCCAGTGTGCCGGGAGACTGATTTTATTAACTAGCTTTGGTCTTCTTCCAAACCTCGAAATGTATGGTCCGGGATGCTTGCGGGGATATCTTGACAATCAGCTCAAACGGCTGCTCGAACGGCAGCTCGAACTGGAACGACGTCTCATTTTCTGTTTTGACTTCGGCAGAGTCCATTTCAGCGATCAATCGGGTTAGGTGCTTTCCGTTTGGCAGGATGCCCTTCTCCCACTTCCCAACAGTGAGCCGCTTCACGCCGAACCGATTCGCGAAGATCGTCTGGTTTTCCCCGAGGCTCCGCCGGTAGTTTCTGATCCGGTGAGGGAGATCCGTTAACGGCAACATTCGATTCGTTCATCTATTTTAGACGATGCATTCTAGACAATGCAAGTTTTTCCCTTGATTTCGCCTAAAAAGGATACTATAGTATACATATCGAGGCGATGTGACATTCGCAGGTCTGGTAACCTGGAGGTTTCTGAGATGCCCGGTGCGATAAAATTAATTGGCAAGATTGAAGAAGGCCTCATGCCCACCGAAAAGATCGTTCGAGTGGAGGACGCAGAAGGTGGAATAGAGGAAATCCCCGTATCCTCACGAAGCATCGACGACGGGAAATTGGTGGCCTCCGAAATTGGAAGGCTAGAGGACAAGGTTCTGATCGAGCTCCCCCGCGAAAGCGCTTCGGGCCGCTGGAGAATTTGGGTAAAACAATCCACAGTGCTGGCGTAGCCGCAGCGAGCATAGATGGTTCTAACGGATCGCGAAATTCAGGCTGCCATTCAGAATGAGCAGATTCTTATCGACCCAGCACCTCCACCCACCGCATATAGCTCGACGAGCCTTGATCTCACCCTCTCCCCATCTCTTAGGCGATGGAAAACAGAACAAGTTCCTGGCGTTGATCAGACCGTATGTCCTGCGGCCAAGGAATATAGCTTCATAAAGTTCTTCAATGCGCATTCCGAGCCCAAAGAGATAGGCGCTGAAGGTTACATCGTTGAACCGGGGAGCTTCATACTCGGCTGGACAAAAGAAACGATTGAACTGCCCACTCACTCGCGCATCGCAGCCAGAATCGAAGGAAAGAGTTCACTTGCCAGACTTGGGATTGGGGTCCATATCACCGCCCCCACGATCCACGCAGGTTTCGAGGGTCCCATCCAATTGGAGATCTGCAACCATGGATTGCTACGCGTAAAACTCCTCGCTGACATGCCAGTCTGTCAACTCATTTTCGAACAGACTCTCGGAATTCCGCACAAAGGGTACGCTGGGCAGTTCCTCGGACAAGAGCCGAATTAATCGCTCGGTAGTCCTACTTCTGTACCAGTGCGCGTTGCCGAGGGGGATGTGCGGCGCAACTGATCAACCCAATGACCACGAAGGTCTCTTCCCGCGAAAGGATCAAAACGTAAGTTGGAGCGGGAGACGGGATTCGAACCCGCGACATCAACCTTGGCAAGGTTGCACTCTACCAGCTGAGTTACTCCCGCGATCCAGATGTAGATTACATTTTCTCGCCGTCGCCTGTGGAAGTCAAATAGCATGGCGGGTGGGCTCGGCAGCATGGGTTGAAGCTGGTCCTTATGTCGGGGCAACCGAAGCTTGTCCTACCCTAAACGGCTTGTAACCCAAATGTTTTACTGGTTTAGGGATCCCTGTAACCGCCTGATTATAAAAATAAAAAAATACAGCCAGCTGGTATTCCCCCGAGAGGGTTCTGTGGTATTCTAAGGTTCCGCAAGGGCAGTACGCAGAGGGCAGCTGGCCGGTTGTGGCAAGTCGCTCGAAGCGCCTGTCACGCGCTTGTAAACCTGGAATTCCCCCAAACAGAGCCGCACCATTTCCACAGGTTGTGGAAATCTTGTGGGAATTTTGCGGGCTTTCGCGCACGGGATGCGGCGTTCCCATTGGGATGCGGGAACGCTGCCGCCGTATTCTGTGGCGCACATTAGCGAAGTTGGCACGAGGAGGCAAAGTGCAAGCGGAATCGGAAGAAGTCGCAGTAGCAACGCGAGGTCTGGACTATTGGCAACAGATCAAATCCCGGCTCGCAGCCAAGATACCAGCTCAGGCTTACCACAATTGGGTGGTTCGCACGAAGTTCGAGGCTCAGGAGAACGGCTCGCTTCATGTGCAGGTCCCGGATCAGGTCACCAAAGAATTTCTCGAGCAAGAATATGGAGATGACGTTCGCCGCGCAATCGTCGAATTGAACCTGCCGGTCCACAAGGTCGTTTATACGCAAACGGCTCTGGAAGCCGCAGCCGCGGCGCCCGGACCCGCCCATCAGATCGCTCAGGAACCGGTGTTCGCGTCCACATCCGGGCAACTGAATTCGAAATTCGACTTTGACAATTTCGTCGTGGGCTCGTGCAACCAGTTCGCACATGCCGCCGCGCGAGCCGTGGCTAGTTTTCCCGCCCGCAGTTACAATCCGCTGTTCATGTACGGCGGCACGGGTATGGGAAAGACGCACCTGATGCACGCCATGGGACGATCATTAGTAGCGGACTTCCCTGGCATGCGCGTGGTTTATGCTTCCGGCGAACGGTTCATGAACGACATGGTTGCGTGCCTGCGCTCCCACCGCATGCCGGCCTTCCATCGCCACTATCGAGCCGCGGACGTTCTGCTGCTCGACGACGTTCATATTCTGGGCGGGAAGGAGGGGATGCAGGAGGAATTCTTCCATACCTTCAACGAGCTTTACGAGCATCAAAAGCAGATTGTGATCTCGAGCGATTCGACGCCCAAAAACATTCCGGGATTGGTGGACCGGCTGCGCTCACGATTTGAATGGGGGCTGATGGTGGACGTTCAGCCGCCGGATCTGGAAACGAAGATGGCGATCCTGGATAAAAAGGCGGAGATCGAAGGTATATCGCTGCCGGAAGATGTGCGGATTTATATCGCGACCAAGACCAAATCCAACGTCCGGGAACTGGAGGGCGCCCTGGTTAAGCTAGTCGCGTACTCATCGGTGACGAGAACGCCGATCACGCTGAGCATGGCTCAGCAGGTTCTAAAATACCTGATCCCCGGCAATGAGCGGCGCGTCACGATGGATTCGGTAATTCGCGCCGTCGCGGAAGAGTTTCATATGCAGCCGGCCCAATTGAAGCAGAAAACGAACTCATGGGCCATCGCTTATCCTCGGCAGGTGGCCATGTACCTGATCAAGGAACTGACACATTCGTCGCTGCCTGAAATCGGACGGGTCTTTGCCGGCAAGCACCACACCACGGTTCTTCATTCCATTCAGAAAATCGAGAAGCTGCGGCAGAAGGATCCTGATTTAAACAGGTTGATTCACAAGGTAAGCGATTCCATCCGTTGAGGTTACCGGTGTTTTCCACACCAGGGGCTCGCAAAGAGATGTGGAAACCTGTGGATGCCGGTGCAGAGCTTGTAAAATGCTAACTCTCCCAACCGGTTTCGCACACCGCAGCGTGACAATAAATGCCCGGACTTGCTATAATTTAGAGAGAAATCCAGAGTTTCAACAGCCCTACATACTCTGTTCTTATTTAGAGCTTACAAAGGATGCTTAGGAGAAATCGCGCGTACGAGGGCGCCGTCCATGGAATTCACGGTTAGCAGAGCAGAACTGGTTCGCGAATTAAACCTGTCGCAGGGGGTAGTCGAGAAGAAAACCACGATCCCGATCCTATCAAACGTCCTAGTGGAAACGGATGGGAACCGAGTGATTTTTACGGCGACCGATCTCGAGTTGGGCATCCGCTGCGCTTGCCCGGCCCGCGTGAAAAAGGCGGGAGGAGGAACCATTCCCGCTCGCAGGCTGTTGGACTACGTGCGCTTGCTGCCTGAAGGCGACGTTCAGGTGAAGCTTCAGGAGAATCATTGGGCCAGTCTGGTTTCCGGGCGCTCGCGGACGCGTATGGCGGGAATGTCGAAGGAGAGTTTTCCCGAGCTCCCGAAAATGCCGCCGCCGATAGCCGAGATTCCTATCGGCCTGCTGGCGTCCATGATTGCCAAAACTGTATTTTCGATTTCGAGCGAGGAATCCCGATTCACGCTCAATGGAGCGCTGTTAGTGCTGCGGAAGGGCGGTTTGGCGATGGTGGCCACCGATGGGCATCGGCTGGCGATGGTGGAGAGCTCGGAAGAGGTTCCGGGCATTCACGATTCGTTTCGCGCTCTGCTGCCGCGAAAGGCAATGGTGGAGCTTCAAAAGCTGGCCGCAGATGCGCAGCCGGACGCGCTCGTGCGGTTTTCGGGCGATGAGAATCATTTGTTCTTTGAGCTGGGGGAGCGGCTTCTGCTAAGCCGCAAGCTTACTGGGAATTTTCCCGATTATGAGCGGGTGCTTCCAAAGGAACATGAGCATTCCATCACCTTGGCCCGGGATGAGTTTAAGGGGGCGATCGAACGAGTGGCGCAGTTTTCCGATGAACGCTCGCGCTCCATCCGGCTGTCAGTGGAGCCTGGAGAGCTTAAGGTGCATTCGTCGGTCTCCGATACGGGCGAGAGCGAGGAAAGCATTCCCGCAGGCTACGACGGCCCGGCGACCGAGATCGGTTTCAACGCGGAATATCTATTGGACTTTCTTCGCGCCATTTCCCAGGAACAAGCTCAATTCCTGTTTAAAGATCCGCATAGCGCGGGCGAGTTGCGCCCCGCCGGCGAAAAGCCGGAGAGCTATCGTTACGTGATCATGCCCATGAGGATTTAACGGTGGGGGACCCGGAAGACGGCGAGAAGTTGAAGGAAAACATGGCAACAAGAGACATAGGCGCAGTGTACGATTCCAGCAGCATTAAGGTCCTGGAAGGTCTGGAAGCGGTACGCCTGCGGCCCGCGATGTATATCGGCTCGACCGGCGAGGCCGGTTTGCACCACTTGGTTTACGAAGTGGTGGACAACTCGGTGGACGAGGCCTTGGCGGGATATTGCACCGAAATCAACGTCACGATTCACGAAGACGATTCCGTGACTGTGATGGACAATGGCCGCGGCATCCCCGTGGACATGCATCCCGAGGAAGGCGTCTCCGCGGCGCAGGTGGTGATGACGAAGTTGCACGCCGGCGGGAAATTCGATTCGAACACGTACAAAGTTTCGGGTGGACTGCACGGAGTAGGCGTGAGCGTGGTGAACGCGCTGTCGGAATCGCTCGAACTGGAGATCTGGCGCGACGGCTTTACGTGGGAGCAGGAGTACCAGCGCGGTGATCCGAAGGCTCCTCTGGCTCGGGCAGGCAAAGCCGGCCGGAAGACCGGCACGAAGGTGACCTTCCGGCCGGATAGCTCGATCATGGACGCTACGAAGTTCAATTTCGACACGCTGGCTCAACGGCTGCGCGAGTTGGCGTTCCTGAACAAAGGTCTGAAGATCACGCTGACAGATGAGCGCGAAGACCCGCCCAAGTCGACCGAGTTTCACTTCAGCGGCGGAATCTCCGAGTTCATTAAGCACCTGAACAAAGGCAAGAACGTGCTGCACGACAAGCCCATCAGCTTCGAGGGCGAGCGCGAGCTTCCCAACGGCGGCGTGCTTTCCATGGAAGTGGCGCTGCAATACAACGACACCTACGGTGAGTCGGTCTTCAGCTTCGCCAACAACATCAACACCGTGGACGGGGGGACGCATCTTTCGGGATTTCGCAGCGCGCTCACGCGCACCATCAATGCCGCCGGGCAGCAGGGCGGCCTGTTCAAGGACGTGAAGGAGAATCTGACCGGCGACGATGTGCGCGAGGGCCTCACGGCCGTAATCAGCGTCAAACTTCCGCAGCCGCAGTTCGAAGGGCAGACGAAGGGCAAGCTCAATTCCGATATTCAGGGTTACGTGGTGCAGCTTGTCAATGAAAAACTGGGCGAGTTCTTCGACAAGAATTCGGCAGTCATGAAGAAGATCGTCTCAAAGGCGATTGATGCGGCGAGGGCGCGCGAAGCGGCGCGCAAGGCCCGCGATTTGACGAGGCGCAAGGGCGCTCTCGACTCGGGCGGGCTGCCCGGGAAACTGGCCGATTGCCAGGAACGCGATCCGGAGCGTTGCGAGCTGTTCCTGGTGGAAGGCGAATCGGCGGGTGGCACTGCGAAGGGCGGCCGGGACCGCCGTTACCAGGCGATCCTGCCGTTGCGCGGAAAAATCCTGAACGTGGAAAAGGCGCGGTACGACAAGATGCTGGGCCACGAAGAGATCCGCGCCATGATTACGGCGATCGGGACGGGAATCGGCAAAGAAGATTTTGACCCGGCGCGGCTCCGGTACGGCAAGATCATCATCATGACGGACGCGGACGTGGACGGTTCGCACATCCGAACGCTGCTGCTGACGTTTTTCTTCCGGCACATGCAGGAGTTGATCAAGCGCGGCAACATCTTCGTCGCGCAGCCGCCCCTGTATCGCATCAAGCGCGGGAAGAGCGAGAAATACATCAAAGACGATAAAGAGTTTACGCGCGAGATCCTGAGGCGGGCGACCGAAAACCTGTCGGTGGAGTTAGCCGATAAGGCCAAGCTCGAAGGGACGGAGTTGCGCAATTTCCTGATGCAACTTGACGAATTCCAGATCGCTTTCCGCCGGTTGGAGCGAAGGCTGCGCGATCCGCGGGTGGTGGAAGTTCTGACGCGCATGGATCTGGCCATCGACACTAAAGCCGATTTCACCGAGAAAGCCAACATGGAAGCTTTGCAGAAAGCGCTGAAGGCGGCGGGTCTGACCAGCGAGCTGAAACATGAAGAGGAGCATTCGGCCTGGATGGCGACGTTCCGCGATCCGACCAACGCCGAACGCGCGATCAACGTCGAACTGGCGGCGCAGCCCGAGTACAAGCGGGTGCGTTCGCTGGCGCGGCAATCGATGAAGTTCAATAAGCCGCCGTTCGTGGTGGTGAAGGACAGTCATCGCGAAACGATCGCGGGCTGGCGCGACCTGCTCAATCACGTGAAGAACGAGGGCACGCGCGAAGTGAACGTGCAGCGCTACAAGGGGCTGGGCGAGATGAACGCCGAGCAGCTTTGGGAGACGACCATGAACGCGGAGACGCGGACGCTGCTGAAGGTGTCGCTGGAGGATCTGGTGCAGAGCGATCAGATCTTTACGACGTTGATGGGCGAGGACGTGGAAAGCCGCCGGAAGTTCATCGAAGAGAACGCTCTGGATGTCCGGAATTTGGATGTGTGAGCTAGGGACGGGTTCATTGACTTATCGCCTCCTCGATTGCCAGAACAACAGCTATTTTGTACTGGATTTCGCTGACTCCAGACGTCCAAGCTGTTCCTGGATTGACTGAAATTTGGCATCGGCCTGCCGCTGGAGGTTCTGAATAGCAGCCTCACGTTCCTCCTTCTCTGTTGTGATGGCGCGCATGACCTCCGGAGCCTGCGGCTTCGCTGCGATGAGATCGGTGAGAGAAAAGTGGCCACCCCAGTAGTGGTAAGCAAGGCTTAGAAGCACGGCCCCGGCCGCAATCAATAGTGCGCCCGGACGTCGGGTGTGCCACTTATCCTGCGGCGCATCTTGTCCGGATCGCCGGTTCGCTCGCAGGGCGAAATAGAGGGCGACGGCGGCAACCCAGGCTGGCGGATTAACGAAAGATCGTTCCCCAGGTCCGGCTGTCGCGAGGATTCCCAATCCCGCAAAAAGCACTGCTACGACAGTGAACACAAGCGCCAGGAAAGTGTCTATTCGTTGATGAATTTCGCCCAGTTTCGTCCGCGTGTCTAAACTCGCCGTCTCGAGATCCCCATCCGTTTTCTTTTTCGCTGCTTCGATGCTGGATTGGAACTTTTGAACCCGCTCCTCGATGCCGCTCCTCAACGGCGGATAATCGGGGAAAACGAGCATGCGTCGATTGCGCCAGTCGAAACTCTTGCATTCCCCGTCTCTAAAAGGCGTCGTAGTAACAAAATCGATCATGGCCAGTTTGCCGCGAAATTTCAGAGCCACCGGCTTGGTGGACAGATTGTAAATCGGGCAGCAAAGGTAACCTCGAAAGCCAGGATCCACCTGAGCTCCGCCGACCCAGAGAAGACCTTCATATGCAAGTTGAACGCGGATGTTCCACCTCCCGATGAGGAACTCCGGCATGTTCAGCGTTTCGTATGTCTCGATGATTGCCACCTGATACGGCTCAATCTCCAACTCCATCCCATCGTTGAGAGCAAAATGCTGGCCGTTCTTTGAGTAATTCCGCCCCACTCTGAGGTCGTACCCCGCGGGTTTGAGCAGCTCTGGATCGAAAGGGCTTATGAGTTGGTATTGCTGACAGTAGCGTTGGATCTGATCACTTAGCAGGACGCCCCGGTCGTCATCGGGATGACCCTGCGGGAAGTCGGGTAACTGAAAAAGACGATCACGTTCGGCTTTCTTTAACTGCTCCCGCTCATCGAAGTTCACGCTCATGCGAGCTCCGTGCAGTTCCGCCTTCTCGAATCGCGATCCGCCTCCGCCAATCTCCCTAGCCCAGGAGTAGCGTAGGAGATCCCGTCCGACAGGCGGGGACCGGTGCCGACGTAGGAAACCGGCGAGTGGCACAACCGTTCCAGATTATGGACGAATTTCCTTGCGTTTGCGCTTAGTCTCTCCCAGTCTGAAGCGGCACGATTTCCGAAGTCCAAATAGTCGAGGAAATTGGCCGCTATTCTCGTCGGTCGGTTGAGCATTGCAGCGCGCCGGGCCGCATCCCAGTCGAAACGGCCAACCCGTCTCAGTTTCCGAGTCACGGTTGCATATTCGTGCAGCGGAACCGGCGCACCGCATTCGGACTGAAGTTGTTCCCACGTGAGCTCATTCGGCAGTGGACCAGCTTGAGCACCAGCGACCCTGATTGGGAATGTCCGAAACACAAGTACCACCTCCGAGATTGCGCGAGGGCTGATGCCGACCTCACTTGCAAAGCCTGCCGCGTTCGTATCTCTGGAGGTAGCTTTCGGATAGTTTGCCGAATGATATAGAGAGAGCCCAGATCCCTGGGTTCCTTCTATCAGGATCTTCTTTCCAGAATCGAACCCGGAATTGGCCTCGGCGGAGACGTCCGTAATGAAGGGTCTGAGCCATGCTCGTGAGGATGCCGCGTTGCCAACTAATTCCACGTCGGGCGCCCTAAGCGCGCGGCGCGCTACAGCGGATCCCACGCCGCAGAGCGTTGAGCTCAATCGTTGGGCTAACCCGAGCCGCCGCTCGTGCTCCCGATCGTGTTCGGCGATAACCATTGCGTTCCGGTCGATTCCGACACGGTGGGAATCAAGTCCAAGACTTTCAAGCTCCGATTGCAACACGTCCAGATCCACTAGTGCGCCGGCTGGAATCAGCAGCCGCGTTTGCGGTCGAACGAAACCCGTCGGAAGCTGCCGTAGAAGAACGAAATCGCCGTTGGGCTGCTGAAACGAATGGCCGGAGTTCGGACCTCCACAGCGGATGCAAATGTCGATCTCTTCTTGAAGGGTGATGATCGCCGATATTTTGCCCTTGCCCTCCGAGCCAAACTGCCCACCGACTATGACCCACACACTCAAGCTTGATCCTCATACCGCCGGCTTATAAGCCAGGCGTCCAATTGCTCGTACATCTCCTGCAATGACCGCTCGTTTAAGATCACAGCTGCCGCCAGCGGTCGAAGACCGTCGATATTCGCCTCCACAGGATGCGAGTCAGCCTCCCGAAAGTCGGCCAATGTTGCGAAACGATTTCCCAGCCGCGCGAAGCGGACCTGATCGCCTGCCTCAATAAAAATCATGCCAAAGGAATGACCGAAATTGGATGAGAGGCTTTCAAGGTCTATCCGGTGTCTGAGGCCGTCGATGGCCGCGCTCTGATATCGATTAAGCCCGGCTATCAGCCGCGCATTTAGCTCCGCCTGCAATCCTCCCGCCATCACACCCCAGCCGAGCTGCTGAAGTCCTTTTCGACCCTCTTCAGGGACGCACCAAGTCTGAAGAACCTGGCTATAACGCTTGTACTGAAAGCCGTACCTCAAGCTCAAATACGTGGCCGCAGAAGTCTTGCCGGAACCCATGCGGCCAGCAAAGCCGACAAATATGGCTCCGCTAGGCGAAGGTTGGGATTGGCGCTGGCTTAGCGGCACGAAGTCTGCATTTTAGCTCAACCTGGTCGGGCGTGTTCGGCTCATCCAGGCCCGTCAAGCTAAGAATCTCTGCGAGCTTCGCGAAATTTATTCGAGGGCTGCGAGGCACGATGAGGTAATCCTCCTCGGCAGTCCCGAGAGCGATATAGTCATCGGCCAGATAGAACAGACCGACCAGTGCGCACGTGATGGCGTCCACCTCATCGTGGGTCACGCGATCGGTGAGGTACCTTCCTGTGATCCCGGCCCTGTTGAGGCCCCGCTTGAGCTCTTCAAGGCTGGAGCCCTTCCGGGGAATGCCGAGGATATCCTGCGCGGCCCCCGGATAGCTTTCGATTACCCGCAAACCATGTCCCCTCAGGCGCTCTGCCAATCGCATGCCCCGCATGGTCAAGGAGCGCATGCTCGGCAGCAGGCACCAAAAGACTGAGATCCCCATCCTCTTGAGCGCTAGTTCACACCTCCGGTATATCGGAACGTTCTTCACGAGCTGTTGCTGCGCGTCGTTCCAGCCCACTGGGACTGAAAGTGGCGAGTCAATCGACACGATGTCTGGCTTCGCCGTCAGAGTTTCTCGAACGATATCGTCGTCGGCGACGAGGCTCTTGGTTTCTGCAAAGGAGTCCCGGAGCAGCGCCCAACCCGTTGCCCGGCGTTCGCTCCCAGTCAGGTCGATGCCGACAATCCGAGGAGTGCAGATCGCGCTGTGGACTAGGAGGTTTTTAACCAATGATTTCGATGAAGGTTCGGGCTCCTGCCTCGGGATTTTTGGCGATTTCGGTAGCGCGGCGATCCCGGAAAACATCTCTTTTCTGTTCCAAAGCGCGCCCGCTGTGCGCTTGGCAAGTTGGTCGTAGGTCATCTCCATAATGGCCTTCAAATGCACGACATCTTCCCTGTTGTAAGCAATAAGCTGGCGGAGGGCCGACTCCTCCCCTCTTAGGTGCCGTGACCACAGGATCGTCGCTTCGTGTCCACCGATCTCCTCGACCGATTTGTCTCTAACGATCCCAAGCTCCTTTTCAACAGACTTCAACCCGCCTCGGTAACCCAAACGTCGCGCGATCCATCGCAGGTCGATATGGATTGGGGGCATCTGTAACGCGTTGAAGGCGAGTTTAAGAAAGCGGAGATCAAATCCGGATCCGTTGTAGGTGACGACGACCGAGTACTTTGCAAGGTGCTCTGGGAATTCACCGAGGTTCTGGCCGTCGATAAACGTCCGATAGCGCCGACCATCGAAGAGGCCCACCATCGTGACCGTATCGAAAACGGGCGAAAGCCCAGTTGTCTCGATGTCGAGAAATACGCATTGACTCGCGAACTCGGGGTACAGTCTCCAGGCCTCGCCCATAGTCGAGAGACGCCGAAAGAACGCTGCATCCTTCTCTCGAACGGCGTGGATCGACTGGGGGATATAGGATTCCAATCGACGCCGTACGCCAGCACCAATTTGTGCCGGACGCGCGAACTCCTTCCATGAGGTGATGCCCGAATCCCACAATTCCCGCTCGGTTCGTCTGCCGATGCCCGGCACGTGGATGAATGTCCGCTCGAGCATTGATCTAGCTCTTCGAAAGGGAGGGCCAGCAGTATCAATTAAACTTTACTTGACTTTCTACCGAGAGTCAAGGTAATCTTTCCCCTGTTGGAATCTTTGCCATGCCTGCGTCGAGACCAATGAACGAACTCAGAAAAAAGGCCGCTGACCTGGTCGTAAACCGGCTCAAAAAGGCGACTGTGGCGGAGGTTGCTTCCGATTTGGGCGTCAGCCGTCAAGCCATCTATGACATCAAGAACGGGAGGTATTGCCCCTCACTCTCACTCCTTCAGAAGGCATGCGAGGTGTGGAAAGTTAGATTTGCCTTTGGCGGGATTCTGATCGACAGTGCAAGCTTCAAAACGAAGGCGGATGAACCGCCCGCCGCCGTTCCAGGAAATCTGTTTGAGTCCATTGACCAATTGGATACCTCTAGTTTCGAGGTGGTGCAAACAAAGCCGATGGGTCGAGCGCTGGAAGTCACGCTGCGCTTGACGCCTCCGGTGAGGAAGGCTTCCGGAGCCTAACAGAACTATGCGCATGTTCCCAGCCCCAGTTTCTAATAGCCGGTGCGAATCGCCGCCGTCAGACATGAACGCCGAGCAGCTTTGGGAGACGACCATGAACGCGGAGACGCGGACGCTGCTGAAGGTGTCTTTGGAGGATCTGGTGCAGAGCGATCAGATCTTTACGACGTTGATGGGCGAGGACGTGGAGAGCCGCCGGAAGTTCATCGAAGAGAACGCGCTGGATGTCCGGAATTTAGATGTGTAGCAACGAATCGCAATCAAAGTGAAGACAGCGGCCGGCCGAGGAAGCTTGCTACGGCTTCGGCTCCAAGATCGAAATTTCCCCGAAATAGAACGGATCCTCGGCCCAATCTTTCAGATACGGGTTTCCTTCTACAGCCCGGATGGCGCCGGTCTCGCGATAATTGTCGAGCAGAGCCTGGCGGATACCGGTGGGCTTCGGGAAGAGGAAGTAATCGTAGACAAAATCGAAGCTGTGATATCCGTGGACCAAGATTTTCGAATAGTGTTTCGACGCGATCCGCGAGAGTAATCCGGAGAAGTCTCCCGTGCCCGCATAGCCGCGATCGCCGATGCTGGCCGCGCGGTCCCCTACGATGGCCTTGTCCTTGATGTACGGCCACGTCCCCAAGTCGAGCAGAACGCGCGTTGCGGGAACGCCCTGGAATTGCGCTTCGATATCGCGGACATAGCGGTAGGCATCGTCCGGGATTGGACGCAGCGGAATCCGCATGAGTCCGAGGCCGTTCGCCATCAGGGCAACGGTTGCCGTGAGTGCGCCGGCGCGGACCCAGTTCTCCAGGCTCCAGGGTTTTCCCGATTCCGTGGCAAGATGCCAAACCGAAGCCAGGCCAGCGAAAAACCAAATTCCCGATAGCAGCGACCCCGGCCCCATGTGGTTCAACATCCAGCCCCAGCCGCTGGTGAATGTCTCGGAAGCGAAAACCGTGAGGCAGGCAAGCCAGGCGCCGAGAAGCGGCCCTGCGTTCCGGCCTCGCAGAACCGCCGCAGCCCCAAGCATGAGCGCCGCGAAATATGTCCACGCATCCAGGCCGTGCTGGAAGCTTCGCAGCGGCGAAAAGGCATGCTTGGTCAGCACAAAGAAGACCCAATAGTAAAACGGCTGACCCCACACAGCGAAGGCGCCGGCGATGGCCGCTCCGTACAACGCAGCCGCCGCGGCCGCAAATACCGCCAGGCGTTTCCAGGAATCCCAAAACAATAAGAAACCGCCGTAACAAAGGCCCCAAAGCAGCACATTTTGGCGGATGAAGAATCCCACCGTGACCATGACCGCCATCGCGGCCAGCACGCCTCGGGAACGAGCCTCGATATAGCGCAGAAGCAGATAAAAAGCCGATACGTTTGCGACCTCCGCCAGGGAGTCGGCGTGCAGATTGTGGGCGAAATGGTTGGTGATGGAGTTAGTCGCGATCAGGAGCAGCGTGGAAAAGAGAAAGGCGTTCCACAACCATCCTTCACCGGGTCGCGATTCCGGAAAAGCCAGAACCAAAACCTTGCGGCAGCACAGGACAGCGATAAACGCCGCAATCGCGGCATAACCCAACTGGATCGCCCGGAGCGTGGGAATCGACCACGTTTTGCCGGCGATGAGAGCGATCAGATGTGTCAGCAGTTGCGCCCCTGGGACATAATTCATCGAATTGTTATTGATTTGGGGGCTATAAATCGGGTATCCGATGGAGAATTTGAGAATGTCGTTCACGAAATCGCCCTCGGACCAAATCAGCATATCGGCGGGGAAGGTCACATAGGAGGCGACCCAGAAGAAGTAGATACCCAGGAGAGACACCGCGCAGGCAGTCAGAAGCGAAAGTCCGAGCGTTCCAGGTCGTGAATGCCTCCCGCGGCGGAGAAGATAGGCCGCGGGCACAACCAGCAGAACCGCGAGGAGAAAGAAAGCGGTGGCAAGCACGGCGCGCTCCCCTTGCTTGCCGGCTTGAACCAGGCCGATGCATCCAGCGAGCGCCAGCGCGGCCGCCAGCGCTCCGACGCTTGCAAGGACGGGCGACGCCATCTTCCCCGGCGTCGGGAACGGGCCGGTTTTGGCGCGAACGGGCGACGCCGCCGTCATGGGACGATTGCGGTGGCCGGCGCCGCCTCCGCGACTTTGGCGGCCGCCCGCCGGTAGACACGGAGTTCATGGCCGTACCATAAGCGGTTGATCGTCTCCGACCGAGATTCGATCAGTCCGAATTTTCCAGCGGCCGATTCCACCTCGGAAATCGGCGTGTAGGTAATCCATAGGCGCGCCAGCACCAGATCGTGGAGTGAATTCATCAGCGCGCGCCATCGCGGCCGGCGGCACATATCCTTATACAGAAGAATTCCGCCCGGCTTTACGCGAACCATCGCAGCTTCAAAGACCGCCTGGCGTTGGTCCAGCACTACGTGATGCATCATGTCGATGAGGCTCACCACGTCGAACTTTTCTTCGGGCCAGTCGGCGACGCCCTTGGACAGGTGCAGGGTCAAGCGACGGGCTTGTTCATGGGAAAGTCCGTTTTCGCGCATTTGCTCCGCCATGTTTAGAGCGTCTCGGGAAACATCGATTCCGTAGGCGCGAATGGCTTTGCCGGATTGAAGAGCCAATCCCAAAAAAAGGCCGCTGCCGCAGCCAATATCCAAAACCGATGCGTAATCGGGAACCAGGGAGAGAAGAATTTCAACAGGACAAATATAAGGTCGAAGCCGTTGGATGGTGCGCCGCACGCGGGGTCCTGTGCGAAAGAGAGAATTGGCCATCGCGGCGATTTCCGCGAGGCTCAGCTTGGGCTCGGTACACGTCATAGCGTTGCGCCTAGCCTGCGCTCCGAACACCAGCTAGTGGCTGTTCCTCGAAACGACTCCATTTTCAACCGGGGTATCCACTGCCATTTGGCGGGGTTCCCTCGCGGGCGATACCGGACTTCCGAAGATTTGTGCGTTTGGCCCTGCATTTCACGAACCGCGCGGGCGGAGCCCTAACGCATCGGGAATGCTTGATTATAGAGCAAAAATCGCCGATCAGTGTTTCGAGTTTTTCTTCCGAATGCCCGAAAAAAGAGAATCCGATAGCGTTTTTGGGTTGAAAAGTCGTCCGGATGATACTAGGGGAAACACCAGGGCATGGCGAGCCCTGGCCAATGTTCCTCTTCTTGCGGACTGCTACACTCATTACAGCCCCATGGATTCCCGCCGGCACTTTATCGGCAAGGTCGCCACCGGACTCGCCGGAACCCTCGCGGCCGGACCGGCTGAAGCGCTAGGGGCGAACGACAGGATCCGCATCGGCATCATCGGCGCAGGTGACCGTGGAATGGAGCTGGCAGCGCAGATCCGCGCCTGCCCGAATACGGAAATCGCCGCGTTCGCGGACATTTTTTCGCGCCGATTGGAGCGTGCAGGAGGAGCCGCACCATCGGCCGCGCTTTACTCCGATTACCGCCGCCTGCTGGAGGATAGCTCCATCGATGCGGTCGCGATTGCTACTCCGCCGCACTTACACGCCGCTCAGTTCATCGCTTCGCTCGATGCGGGAAAGCACGTTTACCAGGAGCGGATTATGGCGTTTTCCCTTGAACACGCCAAGGCAATGCGCGCGGCCTATAGGCGCTATGGCTCGAAGCGGACGGTGCAGATCGGCCATCAGGCGTGCTCGTCGGGTCACATGAGCGACGTGCGCCAATTTCTGTCGGATCCCGCCCGCATGGGAAATATCACCGCCATCACGATGCAGATGCATCGCAACACCCCGGGAAACAAGCCGCTGTGGTCCAGAACCGCGCTGCTGACGCCCGACTTGAACGCTCAAAATGTCGCGTGGGAAGACTTTTTAGGCGAAGGCGCGAGGCGGCCCTTCGATGCGAACCGTTTTATTCACTGGCGTTATTTTTGGGAAACCTCGGGTGGGAATGTCTTTGAAGGGATGAGCCAACAGCTCAGTTTTTGGTACAAAGCGCTGGGGCTCCAGATACCGCAGACCGCTTCCATGAAGGGCGGAATCTATCTATGGAAAGACGGTCGCGAAGTACCCGATACGATGAGCGTGACGCTGCAGCAACCGGAAGAGGTCCTGATTAATTGGGTTTCGGGAGCCGGCAACAATCAGCTTGGGGCCGGCGAAGATGTGCTCGGCACGCACGGAACGATCGCACGAGCCAGCCAGGTGCGCTACATCTCGCAAAAGATCAACCGCCCATCGGGCGCCGCCGGTGGAGAAATGGCCGGCCGCGCCACGCACACCCCGCACGCCCACATGGAGAATTTCTTCGATTGCATCCGGTCCGGACGGGAGCCTAATTGTCCCTTCGACATCGGCTTCCGCGTCTCGGTGGCCTGCCGAATGGCCGTGGACAGCTACCGTACGGGCCGCACCCTGCGCTGGGACGCGGAGCGCGAGGAAATCGTCTAGCACAGGCTTTACCCTGAAAGTGGACGAGGCTTCGTCCCGCGAAAATCGCCATGCATTTCGGATTAACCGAGGAACAGCGCCAGCTTCGCAGAAGCATCCGCGAATTCGCCGAAGGCGAGCTCAAGCCGCACACAATGGAGTGGGACGAATCACAGCATTTCCCGCCGGATGTATTTCGCAAGCTGGGCGAATTGGGCGTGCTGGGCGCGATATTTCCCGAGGAGTTGGGTGGCGCGGGCTACAGTTACGTCGATTACGTCGCGTTAACGGAAGAACTGGCGCGCGTCGATCCGTCCATCGCGCTGAGCGTGGCGGCGCACGTTTCGCTCTGCACAAATCACATTTACACGGCGGGTAGCGAGGAGCAGAAGCGGCGCTACATTCCCAAGCTCGCGTTGGGGGAATGGATCGGCTGCTGGTCGCTGACGGAGCCGGAAGCCGGATCGGATGCGGGCGGTTTGCGGACCCTAGGCGTCCGCGAGGGGGATTGCTGGACACTGAACGGAGTCAAGACGTTCACCACCAATGCTCATATCGCCGACGTGTGCGTGGCCATGGCGGTAACGGACCGCTCGGCTTCCTCGCACGGCATTTCGGCGTTCATCGTGGAAAAGGGCACGCCCGGTTTCCGCTTCGGCAAGAAGGAAAACAAATTGGGCATGCGATGTTCGCCCACGGGCGAGGTGATCTTTAGCAACTGCCGCCTGCCCAATTCGCAGCTTTGCGGCAAACCGGGCGACGGCTTTATCGACAGTCTTCGGATTCTGGACGGCGGGCGGATCTCGATCGCGGCGCTTTCGGTGGGCGTCGCGCAGGGCGCTTACGAGGCGGCGTTGAAATACTCCAAACAGCGCAAGCAGTTCGGCCGGTTTATTTCGGAATTTCAGGCGATTCAACACAAGCTGGCGGATATGGCCACGGATATCGAAGCGGCCCGCCTGCTCACGCTGCGCGCGGCCTGGCTCAAAGATTCCGGCGTCACGGTGAACAAGGAATCGTCGATGGCGAAGCTTTTCGCCTCTGAGACCGCTGTGCGCGTGGCGAACGAGGCGGTGCAGATCCACGGTGGCTACGGCTTCATCAAGGATTATCCCGTGGAGAAGTTCTACCGCGATTCGAAGCTCTGCACGATCGGAGAGGGGGCCAGCGAGATCCAGAAGCTCGTGATCGCGCGGCAGTTGCTGAAGAGCGATTGAGCTAGGCGGCCCGACGACTCAGCGCACCATTTGCCCGCTGTGCGGAGGAAGTTTTCGGAGGACTTCGATCACTCATCGGCAACCATGGGGTGACGAAGAGGTGTATGAGTTTGAGAACGTGCCTGCGCTAGTCTGTCCCCAGTGCGGCGATGTATGGCTCAGTGCGGAAGTGGCCTAGCGCATCGAAGCAATCTCTAGGAGGAATCGATGAACAACGCGATTCGATGGACGGTACTCTGCGCAGCACTCTGGTCTTGGGGAGTGGCCGGCGCACAATCGGCACGTCAATTCGAGGATGCTCCGTCTTTCGTCAACGAGGCAACCCTGAATGCGCCCGTGGCCGAGGTGTGGAAGGTTTGGACATCGGGGGAAGGGTATAAGTCAGTCGGGGTGGCCTTGGCTGACGTGGACTTTCGGATCGGCGGGTTGATCCGTTCTCGATACAGCGCCGCGGGCGCGCTGGGCGATGAAGAGACAATCGAGAATCGAATCCTGGCGTACGAACCCCAACGTATGATTGCGATTCGTATCGAGCGGCCTCCTAAATCGTTCCCCTTCCGGGAAGCCTGGAAATCGACATGGACGGTCGTTACACTTTCGGATTTAGGAAACAACCGGACGCACATCCGAGTGGCCAGCATGGGGTACGGAACAGATGAAGAATCCGTGGCCATGCGAAGATTTTTTGAATCCGGAAATGCCGCCACGCTTAAAATGCAGTAGCCATTACTTGATCTGACATTTTCGATAGACTGGTCCGGATAGTCCGGACAGGAGAATTTCAGATGAACACGCAACAGAAGGTGATCAAGAACAAAGTGGGCCTGCTGAAGTTGGCCGAGACTTTGGGCAGCG